>BPGO01000018.1 GCA_026003075.1 Fimbriimonadales bacterium | reverse complement strand
TCCCCCCTTGAGGCGCGACCACCTGCACCGCATAACGGTTCTGCGTCGGCACTGGCACACTCACCACCTGCAACGAGCTCCCCCCAAACACCACGGGATACACATACTGCGCTCCTGTCGCCAAATCGCGTAGGCGCACCTCTGCTTGCTGCCCTGCAGGGTTGCCCACATAGTCACCCAACTGCACCGCAAACTGCAAGGTAAACCATCCCTGAGCAGGTGCGAAACTCCCCTGCCAGAGCGCATCGCTGGATTGCCCCTGAGCGAACATGACTATCATCAGGTCGGCGTCATCGACCACCCCGTTCCCATCCAGGTCCGCGTCGCCGCCAGAATTGCCCATTTGGAACTGCACTTGAAGCAGGTCTGCATCGTCCACTACGCCGTCGCGGGTCACATCGCCGTTGGGTAAAGTCAGGATGGGCACATCGGGGGGACACGGTACGGTGTTTTGGAGCAAGGAAGTGGCAAGGGCAGCACTCAAAGTCGATTCGTAGGCTGTTTCAGTCGGGGGATTGAGAGTGATGTTAACAGTATTTACCCCCCCCCCCGCACATAATGCAGTTCCGCGGCGAAGCCGAACTGGGGTGGGAGCGTCAAGGCAACGGTCAACACTCCTGCAAACAGCTGCATCGCGCGACTATGCGCCAACTTGCGGCGTACCCATCGTAGCGTCTGTCCTCTCATCACTGAGCCTCCATTCGTAAAATTGCGGGCGTTTCTCCAGTGCCTATATTATAGCACATTTTTCGGCGTTTGTCAAGGGGGGGAGGGGAAATTTCGGGGGAAAAATCGGCTTTCAGAAGTAATTTGTGAACCATCCTCCACCATAGGCTCTATCAAATGCCGTATCTATGCTGTTTTTTATAGATTTAAATTAATATTGAGATTATAATAAGCAAAATTTCATAAACAGTCTTGGGAGCGCACGCATTGTTCGTCGGCGTCTCACCGACGAATCGTTAATGCGCGGCTCCCATAGGTTGTTATGCTGCCAACTGGCTTAAGGCTTCAATATCGAAAATCTCGCGCAGGTTGAGCAGAATGATCACGCGCTCGCCGACCTGCACGACGCCGTTGAGGAACCGCTGGGTGGCTTCGGAGGCGATCGGCGGCGTCGGCTGTATCTGCTCTATCGGGATGTCCATCACATCCGACACGGAGTCCAGCCGCAAGCCGAAGGTTTTGTCGTTCACCTGCGCCACCACGACCACGGTGGACTCTTCATCGGGCAGGGGTGGTAATCCGAATCGGGTACGGGCGTCGATGACCGCGATGATATTGCCTCGCAGGTTGATGACGCCCAGCACATAGTCGGGTGCGTTCGGCACGCGCGTTGCGGGCGTGTAGGTGCGGATCTCTTGCACCTGCAACAGCGGCACGCCGTAGGTCTCGTTGCCAATCTGAAACACAAGGTACTTTTCCGCGTTGACATCCGTCGTAGTTGTCTGCTGCGTGTCTGTCGTCGGTTTCGTCAGAGTCATCGTAACCTCCTTCGTTGTCAGGCGATGGCGGCATAGCGCTCGCTGGCCTGGTGTGCGCGTCGGATGAGATCCGACACATCTAAAATCAGCGCGACGCGCCCGTCGCCAAGGATCGTCGCTCCTGCGAAGCCGGGCACACGCGTGAAGTTCTCCTCAAGGCTTTTCAGCACCACCTGCTGCTGCCCGGCGATGCCGTCAATCAGCAGCGCAATCTGTTGCCCTTCTTGCTCCAGCACGACGATGAGACCGTCGCGCTCGCCTTTTGGCAATCCCACGAACTCGCGCAGGCGCACCAGCGGAATAAACTCGCCGCGCACATTCACCATCTCGTGCCGGTCGAAAAGCGCGGTGTGTTGCAAGCTCTCGTACTGGAACGCTTCCACGACCGCGGTCAGCGGCACGATGTAATGCTCGTCCGCGACGGTCAATCCCAAGCCGTCCATAATCGCGAGGGTCAGCGGCACGCGCAGCAGGAACCGCGTGCCCTCGCCGCGCTTGGATTGCACGCTGATGCTGCCGCCGAGGCTCTCTACATTCCGCTTCACAACATCCATCCCGACGCCGCGCCCCGACAGATCGCTCACTTGCTGCGCCGTCGAAAAGCCCGGCTGGAAGAGAAAATCGTATAGGGTCTCTTCCGAGGGGTAGTCGTTCTCGGTAATCCAGCCGAGTTGAATCGCTTTCTGGCGCACGCGCTCGGTATCGATGCCTTTGCCATCATCCCGCACTTCGATATAGATTCGCCCTTCCGACTGGAACGCGCTGAGTTTGATTGTGCCGGTTTCGGGTTTGCCCTGTTGGCGGCGCACATCGGGCGGTTCGATGCCGTGATCGATCGCGTTTCGGATCAGGTGGGTGAGTGGGTCGCTAAGCGCTTCCAGCAGGGTGCGGTCGAGCTCCGTCTCCTCGCCCTCGATCTCGAAGTTCACTTTCTTGCCCAGTTTGGCAGCCGTGTCGCGCACCATGCGCGGGAAGCGATTGAACAGGTAGCTCACGGGCAAGAGGCGGATTGCCATCACGCGCTCGTGCAGTTCGCGCACATGGCGCTCCATCTGCGTAATCGCAGCGCGGGTGCGCTCGTCGGTGTCGGCGTTCTGTGCGCTGGAGAGCATCGACTGCGCAATGACGATCTCACTCACGAGGTTCATCAGCGCGTCGATTTTCTCTGTGGAGACGCGGATGCTCTGGGCTTCGCTCTTGCCAGCGCCTACGGTGTTCGCGTTTACGGCAGCAACGCGAGGTGTTTCGGTGGTCGGAGCGGGTTGCTCGTGCGGTGTGGAGGCTTCCGAAGCGGCGCTGGGCTGTTCAAGCACGCTCTGCAACGGCTCGATACGCACTTCGGCGCCCTCGGCGGTCAGCTCCAGCAAGGCACGCACAATCGCCGGCTCAAACGCCGTTTCGTAGATCAGCTCCCAGCTGCCGTAGCAGGCGTCGGGCTTCAGTTGCGCTACAGGCGGTATCTGCTCCCGGAACCAGCATGCAACCACCTGCCCGTACTCTTGAAGCTCGGCGAGCAGTTGCAGCGGGTCATGCTCCGCGCTGAGGGTTGGCGCAGGTTGATAGAAAATGCGATACTGCGGTGTGCCTGATCCGATTGCGGTATCGGAGACTGTCGCCGGGGGGACATCGGACGGGGTAGGTGTTCCCACGCTGCTCGTGCCCCCCGTGGGGGTAGACGGGGACGTGCCGCTGGGGCTTTGCCCAACGGTAGACGCCTCTACGCCGTTGAGGGCAGCGTTGATCTGCTGGAGCAGCGCGTCGCAGGCAGGGTCGCCTACATCGCCTTCGGTACGCGTGCGCTCCAGCATGGCGCGTATCAAGTCCACTGCCTGCAGCATCAGGGTCGCCAGTTCGGGCGTCAGCGGACGTTGCTCCTTACGCAGCGACTCCATCGCGCTCTCTAAGCCGTGGGTGAACTTGCTAAGGTGCGTGAACCCCATCGCCGCGCTGTTGCCCTTGAACGAATGCGCGTAGCGGAACAGGGCATTCACCGTCTCAGGATCTGGCTCGCCCGACTCTAAAGCGAGCAGCACCTGTTCCATCCCCTCAACCATCTCGTTCGCTTCGTCGTAGAACAGTTGCATCAAGCTATCCATCGCTCCGCTCCCTTGAATTTAGGATTGAATCAGGGCGTCCCATACGCCAAAATGGTGCAGCTGGGCGTACAGGGCTGGGTTTGGCTCGCCAAACTGCAGTTTGTAGCCTTGCTCCTCAAGCGATTTGCGCAGGGCAAACAGCATTTGCACGCCTGCGTAGTGCATCCGACTCAGGTCGCTCCATTCGACATGGGTCGTTTTGGGCTGCTGCGCAATCTGCTGCACAGCGTCCCAGAGTTCGTTCATTTCTGCGAAGCCCATCTCGCCCGATAGGGTCAATTTATGTTTCTTGGTCGTTGTTTTCAGCGTCGTGTGCATTGTTCCAACGCCTCCTGCCTCTATTATTGGCAAGTGCGTGTAATTTTGCAGGGTGGCTCGAAGGGCTTCGAAGATGAGGATGCACGCACCCCAGTCCCTCTTCCACACGCGGGCGATGGTGTTCGAAAAATTCCCTTTGCACGGGGCAGACGCGCAGTTCTTACCGATTGCGCCGAGGGACTGTAGGGGCGCACCTGCGTGTGCGCCTTGCTATTCCGCGCCCCCCGATTTTCCGAACGCTTTTAGGGGGCTGGCTCGTCTCTATCCGCGCAGGTATAATCTTGTTCACCTATGGCGCACAACTACCGAGACACACTCCACTTGCCGAAAGACGAGCAGACCATTGCGATGCGAGCGAACTTGCCAGAGCAGGAACCGCGCTGGCAAGCCTTTTGGCGCGAAATCGACCTCTACCAGCGGATGCTCGAAAAGCCCGCTCCCAACGGCGATTTCATTCTGCACGACGGACCACCCTATTCCAACGGCGACATCCATATCGGGCACGCCCTGAATAAAACTCTCAAAGACATCGTGGTGCGCTCGTATCGGATGCGCGGCTACCGCACACCCTATGTGCCGGGCTGGGACAATCACGGCATGCCCATCGAGAACGCGGTGAGCAAAGAGTTCCTGGCGCGGGGCGAGAAGCCTGATAAAATCACGCTGCGCCGCGCCTGCCGCGAATACGCCCAGCGCTATGTACACATCCAGCGCGAACAGTTCGAACGGCTCGGCTTAGTGGGCGAGTGGGACAACCCTTACCTCACGATGGACTATGCGTTCGAAGCGGGGCTGGTGCGCATCTTCGGCGAGTTGGCGCAGCGCGGCTACATTTATCGTGGACTGCGCCCCACGCTTTGGTGCCCCACTTGCCAGACCGCGCTTGCCGACGCCGAGGTGGAATATGACGAGAAAACTTCCGACTCCATCTATGTCGCGTTCCCTGTGGTGAAGCCCCCTGCCGACGCGCCCACAACGGAGAACCTCAAGATTCTCATCTGGACGACCACGCCGTGGACGATTCCCGCCAACCTCGCGCTGGCGGTGCATCCCGAGCTGGAGTACGCCTATGTGCGCACTAACGGCGCGGTGTACCTGCTGGCGCATCGGCTCGTCGCGCCTACGATGGAAGCGTTCGGCATTCACGACTATACCGTTCTGGGCACAGTAACAGGCGAACACCTGCAAGGCGCAGTCGCCAAGCATCCTCTGTTTGAGCGTGAATCGCCCGTCGTGCTGGCGGATTATGTCACGGCGGAAGACGGTACGGGCGTGGTGCATACGGCGCCTGGGCACGGCGCAGAGGACTTTGCGACGGGCAAAAAGTATGGGCTGCCGATTTTGTGTCCGGTGGACGCCGCGGGGGTGTTCACGCAGGAAGCTGGCGAGTTCGCAGGGCTGCCGATTACGCCCGAGGGCAACCGCGCCGTGATACAACGGCTGCGCGAGGTCGGTGCGCTGCTGCATTACGAACCCTACCGCCACAACTATCCCCACTGCTGGCGCTGCAATACCCCCCTGATTTTCCGCACGACCGAGCAGTGGTTTATGAGCATCGACCATGCGGGGCATCGCGAGCGCGCCCTGAACGCCATTCGCCAAGTGCGCTGGATCCCCCCCGAAGGCGAGACTCGGATCACCGCCGCGGTACAGAACCGACCCGACTGGTGCCTTAGCCGTCAACGCGCGTGGGGTGTGGGCATCCCCGCGTTCTACTGTGAAGCCTGCAACGCGGTCATCCTGACACCCGAAACCGTTGAGCGAATCGCGCAGATCATCGAGCGCGAAGGCTCCGATGTCTGGTTCGAAAAACCAGCAGCCTACTTCCTACCCGAAGGCTTTGTCTGTCCGCAGTGTGGCGCGTCGGAGTTCCGCAAAGAGACCGATGTGCTGGATGTCTGGTTCGATTCGGGCAGCACGAGTCGGTTGGTGCTGGAGGCGCGCCCGCATCTGCATTATCCTGCCGATTTGTATCTGGAAGGCTCCGACCAGCATCGGGGCTGGTTCAACTCCAGTTTGATGATTGGCATCGGCACGCGCGACGCCGCGCCCTATCGGATGGTCATCACGCACGGGTTCGTGCTGGATGGCGAAGGGCGCAAAATGAGCAAAAGTCTCGGCAATGTGGTCAGCCCGCTGGAGGTCATCCAGAACATGGGCGCGGATGTACTGCGCCTGTGGGTCGCTTCGTGTGAATATTTCGAGGATGTCCGCCTTTCGCAAGAGATTCTCAAATATGTCGCCGACGCCTACCGCCAAATCCGCAACACCCTGCGCTTTATGGTGGGCAACCTCGCCGACTTCAATCCCGAAACCGACGCCGTACCTTACGAGCAGCTCAACGACCTCGACCGCTGGATGCTTGCCACCCTTCAAGAGTATCTGCGCTACGCCCTCAACGCCTACGACTCGTTCGAGTATCATAAGTTCTACCACGAGACGCGGCGGTTCTGCAATGTGGAATTGAGCGCGTTCTATCTGGATGTGATCAAAGATCGGCTGTACGCCGAGTCGCGCGACTCGGCGGCGCGTCGTGGGGCGCAGACGGTGCTGTACGAATTAGCGCATACACTCACCCGATTGCTGGCGCCCATCATTCCCCACACCGCGGAAGAGGTGTGGCAACGCCTGCCCGTGCCCAACAAACCAATCAGCGTCCACCTGACTGAGTTCCCCACGGTGTGCGAGGCATGGCACGACAAAGCCTTACTGGAGCGGTTTGAGAGCATTTTGCAGTTGCGCGAAGCGGCCAATCGCGCGGTGGAACAGGCGAAAAACGAAAAGCGCATCCCGAACCCGCAAAGCGCGAAAATCGTGATACACGCGCCTGAGCCGTTATTCGGTACGCTCAGCGCGTTCCCCACCCCCGCTGCCCCCGACAACCTGCTGGCGCGCATCTTTGGCGTCTCACAGGCAACCATCGAGCCAAGTGTTAGCGAACTGCAGGTGGAGGTCAGCCTCGCGCCCGGTCGCAAGTGCGCCCGATGCTGGCTCGTGCTGCCCAATGTGGACGAAGCAACCGAACTATGCGGACGCTGTCAAGCCGTTGTTGGGTGAGCCATCGCGCAACGCGGGCGTGAGTCTCCCACACAAGGGCAGGGGGGAGAGGATGCCGATGAACCGCCGCATGCGATACGGGTTGCTCATCGGGCTATGCCTTTGCGAGCCTCTCGTGCACGGCACACTGAAGACAATGCCGCAATTTGAAGCGGTGGGGGCTGGTAGCGTAGCACGCCCTACCCCCACAGAAAACGACCTCTTAGTGCTTCACAAATTGGGGCTTCTCGTCTTTGAGCGACTTGATATACGCAATCAGCTGCTTGACCTGCTCTTCCTTGAGGTAGTTGTAAGGCGGCATGGAAGGGGGATAGCCTGCCACGAGTTGTTTATTCGGGTTCAAAATCGACTCGCGAAGATAGGCTTCATCCGCAACGACCGTGGAGCCATCCTTCAGTTTCACTTGCGAACCGTACAACCCACGCAAGTCGGGGTAATCTTTGCCGACAGCGGGACTCATATGACAAGCGTTGCAACCGACTTGCACGAACACCAGTTTGCCTTTCGCCGCTTCGGGGTCTGTGGCAGTGGCAGAGGTGCTGGTGGTCTCCTTAGCAGGCTCTGATGGTTTTGTCTCCGCGGCGCTGTTCGAGGCAGGCGTACTCTGGTGACCACAAGCCATAAGGAGCACTGTTATTGCAATCAACGCAAAGCCATAGCCCGTTGTTCGAATCCATCGTACACTCATCGTTATGCCTCCTTGTCAACTCATTAGACCATATTGGTTGACTGACTAATTTATACCCGTTCGCCGTTGGTTTTGTCAAGGGGTTGGGAGGGTGTTCGAAAATTCCCTTTGCAAGGAACCAACACGCCTTTGCAGGGGGCAGACACGCAGGTCTGCCCCTACAGAGGGCGTCGGATGTAGGGGCGCACCTGTGTGTGCGCCCTGCTATTCTCCGTTTTTTTTTCGAACACCCTCCCTACCCCCTTGACAGCGGGCGTCGTTTTGGGGTACGCTTATTCCATCGCCCGCTCTGCAAGTGGGTGAGGAGTGAAACGCGACGCCGAACGCACGCGCCTCACTGGGGTGCAACGAAGCACACAGGCCTCGCTATCGCGTCGTACGGCTGCCCGCATCTGTCGGCAACGGGGCCGCCTCGAACCGCGCTCAATCGCGAGCGCGCACAGTGGCTACACGCCAAACCCTTAATCTATCACAGGAGGCTAACTATGAGTCCACGCGAAGCGATTCAGTTCGCGCGCGAACATAACGCGCGTGTCGTTGATGTCAAATTTACCGACTTGTTCGGCATGTGGCACCACTTCTCGATGCCGATTGAGGCGTTCACCGAGTCGATCTTCGAGGAGGGCATCGGTTTTGATGGCTCCTCGATCCGCGGCTTCCAGTCAATCAATGTCTCCGATATGCTGCTACTACCTGACCCCGCCACCGTGTTTATGGATCCATTTCCTGAAGTACCCACCGTCAGCGTGATTTGTAATGTGGTGGACCCCATCACACGCGAGCGGTATACGCGTGACCCGCGCTATGTGGCGCAGAAAGCGGAGACCTACCTGCGCGCCTCGGGCATCGCCGACACAGCCTACTTCGGTCCCGAAGTGGAGTTCTATGTATTCAACGATGTGCGCTACGCGCAGGGCAACCACTTCGGCTACTATTACCTCGATTCCGATGAAGCCGAATGGAACACCGGGCGCGAAGAGGGACCGAATCTCGGGTACAAGATGCGCTTCAAGGGCGGCTACTTCCCGTGCCCTCCTGCCGACCAGTTGCAAGACCTGCGTACGGAGATGATGCTCACCTTGCAGCAAGTGGGTATCGAAGTGGAGGTGCAGCACCATGAGGTCGGCGCGGCAGGGCAGGCGGAAATCGATATCAAGTACGATACCCTCGTGCGTATCGCCGACAAGGTGCAGCTATATAAATATGTGATTCGGAATGTCGCCGCCCGCCACGGCTACTCGGTAACCTTTATGCCCAAACCGGTGTTTGGGGACAACGGTTCGGGTATGCACACCCACCAAAGCCTGTGGAAAGGCGGTGAGAACCTGTTTTATGACGAGCGGGGCTATGCGATGCTCTCGGAGACCGCGCTGTATTATATTGGCGGTATCCTGAAGCATGCGCCTGCGATCTTGGCGTTCGCGGCGCCGACCACAAACTCATACCGCCGCTTGGTGCCGGGCTACGAGGCGCCGATTAACCTCGTCTATAGCCAGCGCAACCGCAGCGCGTGTATCCGAATCCCGACCTACTCCAGCAGTCCGAAGGCGCGGCGCATCGAGTTCCGTGCGCCAGACCCGACGGCGAACCCCTACCTGGCGTTCGCGGCGATGGTGATGGCAGGCATCGACGGCATCCAGAACCGCATCATGCCGCCCGACCCCATCGACAAAGACCTCTACGAACTGCCCCCCGACGAGCGCAAGGGTATCCCAACCACGCCGCCCACCCTCGCCGATGCCCTAAACGCCTTAGAGCAAGACCACGAGTTCCTCCTGCGCGGCGGGGTGTTCACGCCCGACCTGCTGGAGACCTATCTGGAATACAAGCGCGTGAAGGAAGTGGACGCCATCTTGCTCCGTCCCCATCCCTACGAGTTCGCGCTCTACTATGATGCCTAACTAAAAAACCCTGTGGCACTTTCACCCGTGCCACAGGGGGGCTTCCGTGAAGTATACTTTAACACCACCTTATGGAGGACGCACTATGAAACTCTTTCGTGGTGTTTCAATCCTCATCCGCCCAGAAGGGCGGATGCAAAAGGCATTTTGAACTCATGCCTTTGCGCGTACCTCTGCTGTGATTATACCCCACTTGGGGTACGCGCTAAATGTCTACTTTTGCCGTACCGACCCGCAGAAGGAGATTAACCGCTCACGCGAGGATCAGCCCGACCTCAATCAATTGCGTCAGCTCTGTGCCCCGTTTCCGCAGGATCGTCTCCTCAGTCCTTCCGAATCGATCCTACGCCACGGGGCAACTTGTGCGGATTGGTGGCAGGAATCGAGCAGGCGAGGTGGAATAAGAATCGCAGTATGGATTGGATAGCGTCCGTGCTGGAGGACGCGGCGTCGGGGGTGGGCACGGAAGCCCTCACGAATCTCATCCGCAGGGTGGCGGAGCTGGACGGAGCGTGGAACGCGCTGGTGCTAAAAACCGAGCGCAAGGCGCCTTATGTCATCGCGCACGCGCCGCACGAGCCGCATCCACGCCTGCCATCGGAAATTCAATTCGTTAGCGATACGCCCGGCTGGTCGCATGCCGAGGGCTGGGCATGGCTGGTTGCGCCGTTGCCCGTGCCGGAACTGTTCTATGTGTTGCGCACATCCCCCGACCAGCAAGACCGTCCTGAATGGCGCATCGCGGCGCAGCTGGCGGGCTTGTTGGGACAGCACGAGAAGTTCCATCGCGAGATCGGCACGCTCAAACGGCTCTCCAATCAACGGCTGACCGCACTGGGCACGCTCTACGAAACCGCCGTCGCCAGCGAGACCGGCGGGTTGGAGCAGTTCCTGCAACTGGCGACCCGACGCGCCGCGCAGGCGATGGATGCGCAAGCGTGTACCCTGATGCTCCTCGACGAGACGACCCAAACCCTCTCCATCGCTGCCAGCTATGGACTGCCAGAGAAACTGATTGCGGAGACCTGTGTGCCGTTGGGCGCGGGCGTGGCAGGGCGAGTCGCGCTCACGGGCGAGCCGGTGCTGCTGACTGATTTACACGAGGAACCGAGCCTGCGCCATCTACCGCAACGCCCCGAAATCAGCGGCTCGATCTGCGTGCCCCTGCGCAACCGTGAGAACAAGGTCATCGGGACACTCTCTATCCGCCGTTTGCGTCCCGCGCCACCCTTCACACAGGAGGACCTCCGCCTGTTCTCGGTCTTCGCCAGCCAGATTGCCTCAGCCCTGGAGAACGCGCGACTCTACCGCCAACTCAACCAGAACCTGCATCGCCTCTCCACGCTGGTGGAGCTTACCCAGTTGGTGACGGCGGTGCTGGATATCGATACTCTGCTGCAGACAGTGGCACGCTTGATTCGCGAAACGGTGGGCTTCTCGCGCTGTGCGATCTTCCTGTCGGGCGAGTCGTCGCGCGTCTATCTACCGCGTCTGGTGCAAGGCTACCGCCCTGAGATGTTCCCGAAACGCGGTTTTCGCCGGGGGCAGGGGGTAATCGGCATCGTCGCGAAGATGCGCCTGCCACTGGTCATTACCGACGCGCAACACGAAGTGCAACCCATGCGCGGTTTCGGGCGCGCCCTCGGATCGAACTACTACTGCGTCTTGCCGATTACCGTGCATGGGAGCTGCATCGGGGTGGTGCTGGCGGATAACCAGAACGAGCCGTTCAGCGCGGAGCAAGTCGACCTCCTTAGCGCGTTTGTCAATCAAGCGGGGATCGCTATCGAGAACGCGCGTCTTTATCAAGAGAAGGAGCGTCGCTATCGCGAAATCCAGAGCCTCGCCGCGTTCCGCAATAACATCCTGCGCAGCCTCAGTTCGGGCATGTTCACGGTGGACGAGACAGGACAGATTACGACATGGAACCGCGCCGCGCAGCGGATTCTGGGCTTCTCAGGGCGCGAAAGCGTGGGGCGCCATTATCGCGAGGTGCTGGGACACGCGCGTTGCCCTATCGAAAACACCGCGTGCCGCGAACTGCAACAGGCGATCGAACAAGTTTTGCAGGGGGCGAACGCACGCTCCCTCTACAAAATCCCAGTGCAGCTTAATGGCGAAACGCGCGTGGTGAACGGCTCTATCTCGCCCCTGCTCACGCGCGGGCGACAGACTCAGGGCGCTGTCGTGCTGTTTGAGGACATCACGGAGTACCTGCGCCTCGAGAAGCGCGTGAGCGAGATGGAACGACTCGCCGCCGTCGGGCAGATGACCGCCACGATTGCTCACGAAATTCGCAACCCGCTCACGGCGCTGCGCGGTGCGGTGGAACTGATGTGCGATGAAGAGCCGTTGCCCGAATCGGTGCAATTCTATATCGGGATTATCCAACAAGAGGCGCAGCGACTGACCGAAATTGCCGAGGAGTTCCTGGAGTTTGCCAAACCGTTTCACCTGCAACGCCGCTGGACGCCCCTCAAGCCGTTGCTGCAGCGCGTACTGATGGTGCAAGAGCCGTACCTGAAAGCGTCGGGTGTGAAAGCCGTGCTGGAGGTGGATAGCGACATCGAGCTCTTTGTTGACGCCGGACGCATCGAGCAAGCCCTCCGCAACCTCATCCAGAACGCAGTACACGCAATGCCCGACGGAGGACAAATCACCCTACGCGCCGTCGATACAGGCGACTGGGTCGCGCTTTCCGTGCAAGACACCGGCAGCGGCGTCCCCCCCGAAATCCGTGAAAAAATCTTCACCCCGTTCTACACCACACGCACCCGTGGAACCGGGCTGGGACTCAGTATCGTCCAAAAGATTGTGGAGGGGCATGGCGGCAAGATAACCCTTGAATGTCCCTCAGAGGGAGGCTCCATCTTCACGCTGTGGCTGCCGAAAATTGAACAGGCTATGCAAGATTCTGAGTCCAGTACGGATTGACAGTCGCTGTTGAATGAAGCGATCTGTCGCTCCGTAGCGGAGAATCGCTAAAAAACTGCTTACACGCGCACCCTGCGCGGTGTATAGAGTTAGAGACACAATGGCACACACGATTCTGATAGTGGATGATGAATTAAACATCCGCCGAGTGCTGGAGCGTGCCTTCACAAAAGAGGGCTACCAAGTACAGACGGCGGAGGGTGGGCATCAGGCACTGCGCCTCCTCGAAGAGACATCGTGCGACTTGGTGCTGACGGATGTGGTCATGCCCGACATGACGGGGCTGGAACTGCTCAAACGCGCGCGTCAGAAACACCCGCAGACTCAATTCGTGCTGATGACCGCCTTCGGTACCATCCCGACCGCGGTGGAGGCGATGCGCTTAGGCGCGTATGACTTCCTGACCAAGCCGCTGGATATGGAGGTGCTGCGCAAAGTAGTGCGCAACGCCCTCAACGAGCGCACAAAGCAGTCGCGGTCTGCCCCGCGCACAGTGTCGAGGCGCAAACAGGTCGTCTTCGTCGGACAAAGCCCCGCCATTCAGCAGATTCTGCAGACCGTGGAGCGTGTGGCAGACGCACGCACCACCGTGCTCATCACCGGCGAGAGCGGCACAGGCAAGGAACTCATCGCGCGCATGCTGCACGAGCGCAGCAACCGTGCCTCTAAGCCGTTCGTGGCTGTCTCCTGCGCTGCAATCCCCGAAACGCTGCTGGAGGTGGAACTGTTTGGCGCGGTGAAAGGCGCCTACACGGGAGCCGACCACGACCGCATCGGCAAGTTCGAAGCGGCCGATGGCGGCACGCTCTTCTTAGACGAGATCGGCGACATCCCGCCACTCATTCAAGTCAAATTGTTGCGCGTGTTGCAGGAGCGCGAAATCGAACGGCTCGGCAGCAACATCTCAATCCCTATCGATGTGCGCCTCGTCGCCGCGACGAACCGCAACTTAGAAGACGCCGTGGCCGCAGGCGCCTTCCGCGAAGACCTGTTCTATCGCTTGCAGGTAGTCCATATCCATCTGCCACCGCTCCGCGAGCGACGCGAGGACATCCCCTTGCTGGCAGACTATTTCTTGAAAAAGTACGCTCAGGAGAACGGACGCGCCCTGCAAGCGATTAGCCCCGACGCGATGCGTATCTTGCAAAACGCCTGCTGGAAGGGGAATGTGCGCGAGCTGGAGAATGTGATTGAGTCGGCGGTGGTGCTGGCCCCTCCCGATGCGACGACCCTGCTGCCTGAACATTTGCCACCCCATCTGGTCAGGTAGCATGGTACAATTCCGCCGATGCTACCCGACAAACTCCGTGTCAAACTGAGCGAGACCCTTGCGAAACTGCCTGAAGTAGAAGCGCAGCTTGCCGACCCTGCAGTGCTGAGCGACCCCAGCGCGCTCCAGCGATTAGGTAAGCAACACGCTGAGCTGACCGAGCTGCGCGAACTCTATACACGCTATCAGCAGGCAGAGAACCAACTGCGTGAAGCCGAACAAATTATCGAGGCGGATGACGACCCCGACCTCGTCGCCCTCGCACGCGAGGAACTCGAAAACGCCCAGAAGCAAATTGAAGAGTACGGGCGTGCCCTCACCGCGCGATTGTTGCCGCGCGACCCAAACGATGAGCGCAATGTCATCATCGAAATTCGCCCCGCCGCCGGCGGCGAGGAAGCCGCGTTATTCGCGGGCGACCTCGCGCGCATGTATATGCGCTTCGCAGAACGCAAGGGCTGGAAGTACGAACTGATGGACGCTGAACCCAGCGATCTGGGCGGCTACAAGTATATCGTGTTCAGCATCCAGGGGGAGGGGGCATACAGCCAGCTCAAACACGAATCGGGCGTGCATCGCGTGCAGCGCGTGCCCGTCACCGAAAGCGGCGGGCGCATCCACACCTCCACAGCCACCGTCGCCGTGCTGCCCGAAGCCGAAGAGGTCGATGTGCAGATTAATCCCCAGGATCTAGTCATCGAAACTTTTCGCTCGTCGGGTCCGGGCGGGCAGCACATGCAGAAGAACGAGACTGCAGTGCGCATCATCCACAAGCCGACGGGGCTGGTAGTTTCCTGTCAAGACGAGCGTTCACAGTTGCAGAATCGCGAACGGGCGATGCGAATACTTGCGCACGCGCCTGTATGAACTGGAACAGGAACGCCTGCGCACGGAACGCGACCAACAACGCCGCTCGCAAATCGGCACGGGCGAGCGCAGCGAGAAGATTCGCACCTACAACTTCCCCGACCAGCGCGTCACCGACCATCGGATTGGGCTGACTCTGCACGATATTCAGGGCATCCTTGATGGCAACATCCAGCCGTTTATTGACGCGCTCGTCGCCGAGGAGCAGGCGCGTAAACTGGAGCAGCTGGAGGTGGGTTAATCTATAAATAAGGTCGGCTCAGGAATGGGATTGCTTTCCATATCCGAAAAGATACCCCATCGCCTCCGATTTTTAGAACACCCTCCCATACCCCTTGACAAATTTTGCAGCGATTGGGTATAGTAGTGTTAGAGTAGTGCCATGTAAGTCTAAGAGGAGGCGGTCATGCAGGATACCAGTATAGAGGCTCTACTGCGTGGGATGGTAGAAATGACCTTCGTGGACGAGGTACTAGTCTCACACGCCCCACAGCACTTAGTTTATCTTGTCAATCAGTACGGAGGGCCTGCTCCAATGCCCCCCATCTTGGCAGAGGTGATACAGTCCTACGAGCGCCTTTTTAAACGGCGCATGGTGTGTATTGCTGTCAAAAGTGACACATTCAACGCGGGATGTTTGGCCGACGGGTCCATGATATTCCATACAGGGACACTGCACTGGACAGGAAACGACCGTGATGCTGTCGCTGGCATCATAGGACATGAAATTGCACACTATGAACGAAAGCACTTGGCACAAAATGCTCGACGTGCATGGATTGCAAATAGTGCCGTACGAATTGCCTTTCAAAGCCTATCAGGTAGCGACCTGATTCAGACTCTAATTCAGCTGGGTTTATGGCGGTACAACCGGGAACAAGAGCTTGAATCTGATAGACTCGGTTTTGTTTACTCTGTTCGTGCTGGCTACGATCCTGAGGGAAGCATCAGAGCGTTTAAAGCGATGGAAAACTTCAGTAAATCAATGGGAGGTGCGCCCCCTGAATACCTTAGTACCCACCCTTCCACTCCTCGCCGCATACAGAAGCTAGAAGAGTACTATGCGGCTTATCGTGCTGGCGTCCCACTCCACTGGATCGAGGTGGACTTCGTTACGAAGGCGGGTGATTTAGACAAGGTCATCGGCGCGGAGCCGCGCGTCGTGGTTGCCTCTACTGTGTTTATGGATGTTAAGATGAACCTGCCTGGTGACGCTTACAGGCGCAATCAGTTTCCACGCTTTGCTATCACAGCGCGGGTGGAAGGGTACGCCACGATTATTAGCTTTGCTCCTGACAAAACAGTCCGTTTGCTCCTACCTAATCCTTATAAATCCTCGAACAAGCTCCGCGAGAATGAGACTGTTGTTGTGCCCGATATGACACACATCGATACTCAGGGACGTAATGTAAGGCTTCGATGGGATCAAAAAGGCACCTATCACTTTCTTTTCCTAATGACCAATCAGTATTTGAGTCTTCCTTTTGCACCATATAAGGCATCCAGCCTTGACCAATTGAAAGACGAAATTCGCCAGAAGGCAAAGGAACAGAGGGTTCTCATTCTGGACATGCAGGAACAACGAATTTCTGTGCGGTAGCACAGAAAGTCCCACACTCATAACAAGGAGGTTGATGATGAAACATTTCTGGATTCTGATGGCGTTTGTGTTGTCTGCAGGACTTGCTTCAAGCCAAGTCTTCGAGCCGATTATTATCCGCACGCCTGACAATGAGCGTGTGTCAACCGTGAGCCTTTTTGGGTCGTCGTTTGAGTGGGGCGATCTAGGTACCGAAGCAAAGACTGGCTTCTTACTCACTTTTCAGGTACCCACGGGGCCCACGAATGAGTTTCAGTTAGGAGGATGGGTTTCGAACGATACCCAGACGCTTGGATCCGAGAGCGCGACGGTCTACTGGTATAACCTACATTTCACATGGCTCACTAACCGCACTCTCCGTAATAACTTTGGTATATCCGTAGGCATATTGGGCGCTCAAGTCGAAGACTACGGAAGCGCACTCTGGACTACAGCAGATATCGTCAGTTCATTTGCTCTTGATGCCGGTGCGAGGTGGACATTCGGCGCTACACTCGGTTATGCACTTGGTAGCTCAGCAACGGGTGATTTTGAAGGAGCGACACCTGCCAGCGGTTTCACATATGGTCTGTCTTTAGCCTACAGGCTCAACCGAAGCACCAGTATCGGCGTTGGCTTCTGGACGATTGACCTAACAGGCGATGGCGGAGGACGAATCTCGCGTATCAATGGCGGGTTGTCTTTCCACTTCTGACGGCGTCAACTACCCTTGTGCATGGCTAGGTGCCCCGCGTTCGCGGGGCGTTCTTTATACTAACGGAGATCGAGCAGTGATAATTGTCGGCGGGGACACCGACGCTACGTACGCCCTTCGTAGCGTCGGCGTCCCCGCCGACGATTGCCATCGCCTGCAATTGCGAAGCCGAGCAACCTTAACCTCTCAAATTCCGAATCGCCTCCACGCTCTGCGGGTTCTCCAGCGCGCTGAGGTCGCCCGTCGGCTCGCCCAGGTAGGCGGCGCGAATCACACGACGCATAATCTTGGCGTTGCGCGTTTTGGGCAAATCGGGCACCGCGTACACGGCTTTGGGCTTGAGTGGCTTGCCCATGCGCTCCGCCACAAGGTTCAGCAGCTCCTGCGCGAGCGCGTCGCTCCACGCATTGCCCGGTTTCAACACCACGAACGCGACCGCCGCTTGCCCTTTGATTTCGTCGGGTACACCAATCACGCCCGCTTCGCTCACGGCAGGATGCTCTACCAGCACGCTCTCGATCTCGGCAGGTCCGACGCGCTTGCCCGCGATTTTGAGCGTATCGTCCGCGCGTCCCAGAATGTACCAGAAGCCGTCGGCGTCAATCAGGCTCAAATCGCCGTGATACCAGACGCCCTCAAAACGGCTCCAGTAGGTTTCCAAGTAGCGTTCGGTGTCGCGCCAGAAGCTGCGCGTCATGCCCGGATTCACATTCCGCACGCAGAGCAGCCCGACCTCGCCGCGCACGGGTTCGCCATGCTCGTTAAGCACTTCAGCATCGATGCCTGGGGCAACCGTATTGAAACTGCAGGGTTTGAGCGGGCGCAGTACGGTACAGCCAAGTATGCCTCCTGAAATCTCCGTACCGCCCGAGTAGTTGATAATCGGTGCGCGGTTCTTGCCCACATGCTGGAGCGTCCATAGCCACGGCTCTGGGTTCCACGGCTCGCCGGTGGAGCCGAGCAGTCGCAGGCTGGGCATCGCGTGGCGGTCCGCATAGTCGCTGCTTTCGCGCATCAGGGCGCGTATCAGCGTCGGCGTGATGCCCAGCACGCTGATACCGTGCCGCTCCACCATCTCCCACACGCGGTCGGGTGCAGGGTAGTCGGGCGCGCCATCGTACATAAACACCGTCGCGCCGAGAATTAGCCCCCCCATAATCAGCCACGGTCCCATCATCCAGCCGATGTCGGTTAGCCAACTCATCGTGTCGCTCGGCTTGAGGTCAAACAGGTGATACATATCTTGCGCGGCTTTAATGGGGAAGCCCGCGTGTACATGGAACGCCGCTTTCGGCTTACCGGTAGTCCCGGAGGTGTAAATCATCATGCAAGGGGTCTCGCTGTCGAACGCGGGCGCCTCGTACTCGCCGAAGTCAAGCAAATCGGAATAGCGCACCTCCAGCGCAGGTTCGAAGCGTACATCGCGTTGGGCGCGCTCGACGGTGAACACGCGCTGCACTTGGGGCAGTTCGCGCAGGGCAGCGTAGGCGGTCTCTTTGGCGGGTGCGATTTTGCCCCGTCGTGGGAAGCCGTCGGCAATAAAGAGCCAGCGCGCTTCGGCGTCCTGCATGCGCGTTACAATCGGCTCCACGCCGAAGCCTGAGAAGAGGGGCAGTGCAATGGCGCCAATCCGTGAAATCGCCAGCAACGCGATTGCCGTTTCGGGGATAAATGGCAAGAACAGCCCCACCCGATCGCCCGGCTGCACACCCCACTTGAGCAAGCCACGCGACAGAGCGTTCACCTCGCGCAGGAGCTCGGCGTAGGTATAGCGACGAATGGTTCCCTCCTCACCTTCCCACACCAGCGCGAGTGCGTCGCCCCGCCCCGAGACTACATGCCGCTCCAGCGCGTTGTAAGTCCAGTTGAGCTTGCCTCCGACGAACCACTTCGCGAACGGCTTGCCCCCACTCAGGTCAACGGTCTGCATGTAAGGCGTGTGCCAGTGGAAGCCGATGTCTTCGAAAAACGCACGCCAGAACCAGTCGGGGTCGTCGATGCTTTTTTGTAGAAACGCTTCGTAATTGGGGATGCGATACTTGCGCATTTGCGCCGTGATGTTGGCTTGCTCAACGACAGCGTCATCGGGTCGCCACGCGATGGGTAGGTTCAGCTCCTGCATGCCTCGTCGCCTCCAGAGAAAGGATACCTTAATCGGCAAGCGGCGTCCGATTCGGGGCGGTTCTGGGCTACGGTACACCCAGCGCCATCTCAGCAGCCTTTGTCCAGTAGCGTCCGTCTTCCAAGTGGGCGTACACGGCGGGCAGGTGCGTCGCCAGTTCCTGTAAGCCCAGCAGGGGCAGGTCGGGCGCCTGCGGAAACAGCACGATTTTGCCGGGGTAGCGGTGTTCCTGCACGGCGCGAAGGGCGTCAGGGAGCGCATTCAGCCCCCCAATCGCGCCGATGACCGTGCGCGCGGGTAGCGCCCCCTCCGCCACCAAGCGCAAGCACTCGGCGATGTCGTCCATCGTGGAGCCGCTGCTGCCCAGTAGGCGCATGTGCCGCGATGCCAGTGGGGTCAAGTCCAGCGCCACTTTCTGCCCCTTCGGAATCCCTGCGAACAGGTTCAGCACGCCGCCATCGGTCAGCAGCGGATAACACAGCGACACCGCCTCCGCCGACGACGCAAGCAGCATAATCTGGTCAAATCCGTGCGGGCAGAGCGATTTCAAATGGGCTCGTTGCGTTTCGGTATCGGTGTCGGCGTTGCAATAGAATTGCAGTTCAATCCCAGCGGATTGCGCCAGCGGGGTTCCGAGCGCACGAAGCGGTTCCAAGCGTTCGGGATGGCGGTCAACCACCACCACTTGCGCGGGTGGGTCAGGGCGCGTAAGCGCATAAAAGAGTTGCATTTGCCCCATCGCGCCGCCTGCCCCAAAAAGCAATAACCGATCGCCCTTGCGCAGCGCGGTGGTGCGTGTGTGATGATAGGCGTCGGTGATGTCCCAACTGCTCGTGCCCATCACCTGCAGGCGATCGTAGTGGAGCCTGCCCACATCCACAAGCACAGGGGACATTGTGTGGTGGCAGGTGAAACTCAGCGCGCCACCGTAGCCCAGCGCGTCGAGGGCGGTTTCCAGCAGCGCCGGCGTCGGATTGCCGAAGAGCAGGATATCCGTGAAGCCGCCGGGAGCATGGGTTTTCTGGAGATGCTGCAACAGCGCAGGGTCGTACAGATTCCCCTCGGAGGCCTCCACGCGCTGCGTTGCCATGCCGAGTTGTTGGGCGGTTTTCAGAAATTCGTCTGCGAGCGGGTTGCCCCGCGAATCGACAACGATAAGAGCGCTTCCGTGACTCGTTGCCGATAGGTTGGGCATTGAACTGCGAGCGAGGTCCAACTCCGACAGCGCGCGACATCGGTACCGCACCCTCGGCGCGTGGGGAATGACGACGAACCAGTTCCCGTTCGGCTGGGGCGTGGGGCGCGGCTGGATGCGATAACTGGCGACCACGCACGCCCAAGGTTCGACCAACGCGGCTTCGGCGTAGCTCACATGCTCGGGGCAGCGGAGCAGATAGCAGCCAGCGTCGCCATTAAGCACTGGCACGCCGAACACCGTGTATTGCGAGTAGCCCCCATCCAGCGCGTAGCCGACCGCCTGTACGCGCCCATTCACATACACATCCGCCTGCACGATGTAGCGTTCGCCCACTTGGAAACGGTCTTTGAGCGCATCGCCGACTTGGGCAATCGTGCAACTGATTTCGTGCCCCATCACGACGGGGTGCTGGCGCAAGTCGCGGGCGATTTTGGGATGCGCTTCGCCCAATCGCACGATTTTAAGGTCGCTGAAGCAGATACCGACAGCGTCGATGCGTACTAAGAGTTCATTGGGCGCAGGCTGGGGCAGGGGCAGCAACTCTGGCTTGCCGTTGCGCCCGAGATTCTCCAGCCCTGCGCCGTACAGGTTCCAACGCAAATGGTGCGTTGGG
>BPGO01000017.1 GCA_026003075.1 Fimbriimonadales bacterium | reverse complement strand
GACGGTCTCAGGGTCGCCTTCCAACAGCAAGTAGGTCGCGTCCTTCTCGCCAGAGGGAGTGATTTTGAGTTCGGGGAAGCGTGCGCTGAGGTAGGTCGCGATTTCGGTCGGTTTCGCCACCTTGAAGGTCAGCGCTTCCACCGTTTTCGGCTTCGGGGTCGCTGGCGGCTCGTGGGCGTCGCGGAACGCTTTGAGCGACTCCGCCGTCCCCACGACATAGGTGTTGTCGATTTTTTCGTACCGATAGCCACTCAGGCGCGTGATGAGGTTGAGCGATTCCTCCACCGTCAGTCGGCTGAGGCTGACCGTGACCGTGCCTTTCACATCGGGTGCGGTGAGGATGTTCGCGCCTGACTGGATCGCGAGCGCTTTCAGCACATCGCCGATTTCCGCGTTCACGAAGTCCAGCGAGACCAGCACAGGCTTCGGTGCGGGTGGCGGTATCGCGGGTGCAGGCGATGCCGTCGCCACCTCGCCCCGTTTGGTGGGTTCAGAGGGGCTGGGGCGCGATAGCATAGATTGCGCCGTGGCGACTTGCGGTGGCTTCGGTTCCTCATATGGCTCCAATGGGGGTGGAGTTTCGGTAGACGCATCGACGGGTGTCGCCTTGCCCAAGCGTACTTGCCACCCCGTAGGGGTCTGCTCCAGCGTATAGGGCTGAGCGCCGCGCATCGTGACCACCACGCGCACTTTGGGCGGACGGCTGCTGAACCAACCGTAGCGCAGCTTGACGGCGTGGGGGGTCTTGAGCGTGCGCTCCACCCCTTTGCCTTTGAATCGCGCGTTGAATTCCAACACCAGAAACTGGCGTTTCCACACGCTCACTTGCGGGCGTGGCAACTGTTCGCCCGAAATGGTGATGAGGGTCTGTGCCTGCTCCTGCGAGACGCGCACCGATTGCACGACCTGCCCGTTTGTAAGGATAGGGGCGGCGACCAGTGCGCTCAAGAACCAGCAAATCATTCCGTAGTTTCGTGTTCTCATGGTGTATTGCCTCCGTTCGGGGCGGTCGATTCACCGACGCGGATTGTCATCTGGTCTTTCCCCTTACGCAAGGTAATCGTGCCGCGCTGGATGCTGACCACACGCCAACCCTCTTCCAGCAGGTCGCCCTGCTTCACGAAGCGTCGGCGCCCTTCCGAGTCGGCGAGAATAGCGACGGAGTTCGGTCCTTGAACCACACCCGACACGCGATAGTTGGGGTATTCGGATGCGTCCGTCGGTGCGGATTCGGCAGGCTGTAGTCCGATCTGCCCGCCAGGCAGCGTGAGCGGTGGCACCGGCGGCGTGCCGGCGATTTCGCGTCGCGGTGAGGGCGCGTTGCGCACCACCTTGTTCGTTTCAGGCTGGCTCTCTTGCCCCTTCGAAACGACGATATTGGGGCGGAATGGGTCGCGCGGCGAAAGCGGCGGGAGCTGCGTGCCCGTCGGTGCAGCGTCTTGAGACGCGGAAGCAGCTTTCTGCGCGGCGTCTGCGCTGGCGGTAGCCTGCGGTTGCGAGGGCGTCGATGCCTCGCCGCCGCCCAGCAGCCCACCAAACTGCACCACGCCGACGGTGACCATCACCGCTGCCAGCGCCGCGAGGATGAGCACCTGCTTCGGGTTCGCCTGTTTCGGTTTCGCTTCTGCCTGGGTTTTCGCCATGCTACCCTCCTGCCTGTTGCGATGCCGAGCCGCTTGGGCGCGCTTGCCCCGCGCGGAAGATAAACGCCTTCACGACCATCTTAATCTCTAAATCGGGGTTCTCGGGCGTTAACTCCGTGCCTGCCGTTTTCGCCTGCGCATTCAGGCTTTGCACTGCTAAAATTTTCGGAAATGTCTCCAGCGTTTTGAGCAGGCTCATCATATCCCAAAACTTACCGCGCAGTTGGATTTCGAACAGTTGCTCGTTATAGGCTTTGGGTTTTTGCGGTTGGCTGGAGCTATTCTGCTCGTCGCCTTGCTGTTGTTGGGGCGTGGTGGTTGGCGGCGCCGCCTGCGGTCGAATCGAGACAATTTGCAGCTGTTTCTGGAGAGCGGTTTGCTCGACCTGTTTGAGCATGGTGGGCACATAGGCGGCTTCGCTAACGCCACGCTCTAAGAATTGTAAATCGCGGCGGGCGGATTCGAGTGCTTGCTGTGCCTCTTTGAGTTGGGACGCTGCTTGCTGGGCTTGTTGCAGTTCTTGCTGCTTTTGCTCCAGCTGGCTCTGGAGGTCTTGCACCATGCTCCACGGTAGATACATGCTGGCGCCGCCGAGCAGGAGCGTGCCCACGATTGCCAGTCCGAGCAGTTTCGAGGCGCGTTGTGCGCGTTGGATGCGTTTACTGACCGCCACTTTGTCCCTCCTGTGGTGGCTTCTCCGCGGTGCCCTTCACTTGCGCGGTGATTTGGAACTCGACCGCGCTCTGCTGTTCGGTGAGGGCACGCTCTTGGCTGTAGTCGAGTCGCACCTGTTCGAGTTCGGGGTGCTGGTTGAGGCGCAGCATGAACTCGCCGACGCGCTGCTGGTTCTCGGCGATACCCTTGAGGGTGATTTCCATCGGCTTTTTGCGGTCGCTGCGCTTGCCGAGCTCTGCGCCCGTCAGGAAGCAGCCGTCGGGCGTGTGCTGCGCCAAGTGTTGGAACAGCTTTTGCCATCGTCCGGTGTCTTTGCGAGCGTTCTGCAGGGTCTCGATGAGCGGTTGCAGCGTGTTCATTTCGGCTTGCACCTGCTTGAGCTGCTGCACGGTGGGGCGGAGTTTGACCATCTGCTCTTCGATGTGGGCGCGTTGCATGGTCAGAGCGCCGGCATACATTAAAAGTCCTGCCCATCCAACTCCGACCAGCGCACCCGTGAGAATCCATCCCAAGCCCATCGCGCGGGTCTTCCGCTCAGCGACTCGGCGCAGTTGTTGTTCCTGTGCGATTAGGTTAATCACTGCCATCGGTATTGCCTCCTTATGCGGCGGCTTGGGCGGTCGCTGGCTCGGTCTCCGCAACAGGCTCTGCGAATGGAGCTGCCATCTCGAGGGGCGCAAGTGCGGTTCCCAGCGCCGTCGCCCAGCGCACGCCTGTATCCAACTGCTCCGGATGCACATGGGCAGGCACAATGACATCGCCGCTAAAAGGATCCAAGAGCTGGGCAGGGATGCCCAGCTTGTATTCGAAGTAAGCGCTCATGCCTTGCATAAGTGCGCCGCCTCCATACAGATAGAGGCGTTCAATCTGTCCGCGTCCGCCTTGCATCTGATACTGCGACTGATAATAGTTCAACGAGCGTCGGATTTCGCGTATCAGTTCGTCCAAAATCGGCTGCACCAGTCGCAGGGGTGGGTTCTCTTGGGGTTGCCCTGTATTGAGCAAATCGGCAAGGTTGAGCGAGCGTTTAATCTGTTCGGCTTCCTCGTCGGTGTAGTGGAAGTAGCCCTTGAGCGCGGCAGAGAGCGTGCCGCTGGCGATGGGGATGAAGCGTGTCAACACGAGGGTCGCGTTGCGGGCGACGGTGATTTGGGTGTGTTCACCCCCCAAATCCACCAGCGCATAGGCAAAGGGCAGCGTCGCTCCGTAAAGCGCCTGCACGGTGCGCAATGCGCTGAACGGCTGCAACTCCAGCAGCTGCGGTTCCAGCCCCGCCCGCTCTACCACCTCCATCAGTGGGTCGGTCGTCGAGCGCGGCGCAGCGACCAGTAGCACCTCCATCTGCTCCTCGTTGCCAGAGGGCAAGATTTGGAAGCCGATGAGATGCTCTTCGGCAGCGGAGGGCAGATAGCGCGTTGCTTCGAACTGGATCGACTTTTGCAGTGTTTCGGGTGTCATGCGCGGCAGTCGCACCGGGCGCGCGGTGGTTTGCGGACCGCCAACAGTCAACAACACATTTTTCTGCTTGACACCGGCGCTGGCGAGCGCTGCGCGGACGGCTCTGTAGACAGCATCGGGGTCTAAAATCGCGCCTTCGCGCACGGCGTCGGAGGGGAGCGGAGTCTCGACGAGCCGCTCCACGCGCAGTTGTCGCCCCTGCAGCACGCCCACGCAGAGCTTGACGCCCGTCGTACCGATATCGATCGCCAGCACCGTTTCTACTTTGGAACCCTTACGCGACATTTGTTCCCTCCTCCTTCACGACGAGATCCGTGGCGCGTTGTGCCAACATCCACTCGTCCAGTGCGCTTTTGAGAAATCGCCACTTGCCATCCACTTTGAACGCGGGGAGTTCGCCATTCTCTGCCAACACTTGCAGCTCTGTCGGGCGCAGTCGCAGGTAGTGTGCCGCCTCGCGCAGCGTCATCACAGGATGTAGGTTCCGCGCCAGCCACTGCAACAGCTCGTACAGCTGTTGACTGTTCAGCCGCACCTCGAAGCGCACGGTCTGTACCGGTTCGCTCTCCTCGCCTTGTGAGGATGACGGGGAAACAGAAGCGACATTAGGCGACGCCTCTTCCCCCGAGGAGTGAATGCGTCGTTGCGATGCCAACCGAATTGCATCTACCAGGTTCATCCTCACCACTCCTTGCCTTGATAGTCTTGAATCACGCCGTGCATCAGATAGCCGTCAATCACCGATGCCTTCTGCGCCATGCCAATCAGTAGGGCGTTATCTGCCAGTTGGCAGACCAGACGCGGATAGCCCCCTGTGAACTGGTAGAGTTCGTACAGCGCGTCGGGCGTGAACGGGATGCGCTCCCCCGCATAGCCTGCCACACGCATGCGGTACTCAATCAGGTTCGCCGTCTCCTGCTGGTCTAACGGTTTCAGGGTGTGTCGCACGGCGAGGCGTTGCTTGAGGGCAGGCACACGCTCCAACTTTCTCTGCAACTCTAACTGCCCCAGCAAAATCAAACTGAGCAGGAACTGGTCATTCATCTGGCAATTCAGCAGCAGGCGGAGCTCCTCGAATGTGTTCGCGGAGCGAATCAGATGCGCCTCGTCAATCATCAGCACCGCTCGCTGCCCATGCTCATACATGTGGATCAGATACTCGTGGAGCTGTTGCACCAGCTGCTGACGGTTGCGCGTGTGGGTCTCCACGCCCAGTTGGTGCAGGATTTCCTGAAGCAACTGGATGGGCGTCAAGATTGGGTTCACAATCAAGGCGATTTTATATTGCACCGGGTCTAAAATCTCGATCAGTTTGCGACTAATTGTTGTCTTCCCCAGTCCGATGTCGCCCATAAGTACGCCTGCGCCCCGGTTGCGCGTAATAGCGTAGTGCAGCATCACCAACGCATCCTCGTGTTCCTTGCTCATATACAGGAACCGGGGATCGGGCGTGAGTGCGAACGGCGGCTCGGTTATACCCCAATACGCTTCATACATAGCTTGCCCTCCCTACCAGTGCGTGCGACACACCGATAGCGTTTTACCATAGATGGCTCTGGAGCAATTATCGGCAAAACTGCGAGGTTCTGTAGACGGTGGCAGTAGGTATACTGCATGCGGAGGCGCACGATGGGTGAATACCGATTGTTGCTCAAGCATGTGGATGTCCCGAACTATGACGAAATCTCTGTTTACGAGCAGTATGGCGGTTATCAAGCGTTGCGCAAGGCGCTGCAGATGGAGCGTCAAGCCGTTATCGAGGAAGTAAAAAAATCGGGGCTGCGTGGGCGCGGCGGCGCCGGCTTTCCCGCATGGATCAAGTGGAACGGACTCCCTAAAGACGACGATAAGCCCCACTATGTCATCTGCAACTCCGATGAGGGCGAACCGGGCACCTTCAAAGACTTCGAGCTGATGTACAAAGCGCCGCACCAGCTCGTGGAGGGCATGATCATCGCCGGGTACGCGGTACGCGCTCAGCGGGGCTATATCTATATTCGGGGCGAGTATGTCGAGTGCGCTCGCAAAGTGCGCAAGGCGATCGACCAAGCCTACGCCGCGGGCTACCTGGGCAAGAATATTTTAGGCAGCGGGTTCGACTACGACCTTTATATCCACATGGGTGCAGGCTCCTACGAGTGTGGCGAGGAGTCGGCGCTGATGTCCAGCCTGATGGGCGAGCGAGGTCAACCGCGCCTGAAGTTCCCCCACGCCCCTCTGCCCACGATTGCCGGAGTGTGGAACTGCCCCACGCTCATCAATAACTGCGAGTCGCTGAGCTGTGTTCCGCACATTATTAATAACGGCGGCGAATGGTACGCGCAGTTAGGCGCGAGCACCAAAAACTCGCGCGGCACGAAAATCTTCTCCGTGTCGGGGCATGTGAATAAGCCCGGCAACTATGAGATTGAGTTCGGCACACCCCTGATGGAGCTGATCGAGCTGGCAGGCGGCGTGCGCGGAGGCAAGTTGAAGGGGATTATTCCCGGCGGCTCGTCGATGCCTATCTTGCCCGCCGAGAAGTGCGAGGATGCGATTATCGGCTATGAGGAGCTGATGGAAAAAGGCAGCATGGTCGGCTCTGGCGGCTGCATGGTACTCAACGAACACACCTGCATCGTGCATTTCGCGTGGCGCACGGCGGAGTTCTACGCCCACGAGTCGTGCGGGAAATGCACCCCCTGCCGCGAAGGCACGCGCTGGATGGTGCAAATCTTAGAGCGCATCCTGCAGGGTAAAGGACGGATGGAAGATATCGACCTGCTGCTGGAGATTTGCGACCAGATTGACGGGCGAAGTTTCTGCGCTTTGGGTGATGCAGCGGCGTGGCCCATCCGCGCCTTTATCAAAAACTTCCGCCACGAGTTCGAATACTTCGTACAGCACGGACGCAGCATGTACGCAGATAATCCCGAATCGCAACAGATGTTCCCGCCCAAAGGCTACCAGCGCTACAACCCGATGCGTTACGAATACACCTTCGGCGCGGTGAGGAAGTAAATCGGCTATGCGCGTCGACCTCCGTTCGGACACCGTGACCCTGCCGACGCCCGAAATGCGCCGTGCGATGGCGGAGGCGGAACTCGGCGACGATGTGTACGGCGAAGACCCGACCGTCAACCGCCTGCAGGAGCGCGTCGCCGAGTACTTGGGGCACGAAGCCGCGCTCTTCACCCCCACCGGCACGATGGCGAACGAGATTGCCGTCAAAGTCTGGACGCAGCCCTGCGATGCCATCTTGGTGGACGCCGAGAGCCATATCCTGCACTATGAACTCGCAGGACCCGCGGTGATTTCAGGCGTGCAAGTAGACACCTATCCGATTACTGACGGCATCTTCATGGTGGAGGCTCTCGAATCGCGGATTCGCATCGCCGACGACCACACGCCCGGCACGCGCTTGGTGTGTATCGAGAACACGCACAACCGCTGTGGGGGGACGATTCTGCCCCCCGAGCAGATGCCCTTGTTGCGCGCTTTGGCGGATCGCTACCAGATTCCACTCCACTTGGATGGCGCACGGCTCTTCAACGCCGCGGTGGCGTTGGGCGTTTCGCCGCAGGCGTGGACTCGTTATGTGGACTCGGTGATGATCGCCTTCTCCAAGGGGCTATGCTGTCCTGTAGGTTCCGTGCTGGCAGGGTCGCGCGTATTCATTCGCGAGGCGCATCGTGTGCGCAAGCTGCTTGGGGGTGGGATGCGTCAGGTGGGGGTGCTGGCAGCGGCGTGCCTCGTCGCGTTGGACACGATGGTCGATCGCCTCGCCGAGGACCACGCCCGTGCCAAACGGCTTGCCGAAGCCATCGCCGAGATGCCGGGCTTTTCCGTGAACCTGCAAACCGTGCAGACGAACATGGTCTATGTGCATACCGCACGCCCCGCCATCGAGATAGAGCGTGCCCTCGCAGCACATGGGGTTCTCTGTATTGCATTAGACCCGCAACGCCTGCGTCTGGTGACGCACAAAGAGATTGATGACCGAGCCATCGACTATGCAATCGCTGCCTTCGCCCGCGTGGCGCAAGATTTGGGCAACGCTGTATAAGACAGGCGCCATACACTCTCCCAGCCTGGTCATCACCACTAACGCATCCCCGTAAATTTTTCACCCTCCCATGCCGATAAACCTATCGGCATGTCTCGGATTGCTGCCGTAGGGTTCATCTTCGGATTGATAGTGCGTTTGGCGTTGGGACAGCAACTGGTTTGGCTCCAACCGGTGCTTACGGGCCAGACCGTAACATATTCCCCGGACGGACAACTCATCGCGACGCCAACGCAGGGCAACCGAATCGCGCTCTATCAGAACGGTCAGGTTGTGGGGATCCTGAGTGGCGCCACGGACGCCATTATGGCGATTGCCTTTTCGCCCGATGGGCAATACTTGGCTGCCACGGGCTACGATGGATCCCTGCGCCAGTGGCGGATTGCCGACCAAGCGCTGCTGTGGAGTCAGTCGGTGTTCAGTGGGGAAGCGGGGTACTGTGTCACCTATATTGATAACCAGAAGATTGCGGTGGGGGGTTCGGGGGGCATCTTGCAGGTGCGTAGTGTGGCGGATGGCGGCATCGTCCAGTCGCTGGTGTGGCACTCGTCAAGCAGCACCGTGATGGCGTTAGCGGTATCGCCCGACCGCACGCAGTTGATCAGTGCAGATTCTGGGGGCAGTGTCGCCCTGTGGCGCATAAGCGATGGCGTGCGGCTTCAGAGTTGGCAAGCGCACTTGGCGAGTCTGTCGGCGGTGGCGTGGTCGCCCGATGGCGCGCTGCTGGCGACAGGCACCCTGCTGGGGGATATGCGCATTTGGGAGCGCAACGGCGGGTCGCAGTGGGTGCTGAAGGACACCCTCAACGCCGCGCACGATTTCGGGGTCACAGGGCTTGCCTTCGCCAGTAGCACGCTGCTCTACTCTGCAGGCTATGACGGTAAGGTGCGCCGTTGGAACCCCAGCACAGGGGCATTCCTCAGCGAATTTACCGCGCATGCCGATGGCATTAATGGGTTTGCCCTGCGCCCCGATAACGCCCAGTTAGCAACGGCAGGCGCAGACCGCTCCGTGCGCTTATGGAACCCCGGCACGGGCACGCTCCAGAGCAGCCTGGCGGGGCATACCGACATCGTGACCGGGGTGGGGTTCGTTTCCAATGGTTATGTAATCTCCGTCGATGCAAGTGGTGTCCTCAGGTTCTGGCAAGCCACAAGCGGCGCCCCACAAGGCAACCCCATCAACCACAATAGTCCAATTCTTGAGTTGGCGATTGCGCCAAGCCGCGACCAGGTCGCCATCGGCGACTTCGACGGTAAAATCACCCTGCGCCTGATGCCGACGGGCGCCGTCGTGCGCAGTTGGGACGCACACGGCTCGGAGGTCACAAGCGTTGCGTACTCATCGGATGGCGCACGATTAGTCTCCGGGGGCTATGACGGCTCCATTAAGATATGGAATCTGGCGACAGGCGCCTTAGTGCGAACCTTAGGGACAGGGACAGAGCCAATCCTATGTGTCGCCTACAGAGGGAGTCGGGTCGCCGCAGGCGATACCTCGGGCACAGTGCGTCTCTGGGACGCTGATACAGGCAATCTACTGCGCACCCTCAATGCCCACACCGATTTAGCGCAAGCGGTCGCCTTCTCTCCCAACGGTCTCTATGTAGCCACCGGGGGCGCGGACGGCTATGTGCGTCTGTGGAATGTCTCGGATGGCGCGGTGGTGCGGGAACTCCCCAACCACACCTTTGGCGTGACTCAATTGCGTTTTCTCGCCGCCGATGCGCTCGCAGTCGCCGATGGTGAAGGCGTGTTGAGAGTTTACGAAGTTCCCACGGGCAACCTCATCGGTCAAATCCAGCCGCTTCAGGGTTGGGTTCAATCTATGGATGTCAGTGACGACGGTCAGTGGGTGGTCTTGGGAGGCGACGAGGGGCTGGCGATGGTGCGCCGCACGAGTCTGTTCAACCGCCCGCCGAATGTGCCCGAATTGATAGCGCCTGCCGATAACGCGACCCTCTCTCGCACGCCGACCTTCCGCGTACGCGCCGTAGACCCCGACAACAACCAAGTGCGCGTGGATGTGGAGTTGGATTCGAACGGACAGAGCACGCTCTTGCAAAGCAATTTCGTTCCGAGCGGCACAACGATCGATATCAGCGTGCCCCCCAGCGCGCCGTTGCGTCCGGGGAGTTATACTTGGCGTGCCCGCGCCTACGACGATCAAGGCGCCGTGAGCGATTGGAGTAGCACGCGCGCCTTCACCGTGCCAAACAACGCCCCAAGCGTCCCCACGCTGTTGGAACCCGACGATGGCGCCACGACCAACCGCACCCCCACCTTCCGCCTGCAGCTGAGTGATGCCGACGGGGATCGCTGCCGTGCGGTTGTCCGAATCAGTGGCGATGGCGGTTTTGAACGCACCCTCACTTCCGAACTGGTTAGCTCAGGCAGTGAAGCGTCGCTGGCGGTGAGTGCCCAGAACCCGCTACCGCCTGGCAACTACACTTGGCAAGCTCGCACAGAAGATGAGTTTGGCGCCACCAGCGACTGGAGCAGCGCACGCGCGTTTACGGTTCCATCGCCGAACACCCCTCCCAACATTCCCGAACTGCTCCAGCCGGCGCCGAACGCCACCGTTCCCCGTACACCAACTTTCACCGCGCGCCTGACCGACCCCGACAGCAACCGCGTCAAAGCCGAAATCCAAATCCTACTGGAAGATGGAAGCAGCCGTACCATGGAGACGGCGTTGGTAGACTCAGGGCAAGAGGCATCCGTCGCCGTCCCCAGCGATCAGCCGTTGCCTGTTGGCACGCACCAGTGGCGAGCGCGTGCGCTGGACGCTCACAACGCCACCAGCGATTGGAGCGAATCGCGCACTTTTACCGTATCTGAGGACAACAACAATGGTGGCGGCTCGCCCAACAATCCGCCTACTATCCCTGAACTGCTCCAACCCGCAGCGAACGCCGCCACTTCCGCCACGCCGACCTTCCGCCTCCGCGCGACTGACCCCGAAAACGAAGCGCTCGTCTATGAAATCGAGGTGAGCATCGGGAATCGGCAGTTTCAGTTCCTAAGCGCGGCAGCGCCCAGTGGTCAGGAGGCGACGGTGCGCGTGCCCGTAAGTCAGGCACTGCCCGCAGGTCAAGGCAGTTGGCGTGCCCGTGCCCGCGACGCTGCAAACCAGTGGAGTGACTGGAGCGCTTCGCGCCCCCTCGTGATCTCGAACACCTTGCCCACCCAGATTCAGGGCGTCGTTGCGCTTGGACTGAACCTCCAAACCGCGGATGCGAGTTTGAGCGCGCTTGGTCTTCAAGGGGTGCGCGTGGTGGCGTGGAACGCCGACAGCAACCAATACAGCGATGTGGACATGCTGCAGGTGGGGCGCGGCTACTTCCTCAAAGCCGATACACCCGTCCAGCCAAACTTCAGCGGCGCGCCCATCACAGGAGAGTTGCGCATCCCGCTCCAGACGGGCTGGAACCTAATGAGCAACCCCTACCTGACCGAGCTGGCGTGGAGCGATGTTGCCATTCGCGTTGAATTCGCAGGTGAAGTGCGCGGTCTGAACGAGGCGGCGCAAGCAGGCTGGATTGCCAACTATGGCTGGATGTGGGACGCCACCCAGCGACGCTACCAACTGCTCTATGACCCTGCCATCCTGCCGATTGCACGCGGAACGCTTCCCGCAGGGCAAGCCGCGTGGGTACTGGCGTTGCGTCCCTGCACGCTTATCCTCAACCCTGCGACACGCGGACGGGCAGAGCCGCGCGCCTTTATGAACGCCTCGATGTGGGCATTGCGCCTACAAGCGGTGATCGAAGGGCATAGCAGCGAGGTCGTGTTAGGTATGGGACGCTCCGTTCAAGCCATCGCGCCACCCGACGCGCCCGCAGGCGAAACGCCTGTGCAACTGAGCCTCCAGCATGCGCAGCAGAGGCTTTCCGCCGACCTGCGCGCCGAGACGCCGATGCGCTGGCAACTGATTCTGCAAGTGGCGTCGGGAGAAACCCCTCGCATCGTGGAGTTGCGGTTGCCCGACATCGCGCTGCTGCCGCACGGTGTGGACTTGCGCCTGCGCGACGAGCAGACAGGGCGCGCGATTCCTCTGCGTGGGCGCGCAACCTACCGATTCACAGCCCCATCGGAGGGCGGCGTGTTCCACTTCACGATTGAGCCTGCACGCCGCTCGCAACTGCTGCGCATCCTCTCCCCAGGCGTTTCAGGTGGGCGCAGCACGAACAGCGCATTCGTCATCCAAGCGACGCTGACCGCGGCGGCGCAGGTGCAAGCGCAAGTGCTTCTGAACGGTCGCACGGTGCGTAGCCTCCCGTTGCAAGCCGTGCGCTCGGCAGGACAGGTGCAACTCACTTGGGACGGACGCGACGACGCAGGACGCGCTCTACCCCCAGGCGCCTACACCGTGCAAATTATGGCTCAGAGCGAAGACGGGCAAATTGCGCGAAGTGTCGTTCCCATCTTACTCACACGGTGAAAGCGATGCGTACACAAAAATCGCGTGGGTTTTTTTGGACAGGTTGTCTCGCCGGGCTGTTTGCACTGACGGTGATTGCATGTGGCGGCGGAGGCGGTGGAGGAGGCACGCCCCCACCGAACACTGGCTCGGACACGAACCCGCCCACCCTTGGGACTATCGGGGTATCGCCTTCGGTGCTGTACTCTGGCGTAGACGCTCAAGTCGCGGTCAGCGCCACGGACGCCGAATCGGGAGTCGCCAATGTGGTTGCGGTGATTACCTATCCCGACAACTCGCAGGCGAGTGTGGCGTTGAGTCTTCAACAAGGTCAGTATCGCGGGGCGTTCACGGCGCAATGGAACGGCGTAGGCGGTAAAGTGCGCGTACAGGTACGCGCCGCCGACCGCGCGGGCAACCAAGCCACGCGAGAAACCGAACTGGATGCGATCGGCAATCCTCCCAACCCACCGTTTTAGCGCGAGACGACGACAAACGCGGCAAGGTCTGTTTTCAGACGCCACCGCCTCAACGGCAGGGCTTACAATCCCTGCCGACGCATCTCGGCGGCGATACGCGCCAGCGAACCGATGCGATAAATGTCACTTCGGATACGCCTCGCTTCCCAGAGTGCGGCACGGAACTCGCCCTTCTTCGCCAAACCAACAGCATAGCCGCGGCGATAGATGTCATACCAATCGCGTGATATTCCCCCAACTTTCCGCATCAAGCGTTCGGCGTCCTCGAATCGCCCCGCTTGCGCTGCAGCCGCCGCGCCATAGGCAAAAGAGAATCTATCCCCATCAGGTGAATTCAACAACCACCCCGCAAGCGAAGGGTCATAACAATCCTGCCACAGCATAGCGCGCGGTAGGACCCATCCTGTCGCACCATCGTTCAAAAATCCCTCGTTCAATAGAGTCAGTATCGCAGGGTAGACTTGGCGGTTAGCGGATAGTGTAGTCCGTACCACAGAGAAACTACAATAGTCTTTCAGCAAGTTCAGAGAGCTACTGGGCGTCGCACCAACCACACGCCTCTGCGGAAAGTATCCAATCTGTCTAAACAACCATGGCTCGTGAAGAGCGAGTTCTTGGATTGCTTGCAGAACCGTGTCCGAGCGCACCGATGTCGCTGACAGATACTCACGAACCGCCTGACGGATGCGAATGGGTAAGGGGGGTATCGTTACGCGGTTAACGAATTCTTTTGCTTGTTGTGTCTGTCCTTGCTCCAGCAAGTAGTAGGTTATCAGGAGTGCGGAGGACGGGTTCACATTGCGCGCTGAGAGACGGTCGACCGCCGCCTGCAGAGAGTCGGACTCCTTCAGACGATTCCGCAGCCACTCCAACGCTTTGTGAGTCCGGCTCTGGTTGAGCCAGCCTTTGACAAGCAAAAACGCGCCCACAGAGCTCTCAAAATAGACATCGCGCAACGCCGTCATCGCCTTCTCGGCGACATCGAGCCGACCTGCATCGGCAGCAGCCTCCGCAAGATAGAAATACCATAACTGGTGGGTATCGTCACCATCCACTTGTTCAATCCAATCGACGACACGCAAGGCGTCGTCGTAGCGCTGTGCGTCAATTAGTTCGCTTGCCAATCGCACGAACAGGTCGCGGCGCGTTGGCGCAGGCGCGTCGTAAACTTGGTTGTAGTTCGTAGTGAGCAAATTCGGTGCTATGCGCAGTGCGTCGTCCAGACGCCCCTCTTCGATCAAAGCCAGCGTGAACTGATGCTGTACATACGGCTTGACGCTGTCGGGTAGCTGTGCTACAAACTCTGTTGCAGTGGATATATCGCCTGCATCAACCCAGCCACGCACTAATTCACCCGCGGCAGCGATGAACTGACTCTCATGGCGCAGTATTCCCAGTTGCGCTCGAGCCTCTTGAAATACACTTTCGGATGTTGCGGGACGCAACTCGCGGATGACCCACGGCGCGAGAAACAGCGCGAAAACGCCCACAATCAACCCAATTACCCAAAGCCATCCCCGTAGCGTCAGAGCCAAGCGTTTCATGCACGCCTCCCAGTGGATTATACTCCCCAAAAACGCCCCGATAGATACAAGAACTATCGGGGCGTTGGAAGCGTGTCAGTAAGCGATGCGGATGCTACCCTGCCCGTTGGCTCTCTAAGTAGCTGGACACCGCGGGTTGTACCACACCGAACGGCAGGGTCAGGTCGCGTCCCACGCGCTCGAATAGATGGGTATATGCTTGCCCTATCCTGTTCCAGCTAAGCCCCGCCGCCTTGCGCTGAGCCACCAGCCGGTGATAGCGCAGCAGCACCGGGTCAGACAGGAGCTGCAGCATCGCATCGGCAATCGAGTTCGGGTTATTGAACTGCACCAGCATCCCGCCGCCGTCCGCCAACACCTCACGGGCATACAGATACGGTGTGGAAATCACGACGCACCCTGCCGCGATGGCATACGCCAGCGTGCCACTGGTAATCTGGTCGGGGTTCAGATAGGGCGTGATATAAATATCCGTCGCGCGTAGGTACAACCGAATATCCTCCAGCGACAGGTAGCGGTTGACAAACACCACATGCTCGTGGAGTCCCAGGCGTTCCACCTCGCTCATCAGGAACTCGCGGTACGCTTCGCCCTCTTGGGCGCGCACTTTGGGGTGCGTCTCCCCCAGTACCATGTAGACCAAGTTCGGGAACTGCTCCACGACGGCGGGTAGGGCGCGAATCACATCCTCGATGCCCTTGCCGCGACTCACCAGTCCGAAGGTGCTCACTACCGTGCGCCCGCTCATGCCGATTCGGGCTTTTGCTTCCTGGGGGCTCATGGGCAACGGCTCGGGCGCACCGTGCGGAATCACATACACATGGTGCGTCGGCGCGTCGTAGACGGTATCCAACAGCCGCACCGCCGTGCCTGCCATCACCACAACCGCATCGGATGCCCGCACAACCTCGCGGAGAATCTCCCGCATAATCGGTGTGGGTTTCGGTACTACCGTGTGCAAGGTGGTCACGACAGGCACGCGCAGGTGTTTCAGAAAAGTCAGCACCTTGTCGCCCATCTCACCGCCGAAGATGCCGTACTCGTGTTGTAGGCTCACCACGCGCACAGGCGAGCGATTGAGCATCTGCGCCGCCTCGATATAGTCGGCATCTTCCTCGCGGCGAATTTGATAAATCACGCGCGGGTCGGGATGCTCCATACGCGCCTCGTGATCTGCCGAGACCACTACGCCATCCCAGCCATGCCTTTCGACAGCGTTCAAAACATCCTGCGTAAAGGTAGCCAATCCGCACTCCGTGGGCGGATAGGTACTCACGAAAGCTACCTGCGGTCGATTCCGCGTTGATCCATTTCGTTGTATCATAATATCACCTCCCAAGGTGGAACATGCGCCTTCTTGGAGAAAGCGTCAGCGTCGGCGACAGACGCGCGAGCAGTCTGCGCCATAGGTGGATGCTACCTCGCGAACCAGCAGATTCAAAAAAGAGTAATCACCCTTGATCGGTGGGGCAGCGCCCTCAATTCAGTGTGATGCTGGCTTCCTTGCCTGCGGTGTGTGGGGTTCCCTAATCCTCTCTTCCGCCTTAATAATACCCGATTCAGGTCTTCGGAGTCAAGCATCTTCACACCACAGCGGCGCATCTCCAAAAAAATTATCGGCACATGAGCGGAGAATCTTTAGGAGTTTACAGGGTATCGCGCCTGGCATGCGTCGTGCGAAAAAAAACCCTAATCTGCCTGCCCCCATCTCCATCAAATATCGGCTATAATAGAGGCATGCGCCTACGCTTAGGAATCGGGATAATTTGTTTGATAGTGACCGGTCGTTTGTGTGCGCAAACGCTTTCAGACACAAACCTCACCTATGAAACGGTTGTCAGCAGCGGGCTTTCGTTTCCAATCGCTATCGAGTTTTTGGACCCAGCAGACCCCGCTCGCTTTTTTGTGATTGAGAAAAACAGCGGGCGCGTGAAACTCGTTCAGAACGGCGTGGTGGTTAGCACCGTATTAGACCTGCCTGTGAACAACGCCAGTGAACGCGGGTTGCTGGGGATTGCCCTGCATCCTCAGTTCGCGACTAACGGCTATGTGTACCTCTACTACACCCGCTCCAGCACCACAGGCGACTCCAGCACGCAAGCCAACTGGACAGACAACCGAGTGGAACGCTATCGCTGGAATGGCTCCGCGCTGGTGGAGCCGACACTGATTGTCTCGTTCCCACGCGATACCACGCAAAACAACGGTCCTAACCACGATGGCGGCGTGATTCTGTTCGGGCCGGATGGCAAACTCTATGGCGTCACGGGCGACTTGAATCGAGGGACCCTGGGCAACCCGCGCATCGAGCAGAACACGAGCAATACCGCCGTTGCCGGCGTGGGCGGAATCTTTCGCCTCAACCCGGACGGCTCCATCCCGACGGATAACCCCTTTGTGAGCCATGCGGATACACGCATTCGCCGTCTCTGGGCGTATGGAATCCGCAACAGTTTCGGCATGACTTTCGATAGCCTCACGGCGCGACTCTGGATGACGGAAAACGGACCTAATGTGTACGACGAAATCAACCGGGTGGAGCGTGGCTTCAACAGCGGCTGGCTGAAGATTATGGGACCCGACTCGCGTGATGCAGTCTACAACGAAAACGGGAACCAGCCCTACGACGCGAGTAGCCTCGTGTACCTGCCCAACGCCTACTATGCCGACCCTGTGTTTTCGTGGCTTCAGCCGATTGGCGTCACGAGCATCGCGTTTGTGCGCTCTGCACGATTTGATGCAAATCTACGCGACACAGCAATCGTCGGTGAAAGCAACAACGGTGGACTGTATCAGTTTATACTGAACACGGAGCGTAACGACTTCATCCTCACGGATGCATTAGCCGACCGCGTGGCAGACAGCGCCACGGAGCGCAACCTCGCGCGCCTCGGAACAAACTGGGGCGTGGTCACCGATATACGCTTAGGTCCCGATGGCTACCTCTATGTGGTGAATATGTTTGCGAATCGGGTGTATCGCATCCGCCCCGTGAACCCGCCCCCGGTGGTGCAAGGGCAGGCGCGTCTGGAAGGCAGACAAGGGCTGCCTCTTGGAACACCCCTCACGCTGGAGCTGATCCAAGGTGGCAACACCGTGCAAACCATCACGACAACGCTGGACGCCTACGGCAGGTTCTCGGAACGCGTGAACGCGCCTGGAACCTACACGGTGCGCGCGCGGGCCGCCCTATACCTGCCCATCACCGTACCGAATGTGTCTATCGCGGCGCAAGGATTCGCCTACCTAAGCCTGAATTTTCAGACTTTGGGCGATGTGAACGGCGACGGCGTGATCGATGACGCCGATTTGCTCTCAGTGCTATTCGCCTTCGGCTCCAGCGGCTCGGAGGCGGATTTGAACAACGATGGCATCGTGGATGACGCCGACCTACTTGTCGTGCTGTTCAACTTCGGCGCAGGGAGTTAGGCGCACCCCGCGATTACACCCGCCTCAGAAACGGCTCCAGCTGCTCCTGCGGGATGAGTCGGAAACGGTTCTCGCGCAGGGTCTGTCGCTCCAGCACGCCGAGCTCCACTTGGGCTTCGTTGAGCATTTCGCGTAGGCGCGTGCGCCCTGCCTCCTCCGACACGGCGTCGATATCTTCCTGTTGCGCTGCCTCGTAGGCGATTCCCCACGCGGTCAGCGCCCAGGCGACGCTAGTCTCGAAAGTCGGTACGCTGCTTAGGTTCGCCTCCAGATAGCGCGCGGCTTGCTCCTCGGCGGTTTGCGTGCCCCCAATCACGGCGAACCGTTCGTAGGGCATGAATTCACCGTCATAGTTGAGGGTGTAGAACAGGTCGCGTTCGGGCTGATTGTGCAGTTCCGCGAACAGCGCCCGCGCCACAAACGGCGTGGTGAGCGGGTCGCCGAACGCTTTTTTGAGCGCGGGTGAAAGCGCAAAGCCCACCACGCGCTGAATCGTCACATCATCCGGGCTGCGCACAAATCCCTCCTGATGCGCGAAATCGATTGCTGCCAAGCGCAGGTTCTCCACATCCGCCTGATTGCCAATCGCAGAAAACATGAGGCGGTCGTAGATTTCGTATACTTTGCGCCCACGCCGCTTGAGGGCAAGCAGCAGCACCCCGTTATCGTAGCTGATGCCAATCACGGGGCTGCCTGCGCGTAAACGATTGCGGATATACTGCGCACGCTGCTGTAGGTTCTCCTGAAAGTCATAAGGGGTCAACATCAGGCGTTGCCTCCAGTGCGGATTGATTGCACGATCGCGCGGATGTCGCTTTCGGGCACTTCGAACACGCCTTCGTGCGTGACATAGCGGGCGGTGGGCAGGACCTTGTCCACGCCGCCTGTCGCCGCGTCTAAGTCCGCCGCGATGTCGAGCAGTAAAATCGCCTCGCGAAGCACCTCTTCCAGCGGTCGCTCGCTGAAGGCGCCTTTGGTTTTCGTGATGTAGTCGAACACCCCGCGAATGCGCTCCGAGCCAGAGCCTGCCGCGCCGTACTCGGGGGTTTCGAAGCGTGCGCCGCTGACATCGTAGAAGAAGATGCGTCCGCGCCCTTGGTCGGGGTCGTATACGCTGAGGATCGGGAGAAACAGCCCGATTCCCCCCAGCGCATTCGGCAGGTTCGCCGAGAGCGCACGGCTCACCTCCTGCAGTTTGCCGTCGAGGCTCATCGGCTGGAGCTGGCTGCGGGCATAATACTTGAAGGAATGCCGCAGGTAGCGTACCACCTCCATCGCGCGCCCGTACGCCCCTGCGATAGCCACCAGCGTGTAGTCGTCCAGCGGGATGATTTTGTCCGCCCGATCGTACATCACCGCGTTGGCGGCGGTGGCGCGTCGGTCGCCCACATTCAGCACGCCGCCCTTGAATTTGAGCGCGATGACCGTGGTGCCATGCACTTCCAACGCGGCGCTGGGAGCGTCGATAGGCGCATCCACAGGCGTCAACAGCGGCACGCGCACGCCCGTCTGCGCCTGATAACGCTGTAAAAGCTCATAAAAATCACCAGACTGTGTCCACATAGATTCATCCTAAGCATCGCTTGGATAGAAGAACTATCCAAGCCACTGCAAACACGCTTGCACGGACAGGGATGTCCGCTTCATGCGCGCTATTCGCCGCTGCGCTGTCGATAGCGACGCGCTTGTTCGGGATCGATACGGCGCATGCGTTTGAGCAGCTCGTTAGTGTCCGGTCGCTTCACATCGGGCTTGCTCGGACCGTCGCCGTCGCCGCCGGGGCGGGTCAACGGTTCGGTCGGCATAGGTCGCCGCACGCGCTCTTCCGCTCGTGTAATCATCGCAACTCCTCCTTATGGGGTTCGCTCGCCCTACGGGGCGATTGCAACAGGTTCACAAACTCGGTAATGTCCGCTGCCGCCGTGAGACGACGGTTCAAATCGCGTAAATCGCCAGTAAGTTGGCTCAAATCCAGCCGTACTGTCTGCTCCTCGTTGCGCAGGATAATGCGCTCCCAGTTAATACTTTCAACTTGATTCGGATAGCGCTGCACGCACCAGCCCCGAATTGCGGCGCGGGTATCGGCAGGCGGACGCTCCATAGCGTGCTGAACCGCTTCAGGGCTAACCAGCGTCTGCATCCGCCCCTGCTCTACCAGCGCGTAGTAGAGACCTTCTTGGGGGTCTATATCATGATACGCTAAATCGAGGGCAATCATCGCAGGATCATCGAGCGCCACGCCTTCCGATTCGGCAAACAGGCTCAGCAATTGACGCTTGGCAATCCAATCAATTCGGTCGCCAAGCAGTTCGGGGTCGGTTTCCAGCAGGTTCAGCACGGTGTCCCATTCGCGCAGCGTCCAATCGGTTTCGGCGTCGCGCCCTGCAAAGCGTTGCTGTGCGGCGTGTAGGTAGCGTCGCTGGAGGTCGATCGCGCTCATCACGCCGTCGTCGGTCTCTACCAGCCACTTGCCGTCGGGGTCGCGCGAGATGCGCTGCGCTGCCTGCACCGGGTTCAAGATAAACAGATTAATCGCCCAGCCGTCTTCCAGTAAATCCAGCACGAGGGCGGTGGTTCCGACTTTGAGGGCGGTAGCATACTCGCTCATGTTCGCGTCGCCGCAGATCACATGCAAGCGTCGGTAGTCGCGCATACGGGCATGCGGCTCATCGCGCGTGTTGAAAATCGGGCGACGATAGAGCGTTTCCACATTCATCGTATCCATGTAGAAGTCCGCCCGCTGACTGATTTGGTACGGCGTGCGCGGGTTCGGGTTCCCCTCCACGCCTACCTTGCCAGCCCCAGCATAAATTAGGCGCGTGGTCAAGAAGGGGGTCATCGTGGACGCCAGCGTCTCAAAGGGAACCTCGCGGCGCAATAAGTAGCTCTCGTGGGTTCCGTAGCTACTGCCGTGGTAGTCGGTGTTGTTTTTGTAGAGTTTGACGGTCGTGCTGATTTTCGCGTGGTAGGCTTTCGCACACGCCAGCAAGATGCGCTCGCCTGCCTTATCGTAGGCGATTAAGTCCATCAACCGGCGACATTCGGGCGTGGCGTATTCGGGGTGGGCGTGATCGTTATACAGGCGTGCGCCGTTGGTGAGTACATGGTCACAGCGCACCTCCCGCTCCGAGAGGCTAATGGGGTGTTCGCGCTCAATCTGGGCATCCTGCGGGTCTACGGAGAGGTGCTCCACGCGAAAGCCGCGCATATCGCGTCGGGGGTCCTCGAGGCGGTAATCCCAGCGTTCCTTCACCGCTGGGAAGGGGCAGCAGCGCAACAGGTTTACGGACTCCAAAATCTGGTCTGCGACGCCGCGCCCCTCCACATACAAACCGTATTCGGTTTCTATCCCCAGTAGACGGTTCACAGGGAGATTATACTCTATTTTTGCGCGGAATGACGCTCTCCGATGGGGATGCCTAAACGCCTAAGGAATCGGCTCCGCTAAGCTCGGTTCGCCCACCACAACCGTTGCGAAGCGTTCGGTCTGCAAGTACTGCGCTGCGGCCGATTGCACCTCCTGCGGTGTGAGCGCGTCCAGCAGATCGGGATAGCGCCGCCAGTAGTCCAGCGGTAGATTGTACAGAACCGTTTGCTTATACAGACCCGCCAGCGAGCCGAGCGTGAGGCGGCTTATCATATGGCGTCCAATCAGGTAATTGCGGGTGGCGTCCATTTCCTGAGGGGGCACGGGTTCCTGAATCAGTCGCTCTATTTCGGCGCGAACCTGGCGGATGGCATCGTGCGTGTTCTCGGTAGCAGTCTGCGCTTCCGCCACGAATGCGCTCACGCACAAGTAGTAATCCAGATGCGCCCCGACGCTATAGGCGTAGCCGTACTGCTCGCGCACAGTCAGAAACAGCCTGGAGCTGGCGCCCGCGCCTAAGATGCTGACGGCGAACTGCAGGGCGAGGCTATCAGGCGCCGTACGCGGTGGGCAGAGCGTGCCCAACATCAGATGGCTCTGGACGGAGCTCGGACGCTCCACCAAGAACCAGCCCACTTCGGCGTTCTGCATCACGGGCGCGGGGAGTGGGTCCTGCTCCACAGCGCCTTGCCATGCGCCCAGAGCCGCGTTTAGCCAGTTCAGCAACGCCTCTGGCTCGAAATCGCCGACAACGAGCAGCGTTGCCCCGTGCGGACGATAGCGCGTCGCATGGAACGCTTGCAAGTGTTCGGATTGCCAGCGCTGGAGCGCCTCTTCGTCCGGAACAAGGCGACGATAGGGGTGGTCGCCGAAGAGCGCAATTCGGAACCGCTCTTCGGCTAAAAACGCGGGTTGAGAGCGCTGGAGCCGCAGGCGTTGTAGCGTATTCGCGCGGTCGATTTCCACCTCATCGGCAGGGAAAGTGGGGTTCAGCAGCACATCGGCGATGAGGCGCGTCATCGGCTCGGTATAGGGAGCAAGGCAACGCGCGCTCAGAGTTGCGGTCTCCGTGCTCGCGCTCACGCTGACATAGCCCCCGTAACGGTCGGCTTCGTCGGCGATGTCGAAGCTGGCGCGTGTGGGGGTACCCGCAGTCAGCAACCGCGCGGTCGCCCCCGACAGTCCAATCCAGTCGGAGGTATCGTAGGCGCGCCCCGCGTAGGGCAAAATCAGTCGGAATTCCACCACGGGCGCGCGCCGATCAGGCAGCGTGATCAAGCGGACGCCGTTGGGCAGGGTCGTCGCGTCGGGCAAAGGTAGTTCCGACGGACGCATCGGCGCATCGGGCGGCGGTACCGCGCGATTTAGCCCCGACATCGCTCACCTGCATTGATAGGTATCCGTTTTTGGGCACTTCCCATGCTGGTCAAAGTGTACCCGATTTGTAGTGGGTTATACTTCTCCATCGACCTCCAGCGGCTCTTCCAACTTGCGGAACTCGGTAAAGCCGTTCGAGAATTCACCGTCGACAACCCACTCCACCGCCTCTTCTTGGGTTTCCAGCATGGTTTCGGGCTGAGACCATTCCTGCCCAATCACGACGGGCGTTGCATCCACTTCTAACGACCTCGGCTACAGCGCTTGCTCGAGCGACGCAAGCCTTGAGCGATAGCCCGGGATCTGATACTGCTGAACCAGCTGAACGGCGTGTTCATACCAGCGCAGCGCGTCCGCACGCTCGCCGACCGCGCGCAGGGTTTCATGCCAAAGCAGCGCGTTTTCTACCTGATTGATGGGGTGCAGGTCTGGATGCTGGCTTAAATAGCGCACAGCTTCATGGGCGCGGTTCGCACGCAACAACATATAGGCGACGGAATTCTGCGAGAGATGCATTTCCACGGGGTACTCGGTCTGCTGCGCCAGATGCAGCGCGTTGAGGGAGTAGGTGATGGCTTCGTCGTGGCGTTGCACGATGGAAAGGCACTCTGCGATACCGCGCAGAAACCATGCCTCCATCTCCTTCCAGGGTCGCACAAGGTCGAGCCAGTCGTGGAGAATTTGCACCCCTTCTAACGGTTTAGTGAGTTCGCCAGCACGGTTGCGCATCGCGCCACGCGCGATGGCTTGAATGAGCCACGCGGAGCCGCGCCGATGAGCAGGCTCACGGCTCACAAGACGCCATGTCGCATAGGCGCGCTGCTCCGCCTCTTTAATACGCGACTGGTGCAGCAGCCACTGACAGCGGGTAATCTGCACCGCGCCCCACCAGTAGGCGCCGCGCTTGTGCGTGTGGGCGAGATGCCATGCCTGCGATTCCAGCGTTAGAAACCGGAGATCCATTCCCTCTGTGTCGCCGCGCCACAGCCGATTCCATAGGTCCAACAGCGCCTCACGAACCCTCTCTTCCGCGACTTCCACGCCAGAAGCAGGTAGCGCCAGAAATACGCGACGGCTGGTCAGCACAGCCGCCTCTTCGGCAGATGCGTCCAACACGAAGCAGAGCTGATGAAGCATTTGGTCGCTGGGCAGGTTCTCGGAACGCTCCCATGCACGCACAGCGCGTTCGCTCACTTGTACTGCGTGGGCGAGATCCGATACACTCCAACCACGACGCCAACGGAGCGCCCGAATCACATCCCCTATCAGCGGAGGCGTCGTATACTGCCCGTCGACCTGCTTCACCGCACGCACCGCGCGACGCGCATGCAGTAAAGACAACGCATGGGCACGCTCCATCTCGGAGACTCCCAACACACGCAGAATCGCTTCCAACTCTGGAACCGACGGCAGCGTGCGCCCCCGCTCCCAACGATTCAAAGTGGAACACGCGATCCTGGCGCTGCGTGCCAACTTCGATTGCGACCAGCCCTTCGCTTCACGAGCAAGCCGTATCCAATCCCCAATAGCGTCCAATTGCATAACAAGCTCTTCACCAATGCCCTTCAACCTCATTATACCACACATCTTTGCAATTTCGATTCCGAAAATTCTTTTCCCAACACCGCCATGCTACACTCCCGTTATCAAAGTCAAACAATGCCAGCACAAGTAATGTCCATACTAAACAAGCATGAGCCATGAGGCGAATTCCCAGAGTGGGGATGCCTCACTTGCGCATTGCCCACTCTGGGGATAACGACTACCTAAGAGGAGGTTGTTGGATGCAAACGTGCAGAAGAAGCGGCTTTACACTGATCGAACTGCTGGTTGTGATCGCCGTCATTGCCATCTTGGCGGCGATTCTGTTCCCTGTCTTCGCGCGGGCGCGAGAAAAGGCGCGCCAAGCGGATTGTTTGAGCAATATACGGCAGTTAGGCATCGGTTTCGGAATGTACCTGAGCGACTGGGAAGGTACATATCCGCCAGCGGGCTGCGTCACGGTAGGCAATATAGGCTGGGTGCGCGCCTTCAGCCATCATCAAGTAGATGTCAGCTTAGGCGCACTGTTTCCCTATGTCAAGAACCGAAATGCCTACTTCTGTCGCACTGACCCACAAAAAGAGACCAACCGCCTGTCCTACTCCATGAACTACTGCCTGAACATCGTGCGTGAGGGTCGAATCAGCTTCCCTGCGGCGACAATTCTGCTGATGGAGGAGTCGGAGACCAGTGCGACGGGGCGCGGCTTGAACGACGGCTGTTTCGTGCCCTACTACACCAACGACCAGCCTGCTGTTCGTCACTTTGGCGGCGGCAACTTCGTGCTGACGGATACCCATGCGAAGTGGTTCTCGGAGCGAGATTTCCGCTACTACAGCTTGGCACACTTCGGGAGCAAGTGGGCTTGGTTTGACCCCTATCGTTCGCTTGAAGACCAGCCCGACTTGAATCAACTGCGGGTGCTCTGCTCGCCATTTCCATAAGACCTGTCGCCTCACTTCTCTTTCGGATCGGCTTAGAGCATCTGACTTACGCTCGGCGCAGGCTTGTTTTCATCTATCCGCAGGTAGGCGGGCGTTGCAATTTCGATTCCGAAGCTGCAAAACGCCCGCCGCCCGTGTTATACTGAAAACTGGAGGTCAAACCTTGCAAACAGCACGACTTTTCGGGCTTTGGATGACGCTTGCACTGATCACAGGCATCGCGTGCGCGCAACCCTTTACTTATCAGGGCATGCTCAAACAGAACGGGCAGCCCGTCAACGCCACGCTCAGCATGACCTTCAAACTCTACGACGCGCTTACAGGGGGCAATCAAGTAGGCTCCTCTATTACCCAGAATGTTGCGGTTCAGAACGGGCTGTTCACTGTGCAACTGGACTTCGGTTCGGTGTGGACAGGACAAGACCGCTATCTGGAGATTGCGGTCGGTTCCACAGTGTTATCGCCTCGTGTGCGGATTACTCCCGCCCCCCATGCATCCTATGCAGCGTCGGCAGGCTTTGCACAACTTCCGTGGCAGACGGTGGGGAGCAATATTTTCTACACTTCGGGGAATGTGGGGATTGGCACGAACAACCCTGCGGCGCGTCTGTCGTTGGGTGGTGGTGATGCCAACACCAAGCTTGCCCTCTGGCAAGGAAATTCCGCTACAGAGGTAATGGGCTTTGGTATCGCCCCTAACCAGTTTCGCATCCACCTACACAATCCCAACAACCGCTTCTCGTTCCTGGATGCGCCAAACGGCAACGAGATCATGACCATTCTGGGGAATGGGAAAGTGGGTATCGGCATGAGCAGTCCGAGTGAGCAG
>BPGO01000016.1 GCA_026003075.1 Fimbriimonadales bacterium | reverse complement strand
GGTGCTGCACAAACGGAGCTGGCGAGTGCGGGTGCTGCACAAACGGAGCTGGCGAGTGCGGGTGCGGGTGCTGGAAGGGGGAAGTGTAAGTGCCTGCAAGCGCAGCTTCTAAAATCCTTGCCAACACTGCTTGGGGATTGTCGCGGAGCTCCTCGTTGCGAATGCGCAGCACGCGAAACCCTTGCGCTTGGAGCGTTTCGAAACGGATAGCATCGTAAGTCGCTTGCTGGGGTTCGTCGTGGACGGAGCCTTCCAGCTCGATAATCAGACGCGCCTCGTGACAGTAAAAGTCGGCGATGTAGCGCCCAATCGCATGCTGGCGTCGGAACTTCAACCCGTTCAAACGGCGGTCACGCAAGCATTCCCATAGAAATGCTTCTGGGGGAGTGGGGTTCATGCGCGCCTCGCGGCACAACTGCTTAAGGTACTCCGGCAGCTCGCGAACGGGATTGCCTCTCTCGTCGACCCCGTGATAGGGCACGACTTCACCCGTCGGGGATTGACCGAGCATTATTGACACCCGCTGGAGGAAAGCATCCGCAGATACCCCCGACAAAACACACTCCTCCATCATATCACACAGGCGGTTGAAGTACGTAGGGGTGCAGAGCGCCGTCGGAATCTTGAACTCTCCTACTGCGGTTCGGAACAGGTACACGCTGCCCTGGAACATATCCGTGCTGAAAGCAGGCATCAGTACCGAGTCGGCTAAGTAGACGGGCAAGCTCAGTTCGCCTTTTCGGTATGGCAGCAGGTCGGCGATTGCGAGCAGGTAGTTCACTCGCGCCGTGAGCACCGCCAAGGGGTTGATGTCGAACCCCACCACATTCTGCGTGATGGCTTTTAGCAACTCCCCCTCGGAGAGGGCCGGTTGCAGATTGCGTTGCAGTTGCATCAAGCGGCGCAGAATCAGCACTAAAAAGGTGCCTGAGCCGCAGGCGGGGTCCAAAAAGCGCGTCTGAAGGACTTTCTGGCTCAGGGTACGCTCGTTGGGCTGTGAGGAATCTGCAAACAGGGTGTTGTCCATCTGCCTCAGGAGCCGTTCTGCCAGCCAGTCGGGCGTGTAGTATTCGCCCAAGTTATGGCGCACCTCGCGCGGCAATAGGTAGTGATAAAGCTTTTTGAACAGGTCGCGTGTCTCTTCAGGCACCAGTGTCAAGGTGGTGGGGTCATAGTGGCTCAGCTGCTGCAACAGCTGGCGAATGCCCCTCTCAATCTCGGCGTTCCATGCCCGTAGATACCATGCGAAAAAGTCCCCTTCCAATAGGTTTTGGATCCCGATTTGTCGGAACAGGTCGCCCGATTCGATTTTTTGGAGTTCCTCTTGCAGCGCGTCCGAGGGCAGATCGGCGAGTTGCTGGTAGCTGCGTACGACGCCCACTTTGTCCAACAGGGCACGCATCACGGCTAACCGCGCGATGAGCTTCACGAGCAGCGCGAAATAGGTGTGCAGCACAAAGAAAAACTGTTCCGCCTCATAGGCAGATCGGATGTCGAACCCTGCCTTTCGCGCCCATTTTTGCAATTGTTCTAATTTGCCTCCGCCGAAGGCTTCCGAGTAGTCGATGGCTTCGCTGAACAGGATGCGCCACTGCTCGAACAGCTTGCTCACCAGCGAGTCAGTCTCCTGTGTTGCCTGTTGGAGTCCCGTGTAGAGAGCCCGTAGCGTTTGTTGGGTGCGATACTGTTCGATGCCGAAGTCGCGGGCGAGGTTGTCGGCGGTAAGTGCAACGCCCGAAGCCAGCGCCGTGAGCCACGTGAGCATGCGTTCCAGGTTCTCCACCGACACAGACTGTGGGGCTTCCGCCGTGAAGGCGCCATCCACGAACCGCGCGAAGATAATCAAGCATCCGTCAAACACCACGCCTGCGACACGGTGCACTTCGTGCCGCTCCTTCTGAGCCAAGTCGCTCAGGTAGTCTCGGAGTTGTTTTACGGCGTGCTGGGTGGCTTTGTGATTAGAACGCTTGGAGAGGACACCGGGACGCTTATATTCAATCACGAAGCGATTGAACACGGCGTCGGCGCGCCCCGAAGCGAGGGTCACTTCTAAGCGGGGAGATGGAAGTAGATGCGCCCCCGCGTGGAGAAACGCCTCCAGTTGCTTTTCAATTTTTGCACGCAGTTCGGCTTCGTTAGGATTTTTAGGCAAAATCGCATCGATTGCCGTTTTGAGCTTCTCCGCCGCATTGCGAATAAGAGATTCATCACGCATAACTCTATAATACCCTTGCTGAACATACTTTTACTATAGCTCTCCACATTTTGGGATATCGTTGCTTCAGGGGATCGCGACGCCCCTGAAGCGTCCTCCGAATCGGTATAATTAACCTGCCAGCGACCTGTTCGCTGAGATTGCCCCGATTCGCACGGGAGATTGACAGGAGGTTCAAACGATGCGTGTTGGTATTTTGACGGGCGGGGGCGACTGCCCGGGCTTGAATCCTGCGATTCGGGGCGCGACGCTGCGCCTAATCCGAGACGGGCATACCCCCATCGGCATCCTGCAAGGCTGGAAGGGGCTGATTGAGGGGCTGACCGTTCCGCTCACCGCAGAGCGCGTAGATGAGATTATCCGCGAAGGCGGCACGATTTTGGGCACTTCGCGCACGAACCCGTTCAAAAATCCCGCCGATGTGCAACGGCTGTTGGAAACGATTGAAGATTTTGAACTCGATGCGATTATCGCAATTGGCGGCGAGGATACGCTCGGCGTGGCGCGGCGACTCTACACCGAGCATGGCGTTCGGGTGGTGGGCGTGCCCAAAACGATGGACAACGACTTGGGCGGCACCGACTTCACCTTCGGCTTCGATAGCGCGGTCTCGGTAGCGGTGGAGGCGATGGACCGGCTGCGTGACACCGCCAAATCCCACGCGCGTATCATCGTGCTGGAGGTGATGGGACGCCACGCGGGCTGGGTCGCGCTCTATGCAGGCATCGGCGGCGGCGCCGACTGGATTCTCATCCCCGAAGTGCCCGTCGACCTAAACGCGATGTGCCACTACCTGAAGGAGGTCTATCACGGCGGCAAGCGATATGGGCTGGTGGTGGTCTCCGAAGGGGTGGAGCTGCCCTTCGCGGGTTCCGACGAGCCAGCGCAGACCGATGAGTTCGGGCATAAGATTCTCAAAGAGCGCGCCGTCGGCTCGCGCGTGGCACGGTATATCGAGGAGATCACAGGTATCGAGACGCGCGACGCCGTGATTGGACACATCCAGCGCGGGGGACCGCCCACGGTGTACGACCGCGTTTTGGCGACGCGCCTGGGCTTGAAAGCAGCCGAGCTCGTCAGTGCAGGAGAGTTCGGCATGCTCGCGGCGCTGCGTGGCATGGAGATTGTAGCGGTCCCGCTGGAAGAAGCCCTCCGCGAGCCGAAACTTGTGCCGTATGCCCTCTATGAGGAGGCGCGACAGATTTTCCAGCGCGTCGCGCTACAACCACAGCGCAGCGGAACGGGCTAAAAGGCTCCAACCCTCAACCGCGCGCTGCTGCAACTCGTCCAGAATCGCCTGCACCACGAGGGGATGATAGCGCGTGCCGATGCCTTGCTTCAGCACCGCGGCGGCCGCATCCGCGTCGGCATGCTGGGCGATTCGGAGCCAGTCATCGAGGGCGCTGAGGATATGCGCACTTAGGGGTGCATCGGGATGCTCCCTGTAGACCACATGGTGCATGCGCACGAGCGGGGCGACTTGCCACAGTCCCGGAATCTGCTCGGTAATCGACGCGCTGATTTCGGCATGACGGTTGAGCAAGACGCGCTCGGCATGAGTGAGCGCGCCCTGCTTATTCAGAGTCGAATAGGGGATAGCGACCATTCCAATATCGCGCAAGTAGATCGCCAGCTCCATCCGACGCCGTTCGTGCAACGGCAGCCTGAGTCGCAGCGCAACGGCGTTCGCCATCTCCGTCATGAGCTCAAAATTGCCATAGCGTCCCTGGGTGCGCAATTCGATCAGTCGCGCGAACGCCCGCAAGCCCTCGCAACGCCAGCGATGCAACCGCGCCGGCGCGACCACAAACGCATAATACGCCAGCGCCAGAAGTGACCCAATCGCCGTCAGACCTGCCCACCAAGTGCCTTCCATCTCACACGCTCGCTCCTACAGCTCGCTGTTGTTGCCACTCCTGCACAACCTGCTTGAAAATGCGCACCACTTGCTCGTCGAACTGCGTGCCCGCACAGCGTTCCAACTCCGCCAGAGCCTCTTCAAGCGTCATGGAACGCCGATGCGCTCGTTTTTGGTTAGGCGCCTCGCCCCCAATCATCGCGTCGAAGGCATCGACCACGGCAATAATTCGCGCCTCCAGCGGAATCTGCTCGCCTTTTAGCCCGAACGGATAGCCCGTCCCATCGGGGCGCTCGTGGTGCATCGCAATCCACGGCAGAATCGTAGAAAGGAACGGCGTGTCGCCCAGGATCTCCACCCCCAGCTGGGGGTGCTTCTTGATTTCCCGCCACTCTTCTGGCGAGAGGCGCGCAGGCTTGTTGAGAATCCGCTCGTCCAGCACGGTTTTGCCCAAGTCGTGCAAGAGTGCAGCTTCGTACACCAGCTCGCATCGCTCGGGGGGCAACCCCAGTCGTTCGGCGACGCGGCGCGCCCACTGCGAAACGCGCTGCAAATGCCCCCCGGTGTACGGATGCGCCCGCTGCACCAGAAAGCCAAGGCTGCGAATCGTCTGATGGTAGAGTTCCTGTTGCCGCGCACCAATCACGAACGCCTGCCGCAACGCCAGGTACGGCGCCAGCACGCCGACCAGTCCCACCGCACCGTAGGTCGCAAGCGCAGCCGTAATCAGGTAGGAGATAGGAGTCATCAAGGCAATATCACGGGGCAAGCTCAACGCTGTTTGCCCCAGCACCCACGGCACGCGCACCCCCTCCACAATCGACATAGTGACGCTGACTAACAGGGTGTTTACTGCCATGTAAGCCAGCAGGGCAAAAACGAGCGCAAGGAGCGTGGACAACCCTACCGTGTTGACCGGTTCCCCTGGGAGCGCGACGACCGTCAGCCCCACCGCGCCCGCACTGGGGACGCTTTGAACCGTGTTGACGAGCGCCCAGCGTGGGTGGGTGTTCTTGATCTGCGCTGTGACCAGTCCTGCTATCAGCGAGATCGTCGCGTCCAGCCAGACCCCAAACTGCCAGCCATAGATGAGAATCGTCGCGATGACGATCGGTGTACTGACGCTGAACCAAAGCCCCCGATCCGTATACTCTGGGCGCAGGGGGGAACGAATCAAGAGCAGTTCGGCAAGAAGCGCCAGCGCGACGATGCCGCCGAAGACACCCAACGAATGCTGCTGCAGCAGAGGAACCCCTGCCCAGAAGAGCAGCATCGCCGATACGCTTGCGAGACAGAAAAACCAGATCCAGAACCGCTTCCGCTTGGTCATTGATCACCGAGGGGAGGCAAGGCAAGCCAACCTACCCTTATCCGCAATTCAGGCGCCGATTACGGAACCTGAACCGTTTGGTGCGGGCGCTCGAGGGGATCGTCCCATCGGTTCGGATAGTACACCCGCTTTGCGCTGGCGACCGACATCATTGCGACTACCATCGCCATAAGAATGAGCCACCGTTTCATCGACTGTCCCTCCTGTTGTTTAGAATGGTCAGCCGCTCCTCACGGGGTCGCTCCGCTCCGGCTTGCCTTGCCCGTTGGAACGCATCGCCGATGCGCTCCAAATCGTTTTATTTCGTGCTGGTTGGCGTCGCGTCGCTAAGCGGCAACGACGCAACCGCTTCCGTGGGGAGGTCTGTGTCGCACGGGAAGGCGGACACGCGCCGATTAACGGCGTCCAGCGTCGCCACGCCCACCGCGCGTAGGGCGTCTTGACGAATCAGTGCGCTGCCCACCAGGAGGTCTTCCCCCTGATCGCGCACCGCGCTTACCAGCACCACGGCGACGGGATAGCCGCCCACGACGGTTGAGGTCGTGACATCTTCCAGTCCGAACCGCTCACACAGCCCGTATGCCGCTTCAACCGCCCGCAGCGTTGCCGACGCCACTAAGCGTAGGATTTGCGTGCTGGAGCGCACGCCCGACGCGACACCGCGATACACCGTGCCTCCACGCTCCAGTAGAACCGTCACCACAGCGCGCGTTCCTTCGTGGGCAACTTGCACATCCTGCCAGCGCAAGCGTAGAGGATCGTGGAGCCTTGAACTGTTCCCTTTTTGAGCCACACTCACTTTGCGGTGGTCGATGTGGATTCCAAAGTGTGCTAAAAGCGCCGACTCGACATCGCGCACGGCTTGCTTGGGATTTCGGTCGGCTTCCACCAACAGGTGGATCTCCTGAATGAGACCACTGTCATCCGCAATCACCCGTGCGCCGCAAACGCCGCGCAACTCCCTTAACACACTCTCAATCTGAGTCGTGCTGTGCCGTCGTTCTGGCATGACTCCGCCTCCTTCGCTTCTGTACTATCGTTCTTGCTCACCCTCGCGAGTCATGCCAACAGGGGTTGCTTTAGTATACTCTCTGCATTCTGCGAATCCTGCAAGAATTTCTGGGAATTTGGGGGCAATTAACCCCAAATTCCCCTAATTGAGGAGCCGACCTCACTGAATCGTGTAATCCACGATGACCCAATCGCCCCCTTTCGGGACAAGATAGATAAATGCACTGCCTTGTGCCAGATAGCACTGCATGTGAAGGTCTACGCGCACGCCTTCGCTGGCTTTGGGGTGCTTCAAGTCGCTGGGGTTTTCAACCACCTCCACAAGGCTAACCTTCTCAATCGGTCCTAAGATAGGCATGCGCTGCTCCAGCACCTGCTTCGGGTCGCGTTTCTCCTTGGGGACTGACTCACTATCAAGGAGTTTTTTGGCTTCCTCGAACTGATTGAGGCGGATATGCTCCATAAACTGCATCGCCTTGACCACATAGGGTGGCTGGCGCAGGTTGCCCACGACAGGCGCCAACGCCATGACCAAAAACACCGCGACCAGCGCAATGAACAAGACAAAGACCCAATGTACCTTGCCTGAATGCGAGCGTGTCCACATACACAGGGATTGTACCTGACGCGGCGGCGCGTCCGGTGGGGAGAGGGCGGAGAGCAAGCACACACTCTTCTGCGGAAGCGTGTCTCATCCACCCTCTGGAGCTGCCTAATCGCGCAGCCGTATCGGTTTGAAGAACCACCAGCTCGCCAAGTCGCGCTGGTCGGCATAGTGAGGCGAGTTGGGGTCTTCGCTCTGTCCGGGCGGTAGTACGGTCTCGCCGAAGAACTGCTCGCCGAACTGGATGATTTGAATGTACGAGCCGCGGTCGGTGTAGGGCACTCCGGGCAACGCATCGCCCCAGCCCATGCGCGGCGCGCTGTAGCGCCAGAGGTTCATGCTGCCGCCGTACTGCCGCTTGAGCTGTGTGAGGGCATCCGCCAACGCTATAGTCAGCACCTCTTCGGGCTTTTTGCCGTTGAAGTAGTCATACAGTCGTGGCACTGGCGCCTGCTTGCCCAAGAGCGCATAGCCGATATAGCTGGGTTGAATTGCCAGTCGGAACAGGCTCGGCTGGAAAAAGTTGCCGAGGTCATCCGCGAACACGCGAGTGCGCACCGCGTCCAGCCATGCATCCCAGAGCGCTTTCGCTGCACTGCCTTCGCGCTCGTGGCAGTCCCATGCTTCCAGGAGGCGCACAGCAGCGCGCATTTCGTCGGTGAACGCTTTCTCGTTGCGCTTCACGACACGCAGCATAATGGGCAACAGCCGCCCTGCATCCTCATCATATTCCGCAATATCGCGGATGTAGGCTTTCAGGTCGTCCACGGTGAGGCGGGGCTTGCTGCGGATCAGCTCGTTCAGCCGATAGACGCGGAAAATCATGCCCCACACGGGCGTATCCGCGTTCTCCCACCACACCGCGGGCTTGTTGTTCCAGTTGGCGATGTAGCCCTGTTTGGGGTTCACCACACGCGGCATCTCGGAAAAGGGCATAATGCCTTTCCAGTCGTACTCGCCGGTGCCCGGCACGGGCAGGCGTGGGTCAACGCCATCGGCGCGGATGGGCGGACGTCCACAGTAAAAGTAGGCGATATCGCCCGTGCGCGTGGCGCAGAAGGCATTGAATGAGGCAGGAATATGCGCCGCCGCCCGCTCGAAATCTTCTACCGAACGCGCTGTCAGGAAACCGTAGTAGGCTTGGAACGCCTCCAGCTCGTTGTTCCAGTAGCTGAGTTTGATAGACACCGCGACGGCGTTGCGCGGGTCCATCGCCACCACGGGTCCGTACACACTGCGGTAAACCGTCAGCTCCACAGGGTCGCCGCCCTTGACGCGAATGGTCTCCGTGCGCTTTTCTAAATTGCGCCATGTGCCCTTGTACCAGTAGCGTTCTGGATTTTGCGGGTCGAGTTTCAGGATAAAGGCGTCTACAAAGTCCGCCACACCTGAGGTGAAAGTCCATGCAAGATGTTCGTTCGTTCCAATTAGCACGCCGGGCGTGCCAGGGAAGGTCATGCCGCGTGCGTTGATACCTGCGCCGTTGAGGTGGATTTCGGCGGCGATATGGGGCAGGCTAAAGCCCATCTGCGGCGCGCCTACCAGCATCGGCATGCCCGTCGCCGATTTTTGGGGACTAATTAGAATCGCATAGCTGCCGAATTGTGTGTATAGCCCATGCGCGCGTGCGAATTCGATTTGCGCTTCGCCCGTCGCGATGCGTAGCGCGGGCAGCAACACATTCAAGCCGATGTCGGGGAGCAGTTCGAGATGCTTGCGCATCTGTTCTAAGGTCTGGCGCGGGTCGCGGCGATGCGCCTTGCGTTGGTCCTCTTCTGGGGGGACTGTCGTGGGGGAGGTGGGGTCTTGAACCCAGAGCAGGTCGTTCGCCCAGGTTGCGGCGAGGTCGTTATTGCGGGCTTTGAGCAGTTGGTAGAAGGCGTAGTTGCGCAGGTCGCCCGCCGACATCACGCCGCCAAACCGTCGCAGCATCATCACGGCAATCGCGACGGTATCCGTCGGGCGCCACGGGCGCGGTTCTATTCCGTTCTCGGCGTACTGTTTGGGCAATTTGCCGGTGCGCTGCGCCTCCTGCATCCATGCGTTAATGCCTGCCGTGAAAGCGTCCAACGCTTCTTTGAGCTCGGAAGGCAGGCGGTCAATTTGGGCCTGCAGTTCGGCTTCGGTGTAGCCTTCGGTGCGCGCCGCACGATCTTGCTCCAAAGCGCGACTGCCCATCACTTCTGCCATCTCGCCCCGCGCCTGACGACGGTACAGCTCCATCTGCCAGAGACGGTCTTGCGCAATCGCGTAGCCGTTGCCGTACAACAAGCCGTACTGCGTGCTTGCCTGCACGGTGGGCACGCCGTAGCGGTCGCGTGTGATGCGCACGGCGTCATCGCGCACCTTCAGTTCAACGGGAGGATGCTGCGCCCAACTCGCGTAGACGATACTCGCGCCTAATAACAACGCCAGTCCTGTCCGTATCATCATAAAAAACCTCCTTGTGAGTATGCCGCTTCGCACAAGGAGGTTTTTCGACTCGGCGTTCGAGAATCCTGCGCCGTTGTTTGTTTCAATTCATCTGCCCGAAGGGCGGAAACCCCAGGTCTCTAAAAGCTCAGTCCATAAGTGGTGCTGAAGTAGATGACCTTTGCCTGTATGCCCAGCTGAAGGCGCAGGTTGTTGTCGTAGACATAGCGCAGGGCAAAATTCGAATCCACGCCGTTGTATTCGCCCACGACCGAGAACTGGTTGTTCAAGAACACCTCGCCCCCGCCGATGACTTTATCGCGATAGATGCCTGTGCCGTAGCCCAAATGCAAGCGTAAGCCAACGACCTGCTCTGGCGCTTGCGCGGGGACACGCACATTCACACTGGCTATACCGTAGAAGGTTTTGTCAATGGCATCGAACGGGTCGATGGTTCCGAAGCCCAGTTCCAACCATTCGAAGTTCTGCGGGGTGATGGTCACTTTCCCTGTGGCAATTACCTTATTGTCCAGGTTGTTGAGATCCACCACCACCGCGCCCACCTCAACACTCTCGAAGACGCCCCAGTTCAGCGACACGGTACGGACATTCTGTCCCAACGCTACGCCAAGCTGGAAGCGGTCAAAACGGGTCGTCGTAGAAGTAGGAACCGTGATGAGTCCCGTAGAACCGAACAGGGTGTTTACTCGAATAGCAGGGTTCTCTCCGCGCGGCTCCACCTGTGCCGCTGATAACGCCACACTCGTCAACAACGCTCCAAGAATCAGGTATGTTCGCATCGGTTAACCTCCGTGTCTTCGGGATTATACCGAATGGCGAACCGCAATCCGAACACCGCTTCAAACGCGTTGAGAACGCTTTGCCTGACGGTCTCCATCGGAACCTTGTGTCCCAGTATCTGTTGGAGGGAAGTCACAGGGCGGTCGGCAATGCCGCAGGGTACGATGGTCTGAAACAGGCGCAGGTCGTTGTTCACATTCAGCGCGAAGCCGTGCATGCTAACCCACTTGGTAACCTTGATGCCTATCGCAGCGATTTTCGCGTTGCCGACCCACACACCTGTGTAGCCTGCCTCACGATGCGCCTTGATTCCGAACGCGGTCAGGGCGCGTATCAGCACTGTTTCCAAATCGCGTAGGAACTTATGCAGGTCGCGCCCATGCTGCGACACATCGAAAATCGGGTAGCCGACGAGTTGACCGGGGTTATGGCAGGTCACATCGCCGCCGCGGTCGGTGGGGTACAGTTCGATGCCTTGCTGCGCGTAAAACTCCTGCGCGTAGCGAAGGTGTTCGGGGTGAAACGCCTTGCCGAGCGTGATCACAGGAGGGTGTTCTAACAGGAGCAAAGTGTCGGGAATTTCGCCTGCGACTCGCTGCGCGTGGAGTTTGCGTTGAATCTGTAAAGCGGGTTCGTAGCGGATAACGCCCAGATCGATCCACTGGGCTGGTTTGCGGTTGCCCCCGATTCGATTCCCTTGCGTCGAAGAGTCTGTAGGGGTGTCCGCGCTTGCCCGCACACGGCGAACCCCAGAAACATCAGAGCGTAGGCGATTCACGGAAAGAGTTTACCATGCCCGATCTTCTGAACGAACGGGTACAATTACAAGCAGGGGTTATCTGATGAAACGGTCTGGTTTTACGCTGGTTGAACTGCTCGTTGTGATTGCGATTATCGCCGTGCTGGCGGCGCTGATTTTCCCTGTCTTCGCCCAAGCCCGCGCCAAAGCGCGACAAAATACCTGTATCTCGAACCTTCGGCAGATTGGGATGTCTATTGAGATGTACGCGATGGATTATGATGATCTCTACCCGTTCGCCGTAGACCCTACCGACAAATACACCCCTGAAATCTGGTGGGAATATCCGCAGTGGCAAGCGTGGATACCGTACATGCCATTGCTCCACGAGACGCTACAACCCTATCAGAAGAGTCGCGAAATCTGGAAGTGCCCCTCAGACACGGGGATGGAGGTGCAAGATTTTACGGGGATGCCGTTTCCTGCGCGCCCGTCGCTCTATGAACGCTACGGCACCAGTTACCTGATGCGCACGGAGATTATTTTCCGTTTCGTTCGCGTCGGCGGGATGCAGTATCCTGCCCAGACGAACTTCCTTTTTGACGGCACAGGCAAGTGGCACGGCAGTAAAGGGCTGTTCCGCGAGGATTATCCGCCCGACCCGAACTATCGCTATAACTGCCTCTTCGCCGATTTACATGTTAAAAACATCACCTTAGACCAGATGTGGCAAGCATGGAACACGGAACTCTGAGCATAATGCGCCAAGAGAAGGCGGGAGAAGTCCTTCAAATGTGCAGACGCCCTTCCCCGCACTTGGTAGCCGCTTGCCCCCCTGCGTGCGGGGGAACTACAGGGGGCTGAAGCTACGCAGCAGCGTGGTGGGGGCGCCCCTCCCCGCGTACGGGGAGGGAGCGCATAAAGCCTCTCATTCCGAGCCGCAGGCGAGGAATCTCAGTAGGGACTTTTTAGTATTAACGCGAGCGTCCCTACCCAGAGATGCCGCCGCGCTTGCCAGTGCTACGAGGGTTCGAATGGGAGAGGAGGTTGTCCGCCTCCAGAACCATAAACCTGCTCAAGAAACTTTTCGAAGCAATCTTCTGGAAACCGTGAGGGATCCTTTTCTCGTTCTAGCAACTCGCGTAAGTTCCTGCACGAAGGGAAGTACAGATTAATGTTATTTGGAGAGTATAAACTGATACCGACGAACTGTGCAAGGGCGCGCGCCTGACAGTTATAACGGATGATTTTTATGATTTCGTGTTGTTTTTTCTGTCTATCAGAGGGGCCTCTGGACTCGCCGTCTGACTGCTGAACAGGGCGACGAATCCGGGACTCTTTTTTATAGAAGATATCTGTGAATCCGATTAGTTTATTTTCACACAGCCTCATTATCTCTTCACTGATCTGCTTATCTTTTTGCCTAATAGTCACGATGTAGAGCCAGTTGTAGAAGGCACTCCGCGACTTTTCGTTAGATCCGTACACAGCAGGGAACTCTTTTTGAAGATCACCAATCTTGAGGCAGAATTTTTGCAGCTGTCCCCTCTCGGCGCTTTTCAGGTTCGCTTCTCTTTTAGCCTTTCGACTGCCTTTTACTCCTTTTAGTTCACCCTCCCGCAGCGACAGCAAGTCTACGCATTCGCAAGGGTCTCCCCAACATTTGGAGTACTGATACACCTGTTCCAAGCGCAGTTGGAAGTTCTCCACAATATTTACCTTTAGGTAGTATGCGCTTAGCTGCTCGAGCTTCTTATAGATATCATTCTTGTCCTTCCTATCGTCCAGAAGGTACAAATCTTGCGCTCTTGAAACTTCAAAAACATCCACTTCTTCTCCTGGAAACCTCTGCTGGAGAACGGCTTTCGCGCTTTGCTGTAGCTGCCTTGCGTTTATTTGGGCGTTAGGGAGGTTTGGGAGCCCCCGTACCCACTCGAACTCCACCTCTATCTCCTCGTAGTAGGGCGGCTTTTCTATGGGCACGAACATAAGGCGTACCGCCCTTCCCTTCCGCCCCGTGCTGCCAGATTGAGTCGAATCATTTTCTTGTCTGACGCGCCTATGATTGGAGGAATCGGAACCTTTTTTCCAGGATTGCCGTTTCTTTTGCTCGTCAGTCATAACATCGCCTCCAGTCGTAGCAGTATACGCCACCATACCCAGTGTTCCCAGTCCTTGCGCGGATTGAAAAACTCAGGTCTTTCTTGCAGCAAATGTCCCCATTCCGTAGCCTGCCACTGACCCAACCTATCGAATTTGCCATTATAATAGATTGCCTTTATGTACGATACATCAATCGGGTGCAGGCAGATGACCTCCGCTTGGGGGTCAGTAGTGTAGTTTTCTGGGATGTTGAGCACACTGCGCCTAATTCTATGACGCCTAATCGCTTCCTCACTGAACATTGCGCTGAATGCTTCCGCGGTCATCAGGCTCTCTCTGTCTGCGGTTAGCCGATTCCTCACCTCATTAGCAGAAGCGTTGCTGAAGCAGAACAGGCACGGCAGCTCCCACAGAAGACTGGGTTTCAACGAAAAGACTACAAAAGATTTTTCACCCGCTCGCCGGCGATATGAGTAGAACATCTTATAATTGGGGAAACTAATACTCAAACAGATGCCTTCGGGCACACATTCCAAGCGTTCCCGATCATTGTAGTGGTACGGGATGTTTCTTACATTCAAATCCATAATGCTTAGCAAGCCGTACTTCATAATCGAGTCCACATTTTCAACATGGGTGAAGTGGACAACTTCGTGAATACCTTTCTGGATGCAGATTTCTTTGATTCGTGCTGCTTCGGGGCGGGTTTCGCTGTTTGGCTGTTCGTGCTTTGTTATATCATCCTCTCGTTGTTGAATATAGATTCGTGCTGTATCGGAGCAGGTTTCGCTGTTCGGTCTATGGATGCTCTTACGGACACCCATAATTCTGCGTAAAGCGTCAAGCAATTTCATGATCGGTTGCACCACGGTACCTCCAGAGCGAGATGAAAACAGAGCCCTTAATCTTTACTTATTATACACCAATCTGTGAAGAGTAGGGGTCTACGAAATCGCTCTCCAGCATCTTCTCAGGTACAATTTGTCCCATCTTCCTATCAGCAGCTTATGGTCATGCAAAACGGAACTCTGATTTTACGCGCGAACTGGGTTCTGCCGATGAGCCACGACCCCTTGCCTGAAGGCGAGGTGGTGGTTGAAAACGGTCAGGTTGTGGAAGTGCGCCCGCGTAGCACGGTATCGGGCAGCGAAGTGATCGACTTTGGCGATGCGATTCTGCTGCCCGGGCTGGTTAACGGGCACTGCCATCTGGAGTACACGGCGCTGCGCGGGCTAGACGATCACACACCGTTTTTTGAGTGGATTCGCGCGCTGGTCGCGTTGAAGGCGAAGTGCCCGCCTGAAATTTGGCTGCCCTCGGCGCTGCTGGGCGCGGCGGAACTGATTGCCAGCGGTGTGACCTTTGTTTCGGACAACACCGATTCGGGCGCCGGCGCGGAGGCGCTGGCGCAGGTCGGTCTGCGTGGTCGTGTGTACCAAGAGGTGTTCGGCGTGGAGCCAGAGCCAGACGACGCTGCGATTTTACGCGAGTTGGGTGCGAAGTTGGACGCCCTGCGCATGACTTTGCAGCGCTACGAGGCGGCGGAACGCATTTCGCTGGGAATCTCGCCCCATGCGATTTACACCGTGCGCGACAGCCTGATGCGTGCTGTGCGCCAGTGCGCTCGTGAGCAGGGGCTACCTCTGAGCATCCATGCCGCCGAGTCGTCCGAGGAAGTGGCGCTCGCCCGTTCTGGCTCTGGTTCGTTCGCGGAGATGTTTGCGGAGCGCAAGATTAACTATCTGCCCCCGCGCGTGCCACCGATTGAGTATCTCCAGAACGCGGGGATCCTTGCGTCTGATGTGCAGATAGTGCATGCGACCCGCGCCGAGCCGCGCGAGCAGGAGATGATGGCGCGGTCAGGGGTGAGCGTGGCGCACTGCCCGCGCTCCAACGCACGCCTGCTGACCGGCGTTGCGCCCGTGTACTCGATGCGGCGGCTCGGTATCCCCGTCGTGTTGGGCACCGATAGCGCGGTCAGCGGGGGCAGTTTGGACATTTGGGAAGAGGTGCGCTTCGCTGCCCTTGCCCAGCGCGCTGTCAGCTATGCCGCCTCTCCCACTTGGCGCGACTGGATTGGGATGCTTACGCTGGAGGGCGCAAAGGCATTCGGCGTCGACTCGCAGATTGGATCGCTGGAGGCAGGCAAACGCGCCGATGTGATTGCGGTGCGCACCACGCGACTGGCGTTCAGCGGTATGCCCGACCCCTACGCGGCGCTGGTGCTTGTCGCTCGGAGCGAGGATGTCGCCATGACGATGGTGGACGGGCGCATCCTCTATCGCGACGGGAAGTTCACCGCGCTGGATCCAGCGAAACTGCGCGCACAACTCCACGAGCCACTGCAGGGGCTTGGGTGAGGACGGCGCGTCGCGTTTCACTTCAGTGCGAGCTGGTCATCCTCCACCACCACCGTAAACTCTTGGGGTTTACCGCCAACGGCGTCGACCATCGTTGGCACATGGGGCGCCAAGAGCAACAGCAGGTTCCGCTCCACGACGCGCTCCAGTTCGCGGGCGCCATAATGTTCGTTGAAGCCGCGCTCCACCAGCCACTCAATCGCCTCGTCACTCACGGTGAGTTCGATGCCACGCTTGCGATAGACCTCCAGAATCTGCTTTAACAACCGTTCGCGCACGATGTGGCGCACGGTGTCGCGCGAGAGGGGGTGAAATACGCAGATGGCATCCACACGGTTGATGAACTCGGGTGCGAAGTGTTCGGCAAACGCCTTGCGCCAATCCTCGAGAGTCGGATGCTCCTTTAGGAAGCCCACCTCCTTTTCAGGTTGTAGGTTAGAAGTCATAATAATCACGCTATCGGCGAACGACACCCGCCTGCCCTGTGCGTCGGTAATGTAGCCGTCGTCGAAAATCTGCAGAAAGACTTTGTGTACCTCGCGGTGTGCTTTTTCCATTTCGTCGAGCAGCACCACGCAGAACGGGTTTTCCGCGACGAAGTCGAGCAGGGGCGCCCCCATGTCGAAGCCGATATAACCGAACTCGGCGCCGAGGAGCCGTGCCACCGTGTGCGCCTCGTAGAACTGGTTCATATCGAGGCGCAGCATTTTATCGCGTGACCCGAAAAAGAACTCCGCTAAGGCGCGCGCGGTTTCGGTTTTGCCGACGCCGGTCGGTCCCGCGAACAGGAACACCCCATTGGGGCGTTCGGGGCGAAGGTCGAGCCGTCGGATTTTGAGGCTGAACACACGCACCAGCGTTTCAATCGCCTCGTCTTGTCCCATGACCCGCTCCTTGAGGAACGATTCCAGGTTGCGCAGGGATTCCAGCATCGAGACCTCGCCTTCGCCAATAGGCAGTCCGGTGACAATCCCTGCCGTTTCCCACACCAGGCGCGGTTCGACCTTTTGCAAGTTGTTCGCCCGCGCCCTGCCCGCAACATGATCCATCAGCAAGATGGCTTTATCAGGGAAGGGGCGATGCTGGATATGCTCGTCTGCCACTTCTATAATCTTTTGCAGCGTCTCGTCGGGGAATTCCAGTTGTTGCTGTTCCTTGAAAAGGTTCGCTAACTGTTGCAGCACAACGAGCGTCTCGTCGGCACTCAGCGGGCAGACTTCGATCGGTTGGAAGCGTTTGAGCAGGTCGGGGGCACGGTTGATATGGCGCCGCAAGCCCTGGAGACTGCTCACAGCGCCGATAATCGGCACGCGCCGCGCAATCAGCGCCGACAAAAACTCCATGCGCAGCGTTTCGATCTGGGGTGCGGGCGCACTCAGGAATGTTTCAAACGGCTCCAGATAGAGGATGGCGTTCTGTTGCGTCGCTTCCTCGATGAGTTTACCCATGAAATCGGGGTGATCGAACAGTTGCGGGAGCATCACCAGCAGGCGATTGCGTAGAGGTTGGGGCGCGCTGCCGTCCGCGATACGCTGGGCAACTCCCTGCACTACCGCCCGACGCCCGACGCCCTCCATCCCCACCAGCACCGCATACGGATTAATCGGGCGACACAAGACCTCCATCAGCAGCTCAATTTCCCGATCGCGCCCCACCACTTTCGGAATCCTCCCCTGACGCGCTTGCTCCGTCACATTCGAGCCAATCTTATACATCAGGGGCGATTCGGGGAAGATCTCTTCACGGGAAATCCACCCCCCGAGAACGGCGATGGCCTTCAGAATGTGCGCCACATCCGTTTGCGGATGCTTCTCACGCTTGGCGATACGCATCGCCAATTCGATGACGCTCTCGTAGGAGATAGCAAACGGAGAGGCGGGATTATCCAGTTCCGCTGCAATCGCCTCTTCGAGCGCCTCGATGTTCTGGCTCGGGAACGCAGAGAGGACAAGAGGCTTAGCCGAGCGTATCAATGCCAGCAGCAGATGGCGTGCATCGGGTGGGTTGCCACCTGCCAGGATCACCGCCTGTTCGACTAACTGCTGCGCCTTTTCAGTGAGCTTATCCTCCGGTAAGAATGGGTGTTCCATAGTTCCTCGCTAATTGGGCTGTCTTGTCCAAATTGTTTTCGGTTTATTCCCATCGATGGTACGCTGGGTGTCCGGGTTTGACCGCGACGAATACGCCGCGGCAGGTCGCGCAGACCGCGCCCTGAGCGCTTAGTTCGCCCTCGACAATCACTTTACTGCCCTGCGTTTCCACAGGGCGGGCACGCAGGTGCAAGGTGGTATCCACCGGTGTTGGGCGGAGCATTTTAATGGTGTACTCGGCTGTGACGGTAGCGGGGATGTGGTCTAACCCCTGCGTGGTCATCAGGTGATAGGCGGCTGTCCAGTTGCAGTGGCAGTCGAGCAGGGTTCCGATAATCCCGCCATTCAGTGCGCCTGGAAACGCCTGATGGTGTGGCTGCGGTTGCCATTCGGCAACCAGCTCCCCGTCCTCGCCCACGAAGCTGCGAATGTGCAGCCCTTGTGGGTTCGCCGGACCACAGCCGTAGCAGATGCTCTTCGGCGCGTAGGTCTCCTGCAGGCTCTTCGTCGAGTTCACGAAAATTAATTTCGAGCCAAGCCTAAAGAGTTCCTGCTGCGTCAGGTATCCTTAATTTGGAGGTATCGTCGATGGCTGGACATTCCAAATGGCATAACATCCGTATTCGCAAGGGCAAACAAGATGCGCTCCGCAGTAAACTGTTTACCAAGTTAGCGCGTGAGATTACAGTCGCAGCGAAGCAAGGCGGGGGCAACCCGGACGCGAATCCGCGCCTGCGCCTCGCCATCGAGAAAGCCCGCGAGCACCACATGCCCGCAGACAACATCAAACGCGCCATCCAGAAAGGCACAGGCGAGTTGGAAAGCGCCAACTACGAAGAGATTACTTACGAGGGCTATGGACCTGGGGGCGTAGCGATTATGGTGGAATGCCTAACCGATAACCGCAACCGTACCGTCGCCGAGCTGCGCCACCTGTTTTCCAAGCATGGGGGCAACTTGGGCGAGACCGGCAGCGTAGCGTGGCAGTTCAAGCGACAGGGCGTGATCACCATCCCGGCGGAGTCCATGAGCGAGGAGGCCTTGCTCGAAATCGCGCTGGAAGCCGGCGCGGAAGATGTCGTGCAAGAAGAAGAGTTCTTCCGGGTGATGACCGCCGTGGAAGACTTCCACCGCGTGCGCGATGCCCTGCAGGAGCGCGGGATTCCAATCGCGGAAGCGCAGTTGGAGCTCACTCCCACGACAACCGTGCGCGTGGAGGGCGAAACCGCGCAGAAACTGATGCGCCTCTTGGAAGCCCTGGAAGACCATGACGATGTGCAGCACACTTACGCCAATTTCGATATCCCCGACGAGGCATTCGCCAGTATCTCCTAAGGCAGGTTGAGGCTCGGATGCGTGCTGCGCCGCCTGTTGCGACCCTGTTGATGCTGGGGGTCAATACGGCTGTCTTGCTGTGGCTTAATCCGCGTGTGGATTCGGTGGAATCACTGGGCTTTATCCCGGCGCAGCCGTCGTTGTGGGGTGCCCTGACGAGCCTGTTTGTGCATGCGAGCTGGCTCCACTGGCTCAAAAATGCGCTGTTTCTGGGGTTGTTCGGCTGGTATGTGGAGCGTGCGCTCGGCTGGCAGCGGTGGCTGTTGCTCTATTTCGCGAGTGGTTTCGGGGCGATTGGCGTCCACTGGCTAATGAGTCTCACGATTCAGTCGGCGTTGTATCGCGAGGGCTTGGTGGGGGCGTCGGGGGCGATTTCGGGGCTGGTGGGCTACTTCGCGCTGCGTTTTTATCGGCGGCGGGTACGCGTCCTGTGGAGTTCGCCGAGCCGCTGGGGACTGGCAATCCCGATGTGGGTGGGGGTGGTGCTGTGGGTGCTGCTGCAGGGCATCGGCGCGGTTCTGGAAGCGGGGGAACCGACACCGTCAACAGTAGGGTATTGGGCGCATTTGGGCGGTTTCGCCACAGGCTTGGCGCTGGCGGTGCTGTGGGGCGCGGGTGCAGCGGGCGAGCGTGAGTTCCTGCTCCAGCAAGTGGAGAACGCCCTCCAGCAAGGCGCGGCTGGCGACGCCTTGCGCTGGCTCCACTCACTGAGGCAACAGGTCCCGTCCGACCCCTACACGCTCTACCTGCACGGCACGGCTTGGGCGATGCTGGGCGATGCTGCGGAAGCCACGGAGTCGCTCAAAGCCGCGCTCCAATATGCCCTTGCAGGGGGCAACGACGCGCTGGCGCTCCAAGCGGCGGAACTGCTCTGCGAGCTGGATCAACTGCATACGCTCAACCTGCCCACGCTGCGTGCCCTGTTTCAGCGGGCGGAACGCGCCCACGAACGCGAGCGCGCCCTGCGCTGGCTGGAGGTGATCACGCGCCACCCCGAAACCCCCGAACGCCCCGAATGGCTCCTCCTGCGTGTCCACCTGCTGGAACAGCAAGGGCACACCGAAGCAGCCCACGCCGCGCGGCAACAACTTCTCGCGGAGTACCCCGACTCGCTGCAGGCAGCAATGACCCAACTGGAGCGGCGACGTTAACACATCACCCTGCAAAAACCGCCCCTTGAATCCGATAAGAACAGGTATACTTAGGGTAAGATCATGCGAAACCTACTACTGATTGTGGGCTGTGCGCTGGTGTTGGGCATAGGCTGGGCGCAGGCGAAACCGCCCGACGCCGTGCAGCGCAAACTCGCCGCTCTGCGACAGCTGACCGAGTTCCGCCTGATTCAACTCGCCGATGAATACTGGCACGACGGCGCCCATTATAAAACGATGGCGCTGATGTTCGTGCTGATAGAATACGACCCCAGCGATGTCGAAAACATCAGCGGGCTGGCATGGCTGCTGGACGGTTATGGGGAAACCGCGCGCGCGATTCAGGTCTACCAACGCGGGATCCGCCTGAACCCGAACCGCTACGACCTTTACTTTGACCTTGGCTTCGCCTACTTCAACAAGCGACAATATGAACAGGCGTTGCCCTATCTGGAGAAAGCGACCCAATTCGCAAACGCGCCTGCAACGGCTTGGAAAACGCTCGCCCACTGCTACGAACGGCTCGGACGCCTCGAACAATCGCTTCAGGCATGGGAGAAGGTGAAACAACGGGATCCCAACGACGGCGCGGTGGAACCGAATATGCAGCGCGTGCGTAAAAAGCTCGAGGAAGAGCGCAATAACGGCTCTTAAACAAGACGCGATCGGGGGAGGCTATGCTATCGCCAATCGACCTACTGGTGCTGCTACTGCGAGGGATTGTGATTATCCTGATTATCAATGTAATCTTTTCGTGGATTCGGTTCGCGGGTGGGCGTGTGCCACGCTACAATCCGATTGTGCGTTTTATCGACCGCGTCAGCGACGCCATCCTGTCGCCGATTCGCGAGGTTCAGAATCGGCTATTCCGCAGCGCAGGCATGGGCTATATGCCGATTGACTTCTCGCCGCTGATTGCGATTATCTTTATTCAGTTCCTAATTTACCTGCTGCGGGGGCTGCAATGAACGAACCGAGGCGCCTTACGGTACTGGAGATAGAGACCAAGCGGTTCCGCAAGCGGTTGCGGGGCTACGACCCCGTGGCGGTGGATGCCTTTTTGCAAGAGGTGGCGGCGCACTATGAAGAGGTCGTTACCGAAAACCATCGCCTGCGTGAGGAACTGATTGGGCTGCGTCAGGAAGCGGAGCGCTACAAGGCGATGGAGGACGCGCTCAAAGAGTCGTTGGTGCTGGCGCAGCGGAGCGCCGATGAGACCCGCAGCAACGCGCACAAAGAGGCGGAACTGATTCTGCGCGAGGCGCACCTGAAAGCGGAGCAGATTGTGCGCGAGGCGGAGGAGCGCGCCCATCGCCTGCTGGCAGAGACCGAGTCCCTCGAAGCCCGCAAACGCGCCGCCGTGATGGAGTTCCGCGCTCTGCTGTTGACCCACTTGCAGGCGTTAGAGCCGTTCGCGCAAAGCGTTTCGTCGACGCGGGCGGCGACCCAACCGATGGAACCCGCTCCCGAAAACGGCGCAGAGCGGCACGACTCCTCGCCGAATGCCCCAGAGCCGACTGCCGAGTCCCCCCACTGCGAAGCTTAGCCTGCCTCCAGTGTGCTGGGGTCGGCGGCGGTACCACAGAGCTGCTCGCGCAAACGCGCCAACGCCCGCGTGTGGATTTGATACACGCGCGACTCGGAGATGTTCAACACTTGCCCAATCTCTTTGAAAGTCAACCCCTCGTAGTAGTAGAGTTGGATGACCGTGCGCTCGCGGTCGGCAAGGCTCTCGATCGCTTGGGTCAGGGCGCGTGTCTGCTCGCGTTCCAGAAGCTCTTCGTAAGGGTCTTCGGCGGTTGCCAGCGATTCCAGCAAGGAGTTGCTCTCCTCCTCGTCGCCGTTGATCAGGCACGACTCCAGAGACAAGGTGTTCGTGCGAGCGTAGTCGATCAGGAGCTGTCGGTACTCATCGATCGAGATGCCCAGTGCGTCGGCGGTCTCTTCGTCGGTGGGGGGGCGTCCCAGGCTGGCTTCCAACCGCACCCAAGTGCGTTCCAGTTGGCGCAGTTTATCGCGTGCGGAGCGCGGCACCCAGTCTTCCGAGCGCAACGCTTCCAGCACCGCGCCTCGAATAAGGGCAATCGCGTAGGTCTCAAACTTCACATTGCGCGTGGGGTCGTACATATCGACGGCTCGGATTAGCCCCATCACGCCGTAGCTATACAAATCTTCCCATTCCATCCCGTTGGGCGGGTAGGGCACGATACGCCCCACCGTGAGTTTGACCAGATGCGCGTATTGGCGGATAAGCTGTTCCCGCGCGCTCGCTTCTCCGTAGATTTTGAACTGTTTCCACGCTTCTTGCGTTTGGAATGCATCCATCATGATGGCGTGTACCTCCCTCCGTTAGTTTAGGCGGCTTCCTCTCTCTCCGTTGGTGCTTCGTTGGGTGCGTGTTTCGGACTGTCGGCGGGGGTGGGGGCGGTGGGTGTTTCGGGGGGCATGAGTTGGCTCATAACATACGCCCAGAGCGCGCCGCTGATCCAGCCAACCATGCCGCCAATTAGTCCACGAATGGTGCACAGCAGCGGGTCGATTCCCGATGCGATGCCCACTATCAGCACGAGCATACAGCCCAGCCCGCCAGTGATGCGGGGCACGACAGTCCAGTTCATGCGTCCTCATGGGGTCCTCCAGGGCAAAGGGCGCGCCTGGATGGCGACTTCACGGCGCATAGGCGGGCGCGTGTTGGGCGCGGTTCTCCAGCGCCTCGGCGTAGAGCGTACTGTACGCTCTCGCGGAGCGCGCCCATGACCAATCCTGGCGCATCACGCGCTGCACCAGCATCTGCCAGCGGGGCGTGTCAGCAAACGCTTCAAGTGCCTGCCGCACAGCCTCATAAAGCGCATCGGGCTTATATTCGCGGAATACGAACCCGTTTCCTGCTGCGCGCTCTGCGTCGTAGGGCGTGACGCTGTCCGCCAAGCCGCCTGTTTGTCGCACTATCGGGATTGTTCCATATCGCAGGCTAATCATCTGTCCCAGACCGCACGGTTCGAACCGCGAAGGCATCAAAAACATATCGGAACCCGCATAAATTCGGTGCGCCCAGGCGTTATCGAATCCGATAGTGGCGTGCACCTTCGCCCGGTGGCGCTTGTGCAGCGAGCGGAAGTAGCGTTCATAAGCGGGGTCGCCCGTGCCCAGCAGCACTAATTGGATTGGCAACTGCAACAGTTTCGCGCCTAACGCCTTGATGAGATCTAATCCTTTCTGGTCGGTCAGGCGCGAGACCAGCCCGATGACCGCTTTGCTGGGGTCGGGCTGCCAACCGCAGGCTTGTTGCAAATCGGCGCGGCAGAGTGCTTTCCCCTGCAAATTGTCCGCAGAATAGTGCGCGGGCAGGTACGGGTCGGTCTCGGGGTTCCATTCGTCGTAATCGATGCCGTTCAAGATTCCCGTTAGGCGACGCTCATCGGCGAGGCGACGCAGCAATCCTTCCAGGCGCTCGCCGTACTCTGGGGTCTGGATCTCGGCGGCATAGGTAGGGCTGACCGTGTTCACGCGGTCGCTGGCAAGCAGAGCGCCTTTCAGCAGGTTCACCTTGCCGTAGAATTCCAGCCCTTCGATATCGAACCAATAGTCGGGCAAGCCCAGCTCGGCGAAGAAGGTTTTCTCGAACACGCCTTGAAACGCCAGGTTGTGGATGGTAAACACCGTCGCCATTTGCGCGGTGCGTTCGGCGCCAAAGGCACGCATGTAGACAGGGATCAGTGCCGTGTGCCAGTCGTTGCAGTGAACCACCTGCGGTGTCCAGTCGGTGTCTTCACGCGCGAACCACTCCACCGTCGCTCGGCAGAACGCGACATAGGCACGGGGGTCCACAGCATAGATTTTGGTCGACTCGGTGGCGTTTGCGAACCAGTCGCCCACCTGAAGCAGGTAGACACGCACGCCTGAAGGCAGTTGGAGTTGCTTAATAGCAACGCTCTCTGTCCAGCCGGGACGGATGGAGAGCGTGAACTGGGTAACGGGTTCAATCTGCCATCGGGCGTCCGTTTCCACCATTGGGTACGCGGGCATTAGGATTCGCGCCTCATGTCCGAGTGCGTGCAACGCTTTGGGCAGTGCGCCTGCCACATCCGCTAAGCCACCAACCTTCGCTAACGGCGCAACCTCCGCTGAAATCATCAACACACGATACAAGTTCTGTTGCATAAAAACGCCTCCTAAGAATGAGAATGCGCAGCCGCTGCCTCTGGATTCGCCGCCCAGCGGATGAGACAATAAAAGCCGTGGCTGGGCAACGCTTCTCGGCTCAGCGCCTGCGCGGGGTTCAGGCATCTTAGAGGATACCTGTGCTCTATCCAGTTTTGAATCCGTGAAGCGCCTCCGCTCCCGATACCTGTCAGAATTATTGGCATCTCGGGTCGGTTTCTCCAGAGCCATTCGAGCAGAATCTGTAAGCGTGGGGTCAATTCCACCCCTGTCTGGAGCCACAGGCAGGCGACATCGGCAATCTGCAAGAGTTCCAGCCGCCTGCCGACCAATCGCCACTGGGGGAACAGCGCGCGCCAGCGTTGAAGGTCGGCGAGGGTATGTTGCGTGGGCGCACCCACCACATGCAAACGCGACTGCAAATCCCAACCTGTGGCGGGCGCTGCGCTCGGACGCCAGTGCCACACCAGCACGCTGGGCGGGAGTTCTACGCGCGCGCCCCGAAAGAGCAAGAAATCGGCGTACACAATTGGGGCGGGAGGAATCGCGACCGCTCGATGCGCCGCCGTGCGGAGGCGCAGACCGCTTGCCTGATCGTCAACGCGTGTTGGCATCGCTCTGGAGGGAATTATGGGCAACAGAACCGTAAAACTGCAGGGATTCCGGGAGGGCGAATGCCTCCTTCAGCGTTCCGTTATAAGGGATTCTAGAATCATCAGCAGTGCCGGTGCTTGCTCTTTGGGAGGCCGTTCCTGCGCAGCAAGACGGAATGCGCTCTCCAAATCGCCCGCCTTGATGTAGCCCGCTATCAACTCATTGAGCATAGCGGAGCGACTACCGCCGCGAGGCATCTTGGCGATTTCTCCCTCGAGCTGGCGCATCAAGGGTTGCACCAACGGATAGGCGTTCTCTTCAATCACAGAACGGCATATGCCTCTGGTTATCCCCATCTCGTAGAGAACAGGATCTGTGCGCCTTTTGATGAGCAATTGCTGCACAAGGCGGTCAATGAGACTCTGAGCTTTTGCTGTTTCCCCTGCTCGATAGTATCGCGCTGCGATATGCGCCTCAACAGGGATTCGCGCATGCAGGGAGTCTATTAGATTTGCGAACCGTTGGGCTTGGTTCAGGTCACCCCGCTCCATTGCGTTAAAGGAGGCTTGGCGCGCTGCCAATCTCCGCAGAGAATTGGGTTGGATCTGCTTGATCAGGTTTTCGGCTTGGGCATAGTCGCCTATGCGTGCCAGTTCGGTAGCCGCGCTGAAGAGCAAAACAGTTTGCTCGCGCGTAGCGGGGCTTTTGAGCCGTTGAAACGCGGCGTTGCGCCAACGGCGTGCCTGCTGATGCATGTTGTGAGTCTGGGCGATGTGGGCGAGGCGCAACAACAAGGCAGGCGTCTGCTCTTGTCGGTTCAGGTGGCGTGTCGGGTCGGGATCACCCCGCTGGAGCGCGTGCGTCGCCCACTCGGTCAGCGCGAACTCACGCCATCCCTCCGGCAGTCGTCGTGCCCAACGAAGCGCATCGTTCCATCGCCCTGCACGGAGATAGGCATTCAACACGCTTTGGGGTATCTCCAAATTCATCGGGACCGCGATGGACTCCTGAGTGCACGACTCGGCTACCTCGTCCAGCATACCGGCTTGGAGTAGATCTTCCGCAACGCGAAGACGTCGCATTGCGGAGCTCAGAACAGAAAAACCGAATGGCAGCTGCTGTAGCGTCTTGCGTGCGTTGGCACGATCACCCCTTTGTGCTTGCGCCACTGCGAGACATGCCAGCACACTCTCACGATAGCCTGTGTCCCAAGGAATACGCTGGAGAATCGCTTCAGCAGTGCGCAAATCGCCTCGCTGGATGTGCCACAGTGCTTGGTTTTTCAACAGGGAGAACTGGGCGCTATCCATCACATAGGGAGGTAGTCGTCGCATCCAGTCCTCGAGGTTATATCGCCTACACGCTTGGGCAACAGTATCCACATCGTATGAACGGAGTAGGTAGCCCCCTCGTTCACTGTCGAAGCCCAGCAGGCTCTGGATTTTCCACTTGAGCGCTCCAGAGCGGCTACGCGCCAAAATCTGTGCTATTAACCACTCGACACGCTCCTGTTCGGAAAGCTGGACGAGCTTGGGAGGGTCAATCGGTTCGATGCGCGACCTCTGGAACCAGAGCGTCCCCAGCGCAACCAGCCCGACCGCGACGCCCAGCGCCAGTATCCAAGTTGCCCAACGACGCATAGAGTCTTCCCCCGAAGAGTTATACCCTGTGGACGAGGTAAACTCCCTGTGTGCGTTCCGCTGTGGAAATCGGCTATGAGTTGTTGAAGCAAGGCAGATACACGGAGGCGTTGCCGTTTCTCCAGCGCGCCGTTGTCGAGCAGCCACGCGAGGCGCGCGTGCACCTCTACCTTGCACTCGCCTACGCCCACACGGGGGACAACACAAACGCCGAAAAGCATTTCGCGCAGGCAATAGCGCTGAACTCCCACGATGCCTATATTTTTTATAACTGGGGCGCGTACCTGCACCGACAGGGGAGACACTCCGAGGCGCTCAAAGCTTACGAGACGGCTTATCGCTTAGATCCGGCGCTGATTGGCGCGAAACAGGCGGCGGATTTCCTGCGCGGGGGTGCGCCGAACTATGCCGCTCTGTTTCCTGCAGGCACTGGGGGCAGCCCTTCTACGGTTTCGCAGCCGCCTCCTGTGAACCCTGCCGATTTGTACACTCCTGCCGCACGAGGCTATCGCAGCGCAAGCGGGTGCATCACGGCAGGGGTGCTGCTGGCAGTGTTTGGGCTATGTGTGCCCTTTATCGGCTTGGTGGGAGGGCTGGTGTGTGGAGTCATTGCGATACTCCGCGGTTCGGTCGTAGGAGGGGTCGTGGTGATCGTGCTGGCGATTGTACTGGCGATGATTGGCAGCGCGATATGGCAGGTGTTGCTGTCGTTGGTATCAGGCATTATGTCTTGAGTTGCGTCGGGCAGACTCGCTTAAATCACGCTTACTGCCAACAGCCACGATTCCAAACAATCGGGGGCGTGTTCGAGCAGTTTCAGCCTCGGATGGCGCGGCATCGCGGTGCGGAGGATTTGCAACGCGCTGCCATAGTCGCCGTAGGCATAGGCGCGCAGGGCGTCGGAGAGTTCGGGTTTCTCGCGCAGGCGCAGCGCGAGGGCTTTCTCGATTAAGCGGTCGCGGCGTGGCTCATCGGCGGTGAGCAAGGTGTAGAACAAGTCGTAGCGCCCCACCAGTCGCGCGATGCTGAGGGCAATCTGTTGGCGCGCCAGCGGCGACTGTGCTTGCGCCATCGCGTGGAGCAGCGGCTCGATGTCGTTGGTGTCGCCGTGCTGAGCAAGCGCACGGGCTAAAGCCGCCACGACGGCGGGGTCGGACTCCTGGCTCAGGCGCGCGCGTAGCAAGGGCGCCAGCGAGTCATCGGGTGGGAGCGTGGCGATTGCTATCGCGGCGTCTGCCCGCACATCGGTGGACGCCGATTCGAGCCAGCGGGCAAGGCGCAGCGTGTCTACACACTCCTGCACCGTGTGGGGGTCGGCGCGTTCCAGCGAGGCGGCGATGGCTTCCAAGAGTTTCGCCTGCTCCAGCGGTCCGGGGGCATGCTCTAACCGTTCGAGTAGGTCGGGCAGCGCGCGCGGGTCGCCGATGCGGTGCAGCGCTTGAATCGCGGCGATACGCGCCTCAATGCGCTCCGCGTTCAGGAGGGCGGTCAACTCCTCGGTGGCGTCGGGACTTCCGATTGCCCCCAGCGCTTCGGCGGCTTCGAGGGCAAGGTCGCTGGCAGGGTCTTTCAGCACTTGGATTAAGGCAGGGATCGCGCGCGGGTCGCCAATCGCCCCTAACGCTTTGGCGGCTTCGCGGCGCACTTCGGGGATCGGGTCGCGCAGCGCAGCGATGAGTTCCTCCACTGCCAGTGGAGTCTTCGATTCGGCTAAGGTGCGCATGGCTTGCAGGCGCGTGGCGACATCGGCTTGCCCGCGCAGTTGACGCATCGCCCGCCAGCCGCGCGGACGCGCCGACGCCCGCAACTGCGACAGCACATAGCGCGTGGAACGCTCGTGGGGTTCGCGGATGCCCCGCAGCCACGGCAACGCGAGCAGGCGAAAAGTGGAAGCCACCGCAAACAGCACGAAAAAGCGCGTCGGGTCGGGCACATAGGGTTTCATCGCTTCCATCAGTGCGCCGCTCGCAAACGCCGCCAAACCGCCCATCAGCGACACAATCGCGCTCAGCGCGCCCATATACACCGCTCGCTGCTCTGGGGGCGCGACCGCCACATTCAAATTGAACTGCGTCAGCCCCACGCCCGCCCACAAAGAGCCTGCCAGCACCTGAATAAAGTAAATCACGCCGACGCTCCACGCATAACGCTCGGGGTCTGTCAAAAACCACAGATACGGCAGGAAAGTTACCCCCCACATTGAGAGGATGAGCAAGGGCTTGTTGCCGAACTTATCGGCGAGATAGCCCCACACGGGCATCGCAAGGCTGCTAAACAGCGCAGCAATCAGCCCGGAGATTTGCACCATCAGGTAGGGCATCTTGATTTGCTCCAGCATGTAGACCGTGAAGAACTGCCCTGCGAACATCTGCCCCCACACCAGAAAGGTGTTGAACCCCAGCAGCATCCGAAAGTTGCGTGTGCGGAACGGCTCGCGATAGAACTCCAGCACGCCGCGCAACCCTTTGCGTTCGACGGGCGTGCGAGGCGGTTCGGGCATCTGGCGCAACGCCCACAGCGAAAGCATTAGGAACAGCGCACCCAGCCCGTACAGCACCGCGAAGGCAATCGCTTCCGAGAACCGCTGGTACTTCACCGCCTGGTCCAGAAAAATCGCGGGGGGCAATGCCGACGCCGCCGAGACCAAGCCCAAAATCATGTTCCGTCGCCCAAAATAGCGCCCCCGATAGTCTGGAGGCACGAGCGCACTCAGCCACGCCAGAAACGCCGGTCCCGCGAACGATCCCAGAATCGCCGAGAGGATGAGCAGCCCGGCGAACAGGTGTAAGCGCGGCGCCGAGTCGCTTAGGAACGGCAAAAACGCAATCACGATAAACGGCAAGCGCGAATAGAAGGCGTAGCGAAGGACTAAGCGTTTCTGGCTCGGCGCGGTGTCGGCTAAGTAAGCCGTCAATATCTGCAACGCGCCCGCCAGCGAGGGGACAGAAGTGATAATTCCAATCCAGAGGTCGTTTGCGCCCAGGTAGCGCGCCAGACCAATTTGGAACGCCCCCGAAGTGAGCGCAACGAACAGCGTAAAAAACACGGCGTCCCAAGTCGCCCAGCGCAAGCCCCGCGCGATTTCGAGACGCGACAAGCCACGCTCGGCGACCGTCATAAAGCACGCACCTCCACTCGCCAGTCGACGATGTCTAAATCGGGATCTGGGACATCCCCGCGCGGCTCCAAGTTCGTGTCCGCGTTGCGCACGATGCGGTTCTGGTCAATCCGCAAGTTGAGATATTGGCTCACCCCCAGGTTCGGGTCGCCCAGTGCGTCTACTATCTTGGGGCTGAGATCGTTCGGGTCTATCGGGATGCGGTCGGTGGCAAGGATATTGAGTTGAATGTACTGCATCTGCGCGGCATCGACGGGGTTCGGAATGAACTGCGTGAGGTCGATTTCGAAGCGTAAGCGGTCGGAGTTCGCGCTCACTGGCTCGCTGACGCGCGGCGTGCCCAGATACTGAAACACCGAGAGGTTGGTATTCGGCTGCACGCGGTAGAGCGCGTAGCCCCCCGCAGGCTGCAGGTTGTCGAAGCGCATAAAATGTGTGAACGCGCCTGCGGCGAAGCCGTTGCCCCACGGCGGCGTAACCACAGGCACCGGTCCGGATTGCCCGGTAGGGTCGTTGCTCAGGTTGAACAGCACGAAGTAGTGGTAATCGGGTCGGATGCGCCCTGCGACCTGCACCTCCACCACGATGCGGCGCACGCCCCCCCCAGCGGGGGTATCGGGGAATCGGGCACATGCCGAAAGGCTCAGCAGCAACAGGCATACCCCTGCCCGCACTGCTTTTGGTATCCTCCCTGATGCGCCCTGCGGCATGGCATGGAGTATACCGCAGGTAGGCGTGGAATTTAGCCCGGGGGCCAGGTCATCTGTCTGCCGCCCAGCAGATGAAAATGCAGATGATACACCGATTGCCCCGCCGCGCGATTGGTGTTGAGTACGACGCGGTAGCCCTCGCTCTCGATACCTTCCTGCCGAGCGATTTCGGCACAGACCCAGAGCAGATGCCCCATCAGCGTTTCGTGTTCCGTTCCCATCGCGGCGAGGTTCTCGATATGCAGGCGTGGGATCACCAGAATATGCGTGGGGGCTTGGGGATTGATGTCACGAAATGCGAAGGCGTGCTCGTCTTCGTAGACAACCTGCGTGGGGATCTCACGCTTGACGAACTTGCAGAACAGGCACTCGCTCATGCGGACCTCCCTGTGGCGGGGCGTGCGGTGCGTCGTTCGCGCAGCAGCGCGCGGATTTTTTCCATCGACTCCTGGGCGATTTGGTGTATCTCTTCGGGCTTGAGAGAGAGCTTTTCCGCCGCTTGCTCCAGCGTGTGCACCTGCTCGCCTTGCAACCCGTGCAGCAAGCGCATCACTACGCGCTCTGCGGGCAGCAAGTCGTCCAGCACGCGTTCAATTTGTTTGGGGTGAAGGGGGTGGGTCAAATCGTAGACAATTTGCATCAGGATCGGTTCCTCGTTGCGGCTGCGGTTCTGCCACATGCGTAGGGTGGGTTCCACCTGGGTATGTCCCAATGTCTCGGCGAAATAGCCTTCTGCCCAGAAGTTGCGCTTACCGATTTCGGGCTCCAGACGCGGGATGCCCTCGAACAGGCGGTGCGCCGTGCTGCGCTTGATGTTGCTGACCACATCGGCAATCGCATCGGTCGGCTTAAAGCCCACGATGAGGTGTACTTGGTTCGGCATCACGCGATAGGCGATGAGTTCGTATTCGTAGCTCTGGCACACCTCAGGCAGTACCTGGGAGAAGAGTGCCGTGACTTCGTCGTCGAAGAGGTTTTTCTTCGCGCGTGCATAGAAGGCTACGAGCGCATACAGCCTATATGCGCTGGACCCTGTGGTGCGCAACCTCTCAAAAGGCGACTTCGCCACGCGCTGTTGCGAACTCCGAGACGGTTTCTTCGCCATGCACGCCTCCACCCAAGCGGCGACATGGTAAGTATACCTCACTGGAGGCGAATTCCTGCCCGTTTTTCAGGTGGTTTTCGCGTTTTGGTGAAACCACTGCGCCAGGTCAGCCTGCGAATCGAAAATCGGGATGCCCGTCGGCAGATTGCGGAGAATCAGAGTGCCGTAGGACTTCGTGCGCATGCGGGGATCCAGAATCGCCACGATACCCGTATCGTTCGAGCGCCGAATGAGCCGACCGAAGCCTTGACGCATCTGCTGTTTCACCATTGGCAACGACCATGCGACAAAAGCGTTTTCGCCGCGTGCTTCAAACCACGCTTGCCGCGCTCGCTGGAGCGGCGTTGTGGGCACTTCAAACGGGATTCGCGTCAGGATCAGGTTCATCAGGGTCTCCCCCGGCGCGTCGAACCCCGTCCAGAACGAACGCACGCCAAACAGCACCGAATGCACATCCTCGCGAAACTGCTTCGACAAATCGGCGTTGGAACCATCGCCCTGCACCAGAATCCGAATACCGGGCAGGGATGGGATGCGCTGGCGTACTTCGTACATCTCGTGGCGTGAGGCGAACAGCACCAGCGCGCGCCCGTGCGTGAGGCGTATCAGGGCGGTAATCTCCTCGGCAAGCCGTTGGTAGTATGTGCTGGCGCCCAGCTCTTGGGCGCTGCGGGGCGGTTCGGGAATAACCCCAGCTGGAGGCAAGTAGAGCGCACACTGGCGACGGTAGTCGAAGACATGGGGCAAACGCAGCTGGTGAGGCGTTGAAAGCCCGAGTTGCTGCTCGAAGAAATCGAACCGTCCATCCACCGTGAGCGTTGCACTCAGTAATACCGCGGGTTGGCGGCTCCAGAGATGTTCGCGCAGCCAGTCGGCTAAGATGAGCGGTTCGTAGCACGCTTTCCAGCCTTGCTCGGTTGGCTCCAACCAGCACACGCCTTTTTCTGGCTCCTTGAGGCGTTGCAGGTTCTGCAAAATCAGCGTAAACTCCGAGCGGAACTGCTGGATAATCTCGCTGACCGCTTCGCTTTGCCCTGGAGTCAGTTGGGATTTCAAATCGCGATAGGTTTGCTCCAGCTCGCGTAGGAATCCACCGATTTCAGCGCACAGCGTGTCGGCAGCGTGGGTGATGTGTTGATGCCAATCGCTCCGGAACACTGGGGCGAGCGCGGGCTGATGCGCCAATTCCGCAGGCGCAACGCGCGTCGCCACACCCCCCTGCGGAATCTCGGGCATGCTGGTCGACACGAAAGCCTCCCGACAACGCGCTGAGAACTGCTCCACCAGTTTTTGAATCGATAGCAGAAACCCCATCGGCGAATTCTCACTTGTGAGAGCGTTGTCAATCTGGTTGCTCATCGTGACGGCATGGGCAATCAGCGTCTCGATGAGGTGCTGATCCAAGTCAAACTCCAGCGCACTGGCGGCGGCCTCGAGCATATCGTGCGCCTCGTCGATTATCAGGAAGTCGTAGTCGTCCAACAGCGATTTCGTGTTGTCTGTGCTTGCGCGCACGACTGCGTCCGTCAACACGAAGGCATGGTTGGTAATCACGACGCCTGCTTTGGCAGCGCGGCGGCGTGCTTCATAATAAAAACAGTTAGCGTAATATTCGCACACTTTTGCACGACATGCACCGGGCACAGCGATTTCGTCCCATACACCGCGTATCAGATTCTCAGGAATTGCCTTGCGTCGCAAGAACTCGTTCAACTCCGCTTCCACGCCTTCCTGTGCCACGCTTGTCCACTCTTGCAGGAATCGAACCAGTTCGGGCTTCACGCGCTTGATTTTATTACTGCGTATCACATCGAGGCAGGCGTAGCGGCTGCGCCCCATCGCCAGCGCGACCGACGGTGCGTTCGGGAACAGGCTCAGCGCGAGGGGCAGGTCTTTGCGCCAGTACTGCTCCGCCAGTACATTGGTGTAGGTGCTAATCACGATGCGTTTTTTCTCTTGCAGGGCGTAGGCGATGGCAGGCAGCAACACGGCGAGGCTTTTTCCAATTCCTGTAGGGGCTTCCACCATCCCCGAACTTCTGCCTTCCAACCGCTCGCACACGAATCGCGCCAATTGCTTTTGGGCAGGACGCGATTCGAACCCAGCCTGCGCCTCCAGACGCTGGAAAGCGGCTTCTACATCACGCCACAGACGACTCATGGTGAGAAGAGTATTATACCAAATCCACGCAGTGTCGAGTACAAGGTGTGGAATAGTTTTACAGGGGCGTTGCTCGGAGGATACGCAGGGTATGGGTAAACAGTTGGGCGATGGTTTCCGTTGCTTGTTGCATCACGTGCGTCACCTCTTCGTGGGTCAGGGGCTGTCCGCTGAGGCCTGCGCCGAGGTTGGTTACGATTGACACGGCGGCGTAGTGGATACCCGCCTCACGGCACAGGATGGCTTCGGGCACCACGGTCATGCCAATCACATCGCCCCCCAGCATCCGAAACATTCGGATTTCTGCAGGCGTTTCGTAGCGAGGTCCGGGGGCGCACACATAGACGCCTTCGGGCTGCATGGGGATTTGCAACTGCTGTGCCGCCTGAATCAAGGCGTCGCGCAGAATCGGCGAGAAGGGGGTGGTGAAGTCGGTGTGCACCACTTCGTCATGGTAGAGTGTATTCACCTCACGCATAAAATCCAGAAAATCGCTGAGAATGACGATGGTGCCCGCGTTCCAGTCGGTGCGCAGCGAGCCGACAGCAGCCGTTGCCAGCACCGCTTGCACGCCATGATCTTTAAGGATTCGCACATGCTGCGCGTGTGGGATACGGTGCGGAGGCACTTTGTGTCCCTTGGAGTGGCGAGGGAGCAGGAGCGCAGGCTCGCCGTTCAGGCTCCCTTCGTACAGATAGACGCCGCCCGATAGGGCGTGTTCTGCATGAAGTGCCCAGCCCGGCAGGCTCTGCACTCCTGTCCCACCGATAATCGCTATTTTCATCTATCGATTAGCGATTTCGCGTTCGAGATTTGCCTGTTGTCGTAGCCACAGGCTTCGTTTCACCGTCGTTATGCTCGTGGTAGGCTTTCTGCAAGCTCAGGCGCACCATGTCCGCGATGCGATTGATCTCGGTGATGTTGGCTTGGCGCGCCGCTTGAGGGTCTACCGTCAGCACCGCCCAGTTGGTCAGTACGAACTGGTGTGCTTCCACGGGGGTGGGGTACGGACTATCGGACGGTCGCGCTACTGAGGTGTACACGACCGCCGACTCGTTGACCATCGCCTTCGCGGCTTCGCCCATCTGCTTTGCCAGCGCGGCGTCGGAACGCTGCTCCAACACAGACTCGATGAGCTGCTCCAGATCCTCGTCCGTTTTCCCCTCCATCATGCGGCGAACCGCACGCAGCGGAATGTACTGCGCTTGCAGGGTCTTGAGAGTCACCAGCTGCAGTAGATGATGATAGTCGTACAGGACACGGTTCCCCCGACGGCGCGTCGGCGGGTCGATGAGCCGATGCGCGGTGTAGAACCGCACCGTACGTACATCTGGGAAGGGCACCACCTTATAACGCGGTTGAATGGGCGCCCACTGCTCCAGCAGACTGTTTGCCACTGCCACGAGCTCTTCGATAGTGAAACCCTCTTGCTTCCGGTACTGCTTCAGTGCTTCGATGGGTTTCATAGTATAGAGATTATACCCCATGCAGATTGCAAAATGCAAGGTATTCTGGCGAAATATCTAAATGGGAAAATATAATTGTCGATTGACTTCCGAATTCATTATAGAGGGTCTACCGTCTTCCGAGTGGTATAATCTGAGGAAGGGAGCAAGACCGCCTACCCTAAAACCGATGGCGTGCGTGCGCGTCTAAGAGAGGGAACGATGAATGCAGGGATGAAACGGATGTTCGGCGCGCTGGCAGCGGTTTTGCTGTGTCCAGCACTCTACGCGCAGGTTTATCGTAATCTCGTGAACCGTCCCTTCGAAACGGTCAGCAACGGTCCGCAGAATGTGATTGTGGTGGACATTGACCGTGTGGGGCGTTCGCCCGACGCCATCGACCGTTTGATACGGGCGCAAGTGGAGCGGGCAACGCGCGCACAGATACAAGGCGCACGGGCGCAAATCCGACTCTACAAACAACTCGGTTTGCTGCCCGAAGACTACCGCTTGCCAATTGTTCACACGGTTGTGCTGCGTCGGAACGGGGAACTAATTCTGCCCACGCGCACACGCTCCGATGGACTGGGCAACGGCACGCTCACTTTCCAGATTGTGGACGGCGACGACCCCTTCCCGTCGGGCTATAAGGCACTGCTCCAGAGCATTTTGGACGCTGTGCCTGCGCTGGTGGAAGCCGAGTATGGCAAACCTGCCCGCACCCTCACGATTCAGGTCGTGAACTATGACGACACGATTGGCGACCGCGATGCGGTAGTGGGTGGGATTTACGATGTGAGCAACAACCGTTTCCTGTTTCCCATCTACAACGCGCGCGAAGCGGCGGCGGTGAACCTGCTGAACCTGGTTGTACGGGCGTTCCATGCGGATGTAGCGCCGTTTTATGATGTGTGGGAAGAGGGCTTCGCCCGTGCGGTCACGACGCGCATTGCTCGAAGCCCCGCCTTCCGCAACCTTGCGGGGTTAAACCCCGATTTTATTGATCAGGTGCTGGACAACACCTATGATGCCCGCCCCTACTACGATGCGTGGAACCAGCCGACGCTGGGCAGCCCGAGTTTTATCGCGCCTTCCCTGCGCCAAGCGCCCATAGCAGGGGGCACCACGGGTGGATTGTGGCTCGTGCGCTATCAGATGGCAGGCTCCGTGTGGCTCAAAGTCGCTACGGAGTACCCCAGCTTCTTCCGAGAGTTCAACCAACGGTACTACCAGAACTACACCCCCAGTTTGCGAGGCGACTCGGTCGCGCTGCTGAACCTCGCCAAACAGACCCTCGCCGCCATCGCGGGCAACCCGAACCCGACCGTTGAGGGTGTTCCTTTCGATACCTGGGTGCGACGGCAGTATATTCTGGATACCAGCGTGACCTACGGGCGCAAGCTCCACGCGCAGGTGTTCCCCTATGTTTCGGGGCTACAACCCGATGAGCAAGCCGTATTCACGGTGTTTTTGACCTATTTCCAGACCACGCGGGTGGGCAACAGCTGGGACGAAACGCTCCTCAACGGAACCTGCTATCCGATCTACTGGGACTACAACTTCAACCGCCTCACGCTTTCGCCGCAGTATGAGCGTGTGGATATTCGCGTGGGCACGGGTACGGTGGTGCCCAGTTTTGTTGGCTCGGAGACCGCCAATCAGCGGCTCGCCGTGGACTTCAGCGTGGGCACCGAGGGGGTACGCATTCATTACCCAAGCAGCAAGGTGCAGGGTACAAACTTCCGCAATAACTTCTTTGGCGTGGTGTTTGGGCTAGAGAACGGCACGGTAGAGATTCAGATTGGCACGGAACTCCGCACCGCGACGGTAGACAAAGGCGCATTCGGCGCGCTGTTCCCCACGGAGGCACTGGCGCGCGAGCGCGTTGCGACGCTGCGGTTTTTCAACGCACAGGGCGCGGAGGTTGGCGTCTGGCGTACGAACACGGGCGTCGGGTTCCACTATGTGCAGGCATATTTGGACACGGCAGCGGGGAGTTTCAACCTGAGTCGCGCGGCAGGGCTTCACATGATTAGCTTGCCCCTACGCCCGTTTGAGCCAGATATGGCAAAACTGCTGAATATCCCTGCCAGCCAGTTGCGCCTTGCCCAGTGGCGACAGGAGCAGTTCAACTACACCTACTATCCCGCTACACCGCCTCCCGCACCGGGCGTGGGATACTTCCTGCAGCTGAGTAGCCCGATTAATGTCACGATTCAGGGCGAGCCTGCCCCGACCGACCGTCCCTTCGCGATGGCGTTGCAGCCCGGCTGGAATCTGGTGGGAGTCCCGTTCAATCAGCCGGTACCGGTGGGCAGCCTGCAGGTGGTGCATCAGTTCAATGCGCCGGTTTCGTGGGAGACGGCGACGGAGTCCGTCGGCGGCGAGCCGCCGCTGGTGGGTAGTCGCGTGTGGACGCTGGGTGCGTTTGGCGCCTATGTGCAGGCGACGCAGCTGGAGCCGGGACGCGCCTACTGGATTCGCGTCTTGCGTCCTGAAGGCGTCACGCTGCTGGTGCCCCCCCCTGTGGGTAGCACAGGGCGTTCTCGCGCTGCGGTGAGCGAACCCGCGTGGGCGATGGAACTGATTTTGCAGTCGCCTATCGGGGGCGGCGTCGCGACGCTGGGGCTGGATAACGCTGTGCGCACACGCGCCTATGCCTACCTACACGACGCCCCACCCGCTCTGCCGGGGATGAGCCTATTCGGCGTGCAAGAGGAGGGTGGACGCCTGCTCACGCAAAGCGTCAAACCCAGCACGGGCAAGCAGGAGTGGACACTTCAAATTGTGCCCGCCGAACCGAACCGCGAGCATACCCTCACATGGCGCATTCCCAACAACACCCCGCGCCGATGGCGAATCTACTTGGAGAACCCCATCACAGGCGAGCGAGTCGATATGCGTCAGCGTGAGTTCTATCGGTTCAACCCCGTGGAGGCACAGACCCTGCGCGTGGCAATCGAGCCAAGCGTCGCTGCGCCCGTGCGCATTACGAACCTCGCCGCCGCCACAACGCGCGGCGGGCAAGCGATTATCCAGTTCCAGCTCACGGGCGAGGCGACCGTACGCGCCGAAATCCGCTCCATGCGCGGCGAGACGGTGCGCGTCCTGCAGCCCAGCCGTGCTGCAGGCGTAGGTGTCCAGAGCCTGACATGGAACGGACGCGACTCCCAAGAACGCGCTCTGCCGCCTGGGCACTACATGGCGTATATCGAAGCCGTCGACAGTGAGGGGCGCGTGGCACGGGCAACCACCCCAATAGTGATTACACGGTGAAGGCGATGCGAACACTTTACGGTTTTCTGGCGTTGGCGTTGGTGATTGTGCTTTCGGCGTGCGGTGGCGGGGGCGGTTCGTTCGGGGCATCGGCGCTGCTGCAAGGGCGCGTGGTGCTGGTAGGCACAGGGCAGCCCCCAAACCCCGCCGCTACGGTCATCGTCGGCTCGCAGAGCGTGCAAACAAGCGCTCAGGAGGGGTCTTTCCAGATCCGCGTCCCCGTAAATGCGACGCAACTGATCGTGCGCACGCCAGGGCTTCCCGATTTTACCTTCAACCTGCCGCCGCTGCAAGCAGGACAGACAGTGGACTTAGGCGACCTCTATGTCGGCACGCAGTCCATCTCCGTGCAGGGGCGGATCGTAGATGCGCTGACCCAGCAGCCCGTGGGCGAGGCGACCGTTACCCTGCTGGGGCAACGCGCGTTCAGTAACGCCAGCACAGGACGGTTCACCCTCAACGGCGTCGCGTATGACCCGGAAGGCGTGTTAGACCCGGAAGGCGAGGTGCAAAAAGACGGCTACATCCCCCGCCGATTCCTCGCCGACGCGCCCGTGATTGATGGCGTGATGGATGTGGGCGATCTGCTCGTCCTGCAGCAAACGGATGACAACCCCCCAGGTCAGCCGGGCAATGTGCGTGGCGTTGTGCAGGTTCCCCTAAGCGATGCAGTTGGCGTGCGCATCGATATCTATAGCCCGCCCGACGCTGCTACGCCGAACGAATCGGTAGTTCTCTCGCAACCCAGCGGCGTGTTCCAACTCTGGCTGCTGCCCGGCGAGTATCGGCTGGTCTTCACCAAAAACACACGCACGGCAGAGCGCACGGTCAGCGTATCGAGCCTTACGCAGCAGATCGATTTGGGCACGGTGGTGTTGCAATAGTCGCTCTGTTGCCCTCACCCGATGCCGCATGGGATGAGGGCACTCAGCACCCCAGCCATCGGGTATCCTCTCCATCGAGAGGAAACCGATGCGAGACCTAAAGCGACGACACGGTTCATGGCTTGCTGTGATGCTTCTATCGCTGATGTTGGCGGGTTGCGCCAAGCAGGCACAAGAAACCGCCGCCACGCCACCCCCCGACAGCGGCACGGCGCTCCAACCCACCGAGCCGCCTTTGCCCGCGCCCCAGTCCACACCCGCTGAGAAAGGGTCGGCACAGAACGCCACAACGGCATCGAAACTGCCAGAAGATTTCCCACTGCCCCTCTACACGGGGTTCCAAATCAAAAACACCCTGCGCACCCAGGCAGGTGACTTTCGGGGCACTCAGGTGGAATTGGTGGGCAATGCGCCCCTGAACGCCATCGCCGAATTCTACGAAGCCGAGTTTAACAAACGCCAACTCAAAGTGAGCAAGATGAACCAGAAGACTAGCACAGGCGAGGAACTGCTGATGCTGGGACAATCTGAAACCGTTACCGCAGGCATCGCCGCGACGCAAGAAGGGAAACAGACACGCATCGTGCTTTCGTGGAGCGAGAAACAAAGCAACGCAGGCGGCGCTTCCCAATCACCGTGAAGCAGGAATCGCGTCTTCTGTATTGAACAACCGTTAGTACGGAGGTCGAGCGATGAGATGCTTCGTAATAACGACGCTGTTCTGGGCGATTGTGGCTGTTAGCGGGGCGCAAGGGCTCCAAGCAGGCGCTGCCGCGAATAAAATCACTCCCACGAAACAAGTCTACCTTGCGGGCTACGCTTCCAACCGCCTCAATACGGGGGGCGTGCATGACGATATCTGGGCACGCGCCGTCGTGGTGCAGGTAGGGCAAGAACGCCTCGCCATCGTCGTGTGCGACCTGCTGGGGCTGCTGCGCGACGATGTGCAGAAAATCCGTCAGCAAGTCAAGTCGGTACCCCCGAACCGTGTTATGGTACTCTGTACCCATGTCCACTCGGCGCCCGATACCATCGGACTCTGGGGGCCCACACCCACTCAGTCAGGGCGCGATAACGAGTATGTGAACTTTGTCATCGAGACAGTCGCCAGGACCGTCGACGAAGCTGCGAGTAAACTCCAGCCTGCAACCGTTGGGTTTGCGAAGACGACGGTCGAGGGTGTGTCCTACAACTACCGCATTAAGGAGGTTCTGGACACCGAAGCGGCTGTGATGCAGTTCCGCAGTAAAGCGGACGGCAAGGTCATCGCGACGCTCACCAACTTCGCTTGCCACCCCGAAGTGCTGAACAATGACCAGCTCACCGCCGACTTTTGCCACTGGTACTATCAGACGGTGGAGTCGAAGGTGGGCGGCGTGGCGATTTTCGCCAACGGCGCGCTGGGAGGCATGGTGTCGCCAGCGCCGAATCCCGACCCGAATGTCCCCAAAGGACGCGACTGGGCGCGGGCGGAACGCTACGGAACCACCATCGCCACTAAAGCCCTGGAAGCCATCGCGAACGCACGCTTCACCGATGCCGTGTCACTGGAGCATCGGGAAGCCACCTACACGGTACCACTGGAAAATGAAAAGTTCAAAATGGCGCTGGCAGCGGGCATCATCCCGTCAGGAGCCTCGCTCAACGGCGAACGCCTGACCACCGAGTCGCATCTGATACGGCTCGGCGACGCGGTGATGTTCACGATGCCAGGCGAGGTGCTGCCCAACATCGGGATCCTGCTCAAACGCTTGCTCGCACCGTATGGCGATCCGGTGTTTCTGTTCGGTTTGGCGAACGATGAGTTGGGCTACATTCTGAGCATGGAAGACTACTACTTAGATCTTTACAGCTACGAGCGAAGTATGTCGGTCGGCTCGGAGATTGGTCCGGCGATGGTGCAGGCGGCGCGACAGATGATGGCGCAACTGACGGCGCGTCGCCCGACAGGAGCCGCTACAGCGCAGAGCGGACAATCCGAAGTAGACCAAGCATTGAACGACTACTTGAAGCGCTTCCGTGCAGACCGTGCGGGCAGCTTCAAGGCGACCTATCGGCTTGTGCTGGACGGCGCAGGCGAGTACTACCTGCGTATCGCTGATGGTAAAGCCAGCATCAGCAAGGAGGGCAATCCATCGGAAGCGGCGGTCACCATCAAGGCGAAAGCGGATGTGTTTTTAGCGATTATCAACGGCAAGCGCGACCCGTTAGACGCCTACAACACGGGCGAGCTGCAAATCGAAGGCGATATCGGCATAGCGCAGTACCTGTTGTTCGTGTTCGAGTAGGTCAGCTCGTGAGCGCGTAGAGCTGAGTGAGCGTCTCTTGGAAATCGGGCTGTTCGTCGCGGCTCTGACGCAGGAACGCGCGGATGGCGTCGATTCGGGCGACGGCGGTGTCCACCCAGGGGTTCGCACCTTGTTGGTACGCGCCGATGGCGATGAGGTCTTCCGCTTCGCGGTAGGCGGCGAGCAGCTGGCGCAAGCGGTTCGCCGCCGCGAGATGTTCGGGCGCGACGATGTTGGGCATCACGCGCGAGAGGCTCGCCAGCACATCGATGGGCGGATAGTGCCCTTGCTGGGTGAGCGCACGCGATAGCACGATATGCCCGTCCAGAATTGCCCGCGCCGTGTCGGCGATGGGGTCGTTGAGGTCGTCGCCGTCGACCAGCACGGTGTAGATGCCCGTGATGCTGCCTTTCGCACTGTTGCCCGCGCGTTCCAGCAGGCGTGGCATGAGGGCGAAAACGGACGGCGTGTAGCCCCGCGCCGCAGGCGGCTCGCCTGCAGAGAGCCCGATTTCGCGTTGCGCCATCGCCAAGCGCGTGAGCGAGTCCATCATAAGCAGCACCTGCTTGCCCTGGTCGCGGAAGTACTCGGCGATGGCAGTCGCGGTGAACGCTGCCTTTTGACGCACAATCGCGGGCTGGTCGGAAGTTGCGACCACCAGCACCGAGCGCTGCAAGCCCACCTCGCCCAGGCTGTCCTCAATAAACTCGCGCACTTCGCGACCGCGCTCGCCAATCAGCGCAATCACATTCACTTCGGCAGTGGTGTTGCGAGCGATCATGCCCATCAGGGTACTTTTGCCGACTCCGCTGCCCGCGAAGATGCCGATTCGTTGCCCGTAGGCGCAGGTGAGCAGGGCATCGATGGCGCGAACCCCCATTGAGAGTGGGGTGCGCAGCGGGGGACGCTCCAGCGCGGCGGGCGCTTCGGCGATTAAGGGATAGCGTCTCTCGGTTTTTGGCGCAGGCTTGCCGTCGATAGGGTTGCCCAGCCCATCCAGCACACGCCCCAGCAGTGCCTCGGAGACGCCCACCGAAGCGGTCTGGCGTGTGGGAATGACCTCGCTGCCTGGGGCAACGCCTGCCAAGTCGCCCAGCGGTGTGAGGAGCGTGCGCCCGTTCCGAAAGCCGACCACCTCCACTGTCAACGGCGGCGAATGCCTGCCGCGCTCGATCAGGCAAATCTCGCCCAACTTCGCCGGTGGTCCCTGAGACTCAATCAGCAAGCCGACCGCGCCCACAACGCGCCCATGTACCCGCACCAAGTCGGCTTGCCGTACCGCCTCCTTCACCGCTTGCCAGTTCACAAGGCTAATTGTCGGCAAACGGCGCGGCGATTCTTCGTGCTAACCGCCTGTAGGCATCGGGTAGGGATAGCCCCGATAGTCGCTTTCGAACGAGCCGTCGTCGTAGAGGTCAATCAAGCCCCAGCCGGGCGGAGTCTGATGGTAGTTCCCATACCACCAACGACCACAGACCGCCCCGTTGCAGATGTAAGTCACACCGTTGTACACCACGCGGTCGTACAGGTGGATATGCCCGCTCAGGCAGAGTTTCACATTTTTGTGCTGGTAGAACAGTTCCACGATGCGTCGCGCGTCGATGTGAACCCATGCGCCGGGGATGACCCAGTCGCCGGATTTTTCGTTCTCGCCGTCAAACAGCGCGCAGGCACACACGATGGGAATGTGCGACAGCACGAGTACCGGCATCTGCGCGGGCGTGCGCTGCAGTTCAGCTTTCAGCCACTCGAACTGTTCGTGATCCAGACGACCCTTGTAGCCGTCGCCGTGCAGAAAGGTGCTATCCAGCACGATGAATTTCCACCCTGCCTGCTCGAAACTGTAGTAGGGTTTCTCCAGTTCGTAAAGGTCCATAATCCACTTCTTGCCGTACTTCGGCTCATCGCCCGTGCAACCGCTGCGGGACTTGTCCCAGCCCCACACATCGTGGTTGCCGATGCAATAGCGCACGGGGATTTCGAAATGCTCCTTGACGAGTCGCATCCACAGGTCGAACAGCACCCGCGCACGCTGTTCGTTTTGGGCGAAGACATCCGACACGACATCGCCACCGACCAGAATTAGGTCAGGACGCGGTTGGAGCTCGTGGACAGTTTTTAGGCAGTTCAATAAGCCACGCACCGAGTTGCCTTCGGGCGCGACATGAATATCGGTCAGGTGCGCCACGCGCAGCACGCGACGGCGTTGCGGGTTCGGAGCAGCGTCCATCGTACCGCGCAAGGTCAGCCACGCCGCCGCACCCAGAGTCGCCGTACCGAGTCCTTTCAGTACCTCACGCCGAGTCAACGGTTCCATCGGTTCCTTCATAATACCTGAACGATACCTTCAGTTGTATAAAGAGGATGTTAAAGACGCCTCTCCAGCGATTTCCCATGCTAGCTGGGGCTGTCTATATGCGTTTGCGTCCATAGAGAGCGCGTGTTTTCGTCTGGGTTCTATGACCATCTACTTTTGGGCGTTGGTTTAGATGGATAGGTAGGTTGGGTACGCATATCGTGATGATACTCTACCTAACTCCCTAAACAGTCTCTCATCAACATGTGGAGTTTTGTTGGCTCTCCTGATTTTTTGTGGCATGTCTAAACATCGATTCTGCAAGAGCATCAAAGCAATGCAAGATTGATAAAGTTAGTAGAAATAGAACTATAAAATTCATTTCATCTATAGTTAACCTGAAGAAAAGTACAAACAAAAGTGTTAAAAACATATATAGAATAAAAAATAAAGCGAACATAGCAATAATCATCGATAAACTTACCCTATACACAGTTTCACCCGCCAATCTGAGCATCAACCATGCCCCTAACACCCGAAGCAACACATTCAGAACTTTACCCCAGTACAGTAGCGTAGCCAATAGGACAACCAGTACCATAGCCTCCGATAGTGCCCGCTGGGCGCTCCAAGACCAAAGGAGAAGCGTTCCAATAATCCCCAGAAGCAGTACTAAACATACCATCACAAACGGATGTAGACTAACCTCAAGAGGTGTTCCCAACTTCATGCGATCCTCCATCGATATTATAACGCATTTAAACTCGGTCTTATAATAGGCGGCTTGCGAGCTTTGACACATTCTTCTACAATGCAACCAATCAGTTTTACATAGTCGCTACCTGCTTCACGCATACACTTGGCGATAATCAGCTTGTAACCTGGACAGAGTTTCTCTAGGAGTTGATTAATCCGTCCTATCCCAGAGATTATACCTGGAAGGATGGGCAAGAGGAGACATATAATGCAGCCTATAAGGGCAATGCCACAACCCACGATGATCCAGTCAGGAATGCCAGCGAGGCACCCCGCCACACAACCCCAATAATCTGAAGCACCACGGCACCCAGCTATGCAGCCGAGAAGATAAGCTAAGCCTGCCAAAGCACAAAGACCGCTAATACCACATGGTATAGCACAAATGGCAGGAACGCCTGCTAACATAACTCCATATGAGGAAGGTGGCAAATCATCGACCACTCGCAAATATTCAGGTTCCAGAACCGCAGCCGTGCCCAAACCCCCACCCACACGAAGCCCGAACGCATCCTCATACACCATTGTTCCGCTGGGTGGCGGCACCAGACCACTCAGCCAGTGCCCTGCCAACCACGCATAGTCCTGACCGCTCTCTGACCCTGCGCCATACCAGCGCACGGTGGGTGCATCCAGATACGCCTCCAGCGTGTTCCAGCTTGTTCCGCCCATCGCCCGACTGTACACCCGCATCGGGATACCCACACAACCGATACGACACAGGTAGCGATATTCTGGCTGATTCATATACCACTTGCAATCACTTTGTAAATGGGTTGGCATAAAGTAATAAAGGTAAAACAACCATGCCATCTTCAGCTGGCGGTTCATCTACAATTAGAAATATGAATGAACGCTGGCGATACTCCTTTTCCGAAAGTCCAAGGGCTTGCCCCTCACGTTTACTTAGACCGCGGAACGATGAGAGTGAAAAGAGAATGCGCTTGCTCCCTTTTTGAAATACGGTAAAGGAAAATTTCTCTGAGTCCTTTACAGACCACTTTACCTCTGCATTCCGCATTTCTGTTTCATAAATGCTTCGTAATGAGGCGACACTATAATCGGACACGAAGATGTACGCGACATCGCGATTCCGAGTTTGGGTGCAATCCAAAATGTTCAATCCCACAAGTTGGGCATCTCCAGGAAGGGGAAGCAGGATTCCCAAATGAATCGCACCTATACGTTCGATGTGTTTGACCAATGGCGACTGAGCGTGGGATTGGGATGTCCAGATTAGGTGCGCCAACAGGATGAATATCAATCCAACAAGTATCCCCATAATCAGCAGGGTTGACTTCCGCATAACGCCCTCCGACAACTTAGTCAGGCTCAGGTTGCCCACGTTCACACTCCTTATAGCAGCGAGCGAGGCCTCCTTTTTGTACCTCGTCATCTTTCCACTTACACAGCTGGTTGCAACAATCAACACAATCAGGGCTGCCTGGTTTCGTAACTTTGGGGCAAACGACCCAGCATTTTGTAAATGGCTCCCATAAGTTGGTCTCCTTGCATAGATACCCACACCCTTTTTTGCTAATCACATCGCAAATTCTCCCCACCCATGGATCAATACCAACGCCAGCTCCCTTACAGTAAGCATTAGCAAACACCTTACAAAAATCGAGACACATTTCGTAAGTCTTTTTTCTTTTTCTGTCTCTGCAGAATTCATTGATGCCAAACACAGCGAGGTGTTCACAGCTATCGCCATTCTCACACCCGCCATACCCCAGCGGGGGGCACACTGTTCCAGATACAGGCGCAATCACGGGACAAACACAGGGCGCAGACAACGCGCTTTGCACCGCCAAGCCCGTTGCTGTCCATCGGATAGTACCC
>BPGO01000015.1 GCA_026003075.1 Fimbriimonadales bacterium | reverse complement strand
GCTTCCACTTAATCGTGCAGCCGATGGGGGGCACATGCGAGACATGAGGAATGTCGTTCTGCAAGAGGCTCATAATCGCATCGCGCACATATTCGTGGCGCACCTGGTCGGGGTGTTCCCAGTTATCGTCGAAGCGACCGTGATACTTCAGGTCGCGCTCCTCATCGAATACGAAGAACTCGGGCGTGCGCGAGGCGTTGTACGCGCGCGCCACCGCCTGAGTCTCATCAAACAGGTACGGGAAGGGATAGCCCTTCTCTTGAGCAACCTTCTTCATGTTCTCAAAACTATCCTCAGGATACTGGGTCGGGTCATTCGAGTTGATGGCAACGAACGCCACACGATCTCCAAACTCTTTCGCCAAAGCAATCACGCGGTCTTCGTAGGCTTTCACATACGGGCAATGGTTGCACCAGAAGAACAGCACCAGCACAGGCTTGTCCGCGAAGTCTTTGAGCGAGTAGGTCTTGCCGTCGACGCCTTGCAAATTGAAATCATAAGCCGATTGACCGATTTCCATAAGCCTCAACCTCCTTCAGCGTTTCGGATCGCCTCGCGCAGCATCGTGAGAGAGGGCAACGGCGAGAGGCGTCCGTCTTCGTGTTGAAAGGTACGGCAGGTCAGGCGGTAAGGCAAATGGGGCTGGGGTTGCAGTTCGCGCCCATTGATGCGAATCGTGGGCGAACCGATGAAACGAGATGTTTCCGCCTGCTCCTGCGTATCGATGCGAGTCACGGTCACCTCCGCCGAGACGCCTTCTGCCGCCAGCGCCTCGTGGATGAGCTCCAGCGCCCGCTCGTGCGACGGGCATTCGGGATAGTACAACAGTTCGATTCGCATCATAGCCCCTACATGATTATTGTACCTGACGGTCGTGCTGCCCCCGTCGTGCGGGCTTGAACATTTGCAGCATCCTATGGGTCACCAAGAAGCCGCCCACCACATTGATCGTGGCGAAAATTACGGCGAGCGTGCCGAGTAGGGCGCTCAGCGTGGTGTGCTGCGCCCCGGCCGATAGAATCGCTCCGATGAGGGTGATGCCCGAAATCGCGTTCGACCCCGACATTAGAGGCGTGTGGAGCGTGGGAGGCACTTTGGTAATCACCTCAAAGCCGACGAATATCGCCAGCACAAACACCGTCAACGCCGCCACAAAGGTTTCCATAATCGGAAGGATACCTGATACCTCCCTCAAGAGTTGGATCTATTAGGTACAATTAAGCTGGAGGTGATGCCATGGCGAAAACTGAAGGCAAGGACATCGAGGTTGAGGGCACGGTCGTGGAGTGTCTGCCAAACACGACTTTTAAGGTGGAAATCGAAGGCGGACACACGGTTCTGGCGCACTTGTCGGGTAAGATGCGGATTAACTTCATTCGCATCCTGCCTGGCGATCGCGTGAAAGTCGCCCTCTCCCCGTACGACTTAACACGCGGGCGGATCGTGTATCGCTACCGGAGCTAACGCCTACATGGTGCAATAACTGTTCTGTTATTGCTTAGGAACCGCGGCGTTTGCAACGCCATCACGCCACAGGCTACTTGCATCCACAACGCAACTATCAGGTATAATACGCTTTCGCGAGCGGGTATACTTGTGTGCCCGCAAACGGAGGCGATATCGATGAAGGTACGAGCTTCGGTCAAGAAGATGTGCGCGAAGTGCAAAATCATTCGGCGCAAGCGTGTGGTTCGGGTCATTTGCGAGAACCCGAAGCACAAACAGCGTCAAGGTTAGGAGGCAAATAGAGTATGGCGCGTATTGCTGGAGTGGACTTGCCGCGCGACCGTAAAGTGGAGTATGCCCTGCCCGTGATTTTCGGGATTGGGTTGTCGTCGGCGCGCAAGATTTTGCAGGCGACGGGCGTTGACCCGAACAAGCGCGTGCGCGACCTCACTGAAGAAGAGGTCGCAAAACTGCGCGCGGAAATCGAGAACAACTATACGATAGAAGGTGACCTCAGGCGCGAGCAGCAGATGAACATCCGACGCCTAATCGAGATCGGTTGCTATCGCGGGATACGCCATCGGCGCGGACTGCCCGTTCACGGACAGCGCACCCGCACGAACGCCCGCACCCGCAAAGGCCCTAAGAAGACCGTGAGCACCGGCAGGCGTAGGAAAGCGAAGTAATTATGGAGAGAAGCTATGGCGCGTAAAACACGAGCAGGAACACAGCAGAAGAAAGAACGCAAGAACATCGCGCAGGGCGTGGCACATATCCATGCCACCTTCAACAATACGATTGTCACGATTACCGATGTGAACGGGAATGTGATTTCGTGGGCAAGCGGCGGTTCGGTCGGCTTCAAAGGCACCAAGAAAGGCACCCCGTTCGCCGCACAGGTGGCTTCCGAGCGCGCCGCCCGTGCCGCGATGGAACACGGGATGCGTAAGGTCGATGTGATGGTCAAGGGTCCGGGACCCGGACGCGAAACCGCCATCCGTTCCCTGCAAGCGGCGGGGCTGGAGATACAGAGCATCAAGGATGTGACTCCCGTGCCCCACAACGGGTGCCGACCACCGAAACGCCGTAGAGTGTAATCATCAAGGAGGAAAGGAATTATGTCCGTTGTTTGGGATTCGAAATGCAGCATGTGTCGACGCGCGGGCGTCAAGCTCTACCTAAAAGGCGACCGCTGTTATACCAAAAAGTGCGCGCTGGAGCGACGCAACTACCCCCCAGGACAGCACGGACCGCGCACGCGCGACCGTAAAATGAGCGAGTACGGTGAGCAGCTCCGCGAGAAGCAGAAGCTGCGCCAGATGTATCAGCTGCGCGAGGCGCAGTTCCGCAAATATGTGGAAGAGGCACAACGCGCACGCGGCGTCACCGGTGAGGTGCTGCTGCGCCAGCTCGAAATGCGCCTCGATAATGTCGTCTTTCGGCTTGGCTTCGCGAACTCGCGTGGGCAAGCGCGTCAGATGGTCTCGCACAGGTTCATCACGGTCAACGGCAAGCGCGTGAATATCCCCTCGTACCAAGTGCGTGAAGGCGATGTGATTAGTATCCATGAGTCGAAACGCTCCACCGCACTGGCGAAAGAAGCCTTCGCCCGTGCCGCCGAGCAGACTCCACCCGCTTGGCTCGCTTACGAACCGAACCAGCTTCAGGGGAAAGTGCTGCATGCGCCCCAAGCCGACGAGATCGATACCCGAATCGAGGTCCAGAAAATTATCGAGTTCTATAGCCGCTAAGGAGGCAGCTGCAATTTATGACGGTACAAATGGTTCAAACACAGGTTCGCACTTTGGTCAGCGAATTGACCTATGGCAAGTTCGAGGTGGAGCCGCTGGAGCGTGGCTACGGTGTGACGCTTGGCAACGCGCTGCGCCGCGTGCTGCTCTCGTCAATCCCCGGCGCGGCGATTACCAGCGTGCGCATCGAGGGCGTGCTGAGCGAGTTCGAACCGATCCCGGGCGTCAAGGAAGACACCATCCACTTCTTGCTTAACCTCAAAAATGTGGCGATTCGTATCCACTCGGCGCAGCCGCGCGATAAATATACGCTGCGCCTGCAGGTGCAAGGTCCAGGACGCGTCACAGCCGCAGATATTCAAGCGCCTGCCGATGTAGAGATTGTGAATCCCGAACTGTACTTGGCGACCCTGAGCGACTCCAGCGCGCGTCTTAATGCCGAAATCACGGTAGAGATTGGGCGCGGTTATGTCGCGGCGCTCAAACGCGAGCGGGGACGCGGCTCGGTGGGTGAAATCCGCACCAACGCGCTGTTCAACCCCGTCACCAAAGTGAACTTTCTGGTGGAGCCGACCTTGGTCGGCGAACGCACCGACTACGACCGCCTGATTCTGGAGGTGTGGACGAATGGCGCGATTGCGCCTGAAGAAGCAGTGTATCAGGCGGCGGCGATCCTGCGCGAGCAGTTCAGCCGCTTGATGACCTTGGGCGATGAGGCAGGCGCGCTCGAATCGACGGCAGTGGTCTCCGCGCCGCCCGGCGTCACCGTGCCCGATCGACCGTTGGAAGACTTGGGGTTGTCTACACGCGTGCTGAACGCCCTGCGCAGCGGCGGCATCGACACCCTGTATAAACTGCTCAACACCCCCGAACAGAAACTGCTTAGCCTGCGCAACTTCGGCGACACCGCCAAAAAAGAAGTCGAAGAGAAACTCAGCTCGATGGGGCTGAGCCTGATGAAATCGGGAAGGAGGCGAAGCCAATCATGAATCATGGAGCTGGCTACCGCAAATTAGGGCGCCCCAGCGACCACCGCATGCACATGCTGCGCAATCAGGTGCGCTCGCTGTTCATTCACGAAAAGATTGTCACAACCGTCACTCGTGCGAAAGAGACCCGCCGACTGGCGGAGAAGATGATCACGCTGGCGAAGCAGAACACCCTGCACGCTCGGCGTCAGGCACGCGCGTTCCTGCGCGACGAGAGCCTGGTGAAGCATCTCTTTGACAACATCGCGCCACGCTACAAAGACCGCAACGGTGGCTATACGCGCCTCGTGCGTGTCGGGATGCGGCGCGGCGACGCGGTGGAAACCGCGCAACTCGAACTGGTAGAGTAGCGCATGCGCAACCTGCGCTTGCAGGTCGAGTATGACGGCACCGCGTTCCACGGCTTCGCCCGACAAGAGGGTGTGCGTACCGTGCAAGGCGTGCTCGAAACCGTCCTGCAGGCAACGCTGGGCGAACCAGTGGAACTCATTGGCGCGAGCCGAACCGATGCAGGCGTGCATGCCCGGGGACAGGTGGTGAACTTCTTCACCAGTCGCCCCGTGCCAGTGGAGCGGCTGACCGACATACTCAACCGTCGCCTGCCGATGGACTTGAAAGTCCTGAAAGCGCAGGAGGTGAGCGCGCAATTCCACGCGCGTCTCTCGGCAAAGAGCCGCGTGTATCGCTACCGTATCTACACGGGCGCGCATCCGTCGGTGTGGAAGATACGATACGCCTGGCACTACCCGCGCGCGCTCAACCCCGAGGCGATGCAGGCGGCGCTGGAAACAATTTTGGGCGAACACGATTTCCGCCCCTTCTCGGTCAAGATACCGACCGAGAAAAATACTGTGCGAACGCTCTATCGCGGTGTGGTGCAGCCCACACGCGACGGGGTGTATGTCGAACTGGAAGCGAACGGCTTCCTGCGTGGGATGGTGCGCCTGATTGTAGGCGAGTTAGCCCGCGTCAGCGAAGGCAAGCAGGGCATCGAATCGCTGCGCGAGCGACTTGAAAACCGCGTGCAGGCGACCCACATGGCGCCCGCAGCGGGACTATGCCTGATGAAGGTAAAATATAAACGGTAGCACGGACAGGAATTGCCCGTGCCGACATTGCAGTCGCTTGGACAACAGCGTCTAAGCTACAGAAGGAGGCAGTGATTATGCTACAGCGAACCTATACGATGAAAAAAGATGAAATCCAGCGAACCTGGTGGGTCGTCGATGCGGCGGGCAAGCCCGTCGGGCGAGTCGCCGCCCAAGTGGCACGCCTGCTGCAAGGGAAACATAAGCCCACCTACACACCCCACATGGATATGGGCGACCATGTGATTATCCTGAACGCGGAGAAGGCGATTTTCACGGGGAGCAAACTGGACGAAGTAATCTACCATCACACGATGCATCCCGGCGGGCTGCGCGCCTACACGCGCCGCAAAATGATGACCGAGAAGCCCGAAAAGATGGTGACGCGCGTGGTGAGCCGCATGCTGCCCAAGAACAAACTACGCGCCCGTATGCTCAAGCGGCTGCGCGTGTTTCAGGGCGCCGAACATCCCCACAGCGCACAGCAGCCCCAACCCTACGAGGTGTAAGGAGTAGACGCTATGGAGCCGATTCGATACTACGGAACAGGACGACGCAAGACCGCCTCAGCGCGGGTGTGGCTCACGCCAGGCGAGGGCAAGATTATCATCAACGGACGCGAAGCGTCCGAATACCTCCGACGCCCCATTCTGGAGCGCATCGTGACGCAACCGATGCGCCTGCTGGGCATTGAAGGTCAGTACGACATCAAGGCGACGGTGCGCGGGGGCGGGCTGTCAGGACAGGCAGGCGCGATTCGACACGGCGTGGCGCGCGCCCTGCTGCAGGTGAACCCCGAATACCGCGCCCTATTGAAACAGCACGGAATGCTTACCCGCGACGCCCGCGAGAAAGAGCGCAAGAAGTACGGGCGCCACGGCGCACGCCGCGGCTTCCAGTTCGTGAAGCGCTGATGCGCATCCTGCTTGTCGGCGGCGGCGGACGCGAGCATGCACTGGCGTGGAAACTGCGCCAAAGTGCGCATTGCGACACGCTCTATGCCGCCCCCGGCAACGCCGGTATTGCCCAACTCGCGGAGTGCGTTCCTATCGCGCCGAAAGCCATCCCCGAACTGGTCGCCTTCGCGCAACAGAACGCGATCGACCTTGTAGTGGTCGGTCCTGAATCGCCCCTGATTGCTGGGCTGACAGATGCGCTGCGCGAGGCGAACCTCCCCTGCTTCGGTCCCTCGCGCGCCGCGGCGCAACTGGAAGGCAGCAAAGCCTTCGCCAAGCACCTCATGGCGCAAGTTAACGCCCCAACCGCGCCCTTCGCCGTGTTCGATCAGCCTGATGCCGCGCGCGCTTATCTCCGTGAGCGATTTATCCAACGCCCCTGCGTCATCAAAGCCGACGGCGAAGCGCTGGGCAAAGGCGTGTTCGTATGTGAGACCCTCAGCGACGCACTGGACGCGGTGGAGTTCCTGATGGTAGAGCGCGGGCTGGGCGACGCGGGGCGGCGTATCGTTATCGAAGACCGCTTGCAGGGGCGCGAGATGTCCCTACTGTGCCTGACCGATGGACACACCGCAAGCCCGATGCCCCCAGTGCGCGACTATAAACGCGCCTTAGACGGCGACCGCGGACCGAACACAGGCGGTATGGGCTGCTATACCCCCCTGCCCGACGCGACACCCGAACTGATACAAACCGCCATGAGCCAGATTGTACGCCCCGTGATTGGCGAAATGACGCGACGGGGCACTCCCTACCAAGGGGTTCTGTACGCAGGGCTGATGGTGCAAGACGAACAGCCCTACACCTTAGAGTTCAACTGCCGCTTCGGCGACCCCGAAACGCAGGTCTTGATGCCCCTGCTGGAGAGCGACTTGGTAGAACTCGCCCTGGCGACAATCACAGGGCGATTGCACGAGACGCCGCTGCAGTTTAGCGACCGTGCTGCGGTCTGCGTCGTGCTGGCGTCGGGAGGCTACCCCCACGAATACCGCACGGGATTGCCTATCGAGGGACTGGAAGCGGCGAGCCAGTTGCCCAATGTGCAGATTTTTCACGCGGGAACGCGCACCGAAGGGGGGCGCATCGTGACCAGCGGCGGACGCGTGCTGAACATCGTCGGGCTGGGAGCGACCCTCACCGAAGCGCGTGAGAACGCCTACCGCGCAGTCGCGCAAATCCAGTTCGAAGGGATGCACTACCGAAGCGATATAGCGCAATCTGTGCTATAATAGAGCTGATGCGCCTGGGGTTTGCCGTTTGGGGACTCGCTCTCGCGATAGCCAGTGCCTGCGCTCAAAGCGTGGCATGGAGCCGTTTGTACCTGCATCCGAACTCGCGTGGCTTCCTCCCGCAAATCGCCGCCACCGACTCGCAGGGGAACCTGATTGTGGCAGGGCGGTTCATTCACGAAACGCAGGCGTTCAATAGCGTCGCCCTCGTAAAATACTCAGCCACAGGCGACCTGCTGTGGGCGCGCACTTTTGGGGAACTCACGCAAGCGGAATACGCGGAATCGATTGCGGTCGCGCCCGACGACTCGTTCTATTTGGCAATCACGCGCGCCGATACCGACTCCATCGCGTTCGTTCAGCGTTGGTCGGCTCAAGGCGACTTGCTTTGGTCTGTAGAGGTTAACTTGAGTCGCTATGATGTGATACGCCAACTCATCGTCCGTCCCGAAGGTGGCGTGGAAGTGCTGCACGCTATGGGCAACAATGGCATCGGCTTCGCACGGCTGATTTATGATGCGAACGGCAATCAGGTTGTGGCGAATCAGTACTCTCCGCCAAGCACTTTGCTGGCGAATCGCACCCCCGTCGGAATGGTGCGCCTGAGTGCCAGCACGACCCTAATTCTCTTTGTGGATGGCGAGGTGAACGAGGTACTGAAGCCATTCTCGCACACTTACCTTCGCGCAATCAATAACTCTGGCGCAACCGTCTACGAGCGCGTCCTGCCGTTGCGCACGGAGAAGTTCGTCCAAGCGAGCGATGGCAGTCTTTACTTGCTGGGCGACTATTGGAATAGTTCCGCCCAGCAAATGCGTTTGCGCATGTGCCGTGTGGATGTTTCCAACGGTACCCTGCTTGGGCAGTGGGATTTGGGCATCGCGGCAGGCGACGCGATGCCCGATGTGTTGGCTGTGAGCGGCACGGTGTGGCTCGCCAGCGGTGGATGGGAGACCCCCGACACGCGCGGCATGGCGAGTGTGCTGGGTTTGTCCAACGGAACGCTCATCGGCTCGCAGTTGCTCACGGGGGTGTACCGTCCTGTTGCGGGCGTGAGTACCCCTGCGGGCGCGCTAGTGCAGCTGACGGGCGAACTGCTGCCCAGTCCCGACCGCTGGAAGCCTGCGTTGCAGTGGCTGCGTCCCGATGGGACCCTGATGGCGCAGGGCTACCTACCACCGCTCAGCGCCGCCGATGAGACCCCCGAACTGCTCGTCGCCGCCCCCGACGGCGCGGTGTATGCCATCGCCACGGTGAATCAGGGGGCGCAGAATGTGGCAGGCGCGGGAATCTGGCGCATCAACCCGCCCCCAACGCTTAGCGGGCAGGTGATTCTGGAAAACTACCTTCCCAATCCCGCAGGCAAAACGGCGCACTTCACACTCACCAACGGCTCGCAGACCGACACTGCAATCGTGACTCTGGGCGCAAACGGTGCGTACAGCCTACAAACGGGGCTTTCAGGCACCGTTCAAGTGCGAGTCTATGTACCAGGCTGGCTGGGACAACGACAAACGATCCCCATCGGCAGCAGCGGTGTCATAAACGCCCACTGGACGCTCCTCAACGGCGACGCCAATCGCGATAATCAGATCGATGACGCCGACCTGCTGCAGGTGCTGTTCAACTTCGGTTCCAACGATGCCCAAGCCGACCTGAACGGCGACGGCGCCGTAGATGACGCTGACCTGCTGATCGTGCTGTTCAACTTCGGTACAATTGGCGACTGATGAAGCGGTTCGAAGTCATCCCAGCCATTGATCTGCGCGAGGGCTACGCTGTGCGCCTGCTGCAAGGCGACTACGCGCGTGAAACCCGCTATCACGACGACCCGACTGCCGTCGCCCAGCACTGGGCGCAACGCGGCGCACCACGCCTGCATGTGGTGGACTTAGACGGCGCGAAAGCAGGCGAACCCGTGCAGGTGGAACTAATAGCACGAATCGCACGGGCAGTGGACATCCCCATCCAAGTCGGCGGCGGCGTGCGCACCGAAGCCCATATCCAACAACTACTCGATGCAGGCGCGGAGCGCGTTCTCATCGGCACCGTCGCCGTGCAGAACCCCGATTTCGCCGAGCGAATGTTTCAGACCTACGGTGAGCGGGTCGCCCTCGCGCTGGATGTGAAAGCGGGCGCCGCGGCGACGCACGGGTGGCAAAGCGTGTCCGCGACACCCTATTTGGAGTTCGCCCGGCAGATGGTAGAGCGCGGCGCGACTCGGATCGTTTTTACGCAGGTGGAACGGGACGGCACGCTGCAAGGGATCGCGCTGGAACCCCTGACAGAACTCCTCAACGCGGTCGCTGTGCCTGTCATCGCCTCGGGCGGTGTGTGCGACGAAGCCGACCTCCATACCCTGCGCGGCTTGGCGCAAGCCACCACGCTGGAAGGCGTCATCGTCGGCAAAGCCCTGTATGAAGGAACGCTGCCCGACACGCTCTGGTAGAATTAGACCCTATGGAATGGTTCAATAACCAGCCGCTGCGCCCGCGTCCCCATATCGCTGTGCTGTTTTACGACGCGCTGGGCGACTTTGTGATTATCACGCCACTGCTACGCGGTCTCAAAGAGAAGTATCCCGACTGCACGCTGGACTACTTCAGTGGCGAGCGCACGCGCGAGTTGGAGGAAGCTCTGCCGTATATCGACGCGCGGTTTTCGGTGTTCGGCAACCCCGACGCCCTGAAAGAGCTGCCCGCGTTCCTTGCGCAACGGCGCGCTCAGGCAGGCGAGTACGACCTCGTCATCAACTGCGACTTCCACCCCACGATGGCGTTCGTGGCGCATATGCTCCAACCGCATTATGTGGTGGGCAAGTGCTTCGGCGCCGACCTGCGCGAGGAGGTGCCCAAACCCCCCGACAAACTCCACCGCCTGCACGACGAGTTCTGGTCTGCGCCCGACCTGTTGCAACGCTATGGGGACATTCTCAAAAGCACCTATATCGGTGAAATCTGGTGTCGGTTGGCGTTCGTGGAGACCGACTTCTACCGCACCGAAGTCCCCACGCGCGACCCCGAATGCCCGATTCCCGAAGTCCTCATCTCCACAGGGGGGCGACGCAGCGCGAAACTCTGGATACGCGACTACTGGAAACAGGTGATTGACTGGTGTTTCGAGAACGGCTATCGGGTGGGGCTGTTGGGCGATCAACCACAACGCCAAAGCGCGGTCTACCACACGGGCGACACAGAATCGTGGCTGCTGCAGAACACGGCGCTCATCGACCTGCGTGGGCGGTTCACCCTGCCCCAAGTCGCAGGCGCACTCGCACGCGCGAAAGCGTGTATCTCGGTGGACAACGGGATTATGCACATCGCCTACAGCGTGCGCACCCCCACCATCGCGCTGTTTGGGGCAAGCCCGTGGATGGTGTGGACACCCCCTGTACCCCACCTGTATCGGATTCTGCCCGAAGAGCCATGCAGTAAATGTTATGAGAACCGATTCCGCAACGCCGACTGCCTGCTGGAGCGCCATCAGTGCATGCTGAGTGTGCGCCCCGAGCGGGTCATCAAAACGCTGCAAGAGATACTCAAGTGAGTTTACTCAAAAGCGGGTGAGGCAACTTGTACCCCACCCGCTGTGCGCACATTCACTGAGGGGATTTTACCGCTTATTCCGACGGCGCAGCCCGACCAGCCCCGCAACACCGACGCCCAACGCCAGCAAGCTTGCAGGCTCAGGCACGACCTCGCCACGCACCTCAACCAAGTCGTAGCGGACAGTGCCCGATGTGCTATAGGTACGCCCTGACGCCGCGGCTTCGTAAGCATTTGTACCTGGAGCGAACTCCGCCACGATGCGGAAGGTGAAGTTGGGGTTGTTGTCGGCGTTGGTGTCGCCCGTGAAGTCCACCAAGATGCGGGTGTTGCCGTTGTTGGGACCGTACCACCAGTCGCCCCCACCCGCTACCAATTGGGGTCCGTTGTTCCAATTCACGCCGTCATAGGTATACTGGAAGCGCAGGTACTTCGATGCCGTGTTGCTCCAGCGCACATCGAACTGTACCGTGACATTCATATAACCCGTCGTCGGCGTGTTGAACACGATGCCCGCGGTGAGGTTGCCCGTGCCTTGAGCGGGGTAGGTGGTCGTGTTGTAGCCCCGATTGGTGCTTGCAGTGTCCAGCGGTGAACCAGATGCGAAGGTTGCCGTGGTACCCCCAACCAAGGCGAGCGAGCTGAGCGAGGCGTTCACCCCAGCATCGGCGATGGCGTCGTTGTCGTTAAAGTCCCAAAGCACGAGTTGCACAGACTGCGCCTGTGAAAGACCGAGCGTAACCGTCAAAGCACCCAGCGCGACCAAAGCGCGCGTCATCAAAGAGCCTCTCATTTCAGTCAAACCTCCTGCTCCTATTGGGAGCGTGGAGATTAAACCTATGGGGTTGTTAAGAGGTGGTTAAGTTGCGCCGCAGAGGCGTGCCGAGGGCTTGCTTACGTGGCAAGAGTGGGAAAGGGTTTCGGTTGGTGGAGCGGCTCCCCTCCCCGACTTTTCGGGAGAGGGGAGCTACTTCCGTGGCTCAGCAGCCCTGACCGAACGCGAACAGCACAGTGAGCAAGTCGGCATCGTCGACGATGCCGTCGCAGGTGACATCCTCAGGCAAGAATGTGCCCGCGCTGCCGAAGGCGAACAGAATCGCCAGCAGGTCGGCGTCGTCAATACAGCCGTTGAGGTCGACATCGCCGCCCGCCGTGACGCAGCAGCCGTTCTCGCTCACGAAGTACGCCCCTGTGAGGCTGATGATGTAGCGTCCTGCCGCGAGGGTCGCGCCTGCCCAAGCAGCGATCGGCTGATCGGCACGGATTCCGTCGGCACAGCGCACGTCACGCCCTGCCCCCGTGGGGTTCCAGAGCGGCTGTCCATCCTGCGCCACCGGGTCGCGATTATAACGACTAATCGCCAGCAGATACACACCCGCCTGCTGGATACAACCGTTGCGATTGTCGATTTTGGACTGTAAGCCCGTCGTCGCGTCGGGATTATCGTCGTTATGCACCATGCCCAGACCGTTGCACTTGAACAGCCAGAGCTGGGTGTCCCATGCGGTTGTGCCCACCGTACTGGCGGAGAACTGCGCAGGGTCCGTGATGCAGATAACATACATGTCCACATCATCGGCACCCAGAGTACCGCGTACACGCTGCACAGGAGTCTGACACGCTTGGGCGTCGTCGCTCTGGATGAGTTGGGCGCTGTCGGGCAAATCGCCGGCGTCGCCGCCGCCGTTATCTGTTTCATCCCAACCGTCGAAGGGGGGGCAGGGAGGAATATTAGATTGCGTCGGCGCCGTAAACGCACCCGTAAGCGTAATCTCGTAGTTGCCCGAAATCGCTGTGGCGCCCGACCAACTCGCGACACGCGAGGCAGCCCCCGGTCCGTCAGGACAGCGCACCGCACGGAACGGCGAGTTTTGCCAAATCAGGCGATCCTCACAGTCCAACGGGTCGCGATTGTAGCGCGAAACCGCAATGTAATAAATCCCCGCCGAACGCCCCGTCAAACAGCCTGTTGAGTTGTCGATGCGCGAACGGCTCAGGGTACTGCCGACCTCATCGTCGTTAAACACGACCCCTTTGCCCTCCGCGTCGAACAGCCAGAGCTGGGTATCGAAATTGGTCTCGTTATTCACGGTTGTCGCGCTGAAGTTTTCTGGGTCGCTAATATAGATGACATACATATCAACGCCGTCTGCTTCCAATGCGCCCCGAATGGCATCTAATGGGGTGGTCGTGTCGGTTCCTGTCGCCTGGGCTGTTTCCGGCAGGTCGCCTGCGTCACCCTGTTCCTGATAGATCGTCTGTGCGTAAGTCAGCGTCCACAGTGTGCTGGTCGCCGCCAAAGTCCACCATAAGCGTTTCATCACTAAAAGCCTCCTTTCGGCAGAGTTGCCTGCTTGTATTATACACCATTTACCACCAGCGTCGTCGCCTGCCGAACCGCCAGAGCAGATTCCGCGTGCTACGCCACAGGATGCGCTGCGGCAACCGTCCCGAACGCAACGCACGAAGGTCGCCTAATATCCGTAGAATCAGATACAGAATTCGCATCTCACTGCCCCGCGCAGAGTGTACCCTATAACGAAATCGTTTCGCCATACTGGGGCAGGTGTGCGTTCCAGCCACGCTGCTCGGAGATGAGTTTGCGTAGTGTTTCTCGGGCAAGCGGCTCGCCGTGCGTGAGCAACAATTGTCGCGGCGTCACCTGTATCGCGCTTAGCCAGCGGAGCAGTTCCGCCTGGTCTGCGTGCGCTGAGAGCGCGGATGAGTGAAAAATACGCGCGTGAACCGCCACCTTCTCGCCGTGAATCACGATTTCGGGCGCGCCATCCAAGAGCATTCGTCCGCGCGTGCCCTCGGACTGATACCCGACAAACAGCACGGCGTTTCTGCGGTCGGGCAGACGCGCCTTGAGGTGATGCAGAATCCGTCCCCCTGTACACATCCCGCTGGCGGAGATAATTACCATCGGACCGGGCTGCGCGTTGAGCGACTTCGACTGAGAAACACTTTGCACGAACTGAGTATGGTAGCAATAGAGGGGCAGTTGCCCTTCGCACTCACCGCCTGCACTGGTTTCCATGTTTAGGTCGTCCGTAAAACGACAATAGAGCTGGGTCGCATCCTGTGCCATGGGGCTGTCCACATAGACGCGCAGGGGCGGAATGCGTCCGCTCTCTTGGAGACGGCGCAGGTGGTGCAATAGCAATTGCACACGCCCCACCGCGAACGCAGGCACTAAAAGCACACCCTGCGTGTTCAGGATATACTCAATCGCCTCGGTGATAACGGCTTCGACGGGGGTCTCCTCATGGCGGCGATCGCCGTAGGTCGATTCCATCACGATATAGTCGGCTCCAGCAGGGAACTCCGTTGGCGGGCGCATGATGGGGTCTTCATAGCGTCCGATGTCTCCGGAAAAGAGCAGGCGTCGGTCGTTCGGCAGCTGGATTTCGATCGCGGCGGAGCCGAGAATATGCCCCATCGGGTAGTAGAACACGCGCAGTGCATCCAGAGTCAACATCGCGTGGAAAGGCATCGGGCGCAGGTACTCCAAACAGGCTTCCGCATCTTCGGTCGTGTAGAGCGGTAGGGCAGGCTGATGGCGACTGTAGCCCTTGCGATTGGCGTATTCGGCGTCCTGCTCCTGTAGCTTGGCAGAGTCCAGCAACATAATTTCCAAAAGCGCACATGTGGCTTCCGTGGCGTAGATTGCGCCTCGGAACCCCTGCGCCACGAGGCGGGGCAGATAGCCTGAATGGTCGATATGCGCATGGGTCAGCAGCACTGCGCGAATACGGCTGGGGTCTATCGGCAGCGGCTCCCAGTTGCGTGCCTTCCATTCGCTTGCGCCTTGAAACAACCCACAATCGATGAGGTAGTGGTCTCCCGCAACGCTCAGCAGGTACTTGCTGCCCGTCACCACACCGGCGGCGCCCAGAAAGGTGAGCGTTAGGCTCATGGAGGCGAGTATACCTGTTCAAGCGCAGTATAATCTTGCTATGGCAGGTGCGCGGGTGTTATGTGTGCCCAACTTCTCCGAGGGACGCGTAACGAGGCGACGATCCAGGCGATAGCAGACGCCGCAGCCAGCGCGGGCGTGCAACTCCACCATCTCTCGTGGGACTACGATCACCATCGAATGGTGCTGGCGTTTTCGGGGACGCCGGCGCAGGTGAAACGCGCGGTGCTCCGGGCAGCGGCTGTTGCAATCGCGCATATCGACCTGAACCGCCATCGGGGAGCGCATCCACGCATCGGCGCCGTGGATGTGGTTCCGTTTGTGCCCCTTGCGGGACTAATGCGCGAGCAAGCAGTGGCGTTCTCGTATCGTGTAGCGAAAAGTTTTGCACGGCGACTGCGCGTGCCAGTCTACCTATACGAGTATTCCGCCCGTGAGGGGCGCCCACGCGACCTCCCTACCCTGCGCAAAGGCGAGTTCGAAGGCTGGATCGGAAAGCGGCTCACAGGCGAGCGCGAACCCGACTTCGGTCCCAAGCGCCTCCACCCCACCGCGGGCGCAACGATTATGGGGGTGCGCGACCCGCTGATTGCGTTTAATCTCAACCTACACCCGCCCGATGTTGCCATCGCGCGGCAAATTGCCCGCCAAATCCGCGCTGAGCGCGACGCCAACCCTGCCCTCCGAGGGGTTCGCGCATTAGGACTATGGCTCCCCACTCGTGGCGTCGCGCAGGTGTCGCTCAACATCACGCAAACGGAGGCAACCGACCTGTTCCGCGTGACGGAAACCGTACGGGCGATGGCACATGCGCTGGGAGCAGAAATCGCCGCGACCGAACTCATCGGCGTCCTCTCTGCAGACGATGCGGCGCGCGCACTCCAGTCCGCGTTGGGGTTGACACAAATAGAGGCACGGCAAATCGTTTCACGCCACGAACCTTGACCCTACTCTATGGGCGCATCCGTACGCCACATCCCCTCAAACACCAGTGTGGCATCGCCCGTGAGCCAGAGCGTGTCGTCCTCACGCCATTCCACTTGCAAATCGCCGCCATGCATCCGAACCGTCGCCTTGCGTCCCAAAAGCCCGTGCAGTGCCCCTGCCACGACAATCGCGCATGCGCCCGTGCCGCAAGCCAGCGTCGCCCCTGCGCCCCGCTCCCACACACGCGCTCGCGCCTGCGTGAGGTTCTCTACCTGCGCCACAGAAACATTCGTGCGGTCAGGGAAATCAGGGTGATACTCCAACGCAGGTCCCACCGTTTCTAAGGGGAATTGTTCAACATCATGCACGAACAGCACCAGGTGAGGCGCTCCCGTGTGGACAGCACGGAACGCCAGTATTTCCACACCGCTTAACTCGCTCGTTCCCAGCGTCGGGGAGCAAGACAACTCCCGCAAGCGCGGGCTGCCCATTTCCACCGTCAGGAGGTTCCCCTGACCCCGATAGACGCGCCGTACGCCTGCCCCGGTCTCGATCGTAAGGCAATCCGTCGCGAGCGAATAGGTGTCCCAGAGGTAGCGGGCGAAACAACGGATGCCGTTGCCGCACATCGTCGCTTCTGAGCCGTCTGCGTTGAGGATGCGCATCCGATAGTCCGCAACCTGCGACGGCTCTACCAGCAACAGCCCATCCGCGCCGACGCCAAACCTGCGGTCACATAAACGGCGCGCCAACAACGCCCCGTGCGCGCTTGGCAACGGCTGCAACAAAGTATCCAGCAGCACAAAATCGTTGCCTGCGCCCTGCAGCTTGAAAAAACGGAGCGAATTACTCCTCGAACTCAGGCTCCTGCTGGGCAGCTCGTCCTGACGGACCATAACCGGGCACCGGGCGCGAGGGCACAATCGAGGTGATCGCGTGCTTGTAGACCAGCTGGACGGGTTTGCCGGGGCTTTCCAAGAGTACGGTAAACGCGTCGAAGCCGCGCACGGTCCCACGCAGTTGCAAACCACCGTTCAGGTAGATCGTCACGCCGATCCCTTCCTTGCGCACCTGATTCAAAAACATATCCTGCAAATTAATCGCTTTCGGCATCTTAGAAACCTCCCTGCTCCATTAGCAGTGTATGAATCGTCTCAGCAGTTTTTTCACTCCCTTGACTGGCGTCAATCCATCGGACGCCTGGTTCTCTGCGGAACCAAGTCATCTGACGCTTTGCGAACCGCCGTGTATCGCGTTTCCAGAGTCGCACCGCCTCATCCCAACCGATGCGCCCTTGAATATACCCGATGAGGTGGCGGTAGCCCAACCCCTTCAGGGCAGGTTGCGCAGGATTATACCCCTTTTGCAACAGATTCTGTACCTCTTGCAGCATTCCCCGCGCGATCATCTGGTCGACGCGCTGGTCGATACGCTGATAGAGCAGTTCACGCGGCATCGTGAGTCCGATTTTGAGGGCGGGCATCTCAGCTGCGGCGTGTTGCTGCCACTGGCTGATGGGGACGCCCGTCATTTCATACACTTCGAAGGCGCGCGTGATACGCACGGCATCGTTGGGATGAATGCGCGAGGCGGCGATGGGGTCAATCTGTTGCAGGCGTTCGTGGAGGGCTGGCGCACCAACGCGCTCCACCTCGGCTTTCCAACGGGCGCGCACCTCTGGGTCGGCAGGTGGCGGCGCAAGGCTAAACCCATGCAACAACACCCGCAGATATAATCCTGTGCCCCCGACAATCAGCACTCGCTTGCCCCGCTGACGAATCGCGTCTATTGCCTGTAAGGCCAGTTCGCGAAACCTTGCGGCGGTAAACACCTCGTCGGGATCGGCTACATCGATGAGGTGGAAGCGCACACGCTGCTGTTCTTCAGGCGAGGGCTTGGCGGAACCGATATCCAGCCCACGGTAGACCGCGCTCGAGTCGGCGGAGATAATCTCGCCGTCCAAGCGCTCTGCCAGCAGAATACCCACTTCGGTTTTACCCGTTGCTGTGGGACCGAGAATCACAATCAGGGGCTGCACGATTGGATTAGCAATTGGCATGATACCCGTTTACAGGGTATAATTCGGTTGACATGCCGCGCGTGACGATTATCGGCGGCGGGTTCGCCGGAGTGGAGGCAGCGTGGGCTGCTGCTCGGCTCGGCGTCCCTGTGCGCCTCTATGAAATGCGCCCCAAACGCAGCACTCCCGCCCACAAAACAGGCTGGCTCGCCGAGCTGGTCTGCTCCAACTCGTTCAAGTCGCTCTTGCCAACCACCCCTGCAGGGCAGCTCAAGTGGGAGATGGAACGGCTCGGCTCGCTGGTCATCCCCACGGCGCGTGAGTTCGCTGTGCCTGCGGGCGAGGCGTTAGCCGTCGAGCGCGAGCCGTTTGCCCAAGCCATCACAGCGCGTATCGAACTGCACCCCTTGATCGAAGTCGTGCGCGAGGAAGTCACTCAAATCCCGGACGACCGACCCCTGATTATCGCCACCGGACCGCTCACTTCCGATGCTTTAGCCAGCGAGATTGCCCGCATCACCGGGAAGCAACATCTCTATTTTTACGACGCCGTGTCGCCCATCGTGGACGCCAGCACCATCGACTACGAAAAGGTCTTTTTCGGGAGCCGTCGCGAAAAAGGCGACCCTGCTTACATCAACTGCCCCTTCACCAAGGAGGAATACGAACGCTTCTGGCAGGCGATCCGAGAAGCGGAACTCACGCCGCTGCACGATTTCGAGGACACTCGCTTCTTTGAGGGCTGCGTGCCGTTGGAGGAACTCGCCGCGCGGGGCAAAGACACCCTCCGCTTCGGACCGCTCAAGCCCGTGGGGCTGATTGACCCCCGCACCGGCAAGCGTCCTTACGCCGTGCTGCAGTTGCGCCCAGAGAACAACGAGCGCACGCTCTACAGCCTCGTCGCATGCCAGACCCGCATGAAGTGGGGCGAACAAAAGCGCGTGTTCCGACTTGTGCCCGGCTTGGAAAACGCGGAGTTTGTGCGCTACGGCGTGGTGCATCGCAATACCTACTTAGACTCGCCCCGCCTCCTGCAGCGCACCTTGCAATTCTGCGAGGATGGCAAACTATTTTTCGCGGGACAGCTGGTGGGCGTCGAGGGGTATATCGAGTCGGCGGCGTCGGGGATTATTGCAGGCATCAACGCTGCGCGTCTGGCGCTGGGCAAACCTACCGTCGCGCCCCCACGCGAGACGGTCATCGGCTCCTTGCTGCACTACATCAGCACCTATCCGCATAAAGACTTCCCGCCGATGAACGCGAACTGGGGACTACTGCCCGACCCCGAAGACGCCCCCAAAGACCGCGACCTGCGCCGTCAGCTGAAACTTCAGCGCGCACGCGAGGCGATGGAGCGATTCGCACAAGCCCTGATGCTGCCAATCCCGACCAAGCCGCATGGGGATGGCGACTTCTCTCAGTAAACGCATGCACTCCACGCCCCCAACGACGCGGTATAATAGGAGCTGCTATGTATGTGATCATCGCAGGCGGTGGCGATATCGGCTATCACCTAACGAAAGCGCTACACCAGCACGGCTACGAGGTGCTACTCATCGAAAAGAACCGCAAACGCGCGATGGACTTAGCCGATGAGCTGGGCGAGCGCGTCATGTACGGCGATGCGTGCGAAGTGCGCGTGCTGAACGAAGCAGGGGCGCGCCGCGCCGATGTGGTGGTCGCCGCTACAGGCGACGATGAAGATAATCTCATTGTCAGCCAGCTCGCGCAAAACTTTTTCAAAGTCAAGCGTGTGTTAGCCGTCGTGCGCGACCCACGCCACGAATCGCTCTTTTTCCGATTGGGCATCCACGAGACCATCTGCAGCACGCGCTTCATCTTCAATATCCTCGAACAGGAAGTGGAATACGGCGAGGTGTTGCCCATCGGCGCGATTATGCGCGGTGATCTCGAAGTGATTGAGGCAGAAGTCACGCCCGAATCCCCGGTTGCGGGCAAAAGCATTGGCGAAATTGAACTCCCCCCCAAGACGCTCTTGGCGGCGGTGGTTCGCAACGGGCAACTCACGCTGGGGCTTGCGAATCTCATCCTGCAGCCAGGCGACACGGTGGTCGCGCTCACCCCGCCGCAACACGAGAAGCAACTCGCCCGCGTCATGCGCGGCACCGCGCGATAGGGTATACTCTGCATGGGCGGCGACGGATGAGAGAAGAGTGGGGTTCTGCCCACTCTTTTCTTTATAACCGATACGCCCCTAAAGGGGGTATGCGCGATGCTATGTAACGAAATCGTAGAAGTATTGAAGCAACTGGAGCGCGAGCGTGGGATTCCCTACGCCGACCTGCTGGCGACTCTGGAGACCGCGTTCGCAAATGCGTATCGGAAGCAAATGCACCTGCCCCAGAACGCGCGGGTGCAAGCACAGTTCACACCCGATAGACCCAACTGTTTTCGTATTCTTGTCGAGAAGGAAGTCGTAGGCGTTGTGACCGACCCAAACACCCAGATTGCTTTGGCAGAAGCACAGAAGCTCAACCCCGCGCTGGAAGTAGGCGACACTGTGCAAATGGAAGCTTCCATTGAAGAGTTCGGACGGATTGCCGTGCAAAACGCCTTTCAGGTGCTCACCCAGCGACTGCGCGAGTTAGAACGCGAACATGCCCTGCGCGAGCTGAACGCCAGTGTCGGCGATGTGATCACCGCGCGGATCGAGCGATTCATCGGTCCCAAAGTGTTGCTCTCCTACGGACGCATCGAAGTGGTGCTGCCAGAAAAGCACCAGAGTCCGCGCGACACTTACGAAATCGGACAGCCGATCAAGGTGTTGGTGCTGGAGGTAAAGATTCCACCAACGGAGCGTGGGCGTGAGCCGCGTCTGCGCGATATGAAAGTCATCGCCTCACGCACGGAGCCGTTGCTGGTCGCACGCCTGCTGGCGCAGGAAGCCCCCGAAGTCGCCAACGGCGATGTCGAAATCAAGGCGATTGCCCGCGAGCCTGGCGAACGCACCAAAATCGCCGTGCACTCCAAAAACCCACTGGTGGACGCCGTCGGCGCATGCTTGGGGCAACGCGGCATGCGTGTCCAAGCCATCACGAACGAGCTCTTCGGCGAACATATCGATATCATCGAGTGGAGCAGCGACCCGGCACAGTTTATTCGCGACGCTTTGAACCCTGCCCGCGTGAACCGTGTCATTCTGGACAAGGCGAACAAAAGCGCGCTGGTCGTCGTGCCGAATAATCAGCTGCGTCAGGCAGTTGGGCGCGGAGGCGTGAATGTACGCCTCGCCGAGCAACTCACGGGCTGGAAACTGGAAGTGCGCTCGGAGGAGGAGATTGCCAAAGCCGAGAAAGAGAAGTCCGCATAGCCCATTTCGGCGGTGCGCTGCGTGTCGGCGCACCGCTCCCAAATCCGAACTCCTGCGCTTCGTGCGCGTCCCCCATACGCTTCAAGTGCAGTTCGACCCCACCCAAAAACTGCCCGGACGAGGCGCGTACCTGTGCCCTCAAGCCGCGTGTGTGCGCATGGCACTCAAGCGTCACAGCCTCGATCGCGTACTGAAAACTAAGGTTGAAGAGCGCATCCTGCAGGAAGCACTGCACGCCGTTAACGATTAGGTATCGTTTGCTCTACAGTACGCCCGCGCTACAGAATGGGGAACTGCTCCAGAAAGCGCAAATCGTTCTCCAAAAACAGGCGCAGGTCGTCCACGCCGTATTGGAGCATCGGGATACGCTCGATGCCCAATCCGAAGGCAAAGCCACTGTAGCGTTCCGTGTCGATGCCGTAGCGTTCCAGAATATTCGGATGGATCAGCCCGGCACCGCCCAGCTCCAGCCAGCCGCCTTTCCAAGAGATGGCGAAGTCCACCCCCGGCTCCACAAACGGGAAAAAGTCGGGGCGGAAACGCACCCGCACTTCGGCGCCGAACATCAGCTGGGCAAACTGCGTCAGCACGCCCTTCAAATGCGCCATGCTGACCCCTTCATCGACCATAAAAGCGTCCACTTGGTGGAAAGTGTGGGAGTGCGTGGCGTCCACATTCTCGTAGCGGTAGCAGCGCCCGATCGTCGCGATGCGCAGAGGCAGTTGGCGCTCGCCGCGCTGGAGTTGCTCGAAGATGCGTCCTTGAATCGAGGTCGTCTGCGTGCGCAAGAGGTAGCCGGGCGCGATATGGAACGAATTCTGCTCGTCCATAGCGGGATGGTCTTCGGGGTAGTTGAGTGCGCCAAAGTTGTAGCGGAACTGTTCCAAGTCGTAGCCTTCGACGAACTCGAAGCCCAGCCCGATGAGCGCGGCTTTCACGCGGCGCATGGTAAGCGTTAGCGGATGCAGGCGTGCCGGGCGCAGCGGCGTGCCGGGCAGGGTGATGTCCAGCCGTTCCGCTTCGATGCGCTGGGCGAGTTCGAGCTGCTCCAGTTCGGCGCGTCGTTCGGCGAATCGCTGTTCAAGGTGCGCACGCACCGCGTTCACCTGTTGCCCGAACGCGGGTCGCTCCTCTGGGGGCAGCGTGCCCACCTGTCGTAAGAGTTGGCTAATGGCGCCCTTTTTGCCCATGTAGTGCGTCTCCACCGCTTGCAATTCGGCGGTGGAGGTCGCTTGCGCAATTGCCTGCTCCGCTTCTGCTAAGAGTTGCTGAATAGGGTGCATCGCCTGTCGGGCTTAGGTGTCCCGCCTCTTCGGCTACGAAGGGCGCACGGAGTCCACGAGCATCTTGAACGCTTCGGGGTCGTGGATTGCCATTTCCGAGAGTTGCTTGCGGTTGACCTCGATACCTCGTTCGTGGAGTGCGTGGATGAACTCGTGGTAACGGATTCCGTGCAGGCGGCATGCCGCATTGATGCGGGTAATCCACAGGCGTCGGAAGTCGCGCTTGCGTTGCCTGCGGTCGCGATAGGCATACTGGAGCGACTTCATCACCTGCTCGTTCGCCTTGCGGAATAGGCGGCTTTTTGCACCGTAGTAGCCTTCAGCCAGTTTCAGAATCTTCTTGTGGCGACGGCGGGTCACCGTTCCACCTTTCACTCGCGCCATGATTGTTCTCCTCCTTACTTACCTGCTAAAAGGCGATTGATACGCTTGTATTCGCCCTTGAAGAGTTCATCCTCAAGGTCGAGTCGGCGTTTGCGCGCGGGCGATTTACTCAGGAACAGGTGACTGTTCCCGGCTTTCTTGTGCATCAGTTTGCCCGTCGCTGTGCGTTTGAACCGCTTGGCTGCGGTTTTGCTCGTCTTCATTTTGTTTTTGGACATTCGTTGAACCTCCTTCGCTGGTGGGCGCTGGTTTCGGCTTCGGAGCAGGCTTTTTGGCAGGTGCAATAATCATCACCATCTGCCTGCCGTCCATGGCGGGCTGCTTTTCAATTACGCCGTGTTCTTCCAGCGCCGTTGCGATTTTACGCAGCAACTGTTCCGCGACTTGGGGTCGCCCGAACTCGCGACTGCGAAAGATGACCACGAATTTTACCTTATCGCCATCTTCCAAGAATTCGGTGGCGTTGCGCACTTTCGTTTCGATATCGTGTGCGCCAATGGCGGGTCGGAGGCGGATGGTTTTCACATCGCCGCCTTTTTGCTTCTTCTTGGCTTCCTTCGCCAGTTTTTCCTGTTCGTAGCGATAGCGCCCGTAGTCTAAGATGCGGCACACGGGCGGGTTCGCCGTCGGCGCAACTTCTACAAGGTCTAAGCCCTGTTCCTGGGCGATTTTGAGGGCGCGACGAATGTGCATCACGCCCAACTGCTTGCCGTCTACATCGATGACCCGCACTTCCTTGGCGCGGATGCGATTATTGATTCTCAGTTCCTTCTGAATGGTTTGTTCCCCCTTGCTGCTTACTCGATCATCGCCTGACCGATGACACGGAGGATGTCCTCCATCACTTCAGGGGCGAAACCCTCCTCCGCGTAGCGAATGACGCCCTTCTTATCCACGATGTACATCGTGGGGAAGGCTTTGACGCGCGCTCGGCGCATCACTTCCGACTCGTTTGGTGGTACGACAACGGGATAGGTCATCTTGTTCTGCTCCACGAACGCGCGCACCTCATCGGCAGTGCCTGAATCGAGCGCAACGCCTACCACCACCAGACCGCGATCTTTATACTTGTTGTGCAGCTCCTGTAGGTAGGGAATCGCGGCGCGGCACGGACCGCACCAGGTCGCCCAGAAGTCGACCAAATAAACCTTGTCCTGTTTGCCGCCGATTTTGACCTCGTTACCTTTGAGGTCTTTGAAGGTCATTTCAGGCATCTTTTGCCCGACGCGCAGTTGCGCACTTGACGGCATCGTCGCGTACAGGAACACCGCGACGCCCAACAACGCCAAAGGCAGGATATACCGCTTCATCATCGCCTCCGATGACTTTATTATACCATGCATCAGGGTTAAGTCAAGAGGGATCCGGAGGGAAACACCGTTCGCCCTCATCCCCATCCCCACCGCGTGGAAGCGGGGCGGCGCCATTGCTCCTCCCTTAAGAAACTTTTGGGGCGGTTTTGTTTCTTTTCGTGCGCCCAAAGAAACTTTTGTTTTCTTTCGTGGCTAATCGCTGTGGAGTATTGCTCTTGCCTCGGGATTCTGCGCCTGCCCCTGGACACCTTGCAGGAAGAACAGTGTCCATTCGCGCCATGCGCCCCGTTCACTAACCGCTTGCAGCAAGTCGTAATACTCGCCTCGATGACGCTCGAAATATTCGCTGAGATAGAGCAGCGGCGTGGGCAATAGGTTCCAGTGAACCATGAGCAAGATGAGAAGCAGGCGTCCAATACGCTCGTTACCATCAATAAAGGGGTGGATTGCCTCGAACTGGTAATGAATCCACGCCAGTCGGACGAGGGGTGGATGTTCATTGGGCTGATACAGGCAGTCGCGCATGGCGTCGGGAGGTGGAGGGACATAGCGCGCCTCGTTCAGCGTGCAGCCGGGAGCGCCAATCCCGTTTTGGGTCGTGCGGAACTCGCCCGGCGCGGTATACTCGCCGCGCACGCCCCGCAGCAGCACGCGATGGATTTCCCGAATCAGACGCAAGCTCATCGGCAGTTCCTGCAAGCGTTGCAAACCGCATTCCAGCGCCTGCACATACTGATAGACCTCGCGGGTGTCGTTAGCGATAGCGAAACCTGGCAGAGCGGGCTGCGCTGCCTTATAAGCATAAAGGTCAAACAAATCAGCCTGCGCCCCCTCAATCCGCGAGGACAAGACCGCCTCACGCGCCATCAGTGGACGCGCCAGCAAATAGGGATTTGCGAGCGTGCGTCCCAGACCCGCCAGTTCCCCCAAAGCGCGATCGGCTTCCGAGAGCGCGTTAATCAGCGTCGCGTCGTACTGGAACGGCGGCGGCAGTGGGTTGGGAATGAACGCCCAGTAAGACGCCTCGCCTTGCCCTATCCGTTCCAACCGTCCCCATGCCTCCACAACAGGATTGTACCTGCTTAGCAGGAAATCGCCTCCGCAGCGTGAACTATCTGCGTGGAGGTTTCCGAACGATGGCGCGACCAGTGACGCTTTTTACAGGACAGTGGGCAGACCTGCCCCTTGAGACGATGGCGCAGAAAGCCAAAGAGTTCGGCTACGACGGTCTGGAACTTGCCTGCTGGGGCGACCACTTCGATGTGGAGAAAGCCCTCACGCAGGACGGCTATTGCGAATCGCGTTGGGAGATTCTGGGCAAGTACGGGCTGAAGTGTTTCGCGATTAGCAACCACCTGGTGGGACAGGCGGTGTGCGACCAGATTGACGAACGACACCGTGCGATCCTGCCCCCGCGCGTGTGGGGCGATGGAAACCCGGAGGGCGTGCGGCAGCGCGCTGCGGAAGAGATGAAAAACACCGCCCGCGCCGCGCGAAAACTGTTCCAATGCGCACCAGACACGGTGAAACAGCAACTCACGCGCGTGGTGGTCAACGGTTTCACGGGCAGCAGCATCTGGTACTACCTCTACTCGTTTCCCCCAAATCCGCCCGACCTGGTGGAGAAAGGCTTCGCCGATTTCGCCGCCCGCTGGAAGCCCATCTTAGATGTGTTCGAGCAGGAAGATGTCTACTTCGCGCTGGAGGTGCACCCCACCGAAATCGCCTACGACATCGTGACCGCCGAACGCGCGATTGAAGCAGTGGGTGGGCATCCGCGCTTCGGGTTCAACTACGACCCCAGCCATTTAGGCTATCAAGGGGTGGACTATGTGGCGTTCATCCGACGATTCCGCGACCGAATCTTCCATATGCATGTGAAAGATGTCTGGTGGTCGGATACGCCGCGCCTTTCGGGAGTATTCGGCGGGCACCTGAACTTCGGCGATTCGCGACGGTACTGGGACTTCCGCTCGCCCGGACGCGGCTCGATTGACTTTGAAGAGATTATCCGCGCCCTGAACGAGATTGGCTACCAAGGTCCGCTCTCGGTGGAATGGGAAGACAGTGGCATGGATCGGGAACACGGCGCGCGTGAGGCGTGCCAATTTGTGCGCCACATCGACTTTGAGCCGTCGCGCGTGGCGTTCGACGCCGCGTTCGAGCGAAAATAGGTCGCTGAAACCCCGAAATCGGTATGGTAGCTCCCTCGCCCTCGGCTCGGAGTGGCAGGAAATTTTGTCCTTCCGAGCCGAGCGAGCAATCGGCGAAGATACCGCGCGTGGGGAGCGCGATTTTCCGCCAATTTGGTTGGGGCGAGATACAGCAATCCTCTCAACCCCGCACGCATGGTACACTATCCCTCGCACAGAAACGGAGGTACCATGCGAGCATCGCACTATTTTCTGCCCACTTTGCGCGAGGCGCCCGCGGAAGCGGAGTTGCCGAGCCATCGGTTGCTGCTTAGAGGAGGATTTATTCGCAAACTCGCCGCCGGCGTCTATACCTATCTCCCGCTTGGCTGGCGTGTGATCCGCAAAATTGAGCAAATCGTGCGCGAGGAGAGCGATCGGATTGGCGGCGTTGAGCTGTTTATGCCTGCGCTCGTGCCTGAAGAGCTCCTGGATGAAACGGGACGCAGCGGGCTGGATATCCTGTTCAAGCTCAAAGACCGTCATCAACGCCCCTTCACGCTGGGCTTCACGCACGAAGAGGTGATTACCGACATCGTGCGCCACGCGGTTAGCTCTTATCGACAGATGCCATTGCTGTTATATCAGATTCAGACCAAGTTCCGCGACGAGCCGCGCCCGCGTGGGGGTGTCATCCGCGCTCGCGAGTTCATCATGTACGACGGCTACAGCTTCGATACGGACGAGGGCGCACTGGAGACGATGTACCAGAAGGTGCGCAACGCCTATATCCGTATGTTCGAGCGCATGGGGCTGCCCACGCTGATTGTGGACGCCGAGGCGGGCGCGATTGGCGGCGGCAGCAACGAGGAGTTCATGATTATCGCCGAGAGCGGCGAGGACAAGGTGCTTCAGTGCGACAAGAGTGGCTATGCCGCCAACGCGGAGCGATGTGAATTGCCCGATCCCCAACTCACCCCGCCCCCAATAGACACCATTCCGCCTGCGCAAAAGGTGGTGACGCCCAACGCCCGAACGGTTGAAGAGGTCTGCGCGTTTCTGCATACGACGCCCGACCGCCTCGTGAAGACACTCTTGATGCGCGTGGACGGCAAGCCTGTGGCGGCGTTGGTGCGCGGCGACCGCGAGCTGAACCCCTATAAACTGATGCACGCCCTGAACGGCGAGCGCGTGGAGATGCTCGACGCCGCGACCATCCAACAGCTCACCAACGCGCCCGTGGGCTTTGCAGGACCCGTGGGGTTGCCCCCCGAAGTACCCCTCTACGCCGATTACGAGCTTAAAGGGCTGCAAGACTTTATCACAGGCGCAAACGCACCCGACGCCCACCTAATTCATGTGTGCTGGGGACGCGACTTCCCAGAGCCTATCTGGGCAGACCTGCGAATGGCGCAGGCAGGCGACCCGTCACCACGCCATCCCGAAGGCGTGTTGCGCGAGGTACGCGGCATCGAAGTGGGGCACATCTTCCAGCTCGGCGCCAAGTACAGTCAGGCGATGGGCGCGCTGTTCACCGACGCCGACGGCAACCAGAAGCCGATTATCATGGGCTGCTACGGGCTTGGCGTGAGCCGATGCCTCGCCGCGATTGTGGAGGCGCACCACGACGAGGACGGCATCTGCTTCCCCATCACCGTCGCGCCGTTCGAAGTGATCCTGATTCTGGTGAACCCCGAAGATGCCGAACAGCGCGCCGCCGCCGAACGCCTCTATGAGACGCTTACGGCGCAAGGCGTGGAGGTGCTTTACGACGACCGCGATGAGCGCAGCGGCGTGAAGTTCAAGGACGCCGACCTGATTGGCATTCCGCTTCAAGTGGTGGTGGGGCGCGCGGTGAAAGACGGACAGGTAGAGCTGCGCCTGCGCACGGACAAAAACGCGGAACGGTTGCCGCTGGACACGGCGGCGCAAACAATTGCCGAGCGTGTGCGGGCGATGAAGGCGGCATTCTAAGCCGTGCCGACGCTGAGCATCTGTATCGTGAACTGGAACACGCGCGCGCTGCTCCGCGCGTGCCTGCAGTCGATCTACCACCATCCGCCGTCGGAGCCGTTTGAGGTCATCGTCGTCGATAACGCCTCCCACGATGGCAGTGCAGAGATGGTGCGGCAGGAGTTTCCGCAGGTTGTGCTGATTGCCAATGCTGAGAATCTCGGCTACGCGCGGGGCAACAATCAGGCGATGCAGCGCGCTCGGGGCGAGTTCGTGTTGCTGCTGAACCCGGACACGGAGGTCTTCCCCGACACGCTGGACAGGGCGATTGCGTTCCTGCGGGCGCATCCGGAAGCGGGCGCCATCGGTGCGAAGCAGATTTTCCCCGATGGGCGCGTCCAGCCCTCGGTACGGGGGTTCCCCACACCCGTAAATCTGCTGTGTGAAGTCACGGGGCTGGCGCGGCTGTTCCCCCATTCGCGCAAGTTAGGCGGCTATCGGATGCGCTGGTTCTCCTACGACACGGTTGCCGAAGTCGATCAGCCGATGGCGACTTTCTTGATGGCGCCTCGCGCTGTTATCGAACAGGTTGGATTGATGGATGAAGCGTTCCCCCTGTTTTTCAACGATGTGGACTGGTGCTACCGCATCAAGCAGGCAGGGTGGAAAATCTACTTCGTGTCCGAAGTCCGGATTCTCCATCATGGGGGCGCAAGCACGCAACAGGTGCGCCTGAGCGCGCTTCGCGAGTCGCATCGCGCGCTGGAAGCGTTCTACCGCAAGCACTATCGCGGGGTGCTGAACCCGATCCTGTATGCGCTCTGCATCGCTGCGATACGGCTCGGCGGTATGCTGCGCGTGCTGTATGCGCGCCTGCGTGGGGGCGTTAGCATCTAAGCAACGCCTATGCTCATCCCTGTTAGAGTATTCGCGGGGGTCAGGCGCGAAGAGCATCCGCTGAACTGGTACAATATCCTCGTGCCCTACCCTACTAACTGGATCGAGATCGATACCTCGGCGCTGCATGAGAATGCCCAGGCGATTCAGGCTTATATCGGCGCGGGGCGCACGCTTTGGGCAGTGGTGAAAGCGGACGCCTACGGACACGGCGCACCCGTTGTGGCGCAGGCGTTGCTGCAGGCGGGCATTTCACACTTCATCGTCGCCAGCCTCAACGAAGCCGTCGTACTGCGCGAGGCGCTCAAAGGGCAACCGTTTCGCCTGATGACTCTCTACCCCCCTACGACGCCTGCGGAATGGCGCACAGCAGCGGAGTACGCCGTAGAAAGCGTGGTCGACTCTCTGGACGGCTACCGCCAAGCGTGCGAAGTTGCCAAAGTATTCGGACGCACACTGCCCGTGCATCTGGAGATCGACACGGGCATGAGCCGTCTGGGGTTGACCGCAGAGCAGATAGAGCCGTTTTTAGCCGCGCTTTGCCCCGACGCGCCTGTACGCTGGCAAAGCGTCTTTACCCACTTCGCCTGCGCCGACAGCAACGCCGAGTTCACGCGGGAGCAGTTGCATCGGTTTCTGCAGGATGTGGAGCGTTTACAAGCGGCGGGGTTTCCGCGCACGCCCCTGCACGCGGCTGCCAGCGCGGGGATGCTCACCGTCGCGGAGAGCATGCTGGACGCCGTGCGCTGTGGGCTGCTCCTGTACGGGATCGCCCCCACAGGGCTGGAGACGCATCCGCTTTGTCAGAATTTGAAGCCTGTGCTGTGCTGGCGGGCGCGGGTGATTTCCATCCGCACAATCCCCGAAGGGCAAAGCGTCAGCTACGGAGCGCGTTTCCGCGCGGAACGCCCCACGCGCGTTGCAACACTCAGCGTCGGCTACGCCGACGGCTACCCCATCGGGCTGACCAACCTTGCGCCGATCGCTCTGCACGGCACATTGGTTCCCCAAATTGGGCGCGTGTGTATGGATATGCTCATGGTGGACATCACCGACCTGCCCCAGACACGGGTAGGTGATGTGGCGACGCTGATTGGGCGCGACGGCGACGCCGAAGTGCGCGTAGAGACCCTCGCACGCCTGCTCAACACCACTCCGCACGAGATCACCACGCGGCTCGGTAAACGGGCAAGGCGCGTCGGATGAGCCACGCCGCGCCTTGCGCTGCGCAGCGTGGACGCGCTACACCGTCACCTTCGCATAGTCCAGCGCGTGGCGAATCGGGCTTTCGAAGTTCGGCGGGATCTTGGCAATCATCCCGAAAATCACTTTGCGAATGCGCTCCGCGTTTTGGTGGAACACATGCATCACCTCTTCCGCCGTGACGGGCTTGACCTCGCCTTCTGCCACCAAGCCGCTGTCGTAGTCCGTAATCAAAGAGATATTCACCACAGGAATCGCCAACTCCAGCGCGAGGTACGCCTCGGGGTACTGTGTCATGTTGATGACTTCCCAGCCCATGGAGGTGAACCACCGACTTTCCGCTTTGGTGGAGAAGCGCGGTCCGTTGATGACCACGATGGTGCCGCGCTCGTGAACAGGGATACCGTGCGCGCGAATCTCCTCGATGGCAATCTGTCGCAACACGGGGCAGTAGGGGTCGGCTGGGGAAACATGATGCACGGTCGGTCCCTCGTAGAAGGTGTCAGCGCGCCCGTGGGTGCGGTCGACATACTGGTCTGCCACCACGAAGTCGCCGGGTTTCACATGGCGTTGCAGGCTCCCCGCCGCGCAGGGGCTGATAATCGCCTGCACACCGAGTTCCTTCATCGCCCACAGGTTCGCCCGATAGTTGATTTTGTGGGGCGGGATGGTGTGCTTGCGTCCGTGTCGGGGCAAAAACGCCACACGCCGACCGTGCACTTCACCAATCGAAATCGTGTCGCTGGGCGGACCGTAGGGCGTGTCGACTTTCACCTCTTCGACTTTGTCGAGAAACGAATAGAATCCAGAACCTCCGAAAACGCCAATTTCAGCCAAAGGTTTCATCTAATTGCCTCCTGTTCTGTTCGGTGTATTGTAGGGCTTGGGCAGCGGCGTTCTGTTCCGCCTGCTTCTTGCTGGAACCGATGCCATGCCCTGCTATTAGATCGCGCAGTTTCACCCGCACGACAAAAGTTTTATTGTGGGGCGTGCCGCTCTCTTCCACCACCTCGTAGGTGGGGGTGATGCGCCACCACGCTTGTGTGCGCTCTTGAAGGAGGGATTTGTAATCTTGCACTGGCATCACCCCCGATTCCAGCGCGTCCAGTTCGGGCTTGAGATGTTCCAGAGCATAGTCGCGCGCCGCCTTGTAGCCCGAATCCAGATAGATCGCGCCGATGACCGCCTCGAAAGCGTCGCTGAGAATGGAGGGGCGCTCGCGTCCGCCCGACGCCTCTTCCGAAGGACTGAGGCGCAGTAGGCTCGCGATGCCAGCGCGCTTCGCCGCCTCACACAGCACACTGGCGCGCACGATACTCGCCCGTGCTTTCGAAAGCTGCCCCTGATCCCACTCCGGATACTTTTGATACAGATACTCTGCAACAATCAAGTCCAGCACCGCGTCGCCCAACAGTTCGAGCCGTTCGTTACTGGCTAACAGTTCGCCTTCTGTATGCGAGCGATGGGTGAGGGCTTGCGCTGCTAACTGCTGGTTCCGAATGGGCAGGTGCACGCCCGCCTTTTTCAGTCGCCAAAAGCGCACGGCAAGGATTATACCCCACCCCGTATCGGCAACCACCTACCGCACACGAGGCAACCCGTTCGCCACTTCACGCAGCAGCGCGATAATCGTCTCCGCCGTCTGCTCCACGAACCGCCGCACGGTCTCCCAGTCGATTCCACTGCTCTCCAAAAACCAGCGAATGACGGGGATAGCGACGCCCAGCCCCGCCGCGAGCAGTCCCAGTACGATGAGGTTGAACGCAACGAACCCCACCGCCGCCGCCACACCCCGCACCACCACGGCGCCAATCCACACGAGAAACGCCAGCGACGCGATGCGAATACCGGTCGCTATCCAATCCTGCGGCGCACGCGAACGGCTCCGCGTATCAAACAGCGCAAACTCCAGCGATTGACCGTCGCGTTGCAATATCCTGCCTTGATCGTCTGTTAGGCGCAGCGTGATGCCCTGCGCCACAGAACCCCCAAAGACGAAGTTCACATGCTCGCCTGTTTTTGGACGGGCGATACGCAGGTGCGGATATTCCCCTGCCCCGTTACGCACGAGCGTGAACACCAGCGGCTCGTCACCTTGAGCCGTGGGAACCTGGAGATGAAACGGCGGCGATTCACGCACGCTGCGCTGACGCATCGGCTCCGCCATCGCGCTGAGTTTCGTATACAGCGAGCGCAAGCGTTGCGCGTTGAAAGCGTCGTCCGTGGCGTTTAGGGCGAGATCGGCTTGCACAGGCGGGGGCGCAGACGCACCGCCACAGCCCGACAAAAGGAGCAGCGCGCTGCCCAGCACGGCAACGCCCAGCACATCAGAAGCCAGTTCGCCGTCTTGACGCTCCATAGGTCCTACCCCCAGTTACTTCCGCAAAGCATGATACCTAATCCACAGGCGGCTCGTTGGGAGAAGTTCATCGGTCTGCTTGGCAGGAATCGTCCGTGCCGTGAGGAAATAACAAACTATGGCACGGAAAACGACACGGCGGGAGTTTTTGAAGCAGAGCCTGAGCGCAGGTGCAGGCTTGCTCTTTTTGAAGAGTTGGGCAAAGGGGCAATCGCCCAACGATAAGCTCAATATCGCAGTGATTGGCGTCGGTGGGCGCGGTTGGGACAACTTGCGCGGCGTCGCAGGCGAGAATATCGTGGCGCTCTGTGATGTAGACTTAGAAAAGCTTAGCGCCGCCGCCGCCGTGTTCCCGAACGCGCGGCTCTGGGTGGACTATCGGCGCATGTTCGACCGACAGAAAGACATCGATGCGGTTGTGATTAGCACGCCCGACCACACCCACGCCCTCCCTATGATGATCGCCCTGCAGTTAGGCAAGCATGTCTACTGCGAGAAGCCGCTGGTACACACGGTGTGGGAGGCGCGTCAGGTACGCGAGGCGGCTCGCAACGCGAAAGTCGCCACGCAGATGGGCAACCAAGCGCACTCCAGCGAACCGTTGCGGATCGCGGTGGAAGTCCTCCGATCGGGCGTGATTGGTCCCGTGCGCGAGGTACACGCATGGAGCGACCGCCCCATTTGGCCGCAGGGCATTGCGCGTCCCGAAGGCTCCAAGCCAGTACCGCCATACCTGTTCTGGGATTTCTGGCTGGGACCTGCCCCCGAACGCCCTTATCATGAGGGCTACCACCCGTTCGCATGGCGCGGCTGGTGGGATTTCGGCACGGGTGCGCTGGGCGACATGGGCTGCCATATCATCGATACCGCCTACTGGGCACTGGAACTGGGGCTGCCTTTGAGCGTCGAGATGGAGGGCGCACCGCGCATGCCCGAAACGGGTCCTAAGTCCAGCAAAGCGATTTACGAGTTCCCTGCACGCGGCGACCAGCCTCCGGTGAAACTCTACTGGTACGATGGCGGTCTCAAGCCCGACCCTGCATTGGTCGGCGAGCAGAACCTCGCGCCAAACGGCGTCATCTGCATCGGCGAGAAAGGCGCCTTCTACTTCATCCACGCCAGCCAGTTCCGCCTCTACCCCAAAGAGCGGTTCGAAGGATTCCAACTCAAGGAGCGCAAACTACCCACCTCGCCTGGGCATTATGAAGAGTGGCTTCAAGCCTGCAAAACGGGCAGCCCCACCTACAGCAACTTCGAATACGCAACCACCCTCACCGAGGCGGTGCTGCTGGGGAATGTGGCGTTCCGCACCGGCGAGAAAATCTACTACGACGGCAAAGAGGGGCGCGTCACCAACACCCGTAAAGCCGACGAGTTCGTGCGCATGCCTTACCGCAAGGGCTGGGAATGGTGGTAGATGTCCTTCGTGGTATAATAGAGATACTCTCGGTTTAGGAGGAACCAATAATGCGCAATTTCGGATTGGTCGTTGCGGTCTTTGCGACGAGCTTCGCCCTAAGCTCGGTCGCGTTCGTTCAGACGAACAAAACGAATAACCCACAGACGAAGCAAACCACGGCGAAGAAGCAGGAAGTGCGCTGCCCCGTTTCCGGAAAGGTCATCACCGACACGAAAAACGCCCCCAAACTGACCTATCAGGGCAAGACCTACTACTTCAGCTGCAAGGACTGCCTCGCTGAGTTCAAAAAGAATCCTCAAAAATACATCCAGCAGGCGTCCAATACCCGTACTGCGAGCAATACAACCGCCAAGAAGGAAGGCGATTCGTGTTGCAGCGGCGAGGCAAAGGCAGCCAGCGGAAAGGCTTGCTGCGCTGATAAGAAAGAAGGCGGCTCATGTTGTAGTGGTGAGGCGAAGGCAGCTAGCGGAAGCGCTTGCTGCGCCGACAAAAACGCCCAACCAGCCGTCCAAACCGCCGCGAACGAGCAGCTCATCTGCCCCGTTTCCGGCGAAGAGCTGAAGGTAGAGAGTGCAGTGCGCGTGGTCTATAACGGTAAGGTCTACTATGTCGGCTGTGAAAACTGCAAAGCGCAGTTCCTGAAAGACCCCGCAACCTATGCGAAGAAGGCAGAGAGCCTCTCCAAACTGCAAGGCAAGCCCGAACAGCCTGCGCCGAAAGAGACCACCGCCGCTCCCGCGGATAAACTCATCTGCCCCGTTTCCGGTGAGGAGATTGAGGAATCGTCTGCCGTGCGCTTCACCTATAACGGCAAGATCTATTACACCTGCTGCAACAGCTGCAAGAGCAAGTTCCTCAAAGACCCTGAAACCTACGCGAAGAAAGCAGAAAGCCTCTCCAAACTGCAGGGCAAACCCGAAGCGGACACGCAGTAAACGATTCGGGGCACGCAAAGGCGTGCCCCGAATATCCTCCCACACGCTCCATCTTTACCTCCCGTGAACATGGGAGGGACGGAAACACCCCCCAAATCCTCCCCGCGCCCTCGGTGGCTCTATCCCGCTTTGGCAGGTACAATACTTGGTATGGAAACCCGTCAGAAACTCGCGACCGGCGTGATCGCGCTCATCCTAATCGTGATGCTCTTTGGGGGCGTACTGGTTAACCTCTACACGGACTACTTGTGGTTTGTGCATGATGTGAAGTACCCCCAGATTTTTGGGCGCATCCTTGCCTTGCGCTGGGTGCTGTTTTTGCTGACGGCGGTCGGCTTTTTCCTCTTCGCGCTGGTGAACCTGAGGATTGCGAACCGGATCGCCGGCGCGACGGAGGAATCCGACTTGGCAATTCGGGGTGGACGGATTGTACGCATCACGCGCGCCGTGCGCCGGGGCACTTACTACCTGCTGGTTCTGGGCGCACTGGTGTTCTCTGTCTTCGTCGGACTGAGCGCAAGCGCGTATTGGCATGACCTGATGCTGTTCCAAAACGCACAGAGCTTCGGCGTTAAAGACCCTTTGTTTCACATGGACATCGGTTTTTATGTGTTTCGCTTGCCGTTCATGTCGTTTATCTCGGGGCTACTGGTGTTCACCACACTGGTGGCGCTGGTGGGGATTGGCGCGTTCTACTATTTCAACCGAGCGTTGGGTTGGCTGGGCGGGATGCCGACTTTCCTGCCCTCGGTGAAGCCCCACATGCTGATTCTGGCAACGCTATTTTTACTCGCGTTCGCATGGTATCTGTGGCTGGCACGGTACGATTTGGTGTTCTCGGAGCATGACCAGTTTTTCGGGGCAGGCTACACGGATATCCACGCGCGCTTACCGATTCTGAACATCACGGTTTTTGGCTTGCTGATTGCAGCGGTGTTGTGTCTGGTGAGTTTGCGTCGGGGTGCGGGGTTGCTTTTGCCTATCGGCGGGTTTGCCGTCGCGCTCCTGTTCTGGGTCGCCGCGTCGCTGATTTACCCGCCGCTGGTGCAACGCTTCGTGGTCATCCCCAATCAACTGGAGCGCGAGAGCGAGTATATCAAACGCCATCTGGAGTTCACCCGTCGCGCGTACAACCTGGACAAGATTCAGGTGCGCGTAATGGATGTGCGTGATGACCTGACCGCTGCCGATTTGCAAGGGGCGCAGGGCACGCTGGCGAACCTGCGTCTGTGGGACTTCCGCCCCCTGCGTCAAGTGTACAACGGCTTGCAGGCACTCAAGCCCTACTACGCGTTCGTGGATATCGATGTCGACCGCTACTCAGTAAACGGGGAACTGCGACAGGTGCTGCTCTCAGTGCGCGAGTTGAACTTAGAGGGATTGCCTGCCGCCGCGCAACGCTGGCAGAACTTGCATCTGCTCTACACGCACGGCTACGGGCTGGTGATGAACCCCGTCAACGAAGCGACCGCAGAGGGACAGCCCGTACTCTGGATTCGCAACCTACCGCCTCAGGTGGAACCATCGATACAGGAGGCGATTCCCGTCACGAACCCCGCGATCTACTTCGGTGAGAACCTCGTTCGCTACTCCATCGTGCGCTCCAACCTGAAAGAGCTGGATTACCCCAAGCTCACGGGCACGGGGGATGCGGAGGAGAATGTGTACACGACCTACAGCGGCAACGGCGGCGTGCCAATTGGCGGACTGCTGACGCGCTTGATGTTCGCTGTTCGCCTCTCCGACCAGAACATTATGCTCACAGGCGACCTAAACGCGGAGTCGCGCCTGCTGTTTCGGCGCAATATCCGCGAACGCCTGCAAGCGATGCTCCCGTTCATCCGCTGGGACGAAGATGCCTACCCGGTGATTCACAACGGCGAGATCGTCTGGATTTACGATGGCTACACGGTGAGCCGCAACTACCCCTATAGTCGCCCCTTCTTCTCGCGCGACCGCATCGTGCGCCAGTTCAACTATCTGCGCAACTCGGTCAAGGCGACTATCCACGCTTACACGGGCGAGGTGAACTTCTACATCGCCGACGAGAGCGACCCACTGATCCGCGCCTACGCGCAGGCATACCCGAATGTGTTCAAGCCCCTCAGCGCCATGCCCGAGAACCTGCGCCAGCATATCCGTTATCCCATCGATCTGTTTGAGGTGCAGGCGCAGCTGCTGGAACTCTATCACACAACGGACGCCCGCATCTTCTTCAACAAAGAGGATGTGTGGGCGATTGCTCGTGAAATTCTGCAGAACAACGAGACCGTGCCGATGACGCCCTATTATGTAATTATGCAGCCACCAGGTGAGCAGCAGCCACGCTATATGCTGACCCTGCCGTTCACCCCGCAGCAGCGTAAGAACCTCGTGGCATGGCTGGCGGCGCACTGTGACCCCGACCGCTATGGTGAACTCGTGTTGTACCGATTCCCGAAACAAAAGACCGTCTACGGTCCCGAACAAATTGAGGCACGCATTAACCAGAACCCTGAGATCACCCAGCAGTTGAACCTGTGGAATCAGCAAGGCTCACAGGTGTTTCGGGGCAACTTGCTGATTATTCCGCTGGGGCAGGCGATGCTCTACTTCAAGCCGATTTACCTTCAGGCGCGCACGGAGGGAGCGATCCCCGAACTTAAGAAGGTGGTGCTTGCCAGCGGCGAGCGCGTGGTGATGACCGACACGGTCGATGAGGGCTTACAGTTATTGCTCGCGCGGCGCGAGGGACGCACTCCGCCGCGTCTGAGCCAGGCGGGCACGACACCACCCACGCCGACCGCGCCACCTACTCCTGTCGGCGCCCCTGCCGACCTACGCAACCTCGCACGGGAGGCGAACCGCGTCTATCGCGAGGCACAAAGCGCGCTCCGAAACGGCGATTGGGCCACCTACGGCGAGCGGATGAAGCAACTGGAGCTACTGCTCAAACAGATGGAGGGGCAGTAAGAGCCAAACACCGCCGACGCTGGGGTGACTCCAAAGCGTCGGCGGCTTGTTTGAGGAGGCGATGGAATGCAGAGTTAGCAACCCGTGCCGAAGTTGAACAGCACTGCCAGCAGATCCGCGTCGTCCACGATTCCGTCAGCGTTCACATCTTCGGGTAGGCAGCCCGCCGCGCCGAAGTTGAACAGCACTGCCAGCAGATCCGCGTCGTCGATGCAGCCGTCCGCATTAATGTCGCCCTCCGGCGCAGGCGCGAAGGCATAGAGAGTTTGCGGGTCGGCATTATCGCGTGAAGCGGCGATGTAAACCGTGCCGTCAGGACCCACGGAGGGCGAGTTATTACCGAAGTAGCTATAGGGCAGCTGGAACCGCCACAAGAAGCTCGCATCGTTGCCGTTGTCGCGCACAGCGTACAGATAGGTCTGGTCAAAGGTCACCTGGTCACAGGCGTAAATCACGCGCCCACAAGTAACTACAGGCCACCCGCTGAACTCGCCGCTGCCTTCGGGCTTGAACTGCCACCGAATCGTGCCGTCGGGGCGAATCGCGGTGATACCGCCGCCCTGTTGACCCAGCTGGTTGAAGTCCACATTCACGCGCTTGTTCGCCAGTGCGCCCGTCTTACCTACCAGCTGCAACCCGTTCACGACAGCGTACTGATTGAACAGGTCGATCTCTACTGTGATATTAATCTCGCCGTTCACAGGCGAAATATCACGGTAGACGACATAGTTCACATCTTCTTCGTAGCCCGTGAACGGTCCGGGTGGGTTAGGCGTCACGGTCTTCGTCTCGCCGTTCACAGTGAACACGGCGTTCTGATCATTCGCGATAGGCGTGAAGGAATAGAGATACAGGTCGTAGGTTCCTGCTGGCACTTCCAAGAGGCGGATAGTAGCGGGACCGTTGTAGCCGAGTGCGCCGATGTAGTGGTAGTCGCGCATCAGGTTGTCGCCGTCGGAGGCAGGATAAGTGGAGGACTCCGCAAAGTCGATGTTCTCGATATCGATCGTGGTGGGGGAATCGTCGTGGGCGCGCAGGTTCTGGAGTGTCCAGGGGCGTGATACGGCGTCACTGGCAGCCAGCGAGTTCCAGAAATCCCCTGCTTGACCTGTTGCTGCGGCGCCGCTCATAATCGGGGGTGGGATCGTCACGCGCCCACCGCTATAAATGGTCCCGTCGCCGCCCACCACAGGGTTCTGGTACTGGTTCATCCCGTTGAACACACTGTAGAAGATTTGCCACAGGATTTGCCCATCGGAGGCGCGGAGCGCCGTCATCACGGGGTTGCCCGCATCCCAGAACGAGTTCGCGTACAGGGTGCTGAAGTCAAGGCTGGCGACCAGATTGCCCCACCAGCGATAGTTCAACCCCAGTGCAACATCGGCGCTCCAGACAAGATTCGCCGTTGTGCCCGCATCCTCGATGACGACCACAGAGCCATTTACAGCGTTGTTGCTGAATGCGATGCGCGTGCGCCCGGAGACGGGGTCTGTCCACACGGGCCCTACTGTTTGAAATGGGGGCGCTCCGCTAAACGGCGAGGTGTAAATCCACAGCAAGTTGCCGTTGGCGGCGTTGAGCGCCACAATACGCGACGGGTTAGCATTATCACGCACATAAAGTCGGGTGCGGTCAGGACTGAGCAACACATTCCCACGCCCGAAGTCCGCCCCTGCCAGTCCCAAATCGGAAGCGGTCTTGATCCAGATGGTCGCGCCTGTGTTGATGTCCAGCGCCGCGATGAACGACTGTCCTGTCGGTTGGGCGGAAGCACGCGCGGAGGTGTACACGCGTCCCGCGGCTTCGTCTACCGTCACGCCGGTGTAGGAAAAGTTGCCGAACCCCAGCTGCGTAGGATCGGTCGCCCACACGGTGCTGCCGTCGGCGGCGTTTACCTTGAACACCTGCCCTTGAGCCGCGCCAAAGGTCTTGAAATAGAGGAACTGTCCTCCGTGGCTGAAGGTGATACTGCCGTGACCGATACCGAGGGGGAGCTGTTTTTGCCAGCGGATATTCGGGGTTGCGGGGCGCGTCGCGGGCGACAACCCACGCATGCCCTCGCCGTGCGGGGTCGTGTGGAGCGTCTGGCTCCACGCTATCGTCATCAACGCTGATAGCCCGATTACTCCAAGAGAGTGTCTCATAGCCTTTCACCTCATCGCTCTTGAAATTACGCTTCCTTGCGCGAATAGGACATGAACCTCTTGTCCATGCCTAGCCCAATGCACGGGGCAGACCCTCGTGCAAAGCGATCCCAGTCAATAAGTTACTCGTACAGCCGGGGCTAGCGACAGAAGTTGTTCACGGCTTGACGCATGGCAACAGGACAGTCATTCGCGCCGCAGCGTCCCAGCGTCGTTTCGCCCCATTGCCACATGTTGCCAATCGGCGTAGTGCCCTGACAGCGACGGGGCATATAGGTCTGATCGGGGCGCATCCATTTGGCGTGCCCGTCCGCGAAAGTGTAGTTCGCGCCCCCATTGTGGATTAGCAGGCTCGTCCAGAAGTTTTCGTCTAAGTCAGGGTCGCGCGCGTTTTCTGCACAGACCCAGCACTCATCGGAGATCGCCCACCACCAGTGCATGTTATTGGGCACGAGCGCGCCGTTTCGGTCACGATGCAGCACCGTACCAACCCCAACGCACTCGTTGAAGATAATCGTGCGCGCATGCTCCTCAATCGCGGCTTCGGGGCGTACCACGCCAGGACCCGCGCGCGGGTATGGCGGGTTAATCCACGCCAACACATAGGCGTTCGCAGAGAAGTTACGCACGCCGTAGCGTTGATAAATTGTCTCCGCTTGAGAACGTCCCAAGTTATACCAGCGGCGTACAATGTCGTACGAGATACCTTGAGTCGGGCAAGTAAATACTTCCAGACTCTTCACATAAGGAAAAATCCGCTCCGCCCAGTTGGGAATGGGACCTGTGCCTTCACCCGATGGCGGGAACACATGGTCGTAATCGGGTAGGTACATCATGACGCCTTGCCCCATCTGTTTCTGGTGCGTTAGACAAGCGGTCTGCTCAGCTTTCAAACGTGCCTGCGCAAACACAGGGAATAGTATCGCCGCCAATATCGCGATAATCGCGATCACGACCAATAACTCAATCAGGGTGAAACCTTTCGTTTTCATGGGCTACCTCCTTCATGGACAACCCGTGCGCTCACCAAGATGGACTGCCCACTTCAGTTTCGCAGGGTTGCAATCGAACAGGGTCTCATCGTTCGCTTGGAGGATCGGCGTTCCGTTCGATTGGCGTGCGTAGAGTTGGTCGCCGCGGAACCACTTCGCGTGCCCATCGGCGAAGGCGACAATTACGCCCTCGCTGTGTCGCACTCCATAGCCACTGGGCTTGTTCATCGGCAGCACACGCGTGCGATTCTCGAAGCCGAACGGGGTCACCATGTAACCGCCGAACGGGTCGGTAGAAGGCGGTATGGGAACACTGTCCAACACCAGAATCGCCGCAGCGGGACGCGTGACCTTACTCAGCGACACCACATAGTCCATCGACGACTGATACGGAAAGCCCCAGAACCAGTTTAGCCCATACGAAAGACGCGCACGCTGGCGCCAGACCGCGCCGTACTCCGTATCCGACGCCGAGGGGCAGCGGAACAGGTCGCGATTTTTCGCGTAGGGCGCAATCATCGCCGTCCACAAAGGCGCGTCATCGGGTGTAGGACGGAATATCCAGCCGACGGTGGGCATCATCTGGTTATAGTCGCTCGCATACATCAGGAACGCTTTGGAAATCTGATTGAGGTTCGAGGTACACGCACTCTGACGAGCTTTGGCGCGCGCGTTCGCAAAGACAGGGAACAAGATTGCCGCCAGAATCGCGATAATCGCGATGACCACAAGCAACTCGATGAGCGTAAAACCGCGTCGTTCAGCCATTAAGTCCTCCCCACTACACTGAATTATACCCAGAAAATTGACTTGTAATTGCAAGTGCGCTCTATATGTGTACAGCAGAGCCATCGTTCTGCAAGTTCGGCGCGATCTCAGAGAGAGGGTGGAGGGTTTCGCCTACAGCATGATTGCCAGCGGGCTACGGATTACCCCAACACCACATCCAGATAGAGCATGACCATCACACCAATCATCAGTCCGAAGGTCGCCCAGCGTTCGTGCCCTTTGCGGTGGGTTTCGGGCACGATTTCGTCGCTGATGATGTAGAGCATCGCGCCCGCAGCGAACCCCATCGCGTAGGGCACAAGGGGCGACATGAAATAGACCAGCGTTGCCCCCAGCACTGCCATCGGCAGCTCAATCAGTCCCGACCGCAGCCCCACGAAAACCGCATAGAATTGCCTGCCAAAGCCCGCGGCAAGCGCGCCCAGCGCCACAGCCAGCCCTTCGGGGATGTTCTGCGCGCCGATAGCCAACATCAGGAGGATGCCCTCCCGAAAATGCCCCCCACCAAATGCCACGCCGACCGCCAGCCCTTCGGGCGCGTTATGCAGCGTAATCGCGATGATGAAGAGCCATACAGCACGCACACGCCTGCCATCTAAGCCCTCGCGACCGATAAAGGGATGTTTGTGGGGAATAAGGTGGTCGGCTAAGTCCATCACGAACGCACCTAACGCCACACCCGCGAGCACGGGCAACACACCACCGCGCTCGATGCCCGGTAAAATCAGGCTGGTGAAGCTTGCCGTGAGCATTACGCCTGCCGCGAAGCCCAGCATACCGTCCTGCATACGCTGTGAGGGCTGGCGCCATAACAGCACCACCAGCGCTCCGAGCAAGTTCATCGCCACGATAAAAACACCGGCGATCAACCCCTGCGCAATAGGGTGCGCGGGCATCCACGACTGCACCCAGTCCATGTACACTTACAGAAGTGTACCTTCAGCAGCCTTGCCCAAAGGCGAACAGTACGGTAAGTAGGTCCACGTCATCCACTTGATTGTCACCATTTACATCTTCGGCGCGCGCGCCCGCACTGCCGAAAGCGAACAGCACTGCAAGCAGGTCGGTGTCGTCCACGCAGCCATCGCCATTCACATCGCCGTTGGACGCCAGAATACGCAACGGTAAGACCGCCTCGCCGCCGGGAACCCCGTCCCCAGTGGGCAACTGCTCAGAGTATTCACCATCGAGCGCCAGCCCCGAGTCGCTCGCCGTCACACTGGGGGCAACTCGGATGGTGTAGGCGTCGGGCTTGAGCGGTTCGTTCAGCGTCAGGCGCACGCGATGCGCGTTCGCATCGTAAGCAAAGTTGAACCCGATTGCGCCCAGCGACGCGCCCGTGAGCTGTACCTGCGACGGACTAACCTGCACAGGCGTCTGGAAGTAGAGATCCACTTGGTTCACACCGCTGCTGACCATGCCCGGCGCGGGGTTCATCTCCACTATCACGGGCGGACCAGGGCGATAACTCTCCTGCGTGCTGCTCCCCTTCAGAATCCACTCATCGGGGTCGAACGCGAGATTGGAAACCACACCCGACACGGGAACCACATAGTACTGGGTCTGTGCGCTGTTCCAGAGGCGCAAATCTTGTGTCTGAGCACCGATAGTCACACGCACCCCTATCGGCATCGTGTACAGCCCGTAGCTGCTTGACTGGGTCTGGTGGATCGACATCAGCAGGTAGTTTTTGCCGTTGACAGTTGTCGTGGTCCAGCCCCAGTTGTAGCTGGGTGCGCCTGTACCGTACACCCACGGCTGGAAGAACCAATCCATCGTGCCGCCCCACACTTCTTCCGCGACGGCTTGAAAATCGGCAGTTGTGGCGTGGCGGTAGGCGTAGCGTTGGCGATAACGCGCGAGCAGGTCAAAGAACCGCTCTGTGCCCAGTACCCAGCGCAGGCTGTGCAGCACCCACGCGCCCTTTCGATAGGCAAAGTTCGAACTGAAAATCGCGTTTACACTACTGGTATCGTAGCGGTATACGCTGCCATTCAGGCTACTGGGGCGGCGGTTCAGCATCGCCGTGCGGAGAGCAGCGGGGTCGCTGGAGCCATTTTTATACTCCTGCCATAGGGCTTCCGAATAGGTCGCGAAGCCCTCGTTGAGCCAGATGTCGTTCCAAGTGGCGCAGGTCACCATATCGCCCCACCATTGATGCGCCAGCTCGTGCGCCGTCAGCGATTCGCCGAAGCCACCCTGCCCGCTCATCGTCTGATGTTCCATCCCGCCGCCGAACTGGAACTGATAGATTCCGTACCGCTCTTGAATGAACGGATACACGCCGTATAAATCGCTAAACACGCGCAACATCGGGATACAGAGCTCCCACGCAGCGCGATTCGACGCCGTGTTATTTTCAGAGTAGATGTAAAAGTCCACGGGCATCGTTTGCCCGTTATAGGTGAATGAACGCGACCAGTGTTGATAATTGGTCGCAGCGAACGCCACTAAGTAGGGCGCAATGGGATAGTTGTGCTGATACCGATAGCGACGGCGGTTATTGGGGAGGTCTTCGATAGATTGGAGCATGCCGTTCGCTACCGCAAACATATCGCTTGGGGTAATCAGCGTGAAGGTGAGCGTGGCTTTGTCGGTGTTCTCGTCTTTCGCGGGCCACCAGGTATAGGCGTAGTAGGGCTGGCTAAGTGTCGCGACAATCACGGCGCCTGAAGAGCGCGTTGTGAACTCGATGGAACCGAAGCCCCGCGACACCGGCGCCCCCTCATAGTCCACTTGCAACTGGAACACCTCGTTTTGGGTATAGGTTCGGTCAAACTCGGCGCGTACGGTCGTGATACTTTCGCGCACGAACGAGATGGGACGCCCGTCCAGTCGCAGCCCTGTAATCAAAAAGTTATCGCGCAATCGGAACCGAAATGCGTTGAGGGTGGGCTGGAGAACCTTGACCGTCATAATACACGAGCCTACCAAAGTGCGGGTACTGGGGATGATTTCGAGCGTTAAGTCATAGTGCTGTACATCGGTCAACTGGGGGTCTTGAATGAGCGATGGAAACGAGAGTAAGTGCATTTCGGGGTGTCGCATGGCAGCCATATGGGCGCGTCCACAGAGTGCGCAACCCTCGCCGCCTGCCCAAGCCACGAGAAAACCCAGCAGTGCGCCGAAAGCGAACAAGATACGCATGATGCAATTATACACCACCGTATTTCAGGTATTCTAAAGAGCGGCATGTTCTGGCGCGTGGCGACTGTGGTTTTCTTGCTGGATCAACTGACCAAGTTCTGGGCTGCAACAACTTTGGTGTTGGATCAACCCCACCCGGTGTTGCCCCCCTACCTCTATCTGACGCTAACTTATAACACGGGGATTGCGTTTGGCATGCTGGAGGGGCGCGGTTGGCTGACCATCCCCCTGACGCTCGGCGTTGCGATAGGACTGATTTGGTACTACTATCGCCACAAGCCTTCGCGGGGGGTACAGTTGCTGATGGGGCTGCTGCTGGGGGGCGCACTGGGCAACTTTGCCGATCGTATCCGATTAGGCTATGTGATCGATATGTTCGAAATCCCCCTGTGGCCCGTGTTCAATGTTGCGGATATGGCGATTACCTGTTCCTTGCTGGGGCTGACCGCGCTACAGTTTTTTGGCGCACGTGCAGGGGAACCTGTCAACGCCACCGAGGAGCCGCCGCGATGAGACCCGAACTCATCAAAATCGGTCCGTTCACGCTGTATACCTACGGCTTGATGTGGATGGTCGGGATTTGGTTGGCGGTGTGGCGGGCGTTGCGCTATGCCCCACGCTACGGGATCCGACCGGACGATGTGCTGGATATCGCCTTCTGGAGTGTGGCGTTGGGGATTGTGGGCGGTAGGCTCGCGTTTGTCATCACCAACTGGTCGCAATACGCTCCTGACCCGCTCAGCGTGTTGCGCGTGTGGGAAGGCGGGATGTCTTATTTCGGAGGGTTTGGGCTGGCAATTGCCGTCGCAATTTATCTGATACGCAAGCGGCACATCCCTATCTGGCAGCTGGGCGATTTGGCGGCGCCGTCGCTGGCGTTGGGCTACGGAATTGCGCGAATCGGGTGCTTCGCAGCAGGGTGTTGCTACGGCGCACCAACCGACCTACCTTGGGGCGTGGTGTTTCCCGGACATGACCACGCCGTTCATCCCACTCAACTCTACGCGACGGCGATGAACCTCCTTATCTTTGTCATCTTGACCCTCTGGGCGCCGCGGCGGCAGTTCGAAGGGCAACTCTTTGCAGGGTTTTTGATCTTACACGGGCTATACCGCTTCCTCAACGAGTTCTTCCGTGCAGGCGCGACTTCGCAACTAATGTTTGGGGTGTTTACCTATGGGCATCTGGTCGCCGCGGTCGTGGTGTTGAGTGGGGTCGTGCTTTACGCTGTGCTGGCTCGTCGGGCGAGTTCACCTCACGCGGCAGGTGCGGCACACCGCGCTCGGTGAGCATCATCAA
>BPGO01000014.1 GCA_026003075.1 Fimbriimonadales bacterium | reverse complement strand
TCACGACTCGTACACGCCTGCATAGACGGCTTGAATCACCTCGTGGGGGGTGGTGATTCCGCGCAGCACCTTGTCGCGTCCGTCGTCGAGCATCGTGCGGAAACCCTCTTTGACGGCGATTTGCATAATCTGATCGCTGGAGGCGTGATTCACAACCGCCTCGCGGATAGCGGGACTAATGCGTAGCAGTTCGAAGATCCCCGTGCGTCCGCGATAGCCGGTTTCCATACATTTGGGGCAGCCCTTGCCCGTGTAGAATCGGGCTTGCGCGAGCCACTCCTGCGGTATTTTGAGCGCGGCAATCTCATCGGGCGTGGGCTGATACGGAACGCGGCAGTCGGGACAGATCACGCGCACCAACCGTTGTGCCATCGCGCACTGCAGGGTCGCCGCAATCAGATAATCCTCTGCGCCCATATCCATCATGCGGCTCAGCGTCTCGATCGCGTTATTCGTGTGGAGGGTGGACAACACCAAATGCCCCGTGAGCGCTGCCTGAATGCCGATCTGGAGCGATTCGCGGTCGCGAATCTCGCCAATCATAATCACATCGGGGTCGTGGCGCAACATCGCCCGAAGCGCACGCGGGAAAGTAATCTTCTCCGTCACTTGCACCTGCATCACATTGTCGGGGAACTCGTACTCCACAGGGTCTTCCACCGTCACGATATTGCGATGCACGCGGTCCAGGGTATGAAGCGAGGCGTAGAGGGTAGATGTTTTTCCGGAGCCTGTGGGGCCGGTGACCACCAACATTCCGTAGGCGACTTGCAGGGCGCGTCGCCAGTTCGCCATCACATCCTGCGGCATGCCCAGCGAATCGAGCTTGACCTGCATCTTGGCGGGGTCTAAGATACGCATCACGATTCGCTCGCCGTTGAGCGTCGGGATACACGACACGCGTGCGCTGAGACGCCTGTCCAGATACTCCATATCGATGCGCCCGTCTTGCGTATCGCGCTTCTCGTCCAGGTGCATGTTCGCGGCGAGTTTCACGCGGCTAATCATTGCCTGAATCAGGTCGGGCTGCGTAATCACTTCGTGTTCGTGCAGCACGCCGTCGATGCGGAATCGGATACGCAGAGCGTTGTGTTCGGGATGCATATGGATATCCGACGCGCCCTTTTCGAGAGCCTGAATGAACATCTGGTCAACGCGCTGCACCGCGAGGGAGAGTTCCTCGCCGCCCATTTCACGCGCGACGCCCGCATGGCGCATAATCAGCCGAAACATTCGCCCAGAACCGCGCATACCGCCGTACATCGTTTTGCTCCTGAGTGCTTAGACGCTTGTGGACAGCGAGAGTATACCTCAGTGGGGCTACCATAGGCGTGTTCAGGTACAATTGGCATGCAAATCGCCTGAGAATGCGCACGGTTCGGATTTTTTTGGAAGCCATCAAGTTCGAGCATACGATTTTCGCGCTGCCGTTCGCGCTTTTGAGCCTGCTGTACGCGGCAGAAGGGGTTCCGTCGGCGCGGGTGGTAGGTTGGATTCTCGTCGCGATGGTCTCGGCGCGCACAGCGGCGATGGCGTTTAACCGAATCGCCGACCGCGACATCGATGCGCTCAATCCGCGCACGCGCAACCGCGCTCTCCCTGCGGGATTGCTTACCGTGCAGCAGATGCGCACGGCGATGTGGGTTTCGGTGATTGTGTTCCTGTACGCGGCGTGGCAGTTGAACTGGGTCTGCTTTGTGCTGGCGCCCGTTGCGTTGGCGGTGATCCTGGGCTATTCGTACTCCAAGCGGTTCACGCCACTGTCGCACTTTTGGCTGGGGCTGTCGCTGGGGATTGCGCCGAGCGCAGTCTGGATTGCCGTGCGGGGGACGCTGGAGCCTGCGCCGATGTGGCTCACGCTGGGCGTCACGCTGTGGGTGGCGGGGTTCGATATCCTCTATAGCCTGCAAGATGAGGTGTTCGACCGTGCGCACAGCTTGCGCAGCCTGCCTCAAACCCTGGGCGGGGCGCGCGCGATTGGTATCGCACGAATCGCGCACGCGCTGTGTATCGGCGCGTTCCTGATGGGCGGCGTCGCTCTGGGAGCCGGCTTATGGTACTATCTTGGCGTGGTGTTCGCCGCGCTGATGCTTGCCTACGAACAGTCGCTCGTCAAACCGCACGACCTCAGCCGCTTGAATGTCGCCTTCTTCACGCTGAACGGTTATGTCAGTATCGGTCTGTTCGTGTTCGCGCTGTTAGATAGGGTGTTCTAAAATGCGTTTACGAATAGGAAGCGTGCCGTACATCAACGCCGCGCCGCTCACGCGCTGGCTGGAAACCGACGCGGGGATGCGCTATGCGGAGGTGGTTTACGCACCGCCTTCGAGGTTGGCACAGATGCTGGAACAGCGGACCATCGAGGTCGCGCTGGTCTCCTCAGTAGAGCATTTTCGGCGTCCCGAGACGCGATTTGTGGACGGCTTGGCAATCGCTTCGCGCCGTGAGGCGCTCAGTGTGCGCCTGTTCAGTAAGACGCCGATAGCCCATATCCAGACCGTCGCGCTGGACACCAGCTCACTCACTTCGGCGGCACTCACGCGCATCTTACTGGAACGCGCCTATGGGGTCTACCCGAAATATCTCTCCGCTCCCCCAGACCTGAATGTGATGCTTCAATCGGCGGATGCAGCCCTGTTGATTGGCGATTTGGGGATGACGGCACAGCATGAAGCCGTTGCGCAGTGGTTAGACCTCGGCGCGGCATGGAATGCATGGACAGGATTGCCGTTCGTGTGGGCGGTGTGGCTGATGAATCCCGAATCGCCCGCCGAATCGATTGCCGCGTTGCTCCACGATGCCTATCAGTGGGGTCAGGCGCACCTCCCAGCAATTGTGGAAACCGAGTCCAAGCGCACGGGCATCCCGTTGGATCTGTGCCGACGCTACCTGAGCGAAGTGATGGTCTATGCGATTGACGCGGCGTTTCTGCACGGGCTGGAGCGATTTCGGCGTGAGTATGAGGCGATGCTCAGGAAACAGTTCCTCGAATAGATTCCACGCTCTCGAATCCGTGCGTCGTTAGATACTCCTCGATTCCTTGCAAAATCTCAAGCGCAAGCGTTGGCTGCACATAGTTCGCCGTGCCGACCTGTATGGCGTGCGCCCCCAACAGGAGGAACTCAATGGCGTCGGCGGCGTTGCTAATCCCGCCCACGCCAATCAGGGGCGTTTCGGGCAGAGCCTGACGCACCCGCCAAAGATGGTACTGGGCAATGGGCTTGATGGCAGGCCCCGATAAGCCGCCGACCTTGCTGGCGATACGGAACTGACGCGTTTCGGCATCCACCGCGACGCCTAAGACGGTGTTGATCAGGCATAAACTATCGGCTCCTGCCTGAACGGCAGCTTGGGCAATCGGAACTATATCGCCCGTATTCGGCGAGAGTTTCGCGATGAGGGGAAGGTCCGATGCTTGACGCACCAAGCTGACGGCATGCGCGGTGAGTTCTGGGTTGATGCCGAACTCTATCCCGCCACGCGCTTGATTCGGGCAGGAGAGGTTCAACTCCAGCGCGGCAATGCCTTCCGCGCGACTCAGTTTCTCGGCGACCTGCATATACTCTTCAAGAGTTTCCCCTGCAACGCTGGCGATGATCGCCGTTCCGTACTCGCGGAGGCGGGGCAGGGTCTCCATCAGGAACGCATCCACGCCGTCATTTTGCAGCCCGATGGCGTTGAGCATGCCCGCAGGCGTTTCGGCGACGCGTGGGGGCGGGTTGCCCATACGAGGCGCAAGGGTGAGGCTTTTGGTCACTATCGCGCCCAACTGCGTGAGGTCAAGCAAGTGATGATACTCCAGCCCATAGCCAAAGGTTCCTGCTGCGACCATCACGGGATTGCGTAACTGGAGCCTGCTCAGCGTGACGCGCAGGTCTGGCGTCATTCCCAGACCACCTCCTCCGCGCGAAACACGGGGCCCTCTATACAGGCGCGCTTGTACCACACGCCGCTCCCAGGGATGTTTACTTTCACGGCGCAACCCAAACAGACGCCAATCCCGCAAGGCATCGGCGCATCCAGCGAGACCTGACACGGGACGCCACGCGCAAGGCACTGCTGCGCCACGACCCGCAGCATGCGGTTCGGTCCGCACGCATAGACCGCCGATTCGATGGGGTCTTCCAAAGCGTCTTGGAGCAGGTCGGTGACATACCCCTTGTAGCCTTGCGAGCCGTCGTCGGTGGCGATTTGCACTACCGCACCCAGCGCACGGAACTCATCCAGCCCCACCAGTAGATCCGCGCGACGCGCTCCGGCAAGGATGAGGAGATGTTCCCCTGCTTGTAAAATCGGGGCGAGGCGCGAGGCGAAAAAGCACAGCGGCGGTGCGCCCACCCCGCCTGCCACGAGAATGTGCCGCCGCGCTGATCGCACCGGCTGAAACGAGCTCCCCAGCGGACCCAGCGTCTGCACTGTGGAACCAATGGGCTTCATCGAGAGCAACTCAGTGAACGCGCTCTGCACCGAGTAAAGCACGCTGAACACGCCCTTGTCGGGGTTCGCACGCAGGATACTGTACGGGCGACGCCAGAGGGGGGCATGCGTGCGCACGGGACGCAACATCACAAACTGCCCTGGCGTTGCGCTCTGGGCAATCGGCGGCGCATGCAGAATCAGCTCATAGAGGTTCTTGCCACGCCGTTGATGCTCCACCACCACAGCAGGCAACTCATAACGCCTCATCAGCAGAAAGTGTACCTGCTAAGGGTGCGACGAATGCGCATCAGCGGCGTGCGCCGCGCTCGAACCGGTTGAGGACGCCGATTTTTCTTCGCTCGAATCGAATGGCTCGGGCAGCTTCAGCCATTCCACCTTCCCCTCGCGCAAGTGATACACGCCGCCTGCGAATTCCAATTTGCCTTGCTCGTAATAATGGCGCACAATGTCGCTGCGCTGGTAGATGGTCTGCAGCGTGTGTCGGACATTCTCTTCAACCACGCGTTCGATCAACGCATCGCCCTTGAGATGCGGATGGGTGGCGTGGAGTTGCTTCACGACGGGTTCAATATGCGCGACGAGTTGCGGTAAGTGCCCCTCCAGGTGCTTGCCGGAAACCGCCGCCTTGACCGCCCCACAGTGGGTGTGTCCCAACACTACAATCAGCGGTGTTTTGAGGTGTTCCACTGCGTACTCGATGGAGGCGAGGTTCTCTGCGTTGACGATGTTGCCTGCCACGCGCACCACGAACAGGTCGCCCAGCCCTTGATTGAAAATCAGCTCTGGTGGCACCCGCGAATCGGCACAGGAGACGATAATCGCAAACGGTTTTTGTCCCTCCGTCTCCAGTTTGTAGCGGGTCATCTCGTCCACCGGCTGCGACAGCAACTTGCCTTGGGCGAACAGGTCGTTGCCGTACTGGAGTTTGCCCAACGGTTCTGTGGGTATTGGTTTCGGCTGGGGCGCGAGCATCCTGCCAGCAGCCACGCCCACGCCTGCAGCAACAACCCCCACTGCCAGCACCTTCACCAGCGGTTTCATGGCATGGGGGTTATTCCACAATTTGCGGGCTTACCTGATACCCTACGACGCGCTTTTGACCTGTTTTGTGGGGGTAGGCACATCTTCGGGCTGGGTCTGCGCTGCCATGAGGTTCTCTTTCTGGATGGCTTCGTAAATCTCGCGCCGATGCACGGTCACATTGCGGGGGGCTTTGATGCCGAGGCGCACCTGCTCGCCGCGCACCTCCAGCACGACGACCTCAATCTCATCGCCAATCATAATGCTCTGGTTAACCTTGCGTGTCAGCACTAACATAGAGATTGCCCTCCCTGGCGTGTTGCGTTAGCCGGCGGCTTCCGCGGTCTGCGTATAGCGCCACATCTCCTGCAAGATCGGATGGCGCGTATGGTAGCGCTCGTCATCTAAAATCACCTGCCGTCCGATGCGCCGCTCTGTGTTGATCACGATCGGCGCGAGCAAGTTGGAAGTCATCGCATGCGGCTTGCCCGCCGGTATCGTTACGGTCGTCAAAACCGCCCGCGGCGTCGACTCATCCAACTGTAGCCGCTCAACTTCAGAATCCGACAACACCACCTCATAGTCCGGTCGGAAGTACCACGGGTCAATCAGTAGCATTGCAAAACTCGGCTCCTCTACCGATTGCAGCCACCAGAAAGGACCCTCGCTATCATGGCGTATCAGGACGAAACGACGATACTGACTAAGACCCACCAGTCCGTCCTCGAAAGTGATGATGTCGTCCGCTTGTACATTAATTGTACCGAATCGTGTGGTTTCAAGTTCCATGCTTTAACCTCCGCGCAGGAAATCGAACAGATTCACGCTCTGGATTCGCGTGAACACTTGTAACGATGCCTGATAGCTGAGCTCCGATTGTTTCAGTTGGCTGATGGCTTCGGCGAGGTCGATCTCCTCGATGTCGGCGAGGTTGCCCGTGAGTTGGTCGCGTCGGTTCAGGTGCAGCTGCTCGTAGTTGGTGAGTTCGCGTAGACGCACGCCCACCTCGCCCCGATAGCGGTGGAACTCGTTTTGGAACTGCTCGATATCTTGCAGGTCGACCATCGACAGTTGCGCTGACGCGCCGCTGAGTAAGTTGTTTTCGATCTGTGTGAGTTTGTTATACAGGTCGGCGATTCGTGCGCCTGAAAAGTTCATCGCGAGGGTGCGGTCAGCGGCGATTTGGACCAGCATCGGGTTGCCGTCGCCCACATAGCTCGCCACGCCTCCCACCACATCGATAGGCGCGGTATGTACGGTCTGCCCGCTGAACAGGTACCGTTCGCCGTCGGGGCGCTGGTTGCCAATCTGTAGCAGGCGGCGCTGGAGTTCGCGGATCTCTTGGGCCAAGGCTTCGCGTGCGTTGGCGTCGTTGGTGTCGTTGGCGCCCTGCGTGATAATCTGGCGCGTGCGGTGCAGGATGTCGCCGATATCTGCAAACGCTTGCTCCGTCGCTTGCAAAAAGAGGCGCGCCTCACGAATGTTGCGCCCATATTGGTCGATTTGCTGGATTTGCTCGCGCAGGGCGAGCGCGTGAACCGAGCCGACGGGGTCGTCCGACGGCTGCTCGATGCGCTTGCCGGTGGCAACGCGCTGCTGCCAAAGCGTCATCTGATGCACGCTCTGCTCGGTTGCGCGTTCCATTCGCCGAAACTGCCAGTAGGTGCTGATTCGCATCGCGTCTTACCGTACGATTTGCAACACATCTTGGATCAGCGCATCGAAGGTGCTAATCACCTTCGCAGCAGCCTGATAGCTGCGCTGATACTTCACCAGATTCGCCGCTTCCTCGTCCAACGAGACGCCTGACACCGATTCGCGAATCTGGTAGAGATGCTCCAGCGTTAATTGTTGCGATTCGGCGCGATTTCTGGAGACCTGCGCCTCGTTTCCGACCTGTCCGACCAAGTCGCGGTAATATTGCGTCAGGCTCATGCCGCCCAGCGTCGCCAGGGGCTGGTTGCGCAGGTTCACCAATGCCTGTGCGATGCCGTTATTGCCCGGGGTGTTGGGCAAGCCGCTGGCGGCGATGCGCTGGGGGTCGCTGATGTCGCTATGCAGCGCGATGTTCGAAGCGTCTGTCCCATCAAAAAACAGGTAGCCAGTGTTGTTGTCCAGCCCGTAGCCTGTCTGGTGGAGGGCATTCACTTCGGTAATCAGTGTGTTGGTGAACAGGTTCAGGCGGCTCATGTAGTCCTGAAGGTTCGCAGCGGCGTCCATCAGTCCACGCAGTTGCCCACTCTGAATGCGGATGTCGACGGGCGTGCTATCCAAGTCGCGATTGGGCACATCGATAGCATTGGGCAATGGGAACGATGCGCCGTCCTGCACGAGGGTGTGCCCATCCACGAAGACCATGATGCCCCCGTCGCTGGTGTAGTGCGCCCGTGCGCCGACCAGCTCGCTCAGGCGGGTCATCATGCGGTCTCGCTGATCGAGCAGGTCGCTGGCTTCTGCGCCGTTGGACTGCGCCGCGCGGATTTGCTCATTGAGCCGAGCGATTTGCGCCGCGAGGTCGTTCGCCTCGCTGATGGTCTGGCTCATGCGCTGCTGTATCTGGGTGTTCAGATTCTGCCAGTTCTTATAGAGGCTTCGTATGCTGCCGACCAGCGCGCTGGCGGCTTGGAGGACGCTCTGACGGGCTGCCATGCTGTCGGGACGGGTGGCAAGTTCATCAAAAGCGTTGAAGAAGGCGTTCAGGCGTGCGCTGACACCCTCCTCCCCCGGCTCCAGCATGACGCCTTCGATGCCCTGCAGTTGCTGGCGCAGGGTATCCAAGCGTGCGAAATCGCTGGTATTGGCGTTGATGCGTTGCTCCAGCATCATATCGCGCACGCGCTGCACATGCTGCACGACGACGCCTGTGCCAATGCGAATGTTGGGGTTGAAGGCGTATTCGGGCGTGTTGGCGAAATGCACGCGCCGACGCGAGAAGCCCGGCGTGTTCACATTCGCCACATTGTGCCCTGTGACTTCCAAGCCTATCTGAAAGGCTCGCAGGGCGCGTGCGCCTAACTCGATGCCTTGAAAACTGGGCATGGTTTATGCCTCCGTGTTGAGCAGCACAGTGGGGCTGCTCGGCGCAACGGTGGGAGCGTAGTGTTCCGATTCCGCTGCACGGGTGAGAATCGCCATTAAGCCGTGCGTGTAGTCCAGTTCGTTCAAGATGATGTCGTAGGCGGTTTGAGCGATCGTATCGATCTGCTGGGCGAGGTGGAATGCGCTCTGGAGCAAGGGCGTGGGCAGCATCTCGGGCGATTCCAGTTGCGCTACGGCGGCGCGCGCCTGCTCTAACCGCTCCAGAATCGGCTGGAGTTGCGCGTTCAGGCGGTCGATGCGCTCGAGGTCGCGTTGGACGAGGGCGTCGCGCCACTGCTCCAGCAGCGGCAATGCGCGCCTGCCCTCGCGCAGCCAGTCGTTCAGCCAATCTGTGTAAGTTTTCATGGCGTCGGCTCCTTCGGTAAATGTCGGCTCAACTGCTCATAGAGTTGCTCTGCCAATCCGAAACGCCCATGCTTGGCTAAATAATCGGCAAATTGCACATCAAACATCTCTGTATAGTTAAGCGTTTTCGGTTGGTTTGGAATCGTGTTTTGCATCGCACGCCACAGTTGCAAGATGAAGATCGACTCGAACTCTTGGCACGCGCGCAGGAGTTGCGGGTTGCGCTGCGTGCCTGGGGTCGGCTCTATAGGCGGAAATGCTTGGTTTATTCGCATTATTGCACCTCGATTTCAGCGTGGAGTGCGCCCGCGGCTTTGAGCGACTGCAGAATCGCAATCAGATCGCGAGGGCTGACCCCCAAGGCATTCAACGCCTTCACCAGCGATTCGACCGACGCGCCGTCGCGCAAATAGACCATCCTTGCAGGCTCTTCGGAGGCATCGACCTGCGTTTGGGGCACGACTTGCGTCTGCCCATTGCTCAGCGGCGGCGGTTGCGACACTTCGAAAGTGGTCTGCACGCGCACGGTGATGCCCCCATGGGCAATTGCGACAGGTGCAACGCGCACATCGCCGTTCACCACCACTGTTCCCGTGCGCTCGTTCACCACCACACGCGCCTTGATGTCGGGGAGGACGCTTAGCGTCTCCAGCGAGGCAATCAGCATCACAGGGTCCACCGCGCTTTGGGGGTCGAGCAAGACGCGAATCGTGGACGGGTCAAGCGCTTGCACGGTCAGGTTCGGGAATGCGCTGCGGATGCTACTGACCACGCGCGCGGCGGTGGTGAAATCGGGCTGATTGAGTTGGATGGTCAGACCGCTATCGCCCTGCAGGAAACTGGAGGGCACTTCGCGTTCGATCAGGGCGCCGTTCGGGATGCGCCCGACGGTTGTATGGTTGCGTTGCACGCGCGCGCCGCCCCCGCCGAAGTTGAATCCGCCGATAGAAATGGGTCCTTGCGCAACGGCGTACACATTCCCATCCGCACCGCGTAGGGGCGTCTGCAGCAGGGTGCCCCCCTGCAACGAGCGGGCATCGCCAATACTGGAGACCACGACATCGATTGTATTGCCTGTGCGTGCGAAGGGGGGCAACTCAGCGGTCACCATCACCGCGGCCACATTTTTAACCTTGATGGCGCTGGGCGACACCGTGATACCGAACCGCTCCAGCATATTGGCGATGGACTGTACGGTGAACATGGCGCCGTTGCTGTCGCCGGTGCCCTCCAGCCCCACCACGATGCCATAGCCGATAAGTTGGTTGCTCCGCACGCCGCGCACCTGGGCAATATCTTTCAGACGCACGGAGGGGGCTTGGGCGTGGAGCATGCAGGCGAGGAGTAAGAGCGTTAAGAGCGCCTTCACCCGAAAGCCGCCGCATGGCAAGGATATAACGCTCAGGTTCAGGAGCGTGCGTTGCATCTGCTTTTTGCCCTCACCCCCACCCCCTCTCCCACCGCGTGGGAGAGGGGAGTTATGCGTTTCAACACTTCGCTCTTCTCGCTCTCCCATCGCGTGAGAAATGGGGGCATGGGGTGAGGGCGAGAAAAAGCGCGCCCCTGTCCCCACAGACGAACTCCGCAGAGGTACCCTCACCCACCTGACCACGCGCCCGCACGCAGGCAAGGGAGCGCTGACGTCCCCTCTCCCACCGCGTGGGAGAGGGGTAGGGGGTGAGGGTCTCCAATTCTTCATCAGCATCATCGTCCCACCTCAGAAGATAATCTTGAACAGCCGTGTGAGGATGCCCTCACGCTGGCGCGAGCCGACGATGCCCTTGCCCTCGAAATAGATCTCGGCGTTCGCAATCGCGGTGGAGGGTACGGTGTTGTCGGCGCGGATATCGCGGATACGCACCAGCCCGCTAAACACGAGCGTTTGGGTCTCCTCATTAATCTTCAGGGTGCGCCGCCCCTCGATGCGCAGTACGCCATTGGGGAAGGTCTCCATCACTTGTACCGTGATTCGGGTCTGGAGCGTGCCTGCACGTGCGGTGTTGCCCTGCACATTCGAGTCGGTCTTGCCCGATGCGCCCAACTCGGGCCAAAAGAAGTTCAGAATCGGACCCACTCCCGCCGTTGTGGACACCGACTCCGATTTTTGCACCGCGGTATTGGCGCGTGCGGAGGCGGTGGTGCTTTCCACCACCACAATCGTCAGCAGGTCGCCCACGCGGCGGGCTTTGAAGTCTTCAAAGAGGCTGACCGATTTGTCGTTCCAGAGGGAGCCAGGGGCAGGAGCCTCTTGCAGGGGCGTCGGTCTGCCCGTCGTGAGTGGGTCTTGCCATGGCGCGAGGATACTGCTCATGAGGTAGGCTAATGTCCAAGCGGTCATAGTTTCACCTCCACAACGCCCGGTTCCACAATCTGGGCGCGTATCGTTTTCTGGGTGTCGGGGATGTACACGGGGATGATTTCGTCGAGGGCGCCTGTGGCGCGTGCGACGCCCCGCGTTTCCAGTATCACGCCGCCGCTATACACGCGCACCTGCACGCTCGCGCCCGACCGCACGGCAACCGAACGCGCTTTCTGGGGAGCTTTGAAGCGCAGTAGGTATTTTGCACGGGGCTGCCCTTCCACTAAGGCGGTGATCTCCATCGTGGCGGAACCCGACGCCACGCGCGGCGCCCCCTCCAAGCGGAACTCTACCGCACCGCTGGGAACCGATGCAGGCGCCGGCGGATTTTCCAGAGTCCATTCGCTCACAGCCTCGCCCAAAACGGTCTTCAACTGCTCACGCGCGAACTGCTCCAGTTGCGCAGTGTCTAAATTTTGAGCGGCGCGTGTGAGGCGCACGGTATCGGGCATCTCCACTCGTACCGCGTTGAGGTCGATTTTATGTTGGCGCAGGCGCGTAAGGAGTTGCTGCTTGGTGAACATGCGCGTTTGCCCTGCCAGAGGCGACGCCCCCAGTTCAATTTGCTCCAATTCCGCCCGCAAAGCGGTATCTTCGGTCTCGATAGTCGCGATGTCGCCCAGGCGAAAGCGAGCAGCGCTCACAGCTAATTCCGCCTGAACGCGTATCGTGGCTTGGACAGTCTTGTCCACGCGATGCGCGATGCGCTCCTCCGTAAGCCGTGCCGACGCCGTCCATAGCAGCCCTAACATCAACACGGCGAGCATCACGCCCCGATTATCGGCAACAAAACCCGCATTTTTGAGAGTCCAGATTGCTAAACGCTTTGCCGATAATCGCAACGACGGTGGAGTCGCATGGACGCGCGGCAGATGAGAAGGGATAACCTGGAGGTGAAACACAGTGATTGGCGGCAACTTGAGTGGGATCAACTTTGCAGGGTTAGCGACGGGTATCGACACCGAGTCGATTATCCAGAAGTTAACGGAGTTGCAGTCGCGCCCGATTCAGCGGCTGATGGTGCGCAAGTCGCAACTTCAGAACCGCATGAGCGCGTTCGACCAGTTTCGCGGGCTGGTAAACAGTCTGGCGTCGGCGGCGGGTGCGCTCTCGGTCAACAGCGCGTTCACCTCTGTACGCGGCAGCTCCAGCGATACGAATGTCGCCACCATTACCTCTTCTACGGAAGCCCTCCCGGGAACCTACGAACTGCGCGTGAGTAAGTTAGCCCAAGCGCACAAGATTGTCAGTGGCGCGCATGCCTCTGCCACCGCGGAACTGGGCGTGGAAGGACAGTTCATGGTGAACGGCAAGATTATCACGCTCCAGAGCAGCGATACCCTCAACAGCGTCGCGCAGAAAATCAATGCGGCAGGCGCTGGCGTCACCGCGTCGGTGCTGACGACCAGCACTGGCGCGTACCTGACCCTCACGGCAAACGAAACCGGCAAAAACAGCAAGATTCAGCTGACCGATGTAGGGGGGTGGCAAGTGCTTGCCCCCACACTCAAACTGGTCTCCTACGATGAATTTATCCGCAATCAACAGGGCAACGCCGCTCTTTCCGACCGATTCCGCGACTCGGGGCAGACGCTGGCGCAGGTGTTCGGCATGACCAACCCCACCAGCGGCACGATTCAAATCAATGGACAGAGTATCGCGATCGATTTCGCCACTGACACACTCGCCTCGCTGGTGAACAAAATTAATAACGCAGGGGCGGGCGTCACGGCGTCGCTGGAAACCGAAACTGACAACGGCGTGACCTACTATCGCCTCAAAATCGATGGAGGCGGCAGTCTGCCCACTTTCACGGACGACCAGAACATCCTCAAAGCGCTGGGCATTCTGCAAAATCAGTATCAGCAGGAGCTGGTGCAAGCCCAAGACGCTGAATTCACGATTGACGGGTTCCAGTTCACACGCAGCCGCAACCAGATTAACGATGTGATTCCGGGGGTAACAATTACCCTGCTGAGCGCGGACGCCAGCAACCCGAAGACAGCGACCCTCACCCTCACCCGCGATGCGGAGGCAGCGCGCGGCGCGGTCAGCAACTTCGTAAACGCCTTCAATAGCCTTGTGGACTTTTTGAAGCAAAATGCGTCTCTTGATAAGCAAACGCTTCAAGTGGGCGTGCTGTTCGGCGACACAACCGTCGGCACGGTCATGGACGGACTTATCAACCGCACCATCAGCGCACTGCCGAATGTGGAGGAGGGGCTGCGCGTGCTGGCGCAGGTCGGCGTCCAGCTGGGGCAGGATGGCAAACTCACTTTCGATGAGGGCAAGTTCAATCAGGCGATCACGCAAGACCTGCAAGGTGTGATGCGCCTCTTCACCGCTTGGGGACGCACCACTGACCCGAATATCAGTTTCGTCTCGTCCACCGATAAAACGAAAGCTTCGCCGCTGGGGGGGTACGAGGTCGTGATTACGCAGGTAGCCACACGCGCTGCCGCGACCGCGAGCGTGGCGCAGACCGCCGCCAGCACCGAAACCGAGACCCTCACCTTCAGCGGCGCCCTGTTCGGCAACGACCCCGTGAACCTGGTCATTAGCGCCGGCAGCACGCAGCAAGACATCGTGAACCAGATTAACAACGACTCACGCCTGCGCAATCGTGTGGTCGCCAGTGTGGAAGATGGGAAACTGGTCATCCGCGCGGTGAACTACGGCTCCGCCAGCAACTTCACGGTGGTCTCGGATAAGGCGGCGTCGTCCAACAACTCGGGCATCGGGACAACCCCCATTAACGCAGAAGGGCAGGATGTGCAAGGCACGATTAACGGTGAACCCGCTTCGGGGCGCGGGCAGTTCCTCACGGGCAACAGCGATAACCCGAACACGGCAGGCTTGCAAATCCGCGTGACGGCGACCGCTCCCGGAACCTACGGGCGTGTGCATTTCACACGCGGCGTCGCCGACCAAGTGCGCCTGTTCGCGCGTCAGGCGACCGACATCGTGAACGGCGATATCCAAAACGCCACGAACACCCTGCGCGATCAGATGAGCGCCATCGATCGCCAAATTGAAGCGATTCGCGAAGAGGTGACGCGTCGCCAACTGATGCTCCGCGAACAGTTCGCCCGCATGGAACGTGCGATTAGCCAAATGCAAAGTCAGGGCGCGCGGTTAGCAGCGCTCGCATCGAGCTTGCCGCGCGTCGGTATCGCAGGTATGTAAACCCATCCGAAGGAGGCTTGTTAACGAATGTATGGTGGCGTGAACGGTACGGATCGTTACTTGGAAACCGCAGTGGAGACCGCCAGCCCCGCGCGGCTGATTGTGATGCTTTACGATGGCGCAATCCGCTTCATCAACGAGGCGCACTACGCTATGCGCCAGCGCGATTACGAAACTCAAAACCACAAACTGCAGCGAGCGCAAAAAATCCTCGCAGAGCTGATCAGCAGCCTCGACTTCGATAAGGGCGGCGAAATCGCCGAGAACCTGTTCCGACTCTATACCTACATGTATAACCAGCTCGTCGAGGCGAACATTCAGGACGCTCCAGAACGATTGGAGCATGTCGTTGACCTGCTCTCCGAATTGCGCGAAGCGTGGGACGCCATCGCTTCGGACGCCGAAGCGCAGGTACGCATGCCCGCAGCGAAGGTGAGTTTACATGGCTAAATCGCTGATTGAGACGCTGCTGCACGACTTCTGGATGCTCAGCCTCTGTCTGGAAGACGCGATCGAGGAGGAGCGTTGGGACGAGGTCACGGGGCTGCTTCAGCGTCGGGAGGAGACTTTACAAACTTTGGAGAAGCTGGAGCCAAAGCCCAACTGGCTCCCGTTGCTCCGTCGCGCGTTGGAAGCCGATGAGCGTTGCCAATCGCTGCTGCGCCGCAAGCAACGCGCTCTGCTGCAGGAGCTGGAGCAAGAGGAACGCCAGCGCCAGTGCGCCGAATCGTACGACACGCCTCCCGCGAACGACTGGAAGTTCGAAGCGGAAGGCTAACCCAGACGCACCTCCTTCCACGCTCTTAACGAAGCCTTACGATTCCATCCACGCCAGCTGCGCCCAGATGTGTTCCAATTCCTCGCGTGAGAGGAGCGGCTCGGCTTCCACCTCTGCCTGCGCCGCGACATCGTCATCAATGATGCGCAAGAGGTTGTCCGTCAGGTAGTGAATGTCGTGATTCGAGAGCTTACTGAACGCGCGGCGGAGCATCGGCAAGGCTTGGAGGAACAGCGCGTCGGGGAGCTGCATAACGAACTCGTGCATCGTCTGGACGAAGGGGCGCGAGCGCGCGGCGGCGCCGCTTTGCGCGTGGAGCAAGCCCTCCAGAAACTGCGCCGCCTGTTCTGGAGGCGTTGCGGGTGAGAGCATCCGCTTGGCACAGCGCCAGAGTTCCTCGTCTCGCGCGCGCATAAAGCCCAGCAGCCCCAGTCCCATGCCCACCACATACGCTTGTGCCCGCTCGCTCAACACGGTCTCGCGCAGGTTCTCCATCCACAAACCCGTCTCCAGATAGGGCAGCTTGTGCGCGAGTTCGTGGAGCAGTTGCATGCCTTCGCCGACGGCGCGTGCTTCGTCCTCGCCGCAATCGCTGGACGACAGCAGGTGTAGGCACGCCCGCGTGTAGACACGCTGGAGCAACGGTTCGAACATCTCCTGTTGCACTGCCCGCGCCGCACCGTATTCGATCAGCCCGGCGATCTGGTAGGCTGCCCGTGCGAGGCTCGCGAAATCGGCGTCGCGGATGGACGCCTCGTCCAACGCCTGCAACGCCGTGCCATACAGTTCGGGCAACTCGCACAGCACCGCCTCCAGCGCCGCCGCGCTCACCCGCACGAGCGTATCGCGCTGTGCCAATCGAGGCTCAATCTTGCGCGTGGCGACCTCGCGCAGGGTGTTGCCGTAGACCGACGCTTCCGCCAACGCGACATCGGTCAGCGGCGTCCACTGCAGGCGCCACTTCTCGCGGAGGCGTGCCATTTGCCCATAGGTTGCTGCCTCGCCCGATTGCAATTCGGCGAACGGAATCTGCGCAACGGCGAGCCTGTGTAGAAAGATCGACTGTTGTACGGCGTGGGGTTCGGCAAGGTTCAGGCGTAGGTCGGTTGGGTCGTCTTTGATGGGGATGCGCAGCTCGTGCGCGAGGCGATAGAACTCGGCTTGTACGGGGGGCTGAACCTCGGACTGCGGCGCGCGCCCGATGCGCTCGCCAATCATCAGGCGTTTGAGCGGCTTCTCGACGCGCTCGGCTTGTCCACGCCCAAAGGCGGCAATCGCCGCATCGATGGTTTCGCGATAGCCCGGCTGCGGTTTACCCCGAAGAGCGGCTAACTGTTTCGCTAAGCGGAACGCCTCGATGGCATCCGCGTGGGACGCCACATCACCCTGCAATTTCATCGAATTCACGAGGCGTGTGAGGGTCGCCAGCGTCGCGTCTTCCAGGCTGCCGAACTCCCAAGCGTCTTGATAGAACTGCGGCGCCCGGTTGCCCGCGCCGTAGCCCAACTGCTCCGACAAGCGCGGGAACGAGTAGGGCATCAGCACGAAGTCGGCAGGGCGCGCCTGCAGCAGCGGATGGTTTGGGTCATGCTCGGCGCGGAAATCGGGCAGCGCGAACGCCGCCGCATGCGCCGCGCCCACCACCAGCACGATTTGCTCGGGCGGAACGCCCGACTCCTCCACGCGCTTCCACATATAGGCGTTGCGCAGCGCATCGTAGTCGCTACTCTCGAAATCGCTAATCACCAACTGCCCCCACTCGAAAGTGCGGAGCAATAACTCGTTGGGGTCGCGCAGGGCGGTCTCAAAGAGGCACTCCCACCATTCCTCGCTGTCGTCGAACCCCATGCGCTGGGCGACGCGGTCGTATACGCTGAGACGATATTCGGGCGCATGAGGCGCAGGCTCCGCGCTTGCCGACGGTGCAGGAGACTCGTCTGTGGGAGATGGGGCTTCGTCGGTTGCTTCGCGATGTTCCAACACTGCAGCGGCAGGAATGTCGCAGAATCGTGCCTCGATACCGAGTTCTCGCGCCGTTCTCAACGCCACCAGCTCGGGCGAGTAGTCGCAGAACGGATAGAACACCACCTCGGGAGCGAGGTCGGCAGAGGCTTGACGCGCCTGCGGTTGGCGGTAGGCTAAGAGCGCCAGCGGCGCAACCGCATCGGGCGCGGTCAGCGCATCGATTAGATGATTCGCGTCGCTGGGTCCTTCAATCAGCACCAGGCGCGGGCGCACGGCACGGATGAGCGCTGCGGTTGCACGGGCAATCGCGGGCGAGTGGTGGCGCACCGGCACAACATGCACCCCGCGTACACGCACCGTGCTTAAAGCGACTTGAGCCAGCGATGCGTCTCGTACAGTTCTTTCCATACACGCCCGTCGCGTTTCTTGGCGACCGTCTCCAGATACTCGGTCAACGCCTCTAAGTCGGACTTGTCTTCTTTGGCAATCGCCCCCACCAGCAGGCGCATCACATGCTGCCCGTTCACGACGCCCTCGCCGAAGTGTGTCGCCAGGAGGCAGCCCCCGAACAGCACGCTCACCGCTTCGGCGGTACTCATCACCGTGGAAGGCGTCTTCACCTTCTGCTCGCCGTCCAGAGTCTGCCCTTGCCGCAATTCTTGGAATACCGTCACTAAGGTTTCCACCAGCTCGTTGGAGATATCGGTTTGCAGTTCGTGTTCGGCGAGCATTTCTTGGGTGCGTTGGCGCACGACTGCCATCTCTTGCTGCAAGTCGCTTAATACGGGCAGTTCCACGAAGTTGAATCGCCGTTTGAGTGCGGAGGACATCTCGTTCACGCCGCGGTCACGCGTGTTGGCAGTGGCGATGATGTTGAACCCACGCTTGGCGTACTCAATGCGCTCCAGTTCGGGGATAGCGATGGCTTTCTCCGAGAGGATCGAGATGAGCGCGTCTTGCACCTCCGCCACGCAGCGGGTGATCTCCTCAAAGCGGGCGATGCGTCCCTCGCGCATCGCGGTCAGGATGGGGCTGGGCACAAGCGAACGGTCGCTGGGTCCTTCCGCCATCAGCAGTGCATAGTTCCACGAGTATTTGATTTGGTCTTCGGTAGTGCCTGCCGTGCCCTGAATGGTGAGTTTCGAGTCGTTGCAAATCGCCGCGCTCAGGTGTTCCGACACCCACGACTTGGCGGTGCCCGGCTCCCCCACCAGCAGCAAGGCGCGGTCGCTGGCAAGGGTGGCAATCGCCACTTGGATACGGTCTCGGTCGCCGATATATTTGGGCTTGATGTTCAGGTCCGCATCCCCCAAGATAAACTTCTCCACAGCACGCGGCGACAGGTTCCAGCCGGCAGGCTTCGGATAGGTATCCCACGCTTGTAGTCGTTGCAGCTCCTCTTGACAACGTGCCTCCACAGGGGCGCGAATCACATCCGCTTGCATAGCAAGTGATATTGTACCATGCCAACGAACTACCCCCAAAGGCGTCTACCGGGATTCGTTCGCTTAGGACGCAAACGCTAACACAAAAACATCCCTTCCCCTATTGCGGGGAAGGGATGGGCAATGCGCTCAAGCACTCTCCTGCTTACCGCTTGCGGCGGCGCGCCGCCCACAGCCCGACCAACCCCGTGCCCAGCGCAATCATACTGGCTGGCTCAGGCACGAGCACGGTGAAGTTTTGGTTGAAGGTCTGGTCATACAGGGTCGCTGTACCCGCCAAGCTGCCGAAGTTATCGCGATACCCCTCGTGCAGCACCTGCACACGCATGGAAATTGCATACTGGGTGCCATTGGGGTCGCTGGCGATGTTCAGCGTGTAGCTGTCGCCCACGCCGCCAATGCTCTTGTTAACCGTACCGTCGCCTGCGTTCCAGTCCACCGACGCTTGATCTACATCCGAATAGTGCGCGTTGCCGTTTCGGGTGATATTCAGCGTGGTGCGCACAATAAGGCGATCCGAGTGGGGCGAGGCGATATTGCCGAACTGAACGAAGTTAATCAGTCCACGCGAGCCTGTAACAGCCCCCGAAGACCAGTTCAGCACGATACTCGGAAAAGCCAGTGGATCGATTTTGTCAATACCCCATAGGTACGGCGTGAGGTCGGGCTGAGAGGGGCTGGGACCGCCAGCGAGGCTCACCATCGCCGCGTTGCGGATCTCAGCATCATAGCGCGCCTGTCCACCACTGATCACGCTTTGCCCACGCCCTGAAACTTTCATCCTGAACTGGTGTCCTGAACCCACCCAGGTACCGAAATAAGCGAAGGATCCCGTATTACTTGGAGCGAGGTTGCCCGCACGATCGCTTGGCAGTTCGTAGGAAGAGTTGCTATTGCGCGACACATTTCCGAAACCTATCGCCAACCGTCCGAAGGCATCGCCGCCTGTGAAATTCTCTAACCGAGTGCGAATAACGAGGGTAGTAGCAGAGGTGGGGCTATCCGACTGAATGCGCCCACGGGTTACAAAACTGCCGTTCGCGACATCATTGTTGTTTGTATCCAAGTTGATAAATTTCGCAGGGTTCGTAACACCCGCCACGTATCCGTCTCGTTGCTCGTAAAACATCTGATACGCTTGTCCAAACGCGCTGGCGATGACTGCTGCGCTGAAAGTCGCGGTTAAGCCCATCGCATGCCTATCCGTTTCATCAAAATACCTCCATCGTTGTGTGAAGGTGCGCCGCTTACGCAGCTCCCACTCATTAAGGACTCGGAAATGATTGAAAAGCGGACAGGCAAATTGGCGTGGTTGATGCTTGTCTGAATGCCCTCCCCCCCATGCCTCTCTCCCACGCCGTGGGCGAGGGGAGAAATGCCTCGGCTCCGTTGACCGCACGCGGGCGAGGCATTTTCGAACACCCTCCCTACCCCCTTGACAATCCCCTTCTCAATCGGGTATATAATTAACACCTATTAGACCTTTTTGGTATAATAGGGCGAGAGATAGGAGGAGCTAAACCATGAGAGGCGCAGTGTCTACACGCTACTTGATTGCGGGACTGATTGTCCTGCTGGTGATTGGCTTAATCTTTGTGCTGCGCAATGCTCGCGGTCCGAGTTTGCCTACGGGATTACCAGCGGATGCGATGGCAGTGGCAAACGAGCGCGGGCTGACCCCAGACGATGTGTATGCTGCCTTAGCGACCTATGTGCCAGGGGGCAAACAAGATGATTATGTGATGTTCGCCTCCGGCGGACACAGTGGACAGGTAATCGCAATCGGGCTTCCCTCGATGCGCATCCTTAAAGTAATCCCCGTGTTCGTGCCTGATTCGTGGAGCGGTTACGGCTTCGGCGTTGAGAACACCGCGTTGCATGAAGTGTATGGACGCGGTCCTTATCCCCCTGCGGACACGCACCACCCTGCGCTCAGCGAGACGAATGGCGAGTACGATGGCGAATTCCTGTTCATCGGCGATAAGCTGAACGGGCGTGTGGCCGTGATTGACCTGCGCGACTGGGAGACCAAGCAAATCGTGCGCAACCCTGTATTCAACAATAACCACGGCGCTGCCTTCGTGACACCAAACACCGAGTATGTGGTGGAGGTCTCCCAATATAGCGTGCCGCTGGGACATAAATACGCCCCGCTGGAGCGTTATAAGGAAGAGTATCGCGGGCTGTTGACCTTCTGGAAGTTCGACCGCAAGAAGGGGCGCATCGTGGTCGAGGAGTCGTTCGCGCTTGAACTGCCCCCTTACTGGCAAGACCTTGCCGACTGCGGGAAGGGTGCGAGCGACGGCTGGGTCTTTGTGAACTCGTTCAACACCGAACTGGCGACCGGCGGCGTGGAAAAAGGCAACCCACCCTTTGAAGCAGGCGTGTCGCAAAATGATATGGACTACCTGCACATCGTCAACTGGAAGAAGGCGGAAGAACTGGTGCGAGCCGGTAAGTTCACCCGCATCAACAACTTCCGCGTGATTCCGATCAAGGAAGCGGTGGCAGGGGGGGTCCTGTATTTGACCCCGGAGCCGAAAAGCCCCCACGGCGTTGATGTCAGCCCCGGCGGACAGTATATCGTCGTGGGCGGCAAGCTTGACCCGCATGTAACCGTCTATAGCATCGACCGCATCAAGAAAGCCATTGAGAGCAAGGACTTCGAGAAGACCGATGCATATGGGATTCCGGTGCTACGCTTCGACGCGGTCAAGGAAGCCCAAGTGGAACTGGGGCTGGGTCCATTGCACACGCAGTTCGACAATCAAGGCTACGCTTATACCAGCCTGTTTCTCGATACCGCGGTGGTGCGCTGGACTTTGGGACCCAACGACAAGTATAAAGCGCCTGAAGAGCCGTGGAAGGTCGTCGGCAAAGTGCAGACCCATTATAACATCGGGCACTTGGCGGTTGCGGAAGGCGACACTGTGAAACCCGATGGCAAGTACCTCGTCGCGCTGAACAAGTGGTCCGTTGACCGCTTCTTGAGCACCGGTCCCCTGCTGCCCCAGAACCTGCAGTTGATTGACATCAGCAAACCGGGAGATTCGTTGCGGCTGCTGGCTGACATGCCGTTGGGCATGGGCGAGCCTCACTATGCCCAGATTATCCGGGCAGACCGACTGAAATCTTGGGAGGTCTACCCCGAGGTCGGTTGGGATCCGCACCGTCAGGCAAAATCGCCTGATGCGACCGACAAGGGGCGCATCGAGGTTCGGGGCGATACTGTGCATATCTATACCACAGTCGTGCGGAGCCATTTCACGCCCGAACAGGTGAAGGTGAAGCGTGGTCAGAAGGTGGTGTGGCACTTGACAAACACCGAGCGCACTCGCGACGCCACGCACGGATTCGCGATCCCTGCGTACGGAATCGGCGCCAGTCTGGAGCCGGGCGAAACCGTGACGGTACGCTTCACCGCAGACAAAGAGGGCGTCTATCCGTTCTACTGCACCGAGTTCTGCTCCGCGTTGCACCTGGAGATGATGGGCTATCTGTTGGTAGAGCCGTAAAACCTCTCTGATAGGGGTGTGCGGTTTGGATGCACCGCACGCCCCACTTTTTCAGAGAAGTCTCAAGTGAGGTGGAATATCATGAAATCTGTCAAACATTGCTCGGGAGAGTTTGCGAATAAAGCGATGCTCTGGTTTGCGTCGCTGCTGGTGGTTGCGTCGATTTTCCTGCCCTATTGGAAAATCCATATTATCGCGCCGCAATATCCCAAAGGCTTAAATGTCTATGTGCATGTGGTCGGTGCACGGGGCGATGTGCGTGAGGTGGACGGTCTCAATCACTACATTGGGATGCGTCCTTTGGACGAGGCGGCGCCCTTCGAGCGCAAGATCGCTGTGCCGGGGCTGAGTCTGGTCGCGTTGGCATTAGCGACGGCAGCCTTTGTAAGGCGTCCGCGGTGGTTCTCGTGGTTCCTGATTGTGCCAACCCTTGCCGTCCTCGTGGTGTTCCCTGCTGACCTGTACTACTGGCTGCGTGAGTTCGGGCTGAACTTAGACCCCAAAGCGCCTCTGAGCGCGATGGTGAAGCCGTTTGTGCCCCCGATTTTCGGTTCTGGCAAAATCGCGCAGTTTGGGGTGGTGTCGTGGCCCACATGGGGCTACTTCGCGGTCATGCTGGCGGGCGTGTTGGCGATTGTCGCACAGCGGCGGCGTGCGCTGTGCGAACAACGGGCGTCGCAAAGGTCTCCTGTAGAACCTGCTACCGAGGCGCCCACGACACCAACCCGACCCACCATTGCTGCTGCACGCTGAAATTCTCGGAGTAATTGAAGGAGGATTCTAATGTTTGTTTACCAGAGAGGTTTGACGGGATTTTGGCTCGTGCTGAGCCTTGTCGCGGCCCATGCAGCCGAGTGGGTCGTGCATCCAACCGACCCATTGCAGGCAGTTCTAGAGCGCGCCGCGCCCGGAGATACCGTGCGCGTAGTCGGCGGCGTCCACCATGGCAACTTTGTGGTGAACAAACCGCTTACGCTGATTGGGGAGCAAAACGCCACGCTGGACGGAGAGCGACGGGGTAGTGTGATCACCCTCAACGCCCCCAAAACCGTGCTGCGCGGGTTCGTGATTCGCAACAGCGGTATCGTACTGAACAATCAAGACAGTGCCGTGCGCGTACAAGCCCCGGATTGCGTCGTGGAGCATAACCACATAGAGGACGCCCTCTTCGGCATTCACTTAGACCGCGCCGATCGCACCCTCGTGCGCTACAATCATATCCGCTCGCATGACCTTCCTGTGGCACGACGCGGCGACCAGATTCGAATCTGGTACAGCCACCACGCCCGAATCGAAAACAACACGGTCATCGGTGGGCGGGATATAGTCTTCTGGTACTCGGAAGGCATCGTGGTACGCGGTAATCAAGTGCGCCAATCACGCTACGGTATCCACTTCATGTATTGCAGCAATAGCCGCGTGGAAAACAACCTGCTTCAGGAGAACTCGGTGGGCATCTACTTGATGTATAGCAAGGAGGTTCAAGTGGTAGGGAACCAAATCCTGAGCAATCGCGGCGTGAGCGGCATGGGGCTGGGCATTAAGGACATCGACGGCGCCTCAATCGTGAACAACCTGATTGCGAACAATCGGGTGGGGCTATTTATCGACAGCGGTGAAGGTATCTATAAGGGCAATTGGTTCGTGCGCAACGATATCGGGGTGCAACTCGTGCTGGCGGTAAAACCGAACCGCTTCGCGGAGAATCGGTTCATCGAGAACTATGAGACCCTGTCGATGGAGCGTCCCGATTCGGTCGTGGGTGTGGTGTGGCACGGCAACTATTGGAGCGACTACAGTGGCTACGATGCGGATGTGGATGGCTATGGGGATGTGCCCTATCGGGCGGTGCGCGTATTTGACCTTTTGACAGGGCGGAACAGTGCGCTGCGCGTGCTTCATTACAGTCCAGCAGCGCAGGCGTTGGATTTCGGGGTGCGTCTGTTCCCGCTCTTTGCGCCGCGCCCGATGGCGACCGACCCCGCCCCACGGATGCGCCCTGGTGACCTGCCCTATGCTCCACCCACTCAGGGACGCGCTGCGAAGGCGCTGATGGTGTCGCTCAGCGCGTTGGGACTGGGCGCGCTCAGCCTAACCGCACCGCGTATCCGACGCCGACGCACTTCAAGAGGTATAGTTCGGCTTCAGAAAACACCTCCGATCGTGTTGTCCGTGCGGAACCTGAGCCGCCGTTTCGGGCGGAACCGCGCCGTGCAGGATGTATCGTTCGTGGCGCGTGCCGGTGAGACGATTGCCCTCTGGGGCGCAAACGGAGCCGGCAAGACCACCATTCTGCGATGTGTGCTGGGACTGCTACGCTTTGAAGGGGAGGTGCAGGTGATGGGCATCGATGTGCGGCGCCAGAGCGTGCAGGCGCGGCACTATGTGGGCTACGTGCCGCAACTCATCCATCTCCATCCTGACCTCAGCGTGCGCGAGACTGCCCAATTCTACGCGCAGCTGCGCCATGTGAGCGCCGAGCGTGCAGAGAGCCTGCTGCACGAATGGGGACTGCACGAGCATGCCGAGAAACCTGTGTTCGCACTCTCGGGCGGGCTGAAGCAGAAACTGGCGCTGGTGATTGCGCTGCTGTCCGACCCGCCCCTACTGCTCTTGGACGAGCCGACCGCTCATTTGGATGCTGCGGCACGCGCCGAGTGGTTGGAACTCTTGCGACGACTGAAAGCCGAGGGCAAAACCCTCCTCTTTTGCACCCATCAATTCCCCGAGGTGCGCGCACTGGCAGATCGCGTGATTGTCTTGGAGAACGGTCAAAAGACCGCGGAACTCACAGGGGAACAGTTCACGCGCCTGTGGCAACAACGGGGCAGCCTCCGCTTGATGGTCGAGCCTGCCAACGCGGAACGGGCACAACGATGTCTCCAGCAAGCAGGGTACACGGTCGAGGTATCAGACGGGCTGCTGGTGGTGCACCATCTGGAAGCGCGGCGCATCGAGCCCATCCGCTTGTTACTGGACGCCGGTGTGGAGGTGCTGGACTACGAGTGGCGTGCGCCTATAGAATCCCCGAACTGGAGCGCGATTCCCGAAACCGAGCGATTCGCCGCTGAAATCCCCCCAGCAGCGACAGAACCGAGTGCGTTGCGTAAAGGAGAGCGGCAACCGTTTTGGCATCAGATACAGCTAATCGCAAGCAAAGAGATACGCGATTTGCGGCGCAATCGCTGGGTGCTGCTGCTGACGGGCATTTTCACAGGGCTGTCGGTGTTGCTGACGGCGTTCGGGTTGGGTGGCGTTGGCGAGTCGGGCGGGATGGTCGGGTTCGGGCGTACTTTCGCCACCTTGCTGAACCTCTCGCTGCTGATTGTGCCCTTGATGGGTCTTATCGTCGGCGCGATGAGTTTGGCAAGCGAACGCGACCAACTGACTCTGCAAACCTTACTCGCGCACCCGGTGACGCCCAGCGTAATTGTGTGGGGCAAGTTTCTGGGCGCGCTCGGCGTCCTCAGCGGCGCCGTGCTGGTGGGGTTTGGTGGGAGCGGTCTCATCATCTACGCCTATGGCGCGGATGTGCCGCTGGGCAAGTTTTTGCTCCAAACAGGGCTTACGCTGATGCTCAGCTGGGCATGCATGGCGTTGGGGATGGCGGTCTCTGCGCTCGCCCGTCGTGCCTCCACCGCTATCGGGCTGGCAATCTTGCTGTGGCTCACGCTCACTTTCATCAGCGACTTGGGCGTGATTGGCACGGCGCTCGCGCTCCAACTCAAAGCGCAAACCCTGCTCTGGCTAACGCTTCTGAACCCACTCCAAGTGTTCAAAATTGCGGTCATCCAAGTGATGGAGGGCACGCTGGAGGTGTTCGGGGCGGCAGGGTTATATGCACGCGACCTGTTCGAAGAGCACGTGTTGCTTGTGTGCGGCGGCGCGTTGCTGGGCTGGATTCTCGTGCCCTTCCTGTTCGCGCTGCTTTACTTCAAACGGAAGGGGGCTATCGAATGAGAAAAAACAGCCAATACCTGCTCTGGTGCTTCGTAGGGTTCTGTGCGCTCGTGTTGGGCGCTTGCCAACGCACGAGCGACACGCTACCGAAAGTGCGACTGGGTGAGGATCCGTGTGCCAACTGCGGGATGCTTATCAACGATGCCCGATTCGCGTGCGTCATTCAGGATACAGAAGGCGAGTATCACAAGTACGATGATCTCAACTGCATGTTCCTCCATGCACGGTCGGGGCGTATCCAGCCGAAGCGCTACTTCGTGGCGGATTACGACCAGCCGGAGCAGTGGCTGGACGGCGTTCAGGCGCTCTATGCCCGAACAGAATCGCTCCAGACGCCGATGGGCAGTCGCACTGCAGCGGTGCGCACCCGCGAGCGAGCCGAGACATTGCTGAAGCAGTATGGCGGCGGCAAGGTGCTGACCTTTGGCGAAGCACAGCGAGAATGGGGGCGTTGAGAGACTTACCCCTCACGCTTCCCCTGTTCTAAGTTGACCAGGGTACCCATCAGGGTTTTCTCGGCGGTGTTGGTGTCTTGGGTTTGCAAGGCGCGGATGGCTTGGGTGACCTCTTGCGCTTCTTGGGTGCGCCCCTGACTGAGCAAAATCGCTTGGGTGCGCTGCAGCTCCGCCAACGCTTGGGTGCGGTCTAACTGCTGGGCGCGCATGCCCATAATCGTCTTCTCCAGCGAACGGGAGGCGACCGCCACCTGTAGCTCGTTCGCCACGCGTGGGTCTTGCGGTTGGTTGGCGAGTGCGGGGTCGGTGGTGAACTCCAGCACGGCGTCGGCAGTTGCGCTTTCGGTGCGCCCCGTCACGATGTCTTCCCAACGGAGGGTGATTTTCGCAATACGGTAAATGCCGGCGGGGTGGTTCGGGAACTCCAGCTCTAAGATGGGGTTTAGCGTACTGCCGCGCTCCACATCGACCAGCGATAGGGTCGCGGTGCGCCCTTGCAGTTTCAGCTCGCCCCCGAACGCTTGGCGCACCTGTACCCAGCGCGCCAGTTGAATCTCCAGCACGGGATTGCGTGCCACCACTGTCATCAGGCGCACCAGTTCCTGCTGGAACACTTCGGGGATTTTGTGGGGCTGGTCGATGTAGTAATACTTGCCGCCGCTGCGTCGCGCGATGCCTGCCAGCAGTTCTTCGTTGTAGTCGGGTCCGAAACCGAGCGCAGTGATATGGAAGCCGAACTCTTTCGCTTTCGCCGCCGCGCCCACGATGGTCGCGAAATCTTTAATCCCCGTGGTTGGCTCGCCGTCAGTAAGCAGAATCAGGTGGCTCTGGTAGCCTGGCAGCGGTGTGCTTGTAATCTGCTGTGTGCCCACCACCAGCGCGTCGTAGATGTTTGTCGTGTCGCCGACGGTCAGGCGCATGATGTGGTCTTTCACCAACTGCTTGTTCACGATTTTGCGCGGGGGCATCACCACATCCACCGCATCGGAGAAGGTCACGATGGAGAGCACATCCTGCTCGGTGAGTTGATCCACGATGTAGGCGCAGGCTTGCTTGGCGTATTCGAACGGCGCCCCTTCCATCGAGCCGCTGCGGTCTAACACGAGGCAGAGGTTGAGCGGCGCGCGTCCTGCAGCGGTTTGCACCGCACGGATAGAGATGAGCATTCCTTCGCGTGCGATGCTTTGCGCCAGCGCGTACCGCCTTCCCAACACCACCTCCATACTGAGCGAGGGCTGTAGCGGCGCGCCTCCCAATTGCGGCATCGCCTGTGTGCGCGTGGGGTCTAACACAGGCATCTGCATCGCCTGCGTGCGGTTCGGGTCGCCCAGTGGTCCCATCTGTTGCGTTCGGTCCATCGTCGCCTCCTGTCGGTTGGGTGCGATGACATTCCCGTTATCGCACTATTTCGACGGTTCAGCGGGGTGGGTGTTTTTCCTGTCGGTTCAGGAGCCTGCTTGCAGCGCTTGCAGCATCCGCTTCACATTCTGCAAGCAGCGCGCGGCGCTTTCGAGAGGCGTGCGCTGGTAGCGCTCCTGCTCGATAATCAGCCACTGCCAGCCATGCTGCAAGGCGAGTTTGAGAATCGTGTGCATATCGATAGCTCCCTCGCCCACCTCGATATCATGCATTTCGGGCTTGCTGATGTAGTCTTTCAGATGCAGGGCGCGGATGCGGTCGGCATACTGCTGGCACAGTGCGACGGCGTCCACCCCACCGTACTCCACCCAGTAGGTGTCGGGTTCCAGATTGAAGTAGCGTGGGTCGGTGTGTTCCATCAAAATGTCGATAGCGCGTTTGCCGTTGTATGCGACGAACTCGTAGCCGTGTAGGTGATAGAGGAACGGCACGCCGCCAGATGCCAGTGACTCGCCAATCCGATTGAACCGTTCTGCGATGCGCTTCCAGTCGTCGGCGCTTTTGCGTTGCGACTCGTCAATCCAGAAGGTCACGGCATAGTGGGCATTCCACTCCTTACAGGCATCGATGACCTGCTGGGGCTCGTTCTCCAGCGTGTTGATATCGAAGCCCAGCCCCGCGATTTTAAGATTCGTTTCCTGAATCAGTTGCCGCATTACGGGGCTATGCTCGCCCATAAAGCCCGTCGTTTCGATATACTCATAGCCCATCTGCGCGACGGCGCGAATCGTGCCTTCAAAGTCCGCCTTCAAGTCATCGCGCAGGGTGTAGAGTTGTAATCCGATTGAGGGCATGGTCTGTTCCTCCTTACAAATAAGGGTTCGTTGCCCGTTCGATGCCGACGGTGGTGTCGGGTCCGTGTCCCGGGTGCAGGATGGTGTCGTCGGGCAGGTTTAGCACGCGCGTATGCAGGTGTTCGCGCAGAGTATCCAAATCGGCGTAGGGGATGTCGGTGCGCCCGACGCTGCCTGCAAAGATGGCGTCGCCGCAGAACAGGTGCATCGGCTGTGTGTTTTTCAAGAGGAAGCCGAGATGGTCGGGCGCGTGCCCGCGCAGTGCGAGCACCTCAAACTCCAGCGTGCCGACCGTGAACTGATCGCCTTCACTGAGAAACCGGTCGGGCGGTGGTACTGGCTCGGTTGGGGGCAAGTTGAGGAAGACGGGATGCTCGTGGGCGTGCCGCGCCCAGAGCTCCCACTCCTCGCGGGCAATCCAGAACGGTGCGCGGGTGTACTCTTGCAACGCCCGCACACCCACTACATGGTCGAAGTGCCCGTGCGTTGCCAACAAAGCAACAACATTGGGGTCGCCCAGCGCGTGCAGGCGTTCTATAATCCGCTCAGGTTCCAGCCCGGGGTCAATCACAACGGTCTCGCGCGTGGCGGGGCACTGCACGATGTAGCAGTTTGCTTGCAGCACGCCCAGAGTGAGTTTTTCGACAATAGGAACCATCAGGGCATGTAGGTGACGATGGCGGTCAGAGCGAACATTGTAACGGCTAAAATCAGCGTCAGGCGCGACAAGTTATCTTCGAAACCGGGCTTCGCCTTGCCGAACATGCTGTCTGCAGCGCCGGGGCTGAAGATGCCTTCTGAGCGCGAGGTCTGGATGGCGACCAGCCCGATAAATGCCGCCATAATCAACATATCTACCCATGTCAGGATGATTTTCAAGATCTCCATTGTCGCTCCTCGTCGTAGTAGTCGATATTTTGAATGCGCTCGCGGATTTCGTCGACAGGCTCCTCCAACGAGCGTGTGACCTCTTCGCCGGCTTTTTTGAATTCGCGCATGGCTTGCCCGACCGAGCGTGCAATCTCCGGCAGTTTGCGCGGGCCGAAGATAAGCAGCGCGATCACGAACAACACCATGATTTCGGTAAACCCGATGCTTCCGAACATAGTCTCCCTGCCGCGGTGCACGGCAACCCTATTATACCCCTAAAACCCTGCCCATTCCAAATAGGCTTTTACCCACCCTGCGAATGCGCTGCCGAAGAGCATCGTCGCCAACGCACCGACCGCCAGAAACGGTCCGAACGGCAGCATGGTGGGCGTCTCTTCGAACGACTCGTCGACGATTTCCTCGTCGGGCTGCCCTAATGAGGCGTAAACGCGCTGTTGCACGCGGCGCGGTAGCAGCGTAATCAGCGCATCGACCCACAGTGTGTATAACGCGCACGAAAGCAACAGGCTCCCTATCGGCTCTGGGGGGATTGGCGCTTCTTCGTTTGCCTGTTCGTCGGGTGTTGGCGTCGCTTTACGACGACGCAGGAGCGTCCATAGTCCGCCCAGAATCGCGCCGGTTGCGATGGCGATGGCGAAAGCGACCAGCATGCCCGGCGTGAGCAACAGCGCACCCATCCCGCGCACTAATTTGATATCGCCATGCCCCATCGCATCCTTGCGGAAGCCGATGCGCCCCAGAATCGCGATCAGACTGAACAACCCTGCGCCGATTAATGCCCCCAGTGCCGCGTTGCGCAGATTCAACACCCCCAGCGCCGTCCAATCCCAATCGGTTGGCGCGCCTTTAAGCAAGCCCGCATGCAGCAACCCCAAAATCAGCAAGGCAACATTCAACTCATCGGGGATAATGTAGTGCTGGAGATCAATAAAAAAGATGGCAATTAGCACCGACGCTGCCAGCGCGTAGAACACAAACCGCAACGGCGATTCGCCCACGATGAGCCACTGATACCACAGCCATGCCCAGAGCGCTGCGTTCCATAGCTCCACCAAGAAGTAGCGAATCGGGATGGCAGCACGGCAATAGCGGCACTTCCCGCCTTGAAAAAGATAACTCAGGAGCGGCACAAGGTCGCGCACGCCCAGCCGATGCCCACACGCCGGGCAGTGCGACGGGGGGAATGCTATCGAAAGACTTCGGGGCAGGCGGTGGATCAGCACATTCAAGAAGCTGCCTACCGCCGCCCCGAACGCGACTCCGAACACAATGCTCCACGCAGGAAGCATTAACTCTGGTTCTGGCTGAGGTTCGAGATAACCTCAATCATCGGCAGGAACATCGAGATGACGATGAAGCCGACGATGAAGCCCAACAGCACGATCATCACAGGCTCAATCGCGGCGGTGAGACTGGCGATGGTCATCTCCACCTCGTTCTCGTAGAAGTCGGCGATTTTGTTGAGCATGTGATCCAGCGAGCCTGACTCCTCGCCGACACTGACCATATGCACCACCATCGGCGGGAACATCTTGCTGCGCTGGAGTGGGTCGGCGATTTTTTCACCCTCGCGAATACGGGAGCGCGACTCGATGACCGCATCCGCCACGACCGAATTGCCCACCACGCCAGCGACGGTCTCCATTGCCTGCAGGATAGGCACTCCCGAAGCGAGCAGTGTGCCCATCGTGCGGCTAAAGCGCGCCATCACGATTTTGTGGTGCAGCGGTCCGAACACGGGGATACGCAGTTTCACTCGATCGGCGACGCGCCTGCCCACGCGCGTACTCACAAAGAGTTTGTAAGCCACCAGGACAGCAACGACCGCAATAATCACCACATACCAGCGCTGGGTGAACAACGCGCTGAGGTCGATTAGGAACTGCGTGGGTGCGGGCATCTCCTTGATGCCCAGCTCTTTGAACAAGCTGGCGAACTGCGGCACGAGCCATGACACCAAGAAAATCACGATTCCAATCGCCGCCAGCAACACGATCACGGGGTAAGTGAGTGCGGAGCGGATTTTACGCCGCAGCTCCACATCCTTCTCCAAGAAGGCTGCGATGCGCTGGAGCGACTCTTCGAGCACGCCGCCGACCTCGCCTGCGCGGATGAGCCCGATGATGAGTTGGCTAAACGCTTTTGGGTGACGCGCCATCGAGCGCGACAGGCTCTCGCCCGATTCGACGCGGGCAGAGAGATCGACCAGGATTTTGCGCAAACGGGCGTTGTTGGTCTGTGCCTGCAGCACATCGAGGCAGCGAATGAGCGACACGCCCGCATCCAGCATGGTGGAGAACTGACGCGCGAAGATGGCGAGGTCGCTCAACTTCACACGCCCATAGCCGCCTGCAGGCACGCGCGGCGCTTTACGGTCTTCCGTTATCTCGATGACCTGCAGCCCTTCCGCCTGCAAGCGTTTCTTGAGTTCCTCGGCGTTGGGCGCTTCGACCTTGCCGGAACGGGTTTGCCCGTTAGCGTCTCGAATCGTGTAGTTGAAGTACGGCATAACCTTGTCGCCTCCTGAACCTTAGCGTCCGCGTGGGGGCGGTGGGGTACCAGGCGCGCCGGGCACGCCTCCTGTCGGCGCAATCATCTTGCGCAGCTCGTCGGGGTTAATCGCCCGCGACATCGCCTCTTCGTAGGTCACCCAGCCCTTCACATACAGGTCACGCAGCGACTGATCCATCGTCTGCATGCCCAGCTGCCCGCTGGTCTGAATCATCGTGTGGATTTGGTGCGTCTTGTTCTCGCGAATGAGGTTCCGAATCGCAGGGGTGGCGATCATCACCTCGACAGCAGGCACGCGACCGGGCTGACCCGCGCGCGGCAGCAACTGCTGGCTGATAATCGCCTGAAGGTTGTTCGCCAGCTGAATACGGATCTGCTCTTGCTGCCCCGGCGGGAACACATCCACGATACGGTCAATCGACTCGGCAGCGTTGTTCGTGTGGAGTGTCGCGAAGACCAAGTGCCCGGTCTCGGCGGCGGTGATGGCGAGCTGAATCGTCTCCAAGTCGCGCATCTCGCCGACCAGAATCACATCGGGGTCTTCACGCAACGCGGAACGGAGCGCTGCCGCGAACGATTTGGTATCCTGCCCCAACTCACGCTGGTTGATGATGCTGGAACGGTGCTGGTGCAGGTACTCAATCGGGTCTTCGACGGTGATGATGTGGACGCTGCGCTCGGTGTTAATTTGGTTAATCATCGCCGCGAGCGTGGTGGACTTGCCCGATCCGGTGGGTCCAGTGACGAGAATCAGTCCGCGCGGGCGGCGGGTAAGTTCTTCCAACACCGGCGGCAGATTCAACTCGCGAATCGTGGGCACACGGGCGGGGATTAAGCGGAATGCTGCCGCCACGGCGCCCTTATCTTTATACACATTCACGCGGAAGCGCGCGATTTTGTGCAAACTGTACGAGAAGTCGAGTTCGTAATTGGTTTCGAACTTTTGAATCTGTTCGTCGGTCAGGATTTCATACATCATGCGCTGCGTCTGGGTTGGCTGGGCTTTTTCGTAGTTGAGGCGGATCAGCTGCCCGTCGACGCGAATGACTGGCTCCACAAAGGGGCACAAGTGCAGGTCGGATGCGCCTTTTTCGGTGACGATATAGAGCAGCTCGTCGATGTGGACATCTTCGAGGCTGCGCGGTTGCGCCACTACAGGCGCGGCAGGTGCGGTGGTTGTCGCCCCACCTGCACTCGCTGGTGTCGTTGGCATCTGGTTCATATTCATGGTACGGTGAGACCTCCTTACGGTATCAATAGAATCCTGCGGTGAAGACCACGCGGCGCACCTCGTCGGGAGTGGTCAACCCTTCGAGGACTTTGATCAGTCCGTCCTCGCGCAGCTCTTTCATGCCGTTGGCTTTAGCGGCTTCCTTGATGTCGGAGAGCGGCGCGCGCCGCACGATAAGCTCGGCGATTTCGGCGTTGACCACCATCAGTTCATAAATGCCGACACGCCCGGCGTACCCACGCCCCCGGCAGTGGTCGCATCCCACGCCTTCCCAGATGGTTATCATCTGGTCCGGGTCTTCGATTTGGAATCCGAACGCGCGCAGGTCGGCGGCAGGGATTTCACGCGGCTCTTTGCAGTGCTGGCAGACACGGCGTGCGAGGCGTTGCGCCAACACCCCCGTCACCGTCGCTGCAATCAGGTACGGCTCCACACCCATATCCACCATACGAATCACGGCGGACGGCGCGTCGTTCGTGTGGAGCGTAGACAGCACGAGGTGCCCCGTGAGGGCTGCCTCGATGGCAATCTCTGCCGTCTCCAAGTCGCGCATTTCGCCCACCATGATAATATCGGGGTCTTGACGCAGGAACGCACGCAGCGCGCTTGCAAAGGTCAAGCCCGCTTTACGGTTCACCTGCACCTGCGCGATGCCGGGCAGCTGGTACTCAATCGGGTCTTCAATCGTCAAGATGTTCTTTTCGACGGAGTTGAGTTTGTGAAGTATCGAATACTGAGTTGTTGTTTTGCCCGATCCTGTGGGACCAGTGGACAGCACCATGCCTTGCGGCTGAATCACCAACTCTTCCAATCGCGCCTGGGTTTCGGGCGTAAAGCCAAGTTTGTTCAAGCCCAGCAAGACGCTGGTCTTGTCCAGAATACGCATGACGATTTTCTCGCCGTGGGGGGTCGGGATGGACGAGACGCGCAGGTCGTAGTCTTTTTGGTTGTAGCGGATGGGGATGCGTCCATCTTGGGGCAGGCGTTTCTCGGCGATGTTCATCTCCGCCATGATTTTATAGCGGGAGATAAGCGGCGCTTGTACATACTTGGGCAATGAGAGGGCTTCGTGCAGCACGCCGTCGATTCGGTAGCGGATGCGGAGGTTGCGGGCTTGCGGTTCCACATGGATGTCGCTGGCGCGTTCGTTGATGGCTTGTTGGATGATGGTGTTCGCCACGCGCACGATGGGGCCTTCTTCGGCTTCGCGCAGCACGGCTTTTTCGTCTTCTTCGGCGTCGCCGCGCGCGCCGTAGGCCGCGATATCGGTCATCACGCTGCCGCGTAGGTCTTGCGGACGTGCGGGGGCACCGCCATCGGTAGGCGCCGTCGCCGTGCCATCCGAAGCTACAGCCGAGCCGCCGTAGGCTTTACGAATGGCATCCTCGATTGCTCCGGGCGCTGCGATAACCTGACGCACCGTGCAGCGTGAGTTCACACGCACATCGTCAATCGCCATCACATTGTTGGGATCCGCCATCGCCAAATACAAAATGTTGCCGTCTTTTTTGACGGGAATGACATTGTAGCGCTTGGCGATATGTTCCTTAACCACATTGAGTGCGGACGGCTCTGGTTGCACCCGATCGAGATCGACGAAGGGCATCCCTAGCTCAAACGCTTTCGCCTCGTAGGCGTCGCGCTCGCTCACCACAGCTTGATCAATCAGAATTTGAATTAGGTCCTTCCCTGTGGACTGTTGTACCTTGCGTGCATCCTCCAGTTGTTCTTGCGTGATTAAGCCCTTCTCCAGCAGATATTCGGCTGCTGTTCTGCGTGTCATAGCCATCGGTTATCACTCCTACCCATAGTCCCTGCCGCTCGCGAGGTGCAGCGCATCAATTATAGCATATTTTCCGCGAGCGTATGGTACAATATTCACCGAGCGGGAATCGATTCCTGCCGTTTTGGATGGAGGAGCGATAACAATGCGAACGATATGGTTGGTGGGATTGGCGGCGCTGATTGTCCTCGGTGGTGCGCAAACAGGTGGGCGCACGCAGCGCAGCGCGACCCAAAAAGACGATGGGCGTGTCCCGATTGCTCAAGCAGCCCAAGAAGTCGCCCAGAAATTCAAGGTGCAAATCATTGTGGATCCTGCGCTGACTGTGCGTGTGATGCCCACCCAGGCAGACACCCTGGAAAAAGCGTTGGACGACCTGGTTGCTAACGCGAAGGATGTCGTGTGGCGCAAGGTGTATACGAACAAAGTCTTAGGGATGGAGCCGAGTCCGGAACAGATTCTGAGCGCGGTACGCGCGCTGCTCACTATCGAACTCGGCGGCGTGATGGTGGTGAACCCGCGCTCGGCGACGCTGAACTCGTTTGTCGCCAACTATCCTGCGCCGCAAAACTTGGAGGAGACCCTCGAGCAGATGCAGCCGCCGTTTAGCGCAAAGCCCGTGTATGTGATTTTGAATCCGCGCTCCCAGCAACCCGCTTTGCGCGGGACACCTACCGAGCAGTTCGCTCAGCTCCAACAGCAACTGTTCGAACTGATGGCGAAAATGTCGCCCGAAGAGCGTAGCCAAGCCCTGCGGGCAAGCATGCAGATGTGGATGAACGCCGATCCGAACCTGCGGAACCAAATGATTTTTGAAGGGATGCGCATGTCCTTCGAGTATTGGCAGAGCCTCTCGCCAGAACAGCAACGCGAAATGATGGAGCTGGGACGCAAGTTCTTCGAACAATACATGGGCGGTGGAGAACCCTAAACGTTCCCAGAGCCTATAATAATTTGCCGACGCGGATGCAGTCCGCGTCGGCGCCTGTTTAAAGCACGCTCCTTGGGGCACTATGGCGTCCATCGGCTAATCACGAGGTCGCGGTTGGGTGAACTCTGGTGGCACCCCATGCACTGTCCCACAGGGTCTTGAACAATCGCTTTACCGTTCGCATCCCAGGCTTGCCAGCCCCAACCACCCGATTGACGGTACTTTTTGCTGTCTTTCACCATCAAGGCAGTGATTTTCTTTTTGCCGGCAACATACATCCCGTTGGCATCTTTCGCCTCGTACAAAACGAACACGATCTGACTGCCATCGGGGTATTTTGCACCGTTTTTGCGGTAGACCTCCGCAGCAGGTGCATTTGCGTAGATATGATGCACGCCCCCAAAGGCGCCAAAAAGGGGATGCTTCTCACTGTAGATGACGCCGGTTGTAATATGCGTCCAGTTGCGCCAATCGCGGGGCAGTTGATCGGGGGTAGGCACTCTCAGCGACCCCGCGAACACCAGCACCAGCATCATTACGCAAAACGCCGAAACAGTCAGAAACCCTCGCATCGTATCGTACCTCCGCCACGATTTGTACCCAACCCCACGACGCAAACACAAGAGATTTACCGAAAAGTAATCGATTACTTTTCGGTAATTGTTGTGGCTTCCTCCATGTGGGCAGCCCAGTCCTGCGCGAAGGCGCGTATCTGATCTATCAACGCCACCAGACGACGCCCGCGCTCGGTGATTTCGTACTCCACTCGTGGTGGGGTTTCCGAGTATGCACGGCGAACAATCAAGCCGTACTGTTCCAATTTGTGGATGCGCTCATACAGGACTTTCGTTGAAAGACCCGGGATAGCGCGCACCAGCTGACTGGGACGATTAACGCCCTCCGACAGAGCACTCAACACCGCTAAAGTCCATTTACAACGCAAAATGTCTGTTAGGCGATGGAACGCCTCCTGCTGCCGATAGTCCTGCTCGGTCGGGAGCATGCGTTTCATAGAAAGTAGTCTACCTTAAGCGTGATTTTCTCCTCCGCTTCGCAGAACAGGGATGGGAACCGCAAGATGTCGTCCCTGCGCAAAAACTTGTCGCTCCCGCAATAGCATTTCACTTGTGAAAAATCCCACAATTTGAGGCGTCGCACCGCGGCTTACCACAAGCGACGAGAAACGATGGAGGTGATTATATGAGAACATGGGTAAGTATCTTGGGTTTGAGCGTATGTCTGAGTGCGCTGGCGCAGCAGACTTACCAAGCGCAACCGACGGACGATGTGTGGTACTACGATCAAGCGTTTAACCCCGGTTTCACAGCGATTTTACGCGCTTGGGGCGATGGTCAACATGCGGTAGACCCCTCGGGAGCGCGTCCTGCGCTGAACTTTTCCTACTCGCTGGCGAAGTGGCAATTAAGTGGGATTCCTGCGGGCAGGCAGTATCAGGTTATTCGTGCCCAAATCACTGTGGTGCAGACGCAGCCGCCGGGCTACACGCGCGACGAAGGCGAGCAGTTCCCGCTGGAGGCACGCCCGCTAAGTCACACGAACTTCACCGAAGCCAGTTGGAACTATAACGCACCGAACAACCCAGAGGTCGGAACGACTCTCTTCGGCGAGAGCCTGATGAGCAACTACCGCACCGATGCGCCGTTCGCCATACCCATTCCACTGAATGTTGAACTCTTCGAACCCTACTTCAACGAGGCGGTGAACCAGAACAACGGCGCGCTGGGTATCGGATTTGTCTCGCGGATGAACCCTGCGGACGCCAGTGGTACCCGTTTTTACCGGTTCTATTCGCGCAACGATTCGGGCGGGCGCGGTCCCGTGCTGCAGGTTGTGTATCGCGTCGCGGGCGATGTCAACAGCGATGGCTGCACCGACGACGCCGATCTACTGACCGTACTGTTTAACTTCGGCTCGAACGACGCACAAGCCGACCTAAACAGCGATGGCATCGTCGACGACGCGGATTTGCTGGATGTGCTGTTCCATTTCGGGAATGGCTGTTGAACGCTTGCCAGTGCCGCGGGCGCGCTGAGGCTGCTCGCGGCACTGCGCTACAATAGGGGGTAAGTCTATGAAAACAAAAAAGCAAGGCTTTACGCTGATCGAGTTGCTGGTCGTGATTGCGATTATCGCGATCCTGGCGGCGATTCTGTTTCCTGTGTTCGCACAAGCGCGGGAACGGGCGCGGCAGACTACCTGCGCTTCGAACCTGCGTCAGGTCGCGATGGCAGGGCTTATGTACATTCAGGACTATGACGAGACCTTTTTCCACGGCGCGTATCGCATGCGTGGGGGGAATGCGAACAACTTCGGGTTTTACCAGTGGCCCTGGCTGCTGCGCCCCTATGTGAAATCGGTGCAGGCGTTCTGGTGCCCAAACGAACCTGACACAATCTATCGTAAGTTGGATTATCAGTACTTTGATTACCTGTTCGGGCGCAACCCTGCATGGGGCTATAATGTGCTGTACCTTACCACGCCGGGCGATCCCCAAAACCCACGCGAATCGGAGGTCTTCATGGGGCGGCCGTTGGCGGTGGTGCAACGCCCTGCGGATATCTTGATGTTCGTGGAGAGCGCCACTTACTCGGAACCGCGCATGACGACAGACCCCGCCTATCGCTGGTTGGGCTACTACATCGTGCTACCGCCGCGCACTTGGCGAGGCGCACCCCCACTGAACGCGGAAAGCTACGGACATGGGTTCCCGCGCCATTTTGGACGCCATCGGTTCGACCGGCTGGAGGGAGGCTTCGCGAATGTGGCGTTCGTAGACGGACATATCAAAACGATGACCCTGGAGAGCCTCCAGCGACAGGAAATTTGGGAAGAGTAGACTATCTTAGGATGCGAAAGGTGAGAGGTGAGACAATGCGAATGCTACTAACCTTAATCGTGTTTAGCGGAGCGATTCTCGGGCGTGCGCAGACCCCCGCTTTCTACGGCGCGGGCGATTTGCCCGGCGGCAACACGAGCAGCTATCTGTTCAGCGTTTCTGCTAACGGGCGCGTCGCTGTGGGGTGGAGTAGCTCGTCCAACGGTACCGAAGCGTGCTACTGGACGCTTGAGACCGGCTTAGTGGGTATCGGTGATTTGCCTGGTGGGACATTCAGTAGTATCGCGTGGGGCGCCTCGTTTGATGGCTCGGTCATCGTAGGGCAGGGACGCTCCGATTCGGGAACCGAGGCGTTCCTCTGGCGGCGCGATACAGGGCAGATGATTGGCTTGGGCGACCTGCCCGGCGGCACTTTCCAGAGCTTTGCCTTCAGCGTTTCTGGGGATGGCACAGTAGTAACGGGCTGGAGCCGTTCTGAGAACGGGCAGGAGGCGTTCCGATGGACACCCTCGGACGGCATGGTGGGGCTGGGCGACTTGCCCGGCGGCGCCTTCCTGAGCTATGCCCAGAACATCTCGACCGATGGGCGAGTGATCGTGGGGCGCAGCGCATCGGCAAACGGTGATAACGAAGCATTCCGCTGGGAAAACGGCAACTGGCAGCCATTAGGTAGCCTAAGTGCGATCAACTTCTTCAGTTTCGCCTATGGGGTCTCGGCGGATGGCTCTGTTGTGGTCGGCTGGAGTCGCGCGCCCAGCGGGAGCGGGCTGGAGGCGTTCCGTTGGAGCCAAAGCACGGGCATGATTGGTTTGGGCGAGCTGGAAGGGGGCGCCTACGACAGCCGCGCCTACACTGTCTCGGCAGATGGGCGACTGGTCGGCGGGTTCGCGACCTCCGATATCGGCAAAGAGGCGGTCCTCTGGGATCGCGAAGGCGTGATGTACCGTGTGAAAGACCTGCTGCTGAACGCGGGGCTATCTCAGGTCGCGAACTGGAGGCTGGAAGAGGTACGCGCGTTCTCTGCGGACGGTACGGTCATCGTGGGCACGGGCACGAACCCGAATAACCAAAACGAGGCATGGATCGCGATACTGCCCCGTTTTGACCGCCGCTTGGAGGATGTCACACTCGACGGCTGCATCGACGATGCCGACCTGCTCACCGTGCTGTTTGCCTTCGGCGCAACAGGCTACTTCGACCGCGCCGATGTGAACTACGACGGCATCGTGGATGACGCAGATCTGCTGCGCGTGCTGTTTGCGTTTGGCGAGGGGTGCTAATGGCACCCCTCGGTGGAGCCGTCCCTACTCGATGCCTTCGATCAGGTCGTACACGCCTTTTTCGACCCGTACCAGCACGCAGTGGCGGTTTGCGTCGGCGTCGTGGAACATGTACACGGGCGCGTCTTCTAAGTCGGCTTGCAGCAACGCCTCCTCGATACTCATCGGCTTGAGCGAGACGCGCACCGTACGCCGAATCGCAGGGTTCGAGACGGGCTTCTCTTCGAGGGTCTTGGTGGTCTCGCTCAGTACCGCCTCAATAACCTCTTCGCGAGGTTTGCGCCCGCGCTTTTGCAGCTTCTCCTTATAACGTGCCAGTTGGTGTTCCAGCTTCTGGACAACGGCATCCACCGCGGCACGGAACTCGGGACCTTTATCATCGTAGTGGAATTTCTGTCCATCGGCGTCTACGAGAAGGGATACATGGTGTTGCCCCCGCACCGGTTCGTAGGTGAGTTCGAGTGCCCAGATTTTGTGGAAGAATCGCGCCAGTTTTTGGAGTTTGCGGCGCACATAGGCTTTTTCCGCCTCGCTCAGCTCTTGGTGGGGGCTGCGGAAGGTCACATCGACAATCTCAACCTGTTTGCGTCGGGATTTACTCATCGTTTGCCTCTCCTGTTGTGGGGTAGATGGTTGCGACGGCATAGCAGGCGATGGCGCGTCGCGCTCCGACCGCGTCCATCCCCTCGTTCGTGGTCGCTTTGACGCTAATCTGTTCGGGGAGTAAGCCCAACGTCTGGGCAATTCGTGTCCGCATGTGCGGAATATAGGGCGCGAGTTTGGGTGCTTCGGCGATGGTCATCGCGTCGATATGCAGGGGTTGCCAGCCGTGTTGGTGCAACAGCGTGCGTACCTGCGCCAGGAGACTCAAGCTGGGCGCGTCTTTCCAGCGCGGGTCGCTGTTGGGGAAGTGCTGCCCGATGTCGCCCAGCGCCGCCGCGCCCAACAGCGCGTCGCAAATGGCATGCACCACGACATCGGCGTCGGAATGTCCCTGCAACCCAAGTGGATAATCGATCTCTATGCCTCCCAGCATTAGTTTGCGCCCTTCGGTGAGCTGATGAATATCATACCCGATTCCGGTACGGGTCACCGTGCCCTCACCCGCAGAGAGGCGCAACAGGCGCAGGTCTTCCGAGGTGGTAAGTTTTATGTTGAACGGGTCGCCGGGAACCAGTGTGACCGGGTAGCCTGCGCGTTCCAGCAGCTGCGCGTCGTCGGTAGCATCTCCAAAGCCTTGCTCGCAAGCGGAGCGATGGGCATTAATGAGCCAATCGGCGCGAAAGACCTGCGGTGTTTGTACCCGGTAGAGGTCTGCGCGAGGCACGGTCTCCAAAACCCGTTGCCCGTCGGTCGCGCGTTTGAGCGTGTCTTGCACGGGGAGCGCTGGGATCGCAGCGCCGTCGCGTTGGGCTGCATCGATAAGCCGGTTCAACAGCGTGTGGCTCACCAGTGGGCGCGCCGCATCGTGAACCGCGACGAACGCGACGCCTTTCGGTAAGTGTGCCAGCGCGTTCGCGACGGTCTGTTGGCGCGTTGCGCCGCCACAGGGGACAACTTGCAACGGCTTGGGAGCAGGGTTCTGGCGCAGGTAGGTTTCGTACGGCTCGGCTCCGTCGGGCGCCACCGCTAAGGTCGCCGAATCGACCGCAGGGTGGCTTAGCAGTCGCCAGAGTGCGTGGCGCCACACCGGCGCGCCGCAGACCGATTGCCACAGCTTGTCGCCTTTACCGAATCGGACGCCGCTTCCTGCCGCCAGAATAAGGGCGTGTAGGATATTCCATCCCTCCTTCGGTTTTTCTGTCAGCGGTTTTCGGCTCCGCGAACAGCATCTTGCCCCGCGTCGACTGCAGCACGCTCGTGACCACGACGTCGATGGCCTGGTTGAGATAATCGCGCCCACCCTCCACCACGACCATCGTGCCGTCTTCAAGGTAGGCAATCCCTTGGTCGGGTTCCTGACCCTCGCGGATGGGCACCACGGTCAACTCTTCCCCAGGCAGCACATGGATACGCACGGCTTCCGCGAGTTCGTTGATATTCAGCACGCGCACGCCTTGAAGCTCCGCAACGCGGTTTAGGTTGTAGTCGTTGGTCACGATGTCAGCGCGCATGGCTTTGGCGAGGCGCACAAGGCGCGCGTCCACCTCATCGCCCATATGAGGTGCAAGGCGGTCGTGGACACGCACTTCCAAGTTCTCGCCCAGGTCCGACTGCAGCTGCTTCAGCACATCGAGACCGCGCCGCCCCCGCGCTCGGCGCAGCGGGTCTTCCGAATCGGCGATGTGTTGCAGTTCATCCAGTACGAAGCCAGGCACATAGAGTTTGCCTTCCAGAAAGCCCGTGCGCAGGATGTCGCGAATGCGCCCGTCGATGATTACACTGGTATCCAACACCTTGACTCCCTTGGAGCGGCGCGCCATCTGCGCTGTGAGGGGCAGATACTCTTTCATGCTCAAAAAGCTCACGACACTCAGGTACACCAGAATCACGAACGCGAGCAAGGTGAGCGCCCATCCCAAGCGCGCCCCGCCAATCGCGAACAAAAGCGGATAGAGCGCGAAGGTAATTACCGCCGCCGAGACCAGCCCCAACCCTATCGCGAGTTTCTCATCAGGTTCCGCCTCTTCTAAGTGGCGTGCCACGCGCGAAAGCAACTGAAAACTGTGATTGGCGACCAGAATCCCCATCAACAGCCCGGCCGTGGTTAGCCCGATGCGGGTCCACAAAGGCGAGATGGGGGGCGCGCCCGCAAGCCAGCTATCCACCGCCTTCAAAAACGGGTCGGCAAGCAAAAAACCGATGGTCGCGAATAGCACCATTCCGACCGCAAGGAACAGCCAGTACATCAGGCGATGGATCGTCATCAAAACCTCCTGTAATATTATACGCTCTTGCGCTCCAAAAATCGCGCGAGAGGGGTTCCTAAACTTGAGACGAAGCCCCCCTGCACGCGGGAAACTGCGTGCAGGGAAAAAACTCCAGGAGCTGAGGAACCGGGCTCACTTCACTTTGAACCCATGCTCAATCTTTTTCCAATAGGTCTCGAAGTCGAAGCCGGGGCTATGGGCGGGCACATGGCAGCTCATGCAGGACTGTTGCCCCGCCTTGCCGAGTCGGTGTTTTTCGGGGTCTTGGGCGTGGAGTTTCGCGGGGCCGTGGCAGCTCTCGCAGCCGACATCTTTGAGTGTGGGGGTCTTCTCCATGCTTTGGAAACCGCCTTCAAACTCCAGACCAACCACATGGCACACCACGCATTCGGGGTCTTTGTCGTGTTTCACATCGACGAGCGTCTGCATCGCTTTGGCGTGGGCGGTGCGTTGCCAGATGCGATAGTCTTCTGAATGGCAGGGCATGCAGGCGCGGCTCCCAGCGAACGCGCTGCCGTTGAGCGTGGGTCGGCGTGGTACCATCGCCAGCAGGTTCTCGGCTTCCACGCGCGCCAGATACCCCAATTTAATCGCCATCACTTGCGGGTCGTCTTGGAAATCTTCCGTGAGGCGCACCTGCTCCACACGGGCGATTTCGTAGGGGGCGTTCTCGCTTAGGTAGGCGACGCCGACGAACTTCGCATCGTTGCCGGCGAACACGAGGCGCGTCTGTCCTACCTGCTTCGTGGGCAGGGGACCATCACCCCCGTTGGCGTACACGATGAGGTGAAAATAGGGATGCGCCTGTGCGAGTTGCTCCGCCTCCTGCGCCGTGCCGTAGAATAGCAATACTCGTAGGTCGCCCATCGTCTCGATTTGGGGACGCAATTCATCCAATTTCTGGCGCGCGGGAATGACGCTTAGTTGGGGATTGCGGTTGCGCAGCGCATCGGCATGGGTTTCCGAAATCAGCCCTACGATGAGTACGCGCACGGTGCGGTTCTGGTGGCGTTTCTCCACCAGCGTATAGGCATCAAACGCAGGATTGCCTCCCTCCAACACATTCCCGCAGAGCATCGCGCCTTTGAACTGCATCTGCAGCGAGCGTAGGTAGTCCATCCCCAACTGAAAGTCATACTTGCCCAGATTGAGGGCGTCGTAGCCCATTTCGTTGAGCATTTCGATGAGCGTCTCGGCTTTGAGTTCGTCCTGACGCCCCGATGCTTTGGTCAGGTCGCCGTTTTCGAGTTTGAGCAGGGTGTAGTGCTGCGCCCGTTGCTTGAGCAGGGTCGCGCGTCGGGGGATGCCCCCCACCATCGGTTTGCTACAGCCACAGGGGGTCAAATAGCCGTTGATTTCTGAGCCGAAGATCACCGCCAGCGGCAGAGCGCGCGCCGTCGTCTCGCGCGGTTGATACATGCCCAGAACAACAAGTGCGAGCAACGGCAGCCCAAAAACCACCCATTTCGAACGCATGGTTTCACCTTGAGTAATTATAGCCCACCCTGGCGCTCTTTGTCGTGTGCTTGCAGTTCGCTCAGCAGTTGAAGGTCTTCCTGGCGTAAGCAAGCCTTTGCGAACAGGTCGGGGCGCAGGGTACGCGTGAGGCGCAGTTGCTCTTGGCGTCGCCAGCGGGCAATCGCGCCGTGGTTGCCCGACAGGAGCACGCTGGGCACGCGCATCCCGCGAAACTGTTCGGGGCGCGTGTACTGCGGATAGCCCAGTAGCCCATCCGCATACGAATCCTGCTCCAGCGACTCAGGGGAGTGAATGGCGCCTGGGAGCAGGCGCACTACCGAATCGACAATCACCAGTGCGGGCAGTTCGCCGCCGGTCAGCACATAGTCGCCGATGCTCACCACATCGGTCGCTAAATGCTCGCGCACGCGGGCGTCCACGCCTTCGTAGTGCCCGCAGATAAGCACCAGATGCTCCTGTTGTGCCAACTCTTGTGCCATCGATTGCGTGTAGAGCCTGCCCTGCGGTTCGAGCAGAATGATACGGGTTTTGCGCTTGTCGGCTGCCTCGGGCGCGGACTGCAGGCAGAACTCCACCGCCTTGAAAATCGGTTCGGGCTTCATCACCAAGCCTGCGCCGCCGCCGTAGGGTTCGTCGTCCGTTTTTTTGTGTTTGCCCTCCGCAAAGTCGCGGAGTTGAATGGCGCGGATTTGAACCAGCCCCCACGCGCACGCGCGCCCAACGATACTATAACCGACACCCGCTTCAATCACCTCGGGGAACAGCGTAATCACATCGATGCGTAGCACTTCGCGATTATACCCATGCTACAATTATAGGGGGAACCCAAATGAACCCACGCACAGGCATGATACAACCGCACAGCACCGAAGCGGAGATGAGCGTTTTGGGGTCGATGATGCTCGACGCCGATGCGCTCGATAAGGTTATCGAAATCCTGCAGGTGGAAGACTTTTATCATCCGGCGCATCGCATTTTGTACGAAGCGATTGCCTCGCTCCATGAGCGCAGTCAGCCCGTCGATCTGCTGACGGTGCAAGAGGAGTTGCGTCGGCGCAACCGTTTGGACGAGGTCGGTGGGGTGCCCGCGTTAGTGAGCATTATCGAGAGCGTTCCCACCGCAGCGAACGCCGAATATTACGCCCGAATCGTTCAGGAGAAAGCGATTCTGCGGCGCCTGCTGCGGGCGGCGCACGAAATTGTGCAGTTAGCAGAAGACCCGGAACTGGATCTCCAGCAGATATTAGACCAAGCGGAGCAAGCGGTGTATCAGGTCGCCGAGCGACAAATCGGGCGCGAGTTCCGCGAGGTGAACCACCTGGTGCTGGAAGTGTTGGAGCAGTTTGAGGAGCGTTATCAGACCCTGCAAGAGCATCCGGGGGGCGAGTTCTTGCTGGGTGTTTCGACAGGCTTCCGCGACTTGGATCGCGTTTTGTCAGGGCTACAGCGGTCGGAACTGATTATTCTGGCAGCGCGCCCCAGCGTGGGCAAGACCTCGCTGGCGATTAACATCGCCGAGCATGTGGCGATTCGGCAAAATCAGGCGGTCGCGATTTTCAGTTTGGAGATGGCGGCAGAGCAGTTGGTGCAGCGCATGCTCTGCTCGCAAGCAGCGGTCAGCGCACAGCGACTACGCCGGCTGCAACTCAACCCGGACGAGTGGGGGCGGTTGCATGGGGCCGCGGAACGCCTGTTTCGGGCGCCAATCTTTATCGACGACACCAGTAGCCTCTCGCCGATGGAGATGCGCGCCAAGTGCCGCCGCCTCAAAGCGAAGCTCGCCGACCGTAATCTGGGGCTAATCGTGGTGGACTATCTGCAACTGATGCGCTCGTCGAATCGGCGCGTCGAGAACCGCAACCAAGAGATCGGCGAGATTGCCCGTGCGCTCAAACAGATCGCGCGTGAGTTCCAGGTGCCTGTGCTGGTGTTGTCGCAGCTGTCGCGCTCGGTGGAGCGGCGCGAGAACAAACGCCCGATGCTCTCCGACCTGCGCGACAGTGGCTCGATTGAGGCGGAGGCGGATGTGGTGCTGTTTATCCACCGCGAGGAATACTACGGCGACAAGGAAGCCACACCTGTCGAACCCCCGCCGGGCTATGTGCGTCAGGAAGAAGTGGAGATCATTATTGCCAAGCAGCGCAACGGTCCCACCGGCAAAGTCGTGATGGCGTTCCAACCCGACTATTCGCGCTTTGTGGGAATCGAACGCGAGCCGGTGAATGTCTACTAAAGCGTCTCGTGCGCCCACGCTTCCAAGCGCAGCCGCATCTCGGGGTGCCAGTCGTGCCCTAACTCCTCGTAAATCAGCAGGCGCTTGGGCTTCGGCATCGCGTCATAAAGCGAGAACACCACCGGCGCGCGAATGCCGGGGTCTTTGAGCGCGAGGCTTACCTGGGTCGGGACGCGCACAAAGGGTGCATGGTTTACCGCATCGTAATACTGGAGCGTCTGTAGAACCGCTTCGCGGGGCGTGCCGGTGCGTTCCATGTAATCCGTAAACTCCTTGATGGGGTAGCGCCACGCGGGTCTACCCAGCAGGTATTCCCAGTAGCTCAGCGCAGGCAACTCAGCCGCCACGCAGCGCGTCAGGCGACACCATGCGCCCAGCATCACCGCCAGCCCGCCACCTTGGCTTAGCCCCGCCGCGACGAGTTTACTGGAGTCGACCTCCGCTTGCGCTGCCAGCACACGCATCGCCACGATGGAATCTTGCACGAGACGCCGATAGACATAACTCTGAGGCGACTCGATTCCGCGCGTGAAATAACCGAGTTCGGGGCGATAGGGCACATTCGGTTCGACGGCGTAGCCGTGCAAGTTGATCGAGAAGGTGATACACCCCTCGAACATCGTGTTCTCGTTGATGGGCACTGTGCCGACGCCGTAGCCGGGCAGATACAGCACCGCGGGCATCGGGGTCGGCACGCGGCGCGGGATAGCGTACCAGCCCTCGCGCCCCCGTCCATCGACGCCCACCCAGCGCAGGCGGAACACCTGATGTGTGGGATGGTCGTCTCTTTCGAAATGCACGCGCTCGTAGCGCACGGGCGTCGCCTCGGCTTCCTGCGCCGCCGTCTGCCAGAACGCCTCAAAATCGGCGGGAGGCTGGGGCTTCTTAAGTTGAACCGCGTGATCCATTAGCCAAAAACAGAACGCTCCGCAGGCTCAATGTGCAGCCCGGTGGTGTGCAGCCATGCAGTGGCACGCTGAATCTCCTCAACAGGACCTTCCAGCTCCACGAACGCCCAGCCGAAGTCCTCGTTAATGTTCGCTTTCAGGATGTTCACTTTCAGGTCGAAGTCGCGTCCGAGCCGCCACAGCCAAGGGATGTTCACCTGCTCGCGATTCGTGGTTGCGATGGTCATATGTACCTTTGTCATCGTTAACGCTCCTGAGAGGCTGTGTAAAAACCGTTTCTTATAAGATACCGCATCAAACGCCGTAGCCCGAATAATCATACCCAAGTCGTCCCCACTGAGGCAACCACCAGTCAATTATTTCTTCCTCGATCCGCCAAATAGTTGCCATTGCTCCACTCCTGCTTTTTTAGTTTTTAGAGAGCGACGAAGGATTGGTCTGTTTGGGCGGAAACTTTTTGTAACACTCATCTCGGCAGCAATCATAAATAGTATCACCTCGGCGAAGCGCATTTATGTATACCAAGATAACCTACTACGACAGAGATGGTGGCTTGCCTCACCAGCAAGACGACACTTTAACCTCCTCACATCTACTCCCTTCACACCCGTCATATCCCAGCGAGGGGCACACTGTTCCAGATACAGGCGCAATCACGGGGCACGCACAGGGCGCAGACATACGCGCTCCGCACCGCCAGCCCGTTGCTGTCCATCGG
>BPGO01000013.1 GCA_026003075.1 Fimbriimonadales bacterium | reverse complement strand
GCAGACCGCAAGGGGCGCAATTCTGCCGTGACTGCCGTGCCCACAACTTTGCCGGGCTGCGCCGCCGAGTTGCGGAACCCCAGCACGCCCTGATAGAGCGAAGCCGAATGCCCTGCCGCATCGCGCGGACTCGAGCTCCGGGTTCAGAATGCGCTCGCAGGGGAAAGTCGCCGTGTTATAACGGAAACGCTGCCAGCTCGCAGGCGCCAGAATACCGCCCAGCGTCTGCGAACCCAGCCCACGCGGAACATAGAACTGGTTATTATTCGAGGGGTTCTTCAGCCGCGGACCGCCCGGAGCGCCCATGCCCAACGCGATATAGGAGTCGAGCGGTCCCGCATTGGCGAAGTCCTCGTCGCCCACGATAATCGCGAAGTACAAGCCCGGCTGCAAAGTGATGCTCTGCCCCAGCGGCGTCGTGCGCAGATAGGTAAAGGTGGTGGAGCCGCCGTAGTAGGTGGGGATCAACTGGTCATCCGAAAGTACGGGCGGATCCCCCGGATACGCGCCGAAATCGCCGGCGAACTTAATGTCGTTCAAGTTCGGCTCGGGACCGTTGGCGGTGTTTTGGGCGCCTGTAATCCAGATGCGCAGGTTCGGAGCGCCACTCGTCAAACTCGGCATATAGACAATCGAGTCGAAGGTCATCGGCGCGCAGATTTCGAAAGGCAGCGCCGTCCAACGCGCGGGGAGACCTGAACTACCCACATCGCCCGAAATGAAGAACAGGTAGTTTGCCGTGAGCGTTGGGCTGTCGCAAGTGCCGCCGACGGTGTACCAGGCATTCGCAGGGTTGCCTGCGAAGTAGACAAACGGGTTCTGCGCGACCGCAGGTCGGGTCGCCACTGCTGCTAACAACAAAGCCCCAACTGCAAGTTGGTAGTATCGCATAACTCGCCTCCTTTGCTATACCCGTAATTATACCCTATTTTTCCAGAGTTTTCAAGTCAGTGTGCGAGTGCAGAACAGCAGACTCAATTCGCTTGCAATGCAGTATACTTTAAGCCATGGGGCTTGCGCTGGTTATTGGCGTTGGATTGGCGTTGGGGGTGTGGTTGTTGGCGAACTATCTGGCGACTCGCGCCACGCTGCGCCCGCCGCGGACGCCGTTTTTCATGACCCCGCGCGATATGGGGCTCCCCTACCAGAATGTGGCGTTCCCCTCGCGGGACGGGATACGCCTCCACGGTTGGTGGATTCCCAATCCCAAGCCCGTTGGGATTGCGATTCTTTGCCATGGTTATCTGATGAATCGATGTGAGCCGTTGCCTGTGGCGAAAGAGTTATGGCACGCGGGGTTTCACTGCCTCGTGTTCGATTTTCGGGCAATGGGCAAAAGCGAGGGCGATCTGTGTACGATCGGTGATTTGGAGCGTCTCGATGTGTTGTCGGCGGTCGATTTCGTGTGTCGCACCGCCCCGAATTTGCCGGTGGTGGTGTATGGCGCCTCGATGGGCGGCGCGGCGAGCTTGTTGGCGGCGGCGGAAGATACACGCATTCGCGCGGTGGTGGCGGATTCGGCGTATGCGCGGCTGAATGAAGCCGTGAAGGATTGGTGGCGCAACGCCGTGGGGAAGGCAGCCATTTTATTGCACCCCACGCTCTGGATTGGGCGGCTCTACACGCGCCGTGCCCCGTCCAAAGTCGCGCCTGAAGACATCATCGGGCATATCGCGCCGCGCCCCGTGCTGTTGATGCACGGCACAAACGACCAACTTATCCCCCCGCGCCACGCGGAACGACTGTTTCAGGCAGCCCGTGAACCCAAGCAACTCTGGTGGGCAGAGGGGTGCGAGCATGTGCAAGCTCGCTACGAGCGCCCCGAAGAGTTCTATGCCCTGTTGGTGAACTTTATGCTCAAGGCGGTGCAGGCAGAGGAGACTGGGAAGTAGTCTCATTCCCTATCCCGTGCGCAGTAGTTCCCAGCTGGTCGTAACGACCTGCATCTCGGCTTCGGCGATGTGTTCGGGTGGGTGCGACAACACGACGAATCGCGCCTGTTTGCCGGGAGCAAGCGTCCCGATTTCATCGTCGCAAGTGGCATACGCAGCACCCACGGTGAATAGCTGCAGCGCGCTCAGGGGGTCCAGTCTCTCTTCGGGATTGAGGCAGGTTCCGTCGCGGCTGGTGCGGGTCACGGCAGCACGCCAGCCCAGAATGGGGTCGCCGGGCACGACGGGCTGGTCGGAGCTGAAGCCCATCGCCACGCCTGCCTGCAACCAGCTGCGGAACGGCATCAGCGACACGGCGCGCTCGCCTAAACCCTTTAGATACGCGCCCGTAAGCCACCAGAGGAACTCCGGCTGCGGTACGACCACCACACCCAGCGCTTGCATCGCCGCGAGCAAGTCGTCTGCCATGAGCATCGCGTGTTCGATGCGGTGCCGATGATGGGGACGCGGATAGGTCTCCAGAGCGCGGCGGTAGCCTTGCAAAACGAGTTCGATCGCGTAATCGCCAATCGCATGCACCGCGCACTGCCATCCAGCGCGATGCACATTGACGATGCGTTGCATGAGGTCTTCAGGCTCATACATCAGCACGCCGGTTGTGGGGGCGTCGGCGTAGGGTTGGCGCAGGGCGGCGGTGCGGGTGGTGAACGCGCCGTCCGCGAACAGTTTCACGCTGCCCCAGCGCAGGTCGGGGTGGGGCGATGGGGGCTGGGGGCTAAAGCCGGTGGCTTCGCCAGACTGCTCGGTGGTGTCCAGCCAGCCCGCGCGCTGGGCGGCTTCGTACAGGGGCATCAGGGTCATGCGCACAGGCGCGCCTTCTTCCAACGCTTGCGTGTAGGCGGTTATTTCGGCGTTTAGGTCGAGCCAGCCTGTGGATGCGTCGCTTGCGGCAAGAATTCCGCGTCGCGCCAAGTCTTCGCAGGCGCGATGCACCGCGCGCGTCAACTCCGCGCCTTGCGGCTTGGGAATGTGTCGGGATACCAGTCCCGCCGCGCTTTCCAGCAGGATACCGGTTGGCTCGCCGTGTTCGTCGCGCACAATGACGCCATCGTGAGGGTCGGGCGTGTCGCGCGTAATCCCTGCGATGTGCAATGCGAGCGTGTTGGCTGCCGCGCCATGCTTGCTCACATGGTTAAGGTAAATCGGTTTCTCGGCGCACACGGCATCCAAATCATAGCGGGTGAGGTGCTTGCCCTCGGGCAGCAGGTTCTGGTCGTAGGCGCGTCCCAGAATCCACGGCGCGTCGGGGTTCGCCTCCATCCACGCCCGAAGCCGCTGCTGAATCTCCGCGACACTGGTACAACCGCGCAGGTCGGCTTTGCCCAAGTCGATGCCCAACGGCAAAATGTGCATATGACAGTCGTTGAATGCAGGGACAACCGCTTTGCCGTCTACGGCGATGCGTTTCGCGTCGGGGTAGCGTGCCGCGAGGTCCTCTTTTGCACCCACTGCCACGATGCGCCCCGCGCGCACCACCATCGCTTCCGCAATCGGCTGTTCGTTCCAGAAGGTGTAAATCGGCGCGCCGTAAATCAGGTGCATAAGTCGATGAGTTCTCGGAACGGGCTGAGTTTCCTGCTCGCACCCTGCGATGATAAGGGATGCATGGGGTATAATTGGCTTGGATGAGCCGACACGACAAGCCCACCAGTCGACGCGACTTTCTGCGAGAGGGGTTGCGCTCGCTGGTGAATGCGGGTTTTGGGGGCGTCTTCGAGAAACTGGAGCGGGTTAGCGAACTGATGGAGCGTGGCGAACCGAAACCGGCGCCCTTGATGCCGATTCTCAGCTGCGAAACCCGCGCCCTGCACTCCCTGCTGGAAACGGGGCAGATCACTCTGGAGACCTGCTGCGCCGTACTCAACGAGCTCGATATTCAAGGCATCAGTCTCAGCGACCGCTACCTAAGTAGCCTCCATCCGCGTTATCTCGAACACCTGCGCGAGACCTATCATCGGCATGGCATCGCGATTACCGGTGTGATGGTGTCGGAGCCAGTGAACCTCAGCGACGAGACCACCCTGAGCCGACGATTGGACGAGTTGACCGAGCGTTTGCAAGCAGCGACGATTCTGCAAGCCCCCCTGATTCGACTGCACCTGTCCGGCGAGCGTGACGAGGAACTCCTGGAACGCGCGGCGCTGTTCCTGCAACGGCTGTTGCCCGAAGCCCGTCGTCGGCGTGTGCGAATCACCATCGAAAACCGTGAGGGCGTCGGCAAGCGCCCCGAGACACTGCTCCACTTGGTTCGCATGAGCGACCCGCGCTGGGTCGGCGTGTGCTACGATTTTGGGCACGGCGCTCCCGAACGCCTCTACGACGCAGCGCGAATGCTTGCCCCTTACGCCTTCCATGCACACGCAAAGAGCTTCGCTTTTGACCCGCGTGGCGAGGAGACCACTATTGAGTACGGGCGTGTGCTGAGCATCTTGCGTCTTGCCAGCTATGTCGGCGCACTCTCTATCGAATATGCGGGCGAAGACGACCCGATTGAGGGGGTGCGCAAGACGCGCGACCTCATCCGCCGCCACTGGCGCGCCTACTAAACCGATGGAGATTTTGGAGCGCGTCCGCGCTGCCATCCACGAACGGGGCTTGCTGCCGCCCGAAGGAGGCGTGGTGATTGTGGGCTATTCGGGGGGAGCCGACTCCACGGCATTGCTGCACCTGATGACCCGCCTTCAGGCAGAGTTCAATCTCCAAATCCATGCGGCGCACCTGCATCACGGCATGCGCCCCGAAGCCGACGCCGATGTCGAAGTGTGCCGCACGGTGTGCGAACGGCTGGAAGTGCCATTCTATTGGGAGCGGGTCGATGTGCCAGCGCTTGCAAAAGCGCGTAAGGTTTCGCTGGAGGAAGCCGGGCGCGACGCACGCTACGCTTTTTTCGAGCGGCTCGCATCCGAACTCAACGCCGTCGCCGTCGCACTGGCGCACACCCGCGATGATCAGATCGAGACGATACTCATCAATCTGTTGCGGGGCACTGGACCGCGCGGGTTGTGTGGGATGCCGTATCGGCGCGACCGCATTATCCGTCCGTTGCTCGATGTCGCACGTGAGCAGACCCATCGCTACTGCGCCGAGCAGAACCTGCCGACCGTGTTCGATAGCACGAACTTAGACCCGCATCAGATGCGTCGCCGCGTTCGGGCGGAGTTGGTTCCCCTCATGCGGTCGATTGCGCCCGCTTTTGAGACACACTTGCTCCGCCTTGCCGCCATTTTGGAAAACGAGGAGGCATGGTGGGACCATCAAGTACAGGAAGCCTTGAAGGCGATTTGTGCCTCTCCACACTCCCTTGCCCGCGCTGAATGGGGGGAGCCTCCGCACGCGCACTCGCCGACTGCCCCGTATGGCTCAGAAGTGGCAAGCAAGCGGGAGGGCAGAGTCTTTGCAATTCCGCGTAAGTCTTTTACTCAATTTCACCCGGCGCTTCAGCGTCGGGTGCTGCGCGAGTGGCTCCGCCCGCATCTGGGGACGCTGAATCTGCCCCCTTTCGAGATTCTGGAGGGCATCCGCCACGCTGCACTACTTGGACGCCACACCTCTTGGCAATTGAGCAACTGCCTGCGCCTGACCACCGACGAGGAGGCTTTGACTCTGCATGAAGACCTCCCTGAACCCGAATCGTTCGAGTATCCCGTTGTTCTCGGTGCTCCGCTTTTCATTCCCCAAGCAGGCGCGTGGCTGCTGGTTCGCGAGACAGCCATTCCACCTGCGTCGAAAGAAACCGCGCTTGCGCAGGACGCTCAGGGGGGAGTGGTGTTTTTTGATGCGGATGTGGTTCAGGGTCAGCTTGTCGTGCGGAATGGGCGTCGGGGCGAGCGGTTCCAGCCGTTGGGCATGACCGCGCCGAAAAAGCTCAGTGACATCTTCATCGACCGCAAAATCCCCAAGGCGGAGCGCCGACGGCTGCCGCTGCTTTGCGACGAGGCAGGCATTTTGTGGATACCGGGCTACACAATTGCCGAGCGCGCGCGGATCACACCGCAGACGCGACGCGTGTTGCAGGCGACGCTCTCACGAAACGCTTTAGAATGATGGGCGTCAGACGATATGATGGATCGGGCGTTAGCGATGGATAACCTGTACGCTGGAGCGGTAGACCGCACGCTCACCGACGAGCAACTGGCAGCGAAAGCCCGCGCAGGCGACAGCGCCGCGATGGAAGAGCTGTACCTGCGCTACCGACAACCGATTTTTCGGGTCGTGTACCGCTCCACGCGCAATATAGACGAAGCGGAAGACATCGTGCAGGATGTGTTCCTCAAGGCGTTTGAACGCCTGCACACCTTCCGCGAGCAGAGCCGCTTCAGCACATGGCTGATGCGCATCGCCCTTAACCTCTGTACCGACCGTGCGCGCATGCGCCACCGACGACAAGAACTCCTGGAACGCGAAGCCGACCATAAATTGGCATGGAGTCATCCCAATGCGCCCGACCCCATCGAAGCGGCACGCCAGAACGCGTTTCAGGAGGCGTTCTACACCGCGCTGGATCAGCTGCCCGAACATCATCGCCAGCTGATTATCCTGCGCGATCTGGAAGAGATGGACTATGAGGAAATTGCCCAGATTTTGGGCGTGAGTGTGGGTGCTGTTAAGTTGCGTGTGATGCGCGCCCGACGCGCTTTCAAAACCAAATTAGAACCGCTGTTGCGAGCCATCGGAGAACTGGAATGAGACGCCTTTGCCGTGAATTAGAACGCTCTATAGCGAGCGGAGCGAGCGAACTACCGAGTGCGCTCCAGGCGCATATCGCGCAGTGTGCGCGATGTCAGCATCTGTGGCGACTGGAGCAGGCGTATCGGCGAGGCTTGCACGCAGCGCGAAGCGAACCCGTGCCCGCCTGCGAAGTGCCATGGACGCCGATTCAAGCGCGGCTTGCGGAACAGAAGGCGACGAAGCGCATGCCGATAGGGCGACCCTATGCCTACGCAGGGGGCTTCGCCGTTGCCCTGCTCGCTGCGTACCTCACATGGCTTGTCCGTGCGCCTCAACAGAATGCCCCCGCACTGCTGGCGACGCCGTCCCCTGCGATTCGACAAGACCAATCGCTCAAGGCGTCGGAGCCGCCTAAAGCGAATTTCGCTCCAGAGCGTGCGGTACGCCCAATGGCGCCGAATCAGGTAGCGTCCGCTGCACCCGCGCCGCGCCCGAACCGCATCGCACCCGCCGCAACTTTTCAAAAAACGGGCAGCCGACCGAAAGCAACGGAGCCGCTTGCACAGGCAGCGTTGACCGCTAAAGCACGCCTCCCACGGCAGGCAGAAGCGCCCTCGGAAGGCAGCGCGTCCATAGCACTGAACGCAGAACCGTTCGCCGTCGCCAGTTTACCGCTCAGTCAGTACGAACTACATAACAGTTTGCAGGTGGAGTACCTGCCTATTCATTATGGAACGCCATCATCCGATACAGACAACGAGGGGAATCCGCATGATGCGATTATCTGTTCTTTTTAGTATAGGATTGTTGTTCGCTTGGGCATTCGCGCAGCAGCCGTCGCTGTTGGAGCGTGCAGGACAGGAAATTAGCCAAGTTGTAGAGCGCAGCCTGCCTGCGGTGGTGACTGTGGAAGCGCGTCTGGGCGGACGCCTGACGCGCAGTAGCGGGTTTGTAATCGACTCATCGGGACTGGTGGTCTGCTCGGCGGAAGGGGTGCGCACGCAAACGCGCGTCACGGTCTACCTGCCTGATGGGGAGCCTATTGTTGCGAGCGTAGCGGGGGTAGATAATATCACGGGGATTGCGCTGCTGCGTGTGAGCACTCCTACTAAGCTCCCTGCTCTGAGTTGGGGCGAGTCAGACCGTGCGCCGCTGGGCTCCACAGCGATCCTGATAGGCAATCGGAGCGGGCTGGAGGGAAGCGTGACGGTGGGCACGCTGGGCGGCAAAGACCGTGTGGGCGTGCGCCGCGATAACCAGCGTGTGGTATTGCTCTTGCAGTTCAACGGCACAGTTGGGTCGGGAGAATCGGGCGCGCCGCTGCTGGATTCGCAGGGGCGCGTGATTGGCGTGATGACGGGCGAGCTCGCCTCGGTGGAGGGGGCTCCTGTAGCGTCAGTGGCGGTGTTCGGGTTCGCCGTGCCCTCGGAGATTGCGCGGCGTGTGGTGAACGACCTGCGCACCAAAGGACGCGCCGAACACGCATGGCTGGGCATCGACTATCAAGGGCTGCCCACAGGGGTCGTGGTACGGCGCGTGGCGATGAATAGCCCTGCCCAGCGAGCAGGAATTGCTGTAGGCGATATCGTCGTGCAGTTCGACGAAAAGCCCATCCGCACCGCGGCGGACCTCACACGCGCTCTTTACTTCGCGCAGCCCAACCAGCGCGTCTCAATCACCATCCTACGCGAAGGACAACGCATCAGCCTGCCCGTCACACTGGGGATGCAGTCGTTGTAACCGCCGCATACGGTACAATCTGCTCGGCATGGAGACACAACGCGCAGAAAACGCTGACGAGCAAGCCCAGCAACTCCTACAGGTGCTGGAGGAAACCCCCGATCTGCGGGTGATATTGCGATTAATCATCCGGCACGGGCAACGCCACGCTCGCGGGACGGTATTGCCTCTGGACTGGCAACTGGCGGCGGACGCGCTGGTCGAGTTGCTGGATGCGCGACTCACGCAGCAGCCCACCTGTAGCCTCGTGCTGTCGGGAGGCAAGACGCCCGAAACGCTCTATCTGTTGCTTGCCACACGCCACTATCAGAGTCGGCTGGACTGGTCGCGCGTGCATCTGTTCTGGGGGGATGAGCGCTATGTGCCCCACGAGGACCCGCAGAGTAACTATTACTTGGCGTACACGGCGTGGTTGAGCAAGGCGCAGATTCCACGCGAGAATATCCATCCGATGCCGACGCACTACGCCGACCCGGATGACGCCGCGCGTGCCTACGAAGCCGAACTGCGTGCCCACTTCGGCGCGGAGGCTCCCGTTCCAGTTTTTGACCTCGTGCTGCTGGGGCTGGGCGACGACGGGCACATCGCCTCGTTATTCCCCGGCGACCCTGCCTTGGAGGAGACCACGCGCTGGGTGGTTCCAAGCCGCGCGCCGGTAGCGCCGCACCAACGCCTGACTTTGACCTTGCCCGTGTTGAACGCGGCGCCCCGAATCTGGTTTCTGGTGTCGGGCGATGCAAAACGCGCTGCGATCGAGCAACTGTTCTCCGGCGCAGAATGCGCCTTGCCCGCGGCACGCATTCACCCGAGCGTCGAGCGACTCTGGTGGCTTAGTGACTCGCTATACTCGGTGGTCAGCACTCTCAAGACTCAAGGAACGACGCAATGACGCTCCTGTCGTCGCGCTAAGTGGTCTCTGCGCCGCGGCTTGGCGTCTCTTCTTCGGCGGATGCTCAGCCTTTACTCGTCCGCTGCTTCGCCTTGAGCAGGCGATCGAGTGTATCGTGCGGCTCGGGTTCGTCAGGGGGCGAAGCGCGTTGCTTGGGCGTTGCATCCGCTTGAACTGGGGAAGCGGAGCGTGCCGTAGGGGTTGCGCTCGCAGATGCATGTGGCATCGAGAGAGTTTGTGGGGGTGTGGCAGTTCGTGCTGCGGTGGCGCGTTGCTTGGCGGCTTGCAAGCGCTGGGCGGTTTGCGTTATCGCAACGCGCGGGACACGCCGCCAGCGCAGCTTGCCCCACAGCGCGGCGACCGCTTCGGGGAGGGTAATCACCACGCGCCGTACCGTAATGTCCACCATCAGCAGTAGCAGGCTGAGCAGGAGTGCAAGCGTCCACAGATCGCGCGTGAACCGCTGGGGTGCGGGCGGTGGGTCGTAGGCGCGCGCAGGCTCTGGATTGACCCGACCCTGAGTCTGCGCCGCGATGCGCTCCAGCAGCGGACGGTTCTCACGGTAGAACCGATATTCCAAAGGGTAAGGCACTGCCAGCGCGGTGCTGAGTGTCGTCGTGCGCCCTGTGCCGAAATCGCCCTGCGTGGTGAGCGTGAAAAGCCCCTGCTCGCGCAAGGGGAACTGCGCCACATAGCGCCCTGCGCCTTCCATGTTCATCGTGAGTTGCTGCTGCTCGCCGGACGGCGCGCCCACCGTGAGTTGAGGCATCAGTCCGTTGATTGGCTCGCCTTGCGGCGTGAACGCTTGGAGCTCCACAATCGCCTGCCCGTTGCGCACCGTGGCGGTCAACCCCAAATTCGGCTGTGCGCTGGGGCGCATCGCACTGCGAATCACCTGCGTCCAAAACACTGAGTAGCCTTGCCAGCCGACCCAGCGTTGCGCCCAGCGCGGCTGTGCGTCCGAAGTGAACGCAATCGCTGTGCCCAGTCCATAGCGCCATACCGCCAGCAACGGGTCGTCCTTATGGGTGCGCATCAGTACCTGCGCCAGGGGGCGGTCTGAGACCAGATTATACGCCAGCAGTGCGGGCGTGCGCGACCAGTCGACCTCGCGTAGGCGTTCATCGGATGCGTTGACTTTGGGGATAAACGCGCCTTCCTCGATCGTGCTGCGGGTCATCGCGCTCACATCGGCGGTAAACAACCGTGGGAGCGAGCGGGCGTCGCGTGTCTGGTAAAACTGTCCCCCGCCCACACGCGCCAGTTGTTTCAGAAATGCCGTATCTTTGCCATCGCCGAACGCCACGATGCTCAGCGTTACGCCCATCGCCCGTAGCTGGCGTGCGCGTTCTATGCTTCCCTCTTGCTCGTCGCAATCGGTGGCGTCGGCGAGCATGATGATGTGTCGAGCGCGGTCGGGGGATTCGGTCAGCATTCCGCGCATCGCCATCTCCAAGCTGCCGCGCACGAAAATCCCCCCACCCGTGCCATACACTTTTTGCAGGACAGCGATAATCGGCTCACGCTCACTAACAGGGAAAATCGCGCTGGGCGGTTGACCCGCGCGCTGACCGTGGCAGCCCTGGAAATTGCGCCCCTCGCAACTAAACGGATCAAATCCAGTGCGAGCATAATCAGGCAGCAGCCAATCCGAGCCATGACTGCTGATAATCACGCCGAAGCGATCGATCGGGCGCAGCATCTGCAAGGTTTTGATGGACGCCTCTGCTGCAAGGTGCGCCACCTTATGCGTTCCGAGATGCTCATTCATGCTGCCCGAGGCGTCCACGATAAGGATGATCGTGGCAGCGTGTTGGATTTGACGGTGCTTGATGTCTAAATCCACAGGCAACAGTTCGGCGATGGGGGTGCCGTAGTAGCCGCCCATCTGATAGGACCGCATTCCACCAATCATCACGAAGCCGACGCCCCCATCGCGCACGGCGCTTTTGATCGCCTCCATCTGTTGGGGGCTGAGTGCTGTGGCAGGGAAATCGTTGAACACGATGGCGTCGTAGTCCAGCAATTTTTCAGGGGTGGTGGGGAAGTTTCCTTCCCCAACGCGCGTCACGGTGATTGAGTTCGCCTGAAGGGCGCGCGCAATCGCCTCGCTGGTGCCTGCCCTGCCTTCGGCGATGAGCACATGCGGCTTGCCCTGCACGCGGGTCAGGGCGAGACCGATGTTGTTGCGCGGGTCGCTGTCAGGCTGGGCTTCTAAAGTGGCACGGATACGCTGCATCCCCGACACATCGGCGCGGAGGGTGGTCGTGATGAGGTTCACTCCCGGCGAGAGTTTCACAGGGAGCGTCTTGAGAGGCGTTCCCTCGCGATCGAGCATGATTTTGCCTTCGGCGTGGCGTTGCGATTGGACGACGATGCGTACTGTGTAAGGCTCGCCCACTTTGGCGGTGCTGGGGGCTTCAAGGGCTTCGATGAGCGCATCGTTGCCCACCTTGCCGGTTGGTAGGGGCACAACATCGATAGGGATTCCCTCCACGCTGGCGACCTGAGCGGCGGCGCGGGCGTCGCCGTGCGTCTCGTTGCCGTCGGTCAACAGCACGATGCGCCGCGCGTAGCCATCGGGGAACATCGCCGTCGCGAGGCGCAACGCGCCTGCGATATCTGAACCGTCTGGGTTAGGTTTCGCATACAGCGTACCGAACTCCTTGCGTGGCGCAGGGAGCCACTCCACCGTCGGCTCCGCGCCAAACACCACCAATCCCGAAAGCGCGTCGTCGGGGGCGTTCTGAAGCGCTTGGCGCAGATACGCACGCGCCGCCTGACGCCCCGAATCCGAGATGCTGGCGGACTGATCCAGCACGAAAATCGTACACACACTGCGTAGGGAACCGACACCCTGCCAACCTGCCAGCGCAAACACCACCAGTAGGATAAGCAGCATACGCAACGCGAGAATCACACGGCGACGCGCCCGACTCACACCCAACAGACGCCGCCCCGTCCACCAGACCCAGCCCCACAAAATCGGCAGGAGCAACAGGTACAACGGCTCCGTAAAGCGCATCATGACGCAAGTTAAATTCGCAGTACTGCGGGCGATTCCTGCAAGCATGCGACACAAAAAGCAGAGGGCGCGGACTGCCACGCCCTCCTATGCATTGATTTCTATAGCCTCTGTGTTTTATGCGCCGCAGCCTGTGCCGAAGTTGAACAGCACAATCAAGAGATCGGCGTCGTCGACGATGTTATCGCCGTTGACATCGGAAGCGGCGTCGTTTCCACCGAAGTTGAACAGCACCTGCAGCAGGTCGGCATCGTCCACACAGCGGTCGCAGTTCACATCGCCCTCCACGGCGGGGCGGTCGCCTGGGTTCAGATTGCCCGGGGTCACCTGACGCGCGAACTGCGCCGGCGGTGTACCGATGTCCACACGCTGCGAGTTACTGGTTTGGAAAGGACCGAAGTCGCCCGCGCCTGTAGCACGCCCCACATCTGCCACCACAATCGCTCCGTTCTGGAAAAAGAGAATCGCGTCTGGTTCCCAGATGGAGCCGTCGTCGCGCTGACGCGAATCGGTGGAAACTTCCAGACCGTTCATCTGGTCGGCATAGACGGCATCGAACTCACCTTCTACCACATCGCCGTCCAGCCAGCCGAAGGCTTGCACTGCCTCTTCCCACAAAGTGTTATCGATAATTCCGTCGTCGTTGGTATCGATATCGTCGCCTACCTGACCGGTAAAGTTGCGCACGAGCGCCACTGTGTAGCTATCGTTCTGCATCCCTGCCGCCGTAAAAGCGTCCTGAATCACCACGACGGTCGTTTCGGCGGCAGGTTCGGGCAGGAGCATGCTGGCGCCGTCGCGCACCAGCAGCAAGCCGTTCGCACCCGTGCTGTAGTTGCTCAGGTCAATCGCCCAATGAATGTTGCCCGGATTAAAAAGCCACTCGCCGTCGATGCCGATGAGCCAGTAGCCTTGCAAGGAGAAGTTGGGTCGGCAGCTTTGTATCTCGATAAACTCGCGTCCTGCGTCGGGCGAGCCAGGGGGGTTCACCATCGCCTCCGTGATACGCACCTGAGCCGTTGCCGTCAACGCCAATCCGGTAAGCGCCAGAAAAGTCGCTAAGCCTCTCATTTCATCAGCCTCCGACGGGAGAGTACCTATCTCTTCATTAAGTGTACGTTAAGAGGCTGTTTGTCGGTAGGCGTGGGTCATCATGGTATTGAATGTTCAACCTACAGTCCCATTTTCTAAAAAAGGGTGGTCGTTGAACCCACCCTCAAACGCGCTCGCTACCGACGCAAACACTTCGAATCCCTGCGATAATAGGCAAACTGAATGACCAGAAAGTCAAAATTTGTCCGAAATTTAACATTCCCCCCCTTGACAAACCCGTATTTTTGCCTTATAATTATGGGTAGCCTGTGAACGCGGGCATTTTCATTTTCATCAAGGAGGTCATACCTATATGATGCGAAGCGGTATCGCATTTAGCTTGAGCGCGCTGCTTGTAGCGCAGTCAGTTGTCGTGTATGCCCAGAAGGGCGCCCCTGCTGCTGAAGATGGCTCCAAGATTGTGTTGCACGAAAAGGGAGTCAAAGACCTTGGTCTTACATGGGAACTTCGTCCTCGTACGCCCATCAAGTTCACCCCGTTTGAGATGGTAGACCCGAACACGGGCAAACCCGTCAATGCCGACGATATTATCGAGGTTAACGGCGTCAAGATGAAGGCGGGCGATTATTACCGCCAGTTGAATGCGATGGAGCAGTGGTTGAACGAGCACGGCTACTCCCTGCGCACGGACACGGTGTTCGAGTATTACTCGCCGAAGTTGGAGGCAGAGATTGCGGAATCAGAGCAGCGTTTGCACGAGTTGGAGGCGCAGATGCCTCTGTCGGGCGATCCGCTGGATTCGAATCCTAACGGCGACTTTATGCCCGCTGCCTGTACAGGAGATGGACGCTCCTTCGATACGGGCTGGCTCGGGAACTCGATCTTTGGCGCACGGTTCTACGGTTCGGGGAGCTATCAGGTCTGCTACCCGTTCCCATTATCGGCGACGGTTAATGGTCAAGCCGTGCTGCAGGGGCGGGTCGGCGGCTCTGAACGCAACATTGCCGAAGCCACTGCGACTGGCTCCGCCTCCACCAGCGACTTGCAGAACCTAAACTACAGCTACAATGTCAGTGTGCGCGTACTGGGCAATCAAGTGTGGGGACCCAGCGGTTCGGGAACAATCCCGTTGCGCTACGTGAACAGCTGGGACTGGCGAATCGCCAGCATCGATTGGCGCAGTCCTACCATCCCACTCGGTTGCGTGAATGTGTTAGGTATTAACATCTGTCTCAACGGACGAGCGGGTGCTGCAGGCTATCTGAACTTGGCTGCCTCTGTTGACCTCCAAGTGTTGGGTCAGCAAGCCAACGCGCGTCCCTATGGGCAGCTCACGGGCTTCGCAGAGGCATGGATCGGCTTTAATGCTGGAATTATCAGTGCGGAAGCAGGCGTGCGCGGCAACATTACCTTTGTGAATGGGAATCTTAACGGTTCCGCCACAGGAAACTTCGCGTTCCGTGGGCAAAACGGGCGGCTCTGTTTAGATTACAACTTCAACGCCCGTCTGACGGCGAACCTGAATGCTCTCAGTGGTAATGTGCAAGCGTATGCTCGCGGATGTATCTGGTTCTTCGGTCAGCGCTGTGTTGAGGGCAACATTACGTTGTTCTCCTGGAACGGCATCAGCTGGAACCGCGATATCGGCAATTGGTCACGTACCCTAAATCTGACCTGTTTCTAAGGTACTGTGGGGGGGCGGAAGTCCCCCTAACTTCCTTCTCAGGGTAAGTAAGTCTATGCGAATCACAAAAAATTTCTTGTACTTGCCTCTTGCGTTTTTAACCTTTTTAACCACTGCGGGCGGCTTTGCGAGAGATACCTATCACTATACAGTGCGCGGTGAAACCGTCTCGCAACTGTGGCTGAGCCCCCTTCAACAAATAACGGACACTCCGAACACTGCCGTCGCTGCGCCCGATGTCCACTTGATGCAACGATATCACTATCACTTAGTTGTACAGTCGGTCGGGGGGAACCTCTTTGAAGCTAGTTGGGACCAGTGGCGCGTCGAAACCGAACTCACGCCTGAATTGAAACAACTATTGGAGCAAATCCAAAAGTTGTCGCCAACCTACTTTCGCCGCGCGCCTGATGGTGCTATTGAGTTCTTTGCCCCCGAAGGGGCAGAAGCGTGGCAACGACAAGCAGTAGCCAGCATTCTCTATCCGTTCCAATTCGTACGCCCCAATCCCAAAAGCACCGAATGGCGCGCTGAAGAGTTCCATCCCAGCGGCAAAATTATCGCGCGATACCGCCTCGTGCGGACGGAAAAAGACGGCGTTCAAGTAATTAACAAAGCCGTCGCCCAAGTATTGCTGACACCTGAAGAGCAAGAAATTGGCAAAACCCACCAGATTTTGGGCAGTTTGCAATATCGCATCGATTCACAAGGGGTTATTCTGTCGATCTCTGGGACATTGCGCGAACGCACGGGGTTGAAGGGACTGCCTGTTTCCCGTAACGATTTGAAGTTGAGCATCCGCTTAGATCGCCGCACTTCGATTTCGGAGCAAGCAGCCCGCGCGAAGCGTGCGAAACTAAGCCAGCACAAGGGGCGTTGGTACTCACTGTTCGCGCCTCCCACGCCGGCGGAACAAGAGATAGCGCGTGCGAGATCTCAGCTGGGAGACACTACGCAGGAGCAACTGCTGCAGTCGTTGGATACGATGTTAGCGCAGATAGAGCAAGGCGAAACAGTGCCTGCGGATAAGCAAACGGTGTTGCGTCTCAAACTGGATGCAGGATTGGTGATTTACGGCACATCGTTTGTGTCGGAACTCCAAAAGCGCTTGCTGGCTCGCGCACGCGATGATGATGGCTTCTGGCTCTTAATTGGCGTACTGAGCCAAAGTGAGCGGCCTGAAGCACAACGCGTTCTGGTGGAAGCGTTTGACCGACTTACGAATTTCAATCAGCAACTGGGATTAGCACAGCAATTCGCATTTTTGAAAACGCCCCGTCCTGAGACTGTACAGCTGCTTTGGGAACGCGCCAAAGCGATGCCCGAAGGCGATTTAAAACAAGTGTTGCTGATGAGCGTATCCAACTTAGCACGACGCTTGCCCACATCAGAAGTGTACCGCGCTATCACGGAGTGGAGCCGAGCGCAGCTGCAGGCAGCATCTACTCAGGAACAGGTTCAGTATTGGATTGCCGTGATAGGAGCGCTGGGTGATGTAGAATCGCTCCCGCTGCTGGAGCGCTACGCACGGCAAGGCGAGGAAATGACTCGCCTTCGCGCCGCAGAAGCGTTAGCATCGCTCCCGGCAAAGACTGTACTCCCCGTGTTCGCTTCGATTTATCCCAGCGAGCCATCCGCCACAGTACGCGAGCGTATAGTTACTGCCTGTGCGCGTTGGTGGAATGAGCCTCAAGCGCGTCAGCTGCTGGAACGCGCTGCGTTCAACGACCCTGCGCTCAGCGTGCGGAAAGCTTGTATCAAAGCCTTGGGTGAGTTGGCACAACGCGACTCCGACGCGCTCAACCTGTTAGTCAAAATCGCGGAGACCAACTCAGAAGCTTCGATACGACGCGAAGCGATGATTACCTTAGCAGCGCTGCGTGCAGCAGGCGTGCAGGTACCTCCAGTTAAGGCGTCTCCATAGCACGCATGCAATATCTGGCGGCGATTCTTTAACAAAGCCTTAACGCACCGTCGTCTATAATTCTCGCGACGGCTGCCTATAGGATAGGAGATGGAACATGAAAGGACTGCGTATTTTACGCGCGCTCGGCGCGCTGGGCTTAACAACCGCCATAATCGCCATCGGCGCCACACAAACGCAACTGGTCTTCTGGGACTTTAACGAGTCAGACCCGTTAGACGAAACCGCGATGCTAACTCCCGATGGGGGTGTGTTCGTATCACAGGCGCAACTCTCGGTTGCCCTGGCAGCGTTTCGATACAATAATAATGGCTCAGGGTTTCGCGGTTCCCCACAAGACCCGAATAACTCGACTCATCCCAACCCACCGAACTGGGCGCTGCAGACCACAAGCTATCCTGCGCAAGGGGAGAACCCTGGACAGGCGGGTATTGTGGTGAGTGTGCCCACCACAGGCTACGAGAATATCACTGTCAAGTTCGATGTGCGGTGGAGCAATACTGCCTCCAAGTATCTCGCTGTGGAGTACACCACCGATGGCGGCTTGAACTGGACGCGCGTGCGCACGCTGGAAGCCAAGCGCGGCGACCGCTGGCATAGCGAACCCGACCCCAACGGCTATGGTGAACTGGTACAAATCGACCTGAGCAGTGACGCGAATGTGAACAACAACCCGTATTTCGCCTTCCGCGTGGTGACAATCTTCGATCCTGCAACCAATCAGTACACCGCTGCGAACTACCCAAACAATCCGAGCGCAACCTACAGTAGTAATAGCACCCTCCGCTATGACTTGATTGAGGTGCTGGGCACGGAGATTGGCAGCGGTATCGAGGGCGATGTGAACGGGGACGGCTGTGTGGACGACGCCGACTTGCTGATTGTGCTGTTCAACTTCGGCAACGCAGGGGGGCAGGGCGATGTGAACAACGATAACATCGTCGATGACGCCGACCTCTTAATTGTGCTGTTCAACTTCGGCAGCGGTTGCTGAGGAATGCCTCCCCCCCTCTCCCATTCGCTGGGTAGAGGGGGGACCTCCGAAAGCAGGAATCGCCCTCTCCAGCGCGAAATTGCCTCCTGCTATGCATGTCGGAATACTCACGGCGCCATTTGGCAACGAACCGCTGGAGAAAGTCTTCGAGTTTGCGCAGAAGCACGGGTTCAAAACGCTCGAACTCGCCTGTGGCTACGGGCATCCCCACCTGAATCTGGACAGTCCTGACCTCGACACACTCAAACGCCTGATGGAGAAAACAGGCGTTGGGCTGTCTGCTATCGCGTTTTATACGAACAACACGCATCCCGACCCGAAAGAACGCCAGCGCAACAATGACGGCGTGCGCAAAGCGATCGATATCGCCCATGCGCTGGGGGTGGATGTCGTCTGCACGCTGGCGGGGCATCCCGTGCCGGGCAAAAGCAAGGTGCAGACCATCGAGGAGGACTGCGCCGCCGTGTTTCATCCCCTGTGCGAGTACGCCGGCGAGAAAGGCATCAATATCGCTCTGGAGAACTGGTTCGCCACCAACATTCAGGCATTAGACCACTGGCAACGACTGTTTGAAGTGGCGCCTCACGCCAATTTGGGACTGAACTTTGACCCTTCGCACCTGCTGTGGCAGCAGATTGACTACATTAACGCGGTGTTCTTGTTTGGTTCGCGTATTTTTCATACGCACGCGAAAGACACCGAAGTGATGCGGGCGCGGCTGGAATATGTGGGGAATCAGGGCAGCGGGTGGTGGCGGTATGTGATTCCGGGATTGGGCAGCGTGCGCTGGGGCGAATATATCGGCGCGTTGCGTCGCGTCGGCTATAACGGCGTGCTGTCCATCGAACACGAGGACGCCGCCGTTGGACGCGAGGAGGGCTTCCTCATCGGCAAACGTTACTTAGAGCAGTTTATTGCGCCCGAGGTGTGAGCCATGCAGACCCCGACCCCGCAGCAACTGATGCAACAGTTCGCGCAAAAAGTCGCCCGCACCCGCGCCTACAGCTACACCTGGGAATTTCAGGAGCGCGACGAGAGGACAGGCAAACTGGGCGATAAGCAAATCTACCGATTGGAGTTCTTGCAACCGCACTACCGCAAGATGACGATTATCCAGCGCGACCTGTTTAGCAACGGCGCCGTGCTCATCTATAACCCCGATGTGGACAGAAAGGTCCACGCGCGGAAGGGGTTGATTCGCCGCGTCTATGAACCTAACGATCCCGAAATCGCTCGATTCTTCGAGACGGATTTAGGCTCTATTCTGAAAGACCTGCAGCGGCTCTTTCGCGGCGCGAAGGCGGAGGCGATCCAGCGTGAGAAGGTGGGGCAACGCGAGGGCTATATGCTTCGCTTTGCCCCGCGCAACGACGCTGTGCAGCGGGTGCGCCTGACGCTGGAAGTACACGACCTGATGCCCTTGCGCATTGAGTACGCCGATGCGAAGGGTACTCGCTCGCTGCGTGTGTTCACCGAGTATGCGTTCCCGAATCTGAAGCCCGATGACTTCCAATTTTAGGGGCGAGGTGGAGCCGACCACAGCCGTTGTCTTAGCTGGAGGCGGAATTGAGCCGGAATGGCAGGCGCAGACGGGGGTGCGTTCCCGTGCGGAGGTCGTCGTGGGCGATGCGCCGATGTATCAGCATGTGTTGCGGGCTTTGCACGGTGTGGACGGCATCCACACGATTCTGATGGTGGGCGATGTGCCCGAAGGGACAGGATACACCGTGCTGTCTCCCGGGGCTAACCTGCTGGAGAATGCGCGTATCGGCTTGGAACGGAGCCCCACGGAATCGGTGCTGTTTGCAACGGTGGATTTGCCATTTCTGACGACCGAGAGTGTGCGCTTCTTTCTGGAGGCGAGCCAGCGCAGCGGCGCTGTGCTGACCTACGCCGTCGTGCCTGCCGATCTGTGTCGCGAGCGGTTCCCGACGATGAAACGCACGACGGTGCGTCTGCGCGAGGGCGAGGTAACGGGGGGTAACCTCTTCTGGGCGCACCGTGTGGTCGCCCTCCGCGAACTGCCCCGTCTGGAAGCGCTCTACCATGCACGCAAGCAGCCGATACGCATGGCGATGCACATCGGGTTGGGGCTGCTGGCGCGTTTCCTAGCGGCGCAGTATCTCAACCCGCGCTGGCTGGGCATCGAGCATATCGAGCGGCGTGTGGCGCAAATCTTGCAGGTTCCCGTGAAAGCCGTTATCACCCCGTATCCCGAAGTAGGCACGGATATTGACCGCTTGGATCACTGGCGGGCAGTGCAGCGTGGTTGAGGAATGCTGTGATGGTGTCTCGCGACTGGGTACAATCAGGGTGTGGATGTGGTGGAACGCCGATTCTGGCGCTATGTGGCGGCGCAGTGGAAGCCGTTGGTGGTTGCTCTCCTGTGTTCCGTTGGCGTGACAGCGATTACAGGCTTCACCGCCTACCTGCTGGAGCAAGTGATTAAGTCGATGGATATGCGCGACTCCACAATGCTCAATCGCGTGTCGTTGACCGTGATTGGCGTGTTCGCGTTGAAGTGGTTTTTTTCCTATGGGCAGGTGTACTATCTTGCGCTGGCGGGGCAACGGCTCACGGCGAAGTTGCGTGAGGACATCTTTGCTCATTTGCAACGCCTGCCGCTGAGCTTTTTCCAGTCGCGTCAGATTGGCTCCATCCAATCGATTATCACGAACGATGTGCCTGTCTTGCAGAGCGCAGTATTGTTGGTGCGCGATGTATTGGACGCGCCGCTGCGTATCGTGGCGTTTCTGGCGTATATCTTCGTGTTGAACTGGCGATTGGCGTTGCTGGCGCTGGTTTTTCTGCCCCTGATTGCTCTTCTCATTCAGCGGTTGGGGCGGCAGGTGCATCGGATCACTCATCAGACCCAGGGCGCGCTGGCGAGCGTGTCCGCTCTGGTGCAGGAGGCGCTGGCGGGGGTGCGCGTGATTAAGACCTTTGCTATGGAAGACCGCGAGATTGCGCGATTCGTTGCGCGCAGTCGCGAGGTGCTGCGCCACGCACTGCGTGGTGAGCGGCGGCGCGCCCGTCTACGCCCGACCGTAGAGTTTATCGGCGCAGCGAGCATTGCGCTGGTGTTATGGTTTGGTGGGCAAGAGGTCGCCCGTGGACAGATGACCACGGCACAGTTGCTCAGCTTTTTGTTTTTGTTGCATCAGATTGCGCAGGCAGCGTCGGGTGTGGGAGCGATTCAGCTAACGCGCAAGCAGGTACGCGCCGCCGCGCAGCGTATCTTCCGCGAGGCGCTGGATGTGGAGCCTGAAGCCTACGACGCACCCGACGCCCAGCCCTTGCCCCCCTTACAAGGGCGCATCCAGTTCGAGCAAGTCTCGTTCCGCTATCCCACAGGCGAGCAAGCCTTGCGGGAAGTCTCGTTCGAGATTCAGCCGGGTGAAGTGGTCGCGCTGGTCGGGCACTCGGGGGCGGGCAAAAGCACTCTGGTGGACTTGCTGCTGCGCTTTTACACGCCGCAGGAAGGCGTGATTCGGCTCGACGGCTACGACATCCAAAAAGTGACCTTAGAAAGCCTGCGTGCGCAAATCGGCGTTGTGCCTCAGCAGACGATTCTATTCGTGGGCACGGTCGCCGAGAACATCGCCTACGGGAAGCCCGATGCTACGCGCGAGGAGATTGAACACGCTGCGAAACAGGCGCACGCGCACGAGTTCATCGAACGCCTGCCCAACGGCTATGATACGCTGATTGGCGACAAGGGGGTGCGTTTGTCAGGAGGCGAGGCGCAACGGATTGCGATTGCGCGTGCCCTGTTGCGCCGTCCGCGGATTTTGGTGCTGGATGAGGCAACCGCTTCACTCGACCCCGTGTCGGAACGCATTATTCAGCAGGTAATCGAGGAAGGGCGTGGCGTACGCACAACGCTGATTATTGCGCACCGCTGGACGACAGTACAGTGCGCCGACCGTGCGTTGGTGTTGGAACGCGGGCGATTGGTGGAGCAGGGGGCGCATGCCGAGTTGGTACAGCGCGGTGGTGTGTATGCACAACTCTATCGCGCCGCGCTGCTGGAGCCGGTGTAGGTTTACAATACGAAGTGCCAGAAAATCGCCCCGTAGGTGCGCTTGGGGGTGATTTCCGCCCCTGCAGAGAAGCCGAATCGCAGGCGCACGCCTGCAAAGAGCGAGCCGCCACGCGGGGTCAGCACCCCCGACACGAAGAGTGTGCCGTTCTTGTCCGAACGCCAGAAATCGGTTCCCACTGCGAGGCGGAAGTCGCGTCCTGCGCTGTAAATGGCGCCGATTCGCAGCGTCGGAACAAGCAGATTCGGCTCGCTGACTGAGGTGCGCCCTTCAAATCGTGCCTGTAGGTATCTACGGACGATGCGAAAGAGCGGTCGCTGTACCAGCCCGCCCCCAAAATGTCCCGTGTTGAGCCAGAGTACCTGCGGGTTGCCCAACGCGCGAATGAGTTTCTCGGTATCTTCGGTGGGTACAACGATATCGAAGCGCGCCCCAATCACGAAAGTTTTCTCGCCGTGTTCAGGGGTGAGGCAATTCAACGGTTCTATGGGCGCGAGTTCCGCGCGGAGCCGTTCCAGCGTGTAGCCCTCGTGTCGCAGTCGCGCCCGCGCACGAATCGCCAATACCGAATCCCACAGCACATGCGCCAGATCCGCACCCCCTAAAATCAGCACAGCGCTGTGAACGCGCGGCTCGGAGGCAAGCGCTGTCGCCCCCAGAATCGCGCCGAGACTAATTCCCACCAGTGCAATTCGGTCAGGGTCAGTCTCAGTTTGGCGTTGGAGCCAGTCGAACGCGCGACGTACATCCCAGGTGGCTTGTATCGCGGCGTCCCGCAGCAACCCCACGTCCCCCGCGAGAATCAGATCACCGCTGCCATGCCCTGGCGGTGTGCGCTGCATATGATAAGGCAAGGTCATGAGGAAAACGGCGATCCCATGGCGCACAAGTTCCCGCGCCAGCCCCATCTCCAGTTCGGGGCGGCGAATACCCAAACTGTGTAGCAACACCACAGTCGGGACACGCCCGTCCCGCTCCGCAGGCACGAGCCACCACGCATAGACCGTATTGTTGGCAGGGTACGGACTCTGGAACGCGCTGGGGAACTCCACGCGATACTCGATATAACCGTCCTGACGCACCCCTGTCACAAGGCGTGAGGGGAACACGGGGTCTAACGGGGCGCGAAGGTCTTGGGCGAGAACAGCAGGCATGCAGGTTAGGAGAAGCCAGAAAATTAGGATTCCTCGCTGTTTGAGCGTGTTGAGCCACTCTCGCGCGGTGAACGCCACGGTCAGCGTGAGCAAGAGCGCGTAGAGCGCTGTGCCGATGCGCATCAAGGCAGCGTTTTGCGCGTCTGCCCAGTACGCGAGCCAAAACGCCCACAACGCCACGATGAGCCAACCGACCGCTAAGATGCTCCGCATCGTCTCAGTGCCTCTCGCACGGCGCTCGTAGGGATATTCGGCTCCAGCGAAGCGATTCCTATATCCCTCAGCAACACCACGCTAAGCGCGTCGCCCACACGCTTCTTGTCGTGGCGCATTAACTCAAGTAAAGTCTCGGCGTCTAATCCTGCTGGAATATGTGTCGGCAAGCCCGCTTGGGTTATCGCCGTGCGCAGCGTATCTGCTACCTCGTCGGGCGTAATTCCCAGAATCCGTCCGAGTTCTGCCTCTGCCACCATCCCTGCGGCGATGGCTTCCCCGTGCAGCCATTCGCGGTAGCCTAATGCCGCCTCGATAGCGTGTCCCACGGTATGCCCGAAGTTCAAGAGAGCGCGTCTGCCCGACAGGTCGCGCGCATCTTCCGAAACAATCTGCGCTTTGAGGTTCACGCACTGCGCGATGGGCAACAACCACGCCGACGCATCCCGACGCACACGCTTGGCACTGAGAATGCTCCATTCCAGCATCGTCTGTAGGCGTTGCCACAGTCCGCGATGAAGGGCGATTCCGTATTTGAGCATCTCCGCGAAGCCGTTGCGCCAGTGGCGTGCTGGCAGCGTCTGGAGGACTTCAGGGTCAATCAGGACTGCAATCGGCTGATGGAACGCCCCCACCAAGTTTTTGCCCCGCGGCAGGTCTACCGCGACTTTGCCGCCCACGCTGGAGTCCACTTGCGCCAGCAGCGTCGTGGGGAGTTGCATGTAGGAAAGTCCACGCATATAGGTAGCTGCGACAAATCCGCCCAAATCGCCCAACACACCGCCGCCCAGCGTTATCAGCACACTGTTCCTGTCCAGCCCTGCCTGCAAGAGCTGCTCATAGAGCCGCCCCGCCGTGCGCAGGGACTTAATCCGCTCCCCAGAACGCAAGGAGATAATGGAGGCTGCAATGCCTGACTCTTCAAACTGAGTTTGAACAAGTCTTGCCCAGTGCATCAGGCGTGGGTGGGTGAGCAATGCGACTCGTGTAGGACGGCGGTGTTGAAGCACCACCTGCGCTGCGCTGTTTGAGATTCCGGGGGCTATATGGACGCTGTAAGCATCGGGTTGATTGGGCAACACAGGCACGCTAAGGGGTGCGTTGGGCGTGGGGCGATAGACGCGCGCGACGGCGTCCGCAACTTGCGCAGGCGTCAGCGAATCGACTTCAATCACCCAATCCGCCTCCTGATAGAGCGGTTCACGCGCCTGCATCACGGCTCGCAGCGCATTGAGGGGCGAGTCGGTTTGCAGGAGGGGGCGGTTCTGACTCTGGTGCAGCCGTTTCCAAAGTGTTTCGATAGACGCCTTGAGATAGACCATCCATCCCGATTGGCGCATGAGGGCGCGGTTCGCTTCGCTCAGTACGATGCCTCCACCGGTAGCGACCACCCCGCACGATTGGCGAGCGACTTCGTGTAGGACGGCGCTTTCCAGTTCGCGGAATCGGGCTTCACCGTAATTGTGAAAAATCTCGGAAATGCTCCGCTTTGCCTCTTGTTCGACGAGGTGGTCGATATCATAAAGCGGCAGGTTCCATCGTTCGGCAAGCAGTCTGCCCACCGTCGTTTTGCCGCTGCCCATGTTGCCAATCAGGTAGAGATGTTTCATCCCCATCGAATCGAACTGCAGGGGCGCTATTGCACCCCTGCAGTTAGGTATCACGGGAAGCGGGACAGGTTAGGGGGTAGTAGGTCCGCCCATCCCTTCCTCGTCGTCCAGAATCGTCGCCGTAACGAAGATGAGCAGCTCCGACTCCACAATTGCGCGGTCGCGACTGCGGAAGAACTGCCCAATCAGCGGCAGGTCCCCCAGCAGGGGCACTTTGGTAGTGACACTGTTATCGCTACGGGTGACCAGTCCACCCAGCACCATGGTCTCACCGTTTCGGATGCGTCGCACGGTGAACACGAATTGGGTGTCGAAGCGCGGTAGGTCGCGCGCACCGACGCGCACGCGTCCGACGGTAGAGATCTGCGGGAAGAGCGAGAGGGTGATCGTGCCGTCGGCGTTGATACGCGGCGTCACGGTGAGCTGGGTCGGTACGGGGATCGGGATCGGCTGGGTGAAGGTCGACGGTTGCCCTGCTTGGTTGAACACCACAAACTGTTGCTCGATGTAGTCGGTGGTGGAAAAGACCACTGTCGCGGGGCTGTTGTTTTGGGTGACGACGATAGGCGCGTTCACCACACGCCCGCGTCCTTGGCTGAGCAGCGCGCGCAGGTTTGCCACCAGATTACCTGTTGCGTAGTTCACGAAGATAGGCGCAGTGCGATCAGCCAGCCCGGTGGTGCCCGTTTGCAAGTTCACACGCGCGAGGTTCCAGTCGATACCGAACTTTTCGGCGTCGTTACGCGTGACGGTGATGAACTCGGCGCGAATCAGCACCTGTTTCGGCGCGATATCCAAGAATCGCAGGACGCGACGCACATATTCAATCGCTTCAGGCGTGCCCCGAATAATCAACGAGTTGTCGATATCGTTGGCGACGATACCGTCCAGTCCGTCGGGGATTAGGATCCCTGCCTGCGCACCGGCTTGTCCACCAAAGCCGCCTCCGGGCTGACCACCGCCAAAACCACCGCCCCCCGGTTGGCCGCCAAAGCCCCCTGGCTGACCGCCGAAGCCGCCGAAGCCGCCGAAGCCGCCGCGCCCGCCCGTGCGCTGCCCCTCACCAGCGTCCTGGGTCGGTTGGTTGGGGTTCGTCACGGGGGTGTTGTTAAAAGGCGTCGCGGGAGTGCCATCCAAGCGCATCGGAACACTGGGGGGTACAGGCACTTGCATGCCCGGTGCGCTCTGCGAAATGGTGCGGTTGACAAAATCGCGCAGTTCGGCGAAGGGGTCATCCGTCATCATCTCGGTTTTTATGATGCGCACGATGTCCGACGCACGACTGTAGCGTAGCGGGATGCGTTCCGTCACCACCAGCGGTTTTTGAACCTCGGCTGGAGGAGCCGGTTGCGGCGTGGCGGGTGTTTCTACGGGCTTTGGACGCGCGGGACCGATGACATAGACCCCGTTCGCCTCTTTCCGATAAGTCGCGCCTGCCGACTGACAGATATAGCCCAGAACCTGTTCAAACGGTTTCTGATCAATCTTAATGAAGCTAATGCGCTTGTAAGGTTCGTCGGTGGGTTCGAACACCACTTCCGCTTTGACCTGTTGCGCAATCGCTTTTACTGCCGTGATGAGGTCGGCGTCCATTAAGTGGATTGATACCAGATAGTCGTCGTTGCTCCACGCAGACAGGGTAAGACCTCCTGCCAGGATGGTCGCTGTAACTACGCTCCAGATTCCTTTTCTCATTCGTATAGTCCTCCTCCGTGATACCTCTTGTTGCGGGGCGGGCTATCCGCCCCGCTGGAACGAGTGAGCGGGTTGGGGTTTAGCGTCCGAAGCCGCCGCCGAAGCCACCGCCGCCGAAGCCGCCTCCACCGAAGCCGCCACCTCGGAAACCGCCTCCACCGAAGCCGCCGAAGCCGCTGCCGAAGCCACCGAAGCCGCCGCCCAGACCGCCGAAACCGCCAAAGCCACCGAAGCCGCCGCCCAGACCGCCGAAACCGCCAAAGCCACCGAAGCCGCCGCCCAGACCGCCGAAACCGCCAAAGCCGCCGCCCAGACCGCCAAAACCACCAAAGCCGCCAAAGCCGCCGCCAAAGCCCCCTGCAGAGCCAATCTCATACTGGGCATACTGAATCAGCGTACCGCCTAATAGCGCCGCAATCAGGGTGGGACTGGCGACATTCAATTCGATTTTCTCGGGCAGGTTCAGGCGCGGACCCTCCTCTGTCGGGGTGCTTTCTGTCGTCGGAGGCAGCGGCGCCTCTTCAGGCTGACGCACAGTCACATAGTACACGCCGTTCTCCACGCGATAGGTCAGATTGAGCGGGCGCAGAATGTTGTCCAGCGCCACCGTGAACGGCACATCGGTAAGCGAGACCGTGACAGTGCCTTGCACATTCGGGTCGAGCGTGTAGTTCACGCCGACGCTATCGAATAGCTGCTTGAGTACGAAGCGCACATCTGCCTGCTCGTACTTAACCGTTACGCGACGCTGGGTGGGGTCTTGCTGCCCGCCACCCTGTGCGAAGAGCGGCGCGGTATGCACCGCCGTCAGAATCGCTGCTGTGAGCAAAATCAGTTTCGTTTTCATCGTCATACCTCCATAATTCGATACGATTAGCTGAGTGTTCTGTTTCTAAATATCAGGTGCGCTGCCGCGCCCTCCACGTCCGCCGGGCGCGCCCAATCCACCTGGGCCGGGGGTACTCGGTGCGCCGGGTGCGCCAGGAGGTGCGCCGAAGCCGCCGCCTGTACCGCGTTCGCCGCCGCCGAACCCGCCACCGCCCACATTGCCAGGCGGCTCATAAGGCACGCGCACCTCGCGCGGGTTGCCCTTGGAGCGACGCAAAATCAGACCGTTCTCGGTGATTGCTGCAACTCGGAATTCGCCCACCATATCGCCTGGATACACGATTCGGGGCAGTTCGCCTTCCTGCTCCAGAATTGCAGATACTGTGGAGCCGATGATAATGCCTGCCACACGCCGACGCGGCTGCGGCTCGAACGGCTCAGGCAGTTCCACGCGCGGTGGTTTGGGAGGGCTTGCCAGCACGAAGTAGCGACTCGGATCGAATGCGTCGGCTTGCATTGCCTCTACCTCTTCAGGTAAGGGCGCAAATGGGTCGCGGCGCGGCGTGAACGATGGGCGCGCCGTCTGCGGTTGCGCCGCCATCGTGGTGGGAGGTGGGGGGGTTGTGCCGCCGCCCATCGGTGCAGGGGTCATCGGCTGCCCAAAACCGTTGTCACGGATATCCGGTGGAGGCGTTGTGGGCTGTTGCGCGGTATCACTGCTGCCACCGCCCGTGAACACGAGCAGCAGCGCAACCGCGATGACCACCAAAACCACAACGGCCACTGCCAGCGCAATCTGCGTTTCTTTCTTCATCGTTGCTCACCCTGTGATTCGCACGCGGTGCCTCGATTCCTGCTAATTACGGACCCGACGCGCCGAATCCTGCACCGCCTCCGAAACCGCCGCCAAAGCCACCGCCAAAACCGCCTCCGAAACCGCCTGCAGGTGCGCCTCCGGAAGCTTGCGGCGAGGAAGGTACATTGGGACCCGGACGATCCCCATTGCGCGGATAGACGAACACCGTCAGCGTATAGCTGCCAAACAGTTGCGGACTCATGCCTGAAAGCGTCAGACCGTCTACCAGCACCACCAGGTTCGGCACATCATTCCATTTTCGGATATGGTTGAGTAAACCTTCAAAGGAAGCCGCACGCACTTGCACTGTGCCCAGCGGGTAGACCAGCGCGAGCGTCGGGATGGCGTTCGGGTCATTTGGGGGGGGCGGCAGCGCCACAGTATACAACCGTTGCACCCCTGTCTTTTCGGGCCACGCTTCGAGTTTCTTCGCGATTTCGCGTATCATGTCGGGGTACTGCATCCATGCCTTGAGGCGATCGCTGAGATCGATGGTGTGGACGGGCATCTTGGTGCGATCAATGACGGCAAGGTCGCGGTTCGCTTGTTCGACGCGCTGCTGCGCTTGTTGTACGAGTTGGCGTGCGCGAGGGATTTGCGCCACCTTCTGCTGCAATTGAGCGATATTCTCTTCGTGATATTGGATATTTTGCAGGGTGGGGCGAATGCCCAGCAAGAAGATTGCTGCCGCGACCACAATCGTCGCCACCAACCCTATCGAGACCTTCGCAAACATCGATAAGCCTTTCATCGCGACCTCCTCAGATTCCTATACCGCGTCCACCAAGTGCTGTGGGCGGTCCGCCGGGCGCGCCGCCGCCGAAGCCACCGAGAGTCGGCATGCCTGCACCTCCGCCCGTGGTGAGACCCGGGACCGAGGCGGGGGGCGCAGGGGGGCTAATCGGTTCTTTCAAGTAGGCGACGACTTGGAAAGGCATCAGGTTCGCGGGGGAGCTGCCTGTCTGACCGCCGCCCGCTGCAAACCCACCGCCGAAACCGCCTCCTGGTCCTCCCGGCGCTGTAGGAGGGGGTGCTGCGCTACCGCCTAACCCTGAGAGACCGCCTACTGTGGGCCCTGCGGGCGCGCCGCCGCCAAAACCGCCAAAGCCCGGGGCCGCCATCCCTTGTTGTCCCGTCCCAGACGGATAGCCTGGCAACGCCGCCGAAGTCAGACTCACCGCAGTAAACAGCGGGCAGTTATACATCGTTTGCAGGTAGAGACCCAGCTCACGAATGCCCTTGGTGAAGCCAGAAAGCTGAAGCTGATTCCCCTGTGCCACTTGCATCGAGGCGTAGCGCACCCGTGGCGAGGTGTAGCGGCTCACCTGACTGTACAATTCGGGGTATTTGAGATTATGCTCTTGGACGCGCTTGACCCATTCGGTTTTGCCCAGCGCAATCGCTGCCGAATCGATCAGCTGGTTCGCCTGATTATAGAGGCTGTCCACCTGCTGTGCCTGCGCCTCCAGATTGGCTTTCTCATCTTGTAAGGCTCGCAGCCTGCCTTGCGCGCTCACCATCCAGAACACCATCGCCGCATTCACGACGATGAACAGCACGACCAGCAGCGCGATAATCTGCTTATTAATCTTGCGCTGGCGCACATAATCCGGGACTAAATTCAGTTTCATGCTGTTCTTGCCTCCCTAAAAACTCGCGTGCAAGCCCATGCCCACGGCGACCGCCATCAGATGCGCGTTCGCAGCGACATACTCGAGACCGTGGCGCTTGACCTGGAGCTGAACACCTTTGAACGGATTCCCCACGACCGTGGGGATTCCTATCGCCGAGGCGATAAACTGATCTAAGTTCGGCATAATCGCTCCGCCGCCTGTCAGCACAATCAGTTGCACATCTGCGTCCACATTGCGACTGCGGAAATATTCTATTGAACGGCGCACTTCGCTCACCAGTTCCTCCAACAGGGGGTAGATTGCCGAGAAGATTTCTGTCTTGCGCGGGTCGGTCGGCGATTGCGCTGGAAGCGCAGGTTCGGGTTCGGAGGTGGGGGTTGGTTCTTCGAACGGCGACGGGGGGGTGTTCGGTTGCGGCTCTTCGGGCGTGGTGAACGAGCCTGGGGTCATAAACGGCGAGGGTTCAGGGGCGATCGTCGGCTCGCTGGCGAAGCCCGGTGTGTAGAATCCGCCTGTAGGCACGCCTGGCACACTGAACGGTGAGGTTGCCTGGGGAATCTGGTCCATCAGCACTTCTGCCAGTTGCACCTTGAGCTGTTCCGCCTCCGATTCGGAGACCATCAAACGCTCTGCGATGGCGCGGGTGAGCATGTTGCCGCCTGTGGGCAGAATGCGCGGGAAGCTGAGTAAGCCTTGACTGTAGATATCGATGGAGGTCGATTCCGCACCGAGATTGACCACCGCCACATTCTGGTTTTGCATATCGGGTTGAGTGAGCAGCAGGCTTCGCGCGAGGGCAAGCGGTTCTACATCGATGGCATAAGGTTCCAGCCCGAGTTTGTCGGCGATGTCGACAAGGCTATCGACGGCGTCCTGTTGCGCGACCGCCAGCACGACTTCCATGTTGTCGGCGTTGGGGTCGGCGTTGGGGCGGCGCACCACCTCATAGGCCGATTGCACGCGCGTATCCGCGAAGGGGATATTACGTCCGATTTCCCAGTCCATATGTTGGCGCAGTTCGGCGGGGCTCATGCGCGGCACTTCCAGAATGCGCACCACCACCGAGTTCTGTCCTGCCAGGGCGAACGCCGCTTGCTTGCTTCCGATTCCCGAATCGGCGAGTAAACGCTTGAGGGCTGCTGCTACCGCCGCCTTGTCGATGACGCCAGAACTATCGATCGCGCCCTCCGGGGTGGGCGCGATGCCGATATTCGTCACGACTGGGGGACGCCCTACACGCACCTCCGCCACTTTGATCAAGTGGCAACCCAGATCGATACCCACGACAACGCCTGGTTGTTTCGCCATGCTCTTCTCCTGAATTTGGCTATTCGTCAGCGCAACGTATTCTCCTGCCGTCGGAGAACCTGCTCTTCAAGATTGTACCCAATAAGGTTCGGCGGTGCTTGCTCTGCTCCTGCTGCTTGAGACGGCAATCGGTGCAAAAAGTCTCGCGCAGTGCAACCCTGTAAGGGTGACGCGAATCGGGTATCCTATCCGCTCGATGCGTCGGTTCTGGTGCTGGATGTTGCTGGCAGGCATTGTTGGAACTTTATTCCCCCAACCGTTGCCGCCCTCGGTGGCGCTCACGCGCCGTCTGGGACTGGAAGGGCGTGTGATGTGGGTGGATGCGACGGCGAACCTTAATTGGCTCATCGATCGCGCCCAGATTCGCCAGTTTGTGCGCCGATGTCGGGAGGTGGGCATCAACTGCATCGTGCTGGATGTGAAACCTATCAGTGGGCATGTGCTGTACAACAGTCAGATTGCTCCCAAACTCACGGAGTGGCGGGGGGTTCAAGTGCCTGCGGACTTGGATGTGCTTCAGGTTTTTCTGGAAGAGGCGCACGATGTTGGGTTAGAGGTTCACGCAAATATTAATGTGTTGTCCGAAGGGCATAAGCTGTTCAATACGGGAGTTGCGTATGAAAAGGTCGATTGGCAGATGGTCGCCTATTCGCGTCGGCGCACGCTGGTTCTGTCGGAGGGGTCTCGCTATGACCTCAACCGTTTCGACACGACACCCCCGCCCGACGGGATAGCCGCGTATCGGCGCAATCCTGCGCCCGTGTCCCCTGCAGGACGCAACTGGGCATATGCCGTTTTGACGGATGACCTACAGGTACAGGCGGTCATCGACGGGATGTTTGTGGATCGTCCGTTGACCCCGCCTGAGAACGGTTGGATTCTGGTCGCGGATGGGCAGGCGGCGCAGCAGCTGGAACGGCTCAGCGCGTTAGGCGTGACGCTGACGCTGCAGACTCAGCCGATTCTGCAACCCATCGCCGAGTCGGACACGGAGGGGATTGCCGTGTTTGTCAATCCGTTGCACCCTGAAGTGCGGTCTCGCTTGATGGCGATTATCCGCGAGATTTGCCAGAACTATCCGATTGACGGCTTTGTGCTGGATCGGATGCGCTGGGCGAATGTGTATACGGATTTTTCGGAGCGCACGCGCGCGGCGTTCGAGATAGAGTTTGGGCGAGTCGCTAACTGGCCTGACGATATTGTGCGTCCGCCCGTGCTACCGCGCGACAGCTACGAGCGCGGACCGCGGTTCGGGCAGTGGGCAGAGTTTCGCGCGCGCGTGATCCGCGACCTGCTCCGCGAGATTCGGCGCACGATTGAATCGACGCGACCGATGCCTATCGGCGCCTATGTGGGGAGTTGGTATCCGATTTATTTTGAGCTTGGCGTGAACTGGGGCAGCGATGCACTGGCGCGCCCCTACGGGTTCGTCAGCCCCGACTATCGGCTCACCTCGTACCTGTATGATATGGACTACTTGATGCCCGGTACCTATTTTAACATCCCGTTTATGAACGAGGCGCCTCTGTATGATGGGGATGAGCTGCGCACGGTGGAGGGGATGACGCGCCGCGTAATGGAGTGGACGAACGGCGATGTGTTCGTCTATGCAGGCGTCTATGCGCTGGACTATCGGGGCGATCCAGCGGGATTTGAGCGAGCGATTCGTGCCGCGCGGCTTAATTCGCACGGCGTGATGATTTTCGACGCCTCGCATGTCGTACAGTGGGACTGGTGGGAGGTGCTCCGACGCGGTTTGGGCACGCCCGATGGACTGGCAAGTGAACCCCCCCTTGCACCGCACCAGTTGCCGTCGCTGCTGCCCAGTCTGCGCAACGGCGGGGGCAGTTCGTAGCCCTATACCTGATCCAGCGCTTGCTTCAGGTCTAGCACCAGGTCTTCAGGATGTTCTACGCCGATGGAGAGTCGTATCAGGGCGTCGGTAATTCCGAACGCCAGCTGGGTCGACTTGGGCATGTCGGCGTGGGTCATCGTGGCGGGGTGTTCTGCCAGCGATTCGGTGCTGCCGAGGCTGACCGCGAGTTTGATGAGTTTGAGCGCGTTGAGGAATCGGAACGCTTCCGCCTCGCCCCCCACAATCTCGAACGAGATCATGCCTCCAGGGGCGAGGCACTGCTTGCGATAGAGCGCGAACTGGGGATGCTCTTCCGTAAGATGCCCCAGGTAATGCACTTTCTGCACCTTGGGGTGGTCTGCCAGAAAGTCAGCGACATAGCGGGCGTTTTTCATCTGCGCCGTCATGCGCAACTTGAGCGTCTCCAGACTGCGCATCAGTAGCCAGCCTGTCCACGGTCCTGCCATTGTGCCGAGAAAGGTGCGCAACGCCTTCACGGGGGCGAGTTTCGCGCGACTGCCCAGACACGCGCCTGCAATCAGGTCGCTGTGCCCGCCGATATATTTGGTAGCGGAGTAGAGTACCAAATCCGCGCCGTGCTTGAGCGGATGCTGCCAGAGCGGTCCTAAAAAAGTGTTATCTACCGCCACGACCACCTCGCGCCCTTTGGGGGCATATTTTTTCGCCAAGTGGCTGCAGAACTCGATATCGACTAAGGCGTTGGTGGGGTTCGCGGGCGTTTCGATGTAAATCATCGCGAGTCGGTCGCGCAACTCACTGCCTGCAAGGATTGCTTCTACCTGTTCGTTCGGCGCCCCTGCAGGGAACGGCACGGCATGAATCCCGAACTCGCTCAGCACACTTCGAAAAAGGTGGTCGGTGCCGCCATAGAGCGGTTCGTTGTAGAAAATCATGTCGCCCGGCCGCACATACGCCAGCACCGCTGTCGCAATCGCTGCCATCCCGCTTTCGAACACGGCGCCGTCTTCCGCCTCGTCCCAGAGGCAGAGACGGTCCTCCAGTATCTCCAAGTCGGGATTGTTGATACGGCTGTAAATCAGGCCAGGTTGCTCGCCGGGTTTGGGCGCGCGTAAGCCATATGCCAGTTCAAAAAACGCCTTGCCCTCTTCCGCGGTTTTGAAGACGAAGGTGGAGGTTTGGAAGATAGGGCACTTGATTGCGCCCTCAGACCATTCAGGCTTGTAGCCGTAGCCCATCATCAGGCTTTCGGGGTGTAAAGGCACGCCGTCGATATAGCCTTCTGGTTTGCGTTGCGTCATCGTTGACCTCACTCGAGAGAATTGTACCACGAAGGAGGTGGATTTTACTGCGTCCTACACTCAAATCGCTTCCGTGCCGATTTCCATCGGTCGTGCAGCCAGAGCCATTGGTCGGGGTAGCGGCGCACGTAACTCTCCAGCACATCGTGCAGCGCTTGCATGATTCGCTGGTAGTCTGTTTGGGTGTCGCCTGTTGGCTCAAAGTGCATGGGGGGCAAGATTTCGACGCGATGATAATCGCCAGGCAGGCGTACATTAAATAAAGGCACGAGCGGCGCGCCTGTGCGCAGGTGGAACACGGCGGGACCGGCGACGCTGCCCGCCTTCTGCCCGAAAAATTCCACAAACACATCGCCTGCGTTTTGGTCGGGTAGGATGCCGACGGCTTCATTGGCTCGTAAGGCGCGGAGTACCAGGCGCGCGGCGTTGCCGCGTGGAAACACTTTGTAGCCGCTGCGTTCTCGAAGCATGGTAATCAGTTCGGTAGTGCTACGGTCGTCGGCGTCGCGGGCGATGACGGCAATCGGATAGCCTCGCATACACAGGTAGCGTGCCATGAGTTCCCAGTTGCCGAAGTGCCCTGTGATGAGCAGCACCCCTTTGCCCTCTCGAAACGCGGCGTCGAGGTGTTCCAGCCCCACGACGGTCAGTCGCTGCTCGATTTTGGCGCGTGTCATGGAGGGGGCTTTGAAAAACTCTGCCATGCTTACGCCGAAGTTGCGGAACACGCGCCGCGCGGTTGCTCGTGCTTGCGCCTCCGTCCAGTCGGGGAAGGCGCGCTGCAGGTTCTGGATGGCGACGCGCCGATACCGACGCGACAACACATATGCCAGCAATCCTAGCCCGGCGCCCAGCCGCTGCGCCACGCCCATCGGCAGGCGTTGGAACAGCCCCCACGCCAGACGCAGTCCCCAGCCACCGAACTTACCCTCGAGGCGTTTGCGCCAACGCGATTTCTGCGCCATCGGGCAGGATTGTACCCGTCCGCGCTCGGTATACTTGCCCTATACGCTGCGACGCCCTCCGTGGCAGCGCATCATCGAGCAGCTTGGAATGGTACTCGCGATAGACTTGGGCACGACGGCGATTAAGGCGGCGGTGGTCTCTACCCATGGGGCGTTGCAGGTGTGGGAGAGCGCGCCGCAGTCGCTGATTTTCACGCCTGACGGCGGCGTGGAACAAGACCCGCGCGTCTGGTGGGCGACGCTTACGCGATTGGTGCAACGCTTGTTCGAAGTCGCGCCTGAGTGGCGTGATTCAATCCGCGCCCTCTGCTGCACTGCGCAGTGGTCGGGCACGGTTGCCGTTGATGCGCAGGGCGAGCCGCTGGGCAACGCGATTATCTGGATGGACACGCGCGGCGCCCCGGATATCGCAGCGCTGGTGGGCGGCTTCCCCCAGCTGATGGGCTACAATCTGTTCAAGCTACGCACTTGGCTCCGATTGACAGGGGGCGCGCCGGCGCGTTCGGGCAAAGACCCGCTGGCGCACATCCTCTACTTGCGACGCGCCGACCCTGCTCGCTTCCGCGCGGCTTATAAGTTTCTGGAGCCGAAGGACTACCTCAACCTGCGCCTGACGGGACGGTTCGCCAGTTCCTATGAGACGCTTGCGCTTCACTGGCTGACCGACAACCGCGCTATTCGGCGGATTGACTACCACCCTACTTTGCTGCGTTATGCAGGGCTGTCGCGTGCGCAGTTCCCCGACCTGCTGCCCAGCACGGCGGTTCTGGGCGAGTTGTTGCCTCAGGTCGCCGACGAGTGGGGACTGCCACGCGGCATACAGGTCGTCGTGGGTACGCCTGACCTGCATGCGACCGCGATTGGTTCGGGCGGAATCAGCGACTTTCAGGCACATATGGCGCTGAGCACCTCCGCGTGGATTAGCTGCCATGTGCCGTTCAAGCGCACGGACATCGTTCACAATATCGCGACCTTGCCAGCGGGCATTCCGGGACGCTACTTTATCGCCAACGAGCAAGAGACCGCGGGAGCGTGTCTGAACTGGTTGCGGGATTTGCTTTGGGGTGCGTGCCCTCCGCCCGATGCCTACACGCAACTGGATACTGACGCCGCGCAGTCGCCGATTGGAGCGGACGGGTTGCGCTTCACGCCGTGGCTGGTCGGCGAGCGTACACCTGTTGAGAACCCACACATTCGCGGCGGCTTTTACGGTTTGAGCCTCCAGCATGGACGCCCTCATGTGGCGCGGGCGGTGCTGGAAGGGGTCGCTCTGAACGCACGCTGGCTGTTGGAAGTGGTGGAACGGTTAGCGGGCAGGCGGTTGAACCCGATTCGGCTCATCGGGGGCGGGGCGAATTCGTCGCTCTGGGCGCAGATTATCGCCGATGTCCTCAATCGTGAAATCTGGCAGATGGCGCAGCCGCAGATGGCGACGGTGCGCGGGGCGGGCATGCTCGGCGCGGTCGCGATGGGCTGGACGGACTGGACGCACCTGGAGCAGCATGCACCCGTGCAGGCAAAGTTTACCCCTAACCCTGACGCCACGCGGTTGTATGACGCGCTGTATCGGGAGTTTCGAATGCGCTATCGGGTAGAGTCTCGGCTCAGGCGATGAGGGTCGTAATCGCAGGCTACTATGGCTACCGCAACTGGGGCGATGAAGGTTCGCTCGCCGCGCTGTTGCAGGGTGTGCCCCACGAGGCAACGACGGTGCTGTCGGGCGACCCTGTGTTCACCCAGCAGACCTACGGCGTTCGTGCTGTGCCGCGCATGGCGCTGCGTGCGGTTCGGCAAGCAATCCGCGAATCGGACGCGCTGATTTTGGGGGGCGGGAGCCTCCTGCAAGATGCCACCAGCTTGCGCTCACTGCTGTATTACCTTGCGCTAATACGCTGGGGACTGAGCGCACACGGTCGCGTGTTGCTGGTGGGACAAGGCATCGGACCGCTGTATCGACCGCTCAGTCGCTGGCTTACGGGTGCGATGCTACGCAAGGTTCCGTTTCTCAGTGTGCGCGACGCCGACTCGGCGCAGCGGTTGCGGTCGCTTGGCGTGGAGCAAGCACAAGTGGACGCTGACCTGACCTGGGTGCTGGAAGCGCAACCGATGCCTATCGGGTTCAACGCTGACGCTCGCTGGGTGGGAGTTGCGCCGCGCCCGTGGCGAGACGCGCCTGTGGCGGAGGTGATGGTGGCGTTCTGCCGTCAATTGCACGCCGAGGGGTTCCGTACGATGCTCATCCCGATGCAGGAGTCGCAAGATCGTCCGCTTTGTGAAGCCATCGCTGCCGCGAGCAAGGCATTCGTGCTGCCTGCCCCGACGCACCCTGCGCAACTGCTTAGCGTCACGCGCTCCCTGTGGGGGGTGGTTGCGATGCGGTTGCACGGAGCGATTTTCGCCGCGTCGCAAGGAACGCCGGTGCTGTGCGTCTCGTATGACCCCAAGGTGGACGCGCTCGCAACCCAGCTCCAAGCGCCGCGCGTGGGATTAGAGGCGATTAGTGTGGATCTCCCCCATGTATGGCGCGCCTTCGTGGCGCAACGCGACGCCCTGAAAGTGCAGACCGAGCAGCGTGTGCTGCCCCTGCGCAACGCAGCGGAAGCCCTCCTGCAGCGTGTGAAAGCAGCACTTTCGCAAGCGGGATAAAGCGAAACATCCGAAAGTGCATGTTCCGTTGCGTTCTGAGGGAAACCGCGCGTCTCGTGTGCCACCGCTTACACAAATGGTGAGCCGGGAGGGATTCGAACCCTCGACCCACGGATTAAAAGTCCGTTGCTCTACCACTGAGCTACCGGCTCACGCCAGAGAGTATACCCCACCACGCTGACGCGAAGCAACATGGGCGTTCAAACACTGCCCACCGATACGCAGGAAGGTTGCTGCACGGTGACGAACTAAAGTCGCACGGAGGACGATGATGCCACAGGTACGTTTCGATACCTACTATCGCTACGATGCGCTGACGCGGATTCTGCACGCCTACGCCGAGGAGTATCCCCACCTCGTGCAGATTCAGAGCATCGGCAAGAGTTATGAGGGGCGCGACATCTGGCTGCTTACGGTGACGAACTTTGCCACCGGTCCTGCAGAAGAGAAGCCCGCTCTGTGGGTTGATGGCAATATTCATGCCAGCGAGGTCTCGCCCTCGAGTGCGTGTTTGTATCTGATTCATCGGCTGACAGGCGAATACGGCAAGACGGAACGGATTACGCACTGTCTGGATACACGGGTGTTTTACATCTGCCCGCGCGTGAACCCTGACGGCGCGGAGTGGGCGCTGGCTGACAAGCCCAAAATCATCCGTTCCAGCACGCGCCCCTATCCCTACGACGAAGACCCCATCGGGGGCTTAGTGATCGAAGATATCGACGGCGATGGGCGAATGCTGATGATGCGCATTCCCGACCCAAACGGCAACTGGAAAAAGCATCCCGACGAGCCGCGCCTAATGATCCGACGCGACCCCGACGAGGCGGGCGGCGAGTATTATCGAATTCTGCCCGAAGGGCGGTTCGATGAACCGTTTGACCCCGCGATTTTGCAGATCCAGCCGCGCAAGGAGGGGTTAGACCTCAACCGAAACTTCCCCAGCAACTGGCGACAGGAATACGAACAGCACGGGGCAGGCCCCTATCCAACTTCGGAACCCGAAGTGCGTGCGATTGTGGATTTCATCGTGAACCATCCCAACATCACGGGCGGAGTCACTTTTCACACTTGGAGCGGCGTGCTGCTTCGACCCTATAGCCATCAGCCCGACGACAGCTTCCCTGCCGAAGACCTGTGGACCTACCAGAAAATCGGCGCGAAAGGCACAGAGATTACAGGTTATCCGAATATCTCCGTGTACCATGACTTCAAGTATCACCCGAAGGAATATATTTCAGGGGTGTTCGATGACTGGATGTATGACCACATGGGCGTGTTTGCGTGGACGGTGGAAATCTGGAGTCCTCAGCGTCAAGCGGGCATTACGGAGTATAAGTTTATCGACTGGTATCGCGAGCATCCTGTAGAGGATGACTTGAAGTTGCTCCGATGGAGCGACGAGGTTTTGGGCGGCAAGGGCTATGTGGACTGGTACCAGTTTGAACATCCGCAGCTGGGCACGGTGGAGCTGGGAGGCTGGGACGCACTCTATGCGTGGCGCAACCCACCGCCCGAGTTTCTGGAAAAAGAGGTCGCGCTGTTCCCCGATTGGCTGGTATGGCATCTGCTGATTTCGCCGAAGTTGGAAATCTATGAGGCGAAAGCGGAGCCACTGAGCGAGGGCGTATACAAAGTGCGCCTGGTCGTGCAAAACACGGGTTGGCTCCCCACCTACATCACCAAGAAGGCGTTGGAGAAGAAGGTGGTGCGCGGCGTGATTGCAACGATTGAGTTGCCCGAGGGTGCGACCTTGCGCTCTGGTAAGCCGCGTGAGGAGCTAGGGCAGCTGGAAGGGCGCGCCTACAAACCCAGCGCCGCCAGCGTGTGGAACGCCGACCCGACCGACGACCGCGCGAAAGTGGAATGGGTCGTTCACGCCCCCCAAGGTGGTGTTGTGCGCCTCACTGCTAAACACGAACGCGCCGGAACAGTTCGGGTGGAATTGCAACTGCAATAAGTACTAGAAAAACCCGCTTGCCCTCTTGACATTTTCCAAAAATTGCTATATAATAAAGACAAGCGGGAGCATTCGCAGTCTAAATGGGCAGGGAAGGGGGTACTCTCCACCTCAGCACTGCGCTGAGCCGCTCTCTTTCCCGCATGCAGACCCCGCGTTGCTTGCTTGCAAAGGCAATTTCCCTCGAATTAGGGGGAAATTGCCCCAAAATCGCCTTGGAAGCTGTCCGGTTTTGGGCGGTTTCTGAGTCTTTAACGCATGGAGCATCCCTATAGGGTGCGCCGAAAGGAAGGAAGGTGACTGCCATGTATCATGCGGAAAGGACATCGCCGTATGCGGAGCAGCAGTTTTACGCAGCGCTGCGCGAGCGGATTGAGCGATTAGTGCGACGCTATTGTCGGTCCCACGATGACGATATCGCGGATCTGACCCAGGAATGCCTCTTGCGGGTTTACAACAATCTGGATAACCTGCGTGACCTGGACAAGATCGAGCCTTGGCTCCGAACGGTAGTGCGCAATGCGGTCTATACTTGGTACCGCGAGCGCAAGCGCGAGCAAGAAATCTGCTCGCTGGGATTGGAGTCGGACCATGAAACGGATACCTACTCCATTCCCGAAGAGGATTTGCTGTTGTATTTTGTGTTGCAGGAAGCGATGCAGACGCTGTCGGAGACTGACCGGCAGATGTTCGAGTTGCGCTATGGCGTCGGCTTGAGCTATCGAGAGATTGCCCGGCAGATGGGCTTGAACGAAAATGCCGTGCGCAAGCGCATTACGCGAGCGCTGTCGCGTCTGAAAGCCCACCCAATCATCCAATCAATCATAACGGAAGGTGGTTGATAATGAATTGCAGGCGAGCACAAGAGTGGATGGAGGCCTATATTATGGGAGACCTCGCTCCAACGCTCGCCGACCAGCTGGAAGCGCACCTGAAACAGTGCGACGCCTGCCAGCGTCACTATGAGGAGCAAAAGCGGCTGATCGCGCTGATCCGGCGTGTGTTCGCGGTTCAGCGCCGCTTTCTGTAGTGGTTTTTGCGCTGCGGGTAGCGCAAAAAGTATGCTCTATGCCGCGCGCTGTTGCCGATTCGCGAGACTGAGCTCGCGAATCATGCGCAGCTCCTCTTCAGGGATCTCGAGGAACAGTTTGACCATATCGGGGTCGAACTGTTTCCCAGCGCAGCGGATGATTTCCTCGCGCGCCTCTGCGAAGCTCAGTGCCTTGCGGTAGGGGCGATCGGAAGTCATCGCGTCCAGTGTGTCGGCGATGGCGAAGATACGCGCCCCTAACGGGATGGCTTCGCCCGCCAGACCGTAGGGGTAGCCCTCCCCATCCCAACGCTCGTGGTGGTGCAAAACAATCGGAGCCGCCGAACGGAGCGCGTCGACCTTCATGCACATCCGATAGCCGATTACGGGATGCTGTTTCATAATTTCCCACTCTTCGGGCGTGAGAGGCCCCGGTTTGTACAGAATGCTGTCGGGGACGCCGATTTTGCCGATATCGTGCAGCAGCGCGCCGCGTTCGATATCGTTCAACTCTTCAGGCGAGAGTTTCAATCGGTGCGCCATGGCCATCGTGTACGCCGCGACACGCTCTGAGTGCCCTTCAGTCTCGGTGTCGCGCGTGTCTAACGCTGCTAAGAGGGCATCCAGCGTTGCCCGATACGACCGCTGCACAGCATCCTCGTACTGGCGCGTCTGGTTTGCCAACAAAGAGTGGCGTGTGAGGTTGCGCTCGATCATGATCGGGATTTCATGGATGTTGTAGGGTTTGGTGATAAAGTCGCTTGCGCCCTGTTTTAACGCCTCCCGTGCCATTTCGATGTTGCCGTAGCCGGTGATTAAAATGACAGGCGTGTCAGGCGCAATTTCGCGTATCCGCCGTAGCAGGTCAAACCCGTTCATACCCGGCATGAAGATGTCACTCAGCACGATATCAATCGGTTCACGCTCCAACAGGCGCAACGCTTCCGCGCCTGAGGACGCAGCATGCACCTGATACCCCCCATCTTCCAGCACGAAATGGAGCGTTTCGCGCACCAAATCGTCGTCATCCACGATTAACACATGACGCTGAGGTTGGGTGACGACCACTGACGACTCCGCTGGTTCAAAGAGCCGATAGACCTGCATCCTGTTTATCCTCCCGACGCATCCCTGCGCAAGGGAATTTTTGCCATACTGAGGCGTTTTATTGAGGGGACGGTGAAAAAACTGGTAATTTTGGGGGCGCTCGAGCCGCCTGCAGGTTTGTATGGCACGGGGGCGGGGACAATGGGTACACGATGGAGCGGGCAGCGGGAATCGAACCCGCACCGCCAGCTTGGAAGGCTGGAGCTCTACCATTGAGCTATGCCCGCTTGCGACGATTCGATTATACCCTATGCTGTTGGTGCATGCAACGCCACAGGTATAATCTCGTCCCATGAGGCTTCCCCAACGCTGGGCAATTGTATTGGTAAACTTCTTTGCGTTGTCTTGGGGTAGTGAACCGCGGCTGACAACCCCTTTTCCTGAACTCCTTGTCGATCTTGTGCCGATTCGCCTCGACGCGCCGCCGGTTCCCGAAATGCGCGTGGACACGCTGGAGTGGCGTACAGGCAGTGTACGCTACCGCTTCGAGGTACCCCGCACGCCCCACGCTCCCGCTCGGCGTGAGTTCCTCTGCTATACTCTCATGCTGGAGCAAGGCTTGAGGTATCTGCCCCTCTTTGGGTGGCGAGCGGCAGGCGAACTGAACTTCTTCTCGGCGCCTGTAAACCCGCGCGGCATTGCGGTGCTGTTTGTCGGCGATCTGGTGGGGGGCTACGAGTTTCTCAGACAGATTGACTATTTGCCACTGCGGTTGAAGACCTATCCTGCTTGGTCGGTTGAATCGTCGACCTATCCGCTAACGCCTCTCTATGTGCGTCCGGAGCAGTTGCCCGACCACCCTGCGGCGTTGTTGGGCATCCCGTTCATCGTGTTGACGGACGGCGCAGAGCGACTGAATGCGTCGCAGCAGCGTGCGCTGGTGCTGTGGTTGCATGCGGGCGGGCAGCTAATTGTGCCGATTCGGGCTTCCGCGTCGCTGCTGCGGCGCACACGACTTGCGCCCTATCTGCCAGAGTGGGACGCGCTCCGCATGCAGCGGCTCACGCAGCCCGTGCAACTACACGACCAGAGCGCCCCAGTTCCCCCACCAAGTGCGCCCGTGCCTACTACATGGCTGAGCCATCGGTACGGCGTACCGCTCGTGAAATCGGGATATCACGCGCTGGCGCTCCAAATCCCCTGCGGCTATGGCAAGTTGATTGCGTTTGGCGGCGACCTGATGCATCCCGCATGGCGCAACTGGGAGGGGCAGGCGACGCTGTGGAAAACTTTTCTAAACCGCCCGCACTTTCCCATCCTGAAATTGGCTGAACTTGCAAGTGTGCCCAAGCATGACTCGACCGAGGCAGAACGGCGCATCGCTGCTGCGCCCTTGCTCGGTGTTATCCTATCGGTGTATGGAGGGGCGCTTTATGCGCTTTGGCGCATCTTGCGGGCGCAACGCCGACTGATCTACGCGCCTTACGGTGTTGTGCTGCTGTCAGGGCTGAGTATCTTCGCGATTCACTTCGCCATGCCCCCTGAATCGGAGGGTTCCTCCCTGAGCGGTACGCGACTGATTCTAGGCGTCAGGGAACACGCGCTCGAGCGTGCCGAGTACTCCTATCGATCGCCGTCCGGGGAGTGGACTCTGCGGTGGCGACCTGCGGATGCACTCGCGGTCGCGCCCTTTGCTGCATCGAACCCAATCCAAGTGACATTCGCGAGCGGGGGGACGATGCTTCAGAGCAACAGCTTAACCCCGACCCTGATTACCCTCTATACACTGACCCAACTGCCCGCACCAATGCGCATAGAGCGCACCCGCAGTGGGTATCAGCTCCGCAATGTCAGCGAGAACCTGACTTTTGAACAAGTTGAAGTTTACCGTTATCATGACCTGTTCCTGTTCGCAGAAGATGATGATATGGTATATCGCATCAAGGTGTTTTCCACGAAACAATTTGCGCCTGGCGACGCAGTGGAGTTCCGCTATGAACCTGAGAAAAGCTATGTCATTCATGCAATCGCCTACTCCTCCACAGGCTCATCTAAAGAAGAGGTGGCGCTATGGCTTTTCTATCCCTAAACATAGCACGCTGGCACGACCGACTGCAGGCGTGGTGGGAGGAGTATTACTTGGATAACCCTCTTGTATGGGCGTTGCAGCAGGGGGCTGTGCATCATCTGCGCGACAGGATGCAGATTTCTAATTTGCGTGTGCTACCGCTCTGGACACGCAAGCGGATGCGGTGGGCGATATTCTGGTGGACAGTGGCTCTTCTTGGGGTGTGTGGGGTGTACTGGGTTCCGACGCTCTCCCAGCAGGCGAGTCAGTGGCTGTGGGGACAATTGCCTCAGGGAGTGGCTTATTTTTCACTCTGGTTCTTCTTCGCTGCGAGATCCAATTCTATGGTGGAACTCATGAATGCCCTACATAAGGCAAACCATCTAACGGCGGTAGGGATGACACGCTTATGCGGCGCGCATGTGGTGTATGGGGGTGTGTTGCATAGTTGGGCGAACGGCACGCTTATGCGCACGCTTATTGCTTATTATCCGCTCCTATGGCTGGTACATACGGTGGTCGGTGGTAGTGCTCTGGCGGCGCTATTCACAGCGGCAGCGGGCATGCTCGTGTGGAACACTATCATGGTGATTCTCTTGCTGATTAGTTTCAGCACGCTCCCTGTCGTGTTGCCTGTGCGTGAAGCAGGCGCAGGGAAAGCAGATTCGAGGTTCGAAAACGCCTTCAGCTTCGCACAGATTGCGGCGTTACTTCTTGTTCCTGGCGGGTTGGTAGTTATCTTTCTTATGGTGAAGGTGTACATATTGGCTCCATCGATACTTGGGGTATGGTTGCTCGTGATGTTGCTATTTCGGTTAGCTGTGCGTCGCGCGGATCGGATGCTGCGCAGCAAGGAGCCTGAGATTGTACCGTCGGAGGGGCGCTGGCAATGATTGAGGAGATTCGCGCTGTCTTGCTGTTTGAGTATCGCCGTTATATGCGGGCGCGGGTGTTTTGGAAGGGGCTTTTGTGGAAGACGACTTTTAGTCTCGTTGCGGCGCTGGCGTTCTATGTGGGATATGCCTATGAACCTAATACCCCAATCATCAGCATACTACCGTGGCTTGCGATGGTTGTGCTGGGGGCGGTCATCTTGTTTCAGATGCTCTCGTTAGGCGGGGCGCTGTTTGACGATGCGGTAGAGGGGCGCGCCTTGCCCGATTTGTGGCTAACCGGCATGACGCCGCTGAGCCTCGTATTGGGGCGGTGGCTGTTCGCAGGGTTCTACGCTTTGTTGACGCTGGTTGCCCTCGCACCTGCCCTTTGGTTGGGCGCGCTGGCGTGCAGGATGAGCATGACCCTAATCGCGAGCGCCCTCCTGGTGTTCTGGCTCAGTGTAATGCGTCTCCTGCCCGAACTATTTTTGGCGAGCGTTCAGCGGCGTCGTGCGCAGTTGCTGGGCTGGGTTGATTCCGAAGTGGGTAGCGAGGGGGGCGAGGGCACTGCGCTGGCACTCATGCTCGTGATGTTTTACTTTTGGCTAATGGCGTCTGGCGCCTTCGATGCGCCGCCTGCGATGCCTGTGTTTCTGTTTGCGCCGCCTTTGGTGCTCGTCGAGACCCACCGTGTTGTCTCGCTCGGTGGGCTGATGTTGCCGATGAGTGTGCTGGGCAGCGCGTTCCTGTTGGGATTTGCGCTGCTGGGGGTGCTGGCGATACTGCAAGCGATGGATGTGCGCCTGCTCTGGGCGCGGTTCTGGCAGCCGTTGCTCGGTTCCGTCCTGTTGTTGACGCTGTGGGGTGTGAGCCTGTATGTCTATGCGGCGGAGCGCGTGCAGACATCCCTGCAAGCGCAGACTGTCGCGCTCAATAGCCTTTGGATGGGGTGGACACTGTATCTCTTTTTTCAGCATGAGTTGGCGTTTTTCGCGCTGCGTCGGGGCGAATCGGTTCACAACTGGGCGCACCCCACGAGGCGGGGGCTGTTCTGGCTCGTAGCGCTCTGGATGAGCATGGGACTGCTCGCCCCCATCATCACCTTCGCGGCTTCGGGAATACCGATAGAACCGGCTCGCTGGGGTATGACGCTCCTCGCGCTCGGTGGGTGGTGCGCATGGATCGGCAGTATACTCTTCAGCACACGCTCCCTGCACAACGATGCGTACTACCGCTACTTGCTCTCTCAACACTGCTATCAAGTCGTTGCTTTGCTAGTCGCTATCTTCGTATGGGGCATGGTAGCGGTTCGGTGGATTGCTGAACATATACCGATTCTATGGCTAAGGGGTGTCCTCCAAGCGTTGCTCTACCTTGCACCGACCGACTGGGTTTTCCTCCCCGACGCGCCGCTCTGGGTCTACGGGGTGTACGGGCTGTATAATGGGGCGCTCGCAATCCTCACCCGCCGCTGGCGCAAGGCTCTCGAATCGTCTCAAGGGTGAAGGGCAGGCGTCATGCGCTCGCGTCTGGACGCCGTGGCTCGCATCATAGAATCAATTTTTCACGGTATGGGGCGCTTGTCCGTTATCCTGTTTTCCCAGAATTGCTCCGCAGGGTCAGTAAGATTCCACTCACGATCAGCCCTGCGCCAATCCAGATGGTGGGGTGCAACTGTTCGTGGAGCAGGAAGTAGCCGATGAAGGCAGCGGCGGGCGTCTGCGCGAAAATCGTAACGCCCATCGCCCCCACGGGGGCGCGCTCCATGAGGTAGAACCATACCGAAAACGCGAACACCGTGCAGACGACCGTCAGATAGAACCACATCCAGAAGTCGGTGGGCGTCCAATTCAGGTTCGGTGCGCCGGCGAGGAGCCATGAGACCGCAGTGAGCGCCATCGCCGCGAAACTGGATTCGATCGTCAGCAAGGCGACGCCGGAATAACGCATCGCCAGCGACTTCGCGACCACCACATTGACGCTCTCGGTGAGCACGCCGAGCAGCACCAGAAGGTTGCCCAGCGTCGCTCCGGAAAATTGCGACAGTAGTAGCCCCTTGTTCACAATCACCCACACACCCACCACGCCGAGCAGGATGCCCAGCATCTTTTCGCGTGGGAACCGCTCGCCCAAAGCTAGCCGCGCCAGTATTGCATAGAAAATCGGCGAGCTGGAAACCAGCAGTGTGGCTTCGGTGGCGGTGCTGAGCTTGGTGCCCCAGAAGTAGCAGGTGTAGGCGGTCGGCACGCCGAAGAAGCCGATACTCGCCGCCAGCAGAAAGTGGCTCGGGCTTCGCGGGAACAGCGGTGCAAGGACACGCCGCGCTGCGGGGAACGCCATCAGACCAAGGAGCAACGCCGCTGCGCCCAGGAACCGAAACGCCGCGACCCACTCGGGGCGGTGGTGCTGCATCATCACCAGCGCCGCGGGGTTCGCCCCTGCCCATAGGATGTTCAGAAACACCAGCACGACCACCGCCCCGACGCCCGCCGTGCCGTACTGCTCGCGTAGGGGGGGCGCGGTTTTAGCCAACTTCTCCCTCCGCAGCCATTTTAGCGCGTTGAATGAACGCCTGAACCTTCGTGGGGTCTTTGCGACCTATCTGCGCCTCCACTCCCGAACTCACATCAACCCCGGCAGGGCGCACGGTGCGCACTGCTTCTGCCACATTCTCGGGGGTCAGCCCCCCTGCCAGAATCACGGGCTTAGGCGCGTGCATGCAAATTTGCGCAGCGCGCTGCCAGTCGTGGGCAACCCCCGTGCCGCCCAGCTGGTTCGGATGATAGGTATCGATTACGAATCGCTCAGTATAGGGCGACCAGCGACGCATGATCTCCAGCGCATCGTCGGCGGAGAGTGCGGGGGGAAAGCGCAACGCTATCCAGAGCGGCAACTTCGTCAATCTGCGCAGTGCGCCGGCGTCGCCCAGCGACGCGCCCTCAGGAACAACCCACTGAATCGCGTCAAAGAGATGTCCTGCTGGAGGCAACTCCTCGAGTGCGCTCATCACCAGGACAAGCAGCGGGGGATTCGCACTGCGCTCGGAGTAATCCCTATCAGGGTTTTGCGATGGGAGCGCGGTGCGGCGTCGTTGTGGGTTCCGCAACTCGGTGAGCCAGTCCTGCCAGTGGGGACTATGGCGCGGCAGATAGCGTGAGCTACTGCGAACAAAGAGGAATCCCAGCGCATCGGCGCCCGCTTGAAGCGCAGTCTGCGCGTCGTGGAGGTTCGTCAGACCGCATATCTTCACCCACATTGCTTAACCCAGTCGGTTCAGACGCACCCGATAGACCGTCGGTTGCCCGTCGCGTGGCGCACCGCTGCGGGTGAGGGCATAATGAATCTGGTCTTGCGGGCTGCAGTTCGGGGCGGGCGGCGCCAGCACGCTACCCTTGCCCTGCCACTCTACCAGCAAGCCGTCTTGGCGCGGGTCGACCTGATCGAGGTTCGTAAGTGGCTCGTACGACTCCACCAGATAGACCACATACTTCAGCGTAGGCAGTTCGCTGGCGTCGATGGGCGGGTGGTAGGGGTCTAAGAGCGCGGCGCGGGTCGCGTGATAGATGATTTCGTGGGCGCGGGTCGGCTGTTGCGCCTGCAGGCTACCCATCAGCCCACGCAACTGGTCGCCCTGATACAGCGCTACGAACACGCTGCCCGGCTCGCGCAGGGCGTTCGGGAGATGTTTCAGTTCTGGCTCGATGCGCGTGCCGTCCAGCACCATCCGCTCGACTGCGCTCTGCGCCAGTTTGAGGCATTCCTGTTCGAGGTTCGGGCGCGTGTTGCGCAGTTGCAGTTTCGGCTCCACGCCGTTCACAATCCGCCAAAGGTTCGAACGGTGCTTCCAGATGACCACCGCGGCGGCCCCTGCGAGGATACCGACCGCAGGCAGCGAGTGCCCCCAGAAGTACGCCGCCACGGGCACCGCCGCCGCTGCCAACACCGACCCCAACGAAACCCAGCGGGTCAGTAAGAAGGTAATAAGCCACACCGGAAACGCCACCGCGACGGTCAGGGGCGACGCCGCCAGCAGCGCGCCCAGACCCGTGGCGACGCCTTTACCGCCCTTGAACCCGACCAACGGCGAGAAAGTGTGTCCCAGGATCGCCGCTACGCCCACCAGAATCGCCGACACATCATCCGCGCCAGCACGCAGCGCGACCCATGTCGGTAGAAATCCTTTCAGTGCGTCCAAAACCAATACCGTGATGCCCGTTTTCGCGCCCAGCACGCGGAACACATTCGTCGCGCCGATGTTGCCACTGCCCACCTTGCGGATGTCTATCCCGCGCAGCCGCGCCGCCCAATATCCGAACGGCAGGGCGCCCACCCAAAACGCGGCGATCATCGCAACCAGAAGTACTTCGAACGCCATCGCAACGGAATTATACCGCTTGACTATCGGGTATACTTGCCACGCAACAAGGAGGGCAGTCCTATGCGCTGGATAGCGGCGATGCTTTTACTCAGTCTCTGCGGGATTGGCTCTACACAGCCTCAGTTGACCCTCACACCTCTGAATATTGTTCCGAACCCCAACCTCCTCAAGAACGCCAGTTTTGAAGTTGTTGACAATAATCTCCCTGTAGGCTGGGTTTGGGACAAGCGCAATACCGATTCAACGGCGGAGGTCGTCGCGGAGCCGGCGGCGACGGGGCAGATGTGCCTCAAATTTACGAACACCACCCCCTTTGGCGCGGAGGTGTATGGGCTGCTGCGCTACGAAGGTGGTGTGCCCGTGCAACCCGGCACGGTGTACACGCTCAGTTGCCGCTACAAGACGCGCGACGGCTATGTGGGCTTTATTGGGGGTGGCGAGGGCTGGCGCGTGCGACTCCCCTTGGAGGACACAGGCGGACAGTGGAAACGCGCCGAAATCACCTTCGCCACCAAAGAGAACGAGAGCCGTTTTGACTTGGTCGTGGTGATTGAAGCCCCGACGGATGGCGTATGGCTCGATGCGGTGAAACTGGAGGCAGGCGACCGCGCCACGCTGTTTGTGCCCGCCGAGACGCCCAATCGCCCTCTCCTGACGCTGGATGACCTGGGCGAGCAACTCTACCTCAACGAAGCCCAAGGACGCATCGGGTTCGAACTCTATACCGCCCAACCGCTGCGCAACGCAGAAGTCGAAGTGCGTTTAGGCGACCAGCGCGCCCGCCGGCGAGCGAACCTGAGCGCAGGCTACACACGCGCCGAGTTCGTGTTCAACGCACCAAACGCCCCGGAGCAGCTCCTGCGCATCCAGATTCGGCAAGGACGCCAAACTCTCGCAACGGCGGAGCGCACGGTGCGCTTTTGCACACGCGCCCTCGCCACCAAACGACTGCAAGACCTGCGCGACCAACTGCCTCGTTGGGATGCGCAGATGAACCGCGTGCGCGAATCGGGACAGGACATCGCCTACCCCCAAGCGAGCCTCACGATTTTACAAGAGTTTACACGCTATGTCGAAGAAGATTTACAGAAAGGGCAATTGCAACGCGCCTACCAACAACTGGACGAGATGGAGCGGATCGCGGCGCGCTTGAACCAGCGGCTCGCTGAAGCCGAGGGCGGGGTGAAGCCCTTGCCCACTGTGCCGCGCTATGTGACCTCGCCCGTTGAGATTCGCGGCGCGTCGCTGATTGCCGAGACCGAGAACCCTCTCACCGGCGAGCGCCAGCGTCGCCCTGTGTTCTTTGTGGGATTCGGGCACTTCGGGCAGGTGCGCGCCGACCTCGAGAAGTTTCCTAAAATGGGCTTCAACCTCGTCCAAATCGAGCGCGGCGTGTGGGACATCCTGCCCGAACCTGGGAAAGTGAACTTGCAGGCGATTGAAGACGATGTGCTGCCCGTGCTGCGCCGCGCCGCCGATGCCAATGTGAAGGTGGATTACCTGATTAGCCCGCATTATATGCCTGAATGGGTCTACCAGCAGTACCCGCAGCTGCGCCAGCAACGCGAAGGGTTCCTCAAGTATAGCCTATTCACCCCCGAAAGTTTGACTGTGTTACGTCAGTACCTCGACGCTTTCGCCCCACGCCTGAAAGACCAGCCTGCACTGTTGAGCATTTGTCTTTCAAACGAGCCGATGAATGTCGAATCGCCCGAATCGCCGCCGCACCAGCAGGCGTGGCGGGCATGGCTGCGCAATCGCCACAAGAACCTCATCACGCTCAATACACGCTGGAAGACGAACTATCAGAGCTGGGACGAGATTCCTATCCCGTCGGAAGGCGCGGGCGTCATTTACGCGGAGTGGCAGGAGTTCAACGCGGAGACGCTGGCGAACTGGCACCGCGAGTTAGCTAAAGCGATCGAGCAGCACCTGCCCGGTGTTCCGAAACACGCGAAACTGATGAGTTGGAGCTTCACGAACGACCGCGAGCTGCCACGTGGGGTCGATCCCGAGCGCTTCGCCGAGTTCTGTGAACTCAACGGCAACGACGCCATGACCTTCCCCAACTGGGAGAAAGATTCCCCTTGGGCGTTCAACTGGGTCACGACGATGCTGGCGCACGAACTGCAGCGCTCTCTGCGCGACGCGCCCGTGTTCAATTCGGAGAACCACATCATTCGCGACCGGGAGACGCGCCCTGTACCGCCGCAACATGCCCGCGCGGCGCTGTGGGAGGAGGCGATTCGGGGGCTGTCGGCGACCACCTTCTGGGTCTGGGAGCGCACTGACGACCCCAAGAGCGACTTTGCGGGGAGTCTGCTCCATCGCCCCGAAATCGTGGAAGCGCTGGCGCATACGACGCTGGACCTGAACCGCCTCGCGCCCTACATCGCCGCACTGCAGAATCAGAAACCCGATGTGCATCTCCTCTACTCGCAGTTTGATATGATGATGCAGGGGCTGGACGCCACTGTGCCACGTGATAGCCTCTATATCGCACTCACGATGCTGGGGGTGCGCGTGGGGTTCGTCACCGAGAAGCAACTGGAGTCGCGTCGCCTGCCAGAGGGTGTCTCGCGGATCGTGATTGCGAATACCCAATATCTTTCGGACGAGGCGTTCGCGAATCTGGACATCCTGCGCCAGCAGCGAGGAATCCAGTTGTTGGGCTTTGGTGAGCCGTCGCTGCAGTTTGACCGCTACGGGCGCAGGCGCATCTCGCGTCCGGGCATCACCACCTTCGAGCGCAACCCACTGACCGACGCGCGACGATTGTTCACTCGCCTGCAGCCGTTGTTGGACAACTGGCGCATCGAGCGTCCGCTGCGCCTGCTGGATGAGAACGATCAACCGGTGTGGGGCGTAAGTTATCGTGTTGCGCCTTACGAAAACGGTTTCGTTGCCAGCCTGTGCAACTACACGCGCCAACCCATCACTGTGCGCCTCGTGAACGCGCAGAAGCAACCTATCCAAGCGACCAACCTTATTGACGGCACTGCTATCGAGGGAACCCTCACCCTCCAACCACTGGAGCCTGTGTTGGTGCGGTGGTGAAATCTGAGTCCCTCACCCCCAGCCCTCGCCCACGCGGGGGAGAGGGGGTTGTTTGTCCTTACTCCATGCCCTGTTTCTGCAGTGTGGGGGAGGGGGGCTGTTTGCGACAACTGGAAGGTCGTCGTACAAGAAGCCCCCGTGTCTGCCCTGTGCAAGGCGTGTTGGTTCCTTGCAAAGGGAATTTTCGAACACCCT
>BPGO01000012.1 GCA_026003075.1 Fimbriimonadales bacterium | reverse complement strand
GCCCATCACGCGCACAGCGCTCCATCAGCGGTGGGCTGACGCTGATATTGCCCAACAGCACAATCGCCCCCAAATGATGCAACGGCACGCGCTTCACGACAGTATCTTCATGGACAATCTCCACTGCCTCGTTGTCCAAGCGTAAATACGCACCCTCCAAGGTCACATACAGAGTGTTCAGCAGCTGATAGGTCATGGGGATTCCTCCGACCGGTTTTGCAGGCGAGCAATCACATCGGGCATACAGATTCGCAGGAGCGAGCAATCGGGGCAGCGGGCATCGTTCACAGGTGGGGGTGTATGTCCCGATAGAATCATAGCGCGGGTCTCGTCGATGATACGCTCGGTGAGTGCGCGCAGGGCCTCATCGAAGACGACCTCGCGGCGCCGACGGCTGGCGTGATAGTAGATGGCGCCTTTCGGAACCGGGCGCTCCAGCATCTCTTCCAAGCACATCGCCTGCGCACAGAGTTGCACATCATCGTGGTATTTCGCCCTGCGCTTACCCACCTTGTACTCAATCGGGTAGGGAACGCCGTCGGACAAGAAGCCGACGACATCCGCGCGCCCGATAAGCCCCAGACGGACACTCCATAAAGGCAGGGCGTATTCCAAGACGATGCCCTCTTCTGTGAGCTGTTCGGCTTCGTCGACGCGCTCGTGGAGGGCGGCGCCGCGCAGCGTGTATTCATTTTCCTCAAACACTTGCTCGATGTGGATCAAGGCGCACTGCCGAGGGCAATAGGCGTAATGCTCCAAGGCAGAGATGGGCACAATCGCCGCTTCCTCCCACTGTTCCAGTAGTTCCATCGTCGTACGGTACGGCGGCGTCCGTCCCGCGGCGGACGCCGCCAGAGGGTCGGATTATCGGTGCAGGTCGTAGCGCGTAACGGAGTCGCCCAAGTCGTCACGGCGGAGGTCGACTTGGTAATCCGCGAAGCTGCGGGGCGCCTCGACGCCGTCTTTGCGCTGGACATGGATCGTTTCGAACAGGGTGTGGGCGTGGGCGTCGCCGCGCTCGCTCGTATGGGTGAACACATAGAGACCGCGGAGCGCCATCTCGCCCCGCGCCGCGGAGCGGTCATGCTCGAACATATTCAGGATGGCTTCCCACAGCAGGGCGAGGTCTTGGCGCGAAACGCCCGTGTCCTTCGCCAACGGTGCGGAGAAGAAGCCGTGCGCCCGATAGAGCGCATACGATACAATCGGCTTGCGTCCCATCTCCGTCTCTTTCTGCTCGCCCTCGCGGGTGATGGCGACACGCGTGATAGACAGGTCTAAAGGCACAATCGGGTCGATGGAGCGTGCGAAGGTGAGTTGCACAGGTCCGCGCACCTGTCCGGCGTTATAGTCGCCCGTGCTGAGCACCGCGCCGAACATGCGGATGTCGTAGTAGCGGCGGCACAGCTCGCGGCGGATGTCGAGGTTGGCTTTTTTCTTCTCCTTGGCGGCGCCTTGCGTTTCAGCGGCATGGGCGATTTTTGTGTTGAGCGCGACGCCGCTATCCCGAACGAAGATGCCGTACAGGTTCCCTTCTGTGTCCTCGTTATAGTCCAGCGCGTTATACTGGTCGGCATAGTGCAGGTCGATGTAGTTGCGGATTTTGCGTTTGAGGCAGACATCGGTCACGATGCCCTGCATGGTTTCGGGGTCGATGCGCGGCAGGTTGCCCGCGTCGGGATCGCCGTTCGGGTTGCCGTCGCGCACATCAAACAGCAGCACGAAGTCGTGTCGGACTTCCGGATTGCAATAAGGCTGATTGGGATTAATGGTCATCATCGTTGGATACCTCCTTGGACTCGGATTTGGATTTGAAGAATTCGCTCCGCTGGTGATAGTAGCCCAGTGCGAAACGCCCCTGAGCCTCCAAGCTGAGCGTTTTGGGCAGGCGTTCGGGCATAGCGTTCATCATCTCCCGCTCTAACCAGATTGCCTGCTTTTCGTTTTGTTTCCGCAGTTTACTAAGATGGGTCTGGGTCTGCCGCAACAGCACGCCGAACACGCTGGCGGGTGCGGTGGACGCACTGCCGTAGTATTTATCGGTCAGCGTAGCGTTCGGATTGCCGATGGCGGCGCTTTGGATGCGTTCTATGACCGCCAATAATCGTCCGCACTTATAGGCGGGGTCGTTCCAGTCACGATTGAGCATTGTCATCGCCTCCTTCAATGGTGGATTGTGAGAACCGTGTGAACTGAGTATCAGTTTGATCAGCTTTGCCCGTTCGTAGGAGACATCCTGCTCCACGCGGCAGCGTCGAACCGCCATTTCCAGCAGCGACAGCGGCAGCGGCGCTCCCGTAATGGCGCAGCGGATGAGCGTTTCGGGCACATGGTCGGGAATATCCTTGGTTTCGCGGAACAGAGCTCGTCGCCAGTTTGAATACGCCCAACGGTTTGTCTTCACCGTCGGGATAAGCGATGAGGGATTGGTTCTGGAACCAACGGCGGATGTTGGCTTCCACCTCCGCGACGGTCAGCTCCACATAGCTGCGCACGACCACGCGCGAACTGTTCGCCGAGAGCGCCACCGCGTAGAAATCGGGCGCCTGCACCGCCGCGCTTGCACCCGTGCGCACGCTGTCTATCAGGCGTTTCACATCTGCAGGGGCGGGCTGGCTGAGGAAACTCACAGGGTTAAACGCCTGCGCCTGACGAGTCCAAAAGCAGTACACCACCCCGCCGATGGTGAGGTGCGTGTTATCGCTTTCTATCAGATGGTTCAAGGCTTTCGCCGCCAGCTCGGAACATTCCAGAGCAAATCGGGGAAACGAAGCCTTCCTTGAGACCAAACGATTCGTACGCATCACTATTGGCTGAGACCAGCGAAGTGCCTGAGGGCTGCCCCCCGGGAATGCCTTTGATGGGTATCAGATGCCTACGTGCGGTAGGCTTCGGCTGCCCGCAGACCAAGCACTGCTTTGTATCCCCTTCCAACTCGTGCTCTTTCTTGGCATGCTCTATCCAGAACGCTTGAACTTCGGGGAGGTCAATCACCCACTGCCCATTTACACGAAAGGTGATGTTATCTGCAGGGTTGTAATCATTAGGGAGGGTCAATTGACTGAAGTAGTGGTCATAGAACTTCGCCACGGCTTGGACCTCGGGGCGATTAACTCTTTTAGCACAATCGTCCACCAGTTGTTTGAATGCTTTGTGCTGGTCTTGGGCACGCGTTGCGTTTTTGCCTGCTGGGGTGTATCCCAGCACATAGCCGCCATTATCGCAAAACAGCTGCGGCGCGATGCCGCTGGTACGCAGGTTCCCCAAAGCGGGCGCGTGCTTGATGAGGGGCTGAGGGCGTCCTTTCGCGGGGGTGGTGTGAAGGTTCACAACTCCCAACGGCTTGCCCTGAGAGTCTAAATCAATCACCCAGCCGATAGGGGTTGGCGCGTATAGCGTTGGGGCAATCGCGGGCTGGCTCTTTGCATACTCGACCAGGCGCATGAGAAACATCGTATCACCTCCTGTAGATTTCGTCGGGCACTGTTAGGACGCCGTTACGCAGGTAGGCGTGGAAGAAGATGGGGTTCGCCTTGCCGTTGCCTTCGTAGCGCAGTTCGCCCAGCATGCGCCCGAGGTCGTCGTTGAGCCGGATGGGATTCTCGCCGCCTGTAGGGGGCGCAAAGTACGCCGAGAACTCGCGGCAACCTAAGTAGGGTTGGAAATAACAGTCACCGCGCTCCACACGCCGTCGGAACTGGTCGCGGTAGGCGGCGATGTCCTTGTCGGCATGGTCGCGCAGCACAATTTCGGCATGGATGAGGTACGCCACATCGCGCAGCGCCAGCGTGTAGCGCTGGGTGCGCTCCTCATCAACAAATATCGGTTTGGGATCGCGTGTAGGGATGCGTTTGCTTACTTCGTTACGCACCAACGCGATGTGACGGATTGGCTTGAGCACATGGATTTCCCGCACGCGCCATTCGAACTCCGGCTTCCAGTAGATGGCTTCCAAGACGCCCCGCGCCGCCGAAGGGGTCATCACAGGGTAGGACACGCGCTCTACCTTCATCTCCGGGCGCGTGAAACACGCCATCTCGCCCCACACTTTGACGCTTAGGTAACTCTGCATGACGAACACCTCCTGAGGAGCAAGGATTATGCAGCCTATGAGAGATTCCTGCCACTTCCAGTGCGCTCAGTAGAATTTAAAAGCCCCCTCTCGATCTGAGAGGGGGCTTTTCGGCGTTGTGGCTTCGGACAGGCGTCAGTTGCAGTTGCCGGGGTCGTTGCGGTTCGGGCAGTTGCGGCAGGGTGTGCCGTTGGCGCGGCGCGAAGCAACACCCCACAGGTTGAACTGCCCCTGATAGGGACCCACCTCGCCCACATCAAAAACACGCGCTTGCTTGCCGTCCCAAGTGATGACGGTGCTACCCGTGCCTTCACGCAGACGCCCCTTCACCGTTCGGGCATGCCCGTCCACGAAGTTCGCGCCTGCCAAACCGTTATGACGCGCCTGCAAATACGACTGAATCGTCGTCGGCGGTCCCAGCGTGCCGTCATAAAGCATCGAAGTCTCCACAGGATACTCCAGCTGCGCCAGCGAGACCACCGGGTTGGGCGCAATCAGCCCCGGCACATTCCCGTTCTCGAACACGCACCAGTTAAAAATGTAACCCGTGTAGCGGAAGTTCGGGATCGTACAGACAGGGATGCCAAACGAACCAAAGGTGCCCACGACATCAAACGCCTGTCGGTCAGAAGGACACGCCACCACATCTGCGTTCTTGATGTACGGGTAGATGGCGTTGTAGAGCGTGAAAATACAGGGCTGGTTGTTCTGGCTCGACAGGTAGATACTCATCGGGAACCGCTCGTCGTAGTCCTGAATGTATTGGAGCACAGCGAGCGCGTTTTGCTTCATGTTGTTGGTACATTTTGTTGGTATATTGGGTCTGCCGTGCTTTCTCCCGTGCCTGTGCAAATACTGGGAACAGGATCGCCGCCAGAATGGCAATAATCGCGATCACCACCAGCAACTCAATTAGGGTAAAGCCATTGCGTCGCATAGTAATGTATTAGATTCTCTGAGTGGGGAATTGTTCCTATTGTGGAAAATACGGAGTTCAAGTGGAGACGATGCGGCAGAAGTTGTGGAGGATGTTCAGCCCCACCTCGCTGCTTTTTTCGGGGTGGAACTGCACGGCATGCAGGTTCTCGTATCCGACGGCGCAGGCGAAGCGCGTGCCGTACTCGCAGTAGGCGGTGATGAGGCTCGTATCGGCAGGTTCAGGATAGTAGGAGTGGACGAAGTAGACAAAGGTCTCTTCAGACACGCCTTGCCAGAGGGGGTAGTCGGGGCGCGTGGGGCGGAGGCGGCTCCAACCCATATGAGGGACCCGCAGGGCGAAATGGGGGATTTCGCGAAAGCCGACGACGTGCCCTTTCAAAACGCCCAGCCCCTGCACTCCGGGCGACTCGGAACTGCTCTCGAACAGGAGCTGCAACCCCAAGCAAATTCCGAGAAACGGCTTCCCCTGCTCGATGGCGCGTTGGAGCGCGGGGGTGATGCCCGATTCATTAAGGCGTTGCATCGCCGCCCCGAACGCGCCCACACCGGGCAAAATCACGGCGTCGGCGACGCGCAGGTCGGCAGGGTCGCTGGTGATGTGCGTCGCTGCGCCCAGATGTTCCAGCGCCTTCTGCACGCTGCGCAGGTTGCCCATGCCGTAGTTGATGATGGCAATCACTGGTAGACCTCGCCCAGTCTGCCTTATAGCCCACCCGACGACTCGGTGCCCTCGATGTAGCCCTTGGTGGAAGGGGTCCCCGACTGGCGCGGGTGGAAGCGTGTGGCGATTTCTAAGGCTTTGGCGAACGCCTTAAAAATCGCTTCGATGGCGTGGTGGTCGTTCGCGCTTTGGAGCAGTCGGATGTGGAGCGTTGCGTGGGCGTGGCTGACGAAGGCGCGGAAAAACTCTTGCACAAGTTCGGTGGGCATCTGCCCCACGCACTCGCGCTGGAACTGTGCATGAAACTCCAGCAACGGACGCCCGCTGAAGTCTATCGCGACCATCGCCAGCGACTCGTCCATCGGCACAATCGCCCAGCCATAGCGGAAGACGCCCCGCATGTCGCCCAACGCCTGCTGCACCGCCCTACCGAAACAGATACCGACATCCTCTACCGTGTGGTGTTCATCGACATGTAAGTCGCCCGTCGCGCTTACGACAAGATCAATCAGCCCGTGGCGGGCAATCTGGGTCAGCATGTGGTCGAAGAAGCCGATGCCCGTACTGATTTGCGCGTTGCCGGAACCGTCTAAGTCCACCGAGACATAGACGCGCGTTTCGCTCGTTTCACGCTCATACATCCCGAATCGGGAGCCTGGGTTAGGAGTACGCATGGTTTATTCCTCTGAGATACGGATTTGCACGGCGGCGGCGTGCGCTTCGAAGCCTTCCTCGTGCGCCAGCGCGAGGATGTCGGGCGCCAAGGTGCGCAGTGCGTCGCGACTGAGCGCAATCACGCTGCTGCGCTTGAGGAAGGTCTCTACGGAGACGGGCGATTCGAAGCGTGCGGCGCGTCCTGTGGGGAGCGTGTGGCTGGGTCCTGCCACATAGTCTCCGACGGCTTGAGGCGTGTCGCCTAATAGGATACAGCCTGCGTTGCGCACCGAGCCGAGCCAGTGCATCGGGTTGTGCACCATCAGCGTCAGATGTTCGGGCGCGGCGGCGTTGGCGAGTTCGAAGGCTTCGGGCAGGTCGCGCGTCAACACGGCGAGGCTATGCGCCAGCGCCTGTTCCAGCATCGCACGGCGTGCGCGTTGCGCGAGTTGCCGCTCCAGCGCAGCGAGCGTCTGCTGGAGCACGGTACGGCTGGGCGTAAACAGGTAGCCCACCGATTCCGCGCCATGTTCCAGCTGGGTCAGCAGGTCTGCCGCGACATGGGCTGGGTTCGCGCTCTCATCCGCAATAATGGCAACCTCGCTTGGACCTGCCCACAGGTCTACGCCGACGATGCCCCACAGCATCCGCTTTGCCAGCGCAACATAGAGATTGCCCGGACCGACGATTTTCTCGACGGCGGGGATCGTGTCCGTGCCGTATGCCATCGCCGCGATAGCTTGCGCACCCCCCACCTTGAACACGCGGCTTACGCCCGACTCGCGTGCGGCGACGAGTACGGAAGGCGGGATCGTACCATCGCGCTGCGGCGGTGTGCAGAGAATCACCTCCTGAACGCCTGCCACCTTCGCAGGGACAGCGTTCATCATCACCGTGCTGGGATACCGGGCGCGTCCACCAGGTGCGTAGACACCCACGCGCTCCAACGGGCGCACCATCTGCCCCAGCCAGCCGCCCTGCGCCTCCAGGAGATGCCATGAGTGGGGACGCATCGGCTCATGAAAACGACGCACGCGGGCAACCGCATGCTGAATCGCGGTTATGACGGCTTGATCTACCCGCTGGTACGCCGCCTCGAACTCCGCAGGTGGGACTTCCAACGATTCGAGGGTGGGACAATCCCACTGGCGCGTGTACTCAAGCACGGCGCGGTCGCCTTCGGTGCGCACCCGATCGATAATCGTACGCACCTGGGCTTCCATCTCTGGGGTGGGCTGGGACGCGCCCTGCTTCAAACGCGCCAACAGGTGCTCCTTCGGCTCTGCGTTGGCGTCCAGCGTTGGTAGCATATCGGGGCAAAGTATACCTTGCACATAGCAGGAACGGCGCAGGCGGTAGTGAATAGAGGCGCTATGCGCAGGTTGGTCGCCTACGGATTATGGGTTCTTCTGTTCGTGAGCGTGTGGGGCGATGAGAGCGTTTCGCCGCTCGCGCCCCGTTATGAGGCGTCGCTGGAGCGTCCCGTTAGGGCGCGCGGCGTGTATGCGATCCGCAATGTGACGGTCCACCCGATTACCGCGCCGCCTATCGAGAACGCTGTGGTTGTGATTCGCGACGGAAAAATCGCCGCCGTCGGGAAAAATGTGCCGATCCCGCGTGGGGCACAGGTCTACGACGGCAAAGGGAATCACCTCTACCCCGGCTATATCGACGCCTGTACGACGCTGGGATTGACCGAAATCGGCTCGATTGCAGCGACGATAGATACCACCGAGACGGGTCAGTTTAACCCGAATGCCCGCGCCGAGATTGCGTTGAACCCCGACTCGGAGTTAATCCCCGTAACGCGCGTGAACGGCACCACGACGGTGCTCACCGCGCCGACCGGCGGGATTCTGTCGGGTATGGGATGCGTGATGAATCTCGACGGCTGGACATGGGAAGAGATGGTCATCAAGACCCCGATCGGCTTGTTTATGAATTTCCCTGCGCCGTCGTCTGCGCCGAACCAGAGCGCCGAGTCGCGTCGCCGTGACTGGGAGAGTCGCATGCGCCCGATTAATGAGTTTCTCGAGGACGCGCGACGCTACCTGCGTGCGCATCAGGCGTCAGGCAAAGAGGGGGTCCCGGCGCATGAGCGCGACCCGCGCTTCGAGGCGATGATCCCGATTCTGGAGGGGAAGTTGCCCCTGTTTGTGCGCGTCAACAGTGCGCTGGGTATTCAAGCGGCGATACGCTGGGCAGAAGAGCAGCGGTTGCGACTGGTGATTGTAGGCGGTTCGGAAGCGTGGCGTGTCGCCGACCTGCTACGCGAGAAGCAAGTGCCCGTGATTCTGGAGGGCGTCCACAACATGCCCAGCGCGGAGTCGGAGCCTTACGATGAGCCGTTCGTGTTGCCCAAGCGGCTCTATGAGAAGGGCGTGCGCTTTTGCATCGCCAGCAACGACGCCAGCAACGCCCGCAACCTGCCCTATCATGTCGCGACTGCCGTGGCGCACGGGCTGCCCTACGATGAAGCCATCAAAGCGATTACGCTCTACCCCGCACAGATTCTGGGCTTGGCGCACCGTCTGGGCAGCATCGAGGTCGGTAAAGACGCGAATCTGGTGTTGCTCCGAGGCGACCCGTTAGACATCCGCACGCAAGTCGTTCAAGTCTGGATTGGCGGACGCCCCATCGAGATGACCAGCAAGCATATTCGGCTCTACGAGCGGTACCGGACGCGCCCACAGCCCTGAGGGTGTTCGAAAAAACGGAGAATAGCAGGGCGCACACACAGGTGCGCCCCTACATCCGACGCCCCCTGTAGGGGCAGACCTGCGTGTCTGCCCCGTGCAAGGCGTGTCTGTTCCTTGCAAAGGGAATTTTCGAACACCTGCACAGCCCCTTGACTTTTTAAGGTAAAATCCGATAGAATTATGCGGCACTTGGCAGGAGTGTGGTCGCACGGCGCGAATTTTGCTTAAAACCACTACAGTGCTGCATCCGCCCATCAGGGTGGATGCAGGTTGAAACAACCACATCTGCCATAGCGAAGGAGGCGAAAAACCGTTGGCACAGATACAGGTTCGTCAGAATGAATCGATCGATAATGCTCTCAAGCGCTTTAAAAAGGCGCTGGAACAGAGCGGCATCTTGCAGGAGTACAAGCGCCACACGCACTACGAAAAGCCGAGCGAGCGGCGTCGGCGTCAGAAGCAGCGACGTCGCAAGAAATGATTTCTTGGGACGCTGATGCGCGTTCTTGGTCGGAGTACGCGGCGTGGAGCGCGAGGTACCAGCAACCGGCAAGGAGATGCGTGGTGGCGTTTGGGGTCGGTTGTACGCGCTCCAATGGGCGTGGGGATGCTGGCAGTGCTATTGCTGGCGCTGTTCAATGGCGACCTGCGCGCTTTCTCCGCCGCACCCGTTGAGCGCATCCTGATAGCGGTTGCTCAGGTGGGGCTGCTCACAGCGTTTTTCTATCAGACGGGACTGCTACGCCCCACTGGGCTTGCGTTGCGCTCGCCGATAGCGCATAGCACACGCGAGGCGGGGCTTGCACTCACGCTGCTGATTGGGTTTTTCAGCCTGCTGGGCGTGCGTGCTGCGGCGCTGGTCGGACACGGCGCAACGCTCAGCGCAGAGCTTGGCTTTCTGGCGTTTGCCCCCCTGATTGCGGGCGGTATGCTGCTCAGTGTCTTGATTCATCCCCTACTTGCCTTGTTTACTTTTGCAGTCTTGCTGGGCGGGATCGCCGCGACGCTGAAGTTGCCAGTACTGACGCTCAGCGCAGTGAGCTTGGCAGGTTGGAGCGCGATTCTGGCGATTGCGCCGATGCGCCGCCGAACCCATATGTTCTGGGCGGGGGCGCTCCTTAGTGGGACTCTGGCGCTCACGGCTTTTGGCGGGAGCCTCGCTGACGCCACAGGGTGGCTGGACGCGCTTAGTAGCGGGTTGTGGGGCATCGGGAGCGGCGTGGGCGCCGTTGCGCTCTTTTGGCTGGGGTTGAGCCTGCTGGAACGCCCCTTCCGACTGGCAACCCCGATGACCTTATTAGAGCTCGCCTCGCTGGAGCAACCCCTGCTCCGCGAGTTGCGTGACAAAGCCCCCGGCACCTATTTCCATAGCCAACAGGTGGGGCATCTGGCGGAAGAGGCCGCGCTCGCCATCGGCGCCGACCCGTTGCTTGCCCGCGTTGCAGGTTATTACCACGATATCGGTAAGCTCAGCAAGCCGGAGTTCTTTATCGAGAACCAAGATGGCATCAGCAGCCTGCACGCGCAGATTAACCCCACTCTCTCGGCACGGATTATCGCCGCGCATGTGCGCGAAGGCGTGGAACTCGCCCGTCGGCATCGCCTTCCAACTGCCGTGTGCGATATCATCGCCCAGCATCACGGCACAACGCTCATCACCTACTTCTACTATCAGGCGGTCACTGGGGGACATGACCCTGTGCTGGAACAGCATTTCCGCTACGAGGGACCGAAACCCCAAACGCGGGAGGCAGCGATTGTGATGCTGGCAGACAGCGTGGAAGCCGCCTCACGCGTGTTGGGCGATGTAACCCCCGCACGGCTGGCGAACTTCGTGCATGAAATCATCGAGATGCGCCGTCAAGACGGGCAGCTGGACGAATGCAACCTCACTTTCCGCGACTTGAAGCTCATCGAGGAAGCGTTCGTGCGCGTGCTGGTCGCCTCACGCCATCGTCGTATAGAGTACCCAGGCGGCACGAAAGCCCATGATGAACCGATCTATGCCGTCCACCCATAGTCTTTCGGTCGTTCTGCAGGTTGCCTCCGAATTAGAGCCGATTCTGGCGTCGCATTGGGGCAAGGCATGGCAAAACGAGTTAGAGCACGCCTTGCAAGCAGCCGTGAACGCGCTGGTAAAGTCCGAAAATTATTCCAAGCCCAGTGTGGGGGCGCTTGAACTCTGCGTCTATCTCACAACGGATGCCGAGATTCGCGAGATGAATCGCCTCTATCGCGGTGTGGACAAGGCGACGGATGTGCTGAGTTTTGGGTATGGGGAAAACCCCACCCCCTTTCCGGAGAGCGCAACGGCTTTCCCCGAAAACCTCCCCCTTGGCGATATCATTATCTCCCTTGAGACCGCCGGGCGTCAGGCGGCGCTGAACCATCACGACTTGCTCACCGAATTGCTCATGCTGGCACTTCATGGTACACTACATCTGATGGGCTACGATGATGCAACGGAGGCGGAGCGTGCAACGATGAACGCTCGCGCCGCATCGGCTCTCAGAAGTTTGGGCTACGCTGCTTGCGAGGAGTGGTACTCACGCTATGAGGAAACCTGACGCAGAACCGCCCGAACGGGCGCATATAACGCCAACACAACCGCTCTCACACAACGGCGAGGCGGAGCCTCACGAACTCGAAACGCCCGCCCAGCGACGCCACCCGCTGGAAGGATTCCGCTACGCACTGGAAGGGATCGTTGCCGTTGTGCGCACACAGCGCCATATGCGATTTCACTTCTTTAGCGTGGTGCTGGTGTTGCTGATGGGACTGCTGTTCCGCCTCGACAAACGCGAGATGCTCGTGCTGCTGTTTACAATCTCCATCGTGTTAATCGCCGAGATGTTCAACTCCGCGATTGAAGCGACCGTGGATCTCGTCACCGAAGAGTACCACCCGAAAGCGAAATTCGCCAAGGACATCGCGGCGGGGGCGGTGCTGGTTGCGACCTTGAACGCGGTTGTGGTTGCGTGGGTGCTGTTTATGGGCGACCTGCGTCTGGAGCAGATTCGGCTGCGCATGGAGCGCGCGGAGCCGACGCTTGCCGTGGCAGTGACGATAGGAATCATCTTAATTTTTGTGATTGTCTCGTTAGTGAAGGTGCTTTCCACACAGGGCAAAGTGCGCCTGTTTCATGGGGGCGCGATGAGCGGGCACGCGGCGCTGGGTTTCTTCTTCGCGCTGGCGATAATCGTCGTGTCGGGCGATTTGTTGGCGTCAGTGCTGGCGTTGCTCTTAGCGGCGCTGATTGCCCAAAGCCGCGTGGAGGCGAACATCCACAGCTGGCGCGAAGTGGTGCTGGGTAGCCTGCTCGGCGTCGGGCTGGGTGCGCTCATCTTCTGGCTCACGCCCCGATGAGGAGGAAACATGCTCTATGGATAACCCTAACCGTAGGAACCCCAAAGCGTACTGGAGATTCGGAATCGTTGCTCTCATCGCGTTCATCGGCGCAACTTGGGCGTTGTACGGGCAGCCAGACTCCCCAACGCCGAACACAGCCCCGAATGGTCTCACGCCCATCGCCAGCTTCGTCGTGCTGCTGGTGCTGCTGTTGCTTAATGCCTATTTTTCTATGGCAGAAGCCGCGTTGACCTCTGTGCGTCGCAGCTGGGTGCGCATGCTCGCAGAACAAAAACACCGCTTGGCGCCGTATCTGATGATGTTCACGAACGAGCCATCCCGTTTCTTGTCCACGATTCAGGTGGGATTGAACCTTCTGGGCTTTCTCGCGTCGGCGGTCGCCGCCACCAATCTGGCAGAGCCGCTGCACCAGATTCTCTTACCTCTGGAGCGTCTTACGGGCTGGAGTATGCAGGGCGTGAGCGTGGTGATCGTCGCTTCCTTGACGGCGTTCGCCTATGTGATTTTCGGCGAGACCGTTCCCCGCAGCATCGCCATCACCCACGCAGAGCGCATCGCACTGGCAACCGTCGTGCCCTTAGTCTTCTTCGACCGCCTGTTTGCTCCCCCTATTTGGGGCGTGAACCTGACCACGCGCGTGGTGCTGAAACTCTTCGGCATCCAGATGCATCGTCTCGCACCGGTAGTCAGCGAGGAAGAGCTGCGCGTGTTGGTGGAAGCAGGCGAGGAACAGGGGGTTATCGAAGAGCAAGAGAAAGAGATGATTCAGTCCATCTTCGAGTTCACCGATACGATTGCTCGCGAAGTGATGACCCCGCGCGTAGACATCAAAGCGGCTCCTGCAACCGCTACCCCGCAAGAGATTATCAAACTCATCCGCGACACAGGACACACGCGCATTCCCATCTACGAGGGCAGCCTCGATAACATTCTCGGCATCATCCACGCCAAAGACCTGCTGCGCTACTGCGAGACAGGGGGCAAATTCTCGCTGCATGAGGTGCTGCGCCCTGCCTTCTTCGTCCCTGAAAGTAAGCGGGTGGTGGAACTGTTGCAAGAGATGCGCCGCCAACGCACGCATTTAGCCATCCTGCAAGACGAGTACGGCGGCACTGCGGGCTTGGTCACATTGGAAGACCTTGTAGAGGAGATTGTCGGCGAAATTCAAGATGAGTACGATGTGGAGCCGGAATCGCGGGTGGAGACTCTGCCCGACGGCTCGTTGCTCATCGACGCGAAACTGCACCTGGATGACGCCAGCGAACTGTTGGGCGTCACACTGGAGTCGGAAGAGTTCGATACCCTGGGCGGCTATGTGTTCGGGCAGTTGGGGCATCAGCCCGCTGAGGGTGAAACGATTCGCGTGGATGGCTGGGTATTGCGAGTGCATGCAATTGAGGGGCATCGAATCCGTACGGTATTAGCCACGCGCGTCGCCGAAGCATCCCCCTCCGACAACGACACGGCGGTTGAGGGCGTGACAAAATAGGTCGCTCAGGTCTGCCGCATCGCCTCAAGGGCGCATTAGAAGGTTATTTGAATAGCCTCAGCTGGGCTACAGGCGCATAGGTACGCCGATGCGCTGGGCACGCGCCGTAGCGTCGCAATCGCTCCAGATGCAACGGCGTGGGGTAGCCTTTGTGTTGCGCGAAGCCGTATTGCGGGTAGAGACGGTCTAACTCGGTCATCATCCGATCTCGAACGACCTTAGCAACGATAGAGGCAGCCGCGATGCACTCTTCGCGCGCGTCGCCGTCCACCACCGCTTGTTGCGGCAAACTCAAGCCTGGGATACAGAATTTGCCGTCGACCAGCACGCACTGGGGGCTTAGGCTCAGGCTCAGCACAGCACGGCGCATCGCCAACAGGCTCGCTTGCAGGATGTTGAGCAGCTCGACCTCGCGTGGGGTGGCGATGCCGATAGACCACGCAATCGCCTCGCGCTGAATCTGGGCACACAGCCGCTCGCGGTGCGCCGCGCTGAGTTGCTTACTGTCGGCGATGCCTGCGATGGAGTGCTGCGGCGGCAACACCACGCACGCCGCCACCACCGAGCCAGCAATCGGTCCACGCCCCGCTTCATCGACGCCTGCAATCCACATAGCGACCGTATGAGATTGGTTTCGCTCCTGAATGCGCCTCTCCTGCCCCGCGGCGCCAAATGGCGTTAGGTATACTCCTGTATGGTTATGGCGTAAAGCGGCTCACCAGACCGCTGCAGATACCGAAACGAAGGAGGAGCAACGAACTTGAGCAAGATAGGCATTGGTTTTATCGGAGCAGGCGGTATTGCTCAGGGGCAGCATATGCCCAGCTACGCACGGCTTTCGGACCGGGTGCAACTGGTCGCTGTAGCCGATGTGAACGAGGAGGCGGCCCGCACCGCCGCGGAGCGTTTCCAAATTCCTCATGTCTACGCCGATTATCGCGAGATGGTGCAGCGCGACGATATCCATATCGTGGTTGTGGCGACGCCCAACTTTATGCACAAGGACGCGACCATCACCGCGCTGGAGGCAGGCAAGCATGTTCACTGTGAGAAGCCTCTGGCGCGCAACGCGCATGAGGCGCGTGAGATGGTACGCACCGCACGGCGCGTGGGCAAGCTGCTCCATGTGTCGTTGCAGTGGCGATTCTCAGGCGTGGCGCAGTTCCTACATAAATATATCGTTCAAGAGGGTAATTTAGGCGAGATTTATTATGCCCGTGCCCATGCCCTGCGCCGACGCGGCATTCCTGGCTGGGGCGTGTTTATCGATAAAGAGAAACAAGGCGGCGGACCGCTGATCGATATCGGTGTGCATATTCTCGACACAACGCTCTGGTTGATGGGCTATCCCAAGCCCGTGGCAGCGTTCGGAGCGACCTATGTGAAGTTCGGCAACCGCCCCGATGTCGTCGGGCTGATGGGACAGTGGGACCACACCAAGTTCACCGTAGAGGACTTCGCGGTGGGACTGATTCGCCTCGAGAACGGCGCGACGATCACGCTGGAGTCCAGTTTCTGCGCCAACATCGAGCGCGACGAGTTCAACACCTTGCTGCTGGGCGACAAAGGTGGAGTGTTCGCCGACCCGATGAGCGAGCGTCCTGTGCGCATCGCCACCGAGCAGAACCGCACGCTCTACAATATCGAGCCGGCGCACCTGCCGAATGTGAACGCCTATCAGGCGAATGTGGAGGCGTTTGTGGACGCTGTAATCCACAATAAGCCCGCGCCAATCCCCGGCGAGCATGGCTTCTACCTGAACGCGATTATGGACGCTATCTACGAGTCATCCGAGACAGGGCGCGAAGTGCGCATCGACGCCTCGTTAGATTAGGACGAGTCGCCGCGCCCGGACGGGTGCGCTTGGGGCGCGGCACGGTGGCGTAGAATCGGACTGTTGGTGTGAAATCGCTCGCGGCGTTCTGGGCGTTAGTAATTATGGCGGGCTTCGCCGAGTTGGGCTATGTCACGCTCAATATTTCGGCGATGCCCGTCTATTTACGGGAGGTCGTGGGGCTGGGCGAGTCGACGATTACCGCTGTGGGTTCGGTCTTTTTGCTCACAGAAGCGATTTTTCGCGCGCCGATGGGCATGCTCAGCGACCATTTCGGAAGGCGTCGCCTCATCGTGTTGGGTCCGTTGCTGACCGTGTTCACTTCACTGGCGACGCTGGTGGCGCATCATCCGCTCCATTTTGTGGTGCTGCGTGCGATTGATGGGCTGGGCGCGGCGATGCTTTGGCCCGCAGTTTACGCCGCGATTGGCGACGCGGTGCCCCCCCAGAAACGCGCGTGGGCGATGAGCTTTTTGAACATGACCTACATGTCGGGGGTAGCACTGGGACCGCTGGCAGGTGGCTTGGCGAACGACCTCACGGGCGCGAAACAGGCTTCGTTTTACCTGACGGCGGTGTTGTTTGCGGCGGCGACGCTCATCGCTTGGGGTTTCTATCCCCGCGATGGGCGTCCTTCGCACACAGGTTCCAACCCAAACGCGGAAAAAATCTCGCTGCGCGCTCTGCTGGACGCGCTGCGCTTTGCGCCAGGGCATATGCTGCTCGCCTTTGTGGTGTTTTTTGGGACGGGGCTGATTATGCTGCTGGTCAAACTCTATGCGATGGACGAGTTCGGGGTGAGCGAGACGCTGTTTGGGGTGGGGCTGGTGGTTCCCGCACTGATGATTGCCGCCTTGAGCCTGCCGCTGGGACGGCTGGCAGACCGTTTGGGGCGCACGCGCAGCATCCAGTGGGGGCTGAGCTTGGCAGCGGTTGTGTTGTGGAGCGTCGTCGCGCCTTCCAAACCGCCGATTGCATGGGTAGTCGTCGCGGCGGGGCTGGGCGCACTCAGCTTCGTGTTGACCTTTGCGGCGTGGATGGCGGAACTCAGCGAGTTAGACCCTGCCCGACGGGGGGTGATTCTGGGCGCAGCCGGCACCGCGCAGGGCATCGGAAGCATCCTCGGCGCACTGCTGGGAGGGTTTCTCTACGAGCATGTGCCACTCAGCATCGGAGCCGTTCAGATTCCTGCACACCGCACGCCGTTTATCGGCTGCGCCGTGATGCTCACGCTGGGCGCGATGCTGAGCTGGGTCATCCTCAAACGAGACGGCACGCGCCGCACAGACGATGTAAGCCATCCCCTTCCCTGAACAGGGTATACTCCTTGCCGTTCGGTAACGAGTCGCTGACGGCTGAATGTACGGGAAGTCGGTGCAAATCCGACGCTGACGCGCAGCGGTGACTGGGGACGAACGCGACTGCAATGCCACTGGTACAATGCTGGGAAGGCGTCGCAAGTAGGACGATCCAGAAGCCCGAAGACCGATTCAGCCGTGTCTTGCTCGTTCGCCTCGCGGGTTGGGCGAAAGAGCGCGCAGCTGCCTGCTCAGCAGGGACACTTCGACCCGTGTGAGTGTCGATTCGCACGGAAAGAGTGCCCGTATACTGTTTGGCTACGCGCCACTCGTCCCGCCCACATAGAACAAACACTATGTGGAGGGTTCGATAGGATGGTACAACACATTGCGAAACGCCATAGGCGCGGCTTTACACTGATTGAGCTCTTGGTCGTGATCGCGATTATCGCCATTTTGGCGGCGATTCTGTTCCCCGTGTTTGCGCAAGCGCGCGAAAAGGCGCGTCAGACCTCGTGTCTCAGCAATCTGCGCCAGATTGGGTTGGCAGGATTGCAATATGCCCAAGACTACGACGAACGTCTCTTCCCCGTCGCCTACGACGATTGGACCCACTACTGGTGGGGTTATGTAGACCGTCAGAATCAGCGGCTGGATACGAGCCGTAGTCTGCTTTATCCCTACATGCGCAACGCCGAGATTCAGGCGTGCTCTTCGTTCCAAGCGAGTCCCGCCTATCAGTACGGGCTGCTGGGCTACGGCTACAACTATGTGTATCTCAGCCCGATGCAGCCTCCGAACTATACCCCGATTGCCATCTCGTTGGCGAGCATCAAAAGTGTCGCGGAGACGGCGTGGCTTGCCGACAGTGCCCAGTGGCGCACTTGGGGTTCTGGCGCGCCCATCTTTGAGGGTACGGGCTTTCTGGAACCGCCCTCCTACCACAATCCCACTTTTCACGGTAGGCATAACGGCGTGGGGAATGTGCTGTGGTGCGACGGGCACGTCAAGGCGTTCAAGCCCGCACTGCGCACAGAAACCGGCTACGAACCTCATCGTCAGCGTAATCTGGGCAACATCGACCGAGACGGCAACCCTCAGACGGACGAGCTGATGGATTTGGAGTAGCCATCGGCGTCTCTGTTGGCGATTCCAGCAGTGCCGTCGCAAGAAACTCCCGCCCTATATCACAATAGGGCGGGCATCTACTCCATCACAGCCGCCGTCTAAGCGATGAGGACGAAGGGGCACAATCATGAGACGAGGATTTACGCCGGTGGAGCCGCCAACGATAATCGCGATTATCGCCATCTTGGCGGCGACTATCTTTTGTTTGCACTTGAAAGTGGGCATGATATACTTAAAGGCGTACAAAAGCGTAAATGAGGGAGGCATCTCATGAGGAAATGGATCGGGCAAGTCGATTGGTGTGCCCCACAAGTGGCGTGGCTCGTCGCAGCAGGTGTCTTCCTCTTGCGTCTACCCTTTTGTTTTGCTGGACCAGGGTTTGATGCCGACAGCTACCTATTCCTTGTAGCAGCAATTCTCAGCGTCGATAGAGGAGAGTACAATGCCTCTCGCGGACCGGGATATATCGTTCCAGACATTATTGGGCAGCTCTTAGCACCTCACGGGTGGGTTTACTTGAATTTGCTAAGCAGCGCCATTCATATGTTCTGCATACCGCTATTTGCTGCCATTTTGCGTACGACGCAAGTACCTAATGCCTCAATCCTGCTATGGCTCTACGTCTTAGTACCCATGAACATAGTCGGTTATGCAGATGTCATGGTGGAATACAGTCTTGCCTTACTGGGTATCCTTTCGGGGTGGTGGTTTTTTATTCGCGGGCAGTGGGTCGCGTCTACCCTATTGTGGGGCGTAGGCGCCGCGATGCGACCTTCGCAAGGGGTGTTTTTGTTTGCCGTGCTGCTGCTCACATTTTGGAGGTACCTTGGGTGGCGTCGCGCTCTGCAAGCTGCGCTTTTAGGTTGTATTCCGCTAATCTTATTGTGGATTCTACCCGCTTACACCCTTACTGGTAGTATAAAAATTATCACAGAATACCTATCTTACTCTTTAAGCTTAAAGAAATGGCTCGGACATATTTGGATGCGTTTAATAGCGCCTATTGGCATATTGCCCATATCTATCCTGCTTTACATGGTAATCAAATATTTTGATCTGATAAATCATAAAATCGCTACGAATTCCAACTATTTTTTATGTGCCGTAGCATCCATTGTTATAATCTTGTTATTTTTAAGGCATCCCTTCAAGTCAAACTACTTATTATTGGGTCTTCCTTTCATTGTGTATATAATTTCGGTTTTTCCTAAAAAAGCGATTGCGACCATAACCCTTCTCGCAGTCGCACAGAATTTCATTGCCATACCTTACGATGCAGCCCTCTATGATCCTCGTCCAATCGGTCCTGGTGTACTCTATACAAACCTTACAGATAGACTACAGTTGAGAGAAGAGATATATACACTGGTACAGAATGCCAATCCAAATAGCGTATATATTGTACATGAACGCACTGCGTGGTTTATTACCTATGAGTTAGCAAAGCGAAATCCCCAAAAGTGGGATTACCCACCGAGTCGGCGGGGACGCATATACGATAGAGAGAGAAACACTTGGTTTGTGGGTCCATCTCCAGGCGAAGAATTTGAATGGACAGAGCCTGGATCTCCGATCTATGCCACTGACGCGGTATACAAGCGTGTTCTTCAGGAACGCTATCCACATCTACTGCCTCTTGTACGGCGTATCCCCTCAAAACGAGGGATATAGCATTACAATGTGGGGTCATTGAGAGGAACTCGCTGTGCTGGAGCGCCCTCGAGCCCAGTAAGCAGAACCGGAACGCCCTCAAAGCCAAGCTCGGCGAAAGGAGTGTCACCCCCTAACGCTCGGAGAACCGCTCAAACACTTGCACACATTTGCAGGAAATTCCCGCCCTGTGTCATAATTAGGGCGGGAACCCAACCCATCACAGCCGCCGTCTAAGCGGTGAGGACGAAGGGGCACAATCATGAGACGAGGATTTACACTGGTGGAGCTGTTGACGGTGATCGCGATTATCGCCATCTTGGCGGCGATAATCTTTCCCGTGGCGGGCACCGTGCGCGAAAACGCACGCAAAAGCCGCTGCACATCGAATCTAAGCCAGATTTTTGTTGCCTTACAGAACTACAAAGACGACTATCGCGCCTATCCGCCGGTGTTGGGCGCGTATGCGGTAGATGCGAATGGAAATCTCACATGTAATGCCGGGCAGGCGGTCCCCTTTAACCTCGCGCCGAAACCTCTCGGTACCTATCTGAAAAACGATGAGATTTTCTACTGCCCGAACAACCCCATCGATGACAAGCGACTGATTACACCCGCTGTGTATCCGCAAGGGCACGCACTTGCAGGACAACCCGTGCAAGTTCGTGTCGGCAACAACTTCGTACCCGTCTGCTTCTACCGATACGATAGCTACTCCACTGGACGCATCGGGCAAAGCAATAATCACGAGCTACATTACACGCTTTTCTGGTCGAATCAGCAACTGAACCAACGGGAAAACCAGCTCAACGGAGGTCTGACAAACTATGGCTTAGGCTACTACGACGGCACCCCGGGTCCCAAACCCACCGACAACCCACGCCAACTGGGCTATCGCAACCCCGACACGACTGCTGTGGTCACCTGGTGTAGCTATCATCGTTCTTATTCAGGTGGTGTTCCGACACGCGCGCGGGCAGACATTGTGCTGTTCTTGACAGGGAATGTAAAAGTCGTAGACTCCTACGAGATGTTCCAGTCCCCGTACACAATGCGCCCGTAAGCGCAACTCGATTGCAGCAGCCGTGGCTTGGACAGTCTTGTCAGAGCAAGAGCCGTGGCTTGGGCAGTTCTGTCTAAGCGTAGGCACGGACGGCAATATCCGTGCCACAAGAAGGGGCAATAACATGGTAGGCATGGGTAGAAAACAACGCGGCGCCTCGCTGGTCGAGGTGCTGGTGGTGATTGGGATTTTGGCGATCGGTATACTGGCGTTCATTCGCCTGTATCCGAGCGGTTTTTTGGCGTTGAAACGCTCGGGTCAGAGCGAAGCGGCGACACGCTTGGCGCAGCAGGAGATGGAACGGCTCAAATCGCGCGCCGAAAACCTGCCGCGCCTGATAGCTCCCATCAGTTATGACTTCTCGACGGGGGACCCTGTGCTGTTTATCGACCCCGATATCGATCCGAACGATCTGGGCGCGCAGCCCAACTTGCCCGCCGACTTCCCCAAAGAATACGCCAGTGGGGTGAACCGATTCCGCCGCATTGCGGGCGAGCGTGTGAATCTGGGCTTACCCGGTCCCACGCTCGGTAGCCGCGATCAGCTCACCGAGGGAATCGTCTACACCACGCTATTTGCGCCCATCGCCCAACCCGTAGATAGCGACGATTTGCCCGAAGACTACCTTGCCGTCACCAGCGCCCCCATGCGCAGGCTGATTCTGGACTCGGACTACCAGCGCCCCAATGTTCGTATCTATGAGTACGGCATCGATTACAGTGCAGGCAAGGTGCTGCTCCGACCGCTACGCTACTCCCCAATTCGTTATCTGGTGGAGTACGCGGTGGTCTATGTCGCGCCGAGCGGGCGCATTGAAACAGCATTCTTCAGCGAGACGATTACGCTAAATCCAACAGACCCCGCTCCACCAACGCCCGTATGGATCGACTTGCCTGTGCCGAGTGGCGCGCTGGGAATTGCCCCCTACTCCGACACGGTTGCGCGTATGTTCGAGCCGCTCCCGCTGAACGCGGCGTGGAGCGAAGAGTCGCCCTACCAATACAAGGTGCTAAACCCGCTCACGGGCACGATTTTGATTAACCCCAAGGCGTCCGGTTTCTACGAGCGGTACTGGCGCGGCGTACGCCCGCTGGAGGCGTATGTGAGCTACTTCGTGCATGACTGGTCGATAATGCGCGAGGAGTTCACCGTACCCAACAGCGGACGCATCCGCCTTGCCTTTTCCGACCTGAAACAGGTGGGCGATTTGCTGGACGACCAGACGACCTATCCGGGACTGGGGCTGGGACGCGACGCCAACAATCAGCCGCTCCAAGCCGATTTGATTCTGGTCGATCTACTCACGGGACGCGCAGCGTACTTCCAACAAGGGAGGCAACTCTACAACGAACTCGCGCCCAACTTGCAAGCGCAGTCGCTGCCGAACCTCAACGCGACCATCGATTACGCCACGGGCAACATTCAGATAGACAACCCCGCCATGTACGGGCGCAAAGTGCGTGTGTTCTACAAGGTCCACGAGAACTGGACGATTTCGGTGCAGAAAGCAGCCGACCGTTATGTGTTGGCGCCCGACCCGCAGGGGTTGACCGTGGACACCTGCTGGTACGATTACGTGGCAGCATATAACGGCGACACCAGCGACCGTGCCCGACGCCTTTACTTCAGCCGCAGTGAAGCAGGCAAAACCATACTGCTGCGCGAATACTGGTATGTCGATGCGAACGGGCGCACCCACCGCGGCACAAACGGCGTGTTCAAGATTAGCGACATCCCCGAAGGAAACTGGACATACATCGATTTGCGCGATGTGCATCCCGATGCCGTGCGCTGGGACCCCGGCGTCACGGGTCAAGCGATGCGCGGGATTCAGGGACTGTCGGTCAAGGTGCGCGTCACACACTCGCCGCCCGGGCGCACCACGCGCATCGACTTCGATATGTTGCTCCCCGTTCGGGACTGATGAGGAACTCATGCGCAACGGGGTGAGTCTTATCAAGGAGGCTAACAGAATGCGGTTTCAGCAGGCGTATCGGAATAAGCAGGCAGGGTTTACGCTGGTAGAGTTGCTGGTGGTGATTGCCATCACCGCGATTCTGCTCGGTTTGCTGCTTATCCCGCTGGTGCAGGGGTTCCGTCTCACGCGGCAGGGACAGATTCAGGCGCAGGCACAGGATACCGCCCGCCTCGCCCTCAATCAGTTCACCAACGACCTACGCCGCGCTGCCTATGTGTTCGACAGCGCAGACCGAGTCATCAACATCCCTGTACGGAACCAGCAAGGGCAAGTGGTTTCTGTTCCGATGCGCTACGCTGTGATCGATATGGTCTCCCCTGCCTATGGTGACCCATCGCAAGAGTCGAACGACCCGACCTCCGACATCCCGATTGGTCCCAACGGCGAGCCGGATGCCGAAATCGCCGTGCCCATCTCGCCCGGACGCACGGTCATCCGCTACTTTATCGGGCTGATGGACAACAATAACCCCTACTTCAACCCCGATACGAGTGGACTGGTGGAAGCGACGACGCCTGAGAACTATGCGGTATTGTATCGCGCCGAGTTCCGCCTCTATGTGCGTCAGGGCAACCAGTGGGTGCTGAATCCCGAACTGTTTGACAACATTAATGAATTTTTTGACCCGAACTTTTTCTATGGCGATAAGCGCGCGGCGTGGCGCAAAATCGCCAAGCCCATCGTGCCCCTGGGACAGGTGGATATGGTGAATGTGACCTACGATGCGAATGGCAACCCGATTGTGGAACCGCTGATGCAACTCACGCCAGCCTTAGCGGTGAACCAGATGGGGGCGCCGATCGAGACCGACACCTTGGGCGATGAGGGCGCAGGGGCGCCGCCACTGCAAATTCGCTTCCCGCAGGGGCTTTGGGATGTGAATCCAGAGACTTTCCGCCTGGTGGTGTTCCGCAGCCGTCCCGACGCGCTGCAACGCAACGAGCCACTGCGCTACTTCTATGTCGCGCCGAACGGAAACGGCGAATGGTATCTGCGCTACTATCGTTCCACGCCCGGCGGACAAGAAGAGGATGTGTGGGTCGCGAACCTCACACGCATCCAGCAGATGCTCCACACGGGGCAACCCGTGTCAGGTTGGTTCAACGACAGCCTGAACTACTTCACCGATGCTGAACCGATGGCGTTCTATGTGAACGCCGAAGCCGGGCTCATCGATATGGCGCTGCCGTGGTGGTTCCAGTTCCCCGCGCAGGGCGTGAGCTTCAAGACAGGCGCGTACCTCACCCCCTTCAACGATAGCAGCCCTATGCTGGACACCATCAATGGGCGGTTCAACGCGGAATACCAACGCGATCCCAACAACGCGCCCAACATTCGGCGGTATGTCTCGCTGCTGGACTTGGACGCCAACGGCGCGCTGGACCCGCCCACGAACCACCTTACTTTGCCCAACGCCTCCATCGTGCCCGGCTCGGAGGTGGTCATCGGTCCTGACCAGCGCCCTGGCCCCAACTACGGACGCCCGATCCGCTATCAGCGCGTTTCGGCAGGCACTGCCACACCAGGGCCGAACCAGTACCGTATCCTTTACCAAGACGCTGTGCCGTATGCCGAGGTAATGTCCACTTACGGCTTCACACCGCAGCTGTTGCGGGGGTACATCGAGTTCTACAGCGACCCGAACACTCCGCTGCCGCCCGATGCCCAGATTTTCGTGACCTTTTTCTATCGTTTCAACCTCAACGGCGACAGCTATGTGGCGGATTATCAGACGCGGCGACTGATGAACCTCAAAATGGGGCTGAAGTTTTACGGGGCGCAGCAGCCGGTGAACTACGCGCTTACCACCCAGCTGGAAGCGCCGAACATCGTGCAGACGCGCGGGAGGTAAGGAGACAAAGACTATGAAACGCACACGAACCGAACGCGGTCAGACGCTGGTGATTGCCCTGCTGGTCAGCTTTGTGCTGCTGGTTTTGGGTGGGGTCTTCATCACCGTGATTGCCCGCAACATCATCAATGTGCGGCAGGCGCGTGAACGGCTCAGCGCGGAATACTTCGCGGAGTCGGGGCTACAGTATGCGATTGACCAACTCGTGCGTAGCGAGTTCGGCGCGGACTGGCGCCCCATCCCCGACAACATCACCACACCTGCCGACCCCGATTACTTCTGGCTCAAGCCCTATAACCCTGCCGATGGCACGGGTGGCTACACACGCGTCAATCTGCAGAACGGGCGCGCCCTGATTCGCGTCTCCTACCAGTCCTCGGGACCCGTGCATCGTCAACCCGTGATCAAGATCGAATCGGTTGGGCGTGTGGGCGTGATTGACCCTAACGATCCCACCACTTTCAACCTCGCCGACCGCACTAGCCGCGCCGAGCGCGTCGCCTACATGCAGATCGGCACTATCGATTACCTACGCTTCGTGATGAACAAGGAACAGCGCGGCACGCTGATGGAATTGGGCGCCGAGGACATCGGCATCGGCGTCCCCTACCGGATGATTCTGGGTGAGCCTGGGGTGGGAGGCGGCTCTGTTTATGTGAACGGCAACCTGCGCTTGAGCGGGAATGTCGAAATCTCGATCGACCCCGACTTGGGCGAGCGCGTCTATGTGGCGGGCGAGGTAGTGCATAACACAGGCGCACGGGTGCAGATGCGCGTCGGCACAAACACCTACCCCTTACAGCCCAGCAACGCGCCGAACTTCACCACCGTGAACGGGCTGTATCGCGACGGACGCCCACTGACCGCAGCCGACGGCTACCCACGCGCCATTGCCTATTTGGAGCCACCGCGCATGGACACGGTGGACCCTGCGACGAACCTCCCTCGCTACGCTGCTGCGACGCAAGAATCGGGTATCTGGCGTCAGCGCCCCAACGGCGTCTGGTTCAACACAGGGCAGTATGGCTTCGGGCGCGGAATCTATATCAATAACGCGCTTGACATTCAGCAGGAGAGCCGCGGCTTTCTGGGCGGCTACACCCTGCGCGGTGATTGGGTGAACCCTGGCAAGTCGCGCTTCTGGAATGGTCCATTCTACGAACCGCCCGGCGTGTTTATTGAGCTGGTGGAAATCCTGAACACGGACGGCAGCATCCGCGCGCAAGGGTTCCGCATCACACGCAACCAAGCCGAGCCGCGCGATGTGTGGTACAGCCCCATCACGGGCTTGCCGACCAACCTCAAGACGATGAACTTCTTCTTCCGCAACCCGAACAACCCGAACGACCCGACGCTCACCAGCGAAATCACGCAAAGCGACACGAGCTTCGATGTACCGTTCAACGGCGTGATTTACGCAGAGGGGAATGTTCGCATCAAGGGACGGATCCCTTCAGGCAGGCAGATTACAATTGTCACGAACGGCACAGCCTATATTGAGGGCAACATCGTCAAGGGCAATGAGCGCTCCGCACTGGCAATTATCGCGAAAGACTATGTATGCGTGAACACGACCCAGTTCCTGCAGCGCACCTTCGATAGTCCTGCCAACGCCCAAGGCGACCCGACGAATGTGGAAGCACCCTATTTCTTCGAAGTGCTGCCCGATCAGCCGATGAAACTGCTATTCAGCTTCGGGGTAGACCCAACGCAATACACGGGCAACTTCGGCGGGCTGCGGCTTTACTTGCGCCACGCTGCCAGCGGTGCAGGGTCGTTCATCAATCTGTTGGTGAACCCTTCGGAGTTCACCGACCCGTTCTATCGGTTCAACATACCGGGCTTCCCGGCAGTAATGTATCCGCTGGGGCGCAGCACACTGCAAGTCTACCCGAACTACGAGAAAATTGCGTTCCCGTTAGTGCCGCCACCTACTGGGTCGAGCTATGCGCTCATCCCCGGTCAGGGGATACCCAACTTGCTGCAACTCCAGCTGCAGTCGATATCGAATTTGGGTAACTTCCAGCTCCCCACCGATAACACGCCGTACCGCTTCAGCGCGGCGGCAATCCAACCGCTCGACATCCGAATCGAGGCGGCATTGTTCGCGCAAGAGGGGTGCTTCTTCGTCATCCCAGGCTACTGGTTCAACACAGACCCGCAGGATACGCGCGCGAACTTCGAGGCGCGTGGCGTGCGTCCTGCGGGGGTGGCGTCGCCTGAGTTTCCATTCTACGGCGAGCCGTTGGACATCAAGATTACGATTGTCGGCTCCATCGCCGAGAATTTCACCGCCTCACTGGGCGACCAAACCGAATGGCTACGGAAGTGGGGTTGGATCCCGCGTCGCTATGGCGCGTCTTCGTTCGAGATTCCGGTGCAGCATCAGCAGTATTTCCACGATGAAGACGGAGCGCGTCAGTATGCGGTGAATCTGTTTATGCGCCACGACCCTGTGTTCCGCACGCCGAATGCGATTGGGCGCGTGGCGTACGATGCAACGCAAGACCCTTCGGGTCAACATCCGGGCAGGCTCTTACCGCCGATTCCGCGCTTGCCCGTGTGTCCGAAACCGATTTACGCAGGCGATATCCGACCATAAGGCGGGGGCATAAGCTATGAAATGGATGAAGTGGATTCTGGTAGGCGCAATCAGTTTGGCGGCGCTCCATGCGCTGGCGGACGGGCGTGGCTACGAACCGCGCACGGTCACCGTCAACGCCGGTGTGGTGGTATTCAATCCCAACGACAACTTTGTACGCGATGTCTACACCTTCTACGCGATGGATCGGCGTACAGACCTCAAGCCGTTGGGGTTGGTGTTCCGCAACCCGTATGCACCGGCGGGCACAACACGCAATCAGGCAAACTACTGGCTGGTGGATGTGGGACGCCTGAACGACGCACAACTGGCGCGATACCAGATTCTGCTCATCAGCCGTACGAATTGGGGTGGCATGACCGCCGAGATTCGCGAGAAGCTACGCCGTTTCGTGGATGGCGGCGGGGTCTTGTGGATCGATTATCCCCAGCAGGGCGCATCGGGCACGCTTTGGTTCCCTGAAGTGGCTCCTGTGGCGAATACCGCGCCGATTAACATCGTGAACCTGAACCATCCGCTGCTGCGGGGATACTACACCCTGACTCCGGGCGAGGTAGCGAGTTTGGGTTTGCGTGGACGCGGGTTCGGCGGCGGCGCTCTCGATATCAGTGCGAACCGACCCGTGCTGCAAATCGTGACGGCGGTGAACCCCAGCACGCCTGTGATTGCCGCTGCGACCTACGGCTCCGGGCGAATCGTGGTCAGCGCGGCAGGGATTGCTGCGGCGATTAACACCCCCTTAGTACGCAGCAATGGTTCTGTGCCCGACCAAGCGCGCGAGTACCGCATGGAAGCCGTGCCCGATTTAGAACTCAAGTTCGCCTATAACCTCATTCGCTGGGCAGGCGCGGGTAGTAGCGATGCCTTCAACGCGCGACGCGCAAATGCGGTTTCTGACCAGTATGGCGCACCGTTAGCCGTGCGCTGGCGCGACCGCAACACGAACTATACCCTTGCTAACGGCACGCCCGTTGTCTATGGGGGGCTGGTCTTTCTGGTGAGTGGGAATCGCCTGATGTGCTACGATGCAGTGCCCAAGCGCGACCTCGACGGCGACGGACGCACCGACGACGGGATTTTAGATCTTGAACAAGGCGAAACTTTCGACAAGGTTTGGGAGGTGAATCTCGGTGGGCAAGCCTCGCCCCCGGTGGTTGTGGAAACCGTGCGCGGCTTGCAAGTGATTGTGGTGGTGGGCACTGAAGTGCGTGGCTACTGGGCACTGCCCCGCGACGCGCAGGGGCGCATTCCGCCTGGGGGGCAACTGGTCTGGAGCCTCGCTTCGCCTGCGCCCGCCGCCTCCATGCCGACCACGGCGGACGGGCAAATCCCTGCTCCTATCGTAATCGACAACACCCTGCTGCTTGTGCCTTCCTACCATCAAGCGGGATCGCAAAACTCGGCGGGCTTCTACGCCGTGCTGCTCAGCAATCCCCCCCAAATAATCGCCAGTCAGGGCGTTTTCCCTGCCGAGTGGTTCCAGCCGCGCACAAGCAACGTGGGCAACTGGCTGCTGCCCGCCTGTGGCGGGCTATGTGCCGAACTACGGGCAAGGTGGCGGCAACGACATCGTGGTCTACTTCGGCGCACGACGCGATCTCGGGGGCACCGGCTCCACACAACTGGAAGGGGTGCAGGCGTTCTGGATTGGCGCGAAAGGCGAAGTACTGACCCCTGCCATCAATAGCGCAGGTATCTATCAGAACTATCTCCGTTCGCGCCTCACCGGACGCGGACGCTACTATGTTCCCAGCGACGGCATCACGAACCCGCTCCACCCGCGCGTGTTCCGAATCGACAACGCTACAGGGCAAATCGACGACATCACTGCGTCATGCGTCTTTAACCCACCCGCAGAGCAGGGGCGCGTCGTGTATAACGGACCCATCAGCGGATACACCTTCATCATCGACTACTACATCGACTGGGCATATGCGAGCAACCTCAACCTGATGTTCCGCACCTTTGCAAGCTTGCCCGCGTATACCGATGCGATCAGTGTACCGCCGCAGAAATTGCGTGGGTTCACGCTTTCACCGAACGGGATACTGTATATCACCACAGGCACCGACCAGACCGACGCCAATAACGCGAGCGGCAACATCATCGCCTTGCAGGAGCAGATGCCCCCGACACAACAGCAAACACGCGGCGGCTCGAAAGTGCTGTGGCGCTGGCAATCGCACGGCGGCTATCAGCAAGTGATCCCTGGACCGCAAAGTACGGACCCAATGATTGTGCCGCCCAGTACGATCTATCGCGAGCCGAACGAGTACTTTATGCGCTTCGTGGGGCGGTTCCTGCGCTTCAGCCACGACTATGTACCGAACTCGAACGAAGAGCCTCGACGCCAGTGGATGAACTTCACCTTCAAGGGCGCACCGATATACTACGACGGCGCCATCTACGCCGTTGCGGAAGGGCAAGCTCGAGTGGGACCGTTTGGCTTCCCCTACACCGTGCTAATCGCGCTGGACGCCGAGCCAGAACAGTTCATCATCGATTTGGGCGCCCCCATCGCCGCAACAGGCGATATCCGTATCTCCCAGCGCGACTACGGACGCTCGGGAGCCAACCCGATCACGAATGTGATTGCCACCCTAACCTATTCGCCGAATAGCCCGAACCCCGACATCAAGGTCGATGTGAACACGGGACAGATTCGCATCACCGGCTTTGGTCAAGCGAGTGGCGGCGGGCAGATTAACCTCCTCGAGAATGTGCTGAGTTTGACACAGCCGGTACTGGTGAACATCGGCGGTACTGCCCCCGTGTGGATAGACCCAGACACGATACCGGGCAACTGGAACAACCTGCGCTGGTACGCCGTGTTTCTGGGACAGCAGCTGCAGGCAAACCCCGTGCTGGTGGGCGATGTGATTTATATGCCATGCCAGATTACGATTCCCACGGGCAGCGGTCTGGAGACCTTCGGTGGGATTTTGGGCGTGGCAACCGATCCCTATCGTCTCCAGCCCGATCTGGCACAGCGCAAAGCGCAAGCGGGCACTGTGCCGCGCGTGGACCCAGCGAACCCCCTAAAGTATCAGTCCATTATTCGCTGGCCCTTTATCGACGACCTGATTACCGATTTGGAACAAGATCCCGATCCCGGAGCGTTCCTGCGCGAGTTGTTCCGTCGCTTCGCAAACGGCTTCCAAGTAGGCACAGGACTGTCGCCCATCGCGGTTGGCGAAGGTTTACTGATTATCAGTTCAGGTGAAGGCTTGCAGGCTTATAGCCGTCAAAGCACAATTATCGCCGATGAGAGCCGCCTGCTGGAGGTGGATACTGCCGGGCGCGTGGTCTGGTCTACCGAAAATACGCAACTGGACTTCTACACTGGCTCCATCGTGCCCAGCAAGGCAGGTTATCCGATAACGCCCAACGCTCGTGTGTATCGCTACGGCGAAAACGAACTGCTGATTGTGGAACCGGAGCGCAACCGCGTGGCAATTATTGATCGCGCGGGCGCGGAGGTTCGAACGATCACGCGCTTTATCCCCGACCGTGTGGTGCTGCGCGATAGCAGCGACCAAGTCGCTCAGATTATCGACCTGCGCGACGAGGCGTGGGCGCAGGCGAATAGCTTGCCGGGTTCGAACTATGTGAGCGGCGCGCCGGAAACGCTACGCAACCCGACCGATGTGGCGGTCTGGACAGAATATGTGCCGGCGAATCGCAACCCTTACGCCGTGCGCTCGCCGCTGGAGTATTGGATTCACTACACGATTACCGACGCGGGTAACGCGCGTGTGGTGGATATTGTGGACCGCTATGTCGCCGACCCGACCACCTTTACCGTCGGTGCGCCGGTACAGCATCCCCAGCTGGGCGCAATGCTGGGCGTGCTGTATTGGATGACGCCTGCCCAGCGACTGGAGCGCGCCTATCGATATGTGTCGGCGCAGCGGTTTGAATACTGGGACGGCACAACCACCCGAATTGGCTTCGCGACCATGGTGCAAAATGCTGCCGTGAGCGCGTTCGAAGCTACTGGCGCTGGTACGCCGACCCCGCAAGAGCCGTTCACACCGGAAGCGGGCATGATCACCCTCCAACTCATCGTGAACGGAAGCGACCAAACTCTCTACATCCGTCGCATGCGCTTGCCTGACGGGCGCATCGTGCCCATCCTCGCACCAATAGCGATTGATACCTCCAAGCGCAGCGCGAGCGGACAGGGCAACGCCGGGCTGTACCTGCTGGTGACCACAAGCACAGGCGTCTACGAGTTGCAAGTACCCACAACGGGAACCGTCGGCGATACGCTTCCCGTCACATGGATGCTCATCAACGAGGTGTACACCAATCACATCCGCCGACGCTTGGATGGCAACGACCTCGCGGAGGACGGCAGCGGCAACCTATTGCGCCCAATTCTGTTCAAACCGCGACAGGCGCGCTACTTGGACAACGGCAATGTCCTGATTGTGAACGCCTACAACGGAACCACGCTCGTGCGCTCGGGCAACACTATCGAAACGCGCGAGTTTCCAGGTGAGGTGTTCGAACTGAATGCACGCAACTATCAAGCAAACCAAGACAATCTGGGCTTTAGCAACAGTTCTATTCTCTGGAGTACGCTGGATCGCCCTGAGCTCAGCGGTTCGTATCAGTTGCGTAAGCCCAGTTCGGCAGATAGGGGAGGTTTCTAAGATGATGGTGGGGCAAATGAACACTCGGAGGCGTTGGATGAAGCGGACACTGATCGGAGTGATTTTAGGTGTCGCGACCCTTACGGCGGTCGCGCAAGAGAGCTGGTCCACCCATCGCGGGAGCAATCAGCGCACGGGAACGACCACGAATGCGCGCAACAGCGTCGCAAACTTCCTGCTGGCGTGGACGCTGCCCGATATCGACTCCGTCCGCCAGCCAACTGTAGTGGACAACGACGACCTCACACTGGTCAGCGCCACCCCTGTTGGCGCGTGGAAGACGCCTTTAGCCACAGAACGCGCCATCGACCCCTACCTGGAAAACCCCAATAGCAGCGTGCCCTACCAGTATATCGAGTGTGTGCGCGAGCCGTTGAACCCCGGCGACCCGGCGCCCTCAATCGCACAATTTACCTGGCGCAGTGGGCCGCTGCTGCCGGGCTACTATCGCATCTTTGTCTATGTGCCCAGCAGCGAGACGCGTGTGGGCGGTATTGAAGTGCCCTACGCGCGGCAGGCAGAGTACACCGTAACAGACTCCACAGGAACACCCGTCACGCTCTATTTGAACCAGACGCTGGGCGGCTGGCAACCGCTGGGCGACCGCGTGTTCTACTACGACGGCAGCACAGAGATTACGGTCACGCTCAGCAACCTGATTCGACTCAATAGTCCCGACTATCCGCTTGCCCTCACGCCGATAGTCGCCGCAGACGCGATTCGGTTCGTGCCTGATTATGGCGCCGTGCAGGCATCCCCGGTTGTAATTCGTAGCCCACTCAATCCGGGCAACCACTTGGTCTATATCGCGAATGGCAACGGCACGATTACCTGTGTGGAAAACCCCGTCGGCACCCGCGGCGCGCGTGTGCGCTGGACACTGCGCGTGCCCGACCTGCCCGATCAGGATCAGGGGCAGGTATATGACGATGAGGACGCGAACTTCACCGCGGGCGCATTCACACCCAACAATACGCTCAGCGACCGCTATGGGCAGCTCTATCACGAAATCGTCCCTACCAATGACGCAGGCAACACCCAGCGCGCCTACTGGATGATTCAAGTTCCGACTACAGGGCAGTACTATGTGTACGCATGGTTCCCTTCGGATGACCTGAATGCGCGTGAGGCGCAATATGTGATTGAGAACGAGGACGCTACGGTGCGCGTTCGCGTCGATCAGCGGTTCGGTGGGCGCTGGGTGCTGCTGAACCGTATCCCTGTGCCGATGCGCAGCGGGCGCACCTACCAAATCGAAGTGAACAACTTCTCGCCAGCGGATGTGGCTGCCGGTTCGCAGCGCGTGATTGCCGACGCGATTCGCGTGGTGAGCGCGGACGGACTTAATAACGCGGTGTTTTCCACGCCAGCGGTCGGACAAGTGCGCGTGCGCGACGGGAATAGCACCGTCACGCGCTGGGTGGTCGTTTTCGCTGCCCAGAATGGCGCGGTCTACGCGGTCGATGCGCTTGGCGACGGTGAGAACGGCACGCGCCGCGGTGAAACCAAAATCTACTGGATTGTCAAACCGCAGAACGCGACCAGCTTCAGCTACGCCTCGCCCCTGATTCTGGAAAGCGACAACTTAGTCGCAATCGGCAATCCTGCAGGTTCGGTGTACCTTATACGCACCGATCACAACCCGAATAACCCCAACGACAACCCGCTTCAATGGCAATATGACCGCTTCAACGCGGCGTTTGTGTCCACACCCGCCTATGACCCAGCCACTCGCCTGCTCTACATTGGCAGCTCGGAAGGCAGCAACCAGTTCGGGCGCGTGATTGCGCTCAACCCGTTTGTGCAGGACGACCCCGATACCACGCAGGACGAGCGTGTCGCGTGGGTCTACCCACCGGAAGACCAGAACCCTATAGAGCCGATTACCTCCACCCCTGCGGTCGCCTTGGGGCGTGTCTATGTGACGACCGGGGGCATAGAGGGTGGACGCCTGTATGTGATCAAGGCAGATAACGGCTCGCTGGTGTGGGCGCGCCCGGCTCTGGGTACCCCGCTGACAAGTTTCTTCTCGTTCTACTACAGCTCGCCGCTGGTGGTGGAGAACCTGCCGTATCGCGGCGTGTCAACCAATATCGTCTATGTGGGCGGTATGAACGGGCGCGTTATCGCCTTCGATGCCGACACTGGCGATCTGTTGTACATTAGCGAAAACCTGGGCGGACAAATTTTCAGCTCGCCTATCTTTACGAATGTGCGCGATACCGACGAGAATGGGAATGTACTGGATGTGCGTCCTGCCGTCGTCGTGGCGACCAATTCGGGCTTGTTGCTCGCACTCCATGCCGACGAGCAGGTCAACTCGCGCAACGGCAAGGCGTTTGAGGGCTGGGATTTGTATGCCGACACTGTGTTCGCCTCGCCCGCGATGCTGGATGACTGGCTCTATGCTGCTGACGACGCGGGGATCGTCTACGCCTACAATGTGCTGGGTATCGCCACAGCTCCGCCCGAAACGGGATTGGGCGGTATCATCCGCGTCCCAGGCCAAACAACCACAGCCGACGGCTCGGATTATTCCAAGCTCAAGGTATCCGTTACGACGCGCAAAGAGGATGCGGACGCCGTCCTGAACGGAACCATGCGCCCAGACGAGCTGGAGCCACGCTACCCCGACGCGCTGGAGTGGGGCGACACCTTCTATGTGGTGGTCTGGAACTTCAAGCAAGGCACCAACCCACAACCGCTACGTGTGCAGGTCATCGGTCCAGGGATAACACGCGTAGAGTACACTCTCGCGCCGAGGCAGACCCCCAATCCGCCGCGCGATAACCCCAATCTGGACTATGTCGCGGTGCAGTCGATTACGATTCAAGCATCAGGCAACAACTTCTATTCGCCAGGCGAAAAGTACGAACTGCAAGTGCGCTTTGGACAAGGTGGCTGGACTTCGGATCTGGCGATTGAGACGCCCGGGATGGACCGACCCGCGCCGGGTGGCGGGCTTGAGACGCCTCCGTACGGCGGCGACGATCCCGACTCGCTGACGACCGGTGCAGGCTGGCGATTCGGCGTGGCGAACCCGCTGAAACTCGAAGGCATCGGTGTCGTGGGCGCAGGGGGCACTACTCAGAACCTGTTTAACGGCAACAAGAGCGACACTGCCAGCTTCGATGTCAGCACTCGGTTCCGTGATGCGCTCGGCTTGCCCCAACGGATTGGATTGGGCGAACATGGGAAGAGCCTCTTCGGCGACTTTGTCGTACAAGACCGTCGCACTCCACAAACCTCGAATGTGGCGCCTATCGCCCTGAATGTGCGCGCCTATGTGGATGACATGCGCTGGCAGGGTGGCGCCGCAGCGGTTGTCCGTGCGCTGCCTTGGGAGATTATGCCCACCTTCCCCAACCGCAGCCCCGACTACCCCGACATCTCTGGGCGACGCATCCAGATGCTGCTGGATGGCGGCACCGACCTGCAGCGCGCCAGCGCGCGTGCCCTTCCCACAGGCAACGAAGTCAAAGTGCAGATCGAAATCCCACGCTACCAGCCTGCAAACCGCACCGGCTACAACTCAATCACACGCATCTATGTCGACTCGAATAACAACGGGCGATTCGATGGACTGGAAAGTGTGTTGCAGCCCGGAGTGACGCAGAACCTGCGCATTGAGGCGTACCGTGAAATCACCACCATAGCGACCGTACAGATTGATGAACGCCTCTTTGTGGAGGAACAGGTAATCGACTTCGGGTCGTTGCCCGGTGGGTTCGGTTTCAACTGGGGCAACCTGTTCGCAAACCACCCCGTGTCGAGCTTCCGTCCAGATAACCCCATCTTTTCGCCCTACTGGAAGACCTTCACCGTACGCAACGAGGGGAATGTGAACCTGTATCCTGTCTATTTGGGCAAAGCGTTCGGCAGTCCTCAGGGCACGCAGTACCTGTTCTCGGACATGGTGAGCTCCTTTGCGGGGATGCCTGCGTGGACGACGGTTGCCAGCACGCTGGATACGCGCTTCTGGCCGCAGCCGAATCCGTTCTATCCGGGCGGGAATCAGCCGTACCCGATTCTGCAGAAGCCACAGGTGGGCGATTATGCGCCCACAGTGCTGACCCAGCCTGCGATTCCGGCGCGGCGTGACCCCAACATTGTGGTCGAGCCGCGCAAGCCGCAGGTCTCGATCGCGATTCCACCGTTCCAGCCGATGGGCGTCTATTCGCAGGTGCTGTCGCCGTATCAGCACAATCAGGGTGGTACGCCCGGCGTGGTGAACGGTGCGTTTGCGACTCCACCGATGCGCGTGGTGGTGCGCGTGCGCGAAACGCAACTCACGGGCAACACGAACCAAGGCGTCGCGCCGATGATCGACGGCGTACCCAACGCGAATGCGCCGCGTGTCAGCGACATCACACCTACCGCCTACCGCGATCCCAGCACGGGCAAACTCCACCTCTACTGGGCGAGCAACCGCGCAGACCCCGTACAGCGCCCCGATAGTTTCTATCTCTACAAGGCAACGCTGAACTGGGATGCCAGCAACACCTTGCAGAATGGTGTGCGCACGACCAATGGCTGGTTGCCCGACTCGTCGAACCGCTGGTGGGGCGCGCTGTTCGGACCCTACCCGAACGACCCGAATGGCGACCTGTTCAGCCAAGCGTTAGGGCTGGGACGCCCGCTTACACCAGCAGAAATCGCCACCATCAAGCACCATCGTCCCTTCGTGCGCGTAACCCCGGGCGGCGCGTTCCTGTTCTGGACAGGCGAGGTGCTTGTGCGCAACCAGAAGTATGAGTTGTTGTTCTCTGTGCGTCTGGACCCTGCCACGGGCGAACCCATCGGCAACCCGCAGGCAGTCGCGTTAGACCCAGCCGTGCCGCGTTCCAGCCTCTCGATTACCGGGCTGGACGGTGTAGGCAACTGGCTGTTCTATGTCGCCGCGCCATCGGGACGCAACCAGATTTTCTACCTCGCCTCCGAAGGCGACCAGTTCGCGAGTTGGCGACGCGAGCAACGCTTGCCTCTCTCACCCATCGTGCGCTCCGTCGAAAGCGTGCAGGCAGATGTGTATCGCGTCACGGCGAATCCGAACAACCCTGCCCAAGGCTTGGTGTACTTGGCGGATGTGTTCTTCATCGGCACCGTGGGCGACCGCAACGAATCCGAAATCCTAATGCAGCGGTTTTATGTGAACCCGCGAAACGGTACCCTGCTGCCGCTGAGCGATACGCGCGTTGACCGACCGCTGGGCGTCACCCAGGAGCGATTCTTGCCCACGATTATCGATGAAGTCGCGCAAAAAGACCCGAACCAGAATGTCTGGCGCGTCCGCCATCTGGATTGGGCGCCGCTGGATGGCAACTGGAACCGCAATACACCCGACATCGACATCAAAATCAACGGGGTCTCCATCCTGCAACAGCGCCATCCGAACAATCCGAGCATGTTCATCCTGCAAGAGCCGATTGTCGACACGCAAACGGGCTTACTGCAGTTCACCTATAACGAGCCTATCCTCAACGGTTCTGGGCAAATTGTGAACCTGCTCAACCGCGGGCAGATTATCGTTGACCCGAACAACGGCACGATACGGTTCGTGAACTTCGCGCCCCGCCTGAATGACCTGGTCACGGTGTCCTATCGTCCGCGTGTTTACCGCATTAGTTCGATTGCGCCCGGTTCGGCGGGAACTTACTCGCAGCTCCGTGCGGTGTTCCAGCGCACGATGAACCCGCGCTACAACATCGCCAACCCCGGCGCATCGCCTGTGCGCAAGGGCATCAATAATGGCGTCGTCCCTTCGAACGAGCGTCCCCCCGTGGATCGCGTGTGGCTCTTCTTCCGCCGCAGCAGCCCGCCGCCGAACAGCTCGGGCAACTTCTTCTTCAAGACGCTGCGTCCCGGCGTGCGTCTCCAGTCGCCGATTTTGACCCAGCGTGGACAACTGCCGCTTCAAACAGGCTCGTTCACGCTCGCGCAAGGCACAAACCACGCCGTGGTACAGCTCACACCCAATAATGTGGCGGGGGCACAACTCGGCTACTACGAGTACGACGCCTTGCGGGGCAACATCTACTTCACCACCGACGACCTCGGCAAAGAGGTGGTCGTGCGCTACCTTGCACGCGACCGCGCCGGCAACATCGTGCAACTGGAAGAGACCCAAGTGGTGCGCTGGATTGATGAGGGCAACCTGTCGCGCTCGTTTGCCACCGAGGTCGAATACACCTCGCCTGTGCCCATCGACCTGCCCACGAATGAACTCTATCTCTGGGCGATGCCCAACCTCGAGTTCCGCCAGCCGGGCAGCTCGCTCAGCGACCCCTATGGCGGCTTGGATGAGGCGTTGCTGCTGTTCTGGAGCAGCAGCCGCAACGGCGTGAGCAACCTCTACGGCGGGGCAATCCAACCACGCTTCTATATCAGCCCGTTCGACCCCGACCAAGACTGAAGCGCGCGACTCTGCCCGTATCTCCCCTCCCCCACGCTGCAGGGGGAGGGGGCACTGCAGAAGCAGGAAAACACCTCTCCTTAGCGAACTACCCCTATGATGAGGCAGCGTGTTCGGCTCACCGTGGCGTTATTGACAACTCTCGTTTGGGCGCGAGCGACATCCGCCACCGACGAATGGCACTCGTTAGCCTTCAACGATACCGAATGGCAACGCGACGGCTTGCCCACCTACTCTATCGAGGGCGACACCCTGATTTTCGAGGGCGATGGGCGCGGACGCCTGATGACAAAGCGCACCTATCGCGATTTCGAGTTGCAACTGGAGTTCCGCGTGAGTGCCGGCGCGAATAACGGGATCGCCCTCCGTGCCCCCATCGGGTTCCAAGCCTCGCGCTACGGGATGGAGATTCAAATTCTCGACGACGGAGGGCACCCGCCAACCGACATGCGCCGCATCTGCGGAGCGATTTATGGAGTGTATCCTGCCCGAAAGAGCGTGGTTAAACCCGCCGGTGCGTGGAATCGGCTCCATATCCGCTGCGTCGGGCGGCGCGTGCAGGTGAACCTGAACGGCGAAACCATCGTGGATGCCGACCTGAACTCGGTGCGCGATCGTGAGCTGCTGCGCGAGCGCCCCGGCTTCCTGCGCGAGGAAGGACACATCGGATTCATCCAGCACAACGGGCGCGTGGAGTTCCGTAACCTGCGGATTCGGGAATTCAGTTCGAAACGCGCTCCCAACGAGCCACCCGACGGGTTCATCGCGCTGTTCAATGGGCGCGACCTGCACGGCTGGCAAAGCTGGTACGCCAATCCACCCGATGCTGCCCGAATGACCGACGAAGAACGCCGACAGGCACAAGCGAAGGCAAACGCCGAGTGGCTCTCACATTGGCGCGTGGAGAACGGCGAACTCCTCTTCGACGGCAAAGGCGTCCACCTCATCACAGAACGCGCCTACGCCGACTTCGAACTCTGGCTGGACTGGAACATCGAGCGCGGGGGCGACAGCGGAATCTATCTCCGCGACACGCCCCAAGTGCAAATCTGGGACAACCCCGATGGCTCTGGCGGGCTGTTCAATAACACGCAGAACCGCAACAAACCCCTCACGAAAGCCGACAACCCACCCGGCGCGTGGAACCGCTTCCGTATCCTGATAATAGGCGACCGTGTCACGGTGTGGCTCAACGAGACGCTGGTCGTTCACGATACGCCACTGGAAAGCTACTGGGACAAGAGCGCGCCGCTGCCCAAAGAGGGGCGCATCTGGCTGCAGGCGCACGGGACACCCTTGCGATTTCGAAATATCTTTATCCGCCCCCTTTGACGCGCTTGCCCTCAAGGCGCAGTCGCCCTTCGACAAAGAGCCGAATCGCCTCGATATAGGTCTCATGCTCGACCGGCAGCAAACGCTCCGCGAGCGTCTCGGGCGTGTCGTCGTCCCTCACGGGGATGCACCGTTGCAGTACAATCGGTCCTGTATCGTACTGCTCATCGACGAAATGCACCGTGCAGCCTGTCACCTTCATCCCGCTTTCGATAACCGCCTGATGCACTTTCAGCCCGTACATGCCCTTCCCGCCAAACAGGGGCAACAGCGCAGGGTGGATGTTCAGGATTTGCATCGGATACGCCTGCACCACCGATTTGGGCAGCAAGCGCATATAGCCTGCAAGGCAAATCAGGTCGGGATGTGCCTTTTGCAGAACCCACAGCAGTGCGTCGCCATACATGTCGGGTTCGGGGAACTCTTTGGGATTCACGACCGCCGTTGAGACGCCCAGCGCGTGCGCGTGCTGCAAGGCAGGTGCGTCATCATGGGCGCCAATCACGGCGACCACCTCACTGTCGGGGATGCGCCCATCGCGGCACGCTTCGATAATCGCCCGCATGGTGCTCCCACGGGACGGACCCGAGACCAGAATCGCGATTCGTTTCATCGCTGAACCACCCAGAGCGCGATTGCCTGTGCGAGCGTGCGGGTATGCGTAATGCTCACCAGCAGCTCGCCTTCGCCGACGCTCTGTGCGCTTGCGCCGTGTAAGTGTACCACAGGCTTGCCCAGCGGGTCGGGCAATATCTCCACCTCTTGCCAGCGCAGGGGTCGCCCGACGGCTTTGGCGATGGCTTCCTTGGCGCACCACCTGCCCGCGATATGGGGATAGGGGTTCACGCGCCGCGCCACACAGTACTGGCGCTCCGCAGGGGTTAGAATCCGCGCCACGAAACGCGGCTGACGGGTACACACGCGGGCGATGCGCTCAATCTCGACAAGGTCTATTCCGACGCCGCGTATCATTCCGATTTCGGTTGTGGAGTCTGCGTGGGCGGCGCCGTCCAGACCGTCTGATCCTCAGGGTCAACGAACATAATGCGAGCGTTGCCCCCACGCTCTAACAAGATCCACGCACGCGCCTTGCCCTTCGAATCATACAGAAACAGCGCAGGCTCACCGAAGGGCATGCCCAACTCGGCACGCACATTACCGTCTTGATCCAGCAGGCGGAACCGTCGCGCGTCTACGGTGTCGGGGATGCGCGAACGACGCTGCAACGCGCGCGCCTCCATCAGCGCCACGCCGCTCAGAAATCCGAAAAACGCCACAATCAACACCAGAATCACGGTTCGATAGAGATTCATACGATCCCTCCCTCAAAAGATATACCTGCGTACGGAATTAGTAGTCCCATCGGTAGACACCTTGGCGCTCTATTACGGTAAAAGTGGCTTGGACATGACGGTCCAAGCCACGCGAATAGAGGCGCTGCGGGCAATTGCCATACTACACTACTGCAGGCTTGCCGACAGCACATTTGCCATGATTGCGACGCGCAGGGTCGGCTGCTGCGGGTCGTCGGTCTCGATAATCAGGTTCTTACGCACAGTGCCCGACTGCCAACCGCCCTTATAGCGCAGGATGAAGCGGTGCTGCTTACCGTCTTGCGCCGCCTCGTGTTTCACCTCGATGTTCGGGTCGTCCACCTCGAACTTCTTGACTTGGAAGCCCCTATCGCTGCGGCTAATGGTCACCACGCGCTCGATGGGCAGCGGCGTCGCGGAGTTAATCGCGCCGAAGAACACCGTGGTAGGCGTAACGACGATGCCCTTCTCGTAGTTCAGCGCGATGTTGACCTGCGGCTGGGCGGTGGAGTTGGTGCGTGCGGTCGCCAGAATCGTCTGTCGTCCGGGCGGTGCGTCCTGATTGATGGTGATAATCACCTTCGTGCGCTTGGCGTCGATTTTCTGCGCCTCGGCGGTGGCGAAGGGTACATTCACTCGCACCTCCGCGATTTCCAGTGGCTCGTCGGTGTTGGAGACGATTTCTACCTCCTGCACGGTGGGGGCGTCGGTCTTGAGGGTGATGGGGATCTGCTCGCTGGGGCGCACCTCGATGGCGGTGCGAATGTTCGTGGTGAGGCGCAGCGTCAGGGTCGGGTTATCGGGGTCGTTGGTCGTGACCTGGATCGTTTTCACTTGCGCGCCGCGGAAGCCCGCCGAGCGCAACTCCGCTTCAATTTTGCCCTCTTTGCCGGGTTCAATCACCTTGTCAAAATAGGGTGTGACGCAGCCGCAGCTGGGACGCGCCGTGATTTCCAACGGGGCATCGCCCTCGTTCTTGACGATGAAGGTATGTTTCACCACTGCGCCCTGCGTAATCTCGCCGAAGTCATACTCCATCGGCTCGATTTTGATTTTGGGCTTGGGCATGTAGACGCGCGTGCGGTTCGTCGCGTAGTTGACGAGCGTCAGGCGCGCCTGGTTCAGCATGCGCACGCGTTCGACCTCCTCAGCCGTGGGGGCAGTGGGCAGGTCTTCCGAGTTCCACACGGGACCCATCAGCTCGGTGTCTTTCTGGCTCTCGCCGAGTCCCAGGTAGGCTCCGATCGCTTGCCCGACCAAGTGCGCCACGGCTTTGGGCGATTGCGGCATCTCTGTGTAGGGGATGTAGGTCGCAATTCGCGCCCGCACGCGCCGTCGGTCGCCTTGGTTTGGCGGCAGCCAGAGCTTCGCACGCCCATGCATCAGGCGGAACTGCCCGGCGGTAATCTCCGCAACATCCTCTTCGAAGACAATCTGCACATCGGCGGCGCGTTCATCGTCTGTCCACTCCAAGCGCGGGTTGCCCCCCAGCGCACGGTTCCAGTTCTGCACTGCCTCCATAGCCGCTTGGCGGAAAGTCTCGCGCAACTCAATCGGGATCGTCGCCCAGCTGCCGTAAATCCGAATTGTGGACGGGATCGCTATCGGCTTAATCAGCTTCTCCGCTTCGTCGAACTCGCCTTTTGAGAGTAAGTTAATTGCTTGTGTTATCTGATCCTGTTCGGGTTTTGCGACATTCTCAGGCAATGTGGGCGCTTTGGGGGCATTCTGCGCCCAAGCGAGTGTCCAGCACCCTATCAGCAACCATGCTGCGAGCCATTTCTGCATACAGATACCCTCCACCCAATATTATAGCCCAAAACCGCTCACAGGTATAATTTGCCTGCCGTGTTTGCGGCGTTAGCGAGTCAAGTAAGGAGGCGTTATGAGTCAGACCACACGCACTTTGGTTTTCGTAAAGCCTGACGGCGTGCGCCGCGGGTTAGTCGGAGAGATTATTCAGCGGTTCGAAAGGCGCGGTATTCGCATCGTCGGGCTGAAAATGGTGCACCCGACGCGCGAACTCGCCGAAAAACACTACGCGGTGCATCGCGATAAGCCCTTTTTTGAGAGCGTGGTGCAATTCATCACCTCGGGTCCGGTGGTCGCGATGGCTTTGGAGTGCCCGAACGCGATTGAAATAACGCGCCAGATGATGGGGGCAACGAACCCCGCCAACGCGGCGCCCGGCACGATTCGCGGCGATTTTGGACTGGACATCGAACAGAACATCATCCACGGCTCCTCTGACCCTGAAGCGGCAGCCTATGAGCTGAGCCTCTGGTTCAAACCTGAGGAACTGGTGGAGTAGCGAGGTAGGCTCAGGAGAGACGCCCCCTCCGCGCAGGGGACAGGCACGGCTCAGTTGCGCCGAGCCTATTCGTCCTCGGTGGGGGCGTCTCGCGAGTCTAACATAAGCTGCTGAAGCCACGCCCCCGCGTCATTCTTTGCCTTACTCCACGAAGACCTTCGTCAACGCGAGCACATCATGGGGTTCCTCCTTCGCGCTCCAGCGCCTCCAGCAGGTCGCGCAACATTTGCGCCATCGCACTGCGCACGCGATCTATCTCCACACCGATATCTTGATGGATGAAGTCACGCGCAGTCAACCGCCGGCTCCAGATGGCGCGTAGTTTCGGGGCGTACTGCTCGGTGGTCTTAATCACGACCCCCATCACATGGACAAACTGGGCGTAGGTGAAAGTGTTTTCATCGATAGGGATATCCACCGAGAAGCGCACTTCCCCGTCCCTTGGATCGTAGGCGAACTTGCCGAGAAGGATGCGATAGTTGATATATCCAATCGCCAAGGTCAGGTCATCCAGGTATTCCGGGTTCTCCTCCAGCGGCGCCTTGAGAATCTCAGGCACGCGGAATGAGAGACATCCCTTCTCCACCATCGGGTCAATCGTGAGACGATAACCGTCCTCATCATCGGAGGAGCGCCAACCTGTGTAAATGATACCCTCTTTCTCGAAAGGTTCATCCACCGCTTGGTATCGGCTCCAACCGAACCGCTCTAAGTAGTCCGTCAGCATTTTAAGAGTTACTCTACTCACGGTTACACCCCCTGAGATCGTGTTTTGTATTCGATTCGCTTCACAATTGTCAATTCCTGCTGACGGAATACTCTTTTCAGCGCACTGGGGTTGCGCCAATTATATATCCTCTTCAATGGGCACCCACCCTTGGGGGTGAATGCTACTCTTTGCCTTTTTATGGCTGGACAGCATCCACGAGTTCCTTTGTAATCTCTTTGTGGATTTTGGCGAGCTCTCTGCCGACCTCAACAGACCAGGCGTAGACTTGCGATGCGTTGGGGGATTGCCCCTTATGGGCAAGGGGCGCGAGGGTAATCGCGAATTGATCCGTTATAGTCGATCACCTCGGCGAACATCTCGTCTTGAGCGCTGCCCGTGACTTGGCCATCTTCGCGATTCGGTTCAGGAAATCCAAAGCGGCTGTCTGATACAAGTTGCGTTCGTCGTCTTTCATCTTGTTGAGAGCGCCTTGATCTAAGAACTCGCTCTTGAGATAGTCCATAAAGTACGATTTTTCATCGAAAACTTCGGGCGGCGCATCGCTGAGGGCCGCCACGATGGCGGATAACGCGGAGCAGAGATTGCGCACGGAGCCGACATTCGGCTGGTCGGTATCTTGGGACGGGAACAGGTCAAAGATTTCGCCTGTACTACGGATGCCCCAGTATTTGGCGAACGCCTTTGACTTGCTGGACTTCGGATTCGTGGTGTATGTTTCGGTTTCTGGGTCGAAAGTATCTTCGAACGAGCCGGCGAGTGTCTGCGCTACCAGACGCGTGTTGTGCAGCCTGCGCTTGATGGCATCGAATTGCGCTGCGACGAATTGATCGCGTCGCTCTTCGCTCAGAGTGGGGAAGGTCTTCTGAATGATTTTGTGCAGGTTCCGCTTAAACTGCTCGGCGATGCGCTCGTCTTCCAGGTCCTTCGCGGTCAGGACGCGTTGTTGGGCAGCGTCGGAATAGACCAGGTCGCCCTCGAACCCGTAGAGGTGCGCTCCCTGCTTCCCCAACAGTTCCATCGCCTTGCCATAGAAACGAACGGGGGATATGCTCTGGCTGTCGCCGAAGTCATCCAAAAGTGAAGCGATTATTTCCAGTGCCTCGCGTTGGGTAGTTCCTATCTCAGGCTCAGGTATCAATCCTGCAATGTTCGCATGTGCTGGCGAAAGCCAGCGCCGCTTAAAGAACTTATAAATCGCGAATCGGTTCAGCAGCGCCGCGTTGTCGGGGTTTTGGAAGAAGAGGTCATTAGGGTTGGCGAGACCGACGAATCGGACGCGCACCGTGACGTGCTGCCCCGCGTACTCTTGGAGAGGGAAGTCTTTAGGGAGCCATACGGTGATGGCGTTTTCCGCAAGCGCGATTTTCAACTCGTTCAAGATCGTTGGCGGGTATTTCTCAATCACGTCTAACACCATGAGCAAGGGCTTCCCTGTCCGCAGATGCCGCTCTATCGGCTTGAGCCATTCTCCCCTCGTCGCCCGGACGGTCGTTCCCTTGTCGGGATTCACGAACTGGATACCCCAGAAGTTTTCGGGCTTGCTGGGAACCCTATCTTGATAGATCACATCGGCGAAGGGGCAGTTGACAAGGCAATCCTCTCGGTTCTTCTCCCACCAATGGTCGATTTGGGTTTTCAGATCGTCGAACAAAGCGCTCTTTCCGGTACCGGGCGGGCTGACAATCATGACATTCCGCACGCCCATTGTTGGGGACAGGATATGCGACATTCCTGCGACGACGGTGGGGTCGAACGCTGCGTCGTAGAATGCTTGCAGGATTTCGTTGGCTTCGGGGCTGTACCTTGGGACGCCAGAAAGTGGGTCTCCACTGTGGATGCTGTCGAGAATGCCGTCGCGCGCCTGCACTATATCTTCCTTGCGTTCGAGAACCTTATCGGGGTTCCCACCGTACTTGACGGCGCTTGTGGAGTCCTCCTCGTCTAATACTGCAAAGAAGTCTTTGAGCAGCGTATCGTTGTCGGGGTCATCAATCCCCTGCAGATAGGCTTCGCGTGCGACTTCCTTTGCCGCCTCATCGCCGAGCATGCGGCGCGCCCATTCGATGAGCGTATCCATGCAATCCGAGTAGGCAGGGCTTCCGTACGGAAACGCCTGCTTCACACGCTGCACCCACGCATCAAAATGCGCCGCCGCGTCGTCTTTCTGCTCGTCAGTCAGCTCCATGCGGTAGTACCAACCCTGAAAAGCAAACGCGAAGAAGTACGAGAGCAACACCAGTCGGAGCCAGTCTTCGCTGTCGATGCATTCCTGTATCCAGTCGCGCACGCCTTCGTATTCTCTAAGGTTATACTTACGACCGTCCATGTTAATCGTCATCGTTGTCCTCCCAGTAGAGATGGAGTTTCTCGCGCACGGTGCGGGCGAGTTGCATCGCGCGTGCTGTTGCAATAGGCACCCACCCTTGGGGGTGAATGCTACAATTATACCTCATCCGATTCGCGCAGCCCATCGATGAGTTTCAATGGGCACCCACCCTTGGGGGTGAATGCTACTCGTAGAACCCGGGGTCGCATGTCAGAACCGCTGCGTTTCAATGGGCACCCACCCTTGGGGGTGAATGCTACTCTGGGTAGCCCGTGTCGCAGGAGTGCAGCCGTTGTTTCAATGGGCACCCACCCTTGGGGGTGAATGCTACCGACAGCGTGCCCAGCTGCGTTCCGCACTCGAAGAAGTTTCAATGGGCACCCACCCTTGGGGGTGAATGCTACTGCTGTGTCCATAGCGTGCCTGACGAGCGTCCACGCGTTTCAATGGGCACCCACCCTTGGGGGTGAATGCTACCAGCAACGGCTGCTCGCCATCACCGTGACAACTGGTTTCAATGGGCACCCACCCTTGGGGGTGAATGCTACTTGGACGGAGTCTCTACCACGACCCATGACAGGTTTCAATGGGCACCCACCCTTGGGGGTGAATGCTACCTGATACATCGCCACTTAAGGCGGCGGATAGAAGGTTTCAATGGGCACCCACCCTTGGGGGTGAATGCTACGTACTACAGCGTTTGAAAGTATCGACCTGGCGTTGAGGTTTCAATGGGCACCCACCCTTGGGGGTGAATGCTACTCAACCCGCGTGTCAGGAGCTGGCGACTAGAGGTTTCAATGGGCACCCACCCTTGGGGGTGAATGCTACCGCGTGCCGACTCGAGAGCGCGCCGAAAGAGCACGTTTCAATGGGCACCCACCCTTGGGGGTGAATGCTACCAGTCGACAGCCCGACTTGACTCCGACCGGAAGGAGTTTCAATGGGCACCCACCCTTGGGGGTGAATGCTACGCAGTCGCAGCGTTACCCAGGGACGTGCGACGTGGTTTCAATGGGCACCCACCCTTGGGGGTGAATGCTACATTCTGTCTACTGCGATGGAACGAGCCGCGTTCAGTTTCAATGGGCACCCACCCTTGGGGGTGAATGCTACGCTATCGCAGACGCTACTGGTAACAACGAGAGCATGTTTCAATGGGCACCCACCCTTGGGGGTGAATGCTACTCCACGAGTGCAAGATCCTGGCAAGAGGTACCATGAGTTTCAATGGGCACCCACCCTTGGGGGTGAATGCTACAGGCTAGGACTACACGAAGCTCGCGCATATGATCAGTTTCAATGGGCACCCACCCTTGGGGGTGAATGCTACGATAGGTAGCGGTCTGACAGTCGGGACCGGATAGGTTTCAATGGGCACCCACCCTTGGGGGTGAATGCTACTTGCGGCTGAAGCTACCCTCGCAAACATGAGTTTCAATGGGCACCCACCCTTGGGGGTGAATGCTACCTCGATCGGCAGCGCCATCGTCGACTGAGGATGGTTTCAATGGGCACCCACCCTTGGGGGTGAATGCTACTATCGGGCAGCGTATTGACTCCAGAGGATCGTGTTTCAATGGGCACCCACCCTTGGGGGTGAATGCTACACAGTCCTCGGTGCTTCGTAAGCGTGGGAGTCGAGTTTCAATGGGCACCCACCCTTGGGGGTGAATGCTACTCGTTGCGGTCGCACAGTGATCCAGTTGATAGAGTTTCAATGGGCACCCACCCTTGGGGGTGAATGCTACCGACGTGTGTACACGCCATCCGCACGCGGCGGTTTCAATGGGCACCCACCCTTGGGGGTGAATGCTACCTGCGATTACGGATTTGCACTGCGGAATGTCGGTTTCAATGGGCACCCACCCTTGGGGGTGAATGCTACCAGCTGTACCTAGCGGTAGCTCGCCACGTAGGTTTCAATGGGCACCCACCCTTGGGGGTGAATGCTACCTCGAGCTCTGCGGAGGTCAACCGTAACCATCGGGTTTCAATGGGCACCCACCCTTGGGGGTGAATGCTACGGTATAGTTTACCTCATCCCGGACGCCTTTGTCAAGGGGTTAAGCCCGCTTCTTAACAATTCGCGAAAATTTTGAACTCGGCGTTTGCGCGAACCTCGTGGGCATTTGAACTCAAGTCTTGAATTGTCGGAGGTTCGCGCAAAATGCGTGGTTGGTTGTGGGTGTGGTTTTGGGGTGTTATTGGGGGTGATTTTGAGTTCAGAGTTGGGGTGTGTTTTTTGGGTTTTGGGTTTTGTGTTTTGGTTTGGGTTCATTTATTTAGCGTGGCTAAATAGTGCGCGAACCTCGGTAGACATTTGTTTTGAGTTCAAGTGGGTGGGAGGTTCGCGCAGAATTTAGCGTGGCTAAATAAATAGGCTCCCTAATGGCTGTGTGGCTGGGTTCAGCGTGCAGGCATGTTTTCGCGTGGATCTGAAGGCGTTTATCGGCGTTGTAGCAGTTCTTGCAGGGCTTGTTCGAACTTGCGTTGCGCTTCCTGGGCTTCGGCGGTGCCGGGGGCGAGTTCGACGGCGGTTTGCCATGCTTGGAGAGCGCGTTGGAGGTCGCCGCGTTGGTAGGCTTCGTCGCCGATGGCGATCTGTTCGCGGGCGGCGTTGCGTTGGTAGGCTTGCGCTTGGGCGCCGCGGCTGTGTTGCGCGGCAGCAGCCCAGTGGTTCACAGCGCCTTCACGGTTGCCGAGTTGTTGTTCGACGGCTGCCATGCCGGCGTAGGCTTCTGGAAGGGGCGCGTATTGTAAGGCGCGTTGGTAGGCAGCCATCGCTTCGTTGTAGCGGCGCGCCTCTAAGAGTTGGTTGCCATACATCGTGAGCGCGCTGGCGGTATTTCGGCGGAACTGTTCCTTCCACTTGTGAGACTGCGCGTTGCGGAAGAGTTCGTCGTAGATTTGCGCGGCTTCGAGGTAGCGCCCTTGACTGTAGAGTTTCTCGGCTTCTTTGGCGCGCACGGCGATTTTTTCGTCGATTTGTTGGAGTTGGTATTCCTGATAGGCGCGGGTTGCGCTGAACACGCCGAGGATGACCACGCTGAGGATAGCGCCGCCGATGAGCATCACCCCCAGCAGGGTACCTAAGAACTGGCGTGTGGCGGGCGACAGGATGGGCTTCGGGGGCGGAGGCGGCAGGTAGGGTGCAGGCGCGGTGCTGGTCGGGTAGGGCGCGGGGATAGGGATTTGGGTTGGGGCGCTAGGGGCAGGAGAGGACGGCACGGGGGGCTGCGATGGCGGCGGATAGCCTCCCGTGGGCGCGGGGATTGTGTAGGGCGGCGCCCCCATCGGCGTCGCCATTACAGGCGGTGCTTTGAGCTGCTCCAGCGCGTTCAGGAGCGCTTGCTTCATCGCTTCGGCGGAGTGAAAGCGTTCCGCAGGGTTTTTGCGTAGCGCCTTGCGAATCACCCACTCCAGAGGCGCGGGGATACTCGGCGGCGAATGAGGCTCGGTATGCACGATGTTGTAGGTAATCGTAATCACCGAGTCGCCCTGAAACGGTTTGTAGCCTGCCAGCATCTCGAAGAGGACGATTCCCACCGAGAACAGGTCGGTGCGTTCGTCGATATCGCCGCCTTGCACTTGTTCGGGCGACATATAGCTGGGGGTACCGAAGATCTGCCCGTCCATCGTGAGGTTCGGCTCGTGCTTGAGGCGCGCGATCCCGAAATCGGTGATTTTGACCCATCCGTTGGGCAGGATATGGATGTTTTCGGGCTTGATGTCGCGATGGATAACGCCTTTGGCATGGGCGTACGCCAGTCCGTCCAGCACCTGCGTTGCAATGCGCACAGCTTCTTCGGGAGGCAGTGCGCCTTCTCGATCCATTGTTTGGCGCAGGTTTTCCCCCTCCAGATATTCCATCACGATAAAGTAGCGTCCGTTTTCCGCTTCGGTTTCGAAGATGGTGACGATGTTGGGGTGGGTCAGTGAGCCTGCGGCGCGTGCCTCGCGCTGGAATCGGGCGATGCGGTCTTGGCGGATAGCGTCGGTGGCGCCGGGGGGCATGAGCAGCTCTTTGATGGCGACGCGGCGGTGGATGCGCGTATCGACCGCCTCGTACACCACATCGTTGCTGCGGGCGATTTCGCGGATAATTCGATAGTGCCCCAGAACCGTCTCGAATGCCATAATCCCCTGAATGAATTATACCGATTTTAGGGATGGGGTGTGTTTGGTTAGAGGGATGTGGTTTCTGTGGGCAGCAGCACTTGGAGCCGTATGTCGCGGGCGCCGAGCCATTGTTCGTATTGGCGGGGTTGGGTGCGCACGCGGGCGACGATGACCTGCGCGCGTTGCACGGTAAGGGTTCTGCCCTGCACGAGAGCCCAGCCGTCTTCGTCGATACCGATTCCCGTCAGGTGGGGGTTTTCCAGCAGGGCGCAGAGCAGGCGTGGCAGGCGTTGCCGTTTGAGGAAGTGCTGATCGACGAGCGTATTCGGCAGGACTCCGAGGGCAGGTGCGGTGGGGCTTGCGCCGACTTTGAGGTCGCCTTGGGGCGAGTGGTCGCCGGTGGGCATGCGTGCGCCCATCAGCGACGCGCCCGCGCTGGTACCGCCCACGACGCCGCCGCGCTCTACGACTTGGCGTATCGCCTGCAACAGTGCGGTCGATGCGCCCAGCCGTTCCATGAAGCGGTTCTGGTCGCCGCCGGGGAGCCATACGCCCTGCGCGGTTTGTACCAGTGCGGTGATTTCGTCGGCGTCGAGCGTGTCGGGGGCGATTACATTGAGGGCGCCGTGTTCTGCGAAGAATTCGGCGGAGCGTCGTCCGCCCCGCGCGACATCCTGCTGTCCGTGCGCCAGAATCACGATTCGTGCGTTCGCCCCGCCTGCCCGCTGGAGCAAGGTTTTCGGAATTGTGTGGGGCGTCTCGCCCCCGCCAGCCAGAATCACGGCGCCTTTCATAGCCCTTCGACGAGCGGTCTCAGGTTCGGCAATACGAGCACGGGGCTTTCGGGGTTTGGGTGGGGCGCGCCTTCGCGGTTCACCCATGCCGCGCGCCAGCCGGCGTTCAACGCGCCCTGCACATCATGCTCCCACGAGTTCCCCACGAACAGGATTTGCTCGGGGGGCAGTTGCAGCTGCGATTCGACCCATTCGAAAATCGGCTTGTGCGGTTTGCCGATACCCCGTTCCCCCTCAATTGCTACCACCGTAAACAGTCCTTCCAATCCGAGGATCTGAAGTTCGCGGCGCTGTTCGTAGGCAGGTCCGTTTGTCACCACGAACAGCAGATAGCGTTCGCGCAGGGCGTGCAACACTTCCAGCGTTTCATCGTGCAGATAGAGGCTTTGCTCGCGTAGGGCGGCGTATTCGTCGCTCAACTGCTCCGCCAGCCCGTCGGTGTTCAATCCCAGGCTTTCCAGCATGCGCCGAAAGGTCTCAGTGCGTGTGGCGCGTCCTTCGCGCAGGTACAGCGGATACCAGTGGTCTGAGTGGATTTCTTCCAGCATGCTTTTGAAGGCGCGGCGGTAGTGCTGGTCAATCGTTTCGATCGGCAGATTGAGGCGTGGGACAAGATACCGCTCGAAAACCTGCCGCCGTGCCTGAACCGCGACGGGCATATAGACGCAGAGCGTATCGTCTAAATCGAACCCGACGGCTTGGATCCCCGAAAGTAGTTGCTTACTCATCATCGGGCTTGATGAATCGCGCCACAGGCGTCTGCCCGCCGTAGACCTGCGCGCCTGTGTGGGTGAGGATTTCGACATCGCGTGTGAAGAGGAGCAAATCCACTTGGCTGCCGCGTTCAATGAACGAGACCTTTTGCGCGGGACGCACGCACTGCCCCTCCTGTACATAGGTCGTGATTTTATTGACGAACTTATCGGCGATCTCGACCATCGCGAGGCGCAGGTGTTCGTTCTCGATAAAGATAGTTTGCCGTTCGTTTTCGAGGTGATAGCGTTTGCCCAGCAGGTCGACGGCGCGGCGCAGCCATGTCATACTCACATATTCCCACAGGTCGACCATCGGCAGGTTGGCGCGGGCAGGGGTGTAGACGATTTTACGCACCGTGCCGGCGATTGGTGCGTAGTTGTAATGCACATCGAGCGGGCTCATGTAGATTCCGATGAGCCAGCCTTCGGGGGAGACGCCGTCCCACTCGGCGCGAGTGATCTCCGTGATGGGGATGGGGCGTCCCAGTTTCTCGGCGAACACGGCGCCGTCTGCGCTTACGGGGCGGATATAGACCACCTTGCCGTCGCAAGGCGCCAAGATAAGATCGGGATCAGTCGGTGGGATACGCACCGGGTCGCGATAGAACCACACTTTGCGCAAAAACCAGTTCGCGCCTGCAATCGCCGCGCCCGCGCCCAGCGTCCACTTCAGCCAGTTAGGAATGCGCACAAGGAAAGTGTACCCGCTGGCGCGCAGAAAGCTGTCGGACGCAACCGCACCGAACAGGAACCGCCCCGGACTCGTCGAATAGGAATCGTGATGAAACCGAGCGTTTTCACCTGTCTATGGAGCCTTGCGCTCATGGGCGGTGCGTTTGCACAGGCGCATGAGAATCTGAGTTTGGACGATGCACTGCGGTTGGCGTTACAGAACAACGGCACTGCCCGCGCTGCCCTTGCCGATACGGAATCGGCTCAAGCCCGTCTGAACGCCGCCCGTGCCGACCTCTATCCCAGTTTCGACATCAGCAGCAGCACGACGCGCACGCGCATCGAGGGCGGGGGCGTCAACACCGATACCACCCAGCGTCAGAACGGCTTAGGACTGGAGTGGCTGCTGCTGGATAACGGGCAGCGCGAGTTGCGTATTCGCCAGAGTTCGCGCTCCGCCGAAGCCAGTCGTCAAAACGCCCGCGACACCGTGCGCCGTGTGCTGTTCCAGACGGCGCGCGCGTATTACGAGGTGCTGCGTCGCCAAGAGTTGCTGCAGGTCGCCGACACCGCCGTGCGTCGCGCCGAGACGCTGTTGGAGGTCGCTAAAGCGCAGGCGGAGGTCGGCACAGCGCCCCAGAAAGATGTGCTGCAGGCGGAAGCCGACTTAGCGAATGCTCGCGTGCAACAGATTCAAGCCCGCAACGCGCTGCGCCTTGCCCAAACCGACCTGAAACGGCTCATCGGCTGGGAGGTGCAACGCGAGTTGCCTGCCCTGCAACCGCCTCAAGCCGCGCCGCAACCGGTTCCTGACTTGAGCGTGGCGCAGTTGTGGCAACGCGCTCGACTGCAACGCCCCGATTTGCGCAACGCGGAACTGAGCTTGCAAATCAGCAAACTTGGCGTCGATGCGGCACGGCTCAACAGCCTGCTGCGCTTGCAAATCACGGCGCGCGGCTTCCACGAAGTGGAACCGAACACGCGCACCCAAGGAAGCCTCAGCGTTATCGCTTCGTACCCCCTGTTTGACGGCGGTCTGACCCGCGCGAACCTGCGCGAAGCGGAAGCCAACCTGCAAAGCGCTCAGTTCCGCCTGCAACAAGCCGAGCGCGACGCCTACGCCGAGGTGGAGAGCGCGCTGCTCAGCCTACGCGAGGCGAACGAACGGCTGGAAGCCTCTAAGGTCGCCGTCGCCGCCGCACGACGCAACTTCGACGCCGCCCAAGAATCGCTCCGTGAAGGCGTAGGCACGATCGTCGAGGTGCTGACCGCCCAACTCGCCCTCGTTACCGCCGAGACGAACCTCGTGCAAGCCACCTACGACGCCGCCGTCGCCGAACTACAACTGCGCGTGGCGGTGGGCGATAGGCTACCCCAAGAACCTTAAGCGCATGGGAGGCTGTAGAAGGCTTCTCCGCTATTCTACAGCCTTCCAAAGAACCCCAAATCCCCATAGAAGGTCGCACTTATGGAAGCGTTTCCATCGAAAATGGAGTATAATAGAGGCAGCGTTTCGAGCAACTGGCTTGGACGACCCTTACGAAGACGGAGGTCATTATGCGGCTGATTATTGGCGCTGGAGTAGCAGCAACCATCGCTGCTTGTAGTGTCGCCCAGAACACCCAGTGGACGCCTTTGGGTTCTTGGAAACTCGTGGAGCGACTGGATGATGTGCGGATTGTCAAGGTCTTGCGTTCAGGCGATTTGACTCCGGCACTGTTCCCCCCGAAGCCCCGCTGGCAGCCCGATACAGGCGACTTCTTCCCCGCGGCAGACTACTTGCTCTATCGGCGGATGCCAGCCAGTACCGGATCGCAACAGTACTATGCGTATGAAAGCTACAACATCGTGCTGGACGATGCCAACATTCGCCGCCTATGGGACACCACAGGGCGTGGGAAGTTCCGTATCGGGCGTGTGGAGATTGCCGTCTACTTCCCCTACGCAGGAATTTACCAGATTCAGGGGTTCTGGACTGGCTCAGACGACGACCTGCCTCCCTACCCCACCAGCGATCCCCCCAACACCTTCTTGCGAGGCAACCAAGGACCGCATACTCTGTTCGTTCCCCAAGCGGGAGTGTGGCGGCTCGCTACCGATCCCGACCCCCAAAACGAAGTGTTCACGGTGCAATGCGGCGTGCTGGATGAGTCGTTAGATAGTCAGCGTCGCTTCAACTGCTATGTTGGGATTCAGGTGGAGCCTCCGGGAGCGTGGGTCTGCGGTGCGCTGCCGGGCACGGATTTGAACTTGGATTACTTCCTTGAACATAACGGTCAGACCTATGATGCGTATCAGCTGCAAGGAGGCATCCCTGCGACTTTTGCGTTGCAGTTGGGCGGCGATGCGGCGGGTATCTTGGTGCAAGGCACGATAACCATCAACGGCTACACGGGCAGCTACGCGGACAAGCAGGCGACCATCAAGGTGAAGCAGGGCACGACGATCAATACCTACACCGCCACGCTGGCAGCGAACGGGAGCTACGCCATTCGCGTGGACGAAACAGGCAACGCCGAGGTCTTGGCGCAACTTGCCCCCGGCTTGGCGAAGAAGGTCAGCCTGAACCTGAGCGGCACGGTGAATCAGGACTTTACCCTCACCAACGGCGATGTGAACGGCGATAATGTGGTCGATGACGCCGACCTGCTGCAAGTGCTGTTCAACTTCGGTGGGAGCGACGCCGCCTCCGATGTGAACGGCGATAATGTGGTCGACGACGCCGACCTGCTGCAAGTGCTGTTCAACTTCGGCAGCGTGGGGGATCGCTTCTAAACCCCGCAACTCGGCGGTTCCGCGCTGACAGTGCGGAACCGCCCCTACAAACCCTTACAGGACATCTGCCGGCGGCGCCCTCTGTTTCGCCGTTGTGTGACCTAAGGCCACTGATGATACATTCCCGCAACCTGCGGGGTCAAGGGTTTTGCACGTTCTTCTAAGGCACGCAGTTCCTCGTGGGACATCGGTGTGAATTCGCGCGCTGCTTGCACTAACTCGCGCAACTCGCTTAGGCTGTTGGGCAGGATGACCGCCGTGTGGACGGGGTAGCTTAGCGCATAGCGGAACAACTCGCTCACGGTGAACTTACCTTCGCCGACCAGACGCCCGAAGCCCATCACTTTCATCACTGCCAGCCCGACGCCTTTGCGCCGTGCATACTCCAAAAACTCTTTTGTGAACGCGCGCGGATGGTGGGGTTCCGTAGGATTGAGTGGAAACAGTACCATATCAAACGGGAACCGTTCCATCGCGTTTTTCAACACTTCGGGGTCGTTGTGCCCCGATATGCCGATGTATTGGACGATTTTCTGTTCTTCAGCTTGCTGGAACGCCTTAATCGCGCCATTGGAAGCGAACAGGCGGTCGATCTCGTGCGGATAAGAAACATGATGCACCACCCACTGTTCCAGTTTATCGGTGCGTAGGCGTTTGAGGCTATTTTGCAGGTCACGCCATGCGCCGTCATAGTCGCGCGCCGCGCTTTTGGTGCTGAGGAACACCTTCTCGCGGATACCTTCTATCGCCTCGCCGAAGATAATTTCACTATCGCGATACTGCTGGGCAGTGTCCAGATAGAAGACCCCCGATTCGACGGCTTCACGGATAATCGCTATCGCCTCGCGTTTGCGACCAAGTTCCTGCAGCACGCCTGCGCCCCCCAACGCGAGAATCGGCATTCGCACACCCGTTTTACCATAAACGCGTTTCGGCAGTTCGCGGTTCATAAACATAGTATAGACCAAGCGGTATATTAACCGCGATGCGTGTCCCGATAGGCAGTTTCGGATTGGGCTTGGCGGCGTTGAGCGGCTGCGCTGTGCGCAAGGAACCGATTCCTGAGGGGCGCACCGTGCTGCGCGTGTGGAGCATGTGGGCAGGTGATGAGGAGAAGGTGTTTCAGGGCGTCGTTGATTACTACAATCGTGTTCAGGACACGGTGTATCTGGTGAACTTGGGCGCGGTGGAAGACACGAAGATTTTGCGATCGGTGGTCGCGGGCGCCCCACCCGACTTTTTCACCCTGCGTGAGCCGGGCTATCTGGCGCCGTTAGCCGCCAATAACGCGCTGCTGCCCTTAGATGACTGGTTCCGCGAGTCGGGGCTGCGCGCGGCGGACTTCGTGCCTGCCGCGTTGGAGCAGGGACGCTACCAGGGCAAACTCTACTCGATGCCGTACCTACTGGACGCGCAGGCGTTATTTTATAACCCGAACCACTTCACGCGGGCAGGAATCCCCCCCAACCAGCCGCCGCGCACGCTGGAGCAGATGCTGGACTATGCGCGACGGCTCACGGTCAAGTCGCCTTCAGGCGCAATCCAGACGCTGGGAATGCGCCCACCCGCTTTGATCTACATCATCGGGGCGTTCGGGGGGCAGTTCGTAGACCCGGCTACGGGCATGCCCACCGCCGACCACCCCACGAACTTGGAAGCCGCGCGCTATTACCGTGCGCTGATTGAAGCGATGGGCAACGGCAAAGAGGTGCAGGCGTTCACGATGAGCTTCGGCAACGAACAGGGCACAAACAACCCCTTCTTTCTGGGCAAAATCTCGATGATGCTCAACGGACAGTGGAACCCGTACTGGTTCCAGAAGTACGCGCCGCATGTGCCTTATGAGGTTGCGCCTGTGCCCTACCCCGCGCGTGCCCCGCACTTGAAAACGCCTACTTGGATTGGGCAGAACATGTTCTGCATTCCGCGCGAGTCGAAACATCCGCGCGAGGCGTGGGCGTTTTTCGTGTGGATGCAAAGCGAGGCGGCGCAGCTGCTGTTTGCCGAGACGATGCACGGGATCCCCAATATTCGGCGCGTCTTGAAACATCCGCAACTTCGGACGGTGCGCCGCCCCAACGAGGTCTGGAAGTGCGGCTACGCAAAGTTTTTGGACTTGGTCGACAGCCCGAACGCACGCTTTTTCCCGATTACACCAGTTGCCACTTTGTATTTGCATGAACTGTATACGGCAGAAGATTACCTGCTCAGTGGGAATAAGACCCCTGAGCAGGCGTTGCGCGATGTACAGAAGCGTGTGATGGCGGAGTATCGGCGCTGGGTGTAGTCTAATGCCCGCCGATTTCCACCGCCTTGTAGCCGCCGCGTGCCTTATAGTAGAGGAACTGCGCCCCGAACAGGAACACTAAGATGAGCGGCAGCACGGCGACATAGCGGAAGGTCATCGCCGCGCCGTAGCGTAGCGCCTCGTCCAGCACGGCTTTCTGTTGCTGGGCGACCGGGTCGCCGGCTTCCGCCTTCTGGATAATCTCCTGGGCTTTTTCGGGGCTATATTTGCCGTCCACCACCACCAGCTGACGCACTTCGGGGGTGAGCTTTTCGATGGTGTGGAGGTCGTAGATGCGCCCCATGCTGGGTCCTGCGACGCCTGCGGCAATCATCCCCGCGGCGCCCATCACCGCCAGCAGGAACTCGCCCCCGCGAGGATAGCGCTCCGAGACCACGCCCAGCATCGTGGGCCAAAAGTACGCCTTGCCGATGCCGAAGAGGGTCGCGGCGAGGAACGCCGCACCCGCCGTGAACGAGACACTCAGCAGATACAACCCCACCGCCGCAAAGGCAGCACACACCGCCAGCAGCCCAATCGGTGTGAAGACCCGCGCCACAGGACCCGCCACAAGACGCAGCACGAACATCAAGCCCGATGTGTAAACCAGGAACAGAATCCCGCGAATGCCGACCGTGTCGGTTAACACAGAGCCGACCCACTGATCAGGACCCAGCTCGGTAATCGCGGTCATACACATACAGAGGATTAGCAGCAGCACGCCGGGACGCAGGATTTGCAGAAACATCTCGCCCATGCTCACCCCCGAGGCGGCGCGTTCGGTCTGGGGGAATCGCTCCGTCCAAATCATCGCGCCATAGATGAGCGCGGGCACGATAATCGTGCCCAGACGCACTTGCCACGGCGCGTTCAGGAACTGCGCCAACGCGAAGGTCACTAACCCGCCGATAATCAGCCCGCCCGGCCACCACGCATGCAGCACATTGAGCTTATGTGTCTTCTCGTTCGGGTACATGGTGGCGGCAAGAGGGTTGATGACCGCTTCCACGGTGCCGTTCGCTAATCCCACCAGCAGCGTGGAGAGCAGTAGCGCGACGAAACCATAGTTCGGCGAGAGAATCGTAAAGAGAATGCCCAGAATATGCCCCAGACACGCCAGCTTCAACAGGCGTCCCATGCCGAAAGTGTTCACCAGCGGTCCCACAATGAGAATCGCGATGGGGAACCCCCAGATACCCATCAGGTTCACCAAGCCCTGTTGCTCGTGGCTAATATCGAAAGTGGCGCCGAGTTCCTTGAGGATGTCGGCACGAATCGAAAACGCCATCGCTGTTGTCACCAGCGCGATACAGCTGGCGATGAAGAGTTTGTTATAGTTATAACTCCCCTGTGCCATGTCGCCCTCCTTAAGTGCTCCTAAGATTCTGGGCAAGTTTCTGGAGTCCTGCTTTTTATTCGCTGGTGGGTTCGGAGATTTGGGGGGTGTGGGGGACTAAGG
>BPGO01000011.1 GCA_026003075.1 Fimbriimonadales bacterium | reverse complement strand
TCAAAGTCAACGCCCGCCCCGTGGTATCCACCACACGGCGCAACTGACCCGCAGCGTTATACTCCAGCGAGACCCCTTGATTGTGCCAATCACGAATGGCTACCAAGCGCCCTGAGGAGTCGAACAACCAGCGCACCTGCGAGGCGCGAATGAGCTGATAGCCCTCTGCCGTACGCTGCAGCCGATCGTAAACTCCCTTCATCGCCACATATGAGCCATCAGGCTGCTCCGCAAAAAACAACACACGCCCGTCAGGCTCTTGCAACGCCACACCGTTCGTGTGAAACACCAGCTGCGCCTCGTAGCTATGACGCCAGCCCACTCCCAGCACGCCTGAGCGCGTATCTTGCGCGTTGTAGGTCAGTCCAAACGCCACGCCCGCCTGACCGCCCCACGACACCAATCCCAACCCCACCATTAGGTTGCCGTTGGCCGGGTTGAGCACGCCATACGGCACAGGAAAGCTCCCTTGCCACGGGAACGGCGCGCCAAAAGTCAGCGGCGCAGGCGCCGTAGCTGGCACATCGGTGCGGCTGATCGTAAGCCAACTCCCCCCTTGAGGCGCGACCACCTGCACCGCATAACGGTTCTGCGTCGGCACAGGCACGCTCACCACCTGCAGCGGGCTGCCCCCAAACACCACGGGATACACATACTGCGCCCCTGTCGCCAAATCGCGTAGGCGCACCTCTGCTTGCTGCCCTGCAGGGTTGCCCACATAGTCACCCAACTGCACCGCAAACTGCAAGGTAAACCATCCCTGAGCAGGTGCGAAACTCCCCTGCCAGAGCGCATCGCTGGATTGCCCCTGAGCGAACATGACTATCATCAGGTCGGCGTCATCGACCACCCCGTTCCCATCCAGGTCCGCGTCGCCGCCAGAATTGCCCATTTGGAACTGCACTTGAAGCAGGTCTGCATCGTCCACTACGCCGTCGCGGGTCACATCGCCGTTGGGTAAAGTCAGGATGGGCACATCGGGGGGACACGGTACGGTGTTTTGGAGCAAGGAAGTGGCAAGGGCAGCACTCAAAGTCGATTCGTAGGCTGTTTCAGTCGGGGGATTGAGAGTGATGTTAACAGTATTTACCCCCCCCCCCCACGCACATAATGCAGTTCCGCGGCGAAGCCGAACTGGGGTGGGAGCGTCAAGGCAACGGTCAACACTCCTGCAAACAGCTGCATCGCGCGACTATGCGCCAACTTGCGGCGTACCCATCGTAGCGTCTGTCCGCTCATCACTGAGCCTCCATTCGTACAATTGCGGGCGTTTCTCCAGTGCCTATAGTTATAGCACATTTTTCGGCGTTTGTCAAGGGGGGGGAGGGGAAATTTCGGGGGAAAAATCGGCTTTCAGAGGTAATTTGTGAACCATCCTCCACCATAGGCTCTATCAAATGCCGTATCTATGCCATTTTGGGATATGGACAACAGATTACGATCGTGATAACGCGCGTCAGGAGTGGAGACGGCTTCATCTGCCGACTTGGGTTTTTTCGGTATAATTGCCTATGATGAAGCCCTCAGAATGGCTCAGTATCCGTGTGGTGGCGCCGCCGCCTGCCTGGGATGCTATTGCCGCTGTGCTGATCGACTCGGGCTGTGCTGGTGTGGAACTGCGCGATCAGCCCTACAGCGTGGTGGCTTACCTTCCCCAGAGCGAGCAGGGACGCCTCCCCGAAATCGAGGCGCAAATCCGAAGGCTTCCTGAATATAACCTACCCTCGATTCACAAGTTCGAGGTGCAGCCCGTCACAGAGCAGAACTGGCACACCGTGTGGCGTCGCTACTTCCGTAGTCGTCGGTTCGGGCAGCGGATTCGGGTGCAACCCAGCTGGAGTCGCCACAAACCGTCGCCTGATGAGGTACTGATTCAGTTAGACCCTGGGCTGGCGTTCGGCACGGGGGGGCATGCCACCACGGCGCTCTGCTTGGAACTGCTGGAGAAATACCTTCTGCCGGGCATGCGCGTGGCGGATGTGGGCACGGGCACAGGTATTTTGGCGATTGCTGCGGCGCAGCTGGGAGCGCAAGAGGTACTTGCCGTGGACAACGATGAGCTTGCCGTTAAAGTCGCGCATGGGAATATCGTGCGCAACGGCGTTGCGGAGCGCGTGCGGGTGCAAGTCGGCGACGGCTTCAACGCGCTGGAGGGCGTCTTTGACCTCATTGTGTGCAACATTATCAGTGGTTTTCTGATCGCGAGCGCACCACAAGTGCCGCCGCGATTGAGGACGGGGGGCGTCTACCTGATTTCAGGAACCAGTGGGCGCAACTGGCGGGGCGGCGTGCGCCGCGCGATCGAATCAGCAGGGCTGCACTTAGAGGAGGCACGCAAACGACGCACATGGGTCGCCGCAGTGTTCCGCAAGGGCTAAGCCCGCGCGCTCTGCCGCGCTTTTTCGTATCGCCAGCCGTCCTCGAGGCGCGTGTACTCCCTGACGAAATCGCCCATCAGGTGCGCCATGTGCTACGCCTACGTTCGGGCGACTGGATTTGCTTGCTTGACGGCACAGGGGGCGTCTTCCTGGCGATGCTGGATGACGACACGCGGATTGCTGACCTGCATCCGAGCACGTTGGAAACGGAACTTCCTTTCCGTATCACCGTCCTGCAATCGTTTGTGCGCTCCGAAAAAGCGGAGACGGTGGTGCGCCTGTGCGTGCAAGGCGGCGCCGCCGCCCTCTCCTTCGCCCCCAGCAACCGCTCGGTAGTACACTGGGACGCTCAGAAGCAGGCACGCTATGCAACGCGCTGGCAGAAAATCGCGCAGGAAGAGGCAGAACTCGCCTGCCGCGCCTACCTGCCGAGAGTGCGCCTGTTTGACAACTGGCGCCACGCGTTCGTGAGCCTTCCGCGCCCTGTATTCGTGCTGGACGAGTGGGAGGGCGCCCTCTTGCTCAAGCAGCGCTGTCGACGCATGCCGTTGCCCAGTACGCTCAGCCTTGTGGTAGGACCCGAAGGCGGCTTCAGTCCTGCGGAACGGGACTGGATGGCGGCGCAACCTGAAACCTATGCCGCCTCACTGGGCGCGCGCGTCCTGCGCACGGAACACGCCGCCTTCTACGCACTGGCACAAATCGCCACCCTGTGGGAATAGGAGATCCTGACTTACTTCCCCTGCGAGCGATGGAAGGCGAGCAGGCTGTTTCCCTTTATAGGGATTATATCTCCCACTTCTTAACCTTTCCTTAATCGGGAGCCTCGTATGATTATAATACTTCACTTAGGAGGTGTACGATGAGACGAACAGGTTTTACGCTGATAGAGCTGTTAGTTGTCATCGCGATAATCGCGATTCTGGCGGCGATTCTGTTCCCGGTGTTCGCTCAGGCGCGGGAGAAGGCGCGCCAGACGGGCTGCTTATCGAATGTGAAGCAGATTGGTCTGGGTGTACAGATGTACATTCAGGACTACGACGAGTATGTGCCACGCAACGCTTTTGCCGACCCGCCTCGTGTCTTGGAAGGCGACCACTTTGTGAACTGCTCCACGCCGCGCTGGATGGATGTGCTGCAGCCCTACACGAAGAACACGGACATCCACAACTGTCCCAGCGACCCGTTCGCGCCGATTCGGGGCACGCTGCCCAACGGTGGGACACACACCCTGGCAGAGAACAAGCGATATGTGTACCAGCCCTATTCGCCCGACGGCAGCAATGTACGCCGCGAAGCTGACTGTGGCGACCCGAACGGGCAGACCAATGTGGGGCGACGCTTCGGCAGCTACGCCATCAACAATATGTACTACGCAGGATGTGGAAATGGGGTCACCTTCCGCAACAATAACTTCTCCACCTGCACCCCGCCCAACAATAAACCGCTGGCAATGGCGGCGGAGCCTGCAGATACGGTACTCATCGCCGAAGTGCAAAACATGGGGCAGAGCGCGGACTTCTATCGAGCTGATCTGGTGCGCGATGACCAACCAACCCGCGCGGTAGAGACCTTCCCGTTCCCGGCGCTGCTCAACCGCCGCAACAACGGCGCGATTCTGGGACGCCATATGAAGCTCTCCAATGTGGTGTGGATGGACGGGCACGCGAAAGCCGTTAGCCTCAACTATCTCGCGGAGACGAACCCGAACATCTGCGGCACAACCTGCGTGATGTTCCGCTTCACGGTGGACGACGACCGCCCGCGCTAACCAAACCCGTTTCCCCTCTCCCACACTGGGCGAGGGGAAACCCCCTTAATTGCCGCTTTCCCTTATGCCACATAGAGAACAACCCCTCCCTACGCCTGTTGAGCGTAAGGAGGGGAGGGAGGTGAGTGGGAGGTGCAGCAAGCCTCAGTTGCTGTCCACGCGGTAGATGTCCAGCCGATCGGCAGTTATGGAGCTATGCACGATAAACAGGTACTGCGCTTGGGGACTGGAGCCGAAGTTGAACAGCACGGTCAGCAGGTCGGCGTCATCGACCACGCCGTCGCTGTTCACATCCACCGCTGCGTTGCTGGAACCGAACTCAAATAGAATCGCCAGCAAATCAGCATCGTCCACTACGCCGTCTAAGTTCACATCGCCCTGCGACGGGTCGGGACCAAAGCCGCTCGTGAAGTTGAAGATATCGAAACCGTAAGCGTTCGGAGTGCTGCCATCGGGCAGGGGTTCATCTCCTGTAATCTCCGCCACGGGCGTCCAAGTCGCTCCTGAACCCGACGCAACGAAGACCTTGTTGAGACGATTGTTTGCATCGCCTGTGCGGCGGTTATAGAGGAGGTAGTCCCCACTGTTCGTACGCATGTAGTGAATGTTAATCAGCACTTGGAAAGCGTTGTCCGTGCTGAAGTCGAAGATGGGGCAGGCGCGTCCATCTTGAACGGTATTATCCGCCGTACGGGGCGCGTAGAAGATGCTATTGTCCACGCGCAGGTAAGCGTCGCCTTCCGGGGAGAAGGTGATGTCGCGCATGCCTGTGGTAGTCTGCCCACCTTGACAATCGCGCGAAGGTACACTCAGGATGTTCGGGAGCGCATTGCCCGTTGCGAAATCGCGCCGAAAAATAAATCCGCGTCCACGCGCTAATACTGCCAACGACGAATTACTGCCCTGATAGCCAGGATCAATCTCAATACACTCTGCGCGCGATGAATTGCTTAAGTTGATCGGTAGCACAACGCCTGTTCCATTCCAATCACTGATTTGCGTGCCGGTCGCGGCGTCGAACTTGCGAATGCCCGTGTTGGCGGCATCGTTAGAACCGTCGCCCAGTCCTGTGCCCAGATAGAGAAACCCGTCTCGGTACACGATATAGCTGCTGCGGCTTTGAGCTGCCTGACTGAGCGTAATCAGGGAGCTGTACGACCAACTGTTCACATCCAGCGACAGCACATTACCGATCTTCAGCACGCCCACACTCGCGGGGCTAGTGCTTGCACTGGACATTCCTGCGATGTAGAGGTTGCTGCCATCAAACGCCACATCGGACGCCAGGTCGCCAAGTTGTCCACTTGCGGGGAAGTAGCTGGAAAGGTCAACACTCTTGAGGTGCGTAAAACTCACTTGCGCGCTTGCGCTCAACGACGCGCCCAACGTCACAACACCCAAAAGACCGAATAGTCGCTTCATTGCCATAGACCTCCTTTCGTAGGGTACTTGTATTATACCACAGGTTTGTATGGTTAATGCAAGAGGGAGGACGGAAGGCTGCTTAGGGACAGGCAACTGGTCGCGAGGATGCGTTTACAGCTGCTGCAGGGTTGTGCGGGGGTAGTAGGCTTCCAGAATCTGACGATAGTTTTGCCCGGCGAGGGCGCGTCCTTGTGCCCCCCATTGACACATTCCCACACCGTGTCCTGCGCCCCGCCCAACGAGTTTCCAGCCTTCGCTGATGGGTTGAATTTCGAACATCAAGCTGCGTATGCGCGTTGCGCCGAGCGCGGTGCGAAACTCTGCGCCCGAAACGGTGAGCGTGGCGCGATCGCCGCGAATTTGGATCTGCTGCGCGTGTCCTCCTTGCGCGCGTTGCAGCAGGCGCAACTCCCGAACCGGCCCCACCTGTGCGAAGCGCTTGCCCAACTCTTCGCAGGTTAGCACCGTTTCCCAAGAGCCGTTGGGCGCGATGCGGCAGTAAGGTTTGCCATCCGCGTCTGTATCGGGGACACCCGCTAAGAATGGCGTAGGGCGTGTTCCAACCATCGCGACTTCAACGGGCGCGGTGTGCCCGCCGCAGTTCCCTGTATAAACAGCCTCAACAACACGCCCCTCGAACGCCAACACCTCCCCTGCTGTAGCATCCACGGCGGCGTTCGTGTTCGGATGTTCTGCGTCCACCCCGCCATAAACCTGACACGGCTCGTGGTCACACAGATCATAACCCCACTGCCGATAGCGGTTCAGCCTGCGGAAAGTGAACGAGCGCGCCGCGACCGCCTGCGCCTTGAGCGCTTCCGGATGGAAGTTTGGGGGCATCTCACGCGGCAAGGTGGCTTTCAGATAGTCGTCCAGCGAAACCCAGTTGATGGTGAGTAATTTGCCGTCGCGCTCCGTCCATTCCAGATGTCCCCGATAGGAGCGTAGGGAATTGGGGCTGGTTCCCACCTGCAAGAAACCTGTGCCTGTAGGCTCGGCGACTAACTTATCGGAGGCGATCTGTACGCTTTCGCTGCTTGCCACATAGCGTCCATCTTCGCGACGCAGTTCCCAGACCTGACCCGCCGCACCGACGCTGAGCGTCTGACCCGTGCGTGGATTCACCCAACGAAGCGCGCCTTGGGAAACGCTCACATACAATTTCGGCGCCCATGCGGCTTGTTCCAGCCCTACGCGAATCAGCCAGTCGCTGTCGCGCGTGCGCGGCGCGTCCGCGAAGCCAAGGCACAGCGCAAGCAGCCCAACCCATAGCGTTCGGACGAGAATTTGCATCCAACAGGTATGTTCCATAACAAAACGCCCCTTCCTGCAGGAAGGGGCGCCGAGAAACGGCTCACAGTGTAATTTTAGTTGCCGTACAGCCCCCACAGAGGCCAATCGCCTGTCCATGTGGGTTGCGGGTTAATCGTCCATGCCATGCCCCCAGGGAACGCGCTCAAGGGGCTGGGGGTGTATTGTTGTGCCGTGGGCGACTTCGCGAGGAACTCGCGCACTTGCATCCACTTGGCGTGCCCATCGACATAGACGATAATCAACCCCTCGTTGTGGGGAGCGTTTTTCTTATTCACGGGGTTGTTCGATCCGCCATTATAGAACCACGCTTCCCACAGGTGGCGGTGTGCCATCGGGTAAATAGTCTGTATAGGCTGCGGCCCGAACACATAGTGGCGCACGCCGGGGAAGCGGTCTTCCATGAGGATCATCGTCTCCGCAGGGCGCTGCACCCCTGCCATCGTACCGCCGAGGAATGAATTTCGGATTTGCTGGTTCGCGCCGGTGCGGTTCCAGGTATTCAGCGCACCCGTGATATGGAGCGCAAGCGAATAGCCGCCATCAAAGATTTCGGCATTCTGCTCCCAAGCGGTGCGGTCGAAGTTACGACTGGGACAGAAGAAGATTTGGATATTCTTCACATACGGGTAAATCCAATATTGCCACTTGTAGTGGTTGACACGCTGCCCATAGGTGGGACCGCTGCAGCCCGTGGCGTTCGGCTGGTACGGGATACGATTGGGCGCAATACAATCGTCGTTGCGCGGGAAGGTCTCATCCCAGTCGTTCAAGTACATCATTATGCCCAGTCCTATCTGCTTGCAGTTATTTAAACACGATGTCTGGCGTGCTTTCTCGCGTGCCTGAGCAAACACAGGAAACAGGATCGCCGCGAGGATCGCGATAATCGCAATCACAACCAGAAGTTCAATCAGCGTAAAGCCGAGCCGTCGCATAGTTTGAATGAACCTCCTGCACTCTTATTATACCCTTTCCGAGTTTTAAGAAAATGTTAAAAGCCCTGATGAGGTTGCGGGTTTGACCTCTATATAATCGCTCGGCTTAAGGTTTCCGCAGGATACAGTACAGATTGTTCACGAAATAGTCCCCAACGATGGGTAAATGACGCAGCAGGCTGAATAGGCGCACCACGGGATGTTTGCTGCAATTCGGCTGGAAAAACTCCACCTCGAAGCCCGAGCTGTAGATAATTCGTCTGTAGTCTCGGAACGCCAGCATGTTCATCCCCAAATCCCGATAGGATTGCAGCGGCTGCCCCATGCGCTTTGCGGTAGCGTTGAGGACAATTTGGTCAGGTACAATCAGGTGTGCCCACGGCAGATTGACTCCGATGAGCCGTTTGAGGGTGTCGTGATCTCCGAAAGGGCTGTTCCAAAGGGGCCCAATTGCCGCGTAGAGACGCCCCCCCGATTTGAGGCGTGTACGCATTTCGGAAAGCACCTTGGGCAAGTCCATCACATGCTCAAAGGTGTCCTTACTGGTCATCAGGTCAAAATCGCTCTCGTTCAAGGAGGCGATGTCGATACAGTGGAATTCCACGCGGTCGGCGAGCTCGGGATAGTTCTGTTGCAGGTTCTGCTGGGCAAATCGGATGAGCCGTTCGTTGAGGTCGATTCCGACCACTCGTGTCGCCCCTGCTTTCGCCATGTCGATGCACAAGCTGCCGTGCCCACATCCAAGGTCTAATACCTTTTTGCCGCGCAGTTCTGGTTGTCCGCCGAGGCGGTTCCAGAAGCGCGGGTTCTCCCACGCGCCTCGCTTAAAATATTCCACATCGCGCGATTCCAGGGCATCTACAGGCGGCTTTTGATCCATTCAGCAAGTTCCGTTTGGCACACGGTTGTCTGTTCGTGTGTTTGTAGATTTTTGACGCTCGCGGTACCCTGTTGGAGCTCCGAGTCACCCAAGAGGATAGCGTAGCGGGCGCCGCTGCGGTTCGCGAGTCGCATTTGCGCCTTGGGGCTGCGTCCCTCAAGGTCCAAATCGGTAGCAATCCCCGCATGACGCAGTTGGATCGCTGTCTGGAGGGCAACGGGACGCGCAGCATCCCCAAACGCGACCACAAAGGCATCTATCGGCGCAGGTTGAGGGAGCGGCGCCTTCAGCGCCTGTAGCACCAACAGAGTCCGCTCAACACCGATGCCGACTCCCAGCGCGGGCGTCGGAGGACCCCCGAGTTCCTCTACTAAGCCATCGTACCGCCCCCCTCCACAGAGAGCGTTTTGCGAGCCCAACCCATGCTCCGCAACGACCTCAAAAGTGGTGCGCGTATAGTAATCCAATCCCCGCACCAGCCGATGCGAACGTACATAGGGCACTTCAAGCGTTTTGAGTAGGCTCTGTAGACTCTCGAAGTGCGTCCGACAGGTGTCGCAGAGATACGGGTCGATCGTTGGGGCGTCGGTGGTAATTTCCACGCACTCTTTACAGTCCAGAATGCGTAGCGGATTGCGTTCCAGGCGCGCTTGGCAGTTTTTGCAGAGGCGTGCGTAGTTGTCGCGCCCCCAATTGCGTACCGCTTCACGATAGGCAGGGCGACATTCTGGGCAGCCGATGGTGTTCACCCGCAACTCCAGCGCGTCTGCAGGCACGCCCAGCGACTGGAAAAAGTCCATCACCATATACAACAGTTCCGCGTCGGCAAGCGGGTGCGCGGCGCCAAAAATCTCTGCGCCGAACTGATGTGCCTGCCGATAGCGCCCCTTCTGCGGTCGCTCGCCCCGGAAGAACGGCGTGATGTAATACAGCTTCTGGACGCTTCCCGCCGCATAAAGCCCATGTTCCAAATAGGCGCGCACCACGGGCGCAGTGCCCTCAGGCTTTAGGGCGTAGCGCTCCTCGCCACGCTGGAACACATACATCTCTTTGGAGACGATATCGCTGGTCTCGCCGACGGTGCGTTCAAAGAGCTCTGCCGTCTCCAGGATCGGCGTGCGGATTTCGCCATAGCCGTACCGGCGACAGTGTTCGCGCCAGCGCGACTCCACAGAGTGCCAGAGCGTACTTTGCTCTGGCAGCACATCATTCATGCCCTCTAATGCACGATATTTGAGTTCCATTATTGACTCAACTGTACCTCAATCTGTTTGCCAAGATAGTGTTGAATTTTCGGGTTGGTATTGAGTGTGTTCATCAGTGCGCCCATACCCCGCGCGATGTGCATTTCGCCTTCGTACACCACAATAAAAGTTGGTGTAGAGCTAACGCCCAGTTTACTGCCCTGTTCGAAATCTCGATAGACGGTCTTGAAGTGGATGTCCTGATTATCCACCGCTTCGCGTACCTTTTTGCTGTCCAGCCCGAGTTCTTGGGCAATCTTTTCGATGCGCGCGGGGGTAAGTTCCTGCTGGCTCTCAAACAGGGCGGCATACATCTCCCAGAACTTGCCCTGTTTGCCTGCCTCTTCCGCCGCAGATGCAGCCATCCATGCCATCGGGTGGATGTTGATAAGGGGGTAGTGCCGAAAGACGAATAGAACCTTGTCGCCCAGCTGGGGCAGGATTTGTTTCTCTAAGAGTTCGTACGCTTGTTTGCAGGCGGGGCACTGGAAGTCGGAAAACTCCACAATTACCAGTGGGGCGTTCTCGTTGCCTTTGCGCCAACCTTGCCCATCCAGATACAGCAGAGTCAACTTTTCGTTATCGGTCTTGACTGTTTGGGCGGTTGTGGCTTTGCTCCACTGCCAGCCGCCGTAAGCCAACCCCGCCACGATGAGAAGCAGCGAAACCGCGATGGACTGGAGCAGCTCCCGCGTGAGCATGCCTGTTGCCGAGGGAGCACCGCGCAGCCCTATCAGCGAGAGAATCCATACAATCAGATTAGACCCTGCCGCTCCCAAACACCACCAACATGGTGAACCCTTCGCGTACAGGTTTAATACGAAAAGTTGGATGTAAGTAAAGTAGGCGAAAGCGAACACTCCCAGTGTACTCAGCCCTGCCAAAAGTTTGCCGTAGTGGCGCCACTGCTCGGGATATTGCAACCGCGACAGCGCCAGCACCAGTACCACGCCAAAGTAGCCAAAGCCCAGTGCCGCAACAGGAATGCCGACGATGCGCGAATACGTCGAACGAGCCACCTCGTCGCAGCCGCCCCCTGTGCAGGGAAGTGCGAAGTTCGCTGAATGCGAAATCCACAAAAGAGCGGAAATCACCATGCCGATTGAAGCGAACAGAATAATCAAACGATTCTGGATGATGGCGTTCATAAGCGCGAACCTCCAAACAAAAAGTATACCCCTTCAGTGGGCGACGCCGTTGCCTTCGTAGGCATAACCCCACTCCTTACCGCCGATAAGGTATTCAAGCGTAAACAGTAGACTAAGGACGAGGATCACCGCGGATGCAACCGTTTTGCCGAGTAGCAGCACAGTCACCGCCACAATGAGGCATTCCCCCAGCGCGGAGTTCAACACCAAGGTGCGGCGCAATCCTAATAACTTGGGTCGTAACGCGTAAAACACGGTCGCTGCCACACCAGCCACGAGCGCAATTTCTACTGGAGCGAATCGCCACCCTAACGCGGTTTGCCAGTTCCGTGCCCAACCTGCTTGGCGCGTCCAAGGCTGCGTGGCGTCAAACACGACCGCTAAGCCCGTAAATGCGCCCCCGAGAGCCAGCAGTGCAAGGATTAGGAAAACACCGTTTCTCATCCTAATCGGGGAGCGCAGTATGCCTGTATAGATGCCGATTCCAAGTCCGAACGCGAGAATGAGAGGGATCCAAGCATCCAGAGCAGCTCCTAACATCGGCGCGCCGAACAAACCCAAAAGAAGCCCATATGCCATCCCCAACACGGTTTGCCCTCGCGTGCCCAGCAGCGCGCGTCCTCGGCTCTCCAGCCAGCTGGCAGGCGCAAGCAGCGCCATTGCCAGCCCAAAACCCCAGAACCACTCATTGACGCTAAATACCGATCCATCCCCTGTGATGCCTGCGCTCAGCAGGGAGCGTTTGACCCCGTAGCCGCCTGCAATCAGAATGTCTGCTCCAATTACTACGAGGGCGACCATCGCCGCACAACAGCACAGGGGGGCGTTTCCCCAACGTGCTAACCCAGCTGCGAGAAGGCTTAGCACAGCCCAGCTCATGGTCAGCCAACTCCCGATCGAAATGAGGTCGCGATAGAGTTCACCGCTCCAATAGTCGAAGGGGTAATAGGCATACAAGATAGCGACGGCAGGGATCAGGCAAAATACTGCGAGTCCCGAGACGAATACACGCCTCCATACTTTGCGTAATCGTTGGGTTCGCCAGAGAGCGATCCCTATGCTCAACCATGCTCCGCAGAATACGAGCAGAGCGCTATTGATCGCGGATACGAGATGTTCCTTTGCCAGTGCCCACTCTGCGCTGCGTCGTAGGGCGTTGCCGTGCCATCCGATGCCAGCAGGTGCTGTTGCCTCCTGAAGAGCGAGCCTGATGAGCCAGCCATTCCAGTAGCGATGCCAGTCGGACTGGCGTGTTTCAAGCACAGGTGCGCCTGTCCATCCACCGGCGAGGTTCCCGGTGAGGGCATGGTAAAGGGTTGGAGCAATGTCAACCTCCCGAATCACCCCGTTCCAGCGTGTGGAGGGCGAGGTGAGCAACCCCCTTGGTTCTCGCGCGGCGTAACGAGCGACAGCACTAAGGCGTGTCCGTGTAAAATGAAGTCCCTTGGGCGACGGTATCCCAACGACCCACACCTCCACACCCTCCGCCAGCAGCAGCTCCAAAGCGCTATAGTTCCAGCGGCTCATTTCCAGCACTGCCCATTCCGCCTTAATCTGGAAAAAATCAAGGCGCAAGGCTTCAATATCGGGATACACCCGTGCTGGTGCAAGACCCGCATTAGACATTACTATCATCGCAAAAGCGCTGGGCACGGGCGACTGGCGCGTAGCAAGATAGATGCCTTTTTGTCCTGCCTGTATCAGGCGCGCACCCAGAGTTATGCTTGGCAGATCAGTACGGCGCTTCTCGTGTCTCAAGGTCAATAGGGAGCGGTTCGATGAGGTATTCACTGGGGGTTTCAGCTCGATCGCTGCAAATTGCTTGTGAGAACTCCGTACCTTGGCACCAGTTGCAAGATGATACGGCTCGTTCTCGCCACATTCCCAGACGACCCAGGCAATTTGTGCGGGAATCGCTCCGACAAAAGCCTCTGGCGCGATTGGCTCGTGTACAAGAATCAAGAGCAGCTTCGGCTGGGCAAGAGCAGAGACGGTGCATAACAAGAGTAGACTGATAAGAATCGCTCGCATCAGTTTCGAATAGTAAAGCCCAGAAACTCTCCTGTTGCCTCGGAAAAAGTTACTTCAACCTGGTCTACGCGCGCCCCGTACGGACCACGTTGTAACGCGGCGATAAGAGTTCGTAAATGGGGTTCCTCTCCCTCTGCAACCACCTTGACAGAGCCATCAGCACAGTTTCGCACATAACCATAAAGTCCTAAGCGGCGTGCTTCCGAGAGCACAAACGCCCGAAACCCGACACCCTGCACAATACCGTAGATCTGCGCTGTCAGGCGCTTCATCTGTAAAATTATACCGTAATATCCTGGGAACGCATACCCAAAGTAAGAGGGTATAATACAGGGGAGGTAAAACCATGCGCCGTAGAGGAATACCTATTGCGTGGATAGGCTTGATTATCGTTCTCGTTGCATTCGTGGTCTGGTACGGATGGCAAACGAATATTGCCCCCATGATCGCTGAGCAACGCGCTCAACAACAGCAATCAGAACAACAGGAGGCGATTCCGACTCCTACTGAAGCTGAGATTAAAGCCCAATTAGAGCGTAATCGTGCATCCGTATCTGCGCAAGCTGCAACCAACACCACGCCTAAGCAAGAGGAAAAGAACAAACAGACCACCTCACAGATGCCGAAACCTGACCCGAAGCGCGATATCGTTGAATACTGGTGGGAGCAAACTCCTGTAAAGACAAAAAAGTGAGACACCGTCAATGAGGTAAGCGACGATGCTTTCCCGAACACTGGTGTTGAAAGTGGCAGAGATGCCTGCCTTCAAAAACTGGATCAAGCGCAGCCGCTTGACGCAAGGGCTGATCAAGCGTTTTATTGCGGGCGAAGATGTTGACACAGCCCTCCAAATCGCCCAGCGGCTCAATCGGGAAGGATTTTTAGTAGCCCTCGATTACCTGGGCGAAGACACCCAGCGTGTCGAAGACGCCGAGCATGCGGCAGGTCAATATATTGCCCTCTTGGAACATATTGACCGTACCAGAGTCAACGCTTGCATTTCTATCAAGTTGACGCAGTTGGGACTGGACTTAGGTCCCGAGATCGCGCGTAAAAACTTGGCGCGTGTACTGGATGCAGCTTGCCGATTGAATAACTTTGTCTGGATCGATATGGAAAGCAGCAAGCACACGCAGCAGATTTTAGACCTCTTTTGCGAAATGTATCCCGATTATCCGAACTCCGGTACTGTTCTGCAAAGTTATCTGTATCGCACTCCCGACGATCTGGAGCGTCTTCTTGAGATGGGTGCGCGGGTGCGTTTGGTCAAGGGTGCATACGCTGAACCGCGCGAGGTTGCTTATCCCGATAAGAAATCCGTAGATCGCCAATTCAAAATACTGATGGAGCGACTTCTTGAGCGGGGTAAGGAGCCTGCCATCGCCACCCACGATGTGCGCTTGATTGCGCATGCCCAGCGATATGCTGCGGAATTGGGTTTGGATAAGTCCCAATTTGAGTTCCAGCTGCTTTACGGCATTAGCCGAGAACTGCAGAAGCAGTTGGTCGCGGAAGGTTATCGCACGCTCATCTATGTTCCCTACGGCGAGCAGTGGTATCCCTACTTCTCACGCCGATTGGCTGAGCGCCCCGCGAATCTGTACTTCATTCTTCGGAGTCTCTTTCGGAAGTAGAGATTTGTGTCTCTTGCTCGTGATTATTTCCTTCTCCAGAGGCGGACTTTCCTTCCGGCTCATCCTCTTCCTCCTCTTCTTCCGCTTTGAGCCGTTGCTCTTCGCGCGCTTTGAGTAAAGGCAACACAGAGCGAAACTGTTCTGTCCCTGCTTCGTAGAGCCACTCATAAATCGCCGACTCGATCGAGGTCACCACAACCCCACTATGCGCCATTCTGAGCAGAGCGTACTTCCAATCACGCTTTTGTCGGCTCGCCACGGCATCGTAGGGCACATGTACGGTGTAGCCTGCCTTGAGGAGGTCTAGAGCGGTTTGCATGATGCAGATATGCGCTTCTATACCCGCTATAAGAACTTGCGTGCGACCCGTTTTCTGGAGTTCTCTCATAAAGTCTTCCGAGCCAACGCAGCTAAAGCAGAGTTTGTCAACAAAGGGAAATTGCTCCAGTTCCGTAGCAAGGATGGGCGTAATTCCTCCGAGTTTGGATGCGTTCTGAGTTGTGCAGAGAATCGGTATCTGCAAGTTGTGGGCAACACGGACAAGTAAGGCGATGTTCTCCGCAATATGCGTTCCGACCTTGATCGCTTTGAGAAGCGTATCCTGAAGGTCCACGACGACCAGCACTGATTGTTCTCGGCTAAGAAGTTTTTCAGAGCGTTCCATATTACACCTCCAGTATTATTACACTGTTTCGCACATCAGGGAGTTGTTCGGGTAGGCTCAAGGTAAGCATGTTTTCTGATTGCTGATGGGGTACAGGTTTCTTTGTAGCCAACCAGCGTACTGACCTCACTTTCAGAGGCATAGGGATGTTCAGTTGCTTTTCGTGAGGGATGTTCCATACATGCAGGTAGATCCGTTTCGGCGTGCGTGTTGCTGTTCCCCATTCGGAAGCACTGAATACTTTCCCGCGCGTAGCGTAAATAGCCTCTCCATTAATTCTCAGCCATTCACCCATTTCCAACAACCGATCTTGATGTTCCTTTTGGATTGTCCCATCGGGCTTAGGTCCGACATTGAGAAGCAGGTTTGCGTCTCTGCCCGCACACAAAGCAAGAATACGAATGAGTTGAGTAGTGGATTTATGGTGAGTGTCCCTCGCATTGTAGCCCCAACTGTTATTGATGGTCATACATGTTTCTATGAGGGCGTTGTCCGCAGGTGGGATGGGGTTGAACCCCACTGTATTCTCACCTGGCAGATCCTGTTCGTAAGTTTGGATGTCTTCGTCTGGGAGTGGCTCTTGATGGTGGTTATTACCTATCAGCAGATCAGGTTGAATTTCGCGCAGCGATTTATATAACTCGGTCAGTTTCCAAGTCTCGTCCAATTTTTCAGGCTTGTCCCAACAACCGTCCAACCAAATCCCGTACGGTCGGTATTTTTTCACTAATTCAATTACCTGACCGTGCCAATAGCGTGTATAGGTCTCCCAATCTGATTTGTAAGCCGGGTGTTGCCAATCAAGGGGGGAGTAGTAGAACAGTAGCGCGATTCCTGTTTTACGACAGGCATCGGTCAATTCGCGCATCACATCCCGCTTGAACGGCGTATTTGTAATCTTGTAGTCCGTTAAGTCGCTATCGTACATGCAAAACCCGTCGTGGTGTTTTGCGGTGATAGTGATGTATCGCATGCCTGCCCTTTTAGCAAGCTGAACCCATTGATCCGCGTTGAACAGGTAGGGATTAAACCGTTCCATGAGAGGCTTGTACTCGGAAAGGGGAATCTTCTCGTGGAACATCACCCATTCGCCGCGTTCCAGCAGCGAGTAGATACCCCAGTGAATAAACATACCAAACCGCATTTTGCGGAATTTTTCTCGCGCCCGCTGTCTCCGTTTGTCCATAGAGGTCTCCTCTCCTGGTTTTCACATGAAAACCTACAATCCATCGGGAGCAATAACTTCCAGTATGCGTCCGAGTTCCTCCTCCGAGTAGAACTCGATAACGATTCTACCTCCTCCTCCTCCCCACTGAACTACCTGCACCCGCGTACCCAAGTACGCGCTCAGGTTTTGCTCCAACGCCTTTAACTCAGGTGAAGCAGGGGACGGCTGTGGAGATGACTCAGGCGTGTTGCGTGGAGATGGGTTCATCGGGCGCAGCTCTCGCGCTCGCAGCTCCGCTGCGCGAACACTCAGACCTTCAGTCGTAATATCACTCCACAGCTGGCGTTGCAAAGTAGGGTCTTTTACCATAAGCAAAGCGCGCCCATGCCCTTCGCTGATTACCCCCTCTTTGAGACTCTTGATGATGTACTCAGGTAATTGAAGCAACCGCAATGTATTCGAAATCGCGGGAACACTCTTACCAACTCGCTGCGCCACTTGTTCCTGCGTCAAGCCAAACTCTTCCATAAGACGCTTGTAAGCCAGGGCAGCATCGATGGGATTTATGTCCTCTCGTTGAACATTCTCTACCAGCGCCATCTCGAGCATTTGCTGCTCCGACGGAGATCGCACAATGGCAGGAATAGTCGTCAAACCTGCCATCCTCGCAGCCCGTAAGCGGCGCTCGCCCGCGATCAATACATAATCACTTTCACCCTCTTGACGCACAATAACCGGCTGAATGACGCCCAGTTCGCGGATAGACGCTGCCAGCTCAGCCAACGACTCTTCGCTGAATTGCTGACGCGGTTGATAAGGGTTTGAGCGTATCTGAGCAATCGGAATCTCACGAATGAGCGTTTCTGCAAGGTCGTTTTGACCTATCAGTGCTCCTATTCCCCTACCGAGTGCAGGACGCGGCATAATTTTTCACCTCCTGTACTAATTCATGGTAGGCTTGAGCCCCACGCGAGCGAGGGTCATACTCAATCACAGGTTGACCGAAGCTGGGGGACTCACTGATACGAACATTGCGCGGAATCACGACCTGAGCCACCTTTGCGCCGAAAAACTTTCGTACTTCGCTCTCAACTTGTTCCGCAAGGCGTGTGCGAGCATCGTACATAGTCAATACCACTTTCCAGATTTCCAAACGCGGATTCAGATGCTGTCGTACTAAGTCCACAGTTTGAAGCAGTTGCGTGAGTCCTTCCAGTGCATAATATTCACATTGAACAGGTACAATCAGCCCATCAGCAACAGTTAGCGCGTTAATAGTCAAGATACCCAGCGAAGGCGGCGTGTCGATGATGATCCAACGATATCTCTCACGCAGAGGGTTGAGAAGATGGCGCAGTATCGACTCGCGGGCTATCTGCGAAGCGAGTAGTAGATCGGTTCCAGCTAAATCAATGCTTGCAGGTAATAAATGTAAGTTAGGACTCCGCGTTTCAAGAGGTATGTCCTCTGAAACTTGGAACTGAGGGTTTGCGAGGCGATTTTGGATGAGCGTAAACAAGTCGCGGGGCTGATCGCGTGGATCGATGCCCAAGCCACTGGTTGCGTTCGCTTGGGGGTCTGCATCTACCAGGAGAGTTAAATCACCGGCAAGCGCAAGCCCCGCTGACAAGTTTATGGCGGTCGTGGTTTTGCCAACACCGCCTTTCTGGTTGACTACTGCCAGCACCCAACCGTGCTTTTGCACGGAAGGGTTGTTCCATACAGCGACGCGATTTCCTGCCAAATTCACAGCGCGAGAGACGGGAATTCTCCCGCGCCATGCCTGCCATTATTCCGTGAGGTTATCCGCGATGAGACGGCGCATGATGGATACCGCAACCTCTGACGCGGGCAGTGGTTCCTCGGTCTGGCTCAGATGATTGACCACTTCCTCGACTCGTCCATTGCGAATATCGGGCGTTTGTGCAAGGAAATGGGCAAGTTCACGAGCCAGTTGCTGATCTGCCTCTTTACAAGCGACAAACGGCTCGGGTACAGGCTCCAGCGGCGCTGTCCCCGTCTGTTGGGCGCGGCTGTCGCGCGCCACCCGCTGCACTTCCTCCAACGAGATTTGCATCGTTCTGCCTCCTATCTTGCTGAATTCCCAGCAACCGGAGACAGGCAACCCGGCTATCTGCCGCATAGCTACGGCAGACCCATAGGCTTTGCGCCCCTGCATCGCTACAGGTTTGCCTTTTTCTGTCTCGGCTCACTACATCGTTTATTATCGGCAGGGCATATCGATTTCTTTAGCCCTCTAAACCGCACTTTGCTCCAAAATTCGGCGCAATCGCTGAATCTCGTCGCGTAGAATTGCCGCACGCTCGAACTCCAGCGACTTTGCCGCCTGTCGCATCTCCTGCTCCAGACGATCAATCACTATCGGCAAATCCTCAAATGCAACGCGATCGGTATCGACAATCTGATATGCCGTGCGCTCCTCAGCCACCTTGTAAGCGCGTACTGTTTCACGAACCTCTTTCCGCACCGTTTCAGGAGTAATGCCGTGCTGCTCATTATACTCCATCTGGATTTGTCGGCGGCGATTCGTCTCGTCGATAGCGCGTTGCATCGAGCCTGTAATCCGATCCGCATAAAGAATGACCTGCCCGAACTTGTTCCGAGCGGCGCGTCCGATTGTCTGGATCAGTGAGGTTTCAGAACGCAAAAACCCCTCCTTATCCGCGTCCAGAATCGCCACCAAAGAGACTTCGGGCAAATCCAGACCCTCGCGCAAAAGATTCACACCAATCACCACATCGTAAGTCCCCAACCGCAAATCGCGCAAGATTTCCGCCCGCTCCAGCGATTGAACATCTGAGTGAAGATACTGCACCCGAATCCCTAACTCCTGCAAATAGCTGGTCAAGTCTTCTGCCATCTTTTTTGTAAGCGTGGTCACCAAGACCCGCTCTTCGCGTTCGATGCGGCGGCGAATCTCCGCAACCAAGTCGTCCACTTGACCAGCCGTAGGACGCACGATGATTTCGGGATCCAACAAGCCCGTAGGGCGAATAATCTGTTCCACAATCTGCTGACTGACTTCGCGCTCAAAGGGACCTGGCGTTGCGGAAACGAAAATCACTTGTCCGACCCGTTGCAAGAACTCCTCAAAACGCAAAGGACGATTATCCAAAGCGGAAGGCAGGCGGAAACCGTACTCTACCAGTGTCCGCTTACGCTGTAAGTCGCCATTATACATCGCACGTATCTGAGGAATCGTTTGGTGCGATTCATCGATAAACAAAATGTAATCTTCGGGGAAATAGTCCAGCAAAGTGTAAGGCGGCTCGCCAGGTTGGCGTCCATCGAAGTAGCGCGAGTAGTTCTCGATACCGTTGCAGTAGCCCAGTTCACGCATCATTTCGATGTCCATCTCCGTGCGCTGCCGGATGCGTTGTGCTTCTATTAGGCGACCTTGTGACTCAAAATAGGCAACCTGCGCTTCCAGCTCCTCGCGAATCTGTGCGATAATCGAGTCCATCCTGTCCCACGGCGTTACATAGTGCGTCGCGGGGAAAAAACTTACCCTGTCCAGCTCCGCGATGGTCTCGCCTTTGAGCGGGTCGTACTCATAAATCCGCTCCACCTCGTCGCCGAACAATTCGATGCGCGTGACATATTCCTCATCAGCGGGTTGCACATCGATGACATCGCCGCGAATGCGAAAAGTTCCGCGCCCAAGCACCATATCGGAGCGCGTGTATTGTAGTTCCACAAGGCGCATCGCCAGTTCGCGCGGATCGAGGCGGTCGCCGCGCTTCACGATCACAATACTGCGCAGATACTCTTGCGGTGAGCCAAGCCCGTAGATGCTGGATACACTCGCCACCACAATCACATCGCGCCGTTCCAGCACTGCCTGGGTCGCCGCGTGGCGCAGGCGGTCAATTTCGTCGTTGATAGAGGCTGTCTTCTCGATATAGGTATCCGACTGAGGCACATAGGCTTCAGGTTGATAGTAGTCATAATAACTAATAAAAAAGTGGACGGCATTCTCAGGGAAGAAGGCGCGGAACTCCTGACACAGTTGCGCCGCCAGCGTCTTATTGTGCGCGATGACAAGGGCGGGACGCTGCACCGCGGCGATGACCGAAGCCATCGTGAATGTTTTCCCCGTTCCAGTTGCCCCCAGTAGCGTCTGAAACTCATAGCCGCGATTCAGACCTTCCACAAGTTTGGCGATTGCCTGAGGTTGGTCGCCCCGCGGTTGAAACTCGGTGCTAAGCCGAAACATATATTGGAATTATACCCCCACTCTATACGGCGAAAATGAGACCTTGCCCTCCCGAGTATAAAAGCACAAGTTTCCCTGTAATTATGGCAGGAATCGCCCTCCAACTGTCGAAAAATCAGCGTGGCTCAGAAGAAGCCTAAAGGAGGTTTTCCTATGCGGATGCGATGGTACAGTGTGTTGTTTGCTACCTCTATAGCCGTCGCGAACCTATGGGCACAGCCAGATTATCCTGGCGCGCGTTGGGTCCCTGCTTACTCTGGCAACTATACGCCTGCCAATCGTCCCAGTTCACATCCGATTCGCTATATCATCGTCCATGTGACTCAAGGAAGTTATGCAGGCGCGATTTCGTGGTTTCAAAATCCCAGTGCTCGGGTGAGCGCCCACTATGTGTTGCGCTCTTCGGATGGAGAGATTACTCAGATGGTGCGCCACAAAGATATCGCGTGGCATGCGGGCAACTGGACCTATAACACGCAATCGATTGGTTTAGAGCATGAAGGTTGGGTCAGCGACCCGCGCTGGTTCACGGATGCGATGTATCGTGCTTCCGCGAACTTGACACGCTATCTCTGCAATCAGTACGGTATTCCTAAAACACGGAGCTACATCATCGGACACAACGAGGTACCAGGCGCAACGCATACGGATCCGGGGGTTCACTGGAACTGGAGCTACTACATGAGCCTGATTAGCGATGTTCGCAATGCATCGTATGTCGGCGCGAACTTCCCTACTACTATCCGTCCAGGACAGCAAATCTCCGTGAGTGTGCAGTTTCGCAATACGGGCACTACAACCTGGTCTCCCAGCGGTTCTAACCCCGTGCGCCTGGGTACTCAGAACCCGCGCGACCGCAGTAGCCCGTTTTATACAGCGGGCAACTGGGTAAGCGTCAATCGCCCTGCGAATGTGAATACAACCGTCGCGCCCGGAAGCACGGGCGTGTTCAACTTCGTCCTTACAGGCCCGCGAACCTACGGCACTTACACCGAAAGCTACCAATTGGTTCAAGAGGGAATTGCCTGGTTTGGTCCGATAGTCTCCTTCAACTTGCAGGTTGTGCCTTGGGATTTGACCTACGACAACACAAGCGGCAACTTCTCAGTGTCGGGTTCTTGGTCAATAGGCACGATGGCGACCGACAAATATGGTTCGGATTACCGGTGGACGAGCACCAGTCCCAGTTCGATGGCGTTTGCCCGTTGGTTTCTGAACGCTCCGATAGACGGCGCCTATGATGTCTACGCATGGTGGAGCCAAGGAACGAACCGCAGCCCACAAGCGCGTTACGAAATCGCCCACGCAAACGGCACATCCGTTGTGACCGTGAATCAGCAGACCAATGGCGGACGCTGGGTCTACTTAGGGCGGTTTGTGTTGCCGCGCGGCGGCGGAAATGTCTATCTGCGCGCCTCAGGCGCTTCGGGCTATGTCGTGATTGCGGACGCTGTGCGAATCGTGGGACCTTACTAAACCGATGCGCTATTGGAGCCTGTGCTTACTTTGGGCTATGCTGCAGGGAGTCGCGCTGGGGCAGGGGGTTGACCTCTCTCAGGCGCCTGCCCTGCAGAAGCCCCTCTCCTTACGGTTCATCATGCGCCCCTTGCGGGAGGTGATTGAACAAGTCGCCTCCCAGACAGGCGCGACGCTCGGCGTTGCGAAAGCGATTGAGCAGTATAAAGTCACCCTCATCGTGCGGGATCAGCCTGCATGGCAAACCCTTCACATGCTGACGCGCGTCTACCCCGTGGAGTGGCGTGTGGAAGAGAATGAACGATATTACCTCACAGAGATCGCCGAAGCACGCAGTCAACGCCTGCGTCAACAACAAGCACAACGCCAAGCCCTTCAACGCGCCCTTGATGCACAGCTTCAGCATCTCCAGCAGGCGGCGCAGACGGACTTCCTAACGCTTCGTCAACAGGTGAAATCGATCGACGCAGAAATCGATCGCTTAGCAGAGCAACAACCGCCTGACTGGGCGGAACAAACCGAGCGATTGGCGCAACAACGCGCCCGAATCGGTCGGGCAGGCGAATCGCTCCTATGCTACATATTAGGCGTGTTGGCTCAGGCGTGGACTCCAGAGCAACGCTTACGCCTTTGGAATGGACAAGTCTTATTGGCTTCAACAAAGCCTTTGGCAGGCGCACAACCAATGACCGAGAACGCCCTTCAGTGGATTCGTGCTTGGTCTCCTGCATTTGAGGAACAACCTCCCGAATCCGCGCAAATGCTCATTCGCTTAGAACCCGACTCCAAGCAGCTGATTCTGGCGTTGGTCACCCGAACAGGAGAGTCCACGGTTAGTTTCATCGAGTATCTTCCGTTGGGAGGATCTGAATCGGGGTCTGCTCCAACGCCAGCTACCTTGCCTGAAGCGGTAGGGCGCATCTCGCTAAGACGCCCTGCTGAACAGTCGTTGCCGACCGCGCCCTATTGGGGCAACCAGTTCACTCTTGCAGAAATCCTCGCTTGGCTGGCAGACCATACCGATTTGAACATCGTCGCAGACGCCTTCCGCGTCCCTGTGCCTCTCGCCGCGGAACGCGCTTGGACAGCAGCCACTGTAGCCGATTGGCTTCAAGATGTCCTACAAACGAACGCTGTACTGTTCGAATCGCCTGCCAACTCGTGGCTCTTAGCCCGTCATCGTGAACAGGTCGAACTGATACCGAGTGAAATAGATGAGCTGACTCTGGAGCGCTTCGAAAAGCGTGCATCAAGCGGGCTTAGCTTGGACGACTACGCTGAGTTCGCCGCACTTCTGACGCCCGCTCAACAACGACGATTAGAGACCCCTACGGGCTACGCATTACGCTTTGATACAGCGCCGCTGCAAAATAGTATTCCTGCACTGCGTTTCTGGGCAAGTCTAACCCCTACCCAGCGTCAGACGGCGAACGAGCGTCTTCCGCTGGCATATCCCCAGCTCACCGCAACCCAGCAACGCCTGTTCTGGGACGCCATCGAGTACGCGCTACTCAACTCCACAATCCATTCAGGCGACCTTGTGCACCGATTAGAACAGCTCTACGACCCACAAACTCACTCGGAACTGGCATTCTTCACGGAACAGTGGAAAAATACCAATTTTGTGATTCGGAACGGCGCCGTGACGCTCACCTTCGAGGATGTCGAATCGTACGAGCAAACCCTGCGTGAATTGAAAGAGCAAGGACTCTCCGTATCATCGGAGCAGTCCTGGAACACTCAGCGCTCACTCTATTTTGGCTATGGGGCGAGCAGCGCCGTCGTCTACATCATCGACCTACGCGCTCCAAAGCCCTGATCGAAACGGCGACATTCACACGAGTCGCAGCACTTTCTACACAAAGAGCATACAGTTCGCCGTTAATCCAGTTTCTGCTATCATCGCCTTCCGGGACAAGTTGGAGGTTGTAATATAGTCTATAACGATCGTCAAGGAAGACAGGTATGGTTTGCACCGTCGCTGGGAGCCATCCCCATAAACGCCTCATCTGGGCATTGACGCCGTTAATAGAGACACATCGATTCGGCAATACATCGGAGCTCCAGCGCACAGTTTCGGTCTCCAAGCGAACGCCTGCCAGGTCGACAACGAGATCGAAAAGTCGCCACATCTACTGCGCCCCAAATGCGAACAGCACTTCCAGCAAGTCGGTGTCGTCCACGATGCCATCCTGATTCACATCGGCAGGCAGATTACAACGCCGTGTACCGAACGCGAAGAGTACTTGCAGCAAGTCGGCGTCGTCCACGATACCGTCTTGATTGACATCGGCAGGGTGATAATCGCTCAGAATCTGCAGGTAATCGAAGGTCGCGACGGGGGCAGGCGTTCCCGAGCCGCCTGCCGTGTCCACATACAAACCGATTTGCCCTCCTTGCGTGGCAACGGCTTGCAGCGACGGGAAATCACTCAAGAAACGGGGTGAACCCGTCATCTCGCGCCAGAATACCCCATCCTCGCGGTCGTAGAAGAAGCGCACGCGCCCTGTATCGGGTTCGTAGCGTATCAGCAGGCGCACCGTGTCGCCCTCGCTGGGGTTCCACACAACTCCATTTAGCCCCGCCCACTGGTAGACGCCGTTCCACTCATGTCCGCCGCTGACCGAGAGCCTGTTGTTCTGGTCAGGAAGATACACTAAGTGCAAGTTGAAGTAGTGATTGGCGTCTTGGAAAAATATGAGTCCTGCTTGCAGGTAGGCAGGCGACAATCCGTTGCGTTGCAGGCGCACACGCGTCTCGATGCTCCATGCGCCGCGCAGCGCAGGCACGGTAAGGCTGGGTAAGTTGCGGATGTTATTATTGCCTTGATACAGCGTCCCTGCCTGCGCAGTGATGACCAACGCATCCCTGGTAAAGTTCACGCGCGTCTCCTCACGCGTATCGAGCGGAGCGTTGCGCGGCACAGACCAGCCCCATCCTAACAACGAATCGAAACCACCAAGAAAATCGTCGAACTGAGGCTGGGCAAATGACTTGGACGCTGCCAACGCGAGAATTGCCACAATCCCGAAACGGCGCAGGTTTATGAACAGACCCTGAAGGGGTAGACCGATGTGTCTCCCCCTATCGGTGGGATGGGGTGGCGTCAAGGTTTGCATTGCTACAACCTCACGAACTCAAAGCGGCTGATAATCACTTCCACCTCGCGCCCGTCGGTAGGCGGATTCCCGTTGAGCAGCCACAGGTTAATGCGCGGGTTCTCGTCGCCGGGCGGGGGCGTGAAACTGCCCGCATAAGTCCACTCGGCAACGAGGGCGCTGGTGCTGGAGGGGTCAGGGCGATGCCCGCGCACGCTGCGAAAATAGAGCCGCCCCGGCTCCCAACGGAAGAAGTGCACCGATTGGCGGATATTGGCGGGCCACTGGAAAGTGTATTGCGGATGTCCCGGGTCATGCGGACGGATGGTGTAGTAGCCGTTGGGTCCTGTCGGTCCCTGAAATCGCGCGAACTCGATATCGATTTCGCGGAAGCCATGCTGGGGCGTATCGCTCCAGGTGAACAGCCCCAGCACGATGTTCGGGTCTAATTGATGCACCTCGCTGTCCAAGTAAAACCGATAGGTTCCGTAGCCCAGTGATTGGGTGCAAATGACCTCCGCGCACTGCCAAAGGTTGCTGTTGCGTGTGATTTTCAGGTGGAGCCTGCCGCGTGCATCCACCCACACATTGCAGTCCGAGTCCGAGAATCGGTTTGGACCCGGACCAACAGGGGTCGTATGGCGTTTGACGCGCCAAGTGTAGCCCGAGAACTGAATGGTGCGTGTGTATTGCATGGGTTTATCGGATGCTTGGGTCGTTGGCGTTGGGGTCGTCACCGCCGAGTTGCCAGTTCCACGGGATTTTGACCGCGCCGCGTCGCATGGCTTTCACATGTCCATCCGCCCAGACGAGGTTGGCGACTTTGCCGCCGTGGCGGTAGCGCACTTGGAAGGCAGCGTTTAGGTTCGCGCTCAGCCCGTTGAAGTCGCGGTCGATAGTATCCCATTCAGCGTCGGTTCGTGCGGGTTGTCCGCCCCAGCCGTTGAGCAAGCCCGGCGTCCACCAGAACAACGCACCGCAGTTCCCTGACCATTGTAGGTTTTGAGTACCGTCACCGTACACAATGGTCTCAGCAGGGTGCGTCATCAGGGCAAGGCTTGCGGGTGTGCAAGGGTTCAGATTGTTGGAGCAGCGCCAGACAGTGGTATTCGCGTTTTGCATCACGCCACTGCCACCCACGCGCTCGCTCATGCTGTAGGCAAGCGCATTACGATAGGTCGCCGAAGGGCAACTGCGCACCTGCGGCGCAGGGCGTTGTCCGTTCGCGCCGTCGGCATAGGTCTCGAACTTGCCCTCCCCCATATACGGCGAAATCAGGAAGTGCCAAATAATCTCACGCCCCAGCGTGTTGAAGGCGTTCAAATAGCCAATCGGGAAGGTTTCGTCGTAGTCTTGGAGATACATGTTCGTCGCCAGCCCCACCTGACGCGCGTTCGAGGCGCACTGCGTCTGGCGTGCTTTCTCACGCGCCTGCGCAAACACAGGGAACAGAATCGCCGCTAAAATCGCGATAATCGCAATCACGACCAATAGCTCAATCAGTGTAAAGCCATTTTTGCGTTGCATGATATACCTCCTCCGAAATCAGTCCCCCTCCCCCACCGTGTGGGAGAGGGGGAAAGGGTTAGGATCAACAGCCATTTCCAAACGCGAACAGCACGCTCAACAGGTCTGCGTCGTCGACGATGCCGTCGCTGTTCACATCCTCGTCCTGGCAGTCACCAGCGTTGCCGAAGGCAAACAGCACCGCCAGCAAGTCCGCGTCGTCCACACAGCCGTTGGCGTTCACATCGCCCAACAGCGCCACAGGGATGTTCGTCTCGAAGTAGTCGAACTCGAAGGGAATCTGGTTGCCACAGCCGCAGGCGTTATCTGTGTAAACCCCGATGCGGCTCCCGGGAATAATCAGGCTCATAATATGATTGTACAGGTCGCCGCCCCAGTCGCCTTGGATGTAATCTGGACCGTTGAAGCCGTCGAAAGGAATCCAGCCTCCTGTGCCCGAATGGCGGAAGCTGACGCGGATGCGGTTCACTTCACCGGGAATGCGCTCGATTCGGACTCCCATCCAGCTGCTATCGGGCGTCCATGCGTTCGTGACACGCTCGCCCCAGCGGAGCTGATCGGGGTTTTCGGTCGCCGGGGGACCTTCCGCATTGGTGGAGCCGTATACAGTCGCCGGGTCGCCAATAAAAGGTGGTGTGCGGGTAATCAGCACTTGGAAATAGCGGGTGGCATCTTCCGCAATCACCAGCCCCGCCTGAGTGAAGTAATCGGGGGGCACTTGGCTCCAATCGGTGCGGAACACGACTTCGATGTACCAGTCTTCAGGCGGATCACCTGTGATACGAAGGGTGGGCACATTTTTGTGACCATTGAATGCCTCGAACATGCCGCCATCGCGTGTGCTGATGGTCATTGAGCTGCTTCCGAACGAGACTGCGTTGTCAAACAGGGTACAGAACGGGTCATTGCTGGGCAGTTTCCAACTCCAGCCCAGTCCGAAGCCACCATTAAATTCATCTCGATACGGCTGCACATGCGCCGTGCTGAGCAGCGTAATCGCTGCGATAAGGGAAACGAGTGTTCGCTTCATTGTCTTGAACCTCCTTCGGTGAGAATGGTTGCGTTTGGAGTCGGCACCGAGGCGAGCGCGTGCGCCAGCGCGACGGTGCGTCGCACAACCAGCGTGCCTGGGATGAGCATCCGCTTGGGGTGCGAGTCGCCCGTCTCCAGTTGGTGCAACAGCATTTGCGCTGCGAGGTAACCCACCTGATAGCGGTCGTGCTCTACGGTCGTGAGGTGCATGCCCATCCGCTGTGCCCAGTAGGCGTCATCGAATCCCGCGATGGAAATGGTTTCGGGCACAGAGACCTCCAGTTCCCGACATGTTTGCAGGAACCCCACTGCCATATCGTCGTTGGCGGCGATTACGGCTGTTGGCAAGTCTTTCTGCTTCAGCAGTTGGGTTGCCGCGATGGCGCCCGATTCGGGACCGTAGTCGCCCTGAAGGATCCACTCCTCGCGGATGGGAATGCCGTGTCGGGTCATGGTGCGTCGGAAGGCGCGCTCGCGCTGGTGTGCGCTCCAGTGCAGCGGATGCCCCTTGATGAACCCAATTGCGCGGTGCCCTTGCTGGATGACCCACTCGGTCAGTGCTGCCATCGCTGCATCGTTATCAATATCTACCTGCGAAAGGAGGTACTCATCCGGCAAAGTGCTTCCCACAGCGACTGCAGGCAGGCTGGAGTAGTGTTGCCATTCCAGCAGGGGCGACCCCATCACCGGCGCAATCAGAACCACGCCGTCGATGGAACCGTTATCGATGCGTCGCCACACGGCGGCGGGGTCGTTGGTGCGCGGAGTAATCAGGCGAATGTCGTAATCGCGCGGCTCGAGGTAGGCAAGCACGCCATCCAGAACATCATGGGCATATACATTATGGGTGATCCGTGCATGTTGGGGGTCGAGTACCACGCCAATCGTCGCGGTGCGTCTGCGGGCTAAGCTGCGCGCTACCGAGTTCGCCCGATAGCCCAACTCGTGCGCTGCGCTCAGCACACGCTGCGCCATATCCTCACGATACAGATGGCTGCGCCCTTGCAGAATGTTCGAAGCGGTCGTAATCGAGCATCCTGCACGCTCTGCCACATCGCGTAGCGTCGGTTTGCCTCGCATCGGTTCAGACTCCGTCGTTTACTATAGAAACGCTTCCAAAAACATCCCTGTTCTACGCTTGGAATTACCTTCACTGGCTATAAAAGCGTTTCCAAGTGACTCTATTATAGCACAGATTCGATGGGAATGTCAAGGGGTGGGGGAGGGTGTTCGAAAAAGAATAATAGGGCGCACCTGCGTGTGCGCCCCTACATCCGACACCCTCTGTAGGGGCAGACCTGCGTGTCTGCCCCTTGCAAAGGGAATTTTCGAACTTGGAGAGAGATCCCAAAAATGCGTGGTTCTTACCCCGGCTCGCTCTCCGAGCACGGCGTATTCTTCAACACCGCAATAAACGGCAGATTCCGATATCTCTCGGCGTAGTCCAGCCCGTAGCCCACCACGAAGCGGTCAGGGATTCTGAACCCGTAGTAGGCGACTTCGATTTCGACACGATGGCGTTCGGGCTTGCTGAGCAGCGTGCAGACCCTCAAGCTCGCTGGCTCGCGTTGGCGCAACAGCCCCAGCAGGTAGTTTAGCGTCAACCCTGTGTCGTAGATGTCCTCCACCACCAGCACATGGCGGTTGTGGATAGGCGAATCAAGGTCCTTGATGAGGCGTACCTGCCCCGTGGACTGGGTCTCTGCGCCATAGCTGGAGATTGCCACGAAATCGTACGACACGGGCAGGGGGATTGCCCGCATTAAATCCGCCAGAAACACCAGTGAGCCTTTCAGCACACCCACCAGCAGGGGGGGACTCGCGGCATAGTCCTGCGCAATCTGAGTCCCCAATTGCTGCACCCGCACCTGAAGCGTTTCACTGGGGATCAGGATCTCCAATTCGGGAAACCGCTTCAGCCAAGCATCGTCGTTGGAATAATTCATCGCGCCCTCTATCAGGATACCCAATTCGGATAAGGTGTGGTACAATCCTATTATGGTGCAGCATGCCACTCTGGTCGCGATACAGATGCAGTACCGTCTGGAGGACTACCGCAGCGCGGAGGCGTTCCGTGAGCGGGTGTTGGCGCTGATGCGCACCGTACGGCAGCGTATCCCCAAGGGCGAGCTGATAGTGCAGTGTTCCCTGAGGATGTGGGGTTGGGACTGATCTTCACCCAAGACTTCGAGCGTATCCAGACCAGCAAAACGATGGTGGAGGCGGGCTTGCGGCTGATGGAGCGCTACCAGATTAACGCGCTCCAGCTTGGAAGGCGGTTTTGCAGGTGCGCCACGCGGGCGTTGCTGCGCACCCTCAGCCCCTTCGTGGAGCGCGTCTACCACGAAACCTTCGCCGAGGCGGCGCGCACGGCGAAAGCGTGGATTGTCGCAGGCAGCGCACCCATCGCCCAGAACGAGTGCGTCTACAATGTCTGCTACACCTATAACCCGAAGGGTGAGCGCGTACTGGTGCAACGCAAAATCAATTTAGTGCCGCTGGAGCAAGAGTCGGGGCTGAATCTTTGCGCGGCGCCGCGTGAATTGCCCACCACAAATACCCCCGCCGGCAAGCTGGGCGTGCTCATCTGCCTCGACGGGTTCTATCACGAACTTATCGACTACCATGCAAAGCGAGGGGTGCGCGTGATTGCCATGCCCTCCTACAATCCACTCCCGTGGAGCAAGGAAGAAGCCCAAGGCTGGGAAACAGGATTACTAACAGGCGTCCAAAAGCACCCCAACCTCATCGGCGTGAACCCGATGGGCGTCGGGGGGTTCTTTGATGTCTATGCAGAAGGGCAGTCATCCATCGTGGCGCAGCGGGCAAAAACCCCCGACGGCAGCGGATACCTTGCCCGCGCCAAAACCAAAGACCAAGAGGAAATCCTCTTCTACCCCACCCCTTGACGCCTCCCACAGAAATCAGGTATACTCTTGTTGCCATACCGCAGACAGCAGGCGTCCCAGCAGGGACATAATCCGCATCGCGGCTCGCCTGCCGAGGAAGGCGCACGGGAGAATTGGCAGCTCAAAGCGCGGTCTCCAACGACGGCGCAATGGGAATTTGGCGAAACCTCGCCCCCCCGAGCTGCGCGACACGGTTGCTTGGGCAAAACCGTCCAAGCAACGCACGAACCGATGCGAGCCTGCTGCGGCGTGGCTCGCGTTTTTGTTTTAACGCGAAACCCAATCAGGAGGTGTCTACCGAATGGATACAACCGAAGTCGTCGAAACGACCGCCGCAGGGTCTACGCACCTGCAGCCTCGTTGGGAGCCAAAGGCGGGCGGCAAGAAAAAAGAGCAGGTTAGCCAGATTCGCGCTTGGATACGCGAATCGAAGGCGCAAATCTTCGTCGACTACCGCAGCCTGAATGTGCGCGAGATTACCGACCTGCGCAAGCAGTTGCGCCAAGCGGGCGCAGAGCTGCGCGTGGTCAAAAACACACTCTACCGCATCGCGCGTGAAGGCAACCTGCCCGCTGCACTGGAACCCTACCTGCACGGCATGACCGCCATCGCTTTTGTATCGGGCGATGAAGCCGCCGCCGCCAAAGCCCTCACCGATTACATCAAGCAGGCGCGCAAAGCCGAAGTCAAAGCGCTGCTACTGGGCGAGCGCGTATATCCCGCCGACATGGTGGACACGCTGGCGAAGCTCCCCCCGCGCGAGGTGATGATCGCGCAGTTTCTGGGCGCACTCCAGTCGCCCATAACGGGCTTGGTGGGCACTCTGTCGGAACTCATCGGACAGTTCGTGCGCACACTCCAAGCCGTCGCCGACAAAAAGGCGGAAACCCAATCCTAACACCGAGGAGGAAACAACCATGGCAAAACTGACAGCTGAGGAACTGATTCAGGCGATTGATGAGATGACCGTTCTGGAACTGAACGAACTGGTCAAGGCGTTGCAAGAGAAGTACGGCGTATCTGCGGCGGCGCCCGTCGCGGTCGCCGCGATGCCCGGTATGATGCCCGGCGCCGCGGCAGAAGCCGCCCCCGCCGCCGAAGAGAAGACCTCGTTTGATGTCGTGCTGGCTGCTGCAGGCGATAACAAACTGCAGGTTATCAAGGTCATCCGCGAAATCACGCAGCTCGGACTGAAAGAGGCGAAAGACCTCGTGGAAGGCGCGCCTCAGAAAGTCAAAGAGGGCGTGAGCAAGGAAGAGGCGGAGGAAATCAAAAAGAAACTCGAAGAGGCAGGCGCAAAGGTCGAAATCAAGTAGAGCTCCCGCGCCCGCAATTGCTCGCCGCGCTCGGAAGGACACCGAATATCTTAGCCCACCGTCCTTCCGAGCCGAAGCGAGAAAGCCTTCTCTTATCCCCATACACCTTCTGGTCAAGTTTTCCCCGTAAAGCTAAACATCGACCTTCCTGTTCGTCCCATTTCTCAGGTACACTCTTGGGGCACATGCGAAAGTTTTCCACACGCAATCGAATTTTTGTTCCTTGTGCATGTAGATCCATGGTTGTAGTAGTAGGTCACTGTGGAAATGTGGATAACTTTGTCTACTTCGACTGCGCGGTCGATAAAATCGGGGGGTTTAAGAGGGCAATTTTGAACTCAAATTGAAACTTTTGTCTACCGACCTGGTGTTCGATTAGCTATGCTAAATATCAGGCTTTTCGATGTGGAAAACTCTGTGGAAAACTGTGGAAACCATGTGGAAAACTCTGTGGAAAAATCGGCGTTGAGGGGGTTATCCACAGAGTTATCCACAGAGTTTTCCACAATTCCCCACTGCTCTGCTTGGGGTTATACACGGTTCACTGCTTGCCGATAGGCTTCTAAGGTGCGCTCTGCCGTTGTACGCCAAGAGAATTGGCGGGCTTGTTCTAAGGCTTTGAGACGCAGGGCTTCGCGATAAGAGTCGTTGTGCATAAGGGTGCGGATGGCGTTCGCCCAAAGCCCTGCCTCGTCAGGGGGCAGCAGGATCCCTCCCATTCCGACGACTTCGGGTAGCGCACCGCCGTTAGACGCGATGACAGGTGTTCCACACGCCATCGCCTCCAACGGGGGCAGCCCGAAGCCTTCATAAAATGAGGGGTAAAGAAACACCTCCGCTGCGTTGTAGAGCCACACCAGATGCGCATCAGGCACATAGCCCGTCTCGATGAGCCACGGGCTTGCGCCCAACTCGCGTTTTGCTTCCTCTAAGGCGTGGCGTGCCCAGCCAGGCTTACCCGTTAGCACAAGGCGAATCGGCAATCCGTACTCTTTGCGGGCGAAATAAACCGCTAAGAGCGCGAGTTCCCAGTTTTTGCGCGGTTGTAGCACGCCGACCGCCAGCGCAAAGGGCGGTTCGATGCCGTACTCGCGCTTCATGAACTCCTGAGCTTGGGTTTTCTCAATAGGGTAAAAGCCTTCGGGTAAGCCGTTCGGCGTCGCAATGATTTTTTCGGGGGGCAGGTGCAACACGGCAATCATATCTTCGCGCGAGGTTTCTGAAACCGTTAGCACCCGCTGGGCGCGTCGACACGAGGCGGGAATCGTCAGACGCAGCAGGAGGCGGTCTTTGAGGGGAAACCAGCGCGGCTCGATCAGGAACGAAATGTCGTGGACGGTTGTGACAACGGGAACCCTAAAAAACGGCGATACTGTGTACTGGGTATGGACTAAATCGCACCGATGCTGCTGGGCGAGTTGGGGCAGACGAAAAAGGCTCCAAAGTCGGTCGCTAAAGGAGGGAGCAATCACATATTCGTACAGGGGCGATTCAGGAAGCGTGTTCGGTGGGATAGGGCGCGTTGAGAACAGCACGAGGCGGTACTCATCGGGCGCAAGGATTTCGTGAAATGCCTTGAGCAAGCCACGCCAGTAGGTACGGTCGCCTGTGTAGGCGCCCGTGAGCAGGCGGGCGTCGATACCGATTCTCATGCGTCGCCTCCGAGCGGGCGTTTGAGGATTCGCGTCCAGCTGCGTGGATACGGGGCGGGCGTGGGAGAATGCTTGCGCAACACTGCGACGGCGCGTTGCACGGTTCCCTGCTCGGTCTCGAATTCGATCGTTTCGATGGAAAGTGTGGCTCCCAGAATTTCGGCGGCGGGTGTGGCGCGGCGGATCTCATCCCGTTCGTTGATGCTCTTGAGCGCGAGCGCGATCCCCCCGATTTTGAGGAAAGGCGTCATGAGTTCTGTGAGAATGGGCATTTTCGCGACCGCGCGCGCAACCACGAACTCAAACTGCTCACGGGCGCTGGGACGGTGTGCCCATTCCTCGGCGCGGGCTTGCACGGCTTCGGCATTGAGTCTCAGCAGTTCGCAGGTCGCCTGCAGGAACTGCACCGTCTTGCTGTGCGAGTCGAGCAGGGTGAAGCGTACATCCGGGCGCACAATCGCGAGGGGGATACCAGGCAATCCCCCGCCTGCGCCAATATCTAAAGCGCATGCGCCTTCGGGAGGGGCATAGACGCCCAGCAAGCACAGCGAATCGATCAGATGCCGCCCGACCGCTTGCTCAGGCGGTACGCGCGTCAGATTCATCGTCCGATTCGCCGTGTAAAGATGTTCCAGGTACTGCCTAAGTTGGGTTTGCTGCACCTCGCTGAGCGTCAGTCCCCACCGCGCGGTCTGCGGTAGCAGGTTCCAGTCGCCGATTCGTGTTTCCATAGCCCTGTAGAATACGATTTCAGATACCCATAATACCCTATGAGGCAATGAGTGTGGTTCGCTTATGTCGGCGAGAGGTGGAGGCGTCGATGAAAACGCTTCACCCCCTGCCCCAGACGGTATCGCGGCTGATGGAGATAGCGGAGTCCGAGACGGCTACCATCGAGCAGCTGGAGTCGCTTCTCAGCGCAGACCCTGTGTTATGTGGGAAGATACTGCAGGTGGCGAACTCAGCCTACTACGGTTTGGCACGCCAGGTGAGTTCAATCCGTAGCGCGATTATGCTCCTGGGGGTGTATTCCATCCGAGGCATCGCGCTCAGTGTGGCGATGGTGTCAGCGCTGCGTGTGGAGCGCCATGTGAGCGAAGCTGAGCAACGGCTCTGGCGCCATGCGTTGGCATGCGCAGGCTACGCGCACGGAATCGCTCAAGCCTCACGGTGGGGGTTGCGTGTGGCGGAAGACGCCTATATCACGGGCTTGCTGCACGACATCGGTTCACTGTTTCTGCTGACGCATTTTCCCGCGCAGTATCGCCCACTGCTGGAACAGAGAGACCATGCCCCTGAGCAGTTTCTGGAGCGGGAGCTACACACTTTTGGCTGCGACCATGCCGATTTGAGTGCGATGATTGCGGAACACTGGCGATTGCCCGAGCGGATTGTGCAGGCAATCGCCCATCATCACGCGCCGTTTCTGCCTGAGGGCGACCATCGACCGCTCGTCGCGGCGGTGATGCAGGCGGATCGGTGGGATTTTGAGCAAGTGTCCGAAGTCCCCACCGAGTTAGATTCTACGATTCGCCTCACCGACGAAGCGACGGCTTCGATACGCCAGCGCGTGGAGGGCAATCTGGAGTCGCTGTGCCGGGTTCTCTTCGGATAACGCCTGCGAAGCGCGAGTTGGGCTATAATATAACCATGCGACGCAACGCGCTGACGCTGGGCATTCTCGTGCTGCTTGCAGGGGTGCAAGCGCAACTGAACTGGGTGGGCAACACAAGGCTGTTTGCCACTGGTTCGCACCAACTGCCCTCCCGATTGGGGATGCTTGACCCAGGGCAGATTCTGACCGTCACCACACAGACGAACCCTATCGCGGTAGGGCAATCCGTACAAATCGTCGTCACCACTGATAATTGGTTGACTACGCGAGAATACGATTTCTCATTCGACTTCAATACGGGGGGCAATACGCAGTGGTATGTCGTTTTGCCGCCGTTTCCGCCAGGAACCTATGTGCAGTTTTATATTCGGGCGCGGCACACTTCTGGACAGACGGTTTATGACAATAACGGCGGCGCGAACTACAGCGTCTGGGTGCGCAATGCGCCGCGCTCTCGCGAGACGCCAATTCTTCAGTGGTTCCAAACCGATTACCGCACCATCATGCGGCGCCTGCCCGAAGTGGTGCAGGCAGGCTACGGCGCGATTTACCTGCCCTCCCCTGTGAAGTCGGGCGGGGGAGGCTTCAGCACAGGCTATAACCCTTTTGATCTGTTCGACTTGGGCGACCGATTCCAGAAAGGCACGGTACGGACGCAGTACGGCACGACTCAGGAGCTCATCGAGCTGATACGCCTCGCGCAGCGACTGGGGCTGGAGGTCTATTGTGACTTGGTGACCAACCATGCGGATAACCGCGCCAGCACCCCAATCGACCGCTATCCGGGCGTCATCCCTGAAGATTTCCACATTCGCTCCACATCTGATCCCAGTAATAACGAAATCGACTTCAACAACGCGCCGCCGTTCGGGTTCGGCACCCTGAACTATGACCTTGTGGGCTTGGCGGACTATGCGCACGAGGATGGCAACAACACACGCACAGGAGCGTTCAATTTGCCCAGCTACGCGCAGTTCAACGCGGCGAATAAGCCGAGCTTTGTGCGCCACCCGTTGAACCCACATTACTATCCGACAGGGCAGCCCTACGCGGAAGACATTCGCGACTACCTAAAGCGTTGGGGCTGGTTCCTGACGACGGTGATCGGCTTTGACGGCTTCCGAATCGATGCGGTACGCCATACGCCGCCCAGCTTTTTCGCACGCACGCCACAGCAGCCCGGCGGCGGAACCAGCAACGGCGACCTGTTGCCCACGCTTTATAGCCTCAAACCCTCGCTCTATGTGTTCGGAGAAGTCTACTCTGGCGACCCCTACGAGCTGCGTGAATACGCTAAGACGGGCATGAATTTGCTGGATTTTCCGATGAACTTCACGCTGCGGAACCTTTTCAACGCGAACGGGCTGGGCGACATCGGTGCGGCGCTGAGTAACGGGATTGGCGCGGACCCGAACACCGGTTTGCCCTACGAGCTGGGCGGACTGGCACGATATCTGGGCGTGGGCTTTGTGCAGAGCCATGATGAGGGGCCGCCGCGCTCCAATAACCTCGCGCACGCCTGGTTACTCACCCGACCGGGCAGACCGAAGATCTACTATGATGGGAACAATATCGACCCCAACGACTGGAGCCATTTCCCGCGTCCGGGGCGCTATAACGCGCTGGGCAACGGTGATGACAGCCTGCTGCGCCTGTTAGATGTGCGTCGACGGTTTGCGCGAGGCGACCTGGTTAATCGCTGGGTGAGCAACGATTTGTACATCTACGAGCGTCAAGTGAACGGGCACGCGCTGCTGCTGGTCGGGCTGAACGACCGGGGAGACCTGACCGCATTGAGTGCTACGGTGCAGACCGCGTTTCCGCCGGGCACGGTGCTGATTGACTATTCGGGGCAGCGTCCACCCGTCACAGTCGGCTCCGATGGGCGCGTAACGATTAATGTGCCCCCGAACTCCAGTCCGGGCAACGATAACAACGCCTACGGATATGTGTTGTATGCGCCGCGCACGCCGCAACCGGTGTCGGGCGTGCGTCCCGTACGCCTGTTCGATGCGTCCACCGACGCCGAGTATCCCTTTCAGACTGTGAACACGCCCGGCGGACTCTACGCCTCAGGGCGCAGTTTCGAAGCGGCGACCGTGACAGGCGACCGCCTCACGATTCGCGTGCGCACCGACACTACCGGCGTCAGTGCGCTGGTCAGATTGAACAACGGGATGCCGTTAGGTTCCCTGCAGCCCCTGCAAAACACGCCCGAGGGTCTGGCGGACGGCTTCGTGGCGATGGCGCGCCTCACAAACGGCGAATTCGAACTGCGCGACATCGATCTCAGCGGCTTACCTCAAGGGTTGCATGGGCTTCAGGTGCGTGTGTTCGCCGACACGGGTAGCCGTCCGGGACTGTTCACCGATTTCTATGCCTTTTTCTATCTGCGTCGTTCCGAAGGGCGCGTGGCGGTCGACGGCGACCTGAACGACTTGGGCGCACCAGTCGCGACACAGAGCCGAACGCCGAGTTCGAACCTGAATCGGCTGGACGCGCTCTATGTGCGCAACGATCACAAAAACCTCTACATCGGCGTGGCAGGGCGCGTTGACACGGCGGAGAACCTGCTCAATGGGGTGGTTTTGTATCTGGATGTGGACTTCGGACTGGGCAGCGGGCTGGCGCAGCTCAACCAGCTCAGCGACGATAGCGGCCCTGCGGCGCGACTGATTTCGAACCGCAAGCTTACACCGCCAGCCGGTTTCGGCGCGGAGTTTGCTATCGGCGTGTTTCGTCATAAGGGGCTGCATTCTGCTCCCGAGGCGGATTTTGTGGGCGACGCCGTCTTGCCGCCGCTGGTGGGCGCAGAAGCGGGCGCATACCGGATTGACCCGAACCGTCTGAACTGGCTGCAGGGCGTGCCGGCGCGAATCACCTGGCGTCCGCGCAACAACCCGACCGACCCCCCAACCGGCTTGGAAATCGCGATACCGCTCAGTGTGCTTTTCGAGGGGCGTAAGGCGAACCGTCCGCTGGGGCTGTTTGCCGCGTTGCTGACGACAGGCGAGACAGGCGCGATCTTATCCGCCTACGATTCGCGGCGCGGGACGCTGGGGGCGCGTCCACCCCATAACAGTTTCGTGACGAACCAGTTCCTGCCCCCCCAGCCGAACATCGTGAACAATCCCGGCACAGCGGCAGTAACCCTGCAAACGGCGGCGACCTATACCTTGCAGGCGATGCCGACGCTCGATTCAGGCTATCGGTTGGTTCTGGAACCGATGCGCTACGACCCGCGCGTCGATGCTTATCGCCTGAGAGGGCGAATTACCAACATCCGTGGGCAAGCAATTCAGGGACCGATTGCGCTTGTAGCCGCCTTGCCCGATGGTGTGGAGTGGCTGAACCGCACGGGCGCGAGCCTGTTGCAGCAGGGCGTCTCATACCAGATTCTCACGGAGGACGACCTGCCTGCATCGGGCGTGTTGCGTTTTGAGATCCTCCTGCGCTCGTCGAAGCCGCTGGTGCGCCCCCCGAAGTTGGAGATTCGGGCGGGCATGGGTGCGATTTGAGGTGCGGTAAGGAGCGGAAGGGCAGAGCGACGCCATTCAGTGAGCGCACTGCCTCAAACGCGCTGCATGGGGATTCGCTCCAGGTCAGGGTTCTCGCGTGGCTCGCGCCCCGCTTTCGCAAGGGGAATCCAGCGCCCGTCCACACAAACCCGCACCACATCGGCGGTGAAGTCGGTGTTCGTGCCGTCGGTTGTGCTGTTACTGAGGAAAGCGGAGCCGACGCCATACACATCGACGGGCGCGCCCGCCTCTTCAAAAGTGCGGATGCGCTGCTCATTGAAGCCGCCCGTCGCCACAATCTGGATAGCGCGGCAGTACTGTTGCGCACGCTCGCGCCATTCGGGGGGTAAGCCCCACTCTTGCCACGCCGTGTCTAAACCCTCACGCAGTTTGAAGATCAGCCGTGGGTTCACTCCATACCATTGGGCTGCGTCGGGTTCGTCTTGTAGGCTTCTGTCGATGAGGTTCGCGCTGGTATCGGGGCGCACGCCGTGCAGGATATAGCGTTGCGCCGTGTCGATATCGCCGCGCTCCAGCGCCGACCGATAGCGCTCGAAGAACGCTTTGGCGACCGCGCGTGCCGCGCCGATGCAGTCGTTATCGAAATCTACTAATGCAACCCGCCGCAGTTCAGGGGGCATGATTCGCGCAAACTGGAGCATCAGTTCCACCACATCGCCCAGGAAGGTGGCAATCATCGCGTGCGCCGTTGTGCCCCCAGCAACACCGTCCCACAGGCGCGTCTGCTCAGGGGTGGAGACAATCGCAGGCGTTTGGGCGTTGTAGTCGAGGTTATAGCGTTGCACTCCTACATAGTAGGCGTAGCCGTCATAGCGTTGCGTGTGCGGCAGGTCGAACCGTGCGGGGAAGAACAGCACGGGTTTGCCTCGCGCCGCCTCCAACATACGATAAACATTCGTGGCGATGCGACTCATGCGGGTCAGCACGCCGAGCAAGGGCGTCTCCAGCAACGCGAAGTCGCGATACCGCCCACGCACCTTGAGAATGGGTGTTACTTCCAGTGCGTTGCCCGCATACGGGGCGCGATACCCGTCGTGAACGGCTTCCACCTCCAGCAGGTGGGCGGTGTTAACGAACCGATCGCCTTCCCAGTAGCCCGTTGCCTGTTGGAGTATCGCCAGCGCGGCGTCTGTACCTGCAACCACAGTAAAGGGCGCGCGTCGGGAGAAAAACTGCATCTCCACCAGCATCTCACTGATAGGAACGGGTAGGCGCGGATTCAAACCCTGTTGCTCGAGGCGCGTGGAGTAGCCCGCGAAACGGTAATCTTCACGGGCGAGTTGCTCCAGAATGCGCACGCCGTTGTAGAAATACCGATCGGAGTACTCGCCTCTACGAATGCCTTCCCAATCCAGTTGCCAGCGCGAGGGATCGATGCGATTCCAGACTGCCACTGCGAAAAGTATACCTGTTCAGCGAGTGCGGTTTCTACGGCGTTTTCGTAGGGCAACCGCCCCGCCAGAAAACACGATCAGTATCACCCAACTGTTCGGCTCAGGAACCCAGTAGCCCCCACCAACGCCGCTGGAGCGCCACTGGTCGATGCGCAAGCGTAGGAACAACGCGGCGTGGTCGGAAGCGTTCTGGCTGTCGGTGGTTTCGAACCCTGCGGGCAGCTGCCCCGAGGGAAATCGGCGGGTGTTGAAAATCACGGCTTGTAGCACGCTGATTCGGTCGCGTCCCAATTCGGTCGGCGAGACGAGCAGATGGTCGAGGCGATGGTCTAAATCGGCATTCGTGTTGCTTACGCGCCATGTCCGCTTACCGCCCAATCCGTCCACTGGCATCGTGTCGCGCAAGCGCGCCGAGGCGACGGTGCTAATCGGCGCGTAGGTGCGTCCGTCGGGCAAGGTCGAGTTGATCGGGCGTATAGAGGCGAGGTCGGGGTCTTCATTCTCGTTCAGATCGCCCCCCAACAGATAGGCAGCGCGCGGGTTGCGAATGCGCCACTCACGGATTCGGTCGCGCGTGTTCTCCGCGTTGGTCTGACGGCGCATGGTACTCCCATCGTCGGCGCCCGAATCGAAGTGCGCCCCAAACACGCCCAAGCCGTTTGTGCCGGGAACGGCGATCAACCCCATCGTGAGTCCCCGATTCGGCGCACCGATGTTGACATCCGTAATATTCACAAACGGATACCGACTGATAATCGCGTTACTAATCCAGCCGTCGCCGATACGATTGACATACAGATAGTAGTCGCGATTGCGCACGGGGTTTGCGCCCAGATAACTCAGGTTATTGCGCACGAAGTTGTCCAGCGCGGCTTCCTGATTGAGTGCGTTCCAGCTGGTGCGCGTGTCGCCCCCGACTTCCTGCAGGATAAGAATGTCGGGCTGGAGGTAGTTAATCGTCTTGGCGACATAGGGCGCTTGTGCGCTGCGCGGGTTGTTTGCCCCCACGGCGCGCGCGATGTTCCAGTTCAGTATTCTCAGTTCGGTCGCGCCTGCAATTGCCAGCGCGATCCCCCACAGCAGGAAAACTCCTGCGAAGCGTCGTCCTTTCATCGGGCGTACTCCTTCTAATGCAAGTCGCTCTCTCCCGGGCGCGTTCGGCGATGATCAATCGCCTTCCAGAGAGCGAGCAACATCAATCCCAAGCCTACGCCTATCAATATACCCCATCCTGTGCGCTGAAGCGAGACGAGCAGCGGGCTGTGCAGGTGGCAGAAGGTGTTTACGATAGAGACCTGCCCGATCGCCGCCAGAAACATCGCCAATGGCGCCCAGCGCGTCTGCCCCGACAGGAGCATCGCGATAGCAATGACCAGCGCAGGATGCCCAATCAGGAACTCTTTGGTGCGCGGGCGAACATTCATCACGGTCTCCAGGAGGGCACGTAGGCGCAACTCCCAGTCGGGCACTGCGCCAGGCGCTTCGTTGCCCGTGCGCACGAGCATAAACCCCAACGCGCCAAGAATCACCAACGCGAGCGCCACCTGACCCCACAGCACAGGGCGCGCCAGCCAGTCGCGCCAGAAATCCCAGCGCCCCACGCTCCGCGCAGCGTAAAATCCCAACACCAGCAGCAGGGGCAGCGCATGCGCCAGTTTCACCCCTGCGAACTGGTCGGCTTTGATGAGGAACGGCGTCTCGCTGAGCAGTCCCACGATGTGCAACGCGCCCAGCAGACTCCACGCGAAGGGGAGAGGAATTAACGCGGCGAGGTTGAAGAGACTCACATTCGCCGCCCCGCGCAGGGAATGAGGTTGGGGGCGCCCCACGATGCTCGCCAACGCGACGATCCCCACGGTGGGGAACAGCAACGCCGCCATAAGTGCAGCGATTTTACGCCCATGCGGATGCAGACACAACCCTGCGAACGCAACCCCCAACACAATCGGGGCGAATCGCCACAGCCCCTGCGGACGAATCGTCGCCACCAGCCAGCCGATCAGCACGCCCACGCCCAGCCCAATCAGCGCATACTGCCACCACGCAGGCTGAAGCGCGTCGAACGGGCGCGCACCCGACTCGCGAATCGTGTAGCCCGAACGATGGAGTCTACGGGTGAGGTCTTGCAGAATCTCGCGCAGTAGGGCGGTATCCGCTCCCGCAGCACGCAGATACACCACCCGAATGTTGCGCTCTTGCACAGCACGCTCCAGCCGCTCCACAATCTCGTTCGGGGTAAGCGGAAGCGACTCCGCGAGACCGATGCTGTGGACGCGCACGGTGCGGTCGGGGATTGAGAGGGTGAGGTGTGTTGTCCCCATCTGTTTGGCGAACTCGAGGGCGCCGAAGCGTTGCGCGTTTGCCCGAATGCTCTGCGCGGTCGCTTCCAGCCCGCGTCGGTAGCCCAGTACCTGATCGCCTGCGAAGATGAGCAGCGTTGCGCCCTGCTCTCGCGCCAAGAGCAGACTGCCGCGCAGGGCAAGGGGGGTGATGCCCTGCGGATTGAGCAGTCGCGCCACAACTGGCTTGCCACCGGCGCGTACTTGCTCCATCTGCAACGGGTCTAAGCCCAGCCCGATTTGGCGCACTGTCGCTTCGTCGCCCACAACCCAGAACCGCGCTCCGTGCTCCGACCGTATTTCCACCGCGGGCGTATCTGGGGGCGGTTCCAACTCCACCCGCGCTTTCAGAGCGAGCATTCGCTTCGCCTGGTGGAATCGCGCCTCGCTCAGCAGGTAGGTCGGCGACGATGCAGGCACGGGCACGCCCCAGTCCGCCAGCGTCTCCTCGGTGAGCGCGACGCTAAACGGTGTGTCGAAACGGCGCAGCCACTCGGCGACCGTCTTGCCTTCCGCACTCGCCCACTGCGCGACATCGGGATAATCCAGCACCAACTCGACCGCGCGGTTAGACTGCTCCACGCGCACGCGCTGCAGCGCCACCATCCCCGCCGTTAGCGAGGAGACCAACACGCACAGCACAACCAGCCAGCGCCCCATCCTCAGCGTACCACGCGCCTGCCGTCGTACACGGGGGAAACCCTACGCTGCTTACGAATGTAGTCCGCGACCACATCCAGCAACTTTTTGCCTGTGTCCGCGTAAGCGATGCCCAGCGGTTTCAGGTAGCGGTCAGCGAAGTAGGAGTTCGTTGTACCTTTGTAGATGCGCTCGTCTTCTATCGGCTGCCCGTTGAGGGTTGCCTCCACAAGGCGGCGGTTCTCCACGCGATAGCGGATACCGCTGACTGTCGGGCGTTGCTCAACGAGCAGGCGTTTGAGGTCGCGCCCCGTGATTTCGAAGCGCACGACCGTATTACCGAAGGGCATCATCCGCGCAAGGTCATAGTAACTAATCGCGCCACGCGCCAGTTCGATGCGCACGCCGAACATGTTCTGCAGGTCGAACTCGGAGCCCAGCATCGCACGCACCGCGTCGCCCACCAAAGCGTAGTGCGCGTAATCATCGTCGCGTCGCACGAAGTCATCCGTTGCGACGCCTACGATGCGTCCGTATTTGCCCGCGATGCGCTTCCAGTAGCGCTCCAGCGTGCGCTTTGTGGTCGGGTCTTCAGGGATCGCGGCGGTTATGGGAATCAGTTGTCCTTTGTAGCCCACGATTTCGAGGCGATTGGTCTCGTCGTTGCGCCAAAAGAGCAGATCGAGCCTGCCCAGTTCGCCGCCCCACTGATGCGCCTGCACAATAATCGTGCCGCCGAGATTAACGGGGGCTTTCTGCCGCCATTCCACGAAGCGCGGCTCGGCAAGGCGCGTGTGCGAGTGCCCACCCACAATCACATCAATACCTGGCGCCTCACGCGCCAGTCGCTCATCGTCGTTTATGCCAAGGTGCGAAATCAGAATCACCACATCAGCTTGCTGGCGCAATTGCGGTACCAGCTCACGAGCGACCTCAAAAGGGTCTCTGACCTCCACACGCTCGCGCGCCCCGCGGTAGTTTTGCGTGTCGCTCACGATCAGTCCGAACAACGCCACACGCAGCTCGCCCACCTGCGTTATTACATACGGCGGCGTCAGTGGCTCACCCGTGTCGCGGTAGCGAAGGTTCGCACACACGGTCTGGAACTGGCTCATCCGCACCAAGCGGAGCACGGTCTCCAGTGGGTTGCTGAACTCGTGGTTGCCCAGTGTGGCGAATTCGTAGCCGCAGGTGTTCATACACGCCACATCCGCTTCGCCCTGATACTCCAGCGAGAAGGGCGTGCCGTCCATGTAGTCGCCCGCGTCGATTACCAGGGCAGGATAGGGCTGCAGCGCTTCGCGCAGGCGTTTAATCAGGGTCGCCCGTCGTGCTATACCGCCGATGTCTGTCTTGTAGGGCAAAGCCGCTTCTTGAGAGGTGGGGTCGATGCTCGTGGGGTAGCTAAAGGGTAAGAGGTGTCCGTGCGTATCGTTCGTATGCAGAATCGTCAGTCGGAACCAGCGCCCGCTGGGGTCGGCGGTGTAGCCCAGATGCAGCACGACGCCCAGCAGGCTCAGTGTTAGCCCGAGTTTTCTCATGCCGACTTCCCTGCCTTCGCGGCTTGCGCCGCTTTAATGGCTTCCCTACGACGCTGTTTGAGCCGTTTCATGCGCCGATGGCGGCGCTGTCGCAGTTCTCGTTCACGCATTCGCATAACCGATAACCTCCGTTTCGCGCCCATATTGTACCCGTGAAAGCAGTAGGGGTATACTTTCGCGCAATGTTGAACTTGGACTTAGAGAACATTATCATAGCGGTGATCTGGATTCTGGCGGTGCTGTTGAGTCTCGCCGTGCATGAGTATGCGCATGCGCAGTACGCGGACTGGGCAGGCGACCCGACGCCGCGTCGCCAGGGGCGCGTGACCCTGAACCCGATAGCGCACTTAGATCCCTTGGGCACGGTTCTGATTATCTTTATGGCATTTTCAGGCTACGGGATTGGCTGGGGCAAGCCCGTGCCTGTGAACCCCGGCTACTTCCGCCACCCGCGACGCGATTGGGTGCTGTGCGCTTTTGTCGGACCGCTGTCCAACATCGTGTTAGCGGTGATTTTTGCTCTTCCGTTGCGTCTCCTGTACCCTCCTGATGTGCCCCTCCCCGATAATGTATTCGTGGATTTCTTGCTTGCAGCGGTCTATGTGAACATTGGCTTGGCAGTGTTCAATATGATTCCGCTCCATCCGCTGGACGGCTCGAAGGTGCTGTCGGGCTTTTTGCGGGATGTGTTCGATTCGCGCTACTGGGGCTTTCAGGTAGTTTATGGACCCATCATCCTGTTTGGTTCGATTCTGATATTACCGTTGTTAGGGCTTCCGAATCCGCTGCGGTATATCCTGCTTCCCGCCCGGGAGTTTCTGGTGAAGTTGCTGCTGGGGGCGTAGGTATACTTGAACTGCTATGGCACGTGCGGTGTATAAGGGTTTGTTGCTGATTGCGGACGGTTTGGGCGACCGTCCTGTGCCTGCGATGGGCGATAAGACGCCGTTGGAGTATGCCTCCACGCCGACTTTAGATCGGCTGGCTCGCGAGGGCGAGTGCGGGCTGATGGATCCGATTGCGCCGGGTATTCGCGCGGGGTCGGACACCGCGCACCTGGCAATCCTGGGCTACGACCCCTACAAGGTGTATCAAGGTCGGGGTCCGTTTGAGGCGTTAGGGATTGGCATGGAGGTACGCGGCGGCGATGTGGCGTTGCGTTGTAATTTCAGCACGGTGGATTCGGCGATGCGCGTGATCGATCGCCGCGCGGGACGCATCACCGAGGGCACGGCGGAACTGGCGCAGGCACTAAATGGGGTGGAGATTGAAGGCGTGCGGTGCTTTTTCAAGGAGTCAGTGGCGCATCGGGGCGCGTTAGTGCTGCGTGGGGAAGGGCTTAGCCCCCACATCACCGATGTCGACCCCCACGCGGAAGGCGAAGTGATTCACGAATCGCAACCGATCGACCCCAACGACGAAGCCGCGGTGCGCACTGCCCGAGTGGTGAACGCTTTCGTGCGCCTCTCCTACGAGCGACTCAAAGACCACCCCGTAAATCGGGATCGGGTGGCGCGCGGATTGCCCCCAGCAAACATCATCTTGCCGCGCGGGGCAGGCGTCGCGCCCCACTTGGAGCCGTTCCCCAAAAGACACGGCATGACCGCCGCCGCTGTCGTGGAGACGGGACTGATACGCGGCATCGCCCGATTCGTGGGCATGGACACGCTGGAAGCCCCAGGCGCCACAGGCGGTGTGGACACCGATTACAACAGCATCGCCGACACCCTGGCAAACGCCCTGCGCCAGTACGATTTTATTCTATGTAATGTGAAAGCGCCTGACCTGTGCGGACACGACCGCAATCCCCAACTCAAGGCGCAAGTCATCGAGCAGATTGACGGGCTAATCGCGCGCCTGCTCACGCAGTATACTGAACCGTTCTATCTTCTCTTCACGGGCGACCATTCCACGCCGTGTTCGGTGGGCGACCATTCGGGCGACCCGGTGCCCGTGTTGCTGCACGGACCCGATTTGCGCGGCGACGAGGTGTTGCGCTTCCACGAGTACGCCTGTGCGCGGGGCGCGCTCGGACGCCTGCGCGGAGGCGATTTGGTGAATATCCTCACCCAGTTGATGGGCGTGCAAGAGAAGTTCGGCGCATAGGCGAAGCGGAGATAGGGAACGCTCATTTATCTTGTTCAGCCTCTTCCCTTTCGGCGCGGCGCACATTCAGGTACAGCCCCACGCCGCGATTGGCAATCATCCCGCCCGCGATCACCATGACCAACAAGAGCAGAATCGCACGCACACTTGTCCAGACGCCTGTCGCGATGCTGCCAAGGTCAGGCTGGTTCGTTTGGGGGTTATTCATCAGGGCGCGTGGGGGCGTGATAAACTGCTGATACGCCAAGTAGAAGCACGCGACCATGAGTCCCACGCCGAGCAGAGTAATCAACAGGGCAACGATGCGTCCCAGCCAGTCACGGTGCGTTCTCATGGCGACAGTTGTTGCAGTCCCCGCTGGGCGATGGTGCGCAGCGCGGGGTCGTCAGAGCGCGCGGCTTGCTGCAGGAGCGGCAGGGCGGCGGTGCTGTTGCGTTCGATGAGCGCTATAAGCGCGTAAAGGCGTATTGCGGGGTTCTGCGCCGCGCGGAGCAGCGCCGGTTCTGCCGAGGGAATCTGCGCCAGCGCTTGCGCCGCGAGGTAGGCGACACTCCGTTCGTCACCCAGAGCCTGCACCAGCGCGTTCACGGCAGGGTCTCCTATCTGAGCGAGGCTACGGGCGGCGTTCTGCGCCACGCCGCCGTCAGGGTGGCGCAAAGCGCGAATAAGCACTGGAATCGCCTCGGGAAGTCCGACCTTGCCCAGCGCATCGGCGGAGGCACGGCGTACCGTTGGCTCAGGGTCGTTGAGCAGCGTGCTGAGCGCTTGAACTGCTTGCGCCTCGGAGATACCCCCCAGCGCTGTGGCGGCGCGGCGACGCACCGCAGGGTTCGCACTGTGGGCCGCCTCGGCTAAGTAGGGAATCGCCCGTGCGCCCGCACGCTGCAGCCCCAACGCCGCTGCATCGGCGACCGTGAGGTTCAAATCAGCAAGCGCTTCTTTCAGGGCGCGCAGCGCGCTCAGCGTTCCCATCGTGCCCAGCCCCAGCGCGACCTGCGCACGCGCGTCGGGGTCTTCGTCGGATGAACGCAGCGCTTGAATCAGAATGCCTTCGGTGCGGGGGTCGGCGATGCTGCCCAGCGCGGACAACACCACGCGCCGCTTCTCTACAGGCAACTTTAGAAATGGCAAGATCGCATCGACAGCGCGACGGTCGCCAATCCGCCCCAGCGCCGCAATAGCGTCCAAACGCAGCCCGTCATCCTTTGTTGTGCGCACTATCTCCAGTAAGCCGGGCACACTGCGAGCGCCGAAATGCACCAGTACCTCCGTCGCCGCGCCTCGTCCCGCAGGGTCTTCGAACATCTTCAGCGCGTGCGGGATCGACTCCTCGCCCAGCGCAATCATCACCTGCACGGTACCGTTGCGCACTTTCGCGTCGCTGTGTTTCAATCCCTCCGCGGTTGCGGCGAGGTTCGCTCGACCGATTCGCTTGAGCGCGTCCAGAAATCGGTCGCGCACACGCGGGTCGGGATCGCGCAGCATCGCGAGCGCGATTTTGACGCCGTCGGCGTTGTTCATCACCTCCACACCCGACGCCACACGCAACCGCGCCGGCAGCGAACGCGACTGCAGTAAATCGAAAAAGTCCTCGCGTTGCGCCAGCGCGGTCAACGCCGCCGTCTGTTGTGCCCGGTTCGTCCCCGTCGCATGTTCGATGAGGCGGTTGGTGGCGATGTTGTTCCAGACTGCGCTGCCCATCACGCCGCCCACCGCAAGCACAAACAACAACCGAATGAGCCAGCGATTCATCACTGAGAAAAATTCGCTCTGCAAAGGCGATTTCCTGCTAAGGCTGCTGAACGGGTAGAATCGTCCTGCAGGAGCCTACCGATGCCCTTCCAGACGATTATCGAGCCGTTTAAAATCAAGGCGGTGGAGCCGATACGCCTCACCACGCAAGCGGAGCGCGCGGCGATCCTAAAGCGTGCCTACTACAACCTGTTCCTGATACGCGCAGAGGAGGTAATCATCGACCTGCTCACCGATTCGGGCACGGCGGCGATGAGTTCCGAGCAGTGGGCGGGCGTGATGCGCGGCGACGAGTCCTACGCCGGCAGTCGCAGCTACTACTTCTTTGAAGAGACCGTGCGCGACATCTTCGGCTTCAAGCATGTGATCCCCGTCCATCAGGGGCGCGCGGCGGAGCGAATCCTCTTCGCGCTGCTGTGTAAGCCCGGCAGCGTGATCCCGAACAACACCCACTTCGACACCACACGCGCGAATATCGAGTATCGGGGCGGGCGTGCGGTGGACCTTCCCTGCGCCGAACTGCGCGACACCACGACGCCTCATCCCTTCAAAGGCAACATGGATGTCGACGCGCTCAAAAGTCTCATCCGCGAAGTCGGCGCGGAGAATATCCCCCTCGTGATGTTGACCATCACAAACAACTCTGGGGGTGGGCAGCCCGTCTCGATGGCGAACATTCGCGCCGTGAGCGAGGTCTGCCGTGCCCATAACATCCCGTTCTACATCGACGCCTGTCGCTTCGCTGAAAACGCCTACTTTATCAAGCTGCGCGAGCCCGGCTACGCCGATAAAACGCCTCTCGAAATCGCCCGCGAGATGTTTTCCTACGCCGACGGCTGCACGATGTCCGCCAAGAAAGATGGGCTGGCGAATATTGGGGGCTTCCTCTGCACCAACGATGATAAGTTGGCGCAGCAAGAGAAAGAGTTGCTAATCCTCACAGAAGGATTCCCCACCTACGGCGGGCTTGCCGGGCGCGACTTGGAGGCGATCGCCATCGGGCTGCGCGAAGTGCTGGATGAGCATTACCTGCAGTACCGCATCGCCTCCACACGCTACCTGGGCGAACATATCGCGCGGGAAGGCGTGCCCATCGTGCAACCCCCCGGAGGGCATGCTATCTATATCGACGCAGGCGCCATGTTGCCGCACATTCCGCCGCTCCAGTTCCCAGGTCAAGCATTAGCGGTGGAGTTGTATCGTTTGGGAGGCGTGCGTAGCTGCGAGATTGGCTCGGTGATGTTCGCAGGGCGCGACCCTGAAACGGGTGAAGAGGTTCCCGCGCCTCGCGAACTGGTGCGCCTCGCCATCCCCCGCCGAGTCTACACACAAAGCCATGTGGACTATGTCGTGGAAGTGACACTGGAAGCGTACCGCCGTCGTGAACAGCTCAACGGCTATCGCATCACTTGGCAGACGCCGTTTCTCAGGCACTTTAGTTGCCACTTCGAGCCCCTTGGGCGCGTCTAACCCGACGCTTGTGAAATCGTCAGGCATGGTGCTAAAACGCTCTAAGGTTTCCCCCATTCTAATGAGGGAAACCCCTCAGGTTGTACTACTAACTACTCCTTCTGGCGCACGCTCCCGCCTTCCTTGGGGCTGGCGTCTATCTCGTTGGTGAAGGTTGCCCGCCCTACACGACGCTCCTTGTAAAACTTGCCGATAACCACCACCTTGTCATTCTCGCTCAGGGGGAGGTGTCCATAAGAGAAGACGACGACTTGCTTCCCTTCGCTGTCGAGTTTGAAGGTCGTGTAGGCGTTGCCTGCGCGTGAGGTTCTCTTCTTCAGGTCGTCCACCTCGCCTTCCACCTGCACCAGTTTCCGATGGAACTTGTCTGGCTCTTTCAGCAGTGCAGCCACGGTGGTTTTGATGGGCGCCGGTTTCTGCTGTTGCGCCACCGTGCCGCTCCACACGAGCGCGCACATCGCCGCCAAAATCAGTGTTCGCATCATCATCATTTCCTACCTCCTTTCAAAAAATTCGTGAGCAACCGGGTGATTCCTGTCAGCATGCCCTAATGGGGAATCCTTTGTCAGTAGCACCCTCCGCGTGAGGTATACTTTCTGCCATGCGCACAGGGCAGCGTTCTACAACGCGAATCGCGCTTCTCGTCGTGGGGGTGTTGCTCGTTTTGTATCTGGGCAACATCGGTATCGGCTACTATCAGGCAAGTCGGATGCAGTTCAGCAAACTCAGCCCCTCGCAGTTCACTGTGTTCGGTTTCCCTGCCCGCGCGATGGAGGAGCGACGCTGGAAAATCCTCATCACCCACGAAGTGCCGAAAGTCATGGAGCAACTGCGCGAGGTGGGCTTCGAACGCCCCGAATTCGGCGCAGAAGACCAGCAAAACTTCAAGCGTGTGCCCATTGAAGAGGTGATTCGCACCCTGCCCGTCGTCTTGACGGAACAGCACATCGAAAAAGTGTGGGTAGAAGAGCGTGCAGCAGAGACCCTGCGGGCGCAGGGCAAGTATTATGTTGTTCATCTGCGCCTGACCAGCGAAGGGCGGGCGCGGTTGTGGCGCTATGCCCGCGAGCAGGTCGCCCAACTCCGCGCGCTGGGAGAGAAACCCCGCGACGAACGCCTACTGCTAATGGTGGGCGACCAGCCCTGGGCGTCGCCGATTATCAGCTCCGAAGTCGCCAGCAGCTGGTGGCTCCTGAGCCGATTCTCGATGCTCCAGAGTTCCGATGTGCAGATCTTCCCCATCTACGACGAGGAAATCGCCAACACGATTGCGCAGGGGTTCGCCGAGGCGAAGCAGAAAGCCCTCGCCAAGGCGACGGAGGGAGCGCGATGACCATCCGACTGGGACATAGCCCCGACGCCGACGACGCCTTTATGTTCTGGGCACTGGCAGAAGGACGAGTGGAGACATCGCTGCAATTTGAGCATGTGCTGCGCGATATCCAGACGCTCAACGAGTGGGCGCGAGAGGGCAAACTGGAGTTCACCGCGATGTCGGTGCATAATCTCGCTTATGTCGCTGACCGCTATGTGGTGCTGAATCAGGGCGGCAGTTTCGGCGACGGGTACGGACCGATGCTCGTGGCGCGTGAGCCGATCCCGTTGGAATCGTTGCGCGATTACCCCATCGCAGTGCCAGGCTATCTGACCAGCGCGTATTTGGCATTGCGCCTGTTCCTACCCGATGCGAAGACTATTGAGATGCCCTTCGATGCGATTATGCCCGCGGTGCAACGCGGCGAGGTTCCTGTGGGACTGCTGATTCACGAAGGGCAGTTAACGCACCAACAAGCCGGGCTTCACCTCCTGCTCGATTTGGGCGTCTGGTGGGGCGCGCAGACAGGCGGGTTGCCCCTGCCGTTAGGAATCAACGCCGTCCGCGCCGATTTGCCCGAGTCGGTGCAGCGCGAAATCGCCCGCGCCTTCCGCGAGAGCATTCAATTGGGGTTAGAGAACCGCGCCGCCGCGATGCAATACGCCCTACAGTTCGGGCGCGGGATCGACCCCCACACCGCAGACCAGTTTGTGGGGATGTATGTGAACGCGCTGACGCTGAATATGGGCGAGCGCGGTCGAAGAGCGATTACTGAGCTCCTATCGCGTGGGGCAGCAGCAGGCATTACGCCGCCTGCAACCGTGCGATTTTTGGATTGAAGCCATACCTCTTAGCAGGAATCATCCCTACGGCAGGGTATAGAATCTATCGCCATGCGGCGCTGGGTGTTCTGTTTGGGGATCGGGGGGGCGTTGCTCCTTGCGATGTGGGGGCAGTCGCCAGTGGAGATGCGTGTCCAGCCGTTGCTGGGAACCACGCCCGCGGCTAACGGCGCGTTCCCACTCGCCGTGCAACTGGAATCGAAATCGGGCAACTACCAGGGCGTGCTAAGCATCATTGTGGGGAGCTTTGGCAGCCGACGCGAGTACCTCTATCCGATAGACTTGCCCGCAGGCTCGCGCAAAGTGGTCATCGCTACGCCCATCGTCGGGCTTTACGGGGATCAGGCAACCATCCGATTCACAGCGCGTGGGGTCACCATCGAAACACGACAAAGCATTCAACGAGTCCTGCAAAGCGACCAACTCGCCGTGTTGGTAGGTGATTTGATTGGCGGGTTGCAAGTGCTGGAGCAAACGCAGACGGTTGAAAACCCCTTCGAAATCGACTATTCTACGAATCGTCCTGCTCGGGGCAACTATCGGGTCGCTTACTGTCGTCCTGAGCTATTTCCTGAGCAGGCGATTGCGCTGAGCGGTGCGCAGATGATTGTGCTGGGGGCGGGCGCCGAGCGTTTGCGAGCGGAGCAGTGGGATGCGCTGCGTCGGTGGGTCATGCTGGGGGGGGTTTTGATTGCTCCGGGCGGCGCGGGTGCTGTCTACCTGCAGAACCCTGCCCTGCAGCCGCTGCTGCCCGTACGAGCGCAAGGCACCCTCACCGTGAGCCAACTGCGCGCCCTCAGCAACTGGACGGGACAGCCTGCCCCAGTAGGCGCAGCGACCCTCACAAAGGCGACCCTGACCACAGGCGCAACTTTGCTCCAGCAGGACGGACTGCCCCTGATCGCCATTCGTCCCTACGGACTGGGCGCCGTCGTGTTCCTCGCGTTCAACCCGTTAGACCAGCCGATGCGCGATTACAACGCACGCAGGCTGTTCTGGCAGCGCTTAATTAACCAAACTCCGAGCTTTGCTCCCTGCTTCACTATCGCGTCGATTCACCAGAATCAGGGCGGATACACACAAGACCCGTGGAGTGGTCAGCCGCGGCTCACCACGAATGTCGAAATCAAGCCGCCCAGCGTGATGTTGATTGCCGTGATTTTGGGCATCTACTTCCTGATGGTAGTGCCGGTAAATTACTGGACGCTGAAGCGTCTACGCGCGTTAGACTGGGCTTGGGTGGTCACGCCGCTGATTGCACTGGTGTTCGTGGGCGTGTTGTGGCGATTGGCGGGCGATTTGTATCGAAAGTCGCTCTCCAGCAAGGTGCAAACAACGATTATCGCGCAGGCGGGCGCTCCCGACGCTTACGCCATCAATAGCGTGCTGTTCTTCTTTCCTCGCGCCGGGCGGTTCGATCTGCGGTTTGACCAGAGCGACATGGTGGAAGCGGGCTTAGGGCAACCGTTCGGCGCGGGCGCCGATTCGACCCCTCCTGTGCGCACGGTTCAAGGCGAGCCGACACGGGTGGAGGGGTATCGAGTTTCGAATCTGAGTTTCCAGTGGTTCCGCTATACGCGCACTGTGCAGTTGCGTGGGCACGTGGAAGGGGCACTGCGCATCGTGCAACGCGGTGGACAACCCTACCTGCAGGGCGTACTGCGCAATCGGTTGCCCTACGACCTGAACGATGTGCGCGTCCTAACGCCTCTGGGCGTGGCAACGATAGGCACTCTGCCTGCGCGACAGACCAAGACGATTTCGGGCGTCGCGCTCCAACCCTGGAGGGTCAGTCCATTCGCCTCTACTCGCTCTTGGTGGCAGGTTCCCGCTCTATCTCCCGACGCTTTGGCGAGCTTCCTCTTGCAACGCCGCGAGTTTAAGGGATGTGCCATGGTGGTTGCCTATGCATCGGAGCCGGTGATGCCACCTGAAGTGAGCGACGCCGCCGAAGAAGCCGCCGAAGTAAACTACCTGATTAGTTTCCCGCTGGAGGGCGCGAACCTATGAAACGTTGGCTGGAGAACCCCTTGCTGTATTATCAGCTGTATGGCGTGACGCGCAACCGTTGGAAGCGTCAACCGTTCCTTTATGGAACCGCAGTCTTCAGCATCGCACTGGTTTATCTGCTCCTATTTCAACTCGTGTCTTTCACGGAGGCGGGCTTCGTTTCCACGCTGAGCTTGTGCCTGTTTGCGATGTGCTTAGGTGCGCCGCTGATGGCATACAACCTCTTCTCGCTGGAATACGAGAAGCAAACTTGGGAGACGCTTGCGCTCACGCGCCTGACGGCGAAAGAGATACTCTGGGGCAAGTGGGGCACAGCACTCATGCGGGTAGCGGGTTTCACCGTGCTTGTGCTGCCGCTCCTGCTGCTCGGTATCCATACGGACATCTCTAATGACCTCGCTACGAAACTGTACCGCTTCGTGGCGGGGGTGTTGATGTTATTCGGGTGGGGGGCGTTGATCGTGTCGCTGGGTATGTGGCTCTCGTTCAAGCTCCGACGCACGCTCACGACCGCATCGGCGCTCTACGCAGGACAAGTGTTCGCGCTGATGCTGTTGCCGCTGCTCCTCTTCATCTTCACTGGGGGCGATGTCCCCATAGAGTTTATTGGCGCGATTCAAAGCTATCGGGAAGGCATCTATTGGTGGATCGCCTCGTTTTTGAATGCATGGGCTCTCCTCTTTCTCAATCCGTTCTGGGCGGTGTATCAACTTAACCTCATAGGATTCGGTGACGACTTCCTTTTCCCCCGAGGCGAAAGTTACGGTGTAGGGCTTCGGTACATGGGATGGGGCTTTGTGCAGGGAGGGGTCTACCTTGCGCTTGCGCTCCTTTTTGCAGGACTCACCTATCGTGGGTTGAAATATGCATGGCGCAAATAGGGGTGTTGCTCAATGCTGGATGTCCAGAGATTACGCAAAGAATATGGTGACTTGGTCGCGGTGAAGGACATCGCTTTTCAATTGCAACCGGGCGATGTGTTCGGCTTTATCGGACCGAACGGAGCCGGGAAGACCACGACGATCAAGATGCTCGCAACCTTGCTGGAGCCAACGGCGGGCACGGCGACGCTGAACGGCATCGATATCGTGCGCTATCCCGAAGAAGTGCGCCCCCTGCTGGGGTACATGCCCGACTTTTTTGGGTTGTACGAAGGCATCACCGTCACAGAGTATCTGGAATTCTTCGCGGCCGCCTATCGAATCCCGAAAGCGCAACGCGCCGCGATTATCGAGAATGTGCTGGCGCTGACCGACCTCACGGTCAAAAAGGACGCCTATGTAGAGACGCTCTCACGCGGAATGCAACAGCGATTGTGCCTGGCAAAGAGCCTCGTGCATGACCCGATTCTGCTACTCTTGGACGAGCCTGCCTCTGGCTTAGACCCGCGTGCTCGAATCGAAATCAAGGAACTCATTCGCGAGCTGGGCGCGATGGGCAAAATCGTGCTGGTCTCCTCCCACATCCTGCCCGAACTGGCGGACTTCTGCAACAAGATAGGCATCATCGAAAAGGGCGAACTGCTGGTGTGGGGCGCGGTGGACGAGATTGTGAGCCAACTGCAGGCGAATCGAGTGCTGGAAATCAAGCCGCTGGGCGAGATGGAACCGCTGATACAGCGATTGGAACGCGAATCGCATGTACACGGCGTCGAGCAGCGCAACGGGAGCCTGTATGTGCATTTCGCTGGGGGACTGGAAGAGCAGGCAGACCTGCTCGCTGCGCTGATTCGAGATGGCTACCGAATCGCCGCCTTCCGCGAGGAGTCGCTCGATCTCGAAGATGTGTTTATGCAAATCACGAAGGGCGAGGTGAGTTAAGCACTCTCCATCGCTCTTAGGTACGCTTTCCCGCTTAAGGCGAGCGTTGCTTGAATGGGGGGTACGCCGTTGCGCCGCTGCGGTTGAGGTACACTCTATGCCGATGCAACGCAAACCGCACGAAACGCGCCTGTATCGGCAAGAGATGAACGAGCGCATCCTGAACTGCGGCTTCAAGCCGTTCCAGCGATTTTTCGCGCTTGACGCCAGCGCCTACACCGATGGGGCAATCCCCGTGAAATACAAAGAGATGATGGGATTAGTCGGCTCGATGGTGCTGCGCTGCAACGATTGCATCTTCTATCACTTAGACCGCTGCGTGCAGGAGGGCGCGACCCGCGAGGAACTGCACGAGGCGATGAACATCGCGCTGATTATCGGTGGTTCCATCGTCATTCCCCACTTGCGCTACGCCTACGAAATGCTCGACGCGCTGTTTGAGGAACAAGCCCAGCGCAGCGACAACGCCACGCAATCCCAAACATAGTATGCTCCAGAGCCTGCTTACCAAAGACAAGCCACTAATGCCTCCCAACAAGCCCTACACAGAAGATGCCCCCAGCAGGAATCCCCACCCCCAAAACGAATACATCCCCCACGCCAGGAGGTGAGACCCCGACGGTGCAAGAACCAGCATTTCGGAAGCCGCACGGCGACGCCCAACTCTTTTGAGGCGCGGGTGGCGCCAACGGCGCTGACACACGCAGTGCCGAGCTGAAGTCTGTGCGCCTTTTCAAGGGCGATGGGGCGGCAGTAGGTGTGGCTGTGGGCAATGGTGTCCTTGCCATGCAAGGCTGCTCGGAAAGTTGAAAAAAAGTGCGTGGGCAGTCAGACAGTTGTTGGCGTCTTCTGGCGCTCTTTGCCGGCCCTTTTGAACTCAAAACGCGCCGTTTGCAAGCTTCCCCCCTTGACCAACGCCTGCAGGATGGGCTATAAATTAGCAGGCGAACCTTTGGAAATGGCGAAGGAGGCAACGAGGATGCGACGAGGAGGTTTGCGTGTGGTGCGCCAGGTGCTGGCGCGGAAGCGAGTGGCGAAAGCGTTTGTTGGTGTGTTGTGCGTGTCGTTGGCGATACCGCCGCAGTTTGGGGTCGCCGCCGAGCTTGCCCGTACTCGCTCTGTGCGGGGGGGGGGTAAATAGTGTCAACACTCTAATTGCCACTCCCACCCCTGCTGTCTCCTTCAAGACTCGCCTCACAACCTGGTTGACAACCGTATTGCCCCTGCAGCGCGTGCAGGAGACCCCACCCGTCGCCCCCGCTCCCGGACTGCCGCCCGCGTGGGGCGCCAGTGCAGGCGTCTATGCATGGTTCTTGTCGGGTGTGTACTGACACAGATGGTGTGTTCGCCCTGAGAATCTAAATAGCACACTTTATAAATCCTGATAGTGATATGGAGGATGCGGTATGAATACTGTAGAGTTGTGGCGTAGATGGGGATCTGTTTCTTCAAGGCGCCGGTTGTGGTTTGAATTGGCGGTGTTAGTAGGGTTGCTTGTGTTCGCCCTACCTATATTTCGGTTTACAGTAGGATGGGATATTTTCGCATTTATCAAGCGCACCTATCGTGTTGCTCATGCGTATGTCTACTTTCCTTTGCAAGCGCGTAGCGATCCGGCTTTAGGAAGGGTGCTGACACTGCCGTCCCAAGATCAGATTGTTAGTGGTCAGATCGACCCAACAGCTTTCAAAGCAATTGTTTTCTTTGACTATCCGTCCCCATGTGCGATGAAGTTCCTAACGATATACCAAATTGTACAGAAAGCGAATCCGTCACTCCAGATAGTGTTGGTATTTAGTGCGCCCAAGCCAATGGTACAACAGACTGCGCAGGCGCTTTCCGATAAGCGGTTCGTATGGGTTGCCGATGAGAAACGCAGCTATGCTACACAACTGAACGCTTACTATGTTCCCCGCGTTTACCTGATTGACACGCAAGGTCATTTGCGTTATGTACAGCATTATCGTACACCATCGTACAAAGCACTGATGGAGGCGGTAGAACTACTTAGTAGTAAGGAGGCTCAACAATGGGGCGTAAGGCAGGCTGGACACTGATAGAGGTTTTGGTGGTGATCGCGATTATTCTGGTATTGGCAGCTCTAATCTACGCGATAGGGGCGTTTGCCGTCGACCGCGCCCATCAGGCACGCTGCATCACAAACCTGCGGCAAATCGGAATTGCGTTCTCACAGTACATGGAGGATTACAAACGCGGCGATTGGGAAACCGAAGTGGAGAGCTACACGGGGATCGAAGACCCGCAGGAGCGTCATCGTCTTGTCGCACACTGGGGGTTTCCACGAACACTTGACCAACTCTCGGGCTATCTCAAGGATAAACAACTGCTCCGCTGCCCCGTGAGCCGACATCAAAGCAGTGTCAGTTATGGATATACCTATCCGGCTCTGTTGATTCGAATGCCCCCTTATCGTACAGGTCAGATTAACACTTGGGAAGACCCCATATGGGTATTGAAACAGAGGAAATGGGACTATCCGATTGTCTCGGACACGAACCATAATGCTTGGTCCGACTCCTCACTTGATGCCAAAATCCTTATCTTGATTCTGCGAATGGACGGGCGTGTAGACAGAAAGACAGTAACTCTCTCAGATCTTCCATTTTGGAAAATGCTGCTGTAAAGTTTCCACGATTACAAGTCGTGGAAAGACTCGATCACAGGAGGTAATAGACTATGAGATGGTATTGGTGTTGTATATTAGTCTCAGCCCTGATGGTAGCAGGGCTAGCAGGTCCGTGCGTTGAAGACGTTCCTTGTCGTGGGCGTGGAGTACCGACAGATGAGTTTTGGGTCGTCATCTGTTGCACCTGGGACTGGGGATGCTGGTTGAACCCATTTGAACCGGATGGTCAGTGGTGGTGTCAAACTATACAGTGGTACGATTGCCCTGACGGTAGCATGGGTTTCGAGACTATTTCGGCAGGTGAGTGTGGTCCTTGCTGTGACCCTGCTCGCCCAGCTCCCTTCCCTGTATTTCCCACACCTACACCTGTTCCATAGCCTTGCTTAGTGTTGTACTGTGGGGTTCCACAGAACAGTGGAACCCACAGTACATTTGGTTGGAAGCTTCGTTGAGCGTGGAGCAGGTGCGTCAAGTGATCGACCCGCTGGGGCGAGCGACGGAGTACCAGTACTACGCAGCGGACGATGGCGAACTGGGCGCGTCGGGGTCAGGTGAAGAGAGTGATTGTGCCGGGCGGTTATTGGCGCGAGATGGACTATGGCGGTGCAGGCTGGCTGGT
>BPGO01000010.1 GCA_026003075.1 Fimbriimonadales bacterium | reverse complement strand
TGGGCAAGTGTGGAAGACTATCTGCCTGCAGGCAACGCGCTGGGGTACAATCAGAACTGGCAGTATCGGCATACGGGGGGTGAGTTGCTGATGATGGGCGCGACGGGTGAGCCGAGCGGGTACTACCCGATGGACAGCAACGGGCTAACCGTGCAGAGCGCTATGACAGCGCCGTGTGCGTGCCCCGTAATTGCGCCTGTATCGGGAACGGTGTGCCCCCCGCTGGGATATGGCGGGTGTGATGAAAATGGCGATGAAGAGTGTATTCCAGCACCGCCCTCCCTACCCGAGATAGATTATCACTATGATGCTGCAGGGCATCAAGGCTCCTTACACTATACCACTTCGCGCCCCTGCAACGCTTGGCAACGCTTCTGGTGCAAATGGGTAATATGTAGAGGGAGAATGTTAGATTGCTGGCAGCGCTTCCGCTGCCGATGGTTTAGCGTAGTGATATGCCTCTGTAGAGGTCGTCCTTAGGAGGTGGATACAGTGAGGAGACTATGTGCTAACTTGAAACGGTGGGGAGGGGGGATTCTTTTCCCCGGTTGCTGGTTTTCGTGGCAGGGTGTGGCTTCTGACGAGGAGATATGGATTGGTTCCCACGAGGAGAAGGAAAGACTGTTACCGACGCAGGGACGGCTCTGGGTAGGGGTGATGGGTATCTGTCCTGCGCCGAAATCCTCCGTTTCCCCTGTGGTGATATACTATCGGCGTGGTTTAGCGTGGTACCGTTGCGAGCTACCCATTGTTTGGGGGCGTCGGTATCAGTTTGATCCTGAGCGTCTCCAGATAGTTTACAGTAGCGGCGAGCTTGACCTAGAACCAATAGGGTCGAGGTGATGAACGAGTGGCGCATATGTACGGGTACAACAGTGATGGCGTTCGGGTGTGGAAGCAGGATGTGTTGAGTCAGCAGGAGTATCGGTATGTGTGCCGGATAGGCTGTGGGGGTATCCCGATGCGGGTGTATAACCAGGCGATGGGTGGAACAAGCTGGGCAAGTGTGGAAGACTATCTGCCTGCAGGCAACGCGCTGGGGTACAATCAGAACTGGCAGTATCGGCATACGGGGGGTGAGTTGCTGATGATGGGCGCGACGGGTGAGCCGAGTGGGTACTACCCGATGGACAGCAACGGGCTAACGGTGCAGAGCGAGTTGCCTGCGCCCTGTGTGTGTCCCGTGATTGCGCCTGGCACTGGCACCGTGCCCCCCGCTGGGGTATGGCGGGTGTGAAGGACGGTGTGAGGAAGCACCAATGCCTCCTGCATTACCTAATCCACAACCACAACCACCTTTTTTACCTACTCCTGATCCCTTTTTACCACAGCCTGTTTATCATATCCTAAGAAGTGGTCGGCTGAACAGGCAAACTTCAATACTCATATGTATACGTCCAGTAGATGGTACAGGAGGAGTCCTGTGGCATTCCTTGATTGCCGCTTGTGGGAAAATTTTCGAGGTTCCAGCTGGTGGTTCAGGGGATAAACTTAGAGATATTCCCGGCCTCAAGTGTGCGGTGTATAGCGTCACAGAACACGAGAAGAGATGCATATGTAGATATGCAGGTTACCTTGAGCAGAATTGGCCATACGGCTCACTTTTTGCTAACTGTCATGATTTTGTTGTAGATGTTCTTGATAGTTGTCTACTTAGCGGATTCACAGACAGCGATCTGAGAAGAATAATTTATCCCTTACAATGACAAGTTTGGAGATTCACTACAAATGAAAAAGATACGTATCAGTTTTATTATTATATTTTTCACAATTGCTCTGGTTGCCGTTATGACACGCTGTCGACACGGGAATCTCTCTTCAGAGGGGATACTCGTGTTCGCTGTAGAGACGCGCCCACCTGATCGTCCCTTAGCAGGGATACACGGTGTTCGGATGGGGACAGGGCGTGGCATATGGAAACAGTCTCTTGAACTGCCTTCCCAGCAGGCGAGACTTATTCAAGCCTGTTCACAAGAGCCTTGGTGTACCAATACCGATTCCCGAACTACTGTCGTGTTTGGATGCCGCGGGGCAGGTATTCTCTACGATGTTCAGCGAGGACGGATGTGGCGCTTGGAACTACCCTTAGGAAAACGATTAATCACGCTTTCGCTGCGAGGAAAATTCGCCCTCTTGATTTCCGGAGATAAATTGTTAGTTATGAAATACAAGATCGTCAAAGATAGGATCATCTGGACGGAGAAGAAGGTGCTTCCCAACATGCCACTTCCTCAGTCAGTTCATTTTTCTCCGAAGGGACCAGAGGTCTTGATGGAGAGTGGTGGATGGACCTATGTGATCCCGACCTTAGGACAAAGGGCGCGAAAGGTATTTCAAGCACGTGCCGTTGGCTGGATGCCCGATGGCAGAAGTGTGATCATTTATGATGATATCAAGCGCGAAATACTACTTTATGATTTACATAGGGACCGTACCACAGTTATGGCTGTCTCACAGCAGCTCTTGACGGGTGAAATCCCTGTTGCTGTTTCCCCGAGTGGTCACGATATCCTGACAATCCGCCCTCGGTCTGACGCAGTGCGTCTTCTGCCTGATGTCAAAACCTTCTGTGTAAGGGATATAAGACAAGGACAAGAAAAAGTGAGTGTCAGTGCGGGTTGGAGAGTTAGAGGGAGCTGCTGGTTGTCGCCAAGATAAAGCAGTATCACCAGAGTGGCGCTTTCCAAATCGCGTATGCGTATGGGTACACCAGTGATGGTGTTCGGGTGTGGAGACAGGATGTGCTTAGTCAGCAGGAGTATCGGTATGTGTGCCGAATAGGCTGTGTGGGTATCCCGATGCGGGTGTACAATCGGGTGATGGGCGGAACGAGTTGGGTCAGTGCGGAGGACTCCCTACCTGCAGGCAACGCGCTGGGGTACAATCAGAACTGGCAGTATCGGCATTCAGGCGGAGAGTTGCTGATGAGGGACGCAACAGGAGAGCCGACCCTGCCTGAAGCGCTAATCACTTTACCGCCTCTGCAACCTCGTCGCGTACGGGGAGCGGCTCCAGCAGCATCTCTTTCGTGGCGATGAACGACTCGCGCGTGTAGTCGGCGAGTTCGTAGTCCTCGCGCAGCACAATCGCGCCCGTGGGGCATGCGTCTTGACAGTAGCCGCAGTAGATACAGCGCAGCAGGTTAATCTCGTAGCGCTTGGCGTACCGCTCGCCAGGGCGAGTAGCGCTCCTCGTCGGTGTTCTCGGCGGCTTCCACATAGATACAGCGCACAGGGCACGCCCCAGCGCACAGCGAGCAACCGATGCACCGCTCCAAGCCGTCCTCGTAGCGCAGCAGCACATGGCGCCAGCGCGTGCGGGCGAACTGTTCCTTGCGCTGTTCGGGATACGAAACCGTATCCTTCGGCTCCAAGAAGTGGCGCATCGTGATTTTCAGTCCCTTGCCAATCGGCTTGAGCACATCGCGAATGATATTCATCGTGGCACCTCGTTGCGGATTTCGGTTCCTGCTAACAGTTCGGCATACTGCAAGGCGTGTTTGGCGACCGCTTTGCGCGGCAGCTCCTCAAGCGTGAAGCAGAACAGTTCAGTGGGGAGTTCCACCTCGTCAAAAAATTCACTATAGACCACTGGTCGCTTGAACCAGACGGGGATGTCCGTCTCGCGCAGCACGATGAGCAGGTCGACATCGCTGCGCGGACCCGCTTTGTTTTTCGCCAGCGAGCCGAACAGGTACACGGCGACCACTTCGGGGCGTGCTTGCACCAACTGCTGCGCTGCGCGTCGTGCTTGCTCACGCGCCGCCGCCCGATCGAGCCAGTAAATCGTCACAGGCCCGTACGATTCTTTGCGCACAATCGAGGGCTGCTTCGGCATCGGCTTGCTGGTAGTTTTCATAAGGGACGCCTCCATTCTCGGTGTCGGGATACCGCGTCGGAATATAATGAATATCTAAGTCTCGTGCGCACTGACTGAGGGCAACGAACTGCTTGGCGTCGATTTCGCTGCGCAGTCCACGCAGCAAGTTGCGCACGGAATGCCCCCACGCTTCCGCGCCTCGTTCGGCATAGACGGCTTTCAGCGCCTTCTCGGCAGCTTGTTGACACATAAAACATGCCCATTCGTAGAAACCTCCTTGGATAGCCCATTCCGCGCTTTCCAGATCCCGTTTTGCCTGAGCCATCCAGTCGTCGCCGCTTGTCATGGGTTAATGGCTTTCGGTTCTGCAGCGTCTATGGCAGGCGTTTCTGTGCGCGGTTTCAGCTCCAGCAGCATGCCCAGCCGTTGCGTGCGGATTTTCTGCTGGAGTTTAATCAGCGCGTAAATCAGCGCGTCGGGCGATGGGGGACAGCCGGGCACATACACATCGACTGGCACAATCTGATCGACGCCTTGCACAATCGCGTAGTTATTGAAAATCCCACCGCACGAGGCGCATGCACCCATCGAGACCACCCATTTGGGGGAGGGCATCTGGTCGTAAATCTGTCGGAGAACGGGCGCCATCTTTTTGCTCACGCGCCCTGCCACAATCATCAAGTCGGCTTGACGCGGTGAGGCGCGGAATACCTCCATCCCGAACCGTGCTAAGTCGAATCGCGACGCCGCCGACGACATCATCTCAATCGCGCAGCACGCCAGTCCGAAGGTCAGAGGGAAGATGCTGTTGCGTCGCGCCCAGTTCACAATCTCATCTAAGCGCGTCACCAACACATTCCCGCCCATCTCCAAGTTGGGAATTGCCGGAGTGGACGAATCACGCAACACGATTTCCTGAACGCGCTTATCCATAGCGACCTCCACGAAGCTTCCACAAAGAGTGTACCCGATTGCGCACGGACTTTGGACGTACACGCAGGTACACTCTTGCTATGCTTCAGGCGTGGCTGTCGGCTCCGCGTGCGTTGAGCTTGCGTGATGTGCCTGTCCCTGAGCCTGCACCGGGCGAGGTTGTGGTAAAAGTGCGCCTTGCGCTGACTTGCGGCACGGATTTGAAGACTTACCGTCGTGGGCACGCGAAGTTGCCTTTTGGACTGTTCGGGCATGAGGGAGCAGGGGAGGTGGCGGCTGTAGGCGCAGGGGTGTCGCACTTGCAGGTGGGGCAACGGATTACTTGGCTCCCGACGGCGCCGTGCGGGGAGTGTTTCACCTGTCGGCGGGGGCGCTTTAATCTCTGTCGGAACTTGTTTGAAAGCGTTGTGCTGGGGAGCTATGCGGAGTATCTTACAATCAACGCGCGGGTGGCGAAAGTGCATGTGTTCCCGTTGGAGGGGTTGAGCGACCTGCGTGGGGCGTTCGTCGAACCGCTGGCATGCGTGCTGCACGCATGGCGCATGCTGGAGCCGTTGCCAGGCAGTCGCGTGTGTATTCTGGGCACTGGGGCGATGGCGTACCTGCACCTGATGGAGGCGAGGGCACGCGGCTGCACTACAGTGGTCGTCGGGCGACGCCCTGAACGCTTAGCGCTGGCGCAAGAGTTAGGCGCAGAGGCGACTCTGCCCTTTGAGCAACTGGAGCGGCTCCCTGCGCTGACGGATGGCGGCGCCGATATCGTGGTTGAAGCCACAGGCGCAAAAACCGTTTGGGAACTCGCGCCCAGCCTTGCTGCCCCAGGAGGCAAAGTGTTGCTCTACAGCGGACTGGCAAAGGGGGAAACTGTCGGCGTGCTTGCCGAACGCTGGCACTACGACGAACTCACGATACTGGGCAGCTTCCACTTCACCACGCAAGACGCCCTGAACGCTCTGCAACGCCTGCGCCAACCAGAGTTTCCCGTGGAACGCCTGATAACGGACACACGCCCCCTGAACGAAATCGTGCAAGTATTCGAACAGCTGGACAAGGGCGAGGGGATTAAGTATGCGATTGTGCCGTGACAAATGGAGTATGATAAAATTGTTTGGAGGAGGGCGTGATGAGACGCTTTGTAGGCGAGAAAGGAGACCCTGTGGAGATGGATCGATCGATTCTGGACACGCTGGAACAACTCTTTCATCAAGCAAAGCGCTTTTTCCAGCGAAAAGGGTTGAACGAGCAGGACGCGGAAGACTGCGCCGCCGAGGTGCGCCTGCACTTGCTTCATCGCATGCAGCAAGGTGCCCCCCTCTCTAAAAGCTACTTCTTTGCTGTGCTGCGTGGCTGCTACGCGGACTTCGTGGCAGCGCATACTGAAAAGGTTGCCTTTATTTCATTAGATAATGTCAAAAATATATCGGGGGGGGTGAAGAAGACATCATACTGCTCACTCTCCAAGTACGCAGCGCGTTGGAACAACTTAGCGAAGCCGACCGTGAACTGCTTCTGCTCCATTATGAAGAGGGGTACACACTTGCGGAGTTAGCCACGCACTGGAACTGCTCCCATGAATGCCTGCGTCAACGCTTGCACCGTGCCCGCGAACGCCTCAAACGCCTTCTGAAGTGAAAAAACGGGGGAATTTCCCCCCAATTTTCGTTGTCCCCCCGTCACGTTTTGGAGGTTTTGGGGGATTCATTAAGTTGGGATTCGTCCCGATATGGAGGAGGAACAGACGATGAGACGACATGGACATCTGCTGAATGGGGGCTGGATACATAGCATCTGCGTAATATGCCGTAAAGTCGCGGGATCGGGTGTGGTAAGTGCCCGACGGATGCGAGCAACGCGAGTGATGTGGACGATAGGACTACTTCTTCATGCACTGCTTGCCATCGCTCAGAACCCAACTGTTACGATAAGTCTTGTTAACGGCGATGCGACTCGCGATAACCGAGTTGATGACTCCGATTTGGTCGCGGTACTTTTTGCGGCTGGCAGCAATAATTCTGAAGCCGATTTGAACGGAGATGGGACGGTTGATGATGCTGATTTGACTATAGTATTGTTCAGCTTTGGACAAACAGGTGCAACACCACTATTAGGAAGTCGCGTCTATGCATACGGTACTCACTTTGTAGATGTTCAGGTTCATCTCACAGGGCAAGTACCACCCACTGGCCACCAGGTGTATATAGAAGCACAGCGGATAGACGATGTGCTGGTTTTTCAGTCAGTGGATTGGATTCAAGGTGCCGAAGGAACGGTTTCGCTGGCACTGCCGGAAGCGGGGGTTTATCAGCTCCAAGTCTATGTGCAGAACGGGAGCTGGCTAAGAGCAGAGCAGCAAGTACAGGTTGGGTTACAGGTTCGCGACTTGATAGCGCGTGCAGGCAACGGTTGTGCTGTGTTGATGTGGGAAGAATTGCCCGATGACTCGTTTTCTGGGTATCGGGTGTATCGCCGCAGTGGAAGTGGTGAATGGGTGCAGGTAGCAACTCTGCCTCCGAGTGCGTTTCTGTATGCAGATCAAGGCTTGACAAACGGGGTGCGGTATGAATATAAGCTTGCCGTGTTAAACTTGAGTGGTGATGTTATACACGAGACGGCGGCGGTTTCAGTGACGCCTACTGCATCAGTTGGGCAGTTAGTGTGGGATTCCCAGTCTTATATAGACGATAGATTGCAAGTGTCAGTGCGAATGAGTAGTGGTTCATTACCCAGTGGCTATGCTATTCTTCTGGTGGATGGGGCTCCGTGGAGTAGTCTCGGTGAAACGGCAGACGCACCTGGCAAGCTACTTGGCTTTATCAACAGAAACGATTTACCACTCGGTTCGCATTCTTTACAGGCAGTGGTCGTGACAGCGACTAACGCCTTCGTCACACCTACTGTTAGCTTGAACTTCGGGAGTGATGTGGGGGTTTTGCTGGTACCTAGTTTGATGTATCTGGGAGGCACAGCTCGTTTTCAGATGGAGTTGCCCACAGATGTGATATCCTGGCAGTTAAGGGTGATGCAAAATGATAATCAGGAGGTCAGAGCTTGGAGTGGGAACTCATCGCGGATAGATGTAATATGGGATGGTCGGGACGAAAGCGGGAATGATAGTGATGAAGGGCTTTATTGGGTGCAGGTGTTCGCATCACGCGCCAATGGCATGCAGGTGAATGCAGTACGTCCACTGCAGCGAGTACCACGTATTTCGGGACCTGTGGATGCCGTCGCACTGCTGGATGGTGATGTTGGTGACCGAAGGGTTGTAGAATTGGTGGCGCAATGGATATCTGCAAGGCTCAAGTTAATTCAGCAACGATCTGGTGGTGCTTTGCGGTACTATGTTTATTTATACACTGCTTCAATGCATGGAGGGAGACCAGCTCACAGGCGATTTGTAGCAGATTTGGTCAACTGGATGAGCTCAACAGTGTCAGTTTTTTATGGCTACGGACATGGGAGCGAGGTTAGTTTTTCATGGGGTGGTTATCGCTTCGTTGCAAGAGGTGGAGGCAACTGGCCTCGTGGAAGAATTATTGATGTTTCTCAATTAGTTGGAAGTCGTTCATATAAGTTTGTTTTTGGGGATTGGTGTCGGTCAGCATTAACCGACGACTGGGCAAATGCATTCAATGCTGATTGTTTCTTGGGTTTCACACGTCTAATCCCTGTGTGGGGCATTGCTGGATCCAACTATGACTATGCTCTCTTTACCATGTATATTTGGGGCGATTTGGCTGCAGGGTATCGAATCTCCCAAGCGCTCAACTTCACCTGTGGGGCGGCGGGACGCCTTCGTGGGCGCGCTCCGTGCTTGACCTATCGCTGGACCTGTGATCCAACGATTTGGTTCGGTCGGTGTCCCGATATTAGCCTTCCTTGAAGCTATTCAAGGTATAATCGGTTTACTGGAGGGATAACGATGAAGCCGTGGGCATTCGCTGTGTTGGCTATCAGCATCGCCCTGATGGGAGGCATCTGGCTGGCTACAAGCCGAAACCAACCAAACTTGCATGCCGACCAGACCCAAACGACCTGGTCTGAACTTGTGCCGAACTTCAACCAGTTCGCCTTCAACCTGCTCAAAGAACTCACCCGCCCCGAGGAACCCGCTGCCCAACAACGCCCTGCCACGGCGCAGCAACCGCCGTCCAACCAAGTCTTCTCGCCCCTGAGCGTGCAGTTCGTACTCGTACTTTTCCTCAACGGCGCCGACGGACAAACCCGCGCGGAGATTGCCCAAGCCTTAGGCGTGCCATCCACTGCGTTGGACAGCCTCAACCAGTTTCATTCGGAACTTCGCAAGGCGTTAGAAGAACCGCCCGGCTCGAACCTGTTGGTGCTGGCAAACTCGCTGTGGGTGCGTCCTTCTGACCGGGTGCACGCCGATTTTTCGCGAATGGGCGAGGCGTTCTATGCGTTGGAAACCCACAGAGTGGACTTTACGAAGCCTGAGGAGGCGGCGCGGCGCATCAACGAATGGAGTGAGCAGAAGACGCAGGGGTTCATCCCTGAGATTGTGCAACCGCACGAGATAGACACGGGCACCATTCTTGGGATAGCGAATGCGTTGTACCTGCGTGGGTTCTGGGCGCAGCCGTTCAAGGTCGCCGATTACGCGATGGAGTTTGTTCCTGAAGTGGGGCATCCTGTGCGGGTGCGTCCGATGGAGGCGGAGTTGTCGCAGGTGGCGTATGGGCAGATGGACTTGTGCGAGATAGTGGGGCTGCCGTATCAAGAGGGTGAATGGGTGTGTTATGTGGTGTTGCCGCGCGAGGGGCTGAGCGTGTCGCAGTTGGTGGCGCAGTTGGATGCGGCGCGTTGGGCGCAGTATCTGGGTCAGTTGCGTGTTGTGGAGCGTGTGCAGGTGGTGATGCCGCGTTTTGAGGTGGCAAGTGAGTATAATTTGATTCCCGCGCTGCGTCGGTTGGGCATTCGCTGTGCGTTTGAGCCGCATAAAGCTGAGTTTCCGCGGATTATTGAAGGGGATGGTGGTTATATTTACTTATTCAAGCAGGTGTGTCGTGTTCGGGTAGATGAGCGTGGGACGGAGGCGGGCGCGGTCTCGCTGGCGTTGACCCGGGGACAGGAGTTGTTTGTTGCGGATCGTCCGTTTCTGTTTATAATTCAGCACCAGCAGACGGGGGCGATATTGTTTATAGGAGTGGTTCACAATCCGGTGGGTTAGTCGGTGTTGAGGTGCGGGGGTAGGTCAAGGTATCCTTCCTATCGGCAGCCCTGCTGGAGAGGAGCGCTGGAGTTATCAGCAGAGACTCTGGTCTGGCTAGAACGGTGTTTGGCCCGCGCCGTGCGCTACTTTCGCCAGAAAGGACTGAACGAATGGTACAATAATCACGGAGGTGCCGTGGATTTTCGCGGTGCCGACAGGAGCGGATAAAGTGACGGTCTACTGGGATCCTGTGTCGGGAGCGACGGGGTATCGGGTGCGCTGGGGCACGGCAAGCGGGGTGTATCCGAATGTATCGAGCGTGCTGCCCGCAGAGGCGCGGAAGCTAAGCATCACGGGTTTAGCTCCTGAGCAAGAGTATTATTTTGTGGTAGAGGCGGCGTATAATGAGGTGTGGGGACCGCCTTCGGATGAGGACAGTGCCGTGCCTCACGCAGGAGCGATACCGTGGGATACGGAGGATGTCAATCGAATCATCCCCGCAATTCGCTCCCTAATGGAGCCTCCCTATGGGAGCCTGATAGCCTTGTCCCCCGAAGGATTACTCTATATTGAGGCTGATGCCTATGGTACAAATCGCAGAGTCGTCCCTGCGTACTTTTACTACGACTTAACAACGGATGAGATACGCAATGCAGATGGTGGCGTCCTTCAACCCACGCAACGAACTGATAGGGATGCTGAGTCAGGCACAGGTCCCTATCGGCGAGTAAGGACATCCTCGGCATTTGGATGTGTGGGAGCAATAGTGACTTTTTATTTACCTCCGCCTTCCTACGGATCGTCTCGATATATCTATGTCAATGATGCAACACGCGATACCACGCGCGACACGCCGTATGTGTATCTTGGGTTGCGATATGGGAACACAGATATGGAAGGTGGAATTGCATTCCACCCTGCAGGGCGAGGAGAAAGGGGACAAGATCATCGAGCCCCTAACTATAATCGCTGGCAACCTTACCTCAAAGTGGTGCAGTTGGGTCGCACAAGGTTATTTCCTGTAGCCTATGAAGATATATATAATCCTTCTGGTCACATTCGTTATGACCAGGCACCTTATGGACTAATCGTCCGGTTGCGTCTTATGCCACTGCAGCGATCTAAAGGTGTGGAAATGAAGGTGAAAGTCTGGAGCGCAACTTTTGATGATCCTGCCTATGATGATCCTCGCCTGTTGTATGACTTTTATGGATGTGCTGATGTAGATAATCCGAGAGACGACGTTGTAGTGCGACGCGTCACATCTCTTGCACAAATAAAGCGTTATACAGGAAATGATGGATATCGACGTACGGGATCTTTCTTCAGGTATGTGGGGATAGGCTACCAACCGTTGTTTGACATAGGCAACCTATGGACATCGGCTGAGGTTTACTGCTCCCCGTGGTACCGTCTTTGGATACCCGATATCAGTGATTCTCCAACCAACTTCCCCTCGTCGGGCGGAGTGGTGTCTGTAAATCAACTCGCACCCTACTACCGCGAAATCGTAGACATTAACCTGTAGGAGGTTGCTATGCGGAGTCAAATACCCCCGCTGAGCGTTTTCTATTGGAGCGAAGTGCGTGATGGTAAGCGGACGCTGAACCACCGCTGGTTTGAACACGGCGAATGGCACCTCGAACCGCTTTTTGAGCGTGCCCATCGAGAGCCCCAATGGGGAGGCACGATCATCTACCGTAGGTTTTCACCCAATTTCCGCTATTATTATGAGTCTGCCTACGACGACCGATACTATGGCGATAACACAAAACTGTGGTTCTTGGGTCAGCGAGACGGGCGGGTGTTGAAAGAGACGGCGTTTGAGAGTGTCTTCTCACCTGACTCCCGCTGGCTGGCAGGATGCCACCAAACTTACAACGACAAAATCGCCTTCTTCAAACTTCCACAGCTGCACGAGACCGTTATCTCCGTGCGCCCCTACACCTACTCGCACTTTTGTGGTTGGTACCCTGACAGTCGCCGCCTCTGGTACGGCTCGTGGCGAGGCTGGTATCGCCTGCGCACCGACAACCTGCGTGGGCGTCCTGAACGGCTTTCCAAGCAGGAGTACGAACGCCTGTTTCGCGACTGGGACTTGCTCAATCCGCGCTTCCGCACCGATTGGGCGACGCTGGAAGAGCGGAAGGTCTTCTATTGCTACTCGCTGCGTGGGCAGGCGCGGGCGCGGGCGTATCCGTCCGTGCCGGCGAGTGCGCCCCAATTAGCGGTGCGGCAAAGTAGTCTTCGTTGGCGTCCGCAGGTGGTGGAGGTACAGACTCGCGGTGGACGACGGTATAGGGTGGTCTCCAACCGTGATGAGCGGATATGCTTGCGTGTGGCGGCGGTATCAGATGATGGGCGGTGGGTGTTGGTAGCAGTGCAGCGTTGGGAAGAGATGAGGCAGGAGGAACGAGTGGAGTGGCGGTTGTATGAAGTGGCGCGAGGGCGAGTGGCGCACCGCTGGACAGAGGAGGAGATTCCTTCGTTTGTGGAGTTGGTGGAGCTTGGGGTTAGGGCATTGCTTCCTTGATGGGTAGACGGGGGGGGCAGGCAATGGGTTCTTTCTGGCTGATTAGTGGAGGGGAGTGTTGCATGGTTGTTATGCTTTCGTCGGTTGGCTTGGTGTTATGATGTGTTGTGTGAAGTGGAGGATGCTTGGGTATGGCTATGCGGGATACGGTGTTTGATGCGTTTTGTTGCAAGGGATACTTCTCAAGCAGTCTCTAAACCGATGATGCGCTCTGGGCATAGCAGGAAGAGCGCGGGGGATGGGGTAGAATATCGGAGGGAGTGCAAAAAATGATGCGTTAGGCGAGCGTTTGGCTAAGAGGCGTGGCTTTGACTTCCGTGATGTGGATTTTCGCGGTGCCGACAGGAGCGGATAAAGTGACGGTCTATTGGGATCCTGTGTCGGGAGCGACGGGGTATCGGGTGCGCTGGGGCACGGCAAGCGGGGTGTATCCGAATGTATCGAGCGTGCTGCCCGCAGAGGCGCGCCGGTTCACGGGAAATAGATCTGAGAAGGTAAGAATCTGAGGTGATCCTGATGCTATTGGCTCAAGAGCCATCTATGGAGCAGGTACCCCCTATTTGCTGGGAAGAGATGTCGGCAATTCACAAAACGCCGCTGAACGAGAATGATTACTACCGCCCACCCGACTGGTACGAGCTGCGCTCCTACAGGCTCGAAAAAGGGCAGATCGCTTTCAAAAAACTGTTTATTATCGGAGATATGGAGTTCCGCGATGATGGTTTTTCACCTGACTACCGCTATTACTACATGATTGGCGACCGTACCTATCTCGGTGAGATCGGCAAGCCTAAGTTCCGGAAACTCTCGAAGGTCGGTGAGTATTACCGGTGTCGGTTCTCCCTTGACAGCCGTTATCTGGTCGGTCAAAACTTGGTGGATGGCTCCCTGAGGTGCTTTGAGGTACAGCGCGAGCAGCAGTGGTCTCTTACAGAAGAATAGGTAAGCATTTTCGGTTGGTATCCCGATAGCTGTCGGGTGTGGTACGGCGTCGTGAAAAGCAAACGCCCTAATTGCCAAGTGACTTACTATGTTCAGGATGTAATCACTCGCCAGCGTCGTCGCTTGACGCATCGGGAGGCGCAACAGCTCCACAGCCGTTGGGATTTGCTGAACCCACAATTTCGGCTCGCATATCCTCTGCATCAGGGCAACAAGGTGTATGCCTATTCGCGGGATAATCGGATGCGCTTGAAGGTGAGTCCATTTGAAGTCATACGAAACGCGCGCGATGCGTGGGATGATCGGCCCGATATCTATTTGGAGTGGCGCGAGGGACGCTCTCAGTTATTGTTGAGGTCGCAGGAACACCCGTGGGGGTGGGTCTTTCCTCAAGATGTATCGTTGGATGGTCGGTGGGTGCTGTTTATCGGAGCGCGTTTTGTTCCAGTGGAACCCGACCTCAAACGGTTCTATCCGCAAGAGGAAAAACGGCTCGATTTTGAACTCGTATTGATTGAAACGACGAGTGGGAAGAGGCTCTACCCCCTGCAGGGGAAGCGGAGGGTGTATCCTGCGATCTGGTCGCCACTCTCCCCAATCTATAGGTTTGGGACTGACTAATTTGGACTTTGAACAATGGTTGGTGGGTGCTTTTAGGTTGCAACAAAGTGTGCCCTGCTGGTGCGAAACGGACACACGCCCCCTGAACGAAATCGTGCAAGTATTCGAACAGCTGGACAAGGGCGAGGGGATTAAGTATGCGATTGTGCCGTGACAAATGGGGCAGTGAAAATGGAGTATAATAAGATTGCTTGAAGGAGGGCGTGATGAGACGCTTAATGGTGTTGAGCTTTGCGCTTATGCTGGGTCTCCAACTGTCCCAGTCCCAGTCGTTTCGGTTGCAATTGGAGGGGCTGCGTCTTAGTATTGTCTCGATAGATGGATCCAGCAACGGCAACTGGTTGGCGATTGTAGCATCGGCGTATGATGACGACGGCTATTTGAAACTGTGGAACCTTGCTGATGACAAGTCTTACACCCCGCTCATCCTTCCCCAACACGATTTGACCAGCGCGCGTTTTGTGCCGAACCATGAAATGTTTGCGATGCTGGGGCAACTGTCTCCCCTGCATGTATTTGAGTATCGCACGGGATGGCAGCCAATTGCGCAGTTTAGCGTCGCGGGGCGTACGATGGCGGTCGCCCCCAACTTCGCGGCGGTGGCAGTCGCTGATAAGTTGGGGCAGGATAAGTGTCCTGCGGGGGGGTTTCCTCCAGTCCCTAGCGCAGGATCAGGGCTGGCGTCCCCAGCTGGCTTTTGCACCCGATGGCTCGCTGTTGGCGACCGCGGGCGCGCGAGCGGGCGGCGGCTCTGTGCGCTTGTGGGACACTTCCAGCTACAACCTGCAGACCGAACTGCTCACGCCGTTTGAATGCATCTCGGTTGCCTTCTCGCCGAACGGGGCGTATCTTGCTGTGGGCGGTGTCGGGGGCGAGCTACGGCTCTATCGCTTGGCAGACTACGCCTATGCACAGGTGCAAGCTCATGCAGGGGAACTGACCGCGCTGCAGTTCACATCCGATAACACACGCATCGTTTCCGTCGGGCGGGACGGCTTTATCCGCGTTTGGGATGTGCCAAGCCTTGCCCTCCAAGGAGAGCGCGCTACAGGGTATCCCGTGCCAAGCCTGTTTGTCAGCCCCGATGGGCAGTTCGCGTACACAGGGGGCGTGGACGGTCAAGTCGATCGCTGGCGGGTAGCGACTTTGCAACTGGAGAGGGAACTGACGCGGCACTGGCGAGTTTCTGGCTTCCGTACCGGGACGCGCGAGGTTTGGGTAAGCGATGGCGCTCAGACCCGCGTGTATGATGAACAGGGACAATCGGTGCAGCAGATCTCTCTGCAAGGCATCTTTTCCCCCGATAAGCAATGGGTGATCACGCAGAACGGTGTGGTGCGAGTTAGTGATGGGCAGGTGATGCTCGGCGGCGTCTCGGAGGGCGTGTTCTCTCCCGACTCGCGCTATGTGTTGGTGCAAGAGGCGGGGTTGATCGCTGGGTATCGCACCGATACATGGACTCGACTGTGGCAAGCGTCGCATACTCTCTACTTCCCGCGTGTTCGGTTCAGCCGCAACGGTGAATACTTCACGGGAGAAAACGCGGTATACGCGACAGCCACTGGGGCGCGACTGCGCGGTTATGACGCAGATTTTGTGGCGCTGAATGACGATGGTACTAAGGTGGCGATTGTTCGCGATCAGTCTCCGGACTTGCACATAGAGATGCGGCGAACGGCGGATAACACGCTTTTATGGCAAGCGGCTTACGCAGCGCCTCTATCCCAAGAGATCTATGATGCTGTGTTCGCTGGCGATGGGCGTTATCTGCTGCTCTGGACAGGCGGGCATGTCTTCAGCATCGATGCTGCGACAGGGCAGCTCGTATCGCAGACAAGCGCACCTGTTGTGCCGCGCGGAAGACCCCGCTTGCTGCTCACGCCCGACACCTACCGCGTGCTAATTCCCCACGATTACGAACCGCATGCGTTCCGAGTCTTGCCCGTTTGGCGCTTGAGTGCCGACCGTTGGCTCTATGTGGCGCCTGCAGGGCACACAATCACTGATGGGGCGTTCTCTGACGACGGTACAGCGCTGCTGGTTCAAACACAGGACTCCAGCGTGTTCGTTGTTGCTGTGGGGTTAACAGGGGATGTCAACGGCGACCACTGTGTGAATGATGCGGACCTGCTTGAGACGCTGTTTCGTTTCGGGCAAAGCGACGCCCGGGCTGACCAGAACGGCGACGATATCGTGGACGACGCCGACCTGCTACTGGTGTTGTTTAATTTCGGCAGTGGTTGTTAATTGGTTCGGGGAGGCGTCCTGTTGAGGGTCGCCTCCCTGTATTACATAGCGGTTCTTGTGTTCTGTGAGGCGCCCCATGCACGATTTCCATGAGGCGTTGCGGAATCGTTTCGGTTTCCCTGCCTTTCGGGAGGGGCAGGAGGAGGCGATTCGCGCCGCGCTGGAGGGCAAGCGCGTGCTGTTGGTGCAGCCCACAGGCTGGGGCAAAAGCCTCGTGTACCAGATGATTGCCGCGCTGAAGGGGCTGACGCTGGTGTTTTCGCCCCTGCGTGCCCTGATGCGCGACCAGGTGCGCCAAGCGAACGAACGGTTCGGGCTGCGCGCCGAGACGGTGAACTCTGATATGGACGAGGAGTCCCAACGGCATGCGCTGGAGCGCGCTGCGCAAGGCGAGTTGGATTTGCTGTACATTGCCCCTGAACGCCTGCAGAACCCTCTATGGCAAGAGTTCCAGAGTCGGCTACCTATCCGTGCCGTGGTGATAGACGAAGCGCACTGTGTATCGATGTGGGGGCACGACTTTCGTCCGGAATATCGGCGCATTGTGAATTTAGTGCGTTTACTTCCGCGTGAAGTGCCAGTGGTAGCCGTCACGGCTACTGCGACCCCGCGTGTGGAGCAGGATGTGCGAGCGCAAATTGGCGAGCCGTTCCTGTTGCTGCGTGGCAACCTGATGCGTCCCAACCTCCATCTGCGCGTGATTATGACCGAAAGCGAGGCACATAAACTCGCGTGGCTGGCGCACCTGTTGCGGATACTGCCTGGCAGCGGTCTTATCTACACCGCCACGCGCCACTCCAGCGAAATCGTTGCCCAGTTTCTGCAGATGCACGGTTTCCCCGTACGCTACTACCACGCAGGACTGGCTGCTGAGCGCCCCGAGTTGGAACATCAACTGATAACGAATCAGCTCAAAGCCTTAGCCGCCACGAACGCGCTGGGGATGGGGCTGGACAAGCCTGACTTGCGATTTGTGATTCACTACGAAACGCCCGCCTCGCCGCTGCATTACTATCAGGAAATCGGGCGCGCGGGACGCGACGGACACGAATCGTACTGTATCCTGCTGGCACACCCGGACGATCTCGAGACTCAACACGCCCTCATCCAAAGTAATCGCCCGCCCCGCGAGCAGTATCAGCGCATCTACAGCCTGCTGCAAAACCGCCCCATGCGCGAACGCGACTTGATGCTGGAAACGGGCTACTCCCAAACCACCACCCGCACGATACTCTACGATTTGCAGGATCAAGGCGCAATCACCCGCGATACGCAGCGCTACTATCGCGCAGTGAGCAACCAGCCCTTACCGTTCGATAATTACGACGCGCTCTACGAGGCGAAACTTGCGGAGTTGCGATCTATGGCGGACTACTGGCACACCCGCGAATGTCGAATGCTCTATCTATGCCGGTTTTTGGGCGACACCCAGACAAGAGTGTGCGGAACGTGCGATGTTTGCACAGGCAATCCGTTGCCCCAACCCGACGAAGCCCTAATTCGGGCTGCCGAAGATTTCGAGTTCCATCCGCCGCTCAACATTGGCGCGGTCTATAGAAACGAGCCTGTGTACGCAGGGGGAATCGCGCTTAGTTTTTACGGGCGTACCCATGTTGGTGAGGCGATTCACCAATGCAAGTACGGCACGGCGCCGACACCTTTCCCCGATTGGCTGGTTGACGCGAGCGTTGCACTGATTCGCCAATCGTTCCCTACCGCCGAACTGCACGGCGTTGTGCCAATTCCGTCCACCATTAGCGGTAGCCTCGTGGAGGATTTTGCGGCACGGTTGGCAGAGCGGTTGGGCATTCCGATATGCCGCGTACTCCAAAAAACTCGCACCACCCTCCCCCAAAAGGACTTCACAAACACAGTGCAGAAAACCAAAAACATCGAGGGGGCGTTTGTGGCGACTCAGACGGTACCACAGCAGAACTTGCTGGTGGTCGACGATGTGTTCGATTCGGGCGCGACGATCAAGGAAGCGGGTAAAATTCTCAAACAGGCAGGGGCTGGCAGACTGTATGCGTACTGTATTGCCCGCACTCGACATAGGGGCGACCTATGAAACTGGAACCACGCGAGGATTGGGTCTACTGGGTTCTGTTGGCGCACTATGCGTCCACCGATACGCGCAAACGATACTGGAAGGAGCGCCCCGACGATCTGCATGCGTTCCTGCGTGCGCAGCCGGAATGGAACGAACTGGAGCCAAAACTGGTACAGGAAGCGATGCTTCTGAACGCCTTGAGTGAGCAAGGGGGGAGTCTGATTACCCTCGCCGATGCCGAATATCCCCAAGCGCTTCTCACGCCAGCAACCTTGCGCCCACCTTTGGTACTCTACGCGCTGGGTGATGTGGGTATCCTTGCGGAGTCGCCGTTTGTTGCCTTCGCTGGCTCACGCAACGCCTCCGAAACTGCGATACAGGAGACCCGACGCCTTGCGGGAGAGATCGTGCAGGAGGGGTATCACACGATAACGGGCTTCGCCAAAGGGATAGACGCCGTCGCAGCACAAACTACGCTGGAGCTTGGAGCGAAAACCATAGGCGTCCTGGCGCAAGGACTGCTCCACCGCCTCACGCAGCAACTGGCGCGTGAGTTTATGAACGCCCTCAACGATAATCGCCTACTTTTTCTATCGGAGCTGCATCCGAACTCGTCGTGGTCCAGCCGCTTCGCGATGATGCGCAACCGAATCGTGGCAGCGCTGGGCGATTTCCTCATCGTTGTGGAGTCTGGTCCCGAAATTAGCCACCGCGATGGCAAAACCGTGCATAGCGGTACCTTCGAGTGTGCTAAGACTGCTCACCAAATCGGGCGTCGCGTGTACACCCTGGATTTACCTGCCGAAGGCAATCAGCAACTGCTCAAACGAGGCATCGCGACGCTCTGGGGCAACCTGACGCCACCATCCCACCCCGAGCAAGGTGTGCTCTTTGAGTGAATACCATGGGTGTCTTGTTCCCTTTGGGAAACCACCGCGCTATCGCATGACACTGCCACACCAGAGACCGCAGCGTCCATGCTATAATTGTGTATCATACGATAGGGAGGTATTCCACGATGCCGTGGTATGTACGCATGGGACAACTGCCGCCGAAACGGCATATCCAGTTCCGCCGACCCGATGGCGGACTGTATGCCGAGGAGGTGTTGGGCACAGAGGGCTTCTCTGGCATTCAGTCGATTCTGTATCATTACTACCCACCGACACGCGTGAAGGAGTTTCATACATGCTACGAGCGGCGCATCGAACCGATTGAGGAGCCGATTTTACAGCATCGCCATTTCCGCACGGGCGAGATGCCCCCGTCAGGCGACGCCATCACCGGGCGCGTGGAGCTGATGTTCAACGAGAATGTTATCTTCTCCGTGGCACGCCCCATCGAGCAGATGGACTACTTCTACAAAAATGCGGATGGCGATGACCTGATTTTTGTGCATGAAGGCACAGGCAAACTGGAGTCGCAGTTTGGGCATCTGCGCTTCCGCGAGGGTGACTACTTGGTTATCCCCCACGGAACGATTTGGCGATTGGTGTTTGACGCGCTGCCTGCGAAGCTGGTCTGGATTGAGGCGATTGGCGGGCAGATTGAGACGCCGAAGCGCTATCGCAACGAGTATGGGCAGCTGATGGAGCATTCGCCCTACTGTGAGCGTGATATTCGTGTACCTGAAGAGCTGGAGACACGCACGGACATCGGCGACTTCGAGGTGCGCATCCACCGACGCGGGCGTGTGTATGCCTATCACTATGAGCATCACCCGTTCGATGTGGTGGGTTGGGACGGCTATGTGTATCCGTGGGCGTTCAACATCCACGATTTTGAACCCATCACGGGGCGCATACACCAGCCGCCGCCTGTTCACCAAACCTTCGAGGGACCTGGCTTTGTGGTTTGCTCCTTCTGCCCGCGTATGCTGGACTATCACCCCCAAGCGATTCCTGTCCCCTACAACCACAGCAACCTCGACAGCGACGAGGTGCTGTACTATGTGAACAAGAAGTTCGGCAGTCGGCGCGGGATTGAGGTGGGTTCGATCACGCTGCATCCGTCTGGGATTCCGCACGGGCCGCAGCCGGGCGCAGTGGAAGCGAGCTTAGGCGCAACGCACACCGAAGAGATGGCGGTGATGATGGACACCTTCCGCCCGTTGCAGGTTGCTAAAGCGGCGCTGGAGATGGAAGACCCGAACTACCCGTTCTCGTGGCTGGGCGCGCCTATCCAGCGTGACGAGTCAGGCAAAACAGATACCTGGTAAGGTCTAATCGGTACGGCGGTCTCTCCACCGTCGTACCCCCTTGCTATGAGTGCGCTCAAACCCCGTCAGGAGGCTTTTTATCGGCGCGTGGTGGCGTTGTATCGTGAAGCGGGGATGACGCCGCCCTCGCTACGAACAGCAGCTCACCTCATTGGCGCGCCGCCCGATGCCATTCGCGCCATGCTCCACATCGGCATCGAGCGTGGCGAAATCGCCGATGCGGGGGAGGGGATTTACTTCGCGAGAGAAGCCCTGCATCGCCTTGCCGAGCAGATTAAAGCGCTGCCTGCGCCGGTGAAGGTGGCTCAAGTGCGCGACCTGACAGGGAGTTCTCGACGCTACGCCGCCGCCGCGCTCAGATGGTTGAGACAGCACGGGCTTGTGGACGCCTCACTCTATGGCGAGCCATGATAGCAGGCAAGTCGTGTCGTAGAACTTCATCGTCCCCAAAATCGTTGCTGAAGGTTCCGAATCGTCTGCTGATGGGCGCGGAGGAGAGCGTGGAGTTCCTCTGCGCTATTGAGGTTTAGACTCTGGGCGACGGAGGCAGCGCGCTCGTCTTCGGGAAGGGTTTCAGGCGCGGGTTCAAACAGCAGATGTAGCCGATTGCGGAGATGATACAGGAACCGCCATGCTTCGCTTAGCCCCTCATAATCGGCGCGGTCGATGACCCCCTGTCGCCATAGCCACTCTAATTGGGTGCGTGTTCCCAACGATGGGGGATAATTCGACAACGAGGCGTGTTGCACAACTAACCAGTGCGCGAGAAACTCGATTGTTCCTTGTCCAGCGCGTCCGAGTTTGAGATGGCTGTGCAGCGACGCGGAGGGGATACGCTCGGTGAGAGCGCGGTGGATGAGGTGTTGCATCTCGGCTAAATCTTCCTGCGTGGGGGGAGCGCCGTACCGAAATTGGTTCAGAATTTGCAAAAACGGTTCGGTCAGGGGTGATTCGGGATTCAGAGGTCGCGCACGCATGGCGGCAAGGCGTTCCCACGGCGCAGCGCTCTGTTGGTAATATTCACGCCAGCCCGCCAGGGTGCGCACAAGCGCGCCCGCTTTGCCTTCGGGACGCAGTTGCGTATCCACCGGGCGAAATACTCCCTGTTCCGTCAATTGCTGGCATAGGTGGATAAAGTTTTGGGCGAAAACTTGTACTTTTTGGATGTCCGTATCATCAGCGGCGACGAAGGCGATATCCCAATCGCTGCCGAAGCCCAAATCACCTGCGCCAAGGCTACCGAACCCCACGATAAGAAGAGGAGTTTCGGGCGCGCAGATGTCCCACAGGCAGTTAAGCAGGGTCTCGGTCAGCGCGGTTAGGTCGTGAGCCGTCTGTTCGGGCGTCGTCTCGCCCCAGAGGTCGCGTGCGCCGATGCGCAACCCTTCGCGTCGTGCGTAGGCGGTCAGGTTCGCCATCTGCGCGTTGAAGGAACGGCAATTTTGCAGGCGTTTGCGCAGGGCATCAAGATGCTCCTCTCGCGTTTTCGCGCCCTGCGCCACGATTTCCTCGCCGAACAGCATATCGAGCAGCTCCAGATGCGCCAGTAGGCGGTTCCAGAGCGGTGGCGATTGCGCTAATTCTGCCAGGCGTATCAGCACATCGGGCGACTCTTCGTAGGATGCATACAACGCGGCGCGATTGGGGAAGGCGTCGGCGAGGCGTTCCAACCCGACCAGTGCGCGATCGGGGTTGGGCGTACGAGCGCAAGCAATCAACAGGTCCGGCAAGACAGCCTCGAACGCGCGTTTCGCGTCGGGCGTCGGGGCGCCATACTCGTCGCCGACGAGATTCGTGCGCAGAATGTGGTAAGCACGGTGCGGGTCTGAGAAACCGAGTTCGCTGAGGGCTGTTTTCCAAGAAGAATCGTCCTCGATAGGAGGCATTGCAATGTCCCTTTCCGTCTCGCCCACGCGGTAGGAGAGGGGATTGCTGTTTTCCCACGCTATGAGTGCGGAGGGCGCAGCATAGGAGCGAAAGACCCGCTCTCGGTATCGTCGTGCGACTTCTCGATGGCGGCGCAACGCTTCCTCAAACGCTTTAGGGTCACTGTAGCCCATGTGTTTGGCGAACCGTTCGCGCTCACGGGGCGCGTTGGGCAGGGTATGGGTTTGATGACCGTACTGCAGTTGCAGGCGATGTTCGACGGTGCGCAGGAAGCAGTAGGCGTCGCACAAGGCGTCGGCTTCAGGAGCTGGGAGTACCCGCGCGTTCTTGAGGCGTTTCAGCGCGTCCAGCGTGTTGGGCGTGCGCAGGCGCGGGTGCTTGCCCCCAAGCATTAACTGCAGCGCTTGGGTAGGGAACTCGATGTCGCGGATGCCCCCCCAGCCGTTTTTGATGTCGGTCTCGTACTCGCCGCGTGATTGGGTCTGTGCTTCCATACGGACACGTTGCTCTACAATCTGGGCGAAGTCGGTATCGCTCAGCGCAGGGCGGTAGACCCAGTTGGATATTCGTTCCAGAAACGGCTCACCTACGCGCGGGTCGCCGGCGCACACCCGTGCCTTAATCATCGCCTGACGCTCCCAAAGTTCCGCCCAGTTTTCGTAATAGTGCAACGCTGCGCTGACCGTGCGCACGATCGGTCCGAACCGTCCTTCGGGGCGCAGGCGAAGGTCTACTCGAAATACGATACCGCGTCGCATCGGCTCGGAGAGAGCTTTGACCAGCATCTCAGCAAGTTTGGTTAGATACTGCATCGGTTCCCGCACGCCCTGCAACGGAGACGAGTCGGCACAAAGCAAGATAGGGTCAATATCCGAGCTATAGTTCAGTTCTCGTCCGCCCCATTTCCCCATGCCAATGACGCACAGCCCATGTTCGCCGGATACGCCGGTCTGGGCGCTGAGTTCCTGATGACAAGCCTCCAGTGCTGCGCCGACACACACATCGGCAAGGTCGGACAGCCCGCGCGCAATTTCAGGGAGCGACGCTTCACCCAATACATCCAGCGCGGTCAGACGCAGGAATTCCTGCTGCTTGAACGCTCTCAATCGATCAAGTTTCATCCAGAAAGTTGTACAGGGTTTGAGAAACCGCTGCAGGTCTCGGCGGAGCTCGGCGGGGGGACGAGGACGCTTGAGCAGTCGCCAATCGAGCACGATTTCACTCAGCTCGGGATTTTGTATCAAGGCGTCTGCCATGTATTGTGAATGCGCCAGCAGTGCGAGCAGGGGCGTGAGCCCATGCGGCGTCTCCGCGAAGAGATGATAATAGGTACGCTTTGACCCCAGCGTTTCGAACCAGCGGTCAATGTTGAGCAGTAATCGGTCGGGGTCGGGCGCGTTTTGTAAGGCTGCAGCAAGGGTCGGCGCGAAGCGGTCGAACAGTTCTGCTTGAAGTCCTTCGCCGCGCCACCGACGCCATAGTCTATCCGCTCGCTCGGGCTGTTCGAACCACGCGCCGTCAATCATAGCCCCATCGTCGAGCGTGCCCACCGACCCGCTATTGGGAGTTCGAACCACGCGCCCTTGTTTGCTTCAATCGCCGCCCAAATGGTGTAGACCAAAACGGCAATCGTGAGCGCGATCAGTGCGGGAATTACGATAATCAGTCCCAGCCCCAGCGTGACAAGAGCAAATATCACGAGTACGATTGAAGCAGCCAGCACCAGTAGCTGGAAAAACAGCGCCTGCAGTGCGTGAAACGCCACGAACTTCGAGCGGTCTTTGTAGACGAGGTAAATGACCAGCGGGGCGATATACTGTCCCAAAGTCACCACATACCCCAGTAGCGTCAGCAGGTGCGCCAGCATCCCCCAGACTTTCTCGTCCGCTGTCAGCGAGTCATCGTGCGGGTGAGTCATTATAGCCTCCTATTATAGTATACCCTCCCTCTTTTGCTTGTGAAAAAAAGCACAAACCCTTGCATGCGTCCTCCCCCTGTTGGGTACAATAAGTGCGTATGAAAACCGCCCTGCGCTCGTCGAGCGTGCCTGTATCGGAGACGGCGATGTTGAAACTGCATGCGTATTGGCTCCTTAGCAAGCCGCGCGTGACGATTCTGGTTTGGCTCACGACGGTGGCAGGGCTGGTGTTGGGGGGTTGGGGTCAGCCGCTTGGGGCAGGGCTGGTGGCGGCGACGCTCGTCGGCTCGTGGTTGGTGATTGCCGCGGCGAATGCGCTCAATCAAGCGTACGAGTGGCGTCAGGATGCTTTGATGCCCCGCACAGCGCATCGTCCCATCCCATCCAGACGAATCAGCCCGCAAGAGGGGTGGCTAATGGGCGCCCTCTGGGGTGTTCTGGGGACACTCATTCTTGCGCTGTGGGTGAACCTGTCGGTGGCGTTTCTTGGGGCGGTTTCCATCCTTCTTTACGCCTTTGCCTACACGCCACTCAAACAGCGTACCCATTTTAGCACAGCGATTGGCGCGATTCCCGGCGCCATTCCTCCGATGGCGGGCTGGATTGCGGCGCAAGGTGGGTTCTCCATCGAGGCATGGCTGCTGTTCGCGCTACAGTTCGTGTGGCAGTTCCCACACTTTTGGGCGATTGCGTGGCTCTATCGCGACGAGTATGCGAAGGCAGGCTTTCATATGCTGCCCTATCCCGACGCGACTGCGGAAGCGACGGCGCGACTCGCGCTCTGGTACACGCTGGCGATGGTCGCAATCAGTTTCATGTTCGCACCGTTCACCACGCAAGGCGGGTTCTATTTGGTGGGCGCAGCGACGCTGGGGCTATGGGTAGTGCGTTCAGCGGTTCGCTTTGTTAGGAACCCCAACGCACCGCAAAGCGCGCGCGGCGTGTTGATGAGCTCTGTATTGTATCTACCGTTGCTGTTGATATGGATGATCCTAAGCGTGTGAAGTAGGGACAGGAGGCACTTATGGCAAAACTCAAGAGTCGTTCACAAGTGTATAGTCGTGGCGTGGGCGAGGGGAATCTCCCCCCGCGCTATCGCGGCGACGAGGGCGGTGGTGAGGATGCGCCCTTTGATCGGTTTCAGGCGGCGCGTTTGGGGCTGTATATCTTTTTGGGCGCGCTCACGACGATGTTTGGCGCGTTGGCGGTTCTCTACCTGCTGCGTGTATCTGCCCACCCAGAGTTCACTTTCCAACTGCCCAAGCTCAGCTGGTTTAGCACGGCGATTATCTTGCTGAGCAGCATACCCTGCCAGGGGGCTCTGAACGCGGCGCGTTCTGGGAACCCGATCGGTGTCTGGCGCGGTTTGATGCTCACACTGATGTTGGGCGCGCTCTTTTTGGCGTTGCAGCTGGGGAGCTGGGGGGAGATTGCGCGTCAACTGCAGGGGGCGCCCGTGTATTTCTTCCCAGCGATGTTCTATGTCATCAGTGCGGCGCACGGCTTGCACTTGCTGGGCGGTCTGCTGTTCGTGGGATACTTGCTGTACCAAGCGCATGTGCGGCGCCTCCTCAACCCGAACTATGTTGAACTGGGCGCCATCTACTGGCATTTTCTGGGCGTACTGTGGGCAGTCCTGTTTGGCGTGATGCTCATCAAGTGAGGTGTTGATATGCGCGGGATGATGCTTTTCGCGTGGGGCTTGCTCGTGCTGGCGATTGCGGCGTTTGCGTTCGCGCTCTACACCCGAAAGAGCATGCTCGCAGAGTCGGAGTCGCTCCCTGTACTCGGCGAGGTCAACGCTTCATTTGAGCTCACGAACCAGTGGGGTGAGACCATCACGCGTGATGACCTGAAGGGCAAGGTGTGGGTCGCTTACTTCTTTTTCACCACTTGCCGCAGCATCTGCCCGATTATGAACCGCAACGCGATCGATGTACAGACGGAGTTCGCCAAAAATCCAGATGTGCTTCTGGTGGGGTTCACGGTGGATCCCGAAAATGATACTGTGGATGTACTCAAAAAGTGGGCGGAGAAGCACAACGCGCAGCGCGGTAAGTGGCATTTCCTCACGGGCGAGCGCGAGGTGCTGTATAACCTTTCGCGCGAAACTTTCAAACTGGGCGCGGAGCCCGGAGATGAGACCCACCAGATTGTGCATAGCGATAAACTGGTCTTGATTGACCGTCAGGGGCGCATCCGGGGCTATTACTCTGGTGTAAACCGCGAGGAAGTGCAGCGGCTGTTGCAAGACATCTATCGTGTGCTGGAAGAGAAATAAACTCTTTTAGCATAGCGACGGTAGGCTACAGGTATAATTCTCCCGACGATGACCGCGACCATGCTCGTCATCTTTGCGCTCCTAACGCTGTTTGGGGGCGCTTTGGCGTATGCCGGCGACTGGCTCGGCAGGAGACTGGGCAAGCAGCGACTGAGCCTGTTTGGCATCCGCCCGCGCCACACCGCTACCCTGATTACTACCGTCACTGGCTGCCTCACGGTCGCCCTGACTGTAATCGGTATGACGCTGGTGAACGAGTCGTTCAGAGCATGGATTACTCGCGGCGATCGGATTTTAATGGATCTGCGCGAAAACGAGGTGCGCCTGAAGGAGTTGCGAGTACGCAACGCCGAACTCCAAAGCGTGAATCAACAGTTGCACAGCGAGCAGACACGGCTGGGCAACGAGCTGAAACAGCTCGAGTCGGAATACCAAGCACGACTGAAGCAGGTGCAAGCGTTGGAAGCGCAACTGGCGCAGGCACAAAGGGAGCTACACCAGAACCGCGACCAACTCAAGTCGGCGCAACAGCAGCTGGCACAAGCGCGTCGGATACGCCAGCAACTCCAGCAGCAAATTGAAGCGGTGCGTGCCCAAATCGCTGCGTTGCAACAGCAGCAAGAGCAGCTGCGCCGACAGAACGATGAGTTTGCTGAGCAGGGGGCAGCGCTCGCCTCCGAAAATGCGAAACTCGACTCGCAGAACCGACAGCTACAGGCGCAGAATCGCGAATTAACGGAGCAGAACCAGCGGCTTAGCCGTGAGAATGAGCAACTGGAGACGCAGAACACCCTGATTCTGGAGCGTAATGCAGAGCTGCGCCGTCAACGCGATGAGCTGGAGCGCACCGCCCGCGAACTGGCGCAGCTGGCGAACATTCGTCTCAATCCCATCGCCGTGCAGATTGGCGAAGAGCTGGGACGCTTGATGATCCCCGCGAACTGGAGCGAGGTGCGGGTGCGCCAAGCGCTGCTAGATCTCCTGAACCTTGCGGACAAGACCGCTCGTGAACGAGGCGCCGCACCTGCGTCAGGGCAATCGCGTGCCGTGTTCATCCCTGAAAAGCGCGTGCGTCTTGCGTCAGGCGAGCAGGCAGAAATCACCGAGAGCGAAAGCCTGGAAGCCATCCAGCAGAACATTCGCGCCTCAGGCGGCTCGGTGGTGGTGATCGCCGTCGCGCTCACGAACACCGCACAAGGCGAACCGGCGCCCATCGAACTGCGCCTGTTCCGCAACCGTAAAGTGTTTGAGGCAGGCGAGGAGATCGCACGGGTTCTGGTCGATTGCCGTCCTGACCGCAATCCGTTGGGGCAAGTGCTGACCTTTTTGCAGACCGAGGTGCGCGAACGTGCCATCGAGGCGGGTATCCTCCCTCGTCAGGAGCGTGCCGGCAGCCTACCCACTGTGGGGGAGACTGCGCCCGAAACCCTGTTCCAGTTGATGGAGCAGGCACGTCAGTGTCGCACCGAGCGTGTGTGGCTCATCGCCCGCGCTGCCAAAACCACCTATGTCGGCGATACGCTGACCCTGAAGTTCGAGGTGCTGCCCGACCGCTCTGCAGGAAAAGGCTAATCCCGCGTAGAAACTACCTACCTATGCAACGGCTGATTGGCGCGCATACTTCCACCGCAGGCGGACTGCAAAACGCGCTTTACGAAGGGAAGCAACTGAACTGCACGGCGGTGCAACTCTTCACTGCCAGCCCGCGCCAGTGGAAACCCAACCCCGTCTCTGCAGAACAGATTGAGCGGTTCCTGCAAGCGCGTCGCGAAACGGGCATCGAGTGCGTTGTGTCGCACGCGGCGTATCTGATTAACCTCGCTTCGCCTGATTCCGAAACGCGGCGCAAGTCCTACGAGGCGTATCTTGCCGAACTCCGGCGTTGCGCCGCGCTCGGCATCCGATACGCCGTCGTGCATATGGGGTCGCATCCTGAATTTGAGACGGGGATGCAACTGCTTATTGAAAACTTGCGCCAGCTGTTGGCGGAGATGCCGCAGGGGGTGTGCATCGCGATGGAGACGATGGCAGGGCAGGGGAGCGCGTTATGTTATCGGTTTGAGCATTTCGCGCAGATTCTGGAGGCTTTGCCCGACGAGCGACTCGTGATTTGCGCCGACTCGTGCCATCTCTTCGCGGCGGGCTACGACCTGCGTACCGCTGAAACCTACGAAGCGGTCTGGCAGGAGTTTGATCGTCTCGTGGGGCTTTCGCGCTTGCAAGTGTGGCATCTGAACGACTCGAAAAAGCCACTTGGTTCGCGCGTCGATCGGCATGAGCATATCGGCGAGGGGGAACTGGGCGCAAATGCGTTTCGGCTGATTCTGAACGACCCGCGCTTTGTCCGACTGCCGATGCTGATCGAAACGCCCGACGAGAAGCGGTTCGCGGAGGACTTAGCGAAGTTGTGGGAAATGGCAGGGGACTGAAAGGGCTGGGGAATCCGCGCGGCTCGACGCAGAGGCGAGTACGGTATCATATATCACGATGGCAACCTACACACTGGCGCAGTTGGCGGAGCAGGTGCAGGGCGTAGTGCGCGGCGACCCTGAGCTAAGCATAGCGACCGTTGGGGGGATTGAAGAGGTTCCTGCAGGCGGCTTGACCTTTGCGGAGGATGCTCGCCGTTTGCATGACGCGCTCGCCTCGCCCGCCGCGGCCATCCTCACCAAACCGAACCTGCCCCTCCCACCCGATTCGGGCAAGTCGCTCCTGCTGCACCCCGTGCCGCGCCTCGCATGGGCGAAAATCCTCGCGCTCTTTAGCCCTTTTCAGACGCCTGCGCCCGGCGTGCATCCCACAGTCATCATGGGCGACGATTGCGAACTTGGCGACGAGGTGAGCCTGATGCCCTATGTAACGCTGGGCAATCGCGTGAAACTCGGGCATCGCGTCAAGGTCTACCCCTTCTGCTATATCGGAGACGATACTGAAATCGGCGATGAGAGCATCGTGTATCCGCATGTGACGATTATGCCCCGCGTGCAGGTGGGGAAGCGGGTGATTATCCATCCCGGTGCGGTCATCGGCGGGGACGGCTACGGCTATGTGCAACACGACGGCATCCACCACAAAATCCCCCAGATTGGGCGCGTGGTGATTGAAGACGATGTGGAAATCGGCTGCAACACCACGATTGACCGCGCCACCACAGGCGAGACGCGCATCGGCAAAGGCACCAAAATCGATAACCTCGTGCAGATTGCACATAATGTGCAAATTGGTGAACACTGTCTGCTGGTGTCGCAGGTGGGCATCGCGGGCAGTTCCACGCTGGGGCGCCATGTGATCCTCGCAGGGCAGGTGGGCGTGAAAGATCATGTGCATATCGGCGATCAGGTGGTGGTGGGTGCGCAGGGAGGGGTCTCCAAGAACCTGCCCTCCCACGGCGTCTATTGGGGCACACCCGCTATCCCCCATCGGGAGTGGCTTCAGGTACTGGCTTACTTGTATAAATTGCCCGAGTTGGCAAAGCGCGTGGACGAGTTAGAGAAGAAGGCACGCGAGCGATAGAAAACTCTATGCGTATCAGCATTATTGGCTTGGGCGGGATCGGCGCGTCGACAGGGCTGGCGTATCAACATGCCGAGCAGGGATCTGTGGTTATCGGCTACGATATTCAGGCTGAGGCGGTGCAGGGTGCGCTGGAGATGGGGGCGATTGACCAGCCTGCCGAGTCATTAGAGGCTTGCGCCGACGCCGACCTGATTGTTATCGCAACGCCGCCTCGCGCTGTACCCGCGATGTTTCAGCGGTTAGCACCACATTTGAATCCCGAAACCGTGATGACCGATGTGGTCAGCGTGAAATGTGCTGTGCTGGACTGGGCGCGGCGGTATTTGCCGTACCCATCTCGCTTCGTTGGAGGGCACCCGATTGCGGGCACGGAGCGGCTCGGCTATATGGCGGCGCGCGCCGACCTGTTTCAAGGGGCGCAGTGGGTTCTCACCCCCACCCCTGAAACGGACAGCGAAGCGATTGAGCGTGTTGAACATCTCATCCGTGCGGTGCGGGCGATTCCCGTTCGGATGGACGCTGCGCAGCACGATCGTGAGTTCGCGTTGCTCAGTTTTGTGCCGCACTGCATCGCGTTTAGCCTTGCGAAATTACGCGAGGAGAACCCCACACACCTGCAAGGCGGCGGCAGTTGGCATTCCGCCACACGCGTGGCGCAGAGCGACCCCGAACTTTGGGCAGAACTGCTCGCGCTCAATAGCGAGGCGACCCGCGCGTGGTTGGACGCCCTCATTGTGCGCCTGCATGCGATCAGCGACGCGCTTCAGCAGCCCGACGAGTCGCAACTGAGGGGGCTACTTAGCAGGGATTCGCCTCCTGCACGCGAATAGGGGCATCCGTGGCACCACTTTTTGAGACGGATTTACCGCTGCCGTTGCATGCGCGTGGGAAGGTGCGCGACACCTATCGGATAGGCGATAACTTGCTGATGGTCGCTACCGATCGGCTTTCAGCGTTTGATGTTGTGCTGCCCACGCCGATACCCGATAAGGGGCGCGTACTGACCCAACTGAGCGTGTTTTGGTTTCGCAAGTTCGAATCATGGATGCCCCATCATCTGCTAAGCGCGGAATGGCAGGATATTGCCCGTGCGCTCCGTGAAGCTGGCGTGCCAAACCCCGACGCCTATCGCGAGCTGTTGGAAGGACGCAGCATGCTGGTCAAACGCGCCGAGCCGTTCCCGATTGAGTGCGTGGCGCGTGGGTATATCGCAGGCTCGCTGTGGAAAGAGTATCGCGCGGCTGGGGGAGAACACGCCGAATCGCCCGTCGTCCTGCACGGCGTTGCCTTGCCGCCCCGCCTTGTCGAATCGGCGGAACTTCCCGAACCGATTTTCACCCCTGCCACCAAAGCGCACACGGGACACGACGAGAACATCAGTTTCGAGCAAGTGTGTGCGATGGTGGGCGCGGAGACCGCTTATGCCCTGCGCGAGTTCACCCTGCGCCTCTACCGCGAGGCACATGCCTATGCCCAAACGCGCGGTATCCTGCTGGCAGATACCAAGTTCGAGTTCGGCAGGGACGAACAGGGGCAGATTATCCTTATTGATGAAGCCCTGACGCCCGACTCGTCGCGCTTTTGGGATGCTGCACACTATGAACCCGGCAAGCCACAGCCCAGCTTCGACAAGCAGTTCGTGCGCGACTATCTGGAGACCCTCGGTTGGAACAAGCAGCCTCCTGCACCCGAATTGCCGCCCGAGATTGTGATGCAGACGGCAGAACGCTACCGCGAAGCCCTACGGCGTCTCACGCGCTGAGCGACGCCTCATGAGCCACACAGCCAGCGTAATCCCCACCGTGTCGATCATTACATCGACGGGGGTTCCTGTACGCCCCGGTACGAACGCTTGGTGAATCTCGTCCAATATGGCGCGCACCAAGCTGGTGGCCGCTGCCCAGCGCAGGGCGTGTGTGCGTTCCATCCCAAAGCTGGTTCGAAACGACCAATAGCCCAAGAGGGTAAGCAAAAAGTAGCCCGTGCCGTGTCCTGTTTTGCGAAAGAGATAGTTGAGCAGATGCAGCTGCTCTTCGGTGATGCGTTCCGCCAGCGCAGGCGCAAACTTGGCAAGGAATGCCCGAATCCACCCTGCCGAGTTTTCGGGACTGCCTGCCTGTGAGGAGAAGTAGAAAATCAGCACGAGCATCGCACCCCACAGTGCGGCGGGCAACCAGCGCATCAGGCGACGGCTCCCCCCACAGGTTTGAACAAACTAATTGTCACGAACAAAGCTGCGGCGACCAGCGCAACCGCTGCCCCCGGGGGAATCGGTTGCCATAACGCCACCAGAAACCCCACGGCTAAACTGGCGAAGCCCAACAGGGCACTGACGCCTAACATCGCGCGGAAACTGTGGCACACGGTACGTGCAGCCGCCGCGGGCAACACCAACAGCGCACTGATGGGCAAAATCCCCACCGTGCGCACGCCCACCGCCACCGCCAGCGATAGCCCCACCAGAAAGAGGGTCTCCACAAGGCGCACGGGCACCCCCTGCGCCTGAGCCAACTCACGATGGAAACCGATGCGTATCAGCGGGCGCGCCAGTCCCAGCAGCATCGCCAGCGCGATACAGTCCACCCCAAACAGCCGCAGCAAATCGCTCGGCTCAATCGCCAGCACATCGCCGAACAGCAGCGCGCCCAGTGCAAGGGGCGACTCGGTCAGGCTCACCAGTGCAATGCCCAGCCCCGACACGCCCGTAACCGCGACCACCAGCAGCGTGTCGGCAGGGAGGTTCGTCCGCGCCTGAAACCAAGCCACCAACAAGGCAAATAGCGGCGCGATCAACAGTAGCGAGTCGCTCAACTGCCAGCCCAGTAGCCCCGCCACCGCCGCCCCAATAAAAGCGGAGTGCGCCACCGCGTCGCTAAAATACGCCACACGCTGCCCCACCACAAACACCCCCACCAGCGGATAAACCGCCGCCAAGAGCGCCATCGCGATAAGCGCGTTCCGCACAAAGTCAAACTGTAGCCAATCGGTGAACATTGCTCTCCGTTGTCCAGTATTTGGCAAGGATGCGCCAAACGTCCAGCCGCACCAGCGAGGAATTATACTCTAGGGCGGTATTGCACACCCTCAGGGGCTGTTTAGGAAGGTAGATATGGTATCATCACGCTATGAGTACCCAACCAAACTATTGGTCAGACCCAACGCCCCAACAGGGGGCAGCCATCGAACCCGTCCTCAAACGCGCCCTCTACAAACGCAAACCCATCGGCGCACCACGACGACACAGCCTCTATGACCTGTACCGTGCGATGCTCTCTGTCGTTGTGTCGTAGTGTTGCCCGGTCGTTGGTGGTTGTGTAGTTGGTGTTTGTGGTGGGGTGCGTTGTGGAGGCGGTTTGGATCTGGTTGGCAGGGGTACGGCGGTTGAGGCGGTATATTGCGAAGCATGGTTCCTAAACAGCCTCTAAATGTACAATAGGTAACCCAGCGGTCAGAGGGGCGGTACTCCGTATGTGGACGCAAGGCATGACCGTAAGCCAAATAGCCAGACAACTGAGTGTAGCGCGCCCTACGGTTTATAAGGTCATCAAGCGATTAGATGACCCTGAATGCACTATCTACGACGCGCGTAGCAACAACGGACGACGCCTGTCTACTCCGATTAGCTAACCAACCTTATCAAGATGATACGCGCCAAACATCATTTATGAAGAAGATGGGTAGCTTTCTTCCTTTCTAAAAGACGGTTCTTTATCTTGCCCCAATTTCCATACCCATATTTCTACCGAGCGCACGCCCTTGTCCTGCTCTTCTTGTAGTAATTTTTTTGCTTCAGATGCTTTTCCCGCAAGTTCCCTGACAATCCAAACAACCCGCACCGTATCCGACTGTTCCCTGATATAATTATCCACCCACCATATGTATCGTCGAGTTTGTTCTATCATGCGTGATATCTCGTTGTTCCCGATACTACCACCCTTCAGTTCAAAAATTCCGTACTCCTTTGCACTTCCGTTGTCCCAAATACAAAGGATATCCATCTTCTGCATACCTGCACCTGCATATACTTCGTTAGCAAACCAAACAAGGTTCTGGCTGGGAATCATCGCTTCAAGCTTTACATTCCTTCCAATATGCCAGGTCAACCATGCCTGCAGATGCGATTCCTTCACGACAGGAACAAGATGTTTGTGGGCGCTTTCAGAACTTCCTTCATACGAAGGGCTAACTTCAGGCTTAGTAATCACGAGATTTTGTTTACATTCATAAATAAGTAATTCATTTTCTTCCACATTGATACAGCGATTTTCATTTTCAAATTTGATTAATTCGTAGATGTTTTTCCATTCTTGAGGAAAAAGATAAGAACACCCACGCTCGCCTTTCAGCTTGCGATATATTAGGCTCCACCTTATATCCCGAGCGCGTTCTGGGAGCTCATCTACTGCTTTCCACTCTGAAAGAGGTCTCGAATAAATCTCTGCAGGACGGATACGTATCCGATAGATAAGAGGAATCCCCAGTTCAGTCTGCAGCCATCCGTCCGTAGGCTCTACAAAAGGGTGGTCTGAATCGACCTCATATACTCCGAAAAAACCTTTTTTCTGTAGGTAAAACAGAACCTTGTCACCAGGGCGTGTTCTCGCAATGTCCGCGAGCAAGCCAACATGTTTTGCCCGATTTTTTCCCGCTGTCGTTCCTGCAAAGCGGTATTTTAGATGATAGGGGAATGTTTTTTCGTTCACAACAAAAACATGGCATCGGTTCATTTTGTGCATCTTCTACCCCTCTTCTTCACATTTTCTCAAAGAACATCACATATTCGTGTTTGAAAACATAGAAATTATGCCTTAATGCCCGATACCGCCAAAGGCTATACTGTCCACGCTTGCCACGATTCTCCTGAATATCCTTGACACAGATGCTCTTCAGTCTAAAGCCATTTCTTTGAACCCGTTCCATGCATTGGAAGCCGAGCGGTATCCACTCGCCCTTAGTGTATTTGTCGCCGATAACCAGCACAAGGAAACGGTTTTCTGCCAGTAACGGCGCGAAGTTCAACACGACACGCTCAAACGCATCTAAGAATGTTTGTTCATCGGGTGAGTTTGAAAGGTCTCCTGGTAGGTCGCTGAATCGGATAATATCATGGTAGGGAGGATGCAGAATTAGCAGATGCGCTTTTTCAAAGCCCCAAGCCCGCATTATCTGATAAATATTATCCCTGATTGACGCCTGGGTACTGTTCCCAACAACAGCCTCAGCACGAACCCCATAAGGATTTTCGGTCATTCCCACTCGCCAGCGTATCTGTTCTACACAATAGGGTTGAATGTCCACACCAAGAGCAAAACGCCCAAGCCTTACCGCTTCTATAAGGGTTGTACCCAGTCCAGCAAACGGATCTAGCACTAACTCTCCCTGCTTCGTGAAGCGACGCATCGCTTGATAGGGTATCTGGGGTACAAAGTTCCCCCAGTACTCGGCTGTATGAAGGCTGCCATTATCACGTCTCCCAAGCAACCATAAACTATCGGTGATAATTTCGGGGTATATATCCCAAGAAGCAAGCTCAATATCATTTATCTGCTTAGACATGACTGCGTTCCTCCTTGCGATATTGTACCCAACCAAAGCGAAGTGAATGACCTCTTGCAGTTTGTGTTGGACTGCTTAGCAGATACACACCGCTGCGTTCAGGCGCTGGGTTTGGGGGATGAACGATTGTTTACAATAGAGGCGGTCATAGTAGACGCCAACAGCGACGCGACCATTTTCTACGACTCCAAAAACTCCTTAATCACGGGCTTGAGTTGCGGTTTCACGCGCTCCACGAGGAACGAATCGTGCCCCCATGGGCTGTCGATAATCACATGCTCGGCGCGTTTGCCCAAGGATTGCAAGATCGCCACCGCCTCTTGTTGCCCTGATGGGGGAAACAGCCAGTCGGAGGTGAAACTGACGAAGCGCATCTCGGCTTGCACGCGCTGCAACGCAGTGCGCAGGTCGCCCCCGCCGTAGGCGTCGCCCAAGTCAAAAGTATCCATCGCCCGCGTGATATAAAGATAGCAGAACGGGTCGAACCGCTGGAGGAAGGTGGTTGCTTTGTACTCCAGATAGCTTTCCATCTGATACATGACGCCCCAGAAGTCGGTTTCGGGCACGGTGTCGCGTCCGAACTTGCTCCAGAGAGCCGGCTCGGAGAGGTAGGAGAGATGCGCCAGCATGCGTGCGAGCATCAGTCCGCGCTCTGCGCCTTGTATGCCGCCGTGTTCGAGCCCCATCAGGATGGTTTGGCGTTGGATGTGGTTGAGGGCGATCACCATCGGACTGCTGCGGGCAGGCGCCGCGATGATGAGCGCCTTGCGCACACGATCGGGATAGCGCACCGCCCACTCGAACGCTCGCATGCCGCCAGTGGAACCGCCGACTACCGCGTAGAGACGCTCGATGCCCAGTTGCTCCAGCACGGCGCGTTCCAACTCCACCCAGTCGGTGACGCGAATGGGGGGGAAGTTCAGATGGTAGGGTTCGCCCGTGGCGGGGTCTATGGAGAGGGGGGAGGTGGTTCCGTAGGGGCTTGCCAACACATTCACACAGATAATGAAAAAGCGGTTCGTGTCCAGCGCTTTGTTGGGTCCGATGTAGAGGTCCCACCAACCGGGCTTACGGTCGTCGGGGTGGTGTCTGCCCGCGGCGTGCGCTCCCCCCGAAAGCGCGTGGCAGAGGAGGATGACATTGCTCTTATCGGGTGCGGGGGCGCCGTAGGTTTCGTAGGCGGCTTCGATAGGCGCGAGCCGTTGCCCACAGGATAGCGCTAAGCCGTCAGGGAACACCGCGCGCTGCGGCGCGACGATGCCCACCTCGCCTTCGTCGTGGGGCGCGTCCGCTCGCAGCGCGGATTCGTGCGTGTGTTCCATAAGCGCTCACAGGTCGCGCGGGGGCGCAACACCACGCGTGCCAGTCAACCTGGCGTTTTGTCCAGCACCCCGCGCCGAATCAGCATCACATCCACCTGCTCCGGCTCGAACGCGCGGCGCAACACCTCCAGCGCACGCTCGGCGTCCACTGTCTCGGAACAGAAGAACAGGTCGACGGCAGCGTAGCGATGCTCGGGCCAAGTGTGGATGGTGTAGTGCGATTCTTCGATCACCACGACGCCCGACACGCCATACGGTTCGAACTCGTGGAAGAAGTGGCTCACGATATGCGCATTCGACTCGTGCGCGGCTTGCACGAGCGCGTTTTCGACATAGGCGACCCGCTCTAAGGTGCGTCCGTTGCAGCCGTAGAGTTCGACCAGCAAGTGCGTGCCCAGTGTGCGCGTGTCGTCCTGACGCAGGGAACGAGGTGCGATTTCGTATTCGAACCGCTGCTGCAGCGGGTGAACCATCGCCGCAGGGGCGGTCGGTGTGAAAATCCGTACAATCCAATCGCGCGCGCTGCGCCAGACCGCCTGCATCCACGCGGGGATGCAGCACGACCGCGCAGGTCGGCGCCCCAGAATGCCAACCTTGATCATCGTTGTATCTCCTGACTGTGTGATAGTCTCGTAGCTGTGCGCTACGACCGAGTTGCGGTGGCAGCTGAGGGCTACCCCGAACCCGGAGGCGATTTGGGTGTATTTGCGCGGTCGGTTTCGGTACCAGACGCTCACAGCGCGCCCCGAGGGGCACAAGCGCCTATGTGGCGAAGATCCAAAACGGCGTTTCAACCCTCGCTGAGTGACCTCAGCGTTAGCCGACGATTCTTACACCGAGTTGGACCGCGACATAGCGCCCGTCTCGCCTCCCCCCTTTGGGATGTCTGCGTGCAGCGCGTGCCACGCACTGCAAGGCGCAATATTATACCCCATCCTATGGCAATGTCAATACCCGGAGAGGGTGTTCGAAAAATCCGTTGGGGTCGGGTATCCTCTTCCTATGAAACGACGCTACCCCCACCACGCCACCCTTACCACCCTGCCCGTGAACACAATCTACGCACTCCTCCAACGCTTCTGCCAACTACACCCCCGCCCACCCAAACGCGGAAGACCCCCAAGTACCCCGAACCCCTCATCCTCACCCTGCTCCTGCTCGGCGCCCGCGAACACGCCTCCTACCGACGCCTGCGCTTTGCCCTTGCCCGTGAACTCCTCCCTGACCATCCCCTGCCTGCCTTAGGCACGCTCGTCTACCGCTTCCATCACCTCACCGACGAACGCCTGCACCAGTTGCTGAACTGGCTGGCACAGCAGGGTATCGCGACCGAGCCAGCGACTACTGAAACACCGTGTGCGTTTGTGGACGGCACCGGGGTGGGGTATGCAGGGACATTTTTCGCACCGAAACTACAGCAACATCCGCCCCGAAGCGGTATCGCTGGACAAGGTGCTGCCCGACCGCCGTGCGCTGGATGCGGTGGTGTTCGAGGTGTTGGGGCTGAGCAAGGCGGAGCAGTTGGAGGTGTATCGCGCGGTGGTGGAGTTGGTGCGGAAACGGTTGGTGAAGGCGCAGAGTGTGTTGGGGAGTTAGAACCGCTCCTTCAAAGAGTGTTGCGGGAGCGTACTGCGGTATAAAATTGCCACGATGCGTCGCTGGGTTTGGTTGCTGGGGATCGTAGGGCTGTTTCTCGTTGCGTGGTGGGTGGGGCTCCAGTTGCGCCTGCTGCCCTATCCGAAGCCCGACATCGCGCGTTTGGAGGCGCGGGCGCGGGCGTTCTGCGCGGAGAAGGGCGTCGCCTATCCGCTGGAGCAACCGGCGGTGCGCATCGAGAAGCATCGGCGGAGGCTGATCTTGCTGGGGCGGGGAACACCGATTGCGGAGTTCCCGATTGCGCTGAGCGGCGCGCCCGAAGGCGATAAGCAGCGCGAGGGCGACCGCCGAACGCCTGAAGGGGATTACTATGTGTGCGAGAAACACCCCAGCCGACGCTTCTATCTGTTTCTGGGGCTGAGCTACCCCGCGCTCAAGGACGCCGAGCGGGGCAAAGCGCAAGGGCAAATCAGCGAGGCGCACTATCGAGCCATTCGGGAGGCGATTCAGTCGGGCACATGTCCGCCGTGGGACACGCCGTTGGGAGGCGCGGTTGGCATTCATGGTGGGGGCGTTGGGCGCGACTGGACGCTGGGCTGCATCGCGTTGCCCGACGAGGCGGTGGAGATTCTGTATGTGCTGCTGCCTATCGGGACGCCGGTGCGCATCGTGCCATAAGAGGTGTATCGCGCCGCGGCGCATCCCCCAACGCCGCGGCGCGTCCCTCCCACGCGGAGTAACTACTCACTTCAGTTGGAACAGGGACTGTGAAGCGTTTAGCAGTTCGTTTGCACGCTGCACGAACAGCTCCGACTCTTCAAGGGTCATGCTGAGCCGGTTCAGCACGCGGGTATCGAACGGTTCCTGCGGTGCTTCGGGGTTCATCTGGTAGCCCAGTCGGTTGGCGCAGTAGTCGGCGTACTCGATCAACGCGCAGGCAGGGTCGTCCACTTCCAGCGATTGGTGGTGGTAGCGGATCATCTGCGCGATATGGGGAGGGAGTTTCCACCGTTCCACCAGCAACGCGCCGACCTCTTCGTGGGTGAACCCGAACAGTTCCTTCTCGGCTTCGTGGACGGGTTTGCCCTGATGATGCACAAGGTCGTGCAGTTCGCCCATCCAGTTTGTGAGGGCGGCGCTGATGACGAGTTTGCCGACATCGTGCAGGAGCCCCGCGGTGAACGCTTCGTTGCGCACCCGTGCGTCGAACTGCCGTGCACCCAGCTGCGTAACCAGTCCCACCGCCAGCGAGTGCGTCCACATCCCACTGACATGGGGTGTGTAGCCGATCAAAGCGCGTTGAAACAGGGGATAGGTCGCCGCGATGAGTGCGAGGTTCTTTACTGTGTTCATGCCCAACACCACGACCGCCTCTTCGATGGTTGCGACCTGACGGCTCATCCCGTAGTACGCTGAGTTCGCGATACGCAGCACGCGCGTCGTGAAGCCTTGGTCCTTGCTAATTTCCTTGGCTACCTGTTGTGCGTGGACATTCGGGTCGTCCACCATTTGGTAGACCTGCATCACCACCGCAGGCAAGCTCGGTAAATCCTGCATTCGACTGATGAGTTCCTCTGCCGATTGAAAAGTTCGTGTTAGCGTCGTTGGCATAGCAGTTCCTCCGCATAGGGGTTTTACCATAGTGGGGTGGGGGAATTCACATACGGGGTATACTCAAGGTATGGCGCAGCGTGTGGCGTTTTGGTTTGCGTTTGAGGCGTCGCACTTTTACCGCCTGTCCCATCTCAGCGACGAGGAGAATGCGCAGCGGTTTGGCAAGGCGGCGCGCCATCACGGGCACAACTATCGCGTGGAGGTGGTCTATCGCGCGGACTCGAACGAACCGCCCGCACGCTGGGAGCAGATCGCTCAAGCCACCTGCCAGCGTATCGATGCGCAGTTCGACCATCGCTGTATCAATCTCGAGCATCCCGCGTTTCAAGACCAGCTGCCCACCACGGAGAACCTCGCCCACTATCTTTGGCACGACCTGCGCGACGGTCTGAACGCGCCGGTGGAGTCGGTCAGCGTGTACGAGTCGGAGACGCTCGCCGCGCACTATGCTGGGAAGCAAACTGCCGACCCCAACGGCACAACGCGCCCCCAAGTCGCTCTGACGCGGGTCTACAGTTTTTCCGCGGCGCATCGGCTCTATAACCCGCAACTCAGCGAGGCGGACAATCGCGCCCTTTACGGCAAGTGCGCCAACCCCTACGGACACGGACACGACTACCGATTGGAAATCACCGTTGCCGGGGCGCCCGACCCTATCACGGGCATGGTGATTAATTTGATCGATTTGGACGCGCTGGTTCACCGCGAGGTGTTGGCGCATTTAGACCACAAATTCTTGAACGAGGAGACTCCGCCGTTTGATCGGGTTCCGCCCAGCTCGGAGCATATCGTCGGGTACATCGTGGAGCGGCTCCGTCCCCATTTGCAGGGTACAGCGCGTTTGGTGGGTGTGCGCCTTTGGGAGACGCCACGCAGCTATTTTGAGTGGAGCGCAGACTAAGCCTGCGTGTATGGAGGATTATCGTCTTGCAGGGCGAATCGCGCTGGCATGCTCGATACGACGCGCACGCACGAAACGCCTTATCCGCCCCTTGAGGCGCGTGTTGCCAGTCGCGCGCGTTGGGACGCTTTCGCGCGGCGACTGAGGGCGCATTTGCGGTTCGCGCTGGGACTGATTCCAGAGCTGCCCCCTGCGCCGTTGCGTGTCCAGCGCGTGGAGTCCTATCGTGGTAACGGGTTTCGCATCGAACGCATCGCGCTGGAGACCTTGCCCGATTTTTATCTCACGGGCAGTCTGTTCGTTCCCGAAACGGCTGCAGGGAAGCGTGCGCCAGCGATGTTGCAACCGCATGGGCACTTTGAGCGGGGTCGGCTCAACGAAGCGGATATTCTCCGAGCCGTTGCGCTGGCGCAGGCGGGCGCGTATGTGCTGAGTTATGATATGGTCGGCTACAACGACCAGTTCCAGATTCCCCACTGGGGTGAGGAACCGCTGGAGTGGCGGCGTTGGGGCTTCAGCCGAGCAGGCGTGCAAACTTGGAACAGTTTCTGGGCATTTGAGTGGCTGCGCCGCCAACCCGACATAGACCCCCAGCGGATTGGCTGTAGCGGTATTTCGGGTGGGGGTACGCAGACTTTTCTCTTGAGCGCGTTGGAGCCGCGACTGAGTTGTGCGGTTCCCGTGAAGATGGTCTCCAGCACGATGCAGGGTGGGTGTGTGTGCGAGAATGCGCCGTTGCTGCGTTTGTTTGCGGGGAATCCCGAAATCGCTGCGCTGACCGCACCGCGCCCGATGCTGCTGATTTCCGATTCGGGCGACTGGACGCGCGACAACCCCGACAGCGTCGCGCCCTATCTCCAGCGGGTTTACCAGCGTTTCCACGCCGAAGCGCGGTTCCAGCATGCGCATTTTCAGGAGGGGCATCAGTGGGGGGCAGCACCGCGGCGTGTCTATTATGAATGGATTGCACGCCTGTGGGACCTGCCCCGAACGCCTCAAGATCCCGATGTGCCCTGGGAGACGCTGCTCCCTGCGCTGCGCGTGTGGGGGGATGACCTGCCCAAGCCTGCCGAGGCGCCCACAGGCGAGGCGGTGTTCGCGCTCTTTCAAAAGCTGGGGCGCGAGTCGGTGGCGCGCTGGCAGCGCACACGCCGATTCGAAGCGGAAGCACGGGACGCGCTGCTGAGCATGTTGGGGCTGGAGCGTGTTCAGGATGCGCTGCAAGACCCCGTGCCCGAAGCGTGGCGTACTGCTCTGGAGGTTCCCCGCGTTGCGCGCCGTGCGATTGTGTTGGGCGACGCGCCTGCTTCGCGCTGGCAACGCGCAGGCTATGCGATTCTGAACCTGCCCCAACTGCCCCGCAGTGCCCCCAAGACTGAGTACGCCTATTTCGCAACTTATAACTTAACACCCGATACGGCGCGTGCCCGCGCGATTTTGGGCGTGCTGCTGCGCCTCAAGCCGAGCGCTGTGCGGCTGACAGTTGTGGCGCAGGGCGATTGGGCGATACTGTGTGCGATGGCGTGCGCACTCACATCGACGCCGCTGGACGCGCTTGGGGCAGGCGAGACCACGCCATTAGACCTGCCATGCTACGAACGGATCGGCGGCTGGACGACGCTCCAGCGGTTGATACCGCGTGCCGAGTGAGCCGAGGGGCTAAATCTCATACTGGCGCAGCATCTGCTCGGCTTCGGCGCGGGTGACCAAAACTTGTCGGGGCTTCGCGCCGTCGAGCGGTCCCACAATCCCGCGCCGTTCCATCAAATCGAGCAACCGCGCCGCGCGTCCGTAGCCGATTTTGAACCGACGCTGCAGCATGGAGGTGGATGCCTGCCCGTGCGAGACCACCAAGCGTACCGCGGCAGGGTAGAGTTCGTCCTCCTCCTCGTCTTCGTCGAAATCGCTGCCTGTCGGCGCGTCGAACTCAGTCGGGTTCAGCAGGTACACTGGCGCCTCCTGCGCGCGCCAGAAGTCGGCAATGGCTTCGATTTCGGCTTCGGTGATGAAGCAGCCCTGAATGCGCGTGGGTTTGGAAGCGTCGATAGGCAAGTAGAGCATATCACCGCGCCCCAGCAGTCGCTCCGCACCGACCATGTCGAGAATCGTGCGGCTATCGACTTGGCTCGAAACGGCGAATGCGATTCGGCTGGCGATGTTTGCCTTGATGGTGCCCGTGATGACATCGACTGAGGGGCGTTGCGTGGCGATGACGAGGTGGATCCCCGTGGCGCGTGCCAGTTGCGCCAGTCGCGCGATAGAGGTCTCCACTTCCGAAGCGGCTTGCATCATCAGGTCTGCCAGCTCGTCGATAATCACCACCACATAGGGCAGGCGTTCGTCTTCGGGAACGCGCTCGTTGTAGCCCTGAATGTTGCGCACGCCTGCGTTGGCGAAGAGGTCATAGCGTCGATCCATCTCCTTGAGCAGTGCGCGGAGCGCGCCCGCAGCGAGTTTCACATCGCGCACCACAGGACACATCAGGTGAGGGATGCCGTCGAACAGCGTCAGTTCCACGCGCTTAGGGTCGATCATCACGAAGCGCAGTTCGCGTGGGGTGGCGCGGAACAGCAGGCAGGTAATCAGCGACAGCAGGCACATACTTTTGCCGGAGTTCGTCGCGCCGCCGATGAGCAGGTGGGGCATGCGCGTCAGGTCGGCGTATTTGGGCGTGCCTGCGACATCCTTGCCCAGCGCAAAGGTCAGCAGGCTGGGCGCGTTCCAGAACTCGCTGCTCTCCATCACCTCGCGCAGGGCGACAATCTGAGGGTGGTCGTTGGGCACTTCCACACCGATGGCGCTCTTGCCCGGAATGGGAGCTTCCACACGCACCGCAATCGCGGCGAGCGACATCGCCAGGTTATCGGCAAGGTTCACCACACGATTGACCTTGATGCCCGGCGCGAGTTGAATCTCGTAGCGTGTGACGGTCGGACCGTGAGCCACCTCAGCGACGGTCGCCTCGATACCGAAGTCCTGAAGCGTTTCTTCGAGCTTAGCGATTTTCTCTTTGATTTCTGCCTGATTGCGCTTCGGTGGGGCGGGCGGCTCTTTGAGTAGGGAAAGCGGGGGCAGGGTATAGTTGCCCGACGCGGTCGGTGCGGGCAGGTTCGGCTTGCGCGTCTCTTGTTTCGGGGTCGGTTTTTCGTCTTGGGGAGTGTCTGCGTGCGCGGGGGCAGTAGCGGCGCTGGCAGGTTTCGGCTCAGTCGAGCTGTTGTTACGTGGGTGAGCGACTACGGCGGTGCGTTGCTGGCGTTGCTCCGATTTGCGTTTGAGGCTCTCGGAGGCTTTGCTTACCGATTCGGAGGCGACGGCGGCAACGGCTTTGGAGGCGGTCGCAGTGCCGCGCCAACCTGTCCAGAGCGCTTTACCGAGTCCGCGAAACACGCTTGCCAAAGGCAGGTTGAACATCATCAGGAGTCCCAGCACGCCGAACACGCCCAGCACGACGCTGCGCCCTTGCCCCAACGCCATCGTGAGCAAGTAGCCAATCACCGCGCCGATGTAGCCGCCCGCGTGTTTGAGCGCGTCGGCGTGGAACCAGTCGCCTGAGGGGTGAGGCTTCGCCATCCAGCCGAGCAGGGTCAGGAAGACAATCACACCCCCGCTGATAACTTCGGGCAGGGCGAGTCTCCCGTAGCCGAACACCAGGGCGCCTGCCGCTAACCACAGCACCGCAGGCAGCAGGAACGCGCCGTTGCCGAACAGCAGTTTCAGCCCATCCCGCAGCGACGCCCCCAGCACGCCGCTGTTGGGAACCGTCAAACTCAAGAGCGCGACCAGCCCCAGCAGCACCAAAAAGATCGCGATGCGGTCGTAAAACTGTTGCGGACGCTCCTTGGGCGCATCAACGATTCGTCGCCCGTTGGTTTTGCGTTTCCCGCGGCTCCGCTTCGAGTTTGCCATGCTCTCACCCAGCTGTTGCGCAGGGCTTTCGCCCCATCACTACCGATTGTACCTGATTTTGCAAAAAACTCCAACAGTTGCCCAACGGCGCGATCCCCTGTAAAATACAGCTTCTCATTCCGATATACCCCGTGATGGCACAGACACGCGGTCATTCGGGGTTGAGTGAAGGACAGTGGCGTGTATGGGAAGCCGCATTTCAGGGTAAGGCGGAGCTAGAGCCTGAGCGCGATGTGTTTTTGCAGAACTTGTGGGAAGCGCTGCCCGCCGACGCGCTGCGCACTCTCTCGCCGGAGCAGTATCAAGTACTCAAACGCGCTCTGCAGACCCAGCAGAAACGCCACTTGCTGGATATTCGCGGGGTGATCCCCCTGTTTTTCACGCAGTTCTACTTCGTGTTTCTTTTTGGACCCGACCGCCGTCGTGAGACCCAAGAGGTGCTTTTCGAGCGTCGGCAGTCCGTGAAAGAGGGCACTGCAAGGCTCATCGGCATAGGGGCGCTCGCGCTGTTTCTCACACTGCTATTTTTGAGTGGGTTTGCCGTATGGTACTGCGTCAAGTGCATCGTAGGGGTCGATATCCTTCCCGGATTTAGCCTAAGCGAGTACCTGCGGAAGCTATTTTGAGAAGCGCTGTCCTTATTCGATGCCTTGGGCGTGCCGTGTTGCCACTGCGATTCAGGAGTTTAGCATTCGTTTGAGTTCGTCGAGTCGCATGAGCGCTTCCACAGGGGTCAGTGCGGTGATGTCAAGTTCTCGTAGCGCTTCCAGCACGGGATGCTCGGCGGCTTCGAACAGCGTGAGTTGGAGTTTTTGGGTGCGTATGGTGGGCGCGTCGCTTTGGGGTGGTTGAATCGCACCTTGTACCCCGCGTCTTTCGAACTCGCGCAGGATTTGCTCCGCTCGCTCGACGACTTCAGGGGGCACGCCAGCCATCCGTGCCACATGCACGCCATAGCTACGGTCGGTGCCGCCGGGCAACACCTTGTGCAGCCAGATGACTCGACCTGCTTGCTCTTTCACCGCCACCCGATAGTTCGCCACGCCCTCCAAGCGGTTCGCCAACTCGTTCAGATAGTGGTAGTGCGTGGCGAAGAGCGTTTTACAACCAATCGCGTGTAGGTACTCCGCGACTGCCCACGCGATTGCCAATCCGTCGTAGGTGCTGGTGCCGCGCCCGATCTCGTCCAGAATCACCAAGCTGCGCGGCGTGGCGTTGTTGAGGATGTTGGCGGTCTCGGTCATCTCGACCATAAAGGTGGACTGCCCTGTGGCGAGTTCGTCGCGTGCCCCCACGCGCGTAAAGATGCGATCGACCAGTCCAATCTCGGCGCGGTCGGCGGGCACGAAACTACCGATGTGCGCCATGAGCGTGATTAGCGCCACTTGCCGAATGTAGGTGCTCTTGCCGCTCATGTTGGGCCCCGTCAAAATGATCAATCGCTGGCTCTCGTCAAGACGGCAATCGTTCGGTACGAAGGGGTTCTCGCTGAAGCGTTCGACCACGGGGTGGCGTCCGCCCACGATATGGATGCGGTCTTCCGTATCCACGATGGGTCGGGTGTAGCGGTAGCGTACAGCGTTTTCGGCGAACGCACACAGCACATCGAGTTCGGCGATGGCTCGCGCCAGCGACTGGAGCGCGGGGGTTTGTCGGGCTACTTCCGCTCGTATTTGCACGAACAGTTCGAACTCGAGTGCGTTCATGCGCTCCTCCGCGCCCATCAGGATCGCCTCCTGCTCTTTCAGGGCAGGCGTGATGAAGCGTTCGGCGTTGGCGAGAGTCTGCTTGCGGATGTAGTCGGCAGGTACTTTGCTCAGGTGGGGTTTAGAGACCTCCAGGTAATAGCCGAACACGGCGTTATAGCCGACTTTGAGGCTGGGGATGCCGGTTCGTTGGCGCTCTTTCGCCTCCAGTTGGGCAATCCAGTTTTTGCCTTCCGTGCGCACCTGACGCAGGCGGTCGAGTTCAGGGTCGTAGCCGTCGCGGATGATACCGCCCCCTTTCAGGTCAGCGGGAGGCTCGTCCACGAGGGCGCGCTCCAGCAGAGCGCAGAGTTCGTGCATCGGCGCGAGGCGTGGCGCGAGATTCGCAAGCATGGTGGGCGCGCTGGATAGTTCACTCAACAGGGTGTTCAATTCCGCATGCAGTTCGGGAATCCGCTGCAAGGTGTTTCGGAGGGCGACCAGGTCGCGTGCGTTGGCGGTGCCTGTGGCGGCGCGCGCCGCGAGGCGTTCCAAATCGGCGAAGGGACGCACCATCTGACGGACGGCATCGCGCCGCAGGTTCTGCTGGACAAGCGCCTCCACCGCATCCAATCGCTCGCGTATCGCATCGGGGTTCAGCAGCGGCTCATCCAGCCAGCGTTTCAACAGGCGCGCCCCCATCGGGCTGCAGGTGCTGTCCAAAGTTGCCAGCAGGGTATAACGGCGCGAGTGGTCCATCAGGTTCTGCGTCAGTTCCAGATGGCGTCGCGCGGTGGCGTCGAGGTACATAAACCGCTCGACCGAGTAGGTCGCCAGCGTACGGATGTGCTGCAACGCCTCCAGTTGGTTCTGCTGCAGGTAGCGCAGGGCGAGCGCAGCGGCATCCAGCCCGCGCGTGTAGTCCTCGCAGCCGAAGCCGCGCAGCGACTCCACGCCGAAATGCTGCAGCAGAATCTGCCGTGAGTCGCGCCCAACCCACTCGCGCATGGGTACCGGGGTAATCGTCGCCGTGAGCTGTTCGCGCAGGGTCTGAATCAGCTCCTCCTGCTCTTCAGGGACCAGCACCTCCGCTGGCTGGAGACGGAACAGTTCGTCCAGCAGTTTCGCCTCACGCTGCTCGCCCGCGATTTCGGTGGTCAGGAACTCCCCGGTTGAGACATCGACCACGCCCAGCCCATGCACCGGGTCTCCCAGCACCGCCGCCACGAGATAGTTGTTCGCCCGCGCGTCCAACATCGAGTCTTCCAGCACGGTGCCAGGGGTGAGAATGCGCGTGACTCGGCGTTTGACCAAGCCCTTGGCAAGTTTGGGGTCTTCGATTTGGTCGCAGATGGCGACGCGATAGCCCTTCTGTACCAGTTTGGCGATGTAGCGTTCGTAGGCGTGGATGGGCACGCCCGCCATGGGGATGCGTCCGTTGGCGCCGTCCTCGCGCCCTGTCAGCACAATCTCCAGCTCACGGGCGGCGATTTCGGCGTCCTCACCGTAGAACTCATAGAAGTCGCCCACCTGCATCGCCAGCAGCACATCGGGGTTCTCGGCTTTGAGCCGAAAATACTGCTGCAGCATAGGCGTTTGGGCTTGGAATCGGCTGGATTGCATCGGGAAGAGATTATACCTTTTAAATCGGATTGCTAAGCTGAGTGTGCGCCACTCGTGGGGATGAGGTACTATATACGCCATGCAGACGGAAACGACGGTAGCGGTCGGTGGTGAGGCAACGGTCGCGATGGCTCCTGCCCCGCAAACGACGGTCGCGATGACGCCTGTACAATGCCCTATCTGCGCTCAGGTGAATCCGCCCGGCGAGCAGTATTGCATTGAGTGCGGTTTCTTATTGACCAGCACCGCGCCGGAAGTGGTGGAAGGATCAGGCGCCTATCCCAAGTTGCGCGATGCCTCAGGACGCGAGTTTTTACTCAAAGCGGGCGAGAACCTGATTGGGCGCGACCCCAGCAGCGATGTGCTGATCAGCGACGGCACCGTAAGCCGCCGCCATGCCTGCATTCTGATTGAGGAGAACCGCGCCTTTATTCAGGACTTGGGCAGCACCAACGGCACGCAGTTGAACGGTCAACCCGTTGGAGCGGAGCGCGTCCCGCTGCCCCCGAACGCCGAGTTGCAGTTTGGCAGTGTGGTGATGACTCTGGAGTTGCCCGAAGGCTTCGAGACGCCCGCCGTCGCTGCCGAAGTCGCGCCGCCGTTGGCGTATCTGGTGAGCATGAGCGACCCCAGCCTGCGGTTCCCGCTCTACACCCGTCCGCAGCGCATCGGCAGGCGCGCTGGCAACGATATCGTCATTCCCGACCCCTATGTATCGGGGCAGCACGCCGTGATCGAGATCATCGGCGCGGATGTGCGGATTACCGACTTGGGTAGCACTAACGGCACCTTCATCGGCGACACCAAAATCGCGCCCAATATGCCGACCACTGTGCCGAGCGACGCACTCCTCACTCTGGGCAAGACCCAGTTCCGTATCGAGTGGGCGACTGCCGAGCCATCGTCCGAGACTATTGAGGAGACCGATGCCGAAGCGCAAGCGGAAGCGAACGCAACCGACGAGGCATAAGATGAACGAGGCACGGCGCGTGCAGAGCATGCTGGGCGTTCTGTTTATCGCCATCGCAGCGTTGGCGATTGGCGTGGGTATCTGGCTACGCCTTACGCCGGCGCCACCCGCACCTACGCCGAAGCCCCCCACCGAAGCGAAAATCTATATTCCCAAAGTGAACCCGCAGGGCGAGCTCACCTACGAAAGCAAGCCCGTCGCCATCCAAAACCCCGAAAACGCCTATAAAGAGGTCTTCGAGAAGCTCATCCAGGAATCTGGGGTCTTCCCGCAAGGCACGCGCCTTGTGAGCGTCCATGTGCAAAAGGGGACTCTGCAGTTGAACTTCTCGAAGGAGCTGACCGACAAGTTCGCGGGTGGTTCGGACGACGAAGCCGCGTTGGTGAACGCGATTAGCAGCACGGCAGGCAGCTTTCCGAATGTGGAGCGTGTGCAGATTCTGGTGGAGGGCAAACCTGTGGAGAGCTTGGGCGGTCATATCGACCTCTCGCAGGCGCTGCCCGTGACGCGGTAGTCAGCCCACGATGACCTTCAACGCTTCCGCTCGGCGCAATAGGGCGTAGCCTTCTGGGACGCGTTCCAGCGGCAGGCGGTGCGTGATGAGTTTCTCTACCGGCAAGCCCGCTTCTATCTGGAGCAGGGCTTGGCGCATTTCCACATGGCTGGCAGAGTAGCTGGGAATAAAGCGCATTTCACGGAAGTAGACATCGTGCCAGGGGAGAGGGAATCGCGTCTCCGGCGGCGCAGGCGTGAAGAGTACGACCGCGCCATCGGGCGCGACTAAGTGCAGGGCAAGCTCCAACGCAGACTCGCTGCCAGGTCCTACGACCACGACCTCTGCTTGTGTGCTGGGTGTGCGCCAAATGTCGTCCGCATAGAGGGGTGTTGCCCCCAGCGCCTCGGCGAACTCCAAGCGATGCGGCAGTTTATCGACGGCGAATATCTGCCGCGCACCCCACGCCTGCCCCAACAGTAAGTGCAACATGCCCATTACGCCCATACCGATAATCGCCAAGGTGTTGCCCCGCTGGAAACCCGCCCGACGCAACGAGCGCACCACGCACGCCAGCGGCTCGGTGAACACGGCGCGCTCGTCAGACAAGTTGTCGGGAACACGCAGCACATCCACCTGCACAATCTCGGCAGGGGCGATAAAGTATTCGCTCAGTCCCCCCGGATTCAGTTTCGTGCCGCGCCAAGTAGGGCAGTGGACGAACGCCCCCCGCTGACAGAACGCGCATTTCAAGCACGGCGCATGGTGATGCACCACCACACGGTCGCCCACTTTCAAATGTGTCACACCTTCACCCAGTTCGGCAATTTCGCCTACCAGCTCATGCCCTGGCACAAGCGGCGCTTTGCGCAGTGTGTACCAGTCCATCACTTCGCCCGTGCATAACCCGCAGGCACGCAAGCGCACCAATGCTTCACCTGCTTGCAAGGGGGGCAGTTCGAGAATCTCCCAATGATAGTTGCCGTCGGGTGCGAGCTTCCACGCATGCGTCTGCACGAGGAGATTATACCTGCGAAACAGCTAACGCACGCGCACCTTGGACATACATACCCCTGCCAGTGCCATGAAGAACGCGCCATACAGGAATACATTTCTGTAGTTGTCGCCTGTGAGGTCAACCAACACGCCCGCCAGCTGCGGTCCCAGCACCGCTGAAAGGTTCGAGGCGAAGTAGTAGAGACCGGTGGTGATTCCAGCGCGGAGGGTGGGAGCGGTATCGTAGAGCGCGGGCAACGAGTTCACATTAATTAATGCCCAGAACATCCCCGCAGGGATGAGAAACCTCACCATCATCGGTTGCGACTGTACAAAGTAGCCGTAGATCAGCATCCCAACCAGCCCTGCGATCCCCACCAGAATAATCGGCTTGCGCCCGAAGCGTGTGGCGAGCATCCCACTGGGCAACGCACACAGAATAAACGCCGCTGGCAGCAGGGCAACCAGCTTGCCCATCTGGTCTGCTTGGATGCCTAACGCCTCTTTGCCAATCAGTGAGAGCAACGCCTCCAACGCGGTGAACCCCATAAACCAACTCAATATCGCGCCCAGCATCCAGAGCATGTTGAAGTTGCGTAGGCGTATCAGGGTGCGTAGACTTTCCAATAGCCCTGCCTCTTTCTCTTCAGGCTCATAGGGCAGATGTTTCGGCTCGTGCAAGAAGAAAACGGCAATCAATAACGCAAGCGCCATCACGCCACTACCGAAAATAAACGGCGCATACCGTCCAAAATTCCCGTATAGCGCGCCTCCGCCGAAGTATGCCAGTGCCGCCCCTACACCCAGCATCAGGTTGATAATCCCGTTTGCCAGACTGCGCTGTTGTGGGGGATACAGGTCACCAATGAGCGCGACCCCAGGCGAGCGAAACAGGGCATTTCCGAAGTTCGTGAGAAAGATTGCCAGCATAATCCCCCACGCGGTGGTCGCCGTAGGCACGAACAGAAACGCCGTGAGAGCGATCGGCGCGCCCACCAGCACCCACGGCTTGCGCCTGCCAATGCGCGTGCGCGTGTTGTCGGAGAGCGGACCTACCACAGGCTGCATGAACATGTTGATGTAGTTGTCCCATGTCAGCACAAAGGTAATGAGCGTTGCGCTCAGCCCGATTTCGCGCAGGAAGATGGGGACGAAGTGGTTAAAAATCGGTAGGGTCATCCCCATGCCCATAAACATCGCGCCGAGTAGGATCGTGCGGGCAACAGGAAACCGCGCCGGTGAGGCGGGATGCATAGAAACTCTTTTCGACAAAGAGTGGTATAATTCCTATGATGCGCCGTTTTGGGTTTGCACTGTGGGCGTTGTGGCTCGCGCTGACCCCCATTGGGGTGGCGTGGGCGTATGCATGCGCCTGTAAAGGTTCCTTGAGCCTGCAGTGCTGTTCTGTGCGTGCGTCGGTGCAGAGCACATGCTGTGCGCCCGCCGCGGAATCGACCTGCTGTTCCCGAAACGCGCAGTGTACAGACTGTCCTGGCTGCCGTTTGGAACGCGCCCCCGCCGAGCCTGCGACGATTGTATCGCAGTTTACGCTGAGCGGCTCGGATTGGGTGATGGACGCGCCGGAACTGGCAGCGTTCGGTGTCTTCGAGACCCCGTGCGGTGGTTTCGATTCACCCACGATCTATAATCATTCTCCCCCTTTACGCTCCTCTGCGCCTCGTGCGCCGCCCCTGTGTTGACCCCAAGCGGCACGGACTAGCTCTCCGTGCGAAGAGCCGTTTGGTGTGGACACGATGTCCAAACCGCAAGGCATTCGCTTGGACAGAATTGTCAAGCCTCTGGGATTGGCGTGATCAGAACTGTCCAAGCCTCGAAGAGAAGCCTTGACACAAGTGTCAAGGTATTGGGAGTTGCTTTGACAGAATGTCAAAGTCACAAAAACGCAACACAGGAGGCGATTATGAGGACTATCAAGCTGTTTCTCAGCGCGTTTGCGCTCAGTATAGTGATGTTAGGCTTTGCGCAGCAAGGTTCGGGCGGGTGCCCGGCTTGTGTCGTGATCCAGTCGCAGCAGCGCAGCGATGTGGAGGTGGGCTTCGCGGAGCTGACGGTGCCGAAGGGCAAGCTGAGTTGGTTCACTATCGGCTCGTCGGAGTCGGAAGAGAACCGCTTCCGCACCTTTGTCAAGACGGGTGTCACCGATCGGTTTGACATTGGCGTCGGCTATTCGCACTATGGACAACGCGCCACGCTCCAGATGACTTATCAGCTCTTGCGTCAAGATGAGCAGACCCCGGTTAGCCTGCTTGCGGGCTATGGCTTCTCGTCAACTTATACACGCGCGCAGGAGGGAGCGTATCTGATGGGCGTGCGCACCGATGGCAACCTCTCGCTGATGGCGGGCTGGCAACACTTGCGCAACGGGCGCGACATCGGCTTCATCGCCGCGAACTACCGGCTGGATCGGGATACCTCTCTGATGTTCTATTCGCATCAGGGCACGATGCCCGGCGAACCGACGCTGTACAACCTTGCGCTGGTGCGCCGCTTCGGGGACTGGAACCTCGGCGTGTGGTGGTTCCACCCCAGCGCGGAAAGTGACATCGGCATCTCTATCTCGCGGAGCTTCGATCTAAGGTGATTGAGGTTGCTCCCCACTGTCCCCTCTATGTGGGGCAGTGTATTGGGCGACTTCATTCCCGTGCCCCCTCTCCTGTATGCGGGAGAGGGGGGCGGTGGGTTCTCAAAGAGCGCCACTGGTGGGTTTCTGAATCCAGTATTCGCGCGGCTTCGTTGGGACCCTCGCTGCCAGCCGGGTAGGTGGGCAGCGGGCTGCCGTCGCTTTGCCACGCTTTCAGAATCGGGTCTAAGACGCGCCATGCCCACTCCACCTCGTCAAAGCGCAGGAAATGCTGGCGATTGCCCTCAAGTGCATCGAGCAGGAGTGTTGTGTAGGCATCGAAACCTTCCTGACCTGCTTCGCGGTAGGGGGCGCGCAATACGATTGTGCGCGGGGTCAGCTCCAGTCCCAATTTTTTCGCCTGCGCGGTGAGATAGATCGCTTCGGCGGGCTTCATCTCGAAGATGAACCAGTTCGGCTCGAGCCGATCCAGGGGCGTCTCACGGAACAGGTGGAGCGGTGGCGTTTTGAACTGAATGGCGATCTCGCTGCGGTCGGCGGCGAGGCGTTTGCCCGTGCGCAAATAGAACGGAACCCCGCGCCAACGCCAGTTGTCCACATAGAGTTTGATGGCGGCGTAGGTCTCGGTCGTGGAGTCGCGGGGAATGCCTTCCTCTTCGAGGTAGCCGGGCACGCGTTCGCTACCCACTTGTCCTGCGGTGTATTGCGCTCGCACGGCGAATGCGTTCACGGCGTTGCGTGGGATTGGGCGCACGCTTTTGAGCACTTTGACCTTCTCCGTACGCAGGTCGTCGTACACGAGGCTGCTGGGCGGCTCCATCGCCGTCAAGGTGAAGAGCTGAATCAGGTGGTTCTGAATCATGTCGCGCAGGGCGCCTGCTTGGTCGTAATAGCTCGCGCGTCCTTCCAGCCCCGAGGTTTCCGCCGCCGTGATTTGCACATGCTCGACATAGTTGCGGTTCCAAAGTGGTTCCAGCAGCAAGTTCGCGAACCGAAACACAAGGATATTCTGCACCGTCTCCTTGCCGAGGTAGTGGTCTATCCTGAAAATCTGCTCTTCGCGCCAGTGTTCGCGCACTTGCCGATCGAGGGTTTGTGCGCTCTCTAAGTCGTAGCCGAAGGGTTTCTCGATAATCAGTCGTCGGAATCCGTGCGTTTCATCATGTAGTCCTGCGCGGGCGAGCATTTGGCTGGCGGTTGCGAACACTCCCGGCGGGAGAGCGAGGTAGAAGAGCGCGTTTCCTTGCACATAGTCTTGGAGTTGGCAGATGCCTTGCTCGTCCAGACCGCCTTGCACATAGGCGACGAAGCGTCGGCAGAATTCGTCCCAGCCGTGCAGGGGTTTGCCCATCGCTTGCAGCTCGGTTTGCACCTCGTTGAGGTATTGCTCGAGAGTGTAGGGGCGTCGGGCGTACAGGACGATTCGCACCTGTTCGGGTAGGGCGTGGGCGCGGCACAGTTGGAGCAGGGCAGGCAACAGCAAGCGTCGGGTCAAATCGCCCGTCGCTCCGAAAATCACGATGGTCGTCTCGCGCTCTGGCATGGCGAGGTTAAGGATACCTCGCTTACCCTGCCTCGCCTTCGACCTCACCCACTTTGAGTTGCAGTTCGCTGCGCCGTTCGATGCGCTCGATCTTGCCGTCGCGGATCCACACGATGCGGTCGGAGATGTCGAGCATCTTGAGGTCGTGCGTCGCGGAGATAATCGTCACGCCGCGCTCCTTGTTGAGCCGTTTGAGCAGCTCGATAATCTCCTTGCCTGTTTTGAGGTCGAGGTTGCCCGTCGGCTCGTCGGCGAGGATGATGGAGGGGTTATTCGCCAGCGATCGTGCGATTGCCACGCGCTGCTGTTGTCCGCCTGAGAGCTCGGTGGGCTTATGGTGCAGGCGTCCGCCCAAGCCGACCAAGTTCAAGAGCTCCACGCCGCGCTCGCGTGCCTCGTCGGCGTTCACCCCCGCGAATACCATCGGCAGTGTTACATTCTCCAGTGCGGTCATTACGGGGATGAGGTTGAAAGTCTGGAAGATGTAGCCGATGCGATGGCAGCGGAGGAAAGCAAGCTCCTGCGGGTCGAGTTGCGCCATATCCACATCGTCGATGAACACGGAACCTGAAGTGGGCTTGTCCAGCCCGCCAATCATATTGAATAGCGTGCTTTTGCCCGACCCGGAGGGTCCCATAATCGAGAGATACTCACCACGATAGATATCGAGGTTCACGCCGTCGAGTGCGCGCACGGTTAATTTGCCCATCTGGTACTCTTTGACCACATCGCGCACGCGCACCACGAACTCGGTTGCCGCGCCCTCACTGGCGGGTTGCTGTACACTCGTCTGTGTTTGCGCCATCACAGAGTATTAGATTCGCTCTCGCTGCGTGATTTCCTGCTGCATCTACCGCGCGCATGGTATACTTTTCGCGCTCTGATGAAACCATTGCCGAAGGTTGCACTAACGGGTTCTATTGAGCGTGGCTACTCCATCTGGTTTGTGATGGTGGTCGCGCTGTTTTTGACCAGCCTATTGCTGTCGAACATCATCGCGGCGAAGGTGATTAGCGTTGGCGGGCTGGTGATGTCGTCCGCGATTGTGATTTTCCCTGTGAGTTATATCATCGGCGATGTGCTGACGGAGGTCTACGGGTATCGCCGCGCGCGGGTGGTTATCTGGATTGGGTTTGCGTGCAACTTACTGGTGGTACTGATTATCAGTGCGGCGATAGCAATGCCTCCTGCGCCGTTTTATGAGCATCAGCAGGCGTTTGAAACCGTACTGGGGGTTGCCCCGCGCCTGATGCTCGCTTCGCTGATCGCCTATCTGGTCGGGGAGTTCACCAACTCTTTTGTGTTGGCGAAACTCAAAATCGCCACGCAAGGACGCTGGCTCTGGACACGCACCATTAGCTCCACAATGGTGGCTCAGATTCTGGACACGACCCTGTTTACGATGGTGGCGTTTGCAGGAGTCTATCCCACCGCCGAACTGTTGCGGATGAGCCTGATCGAGTGGGGCGCGAAGACGCTCTACGAGGCGCTGGCAACGCCGATTACCTACGCAGTGGTCGGCTTCCTAAAGGCGCGTGAGGGCGTCGATGTGTACGACACGGAAACGAACTTCAATCCACTCCTTGTGTGGGAGTAGTGCCTATTTGAGCAGGGGCGACTCCCAGTAGAGAGCGCGCGTGCAGGTATCTTTCTGCGCGGTGGCGTTGTGTTGTGTGCGCGCCTGTACCGCACTCAAAAGCACCGCGATCGCACTCAGCCATAATACCCACAGCACGAGTTTTCTCATCGTTGTTCTACCTTTTTTGTTAGAGGCGTCTCTTGTGGGAAACGATTCGATGTGTCTCTATCATACCCCAAGCTGGGACTAAAGTCCTATAGGGGTCGCGACACGCCTGCGTAATTAGTTATGGAAGTGTGCGTATGTCTGAAGACACACGCCGTGAGTTGGAAGAGATTAAGGCGCAGCTAACCGCGCTGATGGATCGGGTGCGCGAACTGGAGCGTCGGGTTGCCCCCGAGTCGGGTGCTACGACACAGCATGCCCCAAGTGCCCAGCGCCCCGTTGCTCCAACCCCACCCGTTCCGCAGCCGAGCGTGCCTCCAAAGTTGGAAGCGCGTGAGGTTCAGTCGCTGGAGCGTGCGCTTGGGGGCAAAGTTGCGCTTTACACAGGGATTAGCTTGATTTTTCTGGCGATGGCGTTCTTTTTGGGTTGGGCGTGGACGCGTCTGACCCCCGAAGGACGCCTTGCGCTGGGGTATCTGGGTGGGGTCGCGCTCTTGGGGTTGGGGAGCGCGGCGCGCTCGCGCTCGGCATCGTGGTTTGTGGATGGGGTGCTGGGAGCCGGCTTGGCGACGCTCTACCTGACCCACTGGGCAGGCTGGGATCGATATCAACTGTTCAGCTTCACGCTGGCGTTCGGATTAACGATGGCGACCACTCTGTTTGGAGTGGGACTCGCCCTCTGGCAAGGTTCACAGACAGTGGCGGTTGTGGCGACTATCGGTGGGTTCGCTGCGCCTGTGTGGCTGCGTGGTGAGGGAAGCGGGAACTCCCCGCTCAACTTCTTCGGGTATCTCGCCGCACTGAACGCAGGGATGCTCGCGGTCTCCGCTTGGCGTGAATGGCGGTGGCAACAGGCGACTTGTTTGGGTGCTACGGTAATTCTCCTCGTGGGTTGGTCGTTCACAGGCTATAAATCGGACTTTCGGCTGCTCACGCTGGGGTTCGTCTCGCTCTACTATGGTCTGTTCGCCGTCGCGTTCCTGCTACCCGACTTGGTGCGCCGACGCCCTACGAATGAGCAGAGCCTGATCTTGTTTGTTGTCAGTTCGCTGCTCTATCTGCCTGTAGGATACGCGCTTTCGCGTGAAGCGTGGGGGGATTATCCCGGCGCGTTCTTGGCGCTGGCAGGGCTGGTTTACCTGGCGGCGAGCGGTGGATACCGACGCGCAGGGGACGCACCTGCCGCGGTGAGCTTTTTCACGCTGGGGTTGGTCTGTGCGGTCGGCGCGGTCGCGGTGCAGTTCCAGCCTCATGTGCAAGTTGTTCTGTATAGTCCGGTTGCGGCGGGACTGATCGTGATGGGGCTTCGCTTCAATTCGCGCCTGTACTATGGGTTTGGCGTGGGGCTGGCTTTTGTTGTGGTTTTCATGGTGTGGATTGTGGTGTCGGAGCCGATTCGCACGCCGTATGTATTGCTCAACGAGCATGGTATCGCTTGGCTGGCGAGCCTGTTGGCGGGGAGCATAACGCTGTACGCGCTCTATCGCGATAGGCTCGCTCAGCCAAGTTCGTCCGTTGACGGCATCTTTCCGCGCCAAGCGCTTGCCTTGATGGGCGCGGTGGGCATCGTCCTCGGGTTGGCATGGTTCAGCGCGGAGCAGACCTTGTATGCCTTCGAACTGAACGCGCGTAAGGGTGCGCCTGCCGCGCATCTGATGGTCTCGCTGGAGTGGACGCTTCTCGGTGCAGCGTTGCTGGTGGGCGGTGTACAACGAGCAATCCGCGCGTTGCGTCTGATGGGACTGGGCATGCTGGCGCTGACGACCTGCAAGCTGTTCTTGTACGATTTGGGCTTTCTGGAGATGCCCTATCGCGCATTTAGTTTCGCGGGGCTGGGGTTGGCGTTGATTGGCGTCGCGTGGCTCTATAGTCGCCTCGAAAGTGCGCAGGCGAACGACAACCGCCGCGGGCAGGTTTTCCCTTCGTAAAACCGAAAAAGACGCTTGGTCGTCGAGATCGTTCGTGAACGCAGCTTCTTCACCAAAGAGCAGATGCTGCGCCAGAGATTCCGAGAAAGGTATAGACACTTGAAAAGGACGGGTGGCTCCAAAAGGAAGCCACCCGTAGGGAGTCTTTATGCTTTGCGGCGTCGTCGGGCAGTCAACAGACCTGCTAATCCAGCGCCCAGCGCCAGCATGCTGGCAGGCTCAGGAACGGGCGAGTATCCGAGACTAGGCAGATTCGCAAGGACATCCGGATCGTTATCAAACTCGTTGGTGATGTCGAAGCCGGAGTCGGGATCCGCCAACAGTGTGAGTCGACCTTCCAGCAGTACCTTGCCGCCTGCAGGGATTACAACATTAGTCCAAGCCAGCCCATAGCCCGCGAAAGCAGTACCGAAGTGATTGAATTGCCAGCCCCAGAACGCAGGCGTTGAGCCATACACGAACACGCCGTCATTTCGGGGGCCAAGCCCATCAAAACCAAAGTGAACCCCAAGGATGAACTGGTTCACGATTTGGTTGAAGGCGTTCAAGATAGTGAAATTGAACAGCATCGCGCCCGCGACATAGGCGTTGTTCCCTACGGCAAACCCGCGGAAGGGGAAGTAGATTCCAGCGCGCCCTCCCCAAGCGATTGCGCCGTTTTGGAACAGAACATCGCCGCCAGACACATTGTAGGAACCCACACCATCGTTAGAGGGCACATCCCGAATCAGATAGTTCGTCCACCAGATTCTGCCTGTGAACGGTCCTACGGTAGAATACATATCCGTACGTGCGCCGCCAAATTGACCGATGGGGTTGGTCTGCCAGTTGAGAAAGGCGAATCCTGGGGAGCCTGTCACGGCGCTCACAGCCGACTGACTCACGATGGTAGGGTTCTGAACCAGCGGGTAGTTCGCGCCAGGCGATAGCAGAAATCCCTGAGGAGTATACTGTGGGACGGCAGAGTTCGGACCAACCTGATACACACCATGTTCTACGAGCAGGTTATGCTGTGCGCCTATGAACTGCGCCAATGCGCTCGTACCACACAAGCTTGCCAGTGCAAGCATACTTACAAAAAGTCGGTTTTTATGGTTTTCCTCCTGCAGGGATTCTATCTCCTTTCTCCCTGCGTTAACTGAAGACTCGGCAAAACAAAATTCCGTTGCAGGTTTGGAAGGGGGCGCGTTGAATTCCAGTAATTAGGCAGGGATCGTCGTCTCGATGGTTAGAGAGCCCCGTACACTTGCCACGCGCCCCAGTAGCGTGGATGCAGAAAACGAGGGTTTTTCCGCAGCTGCAGGCTTGCCAAGCGCGATGCATTACTGGGAGATTTCCCTGCGCGATAGTGTTGATAGAAGGCGCGTGCCCATGCAGGCGCAACTTCGTCAGGGAGACGCCACAGGGTCGCCAATACGGTCGGGCAGCCCGCAGCAAGGAACGCCCAATGAAGCCCCAACGCACCCTCCGAAGTGGATGCGCCAATACCTGTGCGACACGCCGACAATACCGCCAATCGTGCCTTCAAGGGGGTTTGAAGGGCGTCGTGCGCATAGAGCCATTCTACATTCTTTTTCCCTGATAACGCCAACGCGCTAAGCATCGGCATACGCAGGTTTGGAACGGCATGCGTGGCGAAGTGGAGTATTCCTGAGCGGGTCATCTGTTGCAAAATAACGGAGCGGCTGGCTTGGTCGTCTCGGAAGACTCGTGCTGTGCGTCCCCAAACCTGCGCCACCGCCTGCGCTTCACGAACCACGCCCGGCAACGGACTAAGCCTCGCACGGGTATCCTCCGATTGCCCTCCGAATTCCGAAACGGCGACTGCCAAGACCAGCGAGGGCGTCGCTTTGCGCTTCGCCATCTGCTGGGCGACCGCCCACGCCGAGGCGGAGGGGCAGCTGCCGATAGCGACACGTTCCACGAAGAAATCGCCCTTGACCATCTCTGAAGCGCCCCCCAAGGCGTTGCGTGCAAATCGCCGTGAGGACAGACTATAAGGCGTTGGATTCCGCCTAACTGCGCTTCTATGGGGCGTATGAGCCAGTCATACAGTTTGCGCGATTCACGAAAGACAGTTTGCGTAGGGGCTTCGCGCTCCAAGAGGCTTAGCAGTTGTTGAATCGTGCTACGGATAGTTTCGGCGGGTACCTGCTGTACAGCACCGCCGATTCGGAGGCGCCCCGACTCGCGGCGTGTCCAAATCAGGGTGAGCGTATCGTCCGCGAGGGCGTACTCCACAACCAGCGTCTGCGAATCTATCGGCAGTTGGTCTGGGGCAAGCGGTTCGGGTTGCTGCCAGCGGATGCGTGGGTAGCGCGCTGCCAGCTGACGCTGGTACGCACGCCACTCCGTCAAGGCGCGTTCGGTCTCACGGCGCGAGCGTCGCTGCTGAGTGGGGGTTCGGGCGCGGCTCTCTCGTGCGGCAGCCTCCTCGTAGCGACGGCGCAGGGCATCTAAACGTTGGCGCTCGGTGGGGCGAAGCTCGGGATAGCGGCGTGGGGCTTGCCACGCAAGGCGCAGCGCGTTGCCCTTGCTCATCTGGCAGGCATACCACGCTTGACGCCACTCGCCCCGACGACCATAGTATCCGATAATCGAAGCCGCCTGCTCCCGAAAACGGTTGAGGTAGATACTCACCTCTTCGGGGGGAACGCCTGTAAGCGCGGGCGTCTGCTGCAGTTGGGTGAGGCACTGCTTAAATGCGCGCGAGGCGTCGGTATGGCGTCCGAGTCGGGCATAGGCGTCGCCGCGCAAATAGTGATAGTCAATCTGAAGGATTGGACTGTTCAGGGTTTGGAGGTTGCTCTGCACAAGTTGCGAAGTTTGGAGCGCCTCTTGGGAGCGGTTTTGGCGCAGCAAAGTCTCTGTTTTCACCAAACGCGCGTGGGACGCCATCGGGAGATTGCCCGCCTGAGAGTAGGCAAGGATCGCGCGGTGTGCGAGCTGCGTTGCCTCTTCGAAGCGCTGTTGTCGGAGCAGTGTGCTTGCCATGTTCTGGAAGCAATACGCGACGCCTTCCCTATCCCCCAGAGCCTCATAGCGTTTGCTCACTTCTTGATAGAGTGTCATCGCCTCGTCAAAGTCGCCGTCTTGCTGGAGCAAAATAGCGGTGTTGAGCATGCAAGTGGCGACATCCCACTCTGAACCGAGTTGCTGAAACAGAGGCATCGCCTCGCGGTAGTGGGTGCGTGCGTCTTCGTAAAACCCCATCGTCCAGTAGACCAGCCCCGTGTTGGCGATGCATCGTGCAACGCCTAACGGAAAGTTTGCCTGCTCGTAGTAAGGACGCGCGTTGCGGTAGGCTTCCAACGCAAGGTCGTACTCACCCCGTGCGCGACGCAGCACGCCCTCAAAGAGCCACGCCTCTGCCACTCCAATCGTTGCGTTCGCCTGTTGGGCGTTCGTACGAGACCGTTGAATTACTTGGACGCTTCGCTCCAGATCGCCCTGCCGATAGTATAAGATAGCCAATTGGTATTCGCACTGGCTAAGCAAGCGCAGGTCGCCCAGCGTTTGCGCCGCACGCAGCGCATGCTGCGCCTGCGCCACAGCGCGTTCTGAGTCGCCCTGCATATCATAAAGCGCCGCCACCACGCGCCTCCCTTGCACCTGACGCCTAAGAGTCGCTTGAGGTATGATCAGTTCCAACTGTCGCATCACGGGCAAGACGCCGTTCAGGTCATATAAGGCTTGGTGAAACTCTAATAGGCGTTGGCGGGCGTAGCAACGCAAATCTCTATCGCCCACACGGTCGGCGATGCGAATCAACCCCCGCACGCAAGGCAAGAGTTGTCGCAGCTCGCGCGGCGCCAACCCTTGCAAGGCATCTAAGCGTTGCTGAACCCATTCGGCGCGTTGCCATTCGCGATGCTGGCGGAGCAGCGGCGCAGGGTCGGACGCAAGTCCTAACGCTCTGAGCCACTGATAAGTCTCCTGAGTCCAGCCTTTGGGTAGTGTGGGCTGCATAAACTAAGGATACCTAAAAAATCGGGGCAACGGCGCATCCGTTGCCCCGCGGCAGGCATGGTTAATTGCATCCAAACCCGAAGTTGAACAGCACAATCAGCAGGTCGGCGTCGTCCACGATGCCGTCGCAGTTCGCGTCGGCGATGTTGTTCCCTACAGCGCCAAAGTTGAACAAGACAAGCAGAAGGTCCTCATCATCGACGCAGGTGTCTCCGCTGACATCGCCGCGATCGGCAATCAGGCATGGTGAAAACCAGAACCCACTGATGAGGCGGAACGGACCTCCGAAAGAGCCCTCGGCTGCGTCGTGCTGTCCAACAGTTGCGCCCAGAGTGAAGTCGCCGCCCGACACAAAGGTCGCGCCTCCTGAATCGATTGTCCACCAGGTCAAGTCAAAATTACCGCCTTGCTGCGCAGATGCACTGATGATGCCTGCGATCCATACGATTCCCAAGATGCCTAACAGTTTGTTCATTGGTGTCCTCCTTGAATGCCTGCCTGCTAAAGCAGGCAGGCAGTGGCTTCTGATTATAAGTGATCAGGTGTTGAAGGTTGCGTGGGAACGAAGAAGATGCTTTGCTCGCGTGGTTGACCGTAGAGTTCTGGATGCAGGTAGTGCCCTTGCCACGCTTTGGGTTTTTCGGGTTCCGTCTCGTAGCCGTAGCGCTGCACCCAAGGATCGTTGCGAATGGCTTTGACTTCCCACGAGACCTTTTTGCCAGGCGCGCCGCCTGCAATTTTGAAGCGGTTGTTCTGAATCTCAATCGCCACATGGAGGTTCGGCATCGGTGCACCGATTGGCGTGAGATGGTACGAAGCCTCACGATTTATCGACTCGAAGTAATCGGGCAGAGTCACCCACGCCTCGCCTTGTGAGTCGAGCGTGACGACGCCACGATAGAGATTGTAAGGTTCCGGCGCCTCGATACAAAAATGGTTTAGGAAGTGGGTCTCGGGGCGCAGTGGATGGTCAATTTGGAACGATTTGGTTCCTGACGCGCCGAGCCGACCGTTCGCAAAGACTCCCCAGCCGTTTGCACTCTCCGCGCGTCCCAGCACACCGTAGTTCACTCCTGTCGTAGCAGCCGACAGACCGACGACTCCGCGTCCCTGAGGGCTGTCCGTGCGTCCCAGAACGCCCGTGTTCTGTCCAGCGCTCGCTAAGGCATTCCCGTAGACGCCTGTGCCCGTACTGCCCACAGCGGTTCCGTAAACGCCGACGCCTCCTGCAGTGTTCGTCGATTGCCCCCAAACGCCATAACCGTCTATACTGGGGCTTCGACCAGCGACCCCTGCATTGGTTCCTGTGGTGGCGGTGGCTTCGCCGTAGAGACCGTAGCCGCTGCTGCTGGCGGAGCGTCCGTAAACGCCGTAGTTGGTTCCTGTGGCGGCGGTGGCTTCGCCGTAGAGACCATAGCCGCTGCTGCTGGCGGAGCGTCCGTAAACGCCGTAGTTGGTTCCTGTGGCGGCGGTGGCTTCGCCGTAGAGACCGTAGCCGCTGCTGCTGGCGGAGCGTCCGTAAACGCCGTAGTTGGTTCCTGTGGCGGCGGTGGCTTCGCCGTAGAGACCGTAGCCGCTGCTGCTGGCGGAGCGTCCGTAAACGCCGTAGTTGGTTCCTGTGGCGGCGGTGGCTTCACCCAAAATCGCGACGCCTGTCGTGCTGGCGCTGATGCCCTGAAGGGCGATTGCTGTCCCTGAAGTCGCAGGGTTCGTGATTTGGAAGGTGGAGCCGTTGGCGACCGCAGCGCTCCCTGTGAATGGCAAAGTGAAGTTTCCATCCGTGAGGTCGTTCGCAGGCGCCCACATCACCCCGTTCCACTTGAGCACTTGCCCTGTTTGCGGGATGCTTGGATCAACGGGACGCCCCCGAATACCTGCGACCATCGGGTTTGGATAGTTTCCAATGAGATCGCCTCCGGGCGAGCCAGTGGTCCAAGCGACGCCGTTCCAGAACAGAATTTGACCCACGCCTGGGTTAGCCACAGCGTCCGCGATTGGGTTTCCCCAAATACCTTTTACAAGTGTAGCGATATAATCTCCACCCAAATCGCCCCCAGGAAGCAAGAAGTTTATAAAAGCGCCGCCCTTCACTAAGATGGAGCCGAACGGGGGTCCCCCTGCGGGAGGAGCCGCCACAGGAATTCCACGAATCCCCGTAACCATCGGGTTGGGATAGTTCATTCCCAAGTCTCCGCCTGCAGGTCCGATTGGCGTCCAAGCATAGGGCGCGGCATGGACGCGCACACGGGGCGTGAGAGCGACAAAGTTACCGTTCCCTGCAGGGCGCACCTGTATTTGGATCCAACGCGGTTGACCGTTCCACACGACGCCTGCTGGACCGAAGTTGAGCTCAACCGTGAACAGACCGTTCGCGACGAACTTGTTGTTGATGTTTACAGCGTTACCGACCACATTGCCCATCACAGCGGCGTCGTAGAGTTGGAAAATAAAGTCATAGTTGCCATTCGCGGGTGCGCCGCCTTGGCGTAAGTATCCCTGATAGGTAATCACGGCTTGTGCAAACGATTGGGGCAACCACAGCAGTGTCGCCCACAGCGCGAATCCCCAAATGAGCCATCGTCTCAACATGGTTTAGCCTCCTTCAGAAAGTGAGAACTGGAAGAGAGTCCAGCTCTTTCTGCCGTTACAAGACTCGCCTGATCGCTCCAGCGTTGCAGAATCGAACCGTTTTTTAGTACAATTAATCTTGGTGGACGACCTGATTGAGAAACTGAGTTTTTTATTGGCACGGGTACGCGAAGGCGACGAGCAAGCGATGGAGGCTATTCTCCAAGCGTGTCGCCCTTATCTGCGTCGTTATTTTCGCACGCGCACTCGGAATAGCGATGATTGCGAAGACCTTGTGCAGGAGACTTTGGTACGGGTTAGCCGCGCCTTGCCCACACTTGAGTTGAATGCGCCGTTTGACCACTGGCTCTATCGCGTCGCGGCGAACTGCTTAATCTCTTACTATAATCACGTCCATCACCATCGTGAAACGGTTTTCTCACGGTTTGCGGACTCTGCAAGCGTAGAGACACTGCAACAAGATTCTTTTGAGGCGAGTCTTTTAGAGCGGATTGCTGACGAGCAAATGCGTGCGATGATTGTACGGGTCATCAAAGAGGTTTGCTCGGACGCCGAGCGGCGCGTGATCTTGATGCACGCTCAGCACGAAACACTCGAATCGATCGCCCAAATGCTCCGGATGAAGCCTGCAACTGTGCGGAGCCATCTGATGCGCGGGCGCAGTAAGGTTCTGGCGCACCTCATCCAGCATCATCCTGAGTGGTTGGGCGGTGCGGAAGCAATCCAGCGTGCCATTGAGCAGTTATGTAAAGACGGCGATCCGCTCAGCCGAGCGGAACTGCAGGCTTTGCAAACGCCAAAGCCCAATCAAGCAGACCTGCGTAGCGCCGCACTGAAACTGGCAAAGTATCTACGCTTCCATTAAAGAGTCTCAGGAGGACAACGATGCAAAACGGTTCTGAAGGAAAACAGTCTTGGGGCGACCCCGCACCCCACCTTAGCGCAGAGCAGATTGTCGAGCTGGTAGCGCGTGGACGGCGCAGTCGACGCTACGGTGAGTTGATTGACCATATCACAGAATGCCCCCTATGCCGTGAGACCTACAAGCAGTTGCTGCAAGCCGAGCAGGCTATGCACGCAACGCGCCAATCGTTGTGGGTACCTACCTGGCGTTTTTGGCTCCCCGCCGCAGCGGCGATGGTGGTTCTTATTTGGGGCATTTGGGTGCTGCAGGGCGCGGGCGCCAAAGCGACGGGGATACGCCAAGTCGGTAGCAATTGGTACGAAAATGGGATACGCCTTCCTGAGTGGGCAAGCTCTGCAGCGGTGCAGTTCGCCGCGCCGCCAGTCGCAACCCTGCGCAGCGACGATCACTTCGCACAACGCCCCATCGTGTTGCTCACACCCGATCCAATGAACGCGGCGTTAGAAAGTTCAACGCCTGAGTTCCGCTGGAAGGCGATACCCGACGCGATACGCTATCGTGCTCGGATCGAGAGAACCGATGGCTCCCAGAAAGTCGTCTTAGAGGTTCAAGGCACACGCGCTGTACTCCCCCAAAATCTGAACCTGTCGCCTGGGTATGAATATCGATTGACCCTCGAGGCGCTTGCTCCCAATGAATTGCCGGGGGAGGGGCTTACCAGCGTCTATGAGTTCCGTGTGCTAACTAACGAAGAACAAACGCATCTGCGCTGGGCGCGTGCGAATCGTCGAAACGCGCCACGCACCTGTGTGGTGATTTTTTATCAGTTGGGTTTCTATGCCGAAGCGCTGGAGACCCTGAGCCTTCTGCCAAATGACTCCTTAACGCAGCAGTGGCGCGAGACGATTCAAGCGCGGCTCAATGCGCAGTAGCTGCATGAACCGATTCCAGTCGCAGGCAGGCGCGCGGGTGGGCAAAGTCGCGCTTCTCCCACCCACGCGCGGCTTGTTTAACTGCCGCTACCGAAGTTGAAGAGGATGATGAGCAGATCGGCGTCGTCGACGACACCGTCGCCGTTCACATCAGCGCTTGAATCGTTGCCGCCGAAGTTGAAGAGGACGATGAGCAGGTCGGCGTCATCGACGACACCGTCGCCATTCACATCGCCTGGAACGCGATAGAATGGGTTGTGTGCCAGTACAACGGTGCCATCGTAGCGTCCATAAGCGAAGTAGCGTCCCTCGGGTGAGAACTCCACGCTGGTCACCCCTGCGATGACGGCATTAGTTTCTTCGTTGTATACGATTTGGGTGGCGCCGTCCGACAGCCGCCATAAACGCATGGAGTTTTCGCTGGGCGCTGCTGAAAGCAGATATTCACCGTCTGGAGAAAACGCCAACGCACGCGGTGGCGCAGTGTGCCCGTTGAGGGTCATAACGAGGGCGCCTGTGAGGGTGTTCCAGATTTGAATGGCGGGACTACTCCAGTCAGCAGTCGCTAATAGTTGTCCTGAATCGGATAGGGCAAAACCCGACACATTGCCACTTAGATTAATCTGTTGTTTCAGGGATCGCTGCACGGTGTCCCATACAAAGACCGTTTGACCAGACGCCATAGCCAGATCGCGCCCATTGCGGGCGAAGCGTACATTAGCGCCGTCGAGACTACTCAAGACCGCTTCCTGCTGTCCATCGGAAAGACGCCAGAGAATCAAGCCACTGGGTCCGGCAGTTGCCAACCACTGGGACGAGCAATCTAACGAGTATACGCCAGAAATGGTAGTAATCGCGGCGCCGCTGCGTGCGAACAGCGTTCCAGAATACTCAGTGGCGGAATCGTCGATCCAGTAGTAGGAAACGCCTGCAATATACTGTCCATTTGGGTCTATCGCGGCGTCTGTGAAGCCGATGTCGGAAGTTTCAAAAGTATTCACCAGAACACTACTTGCCACACGCCATAGACGCATCTTTCGATCGCTCGCTGCCGAGAGCAGGTCGCCTGCATCGGAAAACCGAACGCGGTTGATTTCATCCGAGTGAGCTGTGAGGGATTGTTCCAGTGTCCAGTTAGAATAATCCCAGCGCAACAGTTGGCGGTCATATCCTGCAGAGAGGAGGCGGTTATTGGGGAGTGGCAGTATCGTCACGCTTCCCCACGAGTGCGCATTAATGGTGTGCTCGATTTGATTCGTGGTTCGGTTCCAGACGCGAATTGCCCCATCACTCCAGCCGCTGTACACCTGGTTTAGGGACAGAAAAACCAGCGAGTTGACCCCAATATTTTGGGAAATGCTATAGTATTCAATCAGGGAGCCGTCCGCGATTCGCCAAATACCCAGTTTAACAAAGCTGTTCGAGGAACCGCCCGTGACAATTAGCTGTCCATCTGGGGAAAACGCCATCGTGCTAAAGTTCGCATGGGGACCAATGGCGCGCACTTGTTGCCCTGTAGCGGTGTTCCATAGGTAGACATAATAGCCGCTCGCAGACGCCAGAAGTGTTGGGTCGGAAGGCGAGAACGCTAACTGGCGCACCGGGTACGAATGGTTGAGGGTGCGCGTGAGTTGCCATGAGTTGACGCTCCAAAGCGTTACCTGGTTGGTATCGCTGCCGATTGCCAGTGTTTGCCCGTTTGGAGAAAACGCGACACTATTAACGCCGAAGCTGGCGTAATTCGTTACAGTGAGGATATGTACCAAGCCTCCGGTTCGGTAGTCCCAGATGTAGACCTTGCCATCCGCGTATCCCACAGCCACATAGGGCAAGGTGGATACTGGGGCAAAGGCGACCGTGTTGGGCGTAACCTGCCCGCGCACTAAAGTGCGCAAGAGCCGCCCATCGCGAGCGTCCCAGATTTTGACCGTGTAGTCATGGCTGGTAGAGGCAACAGTAGATCTATCGGGAGCCAGAGCGAGCGAATTAATCGCGTTGGCATGCCCACCGCGCATCCAGACAATATCTGGTCGGTCTTGCGCAAGTGCCCAAAGAATCCCCCATAAAGCGGCAAGCGTCGTAAAGGACTTACGCATGGCATTCCTCCTTCCGTCGTGTGCCTATACTATTATACATCGAGTTTGGGGTGTGTTGGGGTAGGGAGGATGTCGGATTGAGCGAAAAACAATTATTTATGCGGACATGGCTTGGAGCGCTGGGCGTGTTGTTCGGTTTGGGTTGGGGTGCGGCGTCGCAGGGCGATACCGCGCCGTTGCACGACCCGATGCGCCCTGTGATGGAAATCGGGCGCGATTATGTGACGCTGCAGTATTTCACAAGGACACCGACCGAGACGCGCGTACAAATTCGCGCAGGCAACCTGCCGATGACGGCTTGGCGTCCACCCGATAGGCGCGTCGACCTTTGGGCAGGGCGCGAGGTGCGTATCGTAAACGGCGAAGCGGGCAAACGCACTTATCATCGGATACGCATCTCCGGGCTGAAGCCTGGCACGCGCTATTACTATCGGATTTATGACCCCGACCACCAGCCCACGCGCGAGGAGCGACGCTGGGGCGCGAACCCACCGTGGCGACGCGAATATGCCGTCGCGACATTGGCGCCGCCGGGCTATAGGACCGTCATCCGACTGCCTGTCAAAGTGTTGTTGATGCCGAATGTGGTGAATGTGGCGTCGGCGTATGCCGATCCCGCGAACCCTGCGCCCCCACCCCCCAAGATGACCGAAGCCGAGCTCCAGCGCATCAAAGACGAGTATGCTATCGCCGCGCGCTATTTCTGGGTGAACAGCGGCATGCGCTTTTGGGTGGACTTCCAGATTTTTGTGGATGACCGCTGGCAACGCTGGGGCGAGGAGCCAGCAGGCGCATTAGGTTTCTATAAGGGACTGCCTCCGTGCCGTTCGTGGGCAGGGGTGGATTTCGCGGGTCCGGGCGGCGGCGCGTTCACAATTGTCGACACGCGGGACATCACACGCACCAACACCGCGCCGGTAGAAGAGGCACTCCCCTACGCAGCACAAATCGAGCAGGCGTTCCCCCGACGCTGGAACCCGCAAAAGCGCGCGTGGGAGTTCTATAACAGTGGCGGCGGCACGCTGGGCGTCGACGGCTTCCCCGACGGTATCCCTGCGCGGAGCCAGTTTCTGGGTGGGGGCGACACGGCATGGCTCGTCGCCCACGAGTTCCACCATCAGATGGAGTCGTTCGGCGCGTTCTCGCTGGCGAACCGCGAGGACGAACGCATCGTGTTCAACCATCCCGAACCGCGCTACCGACGCAAGAACCCCGACGGCTCCGTCGCGATGAACCCATGGAACACCGCAGGCAAACACGGGGAACACTGGAATGTGATGGCGTATTGGGATCGGCAGCTGAGCGATGCGCAATGGCTACGCCTCTATTTCGGGGAGGTTGTGACCGTGCGTGACGCCGACGGCGACGGCTTCCCCGACGATGACCCGCGCCTCCCCCTCGATGAGAAACGGTTCGGCTCCGACCCGAAACGCGTTCAAACCGACGGTCAGATGAACGACCTACACAAGGCGATGCTCAGCACTTGGGCGCCTGCGCCGCTGCAGTTTACTTTCGTGAAACCTGCGTGGCAGTCGCGCATTCCAACCCCCCGTAAAGCCGACCAAGACGGCGACGGCTTGCCCGATACGATAGACCCGTACCCGCTGTACCCGTGGCAGCCGTTTGTGTGGTACGCCCGCGCCACGGTGGACGGCGACCCCAGCGAGTGGGAACACCTACCACCTGCTGGCGTGCTGGAACACGAGGGGCTGAAAATGACGCTCAAGCATTGCCACGACGGGGATTATTACTACGCGCTGTTCGAAATCACGGGCGACTGGGAGCGTCTCTATGCAGGCTTCGATGGCGAAGGGCAAGGCGTGTTTGCGACGGAGAGCGTGATTTGGTTCGAGGCGTTCAATCGCAGCGAGGTGGAGGCGCGCACAGTCTGGCGCGATGCGCCCGGCTTGCAGTGGAAAGCCTCGCGACGACGCGACCGCACCACTGTAATCGAGCTTAGTATCCCCAACGGCGGCGAGAGCCGCTGGTTCTGGATGGGCGGCGGACGCGAAATCGGCGTCTACGCCGATGTGTATCAGTCGAATGGCGCTGGCTATTCGCTATACGAGCCGTACGATGTGTTCTATGGCATCATGCAGGAGCCGTCGGGCGAGCTGCCCCTGCCAGCAGACGCCCCAGAGGAACTTTCACGCGGGCAAGCAACGCGGGTGTTCACCCCCACCCAAGCCGAAGGGCTGCAACTCGGCGCGGGTTGGGAAATTCGCAACGGGGCATGGGCTTATGATGGACACGAAGAATCGCATATCCGCCTCACGGGGTTGAATGCGACGGAGTTCGACCTGTGGGTGGAGCTGGAAGCGACTCAGGATGCGATTCTGGCGGCGTTCCTACCGACCACGCCCGAAACCGCCATGAGCGCAGGGCGCGACTATGTGCTGTTTGTAGGCGGCTACCTGAACACGCGCACGCGGTTCCGCCTCTTCGGCACAGAGACGGGCGAGAGCGAGCAAATGATGACGCCAGGTCGCCATACGCTGCAACTCTCGCGGCGCGAAGGCAAACTGTGGGCGCTGTTCGACGGCAAGCCGATCCTCTACGCCCGCGACCCGAACCCCACGCAGCCGATAGCAACATTAGCCATCATCGGCGGCTACAGCGGCAAACAGCGCATCTATGAGATTCGGGCGCGTTGGAAATGAGCGTTGCAAGGGTTTAGAAACTATCGCGATGGGCTTAGGCAAGAGAATAAGTTCAGGGCGTACACACCCTGGCAGCTAAGGTCCACGCTGGGATATAGTTAGTAGCAAAGCGCAAGCCAGCGCTATCAGGGCGACTATCAACCATACCCATCGCACTTCACGATTGAGCCTATCATCGCCTCTTCTCATTATGCACGCCTCCTACTATGCACATTTACAACGAACGCCAGAAGCATCGGGATCCATAAATTGGGCAAGTTAATGACATCTCTTTCCAGATAGCTTTACCTATTCTCCCATCTGGATTACCACCTGCACAGGATTATTCCCGTAGTACCTAACGCATTCAGCGTGAGCGGGGCATACACCGAACCCAGCCACGGGTCTTGCTGCAAGAACCTGCCCACCGCGGGGTCGTACCAGCGCACGCCGACCTTCACCAAGCCGCCCGTCTCGGTCAACTCATTCCGATACAACCACGCCCCGTTCCAGTCATAGACTTGTTGCATCCCAGATACCAAGTCGCCAAAGGTATCGGTAGTCGGTTTATCCGCTGAGAAAACTGTAGCTAATGCAAAGGACGAATTTCCATCGTGAATTTCCATTCAGAACCTCCAGGCTTTGCTTTTCTCGAATGAGCGATATTAGATACCCCTAGGCTTATTCCTGATTGAAGCGTAGCTATCGAGGCTTGAGAAACAAGTTCTATCTTTCCGCGCTCCCCCAGCGCCCACCGAAACGGATAAAGCCATATCTCTTTATGGTGTGTCTTCAGGGCTGTAAATGTGTATTCGAAACCATCTACACGCAAACTACCCTTATAGAACATCGCCCCAATCTCATCTGGTGAAAAAGCAAGACAGGTTACTTCATAATCGCGTCTCGAACTGTCCCTCACAGTGAGCCGAACAGAAGAGCCAGATTGAGGCTTTTGCACCAGTTTCACTAAGTCCGCCATACCATCGATGCGCCTTCCATTTACCGCTAACAGCTCTACTAATGAGTTGCTTCTTTCGTATGTCCCTTGAGGAACAGCAAAGTAGACTAACATTTTATTCCGCTGCGGATCATTGAACAGAAGTAAACCGAATGTCCCCAGTTGACTGGATGGAGATAATTCCACAAAGGAAATCCACCCCTCTCTATGATTGATAAAGATTTCATACCGACTGAGAATTCCATTCCCAATAACCCCCTCTATAGGCCTTGATCCCCACACAAGTGGGGAAGAGTGCGCAGCAGTCGCAACTGCTGGAAGCCACAGTGTCTGGTTTTCCAATGCATTCAACCGTGCGGCGGTAAAAACAGCCCAAGGTGAACTATACTCGTATGAGACACGCAAGTTGGCCTCTTTGGCATAATGACACACCGAACCCGAGTCAACCACCCAAATGCGCTTCTTTACTGTATTATCTCCTACTTCACGAAAGCAAAGGACACGAAGCCCATATGCCAAAGGAAAAATCTTTCCTGTGCCGCCTAATATCTCTGGATGCCTATTCGTGAAGGTCAAACGATCTTTCCTTAACCAAACAAACGTCCATAAAGAGATGACATCATATCCCAAGAGACCTAAAACGGGATACCCTTGTATACTTGCCGGGATACCTACAGCGGAACGCCTCGCTAATCCAACTGTCAGAGGGGGTGCTTTCCAAGAACCTATAATCAACCGGTGTATCTGAACCTTTTTTACCGTCAGATAGGCATTACTAAACGGCATATACACTTGCTTTGTTGCAATTTTTGTTTGACCGAATGATTCGTAATTAAATTGTGCTTCATCGAGAATTGTTATCGAACTACCTGTATCTAAAAGCATCCACCCGCGCTTGCCCTCGATTTGCATCATCACAAAGTATTTTTTTTCAACAGGGTGGAAGTATAGAGGTACCTCCACAGAATATGATAATGAACTCTTTGATATTGCAGTAAGACGAGTGAATATCGCTACAGCGCTTATTGTCACTGTAGCGATGAGTACCATCACGAAGATTACTCGGAACCGCTTAGAACCCATGCATTGCTCACTCTCCCCACCGTTATGGGTCTTTGATCGATCCTTCAATAATCCACCCTCCATGCCCATCGGGACGGATACGGATTCGTAGGTCAATCCTCTCACCTCTACCAGGCTTTGGTAGTATGACTGTAGGTGGATTTTGAGAGGATGGAGGTGAAATAATAATGGTATCGTTATCATTGATCGTGTTATTGTTTCCGATAATCTGATTTCCGCAGGTATTCTGGTTATTACCTCCAGAGCCTCCAGGGGAATTGACAGCTCCCCCCTCTCCACCATCTCCGTCGCCGATGGACGAAATCAGCCCTACCACCAAGATTGCGACCAGAATAATTTTGAATACTCTCCCACTCGGATCCACCGCATTCACGGGGTCATTCACGCAATACCCATACCCATTCAGCGTAAGGGGAGCATACACAGAACCCAACCATGGATCCTGCTGCAGGAACCTACCCACCGCAGGGTCGTACCAGCGCACGCCGACCTTCACCAAGCCGCCCGTCTCGGTCAACTCATTCCGATACAACCACGCCCCGTTCCAGTCGTACACCTGTCGCATCCCAGCCACCAAGTCGCCGAAAGCGTCCGTGATTGGCACATTCGCCGACGAAGCGCCGATTCCTGCTAAGTCGCCGCG
>BPGO01000009.1 GCA_026003075.1 Fimbriimonadales bacterium | reverse complement strand
ACCGTCTGGCAGTATAGTCCGACCTCAGGCGAGCTCCACAGTGTCGCCACGCCCGAAGGGGTCGTGGAATACAGTTGGGAGCGCGGACTGCTGAAAACACTGACCCTGAAAGATACCAACAACCAAGTACTGAAGTCGTTTCGGTACGAGTACAACCTTGCCAACGAGTTGGAGAAGGTAATCAACACGACCAATCCACAAGAAGTAGAAGAGGTGCGGTATGTGCGCGAGGCGGGCACAGGGCGCCTGAGAGAGGTGGTCTATGGCAACGGTACGAAGGTGGCATACGCCTACGAGCCGAACTATGCTGACCGCGTGCAGGCGTTGACTTGGTACGCTGGGGCAACGCCGTTTCGCAAGGAGGTCTATGGTTATGATGCGCTGGGTCGGATAGAGCGCAAGGTGGAGTATTTGCCCAACGCGCAAGGGCAGCTCACGCAAGTCGCTGCGGTGGTGTATACCTACGACCATCAAGGGCAGTTAATCCGCGAGGCGCGCACGGGTTCGTCGGCGTACACAGTGGAGTATACTTACGACGCGGTTGGGAACCGTTTGACGCGCACGCGCACGGTGAACGGGCAGACGACGGTGGATGTGCTGAGTTATAACGCGGCGAACCAGTTGACGGCGTGGAACGGTCAAGCGTGGGAACACGATGACGACGGGAATGTGGTGGTGCGTCGGGTGAACGAGGAGACTTGGGAGTTAGGCTACGATTCGGAGGGCAACTTGGTGAGTTTGAAGCGTCAGGGTGCGACTGTCGGCTGGGTTTACACTTACGACGGTTTAGGTCGTCGTGTGCGGGCGCAGTTAGGCGCGAATGTGCAAGAGTTCTTGTACGGCGTGGGCGATGCGGTGCTCGCCGAGCGTGCGAATGGGGGCGCGTGGATAGTACAGAGTTTTGGCTATAGTCTGTATGCGGTAGGAAACGAATACTATCATTGGGACTATTTAGGCACGCGCATAGATAGTTCCCATAGTTCAGTCCTAGTCTATGATGCATTTGGCAACTGTGTGTCAGGGATTAGTACTGTCTACGGGTGGCATGGAGATTACGGGCATCGGTACGAAATTGAAACAGGGGGGTTAATACAGGTAGGAATCCGCTGGTACGATCCGATGGTGGGACGCTTCTTGCAGCCCGATCCTGCTTATTCCTCACCTGTGTACCAGTACTGTTGGAATGATCCCCTACAGCTAGTGGATTGGGGCGGTTGGAAGCCGGGAGACAAATACAAATCTCCTGATGCAGCAGCGAAAGCGGCGATACGAGATATTTGGGAAGTCTCCCAAAGGGAAGAAGTAGAATACGGAGGGTGGATATACGAAACTGAGGACGGCATGTATTCCTACACTCCGCCTGTCAAGGGAACGGATTTATCTGTTGACCCCGATATATCAGATGTTTACAAGCGGGGAGGATATCCCGCAGGCGCCTATCACACCCATGTAATCTCTCCTAATGTTGACACAGACTTGATTGAGCACTTCAGTGACCGAGATAGAAGATGGGCAAAATCCACCTGTCTCCCACTTTATCTCGGTACGCCAGCTGGTATTATCAAGAGACTAGAGTGGGATCCCGATGCGCAACAGTTTCGTGAGTCAGCAATAGGCAGGGTGCGTTAGGAGGAACCTGATGCAAACTATCACTATTTCAGGCGTCTACTTGCGGTTATATGATGAGATACGCAAAAGCAGCGAGCGGTTCTTTCGGAAGACGCTCCCTGTTTTCCGAAATCCCGAAAAGTATCGGATGGAGGTAGACGAGTATGAGGATCGGTACATAGTCTACTTTTATGAGTGTGAAGACCCACCTGATCCTCACCGCAAGAGTGGATTTCGTATCCTCGTGTATAAGAAGGACTGGCGCGTCGTCCATTTGCTACCTCATCAGGGAGGTGAGTTTAGATAAAAGGGTTTGTTTTTTACACAATGTATTATTTGGGGAGTTTACGGTGAAGGTGTGAACTGCATGCAACAACTCTACGACTGGAACGGGGCGTGGCTGTATCGGAACGAGCTGACCGAGACGGGCGGCTTGGTGAAGGTCGGCGTGCGCTGGTATGACCCGCGGTGGGGCGGTTCTTGCAGCAAGACCCGTGGCTGGGTTCGGTGTATGCTCCCGCTTACGCTGAATGCCTATGCCTACTGCGTGAATGACCCCGTGAATGCGGTGGATCCGAGTGGGCTCTGGTATATCAAGTTCGGTGTGTCGTTAGATGGCGTCGCAGGGATATGGGGAGGCACCGAGGTAGGCATCGCTGTTGGTACTGATCCTGCAGGAGGAATACGCGGGGGACCCTATGTCTCAGTCGGAGGAGGTGGTGGTGCGCCTATAGGTGTATCCGGTTCCATTCGTATAGGGATTAATCTAGGGCAGGATTTGCCCCCGCCAGGAGCGTCTGATCTCTCAGGAACGGTCGGTGCTTCTTTTGGAGAAGGTATTACTTGTGGTATCGATATCAACATTCCTGTCCGTCCTGGGCCACCTCCCAACTGGTGGGAGCATGAGTATGGAATCTCGTTGGGTGTTGGCGGCGGGTTGCCGACGCCCGTAGTAATCCGTGGTGGAGTTACCAAGACTTGGTATCTATGAGATCGACAGCACGACCTGAGGTACTGCATCGGTTGCTTGCGGAAGTGATGCAACTCCAGCATCGCTTCCGCAGGGCGCATGCTCCATTAGTGGTTCGCTTGTTCTTGCTGCCAGCTTTGCCGATAACTTGGGCAATAGACACTTATCTTCGTCTCCTCAAGGAGTCCTACGAATATCTGCTTGGTATCCGCAGTGATTGCGGTGGGCTGCTTCGCGCGGTCTTGACCCGCTATGTCGCTTGGGGGCTTTTTGCAAAAGGCTGGGATAGGGCTGATGACGCGATGCTTGAGTCGATTGCCCGATTTGTGCGTGGTATCAACAGAGTATGGTTGATAGGAGTTTTAGTTTGGGAGGGGGCGTTCTCTTTAGTAATATGGTATATTGTGGCAACAAGCATACTTAGATACTGATGCTCTGAATCGGAGGGCTGGAGATGAAGACTGCGTTAGTGGTTATGGGAATAGTGGCTGTGGTTCTTTGTATTGTGTGTGGGATTGGGCTGTTCTTCTTTGGGCGCGGTGCGCTTCAGGGGTTGCAGGCAATCTCCCGAACGGGTGAGCAGTTTTTGGCTCATCTGCAGGCGAATGAATTCAACGCCGCCGTGCAACTGATTGCCCCTTCGGCACGGTCAATCTACACGGAAGCTGAGCTGCGCAAGCGCTGGGGCATTTTGGAGAACGCGATTGGGAAGGTTCGAGGTTGGAGTGTTTGGAACTATGAGATTCACGCGAGCACGGGGGGTGATGTTGGTACGCTTGCGATGCGGGTTCAAGGTGATAGAGGTAGTGGTACAGTAGGGTTTACCTTCAAGCGGGAGGGGGGGCGGTGGCTAATTACGGAGCTGCGCTTTGGTTGGTGAACCGTGTAGCAGGAATCGGCGTTTCGTCGGCGAATGTGCCAATCACCGACGCTTTTGGGGACTTGGTGTCTGGGATGCGACAGGTGTACGACTGGAACGGTGCGTGGCTGTATCGGAACGAGCTGACGGAGACGGGCGGCTTGGTGAAGGTCGGCGTGCGCTGGTATGACCCGGCGGTGGGACGGTTCCTGCAGCAAGACCCGTGGCTGGGTTCGCTCTATGCCCCGCTTACGCTGAATGCCTACACCTACTGCGTGAACGACCCTGTGAATGCGGTGGATCCGAGTGGGAGGATACCTTTGATAGCTGCTATTGCTATTGGATTTGTCGCTGGGGCTGCCGTAGGTGCTATTGCCGAACTCGTGGATCAGGTACTCGATGATAAAAAGGGGATCGATTGGGGAGAAGTCGGGGAAAGCGCACTGTGGGGTGGTGTTTTCGGAGCAATACCCCTCGGACCTGCAGGCGGAGCAGCTGCCCGCCCCATTGGGAAGTGGTGCGCTAGAAGATTTTTTGGCTCAGGGCCTGGCGGAATAAACACGCGCTTAGGTGGTGACATTGCTGAGGAGTTAGGCTCGTCCATAGTAGGCGGTATTGGCGGAATAGGAGGGGACGTGGTATCTGATCTCACAGACATAGAAATAGATACATCTGGACCTGCTATGCCTCAGTACAATGTGTTCGATCAATCTTACAGATACTACCGATAAGGAGTTGACATAATGTTTATGATCTGGATGTCTTTGCATGAGGAATCTGTAGAGCCAATAGAGCACGGTCAAGACTGCTCCTCGGAAGAATCGAGCAGTGAAGACATCGGTGAACCTTCCGAGCCCACTCTGGATAGTCGTGCACGACTTGTTTACACGCTTGTGTGGGGTTCTACAGCGGGCTCGATTCGGAGGCTCTGGGAATCAGCACAAGAAGGACAATGGGACAATTTCATGTACCTCCTTGTATTGATGGTGATTGGGGTTCTTCTGGGTATTCGGGTTGGGTTTCGTGTACTGCATAGAGAGAAGATTGTTTTTCGTCCCCGAATAGTTTTTTATTCGTTAGTCATCGTGGTTGTGACTGCCTCACCCGTGCTTCTCTATATTTTGATACGCGGATTAACTCTGTAATATGACAGTTAAAAAGTTGATGTTGGGGTAGGAACAACTACCTGCGCTGGAGTTTGCGGGGCGACTTAGCAGGAATCGGCGCTTCGTCGGCGAATGCGCCGATGACCGACGCTTTTGGGGACTTGGTGAACGGGATGCGACAGGTGTACGACTGGAACGGGGCGTGGCTGTATCGGAACGAGCTGACGGAGACGGGCGGCTTGGTGAAGGTCGGCGTGCGCTGGTACGACCCAGTCGGTGGGGCAGGTTCCTGCAACAAGACCCGTGGCTGGGTTCGCTCTACGCTCCCCTCACGCTGAACGCCTATGCCTACTGTGTGAATGACCCCATCAACGCGGTGGATCCGAGTGGGTATCAAGTTGCTGAGGCGATCGTGGTGGGTGGAGGACTTGCTTTAGCAGATGGACCACTACCTATTGGGGACATCATCGGAGGAGCGATTATTGTAGGGGCAGTCATTGCGGGTACTATCTGCTGGGCAAGAGGGAAAGGTAGAGAAAATGTCCGCGATACGGGATTGAGAGATGTTCCAGATGAGGAAATTAGCAGACGAGCCCGCGATAAAAATCTGTCTCCAGAAGAGCGAGCTCGATATCGCCGTGAAGAAAAAGCGAGAAGGCTTCGCAACAAACGGAAGCGTCAAGCTAGTATAGATACACACTGCCGCCAAATAGATATAAATGTTTTTCAGAATACTTCTCAGTGGCGGTATGAATATGTGGGTGATGAAAATGCGGACAGTCGAGCGGCTTAGAATGGCGGAACCTGAAACACTGGAAACGCTGATTGAACAGTTAGAGCTAACAAATCCTGCTGAAGCAACCGCCCTGCTTGATTTCGTGAAGAACAGCGGTTCGTCTATTCTCAAATCGACGGCGTTGCAACGAGTTGCAGAACAAGGTATTGCAAGTGGATGTTGGAATAAGATCGTGGAATTCTTAGAAGACCCTGATCCTACCGTGCGTGTTGACGCGATTGAAGCTCTTGAAGATGCCAGAAATCCAAATGTTCTCCTGAGATTGACCGTTTCGGCTTTAGCCGACCACTCGTGGTTAGTGAGAGGATGGGCAACAGCGGCTTTGGGCGAGTCAGGAGAGGCAGCACTGAAGCCGCTTCTTTGGAAAATTGTGCGTACTGACCGCTCCGCATTTGTGCGTTTGAATGGATGGTATGCTTTGGTATGGCTTGGAGACGAGGAAGCTTATAATCAGATGTTGCGATTCCTCAAACATCCGTATTATCGTCTCCGAATCGCAGCGTGTAATTTGATTTTGAGGTTATACGATAGCGGACGGTTAGATCCCCAAAAGATCACAGAAACACTGGATATAATTGGTCGGTTGATTGAGGACGAAAATATTATTTCCGTAAATGATGTGATGAATAAATGTTTGTGCGCACTGAGAATTCAAAGTGAAATTGTTTAGAAACGGTACAGGAATCTGAATAATGTAAGAGGCTGTTTAAGAATCATTCCTCGCAAGATACCGCATCAACCGCCGTATCCCTGACAGCCAAATCCAAGCCTCCTCCACCGCACACAACACATCCCAACACCGAGATAAACAAGTACGGGTACGGCATGCCGTACCCCAACAACTACCAACGATGCGGTACGGGTACGGCACGCCGTACCCCAACAACCACCACACCCCAAACGACCCCACAATCCAAACCCACCTCCCACTTCCCCAACAACCATTCCAATAAACCCTCCCGATCATACGCCCTATCCGCTATCACCACCCGCACCGAACGATACCGACCCAACACCCCGTCCAAAACCCCATATGCCCCACGCGCATCCGACACATCGGCGCCCGTCACCACCACCCCGAACAAGTTCCCCTGCGAGTCTACCACTATATGCCGTTTGCGCCCTTTGATTTTCTTGCCACCGTCGTACCCGCGCCCCCCCCTTTTTGCGTGGTCGGCACACTCTGACTGTCCACCGCTACCGTCTTGGGCTGTCCGCGTCGCTCCCGCCGACGCGCTTGCGCGTGTTGTACTTGTTCAAACACCCCCAACGCTTGCCAACGACGAAAGTAGTAGTAGACCACCTGCCACGGGGGCAGGTCGCGGGGGAGGTCGCGCCAACGGATGCCGTTGACAAGCACATAGAGCATGGCTCGGTACAGGTCGTAGAGGCTGTATCGTCGGGGTGCGCCGATGGGTTTGCGTTTGCGTCCGTAGAGGGCGCGTTTGAGGACGGGTTCGATGATCGCCCCCTGTTGGGGCGTTGGGTCTGACGGATAGGTTGGTTGGACGTCCTATTGTGATTATACCCTATCTACCTTCCTAAACAGCCTCTAAGAGATTGACAAGAAGTCATATTTGCGGGTATACTGCCCTGCGATGAGCGGCGTGCGACACGGAGGTTGGCTGACGGCGCTGCTGGCAGGGATGTTGCTCTGTCTGCCTTCGGGCGCCCAGCAAGACAAAAACCAACAACGCCAGAAGCTGCAGAGTGAACTGCAGTCGCTGCAAGGGGAGATTGGCAAGCTGCGCGGCGTAGTTGATCAAAAACGGCGCGAAGAGCGCAAAGTACGGCGCGACCTCGCCGAACTTGACCAGCAAATCACGCGCGTCACCACACGCTTGCGCAACACGCGCGAACAACTTGCCCAAGCACGCAAGGAACAAGCGGCACTCGCCAAACAACTGGAAGTATTGACCCAACGCTTGCGCCACCGTGAGACCCTACTCGCTCAACGCTTGCGCGCCGCCTATAAGTACCGCAGTATCTCGTATCTTACTCTTATCGTGAACGCCCGCAACATCAACGAACTCAACAGCCGAAGTTTCGTCCTGCGCCAGATTGTCAAAACCGACCGTGAGCTGCTGGAGCAGGTACGCGCCGACCAGCAAGCCGTCGCGGAAGCAAAAGCCAAGATGGACGCGCTGGTGCGCCGTATCACTGGGTTGGAAGCAGATCTGCGCAACCAACAAACCGAGCTCACCGAGGCACAAGAGGAAAAGCAGACAACTACTCAAAGATATTTCCAAAGAGCGCGCCCTGTATGAGCGCCAACTCGCTGAATTAGAAGCTGAGTCGCAGGCAATAGCACGCCGTCTGCGCGCGCTGATGGAGACTCCCAAAGGGCGCGCCCGCGCCGAACAACGCTGGTCAGGACGGTTCATTCGCCCCGTGGACGGCAGACTCACTTCGGGGTTCGGGATGCGCGTGCATCCGATTTTCAAAGTCCGCAAAATGCACACTGGTATCGACATCGCCGCGCCTGCAGGCGCACCCATCCGCGCCGCCGACTCAGGCGTCGTGGTGGAAGCAGGCTACCTGCGCGGCTACGGCTACACAGTGATTATCGATCACGGCGGCGGTGTGGCAACGCTCTATGCCCACTGCTCTGCCCTGCTCGTCGCGGTGGGGCAAGAGGTCCAGCGCGGACAGGTGATTGCGCGAGTCGGCAGCACCGGCTACTCTACGGGGCCACACCTCCACTTCGAAGTGCGCATCAACGGCGAGCCTGTGAACCCGAAGGGATACGGTTTCTGAATCGCCCGACGACGCAGCGCCCCAGCTCCACGCTTCGGTGGACGTTTCCTAACAATAATTCGCGAAAAAGCCTCCCAAACCTGTCCGTTTTTCGAGGTTTTTCGAGTCTTTAAGTGTGGATGTCGCATAAGGTGAGGTGTGTCATCTCATGGCGCGCTCAAGCGGCATTACTTCGTATCGGAGGTACAACAGGATGAAAGGGCTAAAGATTCTCAGTATCGCGCTGTCAATCACAGCGGTCTCAGCGGCACTGGCAAGTGGTTGGACGGTCAATGTGTCTACGAGCAACGGAATACTGTTCCAAGCGTCCCCACCGGCCTCGTTTACAACCAATGTGCCGTTTATCATCAATAACTCAGGTCCGCTCTTCTCGCCCACGACCGTGTTTGTGAGTGGGTTGCCTCAGGTTACCTTTTTGACGAGCCAGGGTAATCCGTATCCCATACTTACGGGCGACGGCACCCTCTTCACAGGCGGCACCTACACGGCAGCCTACACGATTACCAGCACCAAAGCACCGCTTATCGGGTTCAACTTCGTCGTGCAGGGCTTTGTGTGGGATCTGGGTCAAATCATCTGGCAGAAGAAGGTCGTCGACCTAAACACCAGCCAGATTCTGTATAACGGCAGCGGCGTGTTCAGCGGCGCCAGCTACGCAGGCGGTTCGAACGGAATGGTGGGCTTCTCCCAGTACATCACTTTGGCGCGTCCCTCGTCGAATGTGCAGGTGATTGAGACCTTCATTGTGCATGTGGACGGCGCGCCTGTTCCAGGGACATCCACCGCTTCGCTGTTGCTGGTGGAGCAGGACTGGGTGCCCGAACCTGCGAGTGTGCTGGCGTTGAGCGCAGGATTGACAGGACTGCTGCTACGCCGCCGTGCAAAGAAGTGAATTCTAAGTTATCTTTGAGCGACGCTGTTCGGAGGTGTGCGCCCCAACCGCGGTGGTGGGGCGCGTTACTCTACTTGGATAGGGCTGAACAGATCGACGCCATCGCACGTGCGGTACAATCGTTGCAGGGTCGTCCACGCTATGCAGGGCGCGACCCTACTTAGAAACTCTGAGATGTCTTCCTCACGCAGCGGCTGCTCCGAGAGGTAGCGCGCTCGGTACCAGTTCAGCAGATAGCGATTCTCGCGTTGATTCAGCTCAAGCACGGTGCCCCGATTGGACAGGGTACGCAGCGTGAGTTTGCCAACTTGCTTTGGTAGGTTCGCCGGGGGCTGGAGCGCGTGGAAGAACAGGTCGACCCCCACTGTTTGCCAGCCTTCGCCTTCGGTGGAGCGTGGCGCGAGCATCGGCGTGCGATAGGGTTCCGTCATCGGCTCATTGCGCGCCTGCACCTGCGCACGCGGTGGCAGGTTGCTGATAATCGCTTTGGTGAACTCACGCGTGTTCGCGTTGCCCCCTAAGTCGCGTGTTTTGATGCCCGACACCAGCGTGTAGCGCAGGGCGTTCTCGATGCGCTCCGCGTCCCCGTGCAAGCCCAGGTGGTGAAGCATCTGCACCGCCGAAAGGAGAAACGCCGTCGGATTGGCGATGCCCTTGCCCGCGATGTCGGGCGCGGAGCCGTGAACCGCTTCGAACACCGCGTAGCCGTTGCCGATATTGCCCCCCGGCGCCACACCCAGCCCACCAATCAGCCCAGCACATAAGTCGCTCACGATGTCACCAAACAGATTCGGCAACACCATCACATCGAACCGCTCGGGACGCATCACCAGCTGCATGCAGGCGTTGTCTACCAGAATATCATCGCTCTCAAGTTCGGGATACTCCCGCGCGATCTCGCGGAAGCACTCCAGAAACAGCCCATCCGAGAGTTTCTGGATATTCGCCTTATGCACACAGGTCACCTTGCGCCTGCCGAGCCGTCGCGCCAAATCAAAGGCGTACCGAATCACCGCCGACGAACCGGGGCGCGAGATAATCCGCAGCGACTCCGCAACATCGGGCGTCTGCCAGTATTCCACCCCGGCGTAGGTGTCTTCGATATTCTCGCGCACCAGAATCAGGTCGATGTCGTTATAGCGAGTCTGCACGCCGGGAATGGAGCGCGCAGGACGCACATTCGCAAACAACTCAAACGCCTTGCGAATAGCGACATTGATACTGCGATGTCCCCCACCCACCGGCGTGGTGGTCGGTCCTTTGAGTGCGACGCGATTACGCCGAATCGATTCCAGCGTCGCTTCGGGGATGGGCGTGCCATACCGTTCCAGACACGCCAGCCCTGCATAGGCTTCCTCCCATTGGATGGGGACCTCCGCAGCCGCGAAAATCTCCACCACGGACTCGGCGATTTCCGGACCGATCCCGTCGCCACGGATGAGGGTAACGGTGTAAACCTTCATATCGGAGATGTTATACCCGCTTTGGCTGCCGCAAAACAGGTATAATCCCCCCAGCCTGACTTCTGCGCAGGCACGATTCAGGATAGGAGGCAATGAGGCGATGAAGCCAACGACCGTCGAACGAGCAAGTTTCCCGAAACTGGAGTTGTTGCGCATAATGCTGCTATCGCGGGAGGGCGACCGCCGCGAGGGAATTCTCATGCGGCAGGGTAAAGGCTGGTTTCAAGTGCCCGGCATGGGACACGAGGCGATCGCCGCGATTGCATACCACCTGCGCCCTGATGACTACCTGTTCCCCACCTATCGCGACCGCGCCTTGATGCTGGCACGCGGGATGACCACCCGCGAGATTGCACTGGACTTTATGGCGCGTGCTGGCTCCAGCTCGGAAGGGCGCAATATGCCCGCGCACTATTCCTCCAAGGCGTTGAATGTGTTCTCTGTCGCCACCCCGACCGGAGCGCAATGTCTGCCCGCTGCAGGCGCCGCTTGGGGTATCAAACTCGCAGGCGACGACCGCGTGGTGGTGTGTAGTATCGGCGACGCCGCCACACGACAAGGCGAATTCTACGAAGCCGTGTGCTACGCCGTGCAAGAGAAACTGCCCATCGTGTTCGTGGTGGAAGATAACCAGTACGGCATCAGCACCCCCACGCGCCACATGCTGCCAATGCGCTTGCATATCTTCGACGAACAGCTCATCACTTATGTGAACGGACGCTATGCGCAGGAGGTCTACGAAAAATCAGGCGAAGCGATTCAGAAAGCGCGTTCGGGCGGCGGACCCACAATCCTCTGGTGCGAAATTGACCGTTTGAGTTCGCACACCAGCGCGGACGACCATCGCGTGTATCGCCCTGCCGAAGAGATTGAGGCGATGTTCGAGCGCGACCCCATCCGCCTGTTCGCAGAGCAACTAATCGCCGAGGGGGTACTCACGCAAGAGCAGTACGAGCAGATGCAGGCGGAGATTGTGAAAGAGGTGGACGCGATTTATCAAGAGGTGGAGCGCGTGCCCCTGCCCGACCCCGCGCATGTGCTGGATCACCTGTATGGCGAGCCACCCTCTGCCTATAAACCGATCCCGCTGGAGGTGGAAAACGAACCCACCACGATGGTGGCGGCATTCAACCGCACCTTCCACGCCGCGATGGAGACTTTCGACAACATCATCGTGTTCGGCGAGGATATTGAAGACCCGAAGGGCGGCGTGTTCGGCTTCACGAAGGGGCTAAGCAGCAAGTACCCCGAGCGCGTGCGCAACTCGCCCTTAGCAGAGGCGACCATCGTGGGCACGGCGGTCGGCTTGGCAGCGATGGGTTATCGCCCCGTGTTCGAGATTCAGTTTATCGACTTCATCACGCCGGGCTTCCACCAGTTGGTCTCGCAAATTGCCACCCTGCGCTGGCGCAGCAAAGGCGACTGGAAATGTCCGCTGGTGATTTATTCGCCCTATGGCGCGTACCTGCCCGCAGGTGGCATGTGGCACAGCCAGAGCAACGATGGCTGGTGGGCGCACACGCCCGGGCTGCGTATCGCCATCCCCAGCACCCCCGAAGACATCGCAGGGCTGTTCTGGGCAGCGATTCAAGACGACGACCCGACCCTATTTCTCATCCCCAAGCACATTTTCCGCGTGCGTCAGCCTGTAGAGGCGTATCGCGCCATCCCGTTCGGCAAAGCCGCCATCCGACGCGAAGGCTCCGATGTCACCGTCGTCGCATGGGGCAACACGCTCGAACTGGCGTTCCAAGCCGCCGAGCATTTCGCACAGCAAGGCGTCTCGCTGGAGATTATCGACCTGCGCACGCTGGTTCCCTGCGACTGGGAGACCATCGAGCAGTCGCTTGCCAAAACCGGGCGTCTGGTCGTGATTCACGAGGACAACCGCACCTGCGGCTTCGGACAGGCGATTATCACGGAGATGACCAGCGTGCCCGAGCGGTTCAACCTGTTGCTTGCGCCGCCGCAGCTGGTCGCCCGCTACGATGTGCATATCCCGTTCTGCCCCGAGCTGGAGTACGCGGTGCTGCCCGACCTGACGCGCGTCATCGCAGCAATCCAGACCACCCTGGAATAATCGCCGAACATCGAGAAGCGCACCATGGCAGGGGGGAGCCAACCTCCCTGCCCTACCAAGCAGGGCGAGGCGCTTTAGGGTACAATTCGCCCTATGCACGAGCCGACCCACCACACGCTTGAGGAAGAGAACCAGCTGGTACAAATTCGCCTGCAGAAACTGGAACAACTGCGTGCGCTGGGCTTAGACCCCTTCGCCATCGAACGCTACGAAATCACCCACGCCCTGCAAACCGTCCACGACGACTACGAGCAACTGGAAGGCAAAACGGTCGCGGTCGCTGGACGCATTGCGGCGCTCCGCAAGATGGGTAAGGCGACCTTCGCGCACCTGATGGACAGCACCGGCAAACTGCAAATCTACCTCAAAGCCGACGAACAGGGCGAACGCTATGACCTGATTGACCTCTGGGATTTGGGCGATTACTTGGGCGTGCAGGGCTTCGTGTTCAAAACGCGCACCGGTGAAGTTACGGTGCATGTGCAGTCGTTTACGATGTTGGCGAAAGCAATTCGTCCCGTACCATTCCCCAAAGAGAAGGGTGAGCAACGCTGGTACGAACTACATGATGTGGAGCAGCGTTATCGCCAGCGCTATTTAGACCTGCTGGTGAATCCCGATTCACGCCGACGGCTCATCGCGCGTTGCCGTATGGTGCGCGAAATCCGACGCTTTCTGGATGAACGGGGCTTTCTGGAGGTGGAGACGCCCGTGCTCCAGCCCATAGCGGGCGGCGCCGCAGCGCGCCCGTTCATCACCCACCACAACGCATTAGACCGCGAGTTCCAGCTACGCATCGCGCTGGAACTCTATCTCAAGCGATTGGTCATCGGCGGAATCGATCGCGTGTACGAAATCGGGCGCGTGTTCCGCAACGAGGGTATCTCCACGCGCCATAACCCCGAATTCACGATGCTCGAACTCTATCAGGCATATGCGAACCTCGAAGATATTATGAGCCTCGTCGAGGAACTCTTCCACCATGTCGCAGAGCGCGTGTTCGGGACAACGGTGTTCGAAATGCACGGCATACGGGTGGACTTCGCCCAGCCGTGGCAGCGCATTCGCCTGATGGACGCGATTCGCGAACGCACGGGACTTACCGAAGCCGATTTCGAGACGCTGGAACGCGCCACACACGCCGCCGAGAAGGTCGGAATCTCGGTGGAGCGTAAGGACACCATCGGCGGGATTATCGAAAAGGTACTGGAGAAGTGCGTGGCGGAGCATCTTCAACAGCCGACCTTTGTGTATGGCTTTCCGATAGACACCTCGCCGTTAGCGAAGCGCGAACCCGACAACCCACGCTTCACGCGGCGTTTCGAGGGCTACCTCTTCGGGAAAGAGGTCGCCAACGCCTTCTCGGAGTTGAACGACCCACTGGAACAACGGGCGCGATTCGAACAGCAGTACGCGCTACGCCAAGCAGGCGACGAGGAAGCGCATCCCTTCGATGAGGACTTCCTCCTCGCGATGGAGTACGGCATGCCTCCCACAGGCGGCTTAGGCATCGGGATTGACCGCATGGCGATGCTGCTCACCGGGGCCGACTCGATTCGCGAGGTGATTTTCTTCCCGCAAATGCGCGAGGGCTAAGCGATGTACGCCGCGACGCTCGCCGTGATTGCCGACTGGATTCGTGCGCTGGAGCTGCCCGTTACCCTAATACAACCGCGCAACGCGGACGCCCACGAAACGCCGCTCACTGTGAGGATGGTGCAGCAAGCGTTTCGGTCGAGGCGCGTGGTGGCAATCGGCGGTGGGCTGGAAGGTTATCTGCCTGCCCTGCAACGCGCCGTGCAAAACCGTGTGCCCATCAGCTCATTACTCGATCATCTCCATCCCCAGCCAACAAATCGGCACATCTGGCTGGACTTAGGCTATGCGCGGCAGTGCTGTGCCCAAATCCTGCGCTGGGCGGAAGCAGACGGCTTGGTGGGCACGGCGCAGCGGCAAGCGTGGGCACGCACCCAGCTCTTGTTCCGTCAACTGGGGATGCGCCTGCAGGAAGCGCGTGGCGCGTTGCAAGGAAAAGCCTACCTCGCCGTTCACGACGCTTACCTGCCCCTCACGCAATCGCTCGGCATGCGCTCGCTGGGCAGCCTGCAGCCCGACCACGAGCGACCGCCCAGCCTACAGCACCTACGCGCCGCCATCGAACAGGGGCGACGCGCAGGTGTCGGGATGGTGCTCGCCAACGAACCCTCGCCGGTCGGCGCGACCGTTGCGCGGATACTCAGAGTGCCCCTTGTCATCGCCGACACGCTGGAAATGCCCCACCCACAGTACGACTACTTCACACGCCTGTGGAGGCTTATCGACACGCTGGCACAAGCAGCCACGAGCGTCAAGGCATCATAAGTCGTCTGAAACTGAGCCAGTCCCCCCTCGAACAGGTATAATTCCCCTCGATGCCCACGCAACGCCTCAAAATCAAAGGCATGACCTGCGCGGCGTGCGTGCGCCGAGTGGAAAAGGTCCTGCAACGCGCGCCCGGCGTGCAGGCGGCGACGGTGAACCTCGCGACCGAGACCGCCGAGATTGAACTCGCACACCCTATCGCGGTGGACGCACTGATCGATGCCGTGCGCAAGGCGGGCTACGATGCAGAGCCAGTCGCCTCCGAACGCCCCGATCAAGACACAACCGCACAGGGACTGCAACGGCGTCTGCTGTTCAGCCTCGCGCTCACCGTCCCAATCGTGATAATGAGTATGTTCCTGTCGAAACCCCTGCCGTACCAAGGCTGGATCCTGCTCGCGCTTACGGTTCCTGTGCAGTTTGGCGTGGCGTTGCCGCTCTATCGCTCAGCGTGGGCGGCGTTGCGTCACGGTACCGCCAACATGGAGGTGTTGGTGCTGCTGGGCACGCTGTCGGCGTTTTTCTATAGCCTTGTGCTGACGCTTCAGGGGCACACGCACCACCTGTACTACGAAACCTCCGCCGTGATTATCACGCTGGTCTTGCTGGGGCGCACGCTGGAGGCGCGGGCACGCGGGCAAGCAAAGCGCGCCCTCGAATCGCTGTGGCAACTGCTGCCCCACGAGACGCTACGCTGGAACGGAACTGCCTACGAGCCTGTACCCATCAGCCAAGTGCGCGCTGGGGACCGTCTGCTGGTGCGCACCGGCGATCGTATCCCTGTCGACGGCGTGGTGCTGGAAGGGCGCGGCTGGGTGGACGAGTCGCCGCTCACGGGCGAGTCGCTGCCTCAAGAGCGCACCATTGGGGATCGGGTTCTGAGTGGCGCGTTGCTGACCGACGGCATGATACAAATTCAGGCGCAGGCGGTGGGCACTGCGACGATGCTCGCCCAAATCGCCCACGCTGTCGCGCAAGCCCAAGCACAGAAAGCAAGCATCCAGCGACTTGCTGACCAGATTGCAGCGGTGTTCGTGCCGATTGTGGTTGCGATTGCGCTACTCACGCTGGGGGGCTGGTATCTTGCCACGCGCGATTTCGCAGCTGCGCTCGTGCCTGCCGTGAGCGTGCTGGTCATCGCCTGCCCGTGCGCGTTGGGGCTTGCCGTGCCGATTGCGATGATGACAGGCGCCACACGCGCCGCGCGGGCAGGTGTGCTGATACGCGGATTTGAGGCGTTGGAGCGCGTGCGCCACATCGATACGCTGGTTTTAGACAAAACGGGCACGCTCACGCTGGGCAAACCGCGCTTGGTACGCATCCACACAGAGGGCATCCCCGAAGAAGAAGCGCTGCAACTCGCCGCGGGACTGGAACAAGCCGTGCGCCACCCACTGGCAGAGGCGATTCTGCACGCGGCGCGAGAGCGCGGGATAGAACCTGCCCCGATAAGCGCGCTAGAGGTTGTGGCAGGAGGTGGGGTGCGAGGCGCATGGGGTAATAGTTCCATGATAATCGGCAGCCCACGCTTCTTGCAGGAACACAGCATCGAACCCGACAAAGTATCGAACGCGCCCGTACTGCTCGCAGTGAATGAGCGCGTCGTGGCAGGGTTTGAGTTCACGGATGACCCCCTGCCCGAGGTCGCCGAGACGCTTGAGGCGTTGCGCAAGGCGGGGTTGCACCTCGTCCTCTGCTCCGGCGATCGCGCGGAGGCGGTGCAGGCGTTTGCCCAACAATTGGGAATAGAGGACTGGTACGCCGCGCAGTCGCCGACCGACAAAGCCGCGCTCGTGCGCCAACTGCAGGCGGAGGGGCGACGGGTGGCGTTCGTGGGGGATGGCGTCAACGATGCGCCCGCGCTCGCCCAAGCCGATTTGGGAGTCGCCGTCGCCACAGGAACCCAACTCGCCGCGGAGAACGCCGACCTCATCCTGCTGAACCCCGACCTGCGTACCCTGCTGAACGCGCTGCAGGTGGCACAGGACATCTATCGCGTCGTGAGGCAGAACCTTTTCTTCGCCTTCGTCTACAATACGCTGGGCATCCCGCTGGCAGCACTTGGCTACCTAAACCCAATGCTCGCCGCACTGGCAATGAGCCTCAGCTCCGTCTCGGTTGTGGGGAACGCCTTACGGCTGTTGCGTGTGCCAACATCGCGTTTGCTTTGAAAAGTGGGTATAATACACCCCACGCGGACCCTTCTGGCTTCGCAAAGCGAAGCCCCGAAAAACCAAAGGTCCAGAGGAGGGTAATGATGGAGCATCCACGCTACTACGAAACGATGGCAATTGTGCCTGCAAACTTGGAAGAGGAGCAGGTGAACGCGATTATCGACCGTGCGCGCAGCGTGCTGGAAAGCCTCGGCGCAACAGTACATACCGCGCGCGTGTGGGATAAGCGCAAACTCGCTTACGAGATCAAAAAACACAAGGAGGGCGTCTACCTCCTGTTCCGCTACGAAGGGCAGCCTAAAGCCGCCGAGGAGCTGAACCGCATCCTCAAAATCAACGAGGATGTCATCCGCTACCGCACCTTCCGCATGGAGCCGGAGGAGTTCGCCAAATCCTCGTAATGGGAGGGTGCTATGCACTATAACCGAATCATACTGGTCGGACGATTGACGCGCGACCCCGAACTGCGTACAACGCCCGATGGGATATCCGTCGTGCGCTTTAGGCTGGCAGTGGACCGAGGCGGACGCGCAGGCGAGGAGCGTCAAACGGATTTCTTCGATGTCGTCGCGTTCCGCCAACTGGCGGATACCGTGGCGAACTACATGAGCAAAGGGCGACTGGTACTGGTGGAGGGCAAAATGCAGAGTCGCACCTACACCGATCGCGAAGGACACCAGCGCACAGCCTTCGAGGTGGTTGCGGACACGGTGCGCTTTCTGGAACGACCACGCGACACCGAGGCGCCCCAAGGCGAGCACGCGGAGGAGGCGGCGACTACAGCCCCCGCTGCGGCACCGCGCACCGTACAACGCGATGCCCCCCCTGCTACATCGGCGCCGGCGCCCGAACCTGAACCGGAGTCCTCTGACGACTATAGCGACATTGACCTCGCGACCGACGATTACGATATTGAAGATGACCCATTCCGATAAGGAGGTAAACCAATGGCAACCGAACGCTTAGATTTGACGAAGAAGGACGAGGAAGAGTTGGAGTTAGGTAAGCGGCGCGTTGTGCGCCGACGCCGTCGCAACGCCTGCCCAGCCGATGGCTACTTCGACTACAAGGATGTGGCGACCCTGCGGCGCTACACAACCCCAGAACGGGGCAAAATCCTGCCACGCCGCCAGACCCACCTGTGCGCGAAGTGCCAACGCCGACTCGCGTTAGCTATCAAACGAGCGCGTGAACTCGCCTTGCTACCCTATGTGGCATCCTAACGAAGCAAGACAATGCACCCTTTAGACGAACACGGACTCTTGGCTCAGCGCGACCCGCACGGTATGATGGCGCTCACGCTGGAGTTTCCTGACCAGTGTGAGCGTGCGATGCAAATCGCCAGTGAGGCGCCGTTGCCCAGCCTGTCCCGTGCGCCACGCCAAGTCATCGTGTGTGGGATGGGCGGCTCGGCAATTGGGGGCGACTATCTGCGCGCCCTGTTCGAAGAGTACGGCGACCTCCCCGTGCAGGTGATCCGCGATTACCAACTGCCCCATAGCGTGGACGCGCATACCCTCGTGTTCGCCGTGAGCTACTCCGGCAACACGGAAGAGACGCTTGCGTGCTATCATCAGGCACATGAGCGTGGGGCGATGATCTTCACCATTTCCAGCGGCGGCGAACTGCAACAGCGTGCCCACGCCGATGGAGTACCCCATATTCAGGTGCCCGGCGGTCAGCCCCCACGCACCGCGCTCGGCTACCTCTTTATCCCGCTGATGCGCCTCGCGGAGCGACTGGGCTTACTGCCTGACCTGAGCCAGCCCTACACCCAGACGCTCACCCGCCTCGTGCAAACCCGCGTCGCGCTGCAGATGGAGGTTCCGTTCGAGCAGAACCCCGCCAAGCAACTCGCGCAAGCATTGCACGGGCGCATCCCACTTATCTATGGCTCAGGCGGCGCACGCGCCACAGTAGCGCTGCGCTGGAAAGGGCAAATCAACGAGAACGCCAAGCAACACGCCTTCGCCTACACCTTCCCCGAACTGAACCACAACGAAATCCTCGGCTGGGTCAAGGCACCCGAACAAGCAACCAACTGGAGCGTGGTGGTGTTGCGCGACCCCGACGAGAGCGCGAAAATCCGAACCCGCATCGAAGTCACGCGCCGACTCGTCGACACACGCGCCACATGGCACGAACTCACTGCCGAAGGCATCTCCCAACTCGAACGCCTGATGCACCTGACCTACTTCGGCGACTTCGTGAGCATCTATCTCGCGTTCCTCAATCAAGTAGACCCAGAAAATATCGATTACATCAACATCTTGAAGGCAGAGTTGGCAAAAATACACTAAACGAGGAGGCAACAAATGGCAGCAGCACACCATGTATGCGGCGGTCTGATTCTGTCGGAGACCCATACCGACGCGGTAATGTACACCTATCGCGTCAAGCATGTAATGCACATGACCCGCACCAAATTCCAGGATGCGTGGGTCGTGGAGTTAGAAGGCTACGGTAAAGCGTTGTTTTTAGATAAGAAAATCCAATCGGCGTTGCTGGACGAGTATATGTTCCACGAGCCGATGGTGCAGCCGGGGATGTTCACCCATCCGAACCCGCGAGCGCGTGCTGGTCGCGGGTGGCGGCGAGGGCGCAACCCTGCGCGAGGTACTTCGCCACAATACCGTGCAGGAAGCCGTGATGGTGGACATCGACGAGGAACTCGTGCGCATGTGCGACGAGTGGCTGCCCGAATGGCACCAGGGCGCGTTCAAAGACCCCCGCTCTACAATAATCTTTGACGACGCTCGCAAAATTATTCCGCAATACCAGAACCACTTCGATGTCATCGTGTCCGACCTGACCGACCCCCTGGAAGCGGGGCCGTCGCAATACCTGTTCACGCGCGAGTTCTATCAGATGATTTATGACGCGCTGACGGACGACGGCGTGCTGACCGTGCAATCGGGCGCAGGCGACCCGCTCTATCCATACCTGTACGGCTGCATCGCACGCACGCTGCAAGAGGTGTTCCCAATTGTGCGTCCGTACTGGTGCTTCGTGGCGTCGTTTATGTTGCCGTGGGGCTTTATTCTGGCGTCCAAGAAGCACGACCCGCTGGAGATCCCGCGCGAAGAGATTGCACGGCGCATCGAGCAACGGCAAGTACAAGGCTTGCGCTACTATGACCCTGGCACGCACTATGGCATGTTCGGCATCCCACCCTACCTGCGCGATGTGATTAGCAAAGCACGCGTACTCACAGACGATCAGCCGTTCCTGTGGGAGGCGTAAGCCGATTCGCCTAAGAGGCTAACTGTGTGAGATTCCTCGATTTCCGCTCGGAAGGAAAGGCTCTTTGCCTTCCGAGCGAGACGAGGAGTCGAGTCTGTGTGCTTGGGCATGACCGTCCAAGCGACGAATGCGTTTGACTGAGTGGCTCAAGCAGTATGCTCGCGCGTTGGGGCTCGATTTGGTGGGGGTTGCGCCTGTGCAGTCGCCGCCGCACGCCGATTCGTTCCTGCTGTGGCTGGCGCAAGGCTATGCAGGGACGATGGACTACATGGAGCGCACCGCACACCTGCGTATCAACCCCGCGGAGCTCCTGCCTGATGCACGCAGCGCGGTCGTCGTCGGGCTGAACTACGCGCCCGCCGAGCTGCCCAACACGGATTACCGAATCGCCCGCTACGCCCTCGGCGACGACTACCATGCCGTTATTCGCGAAAAGCTGGAGACGCTCCTGGGAGCTCTCCAAGCGATAGAGCCGTCTGTTCAAGGGCGTATATGCGTCGATTCGGCGCCCGTGCTGGAGCGCGACCTCGCCTGGCTGGCAGGGCTGGGCTGGTACGGTAAAAACACCTGCCTGATTAATACGCATCGCGGGTCGTACTTCTTTTTGGGCGTGCTGTTGCTGACGCTGGAGCTGGAGTACGACTCGCCCGCCCAAGGGGGATGCGGAACCTGTCGCTTGTGTTTAGACGCTTGTCCCACAGGCGCGCTGGTGGAGCCGTATCGGCTTGACGCCCGCAGGTGCATCAGCTACCTGACTATCGAGCGACGCGACTCGATTCCAACGGAATATCGCGCGGCGATGGGCGAATGGCTGTTCGGGTGCGACATTTGCCAAGAGGTATGCCCGTTCAACCGTCCGCGCGCCCACCAGCCGCTACGCGCCCAGCCGACGACCGAGCCACGCTTCCAACCCCGACCACTGCCGACGCTGACCGAGATTCTACAGATGGATGAGACAGAGTTCGCCGAGCGGTTTCGTGGCAGCGCAATCAAACGCACGAAGTGGCGCGGACTGGTGCGCAACGCGCTGATTGTGGCAGGCAACAGACGCGACCCCGCCCTGCGCCCCCTCATCGAACGATTCTTGAACCACGAAGACCCCGTCGTGCGTGAAGCAGCAAAATGGGCAATCCAACGCCTTACGGCTGCACCGCCGATAGCCCCGTCATCGTCAACACAAAGCTGACCACCACCCACATCAGCGACAAATAGAGGCAGCTCAGACCCAACATGCCGATTTTCAACCCCAGTACGAGGTACCCTGGTGGCACGGTCGCCGCCTCGCGCTCGCCCTGCGCAATCGCCTGCGCGACCACCACCGCATCAATCACACCATACAGCCAAGGTAAGATTAGCCACCCCGTTAGGAAGATGACCACCCCCTTCACCCAGTCCCCATTATAGATCTGCCCTAATCCAGGCACGAAGAAACTGAACACACCCGCCCAGAGAGGGCTTTGCGGATGACGGTTCACCGCGCAGTGTTCGCAATACGGCTTGCCGTTGATTCGCGCAAGGCACACTTCACACACGGGGTGACCACAGTCCACACAGTGCGCAGCAGCGGGCGTGTGCGGGTGCAAGAAACAGTTCATTTCGGTTTCTGCTCCAGCTCGCGTTTGGCTCTATCGGTCAAATGTTTCACGAACGCGCCACAGACGGGGCAGTAGCGCCAGTCGAGTTGCAGCGCATAGCGACATTTGGGACAGCGCAGGGGCTGCTCGGGCGAGACCGCACGGCTGGGCGTGGTGCGCGGGCTGGCAGGGGCGCCGCGCAGAGTAGGGGGCTGTTCCATAGGAGTCTGTGCTGCGCGCGCTTGGGGCGGGCTGGCTGGAGCAATCCGATAGCCGTTTCCCGTCTTCTGCCAGCGCAACCCCGTTCCAGAACATAACGCATCCAACGCCTGCTCAACCTCCACTTCCGAGAGATTCAGGTTGAACCGCAAGTTCGGCGCGTCGGGCGCGACCTCCACCTTGACCCCCGTCTGTCGGGCAATCGCTTCCGCGACGCTCTGCAAAGGTATGCCCGTCCCCACAAGACGCACCGTGCGCGGACGAGTTTCCTGAACCCGCTCAGGAGGGGGTCCACTCGCCAGCGGCGCGATGTAGTAGACGCCGTCGCGCACACTAAAGCGGGTATTCGTCGCCTCGCACAGCAGTTGTAGCGCCTTCATAAACGGCGTCTCGCGCAGCGTCAGATACACAGGACGCTGAATGTCTACCTGCAGCACAAAGTTGACTTTCGCCTGCGCAAACAGATTTGCGAACACCTCACGCGCATCTTCGCCACGCGCCTCCAGCGTGATAAGAATCTCTTGAAAACGCAGACTCATTTTCTCCCCCTTATCTGTTCGCGCTTGACAAGATTGCCCGCCTCGTCGTACACTTCCACCACGCCTTCGGCAGGCGTGGTGATCTGAGGCATGGGCTCGGGCTTGGCGATTGTCGCACGGGGGCGCTTTGGAGGCGACGACGAGCGCGGGCGTAAGTTCGTCGTGGGCGACTTGACACGCATTTCGGTTCCAGCGGATTTGGGCGACGCTTCCAGCATACGGGGTTCGACGACAGGCGTCGCTATCGATTCCGACTGCGGAGTCGTCGTGCTGGGAGCGGACGGTTCCGCCACCGTGGCAGGCTGTAGGGATGTGGGCGATGCGAGCGTGGTCGACTCGGCTCCGCGCTGGCTCAAACGCGCCATGAGCGCATCGCCCTGCACGCGCCATAAATAGATGCCCACGCCGATAAGCAACGCCAGAATCCCCATCGCGGCGACCTTGCTCAAGGAGAGCCGCGCCCGCGGACGCTGGAGCGCACGCTGTTGTTCGGGCGTAAGGGGTTTACCTGCAATTAGAGCATCCATCGCCTCCTGCGCTTGCGCAAACTCCGCACGACAGGGAATGCAGACCGCAAGATGCGCCTCCACACGCTGCTGCCACGAAGCAGAGAGCGTCTTATCCAGATACCGCCACTTCTGCTGCCGCACCCAATTACAATTGCCCTGTCGCATATTCCCAACCTCGCCGTGCTATTATTGTACCGACAAACGCACTCCTTGCGCGCGTTTGTGCGCTAAAGACGCACATCATTCTGCCTGAACGCGCTCCCGAACCGACGCGATTGCCCGTTTGACCCGTTCCCGCGCTACATAGATGAAGCCGTCCTGCGACAAAGCGCCCCCCACAAACAGCCCTGGAATGACTGTCTCATAGGTTTCGGGGTCGTGTTCGGGCTTGCCGTCTGCGCCGAACGGAACTCCCAGCGGCGCGAGCAGAGTCGGGTCAGGCTCCAGCCCAATCAGGGTCAGCACGAAATCCACAGGGAGGCTCTCCACGCCCTGAGCGCAGCGCAGATCCACACATTCAGGCTGGATTCGAAGGATATGCGTCTCTGTGAGTGGCGTGATTCGCCCCTCCTCGATGCGCAGCAGAATCTCGCGCAAAATGAAGGGGCGGAATTTGCACTGTTCCAGTGTGGGCGGTTCGACGGCAAGCCAGACCTGTGCATCGCTATCTGCTAACCGAATTGCCGCCTCACCTGCCGAGTTACCCGAGCCGATAATCAGCACGCGCTTACGCCAGAACCGAATCGGCTCGTCATAGCGTGTCAGCACATGGGGCAGGTCGGCGCCCTCCACCGAGAGGCGTCGCTCCTTGCCCCAGATGCCTGTGCAGACCAAGACACAGCGCGCCTCGTGGCAGGCAGGTATCCCGTGCGGTCGGCGTACTGTATGCAACGCGAACCTGTTCGAGCGGCGTTCAATGCGCTCCACACGCTCATAGGTGCGGATGGGTAAGTTTTCTGCGGAGGCGACTTTACGGTAATAGTTCAGAGCCATCTCGCGGCTCGGCTTCTCATCGTGCGGAGTGGGAAACGGGTAGCCGCCAATCGCCAGTTCATCTGCAGGAGAGTAGAAACGCATCCCGACGGGGTACTCAATGAGCGATTGACACAATGCGCCTGCTTCCAGAATCAGGAACTCCAGCCCGGCACGCTTCGCCTCAATCCCTGCCGCCAAGCCGACTGGTCCTGCGCCGATGATAATCAGTTCGTATGGACGCATCAGTTCGCCTCGTAGCCATCGGGCAGTTTCGGAACTCCAGAAACCCTGACGATAGCCCGCCACGCACATCCCACTCGACGCCTTCCTGCTGCGCGATCGCTTCGGTATCGGGTGTGCCCCACTCCTCGCCGATGACGATGGGCGTAGCGTTGACTCCCACTTGGCGTAGGGTTTGCGCCCGCGCCGCAAGATCGCGCTCGTATAGTTCGTCCTCCCACCTATCTGTTTCGCCCTGTTGCCAGTTTTCCAGTCGCTCCAGACGACGCAAGGCATCACGCGAGATTTGTACCAGTTCCTGCACGATACCCGCGAGTTCGTCCACGCGCGCATCGGTGCGCCGCTGCGCCTCAGCCAGTTCCTTGACCGTTTCAACCAGTTGCTCGAACCGTGGAGGCAGCTCAAGCAACTCGCGTGTCAGAATCGCCTGAGGCATCCGCTGCTGCCATTCTGGCTTCTCCTCCAGAATGCGGAGCGTGTCTTCGAAGTCGTGTACCGTAAACGCCATCAGGAATCCCTTATTAATGATACCTCTGATTAGCGCTCGCTCTTCCCCATCACCGCCTTCACGAATTTCGAACTGGCGGCGTTGCGGACCTGTGAACGGGGGTTTCTGCACTCGGTCGCCCTCGCGCAGTCCGTCTAAGATTTCGGCATGGCTCGCACTGCGCAACCCAATCTTGACGAACACCTTCTTGGTCTTCGGTTTGCCGTCGGGTTCAGTTTGTCCGGGCACGATACGCAGCACATACTCTTTGTCGCCTTCCTTGCCAATGGCTTCCAGGGGCAAGCGCAAAGCGTTAGGTTTTCGTGCTGTGATGATTCGGCAGCGTGCGGTCATGCCGGGACGCAAGGCGCTGTCGGCTTGGCTTAGGTATACCTCGACGGCGAACTTCACCACCCCGAGTGCGGTGTTTTGCCCGCTGTTTTGCGCCGCAGGCGCGATTTTGCGCACAGTACCCCGAAATGTACGCTCGGGTAGGGCATCGACCGTGATTTCGACGGGCATGCCCACCCGCACTTTGGCGACATCCAGCTCGTTCAGGTTTAGCTTCACGCGCATCCGTGACAGGTCTGCTAATTGGAGGATGGGGGTTCCCTCTCCGAAGCCTGTCGTGCCCGACATCACGAGTTCGCCCACCTCACGATAGCGACGGGTTACGACGCCTTGGATCGGGGCGCGCACATCGGTCTCAGAGAACTGGATCCTTAGGTTCTGGAACTGGCTCATGGCTTGCTTTTCGCTGGCGCGTGCTTGCTTCAGTTCCAGTTGGCGCATCTCGATCTCGCGCAGACGGATGCGGGCGTTCTCCAGTTCGGTGCGTGCGGCTTCGAGGGCTTTGCGTTTGAGTTCATCCTGCACTGCGCTCGCGCGGGCGCGTTCCAGCTCCGCCTGCGCCGATTCGACCTGTGCTTGCGCGTTTTCCAGCTCGATGGCTTGTTGCTGCGCGAGTTGCTGCTGCCGCTGTTGTAGGTTGCGCAATTGGCTCTCGGCGGTAACGAGCTGTGTTTGCGCGGCGTCCACCTGCTGCCGCGAGACATAGCCTTTTTCCAGCAGGTTCTTCAGGCGTTCGAGGTTGCGTCGTGCCTCTTGCAGGCGTGTCTCGGCGTCGCGCACCGCGTTGGCGACTTCCACGCGCTCCTGCGGGTGCTTCACCTCGCGGAGCATGCGCAAGTTCTCCTGAGCGGTTTTGACGGCGTTCTCGGCGTTTTTGAGCGCGGCTCGGGTGAGCGTCGGTTGCGTTTCGGCTTCGCGTTGCGCTTGCTCATAGCGGATTTGCGCCTGCTGCAGTTGCAGTCGTGCTTGTTGCGCCTGCATCTCCAACGCGATACGCGCCCGTTCCGCGTTTGCCTGCGCCGATTCGACTTGCGCACTTCCCTGCTCTAACTGCTGCTTGATTTCACGCGGGTCGATGCGCGCCAGCAACTGCCCTTGCTCCACCACCGCGCCTTCGTCGACCAACAGCGATTCAATTCGTCCGGGTACGCGCGACTTGATTTCCACCACGCGCACCGGTTCCACAGCTCCCGACTCGCTGACCTCCACCGTGATATCGCCGCGTTCGACGGTAAAAACACGCTCCGTTCCCGTGGGGCTTGCCTTAACTCGTGTGCCTGCAATAACCCATCCCGCACCCGCACAGAGGATAACACTGGCGAGCGCAATCGCGCATCCAAAAACTCGCTTCTGCATCGTTTTCGTCCCCCGCAAAGTGTACCCTATCAGCAGGTACACTTGCGATATGCGCAAGGAGGGCTACTGCGCGTACGGTGCGCAGCGCACGGGCGAGGCGGTTCAGGCATTACAAGAGTCGATGAGTGCACTCGCTGTCACGGATCGGGAGGCTGTTGAGCGCGCGCTGAGTGCAGCACACCGCCTGCAGACTTGCCTGACGCTCTTTCGCGTGTGCTATCCCAAGACGCGCATTGCGTTCTGGAAGCGGCGACTGCGGCGGCTCCTGCGCGCCCTGAACAAGCAGCGCGACCTCCTGCGAACGATTGAGTGGATCAGGACACTCACGCCACCCCACGAATGCCGCGCAGGTGTACGACGCGCCCTTTTACGCCTCACGCAACAGGCAGAGGCACATGCCGACTCACTCCAGCAGTTCTGGCACGAGTGGCTCCGCAGCTGCGCACCCAACGAAATCCTTGGGCTGTCGCAGCGATGGAGGGAATCGTTCGATGACGAACCATGGGATAGAGACTTCGCACAGCAGCAGTGGACGCTCTTTGCCCGCGAGCAAGTTTCTGCACTGCACGACGACACAGGGCAGTCGCTGGCGGTGCGTTGCGGACGGCTCCGCACGCTCATCGAGGGATGTGCCCTCCTCCAGCCCTTGCTGGACTGCCAACCCGACAGCGTGTGGCGCGAACGCTACGCTATGCTGGAACATCTACGCTGGAAAGAGGAGACCCAGCAAACGCTGGAGAGGCTGCTGATGCATGAGGCTATCCTGATGCTCTGGCTCGTGGGGAATCGGCGCGGGCTATCACGCATCCGCAAAGGCTGGGAGTGGCTGATTCAGGCATTTGATGAGGTAAACCGCCCATGAGGTCGCTACTCAATCTCCCGAATTTGCATCGGTGGCTCGGCATTCAGCGACTCGCAGCCGTGTTCGGTAACCGTGTACACATTCTCGATCCGCACGCCGAACTTGCCAGGCAGGTAGATACCCGGCTCAATCGTGAAGCAGTGCCCTACTTCCAATATGCCGTCGTAGGTTTGGGCGAGATAGGGCGGTTCATGCACCGAGAGTCCGATGCCATGCCCTGTGCGATGGACGAAGTAGTCGCCGTAGCCTGCTTTTTCGATGACTCGTCGTGCGGCGGCATCCACCTCGCGTGCGGGCACGCCCGGCTTGGCGGTCTCGCGAGCGCGCATGTGTGCCTCGTACACGATTTCGTAGATCGCTTTCGCTTCGTCGGGTGCGCGCCCGACGCTTGCCACGCGTGTGATGTCGCTGCAGTAGCCTTCGTACACACCGCCGTAGTCGATAATCACCACATCCCCTTTTCGTAGTGGGCGATGGCTGGTCGTGTGGTGAGGCATCGCACTCATCTCGCCCGCCGCCACCAACGGGATGCCGAACGCGAGTTTAGAGCCTGAGTCGAACAGCGCCCGCTGAATGGCAATCGCTATTGCCCATTCGCTATAGCCTTCGATACAGCGTTCCAGCCCTGCGGCGAGCGCATCGTCGGTCAGGCGCGCCGCTTCGCGCATACAGCGCAGTTCCTCGGCGTCTTTGACGGCACGCACAGAACCCATTAACTCGCCCCCACGCCGAAATAGCGCGGCTGGCAACGCCTCCTGCAGCATCAGCAGAAATGCTGCAGGCATCTCGTCGTCCACGGCGACCGTGGCGGTCTCTAAATCGTAATCGCGTGTGCAGGCTTCTAAGGCGCGGTGCGGTCCGTCCGAGTCGTGCCAGATATAGCGCGTCTGCCAGCCGGCGGGGTTCGTGGCGGTGCTTTCTGCGCTCAGCGCAGGCGCGAACCACACAGGGTCGCCCTCTTGCGGTATGAGTAGGAACATCAGCCGTTCCAACGGCGGCTCCGAAAAGCCACTCAAATAGTGCATATTCACTTGCGTCGACGCCAGAAACACATCGACGCCCTCGCGCAACATGGCGTGCTGCAACTTCGCCACACGATTCTGATAGAGACTCACCTCAGCCACCTCCTCTACCCAGCGGTAGCATCAACCAGTCGCTGAGAATATAGTAGATTCGCCCAATCAGCAGCGCCATACGCGCCATCACCGTGTTGCCAAAAATTGCGCCCAAACCGATCATCAGGAACCAGCGCCCCAAAGTGGCGACGCGCTTCACCCCGCCCCGCTGCTCGTAGGAAAAGGTGAAGTAGGTCAGTACCGAGAGCAGAATTGCGATGAACAAAAAGTTCCCAAACACATCCCATCCCGTTACATCAGGGTTCGCGCTCGTGACCCAGAGCGGTTTTTGGAGCGTGCTATTGAGTTGTGGCAGGTAGCGTGAACTAAACTCTTGGAAGAACAGCCCTGCGGACGCGCCAATCAGCGTGCCAATCACGATACGGCTTATCCAGCCATAACGCTCGCTGAAGATGAAGTACAGATACATCCCATAGGGCACGACAAACGCCCACGCCCAATAGCCTTGACCCCAGATTGGCTCAATCCAGTAGCGATAAATAATGTCCACAAAGAGCGGTCCCAGCGAGTAGCCCGCTGCCAACCCGATATACATATGCTCAAAGAAGCGGTAAATCGGGTTCTCGCGATAAAGCAGCGAATAGATGGCAGCCGTACACAGCACACCAATCCACACGCTTATCCGCTCTATATTCAACGGCAAAAACTGTATTAACCAATCCATCTTACGCCTCCCGTCTTGCTTGGGCACGGTTCATAAACATCGCAAAGTTCCCGAGCAGAATGAACACAATGATGAGCACATGGGAGAAGGAAATCGCGTTGGCAAAACGCGCCCCCAACCCTTCGATTTTGAGGAGTTGTTCGTACTCCTGGGCGCCCTTCGCACCAGTAATCATGCCTGTGATCTGTCCTGAATCGAGATAGGTGTATGCTTCCGCTGCCATCACGGAGGTCGGGCAGTAGAGAATCGGGATGCCCTTCGGGCTATAGGAAATCCAGATGGGCACTGTACCAGAGGGCGTCACATCGATAATCATCTTATAATCCTTGAGCGACTTAACGCCTTTGACGACCTCTAATTGGCTGATAGGCGTCCCGCGCACATCTTCCTTAATTGTGGCTGGGAGATCGTTCACCATCCCTTTGATGGCGACGATGAGGTTGGGCACGAAGCCGAAGTGCGCCCAATCCTTGCCATACTCGTAACCGTGGGTCTTCGTGAGGCGCTCTGCCAAACGATAGGAAATATCGCGCGACTGCGCCTCGATGGAAATAAAGGTGAATCGCGCTTTTTTGCGCATCAGATGGATCAGCACCGCCTCCAGTTGCGGCTGGTTTTCCGCCAAGGTGCTGGCGCTCCAGTTTGAGGAAATCATCACGAGGTCGCCGGGTTTCAGCTTTTCGATTTCGTCGTAGAACTTTTGCACGGGCGGTGAGATGCTGGCAGGCATCCGTATCGGCGCAATCAGAAACACGATAATGTTCACAAACAACAAGAGGTATAACAGCCGCCTGTCGATACTGAGCATACGTTGCCAAATCGTTGGGGATTGCATCGGTTTCCCTCCTTAGGTTACGCCGCGCTCCAAGCTGAGCCAGAGCCGGATCGCCATCGCGAGTCCGCCAATGCCCACGCCGAACTCGATGGCGCGTTGAGCAGGAGCGTTCAGCGCGGTGAGTATCCAATTCGCGATGGAAGGCAGCCCTGCGCTGTGCAAGAACTGCGTCCACCAATCAGCGTTTTCTGGTGGGGGACCTTGGGGCAAGCCCAGCAGCGTGTAGCTGATGTACGCGCCCAACGGTACCACGCCAATCAGCACCACCACCGCCGTGAACATCAGGATACTCGCTTCCACCGAGCGGATACGGAACGCCCGATACGCTGCCGAGAAGATGTAAAACGCAATCAGCGAGAACATCGCCGCGTCCAGCTGCACCAGCGTATAGTCAAACAGGATGCTGAAACCACGCTCCAACAGCGGGGTCTTGGTCACCACCCCCTTCTCTGAGAGCGTGTTAAGGATACTGAAGATCGCCATCGTGACGAAGGCAACCAGCAACACTACACTGTAGCCCCACTGCGCGCGTTTCTGCACTACATTGCGCATATGCAGGCGCACCAATCCGAAGGTGCCCAGTCCCAACGCGAGTGCGCCGATAATCTGCAACACATTCTGCGCAGGCTGAATGGCGGGCGTCAGGAAGTTGCGCGTTGGGTCGTCTTTTGGGAAGATGGCTGTCCAGTCGACGGGCAGGAAGAACTCCGCGGCAAAGAAGAGTCCCGCCAAAAAAGTGATGGTAACAATCAACACGCGTCGCCCGCGTGGGGGTAAAGTTTGCAGCAAGGGCACCAGTCCCAGAATTAGCACAAACGCTCCCAGCACCACCAGCGTAGCGTAAAGTAAGCGCCCTTGCTGTGGGAGCTGCCATTGGGCAATCAAGTACGGAATGCTCATTGCCCACCTCCCTGGAGCCACTGGAAGAAGGCGTCCCAACCGCCCGGCTGCCCCAGCAGTTTGATAATCGGGGAATCCACGCCTACTATCGTTGAGATAATCGCGCCGCTGACCGCCGTGAGTGCGAACAGGAGCTTGGCGATATCTTGCCCGACCAGGCTGCCCAGCAACACCGGCTCACGGCTCAGGTATGCGCTGGTGGCGTAGAACTCGTCGCCGATAATCGTGTAGTCGCACGCCGCCACGAAAAACGGCACCTGCGTAAAGCTGGTTGTGCCCGCAATCTGAATCGCGCCGACCATGTTGCCCGTCTCCGCGAAAATCAGCGATTCCGCGAAGAATTCGCCGAACATAAAGCTCGCAGCAACGCGCTCGCGCTGAATCAAGCCTGCCACCCCCGAGGCGAACGCAAATTGACGGTCGGACAGGAAGCGAATATTGTCCGCATCGTACAAATCGGGGCGTCCCGCCTCGTTATAGGCGTCCGCAATCGCTTCCTGTGCGACGGCGAACACCGTAGCGTCCCCCGTGAGCAGACGCATCGGCGTGGCGAAGTGGGCAATCTGCTGGGTGATGTATTTGAAAATCGTGAGCGCCTGAACCGCCACCACGCCAAATGTGGTCAAGCCCGGAATCATCGTCACAGGGCGCCCTAACTCGGTGGAGCGTCCAATCGCCTCGTCGATGGCGTCGAGCCCCGGGATACGCCGAATATAAAGCTGCGCGCCCGTTTTCGCTCGCAGTATGTTCACCAGCACTGCCAGCGCGATGAAACCGATCACTATGGCAGCGAACCAGTTGTCTTGTGCATGTTGATAAGTCATCTCTACCTACTCCCGCGCTACTTGCGTGCGCTTTTCCTCTTCCAGTTCCTCGATTCGCTCGACTAAACGCTCCCAGTTCTCGCGTTCGCTGAGCAGCTGCGTATACTGATCTACTTTCTCAAAGCCGAAAAACGGCGCAAGGAATGGCGAGAACACAATCCCCGCCTGCGAACCGATAAAGGCGAACGGCTTATGGAGTTCCAGAAATAGGATGGCAGGCGAGCTCAGTCCGCGCTTGACGACCTGCTGCGCCAGCGCGTCGATCAGCTCCTGCTTCTGCGCCTCACTCAGAGGCTCTTTCCAGAACTCACGCATCTCGGTACTTGTGCCGCGAGCAACCTTGTCCCATGACACGGTGATTTCTGTCCGCGCCAAGGGTATTCGCCTTCATCGCCGATTTTCCTGCTGTGCGAAGCCGTTCTTTAGTTCGCTGGTGCCGGCTCGATTCCTGCTATAGGAGGGGCGTTTCGGCTACACGGTGCGACACGTGCCAAGCAGATGACCCAAGCGTAGTTCAAACGCGCGCGGGACTATCGGCGCGACGCTTCTTTTTGCGTTTCGGTTTCGTCTCGCCCAGCGCATGGGCGCAATGGGTGCGCACCAGAGCCTCTACCACCGCGCGCTGGTCGCCGTACCATAAAAACACGCCGCGATAAGCGTTCAGGCGCGAGGGGTGCGCGAACGGACTGAGCAGCACGCCATCCTCGCCCCACACCACCCGCTTCACCTTCTCCCAGCGCATGACGCGGGGGGACCAACCGCGCTGGCGCACGCCCTCGGCATCCGCTTCATAGCGAATGGGTAGCAGGAAGTCGGCGGTGGCGCTCCAGAGCATCCAGAACGCGACCAGTCCGAAAATCCAGTGCCCCATCAGCCACGCGCCCAGCACCGGCGCACCGACCAGCGCAAGCAGAATCACAGGCAATCGCTCGGGTTGCCGCTTCGCCAAATGTACCTGCCAGCGCACTCCAGTCGGTTGGTCCGCCATCGTTTGAATTGTACCGCTTAGTTCGCCTGCGTCGCGACCTCGCCGGTCGGTTTCTCGCGGAACAGCACGGCGAAGGCAAGCCCCGCCATCACCGTAATCACCGTCGGCACGAGGAACACATGGGTGTAGTTCGTCACACCGTCTTCCGTGAAGTAGTCCTTCAGCCAGCCCGCGAAAAAGCCTCCAATGAGCATCCCGATACCCAGCACCGCCACATTAATTAACGCCTGCGCCGACGAGCGTACATCGCGCGGGGCAATCATGTCGGTGTAGATGAACGCCACCACGAAGAAAAACACATAGCAGAACCCGTGCAGCGCGAGCGACGCGACCGCGAGCCACACCGTCCACGGCGCGGTCTGATGGAACGCCCACGCTAACGCGAAGACCGCGTAGCGCGCGGGCCACGCAAAGATGCCCAATAACATCGTCTTGCGTACCCCCCAAATGGGCAGCACGGCAGGTAGCATAAACGCAATCGTGAAAATCTCGGCGATTTGAGCGATAGTCATCCACGAGGGCAGATTCTCGGCTGTGATTCCTACCCCACTGCCCGCCGACTGCAGGAATGGGGCGGTTAGCACATAGTACAAGGGCAACTCGGTCGCGACAATCAGAGCAATGATGAAGAAGACGCGATAGTTCGGGTCGCGCAGGAGGCTGAACGCTTTGGTGAACGCAAGCGGGTCGGTTGCCTCTTTAGCAGGCGGTGTGTGCGGAAGAGCCAGACATGCCAGCGCTGCCAGAATCGAGACGCCGCCTGCCAACGCGAACAAATCAATGAAGCCCCACTGCAACGAGTTGAAATTCGCGCGCACGAAGGTCACGCCCCAGTTCGCCACAATCCAGCCGATGGTGCCCCACACGCGAATCGGTCCGAACTCCACTTCGGGGTCTTTCAGGTTGCGAAATGCCACGGAGTTAGACAGGGCAAGCGTCGGGGCGTAGAAGAAAGCGTAGCCGAGCATCAGCACGGTCATCGGCATCAGCTCGCGTTGGAACGCAAGCGCGATGAGCAAGCCCCCCCCCAGCAGATGGAACAGCGCCAGCGCACGCTGCGCGGGCATAAACCGGTCTGCCACCTGACCCGCCGTGAACGGCACAATCAGGCTCATCAGTGGGAGCGCGTTATAGATAAACGCCAGCCCCTGCCCCGTGAAGCCCAACTCTTGCTCCAAGTAGGCTGACAGCGACACCGACCATGTGCCCCAGATGGCGTACTGCAGAAACATCATCACCGCCAAACTGGGACGCTCGAAGAGCACACGAAACGCGATCACAAACGCATTCTCTCGTCGTCGCATAGGTTTCTCCTCGCCTGCGCGTTTTTAGGTTCGAGCAGCGTTTCGAGATTCCTGCCGACGGAAGAGGGTATAGTATCCTGCGTGCGCGTTGCAGCCGATTCGGTCTACGCATTGGTGCGGGCAATTCCCCCTGGCAAAGTGATGAGCTACGGGCAAGTGGCTGCGTGCTGTCCGCCGCTCACGGCACGGCAGGTGGGGCGGATTATGGCGCTTGCGTTAGAGGATGACATTCCGTGGTGGCGCGTGGTGGGAAGCGACGGGAGCTTGCGGATCCACAAGCGCGACCCGATGCTCGCCCAGCTGCAAAAAGCCTACCTTCAGCAAGAGGGTGTCCAATTCACTCCCGACGGGCGCGTGCAGATGACCCCCGAACATGTGGCGAACCCTGCAACCGTCGCCCCCCATTCGGCGACGGCAAGTTCATCACGGCAGGTATAATACCGCCCGATGGAACGGGCAACCCTGTTGCTGGAGATCGGTTGCGAGGAGATTCCTGCAGCGTTTATGCGGGGCGCGTTGGAGCAACTGCAGGAACGATTGTCAGCGCTCCTGAGCGAGTTGCGACTGGAGCATGGCAGCCTGCGCACTCTGGGCACGCCCCGACGGCTCATCGCGCTGGTCGCCGATGTCGCCCGACAGCAAACGCCCCAAGAGCGTATCGTGCGCGGTCCCGCCAAACGCGCCTGCTTCGATGCCCAAGGTAACCCCACGCAGGCGTTAATCGGGTTTGCCCGTTCGCGCGGCGTCGAACCGCATCAAGTGCAGTTTCAGGAAACTCCGCAAGGCGAGTACGCCTTCGTACAAGAGTACGACCCCGGTCAGCCCGCGGTGCAAGCCCTGGCGGAAGCCCTGCCCAAGATGATTCTGTCGATGACCTTCCCCAAGATGCTGCGCTGGGGGCATCGGAAGATGCGATTCGCGCGACCGATACGCTGGATTGTGGCGATGCTGGGGCGCGAGGTCATCCCCTTCGAACTGGAAGGCATCCCGTCTGGCAGCCACAGCCGCGGGCATCGGTTCCTTGCCCCGGAACCGTTTGCGGTGGAATCGCCCGAACGATTCTTGGAGCAGTTGCGCGCCGCGCATGTCATCGCGGACCCCGAAGAGCGCGCGCGTATCATCGTGGACGGCGCAACTCGCCTCGCACACAGCATCGGCGCCCATGCGGTCATCGAACCCGACCTGCTGGACGAGAATGCGTTCTTGGTGGAACAGCCCCATCTGTTGTTGGGTGGGTTCCCAGAGACTTTCCTGCGTCTGCCCGCGCCTGTGCTGATCTCCGCGATGAAAAAGCACGAGAAGTTCTTCCCCGTCGTGGACGCCGAGGGCGCGCTTTTGCCCCGTTTCATCTCGGTCTACAACAACGGCGACCCCGACAAAGTGCGTGAGGGCAACGAATGGGTGCTCGTCGCGCGGTTCAACGATGCAGCATTCTTCTTTGAGGAAGACCGCAAGCAGCCGTTGGAGGCGTTCGTGCCCGCGCTGGGACGGATTCTGTATCAGCAGAAACTGGGGACGCTTCTGGACAAGGTGCATCGGCTGGAGACGCTTACAGAACGGTTGGCGCACGCCCTAGACTGGGACGCCGACATGTGCGCTTTGGCGCAACGCGCCGCCCTGCTCTGCAAAGCCGACCTCGCCACGCAGATGGTGATGGAGTTCCCCGACCTGCAAGGCGTCATCGGGGCAGAGTATGCGCACATGTCCGGCGAGGAGGCGCGCGTCGTGCAGGCAATCCGCGAACATTACATGCCTCGCCATGCAGGCGACCCTATTCCCGAGTCGGCGTTGGGACGCGCGCTGGCAGTGCTGGACCGTATCGACGCATTGGTGGGCTATGTGGGGCTGGGCTATATGCCAAAAGGCTCGTCCGACCCGTTCGGACTGCGGCGCGCGGCGGCGGGCGTGGTGGAGATCCTGCAGCACGAGCCAGACTACCCCACGCTGGCGGAGTTGGTACAACGCGCCCACGATGTCTATCGCGAGCAACGCGCCCCCCTCAAGCCCCTGATCGCCGTGCAAGCCGACCTGCGCACCCTGTTCTACAGTCGCATGGAGGCGCTCTTGGAAGAGCAGGGCGTACGGTACGACCTCGTGCGTGCCACGCTGGGCGCAGGTTGGGACGACTCGGTGTACGGCTTTATGCAGCGTGCGCGATTGCTCCAACAGCACGCCGATACCCCCGAATTCGTGCCTTTGGTGCAGACCGCTACCCGCCCTGCGAACATCCTCGCCGCCGCCGAAAAGAAGCATCTCAAACCCATCGCCAGTTTAGACCATGTGGACGCCGCGCTGTTTGAGCATGAGACTGAGCGGGCGCTCTATGAGACACTCACCCAGATGACGCCGCGCTTTGAGGGGCTCTACTACAAGCACGACTACGAAGCGATTTACCAAGCGTTGCTTGCACTCTCACCTGCCGTGAACGCGCTTTTCGACGGCGTGATGGTGATGACCGACGATGCCCCGCGTCGCCAGAACCGCTTGAACCTGCTGGCATGCGCGCATCGGCTCTATCTCGCCTTAGCGGACTTCACACAGGTGGTGCAGGAGTAGCTACAACCGCTCCCACAAGAGTTGAATCACCTTGTCTTGCAGGGCGCGCGCGTCGCTGCCCGACGCGTTGTAGGCGTTCATAATTATCGAAAACGCCAGCCACCGCCCGCTCTTCGTGCGCAAATAGCCCGATAGGCTGCTGACGCGGTTGAGGCTCCCTGTCTTGGCGTAGCCGTTGCCCTGCACAGGCGTATCGCGCAGGCGGTTGCGCAAAGTGCCGTCCACACCGTAGACAGGCAACGAACGGCGAAACGCTTCGGCGTGGGGCGAGCGATGCATAAACTCCAACAGGCGCACCAAATTCTCTGGGCTGACGCCGTTGATACGCGATAGCCCCGAACCGTCCACGAGATGCACGGCGCCCATCTCCAAGCCCGCCTGCTGCAGAAACTCGCGCACCGCTTGAATCCCGGCGGTGGTGGCGCCTGCGCCGCGCGTCTCCTTACCGATGACCTTGAGCGTTATTTCGGTCAGCAGGTTATCGCTGGGTTTATTGATGAGCGCGACGACTTCCCGCATCGGCGGTGAGCGATGTTCCGCCACAAGGCGCAGCTGGGGAGGATCCAGTGGTGTCATATTGGGCACGATTCCCTTCTCTACGGACACGCCGACCGCCTGCAACGCCTGCCGAAACAGATGTGCGGCGTAATGCGACGGGTTTTCTACAGCATATCGTCCGAGCGCGACTTCCGCCGCGCCGAGCGGTATCGTGCCGTAGACGATAATCTGATTCCGTGCGTGTGTGCGCGTGGCATCTATGGAGGCGTCGCGCGTACCTTGTGCCACCGTGCGCGTGCGATTCACAATCTCCACATAGTCGGTTTCGGGTTCGATTCGGATGCGGGCGGGTTCGCCGACTTGGGACGCAGGTTGCGCATAGAGGCGGACGGCGTTGCGTTCGGCGCAGAGCGCGCTCATCTGCGCTTGGTATCCGTAGGGTTCATCGTCGATGTTCCAGCCGAAGCCGTAGCGGTCGGCATCGAGCCACGAGTCGTCGTACACCAGGTAGCCCGCCACGCGCCGGATCCCCGCCTCGTACACACGCTGCGCCAGCGACTGCAAATCGCGTACCTCCAGCGTCGCATCGCCCATGCCCTGCAAAATCAGGTCGCCGCGCAGTGTCCCGTCAGGCGACAGTGTCCCCCGCGCCCAGACGCGCGTGCGAAAGCGATAGTCCTCACCCAGTAGATGCAACGCCGCCGCCGAGACGATAAGTTTCATATTGGATGCGGGGATGAGCATCCGCTCCGCATCGCGTTTGTAGAGCGTCTCGCCCGACTGTACATCGCGCACCACCACGCCACAGTAGCCATAACGCAGCCACTCCACATCGAGCAGAGCATCGAGTTCCGTGGTGAGCGTTTGCGCAAAGGCCCCAGCGAGGGTCAGCACACAAATCAGCGCCGCAATTCGGTGTCGCATGGAGAAACAGATTCGAACTTAGCGCAGAAATCCCTGGAGTTGGCTCTGCTCTTCCAGTGCCCGCACGCGCTCTTGGAGGTTTTCGAGGTTCGCCTGGAGGCTCAGATCGTATTGGGTGGCGGTCTCGCGAAGCGCGGCAATCTCAGCCCGCAGCGCTTCGATCCGCTCCTCTACTGCTTGATTGCTCAGCCTGCGCTTTTCCAGCTCCATCTGCAGCATCTCTTTGCGATGCTTCAGCACCATCGCCGTAATCGGTATGAAGAGCGCAGGTCCGAAAATACACACAATCGCTGTCAGTGCTACGATATCCATGCTGTCCCCTCCGCTAAAGTATACCCGTTAGCATCCGCCCTCATGCGCCCTGAAGGGCGGATGCAACGCCCGGCGCAGGCGCGCGCCGCAGCACAAGCGGTAGAGTTTCAATCCTCACCCGCCCTGAAGGGCGGATGCAACAAAACTCTACCTGAACACGATGAAACTCTATCCCAGCACGACGTTTCAATCCTCACCCGCCCTGAAGGGCGGATGCAACAGAGCCGCGCAGCAAACGACGAGCCACGAACAGTGTTTCAATCCTCACCCGCCCTGAAGGGCGGATGCAACCGTACCAGTGTTTGTAGCCCTTTACCAGCCGATCCGGGTTTCAATCCTCACCCGCCCTGAAGGGCGGATGCAACGTGGTGTTGCGTGCGGAGATGGACGCTATCACAGGTTTCAATCCTCACCCGCCCTGAAGGGCGGATGCAACCTGCGATATTGCAGTCTATTGCCGACGAGTGGTCAATCTGGTGGGTTTCAATCCTCACCCGCCCTGAAGGGCGGATGCAACGAGTTGCGGCGACGCTTAGGCGAGGCAAGACAGTATGTTTCAATCCTCACCCGCCCTGAAGGGCGGATGCAACCTGGGCGCAGAGGCGTCTCAGAGACGATTTAAAACGGGTTTCAATCCTCACCCGCCCTGAAGGGCGGATGCAACATAAGGCTGATCCACACCCAGCGTGATTACAGCATGTTTCAATCCTCACCCGCCCTGAAGGGCGGATGCAACGAAGTATCAAGTACATACATATCGTCACCAGTAGGATGTTTCAATCCTCACCCGCCCTGAAGGGCGGATGCAACGTAGTAGGTCAGCGCGGGCGGACCGAAAGTCCTCGTTTCAATCCTCACCCGCCCTGAAGGGCGGATGCAACGGCTCACGCGTCACCGTGCAGGGTCGATGCACGTTTCAATCCTCACCCGCCCTGAAGGGCGGATGCAACGACCAGATGGGCATGATTCGGAGGCGTGCGCTGTTTCAATCCTCACCCGCCCTGAAGGGCGGATGCAACTACGCAGACGCGCACGCGCCGTGCGACTGCAGGTTTCAATCCTCACCCGCCCTGAAGGGCGGATGCAACGATCGGGAGAGCTGATCGAGAGTGGTACGCATGGTTTCAATCCTCACCCGCCCTGAAGGGCGGATGCAACGTCGCGGATCTGAGCACCGCTGATCGCGTGTTTCAATCCTCACCCGCCCTGAAGGGCGGATGCAACGGTAGGATTCTACCTCAAAACAACGCCATCTGTCAAGGTGTTTCCGCCGATGTTCAGTCGCGTCCGACGCTCTTTGAACTCACGCCCGTGCGCGTACCTCTGCCATAATTATACCCCACTTGGGGTACGCGCAATGTAGTTAGCCAAGCTAAATAACTAAGGGAGCGTCAAAGTCCACAGAGTGATCTAAGCCATGCACTTCCCCCACTGGTCGCGGTCGCTGGGCAATCGGTAGAACGCCTCACTGTCGCGCGTGGGCATTTCAGGTAAAATTCCGTCTGATGCGCACGCGCCCCGAACGCCGTCCTATCCGCACGCTGGATGAGCAGTTAGTGAACCGCATCGCTGCTGGCGAGGTGGTAGAGCGTCCCGCTGCCGCGCTCAAGGAGCTGATTGAGAACGCCTTAGATGCGGGCGCCGTACGGATTGAGGTCGAGGTCGCGATGGGCGGACGCAGGCTGATTCGCGTGCGCGACGACGGCATCGGCATGACGCGCGAGGACGCCCTGAACGCGCTCCAGCGACACGCCACCTCCAAAATCGCCGCCGACGCCGACCTGAACCGCATCCTCACGCTCGGCTTCCGCGGAGAAGCCTTACCCAGCATCGCCAGCGTGAGCCGTATGGAAATCCTCACACGCGCCTTCGAGGAAGACACAGGGACTCACATCGTGCTTGAAGGCGGTGAAATCAAAAGCGTGGAGGAGGTCGGTGCGCCGATTGGCACAACGATTACCGTGCGCGACCTCTTTTATAATGTGCCTGCACGCCTAAAGTTCCTCAAAACCGTGCCCACCGAATTAGGGCATATCGTCGAGACCGTGACGCGCTACGCCTTCGCGTATCCCGATGTCTCGTTTCGCCTCGTGCATGAGCGGCAGGAGTTGATTTTCACGCCGGGCAACGGCGATTTGCTGACGGCGGTCGCCTCGATCTGGGGACGCGAGACGGTGCAGGGCATGGTCGAGCGATGGACTACGAGCGCGACGGGATCCGCGTTTGGGGTCTCATCGCGCCGCCGCATCAGACGCGCCCCACGCGCCAGCATCAATATTTTTATGTGAACCTGCGTCCCGTGCGCAACAAAACGCTCACCGCCGCGCTTGATGAGGCGTATAAAAGCCTCACCCCCGAAAAACGCTACCCGGCTTGCGTGCTGATGGTGGACATAGACCCCCGGCAAGTGGATGTGAATGTGCATCCTGCGAAGATTGAGGTGCGTTTCGCGCGCGAGCAGTCTGTGTTCGAGGCGGTCGTGAACGCCGTTCGCGCGGCACTGCTGCAACACGGGATGATTCCAAGCGCCCTACCGCACGGCACGCCTCACCGCACGGCAATCACTCCCCGCCCCCATACCCGACACGGAGACCCTTCATCAAATCCTCATGCAACGCGCAGGCTTGGGTAACACGGACAGCCCTGCCCGTACCGAAGTCGAATCGGGTGCGACAGCGTTCCCCGCATCGGCGGAATCCCCCCGTGCCTCGACGCCTCCCGTATCGCCTGGACGCCCTGATGCTACGGCGTTCCCACTCCCCGAAGACGCCGGCACGCACGCCGATGTGCCACGCTGGACGCCCGAAGACGGCGGTACGCCCACTCACGCGCCAACCCTACTCGGCGCGGAGCCACTCACCACCACGCACCTCCCCTTCGCCTACCTGCTCGAAGACCTGCAGATTCTTGGGCAGGTACAGAACACCTATATCGTCGCTTCAACCAAGCAGGGGCTGGTGCTGATCGACCAGCATGTCGCCCACGAGCGCGTACTCTATGAGCAGCTCTGTCGCGAGCGCGGTGCATTCCCGATCCCGAAACAGCATCTGCTCACCCCAGAAACGCTTCAACTCAGCCGTCGCGATGCGCTGTTGCTGCAAGAGAAACTGCCCGAACTGCAAGCGATTGGCTTCGAACTGGAGCCGTTCGGTCAGGACGCCTTCCTGATACGCGCTGTGCCCGCGGCGCTCAAGGGCGATCCGGTGCAAACCCTGCGCGACATCGTCGATGAGTTGGTGGAACTCTCCATCAGCAAGCGGCTGCCCATCGCTCGCGAGCAAATCTGGACGACCACCTCCTGCAAGATGGCGGTCAAAGCGGGCGACCCGCTCAGCCTGCCCGAAATGCATAAGCTTATCGAAGACCTCGCCCGCACCGAGAACCCGTACCTGTGTCCGCACGGACGCCCCATCACCATCACGCTGAACTGGAGCGATATCGAGAAGCGGTTCAAGCGGAGTTAGCGCAAGAAGATGACGCTGTTGAACTGGACACCGGATCAACACGCTGCCATTACGCATGGCGAGGGGCTGTTAGCCGTTGTTGCGGGGGCTGGCTCTGGCAAAACGGGCGTGCTTACCGAGCGGTTCGTTCACCTCGTTGCCGAGAAGGGGGTAGACCCGGAGCGAATCCTCACCATTACCTTCACGCGCGCCGCCACCGCCGAGATGAAAACGCGAATCATCCGCAAACTGGAAGCACGCGGTCTCCGCGATGCCCGCACACGCATCGAAAACGCCTATATCCACACGGTTCACGCCTTGTGCCGACGCCTGCTCCAAGAGAACCCGTTCGAGGCGGGCATCGACCCCGACCCGCGCGTGCTGCCCCGCCCTGCCGCGAATCACCTACGCCGTGAGGCGTTCCATCGCGCTCTGGCAAACCTGCTTCGGGAACCCCGCGAGTTCGAAACCGATCCCCTGATTGACCTCATCGCCGACTATCTCAACTTGGACAGCACGCGCGGCGACCCCCTTCAAGCGTTGTACGAAATCGTGCTGCGCCTCACCGAAACCGTGCGCCATCGGGGGCGCACCGCCGACGACCTGCGCTCTTGGCAAGCGAACTACCCCAACACAGAAACCATCATCGCCTACTACCTTCGCCGTGCCTGCACGCCTCCCAACGAAGCTCTCCCGAACCTCCCCAACGCAATAGAGGACCTTGCGAATACCGACTGGCAAACGCTCATCGCCGAGTGGGAACCTTCGGACGAGGCGCAGCGTGTGCTGCAAAGCCTCATGGGCACTCTTGCCCCCGTCTTAGAGCAACGGGCACGCGCCGTCGCCTGCGCCCTGCTCGAACTCACGACAGAGTATCTGAACCTTTACGAAACCCTCAAGCGCCAGCACGGCGCTCTCGACTTCGACGACATGCAAATCCGCGCCCTGCAGATGCTGCGCGACTCGGCGACTGTGCGCACACGCTACCAGCGACTGTTCCTGTACACCTTGGTCGATGAGACGCAGGACATCGACGGACTGCAGGCGCAGATTATCGATATCCTCTCGGGCGGGGGTAACCTGATGGTGGTGGGCGACGCGCAACAGTCGATTTACGGCTTTCGGCACGCGGACCCGCGCGTGTTCGAAGAGTGGCAAACACGCGCACAACAAAACGGCGGGCGACTCGTGCCCCTTCAGGCGAACTTCCGCTCTCACCCCGATATTCTGGCGTTTGTGGAGCTGGTGTTTGGGCATTTATGGAGCGAGCGGTTTCTGCGTTTGGAGCCGACGCGCCCGCATACACCCACCTCCACCGAACGACGCGTGCAAGTGTGGCGACGGCTCCGGCGCGAACCCCTCGAAGAAGCGCGCCTGATTGCCTATCAGATTCGGCAGTGGGTTGTTCACCAGAGCCTGACGGTGCATGACCCTGAAACAGGCGTGGAGCGTCCGGTACAGTATGGCGACTTCGCCGTGCTGTTCCATCAGTTCACCTCGATTGAAAAGTTCGAGCAGGCGTTTCGTGAGGAGGGCGTCCCCTACTTTGTGGTGGGCGGTGGACGGGGCTACTGGACACAGTACGAGGTGCGCGATTTGGTGAACCTGCTGTGTGCCCTCTGCGACGCGGAAGACGATTTGGCGTTGCTGTGCGTGCTGCGCTCGCCGTTGGTGGGGCTGAGCCTCGATGCGCTGATGACGCTTAGCCTGCGTGCGCAGCAGGCTGAGTTGCCGTTGCGCCTCGTCGTGGAGGACACGAGCGACTTGGACGCTCCCGACGCCGAGCGGCTATGTCAGTTTCTGAAGTGGTTCACGCCACTTTGTGCGCATGTGGGCGAGTGGAGTGTCGGAGCGTTGCTGGCGCGCGCGCTGGAGGCGAGCCAGTACGAATCGAAATTGCTCAGTCAGGGCGACCGGGGCAGGCAGGCCGCGGCGAATGTGCGCAAACTGCTGGCGATGGCGCTGGAGCAACCCACCACGCCCCCACGCGAATTCGCCCAGCAACTGGAACTGACCAGTCGTCTGGAGCAACGCGAAGGCAACGCCCCCACCTACGAGGAGACGGCGAATGTGGTGCGCTTCTACACAGTACACAGCGCGAAGGGGCTGGAGTTTCCTGTGGTGTTCATCGCGGATACCGCGTTTCACAGTCGCCCCCGCGAGGCGGGGCTGGAAGTAGACGCCGACAACAAGCATCGTGGCGTTGCAGATTGTGCATCCTGACCGCCCAGTACCGTACACACCGTTGCCGTTGACTGTGTTGCGCGAGCAATCGCAGCAGCGCGAGGATGAAGAAGCGTTGCGCAAGTTGTATGTTGCCCTGACACGGGCGCGGGACTACCTAATCGTCGTGCTAACCGATGTGCCGCAGAACCCATGGTGCCGCGGCTTGCGGGGCGCCCTGGCGGATCTCTCTCAACCGCAACGCCAGCGAGATCCCCCTGCCGAACGGGGGCGTGGCATCGCTCATCCAGAAGGGTTAGGGCGCATGCCTAACGGCGATACCCACGCCAATTAGCCGATAATCCCCTCCACCACGTGCCCAGACACATCGGTCAGTCGGAAGTTGCGTCCCTGATACCAGTAGGTCAGGCGCGTGTGGTCGATGCCCATCAGGTGCAGAATGGTGGCGTGCAGGTCGTGCACATGCACGGGGTTCTCCGTGACGGAGTAGCCCAGCTCATCGGTGGCGCCGTAGACCGTGCCCGGCTTGATGCCGCCGCCTGCCATCCAGATGGTGAACGCGCGCGGGTGGTGGTCGCGTCCCAGATAGGGCGAGCCGCCGCGTCCCTCGTTCATCGGGGTTCGCCCGAATTCGCCGCCCCAGATGACCAGCGTATCGTCCAGTAGTCCGCGCTGCTTGAGATCAATAATGAGCGCAGCGCTTGCCTGATCGACCTCGCGGCAGAGGCGCGGGAGCCCATCGGTAATCCCGTTCCCTGCGCCGGAGCCGTGATGATCCCAGCCGCGATGATACAGTTGCACGAACCGCACGCCGCGCTCTACCAGACGGCGCGCCAGCAGACAGTTGTTCGCAAACGACGGCTTGCCCGGCGTCGTGCCGTAGAGTTGGTGGATGGACTCCGGCTCCTTGCTGATGTCCATCAGTTCGGGTACGCTGGTCTGCATGCGGTACGCCAGTTCATAGTTCGCGATGCGTGTTTCGATTTCGGGGTCGCCGATTTGCTCCTGCTTGAGGCGATTCAGGTCGTTCGCGGCTTCGATCACGGCGCGGCGCGCTTCAGGGTCGATGCCCTCGGGGTTCGACAGATATAACACGGGGTCGCCCTGTTTGCGGAACTCCACGCCCTGATACACGGTGGGCAGGAATCCGCTGCTCCAGCATGCATGCCCGCCGTCGGGTCGGTTCTCGCCGGAAATCAGCACCACGAAGGCAGGCAGGTCTTGGTTCTCTGTACCCAGCCCGTAGGTAAGCCAACTGCCCATGCTGGGGCGCCCTGGCAGTTGATGCCCCGTATTCATAAAGATTTGCGCTGGCGCGTGGTTGAACTGGTCGGTCTGCATCGAGCGGATGACGCAGATATCGTCCACGATTTTCGAGATGTGGGGCAGCAGTTCGGAGACCTCGATACCCGATTGCCCGTGCTTTTGGAACTTATAAGGTGAGCCGAGCAGTTTGGGCGTGCCCTTGATGAAAGCGAACCGCTCGCCCTTCAGCAGGCTTTCGGGGCAGGGCTGCCCGTTGTACTGCTGTAAGGTCGGTTTCGGGTCGAACAGGTCAATCTGCGACGGAGCGCCTGCCATAAACAGAAAGATAATCCGTTTCGCACGCGGCTTGAAGTGTGGCGGTTTCGGCGCAAGCGGGTTCGTTCGGCTCGACGCGAAGAGATTCTGCTGCATCAGCGCGTTCAACGCGAGCGCGCCAATCCCGTAGCCGCAAACCTTGAAAAAGTAGCGGCGCGTTATCTGCTTCAGTTCCTCCTGACTCGGCTTCTCTGGCTTCATCGTGCGCCTCCGTTTTTAGAGGTTGCTAAAGAACTATCTACTGCTATATACTCCATCAAACGCTGGATTCCTGCCGCTCCGCATCCGCTCGGCACGGCGTTTCTACCGCCTCTGAACTTGGAAAATGAACGGTGCAACTCCGCGTTCGTGCACGCCGCTAATCGGGCGGAACCAGAGCCTGTCCTCACCCTCGAGGTAGCCAAACAGCGCGAGCCAACGATGTCGCAGCAATCCATGCTCCAAGCCGATGCCGCTGCGTAGATCACTGCCTGTCCAGACAACAAAAGTTATATCCGCCGGCTCTTCAGAAGCCTGCCGTTCCGCCTCGCGTAAGGTGTTGATGAGATTCGGCATCACATTCACCGTCAGTTGCAGCAGCCTGCCCTGTGTGTCGGCGATCCAGAGTTGGTTGTCCTGCCACACGATATGTTGGTAGCGGAGCAGGCAGGGCAGTTCGCGAGGGGCGAACGGGTCCAGCAGGCGCTCCAAGTAGTGGTTGATAAGCGGTTGCCACTCGGTGTGCGCGTGCGCGAGCGCCTGCTGCACCAGTGTTGCCGAGGGGGTTTCCAGCGGCAGGGTTTCGTAAATCTTGATGCGTTTGGGTGCATAGCCGGGATAGATGCCCACGCGCGTCGCTAAGAACGGCTTCGGGCGCGCGGGTTTTATTTCTTGGGCAGCGGCGGGCGCGTTGAGGGGCGTAATCTTCATCTCACGCAGCAGTTCCCCTGTGTCCAGCTCGATCAAATGGCTGATGTCCAGTCGGAAGCCGGTCTCTATCACGATGTTCTCGTAGGCGAGTTCCATCAATCGCAGGTTCGCGCGGGGTTGCAGGTCTTTATCGCGCCATGTGCGTCCCAACATCTCTTCGAGTTGCTCTTCGGGGAGGGTGCGCCGTTCGGTGAAATGCTCTTCCACCGCGCGGGTCGTCAGCCACAGGCGCAGCAGGGCGCGTGTGAACCGCTCTTCGCTAACCGCGGACTCGCGTGCCTCCTCGATGAGCTGCGTTAGATAGTCCACCGCTTGTTTGAGGCGGCGCGTTTTGAGCGATTGCAGATTCTCGGCGATTGTCCGCAGTTGCTCCAGAAACGCGGGCTGCACGCCTGTCAAACCCCGCTCGGCGAGTTCCTGCGCGAGTTTAAGGGTCTGCTGAATGCTTTGGGTCTGCAGGTCGGAGCGCTCGACGGTCGCTTTGGCGGCGCGTTTGGCGCCGCGCGGTTTGGCAAGGGGTGGCGATTCCACGAGGGTCTGCTGTCCATAGGCGAATCGGTCGGGCGACTGCGCCCACGCAATCAGCACGGCAATCGCGTGCTTGCAGAACTTGGTGAATCGCGCCGCGGGGCAGGTGCAGTGCGCCTTCGGTGCGCCGTCGCGAAACTCGATGCGCACCGTGTAGGGCTTGGTACCCTGAACTTGCGCGTAGAGCGTCGTGTCGGAACGCGCCAGATGTAGGAGCTGGTCGTCCGCAACAATCTGTTCGGCGTTGCGATACACGCTCATATCGCATAACGCACGCACCTCATCTAAACTCATCGGTGTCATTCAGGAGCGCACCCCCTTTAGAATCCGTTGCATCACTTCCAGCAGTTTATCGGGCGTCGCGGCGAAGGTCGGGATGCCCAACGCGGCGACCTGTCGCGCCAGCGGTTTATTATATACAGGCTTCCCCTCTTCCAGCGCGAGCAGGCAGAGCACCTGCGTTTTGCTTTCGCGCAAGGCACGCAATCGGGCAAGCAGCGCGGTCTCATCGCCACCTTCGTACAAGTCGGTAATCAGCACGAAAATGCACTTTTCAGGACGCTCTATCAACCCAGCCCCATACTCAACCGCTTGCGCGATATCGGTGCCTCCACCCAGCTGCAGCGTGAATAGCAACTCGACGGGGTCGTTGTTCAGATAGGGGGTGAGGTCGGCGATGCTGGTGTCGAACGCCACGAGGCGCGTGTCCAGCACATTGAGCGAGGCGAAAATCGTCGCCATAATGCTGGAATAGACCGCCGAGTTCGCCATGCTGCCGCTCTGGTCGACCAGGATGATAACTTGCCAGTCGCGGAACCGTTTCTCGTTCGCCCAGAAGTAGAGCCGTTCGGGGACAATCACCTTGCGGTCAGGCAGGTAGTTTTTGAGGTTGCTCTTGATGGTGCGTCGCCAGTCGAGGTTGCGGGCAGAGCGGATGGGCGCGTAGCGGTTGCGTTGGAGCGCGCCGAACACTGCCTGCTGCACTTGCGTTTCCAGTTTGCGGCGCAGTTCGTTCACCACGCTTCGAATGAGGTCGCGCGCGGCTTGTTTGACGGTGTCGGGAATCTGGTCTTTGAGGCTCAGAATCATCGCCACGAGTTGCACATCGGGCTGCAGTTGGGGCATCACTTCCGGTTGGAGCAACAGCTCCGCCAGCCCTGTGCGTTCGAAGGCGTCGTGCTGCACCATCGCGAGGGTGGACTGGTTGAACAGGGCGCGCATCTGTTCCAGCCATTCGGGAATGTAGGGTCGGCTGTCGGCTGTGCCGCCGAAACGCTCACTCGCATCGTACACGAAGCTGAGGGCGCGATCGAGTTGCGTGAGGCTCATCCCAGCGGGCAGCGCCGATTGCAGCGGCGTCTCTTCGCCGTCATCGGTGTCGTGATCCCCCAGCCGAAACACGGGGTTCGCACGCTCCGCCCGTCGCCCCAAAATAAGCCGCCAGCGCGTAATCGCTTCCTCACGATTTGCCATGATGCTCATAGAAGCATACCTTCTCTAAACCAACTCCTCGAAGTCTTTGATTACCCACCGCACGGCGCCGTAGCCGTTGTAGGTGTCCTCTTCGGGGTCAAACACGAGGTTCAGCAGTGTGCCCGGCTCGATGGGATAGTCGCCGCCATCCCAGAGAACGGCGTCATACACCACGCTCCCTTCGCCGCGCACTTTCAAAAAGAGATGCCTACCGTTCTGGCTGATACGGCTCCCCAGCACCTCCACACCGCGACATAGGAACAGCGGACGCTCGTTTCCGCTGCCGAACGGCTCCAGTAGGCTCAACTCCTGAATCAGGCGCATCGATACGGCGCTCGGTTCGAGTGTCTGGTCAATCTCCAGCGTTGGAATCAGGTCTTCCTCCGTGAGTCGCTGGTTGGCGAACTCGACGATGGTTTGGCGGAGCGTTTCGAATCGTTCGAGGGGTACGGCGAATCCCCCTGCCGCCGCGTGTCCCCCGCACTTAGTGCAAATCGGTTTCATCACCGCGAGCAGTTCGGTGAGGTTCAGCTCAGGGATACTGCGCATAGAGCCACGCGCGATTCCCGCATCGGGTTCGATCGTGACCGCCACGACGGGTCGGTAGTAGCGGTTCATCAGTTTGCCCGCCACCAGCCCCACGATGCCGTGATGCCAGTTGGGGGAATGCACGACCAGCGCGCGATGGCGAGTCTGCCCCTCGCTCTCCACCTGCGCAATCGCTTCGCGGACAGCGTCTTCCTGATACTTCTGGCGGTCGCGGTTGTGCTTGTCCAACAGTTCCGCGATGCGCTGGGCTTCGGCAGGGTCGTCTTCCAACAGGAGCCGCAGCGCGAGTTGAGCGTCTTCGAGGCGTCCTGCAGCGTTGAGGCGCGGTCCGATTGCGAAGCCGATGTCGCGCGGGGTGGGTTTACCTTTAATCTTCGCCGCCTGCTTGAGCGACTGCAACCCGACGCGCTTCGTCTGATGGAGCCTGTCCAATCCATATTTGACCAAGATGCGGTTCTCGCCGATGAGGGGCATCACATCCGCGACGGTTCCGAGGGCGACGAGTTCGAGCATCGTCTGGTAGAAGCCGTTGAGCGGCAGGTTCCGCGCACGCAGTAATGCCTCCGCGACACGGAACGACACCCCCACCCCGCTCAACTCCCGAAACGGGTACTGCGAGTCGGCGCGTTTCGGGTTCACGACGGCAAGGGCGTTGGGCAGGTAGTCGCCCGGTTCATGGTGGTCGGTGACTATCACCTCCAGCCCTGCTGCGTTCAGCGCGTCAACCGCCTCGTGGGCACGGGTACCGCAGTCGCAGGTCAGCACCAGTCGCGCAGCGATCGCTCGCGCCGCATCAATCGCGTTCGGATGCAAATCATAACCCTCGCGCTCGCGATGGGGTACATACGACTCGGCAGGGACGCCCAGTGTGCGCAAAGTCGTCAGCCAAAGCGCCGTGGATGACACCCCATCAACATCGTAATCCCCATACACCAACACAGGCTCCTTGCGCTCTACAGCCAACGCGAGCCGTCGCACCGCGGGTTCGACATCGGGAAGCAGGTACGGGTCTGCTAAATCGTGAAGTGAGGGGTTCAGGAAACGGTAAGCCGCCTCTGGCTCTGTGTAGCCGCGCGCGACCAGCAAGCCTGCGGTGGTCGGGCTGATGCGAAGTTCACGCGCCAGTCGCTCCGCTTTGGCAGTATCCGTTGCACGCACGCGCCAACGATAACGAGACATCGGCGTAAAGTGTACCTCCAACTCCAATCTCAGCGGAGAAAACGGTCTATTTGCTTATTCGTTTTGAAACAGATTCTGAGAATCTTCCACGCGAAGGATCCCTGCTTTCTTACATTCTTCTATCACATACTCACGATCTTTGCAACGCTCCAGCATCGCATAGTTCTCTTTGAGAAACTCTATTCTGCGCAAGCGAATGCTTTTCTGTTGCAATACCTCAATCAGACATGTCGGCACGAAATACAACGAAAATTTTCCTGGCTCTTCCTCATGGACGCCTATAACAACATCCGATGTTTTTGTATTTTGACGGTACTCCTTCACTCCTGATTTATAGGTGCGATCAGCACCTCCGCGCACGCCACCTATGAAGCTCACAGACTGGCGAGCAGTCTTTGTCTGAGCCCGGATAATCTCTTCACTCCCGTCAGGTTTCTTCAAGGCGATAATTAAGTCGTAAGGCGACAGGGGCAAGTCTACTAAGGAAACGTTTTGGTAGCGCTTCATGAGCAGCCCTGCAGCGATATGCTCGTTGGCAAATCCTTCGACCGATGCCTGACGCCCTTGTTCCTCGGTAGGCATACGCGCTTCTCCTATCGTCGCAAGATGACCATATGTTCTGTGGGCATGCGATGGTCTTCTATACCCGTAGCCGGGTTAATCCGCGCTTTGAAGAGCACGCGTGCCTCAATGGTGTCGATAAGAGTCGCCTCATGGATCCAGCCGAGTTGAGTAAAATGTTCCGCAAAGATGATATCTATGGGCACACGCATCCCGCGCACAGTCGCCTGTCCCACGAACAGGCACATATAATTTTGGATGTGCTGGGCTAAGCGCGTCAGTGTCCCCAGCACGGCGTAGAAATACTGATCGTACATACGACGCAGATGTGTTTCTTGAATGTGCTGGCGTAAGGTTTCGTAAGTCGGCGAGTAGATGGGAATCGATTCCACTTTTTTGTAGGGGAATTCGTGTCGTGCAAGTTCCCGCACCGCTTCTTCGGTGTATCCCAGCCAGAGCAGGTCCATCTTGCTGCAGCGGATGTACTCCTGTGCCTGCAGATACGGGGGCGATGTGATGAGAATATCCCAGCGCTGTTCGGCACTCAGTTGCTGAGCGACCTCTAAAGCATCAACCCCTGAACGCACAACGCTCTGGGGAACTTGAGTTTCTCCCATCAGCTGATGATACTCCCATAGCTTCCGCAACACCTGAACGAGTTCTTCTCTGAAAATAGCAAAAAAGCGCGACTCAAAGTCACCTTGCATCAGTGCCTCGACACGCGCCTGCGCTTTCGGCGAACGCGAGAGCTTCTGGCGCTGCGGGTCGTTGTAAGAAAACTGCTTCGTCGCTTTGAGCAAGGGCACTGTAAGCATTAAGCGCAGTGTTGTGTCTTCGAGACTATGATAATATCCCCACGCCTTGCTCAGCAGCGGCAAGATGGGTTCGGGGTACCAATAGTGTAGCCTACTCCATCGAGGTAGCCAAGTCTCACGAGAACCTTTGAGAGCGCGTACAATACCATCCAGCTGAATGGGCATAGGGTTCAGAGTCGCAATTTGATGTAAAATGCCTAACAGCGGATTCAAGTCCCACAACTCATAGTTAAGCCCATATAGACGCGCAACTAAGCCAGTGGTGCCGCTGCCCCCGAAGGGATCTATTACAGATGAACAACGCGTTGCGTACTGCTCAATCACATAAGCCACTGCTTGGGGGATAAATTTAGCAGGATAGCGATAGAGACTGAATACCCCATAAGTGGTGGTAGGGATATGCGGAACCGCTTGACGGAAACTAAGCGATTGTAGGAGAGGTTGCTGGTCTGGAGTCGGTTTTTTAGATACGCACCGTTCCGAGAGCAATGCGGCAAAACTGTCCAGTTTCATCGTCTCCTGCTGTAGCAGCGCCCAGTCAAAGCGCGGTTCGTAGATGCTCTCGCTCATTCCGTTCCTCCGTGAATCGTAAAACTGCCTACCGCCAGAGAACGCTCCCGCATAGAGTGTACCCGATGAATCAACCTCGCGTCGTGAACAGGTGAAGGTCATGTTCACGACGCCCCCAATCCAACCTCAGAGCCGCCGCGCCAGCCCCAACACTTGGCGAAAGCGTCTTATCGCCTTGGGTCATACCGATCTATGCTGCCATCGGGTGTCCAAGTTTGCTCGAACCGATGCCATTTGGCGTGTCCGTCCACATAGGCATAGTTCGCGCCGCCGCTGTGCCAAGTCATCGCCATCTCCTGCCCTGGCTCTATGTAATAGACGCCGCTGCACTCGTTGGGGAACCGCCATGCGCCCGGATGGTAGTGGTCGAGGGTGGTGTTCTCTTTGACCTCCGCAATATAAATCGTGTTGGCAGGCGATACGATGGCGGCGAGGCTATTGTAGCCCGAGCAGTCCTGCTCGCCCCAAAGGTTGGGCAGCATCCAGAAGTTCGTGCCGTAGGAGACACGGCGCGGCGTGCGCTGTCCCGGAAGCGGGCGTTCCCAGTTCGTGCTGGGGTCGCTGGGACAGCGATACAGGAGGCGTGTTTTGGTGTAGGGCTCCAGCGTGAACATCCAAGTCCAGTAGGCTCCCGAACCCGTATGGCTATCCAGCGGGAAGCGCTCCTCGTAGTCTTGGAGGTACATCTGCACGGCAAGCCCCATCTGGCGCATATTGCTTAGGCACTGGGTCTGGCGCGCTTTTGCCCGTGCCTGTGCGAACACAGGAAACAGAATCGCCGCCAGTATCGCGATGATGGCGATAACGACCAAAAGTTCAATCAGCGTAAATCCCGTTTTTCGCATGCGTATCCCTCCTATCGGGGCGCGGACGACACTGTCCGCGCCAGTGGTTAGAGCGAAATCACCTGGTCGGGTGGATTGCCCGCCAAGGCCGCGTACAAGTCGGGGAAACAGCCCACCTGCACGCCCTCGACTAAGTTATAAGGCTCGCAGTGTCCGGGTTCGGTGCGTCCTGTGCCGTCAGGATAGCACCAGCGCAGTTCGCCCTGCGCTAAGTTGCGCTCCAGCGCACAGGCGTCGCACACCATGAGCATGATGTTCTTCTCCCGCGCGATTTTCGCCAGTCGCTCGCCAATCGGGTCGCCCTTGCGCAACACGAAGGCGTTATCGTCGAAGAAGAACATCCCCACAACTTCCACGCCGTGGACGCCCGCCTCCAGCTGGGGCAGGATCATCTGCCCCAGCTTGTAGGTCGCAGCGCGTGGCGTGATGAACACATAGGCGACCTTCACGCGCGTACCTCCTTCCGACGGCGCAGTCCCACCAGACCTGCAAGCCCCGCCCCCAGCGCCAAGAGGCTGGTAGGCTCCGGCACAAACTCCAGCGTGTAAACGCCCGAATCGGTGAGCGCGGTTCCGTCCCACGCTGTGGCGTTCACCAGTTGGAACTGGAACACCAGCGGGTTGGCGTCGGTAGGAAGCGCCTCTGTGGCGAAAATGATGTGCTGGTGAACCGCTTCGGGATCGCTGGGGTCAAAGGTCAGCGTCCAGACGCCGGGCGCGCCCACCCCGAAGATAGGATCGGTTGCGCCTTCAAGCACCCCCACCAAACTCGGCGAGATGGAGACCTGCTGCACCGTGACTTGGTGTAGCTGCGGAGTGTCGCTGCCGTCCTCGTAATAGAAGTCCCAGCCGACATCCACGCCGAACAGTCCCGGCAGCAGCTCTTCAAGCGTGTAGCGCACGGTGTAGGGCGGCTCTGCGAGTTCGTGCGGCTCAATCACAGCAGCAACGCCATCCATCACACCGAGATGGATATCGCCTTCGTGGTCGTGGTCATGCTGTGCAAACGACACGCTCATCAGCGCGCTCAGCGCGATACTCAGTCCGAGAATAGACCATCGTTTCATTGTAGTTCCTCCTTTCGGGGGCATTTATGAGGCGCCCTCCCCGACAGCGCCGAAGTTGAAGAGAATGATGAGTAGGTCTGCATCATCTACGATTCCGTCGCCGTTCACATCCGCCTCGAAGTCGCTTGTGCCGAACGCGAACAGCACCTGGAGTAGGTCGGCGTCGTCAATCACATCGTCGCCGTTGAGATCGCCCAGCGTGGTGAACTCCCACGAGCGTGCGTGTGCGCTGCTGAGGCTGAGGTTGTCCACGCGCCGCGAGAGGTGCTTGCTCAACTTGGCGACGACGGTGTAGGCGCCCGCGGGCTGGTTGAAGCCCACCATATAGGGATAGAGTGCGGTGGGATTAGGCGGCAGGGTCGCTTGCGCAACGGGCGTGCTGCCCTGTCGCAGTTGCACGGTCAGGCGCAGGTCATACAGGTTCCCCTGATAACCCTGCGCTGGCTGTACCGCGCCATAGAGACGCAACGGGTTGCCCGCCACCAGATACACCCGATAGGCATAGGGCATGTCTTGAAGCGCAGTGCCATCCCGTGCGACCCCGTTCACCCCGCGCACATCCCACACATAGACGCCGGGCGACCCCACCGCAAAGATGAAGTGATGGTGCGGCGTGTTATTCGTGGGCAAGTTAAAGAAGTTCGCGCAGCCCGACTCGCAAAACAGGTTCCCAAAGCCCGACTTGGAGCCGACCAAGCCCGGCGAAATCCACACCTGCTGTATCCGACACGATTGTAAGTCGGGCAACCCCGTGTTGTAGTCAAAGTAGAAGTCCAGCCCGATATCCAGAATATATCTCCCCAACACGCTGGACATCTGCCGAATCGGGTGCGGCTGCGGCTGAATAATCTCCACCCGATTGCCGTCCCTGCCAAACAGCAGGTCGTTATCATGCTGTGCCCAAAGCGCACCGAAAGTAAGTCCAATTGCTGCGATGATAGCCGAGATTCTCATAATTGAACCCTCCTGCGCCTGTGCAGGCGCGACAAAATGGTTTGTGCAATGCGAGAACGCCTCAATCGGCGTTATGAGTGGGTCATTCGTTGGGGAAATTTACGCAGGTGGGGCGCGAGGGATAGAGGGTTCCAGCGCGAAGTGAGCGCGATGTTTTGTGGTATCGTAAACGAGGAGCGGCTCCGACTCGCTCCAGTGTTCCGAGAGAGAGCGCAAGACACCAACTGATGTCGTCGGCTGGGACGAAGGCGTCTGCTGCAGCACGCAGACGAGACAGTCGCCCCCGTCGTGCTGCATTGCGTTGTGGACAAGCGGATGCAGTAGGCTGACCGACAAAAACAGCGTCGCCCACAGCATGCTCAACAGCTGCGCCATCCGAATCGCCCAGCGCGGCATACTGCTATAGTATACCCCAAGTGTGTATTGAAATGCAAATTGCTCGGAGGGTGTTTGAAAAAACGGAGAATAGAAGGGCGCACACACACCCCTACACGCCCTCTGTAGGGGCAGACCTGCGTGCCTACCCCATGCAAGGCGTGTCTGTCCCTTGCAGAGGGATTTTCGAACACCCTCAATTGCTCGTGAGGCGTTCGAGCAATCGCCGCCGCAGGGACTATCGGCGCGCACGCAGGCGCGACTCCAATCCGCGTAAGGCGCCATGAGCCTCTTCGCCCTCTGAAATAGGTACAATTTCCCTACCATGGCGACGACGGTACGCGAGACGCTCGAATTTCTGAACGAGATGGCTCCGCCGCAGTGGGCGTTCCCGAACGACCCCATCGGACTGCAAATCGGCGACCCGAACCAGACGGTGGAACGGGTGCTGGTCGCCTTAGACCCCGACCCGCGCACGGTCGTGCAGGCAAAATATCGCGACTGCCAGTTGCTGGTGACCCACCACCCGTTGATTTTTCGCCCGCTGAGTAAGATACGCTTCGATGACCCCGTGGGGATGGCAGTCCAGCTGTTGTGTGAGGCGAAAATCGCGCTGATTGCCGTGCATACCAACTGGGATGTCGCCCCGGGCGGGATCAACGATACGCTGGCAGAACTGCTGGAACTCACCGAGATACGCCCCTTCGGCGAGGGACCGGTACGGCAAGACTACAAAATCGCAGTGTTCACCCCGACCGAGCATATCGACGCCGTCATCGATGCGATGGCGAACGCAGGCGCTGGCATCATTGGGCTTTACCGTCGTTGCGCGTTTTACGCCTCCGGAGTGGGCACTTACGAGCCGATGGAAGGCGCGAACCCCTATCTGGGACAGGTGGGCAAGCGCGAGCACGCTGAAGAGATGCGAATCGAGATGTTGGTTCCTGCGGAGCGGCTCAATGCCGTGGTGCAGGCGATGCGACACGCCCACCCCTACGAAGAGGTCGCCTACGATGTGTATCCGTTGCACACCCGCGCCGAGCATGCGCTGGGGCGGGTCGGTGTATTGCCCAAGCCGATGCTCGCCAGTGAACTGCGCGACTACCTCGCCCAAAAACTGGGCAACCCCTTCGTGTGCCTCTACGGGAAGCCCAGCAAGGTGATCCGCACCCTGGCGGTGGTCGGCGGCTCGGGCGGCGATTACCTCCCCGATGCGCAACAGATTCACGCCGACGCGCTCCTCACCGGCGAAGTGCGCCACCACCACACTTGGGAAGCGTGGGCGCGGGATGTGGTGCTGTTTGAAGGCGGACACGCCGAAACCGAGACGCCCGGCGCCCACCGATTGGCAGACCGCCTGCGGGCGTTTTTAGCCCCCCGCGGCGTCGAAGTCTTCTTCGCAGGAGGCGAATCATGAACCCCTATCGCGTGCTGATTGTGGACGACGAGCCGGTCATACGCCTCGACCTCAAAGCGATGCTGGAGGCGATGGGACATACAGTGGTCGGCGAGGCAGATAACGGCGAAGATGCCCTGCAGCTGGCTCGTGCCTTACAGCCCGACCTGGTGATCGCCGACATCATGATGCCCGGAATGGACGGGATTGAACTCTCGCGTCGCCTCGCTCGTGAGCGGATTGCCCCCGTGCTCATCCTCACCGCCTACAGCGAGCCGGAGATGATTACGGGCGCCGATCGCGCAGGCGTGCTGGGCTATCTGGTCAAGCCGTTCCGCGAAGCCGACCTCGCCCCCGCCATTCAGGTGGCGGTGAGCCGCTATCGGGAACTGCGGGCGATTGAAGCGCAGGCGTTGAACTTGGAACAAGAGATCCGCGCACGACGCCGCATCGGACGGGCAAAGCGCACGCTGATGCAGCAGCTCGGACTCTCGGAAGAGGAGGCGTTCCGACGCCTGCAGCAAACCGCCGAGCAGACAGGCAAACCCCTCGCCGAAATCGCCGACGCCATCCTGCTCGCGTATCAGGTCCAGCCCGAAACCGAGACTTAATCCGCTACTCCTCCAGCAGGATCTGCTGTTGTCCGCTGTCGGTTTCGTGGCGCATGGCGCGGGCAACGCCGATTAACAGCGCCGCGCTGGGGATTTGAAACCCCTCGCCTCTGAGCAGTTGATCTACCGTGCGTATCTGCAGGCGGGGCAGCTTCAGGTTCCCTAACGGCGTGGTGTAATAGCCTGCTTGCTCCGCCTCGCGGTGCATCGGCTCGGTGGGCGGCTCCAGCGTCACGAACAGCCCCAGCGTCGCCTTCTCCCGCTCCAACACGCCGCGAAAATCGCGGATATCCTTCACCCCCACCCTGCCCGATTTCACCTGAATCACGGCTTTCTTGGCATCCTGCTTGTCATCCTGAAAATAGAGGACGCCATCGATACCTGTGTCCGCGCCTTTCTTCTCCTGAAACGGGCGTGCGCGGGGGATTAGCCCAATCGCCCACTTTTGGAACTCATCGCGGTCTTGCTGGGCTAAGGCGCGCGCCTCCGCCGCCGTGGTCGGCTCGCCGATGACCTGATAGTCTCTCTTCTCTTGTAGCCCGAACATATCGCTGAGGCGGTACTTGATCAGCCCAATCGCGAGGTGGGTGATATCGATGCCAATCCACTGCCGGCGCAGTTTTTCGGCGGCGACAATCGCAGTGCCGCACCCGCAAAACGGGTCTAACACCACATCCCCCTCGTTGCTGGAGGCTTGGAGGATGCGCTCCAGCAGGGCAAGGGGCTTTTGCGTGGGATAGCCGAGGCGCTCTTTCGCATGAGCCGATATCGGCTGAATATCAGTAATGACATCCTGAATCGGGTTGCCAGGGTTCATATCTAAGTAGCGCTTGTACTGAGGTACTCTGCCTTTAGTCAGGCCACACAATGTACCCTGCCGCTTCCAACGCATCCAGCTTTTCTTGCACCGTCATTTGCGCCGCACGTTCCTTGCCGACAATTTCCTCGACAAGACGCTGAGGTACTGCCCAGTGCCGCCCCACTTGGGTAGGATCCACCCCCTTCCAAGGCTGTCCCGAATCTCCCTGCGTTATACCAGCACCCGTGAGTGTCACAAGTCGATATCGTCCCTTTTCGTCATGAAAACGATAGAACTCTTCTATATACTGAGGATCAAACGCCTCGTACACGCGGTTCCAGGTGTAGTGTTCGCTTTTGGTGTAGAATAGCAGGATGTCGTGAATGGGTCCCCACCGCTTTGCGCCGCCGTGCGCTCCTGTGCGCTTCCACGCGATTTCGTTTCTGAAGTTTTTCGCCCCGAAAATCACATCCAGCATCACTTTGAGGTAGTGGCTGGCGGTGGGGTCACAGTGTAGGTAGAGGCTTCCCGTCGGCTTCAGCACGCGGTGGAGTTCTATCAGGCGCGGCGCCATCATCACCAAGTAGGCGGTCAGGTCGTTCCTGCCCAGCGTGCGCACGAAGCCCTGCAACAACTCCACCAGTGCGGGGCGTGGGCACTCCTCGATAAACTCGTGAAACGCACGCTCCGACCAGTGCCAAGTGTCGGTAAAGGCTTTGATTTGCGCCTGCGCCGGTTCGCCCGACTGCTCCTTGAACAGCAGATTGTAGTCGCGGTTGCTGTTGAACGGCGGGTCTAAATAGATGAGGTCTACACTCTCATCGTCGATATGTTTGCGCAGCACCTCCAGGTTATCGCCGTAGTAGAGCGTGCGTCTCATGGCGATAGAATCTTACCTGGAGGGGCGCGGCGGTGTACTTGCCGCCGCGCCAGAGCGGACTATTCCATCACGCGCACGGTGAGCGTAATCACGATTTCCGACTTTTCGCGTGATGTGTTGGTTCTTCGGAACAGGTAGCCGAAGAAGGGCAGGTCGCCCAAGAGCGGTACTTTCTGGATGGTCTTGATGTCGGCTTCGCGTATCAGCCCGCCAATCACGACGGTTTCGCCGTTGCCCACGCGGATGGTGGTGTCGGCGTTGCGACGCGCCAGTTGGGGCAGTCGTCCGCCGCCCGGCACCTCCAGAAAGCCCGTAATCACGCTCACTTCCGGTTGAATCTGCAAGGTGATGGAGTTGTCCTCGTGCACGCGCGGCAACACCTTGAGAATGATGCCCGCCTGCACCGAGTCGGTCTGCACATTCGCGCCCTGCGGCGTCTGCTGGATGAGCTTGACATAGTTCACTTCGTCGCCGATGAAGATGGTGGCGGCGCGACCGTCCAGCGTGGCGATGCTGGGGCTTGCGAGCAGACGATTGCGCCGGTCCTCCGCAAGGGCATTGAGTGTCACGGAGAAGTCCACTGGGCGTTTCACGATGGTGAAGTCGATGCCCAGTTGCCCGTCGCGGTTGAAACCGAATCCTTGCTGGTTGGGGGTGTTGGTGGTGCTATCGGGCAGCGGCAGTCGGTTCGCAGTGCGGTCTAATGTGTTGATGTTGCCCGACTGCAAAATATTCCAGCTCAGTCCCAGCGATTTGAGGCTGCCTTCGGACACATCCAGCACCTTGGCTTCGATAAGCACTTGAGGCTGCTTGACATCGACCTTGCGCAGGATTTCGAGGGCGCGGAGTACCTCGCGTGCGGTGCCGACCAGCACGAGGGTGTTGGGGGGCTGTGTGCCTGCTGCTGCGCCTTGCCCGCCGCCTTGCATCGGCGCGCCCATCTGCTGCGCCGTTTGGCTGGGCGTCTCACCGCCTGTCATGCCGCCTGAAGCGCTGGCGCTCCCGCCCATACTCCCGCGACTGAGGAGCGCATCGGGACCGAGCGAGACCTGCACGCCGGGCACTAACTGGCTCACGATTCGCGCCAAGTCGCGCGAGTCGGCATACTTGACGCGATAGACTTCGGTGACAATCTCCACGCTGCCTGTGAGTTGCTGCTCGAAGGCATAGGAGGCGGCTTTGGCTGCCTCGACGGTCTCAGCGTCGCCTTCCAACAGCAAGTAGGTCGCGTCCTTCTCGCCGGAGGGGGTGATTTTGAGTTCGGGGAAGCGTGCGCTGAGGTAGGTCGCGATTTCGGTCGGTTTCGCCACCTTGAAGGTCAGCGCTTCCACCGTTTTCGGCTTCGGTGTCGCTGTCGGCTCGTGGGCGTCGCGGAACGCTTTGAGCGACTCCGCCGTCCCGACGACATAGGTGTTGTCGACTTTTTCGTACCGATAGCCACTCAGGCGCGTGATGAGGTTGAGCGACTCCTCCACCGTCAGTCGGCTGAGCTGACTGTGACCGTAAAGCAGCGCTACACCGACACACAGAGCGCGTATCTGGGTGTCGGTGTAGCATCTTCGGAGACTCGGGCGAATCTAAGGGGAATTGGGTGAGACGTTCGTGCGTTGAAGGATATAGGTAAGGCGGTATTCCACAGGTTCGCCGTCGAGCCAGCCCTGCTCGTTGGACTCGATGCGTGTCATAGTGCCCAGTTGGGGCGAGAACCAGCATGTACCTGCCTCCTGCGCTTCGCGGAATGGCGCAGGGTAATACCGATACCCATCGAAACGCATACGATAGCAGGGGTACTGTCCCGCGTAGGTAGAGACAGGCTCAATCGTGCCAATCTGCCAAGTTTCGGAGAGAATCCTGCCATCTTCAAATTCGACGGAGTAACTGAAGTTGCTGTTCTCATGGATGATGCCCGGAACAACAACGCGGTACGGGAGAGTTGAGTTCGTGATGGGATCGTCTTCATCGATAGCGTAGCCGATCAGGGTCACCTCGCGCGATTGGCGATCTTGCGATATGTAGTATATTGCTTGCGAGTTGTCGCTGTAGGTTTGAGAACCGCGTCGCAGGTGGAGTCGAGTTTCGCGTTTGACTCGTAGCACGCCTGCGCCTGCACTAGTGATACGGTCTGTGCTTGTTCCTGAGACATCGAAGCGTTGTCCGAGATACAGCGCAACGCCCGAGATGGTGTAGGTAAATTCGTCGCCATGCTGGAATAAACGGATGCGGTTGGTAGAGGGCAACGAAGGGTTGTTTGGGTTCGCTGGGTTGTTGGGCGTGCCGGGTTCGCTAGCAGTAGAGCTACCACCGCCACAACCGCTAAGCCATAGCGTGGCGGCTATTCCTACAACAGCCATGGTGAGTCGTTGTGTTGGTTTCATGATCTACCTCCTCAGAGATTAGTGTCAGGTATGGGGACAGTGGTGAAGCTAAGTTGCTGATGCAGTGAGACTGTCCAAGTTTGCTGCCCCACAACGATTGTGGTGGTCAGCTGAACTGCAACAGGCATGCCGATTTCTGGGGCATACCAAACCGTGCGGACGGCGTTTTCAATCGGGTCATCCATAGGCACTTGCGAGCGTACATAGCATCGCCATGTAGTGAATTTCCCTAGTGGCGTGTTCACGACATCTTGTCCTGTGATAATAAAAGAGTAGACAAATGGCTCGGAATAGGAACGGCTGTAGCCCGCGCTCCATAATCCCGGCACGGCGATAATCTGCGGCGTAATAGGTTGAATTTGTCCCTGCGTGTCCTCATAGGCGATGAGGAGTAAATCGCGGGGGTTGCGCCCTTGTAAGTAGTGTAGTGCGAAGCGCGATTCCCGCAGCTCCGTGCCTATACGCAGGGTCGTGATATACTCAAAGCGTAGAATCGGTTCGTTGAGGATTCTGAGTTCACTATTGCTTACACTCACACGCACCGTGCCCGACACGGGAGGTGCGTCTTCGGGTTCCACATCGGGATGAGTCGCGCTGCCGCGTATCGTGTATTCGTAATAATCGCCTACTTGAACTGCACGGAGCGTTGTGCTGAGCGGACGCGCCACGCCGTTATCGCTTGAGCAGCCTGATAAAACGACAACCGTACCCAAAACTCCAACAATGCCTACAATTAGGATTCGCTTCATCATGTGCCTCCTAATTTATTCCATAACACGCACTGTAAGCGTGATAATAATTTCCGACTTTTCGCGTGATGTGTTGGTTCTTCGGAACAGGTAGCCGAAGAAGGGCAGGTCGCCCAAGAGCGGTACTTTCTGGACGGTTTTGATGTCGGCTTCGCGTATCAGCCCGCCGATCACGATAGTTTCGCCGTTGCCCACGCGGATGGTGGTATCGGCGTTGCGACGCGCCAGTTGGGGCAGTCGCCCGCCGCCCGGCACCTCCAGAAAGCCTGTAATCACGCTCACTTCCGGCTGAATCTGCAGGGTGATGGAGTTGTCCTCGTGCACGCGCGGCAACACCTTGAGAATGATGCCCGCCTGCACCGAGTCGGTCTGCACATTCGCGCCCTGCGGCGTCTGCTGGATGAGCTTGACATAGTTCACTTCGTCGCCGATGAAGATGGTGGCGGGGCGACCGTCCAGCGTGGCGACGCTGGGGCTTGCGAGCAGGCGATTGCGCCGGTCTTCCGCAAGAGCGTTCAGTTTTATGGAGAACTCGATAGGGGCTTTAAGAAAATTGAAATCGAGTCCTAAGTTGCCATCTTGGTTGAAGCCTCCGCTTTGCTGTGCGGGGAATCGCGTATCGCCGATAGGGAAAGGCGCTCTGTCTGCACCGCGATCCAGACGACGCGCTTCACGCGATTGGAGAATATTCCAGCTCAGCCCCAACGACTTTAAGCTGCCCTCCGACACATCCAGCACCTTGGCTTCGATCACCACTTGAGGCTGTTTGACATCGACCTTACGCAGGATTTCGAGGGCGCGGAGTACCTCGCGTGCGGTGCCGACCAGCACGAGGGTGTTGGGGGGTTGTGCGCCTTGGGGAGCGCCTTGCCCGCCGCCTTGCATCGGCGCGCCCATCTGCTGCGCAGTTTGGCTGGGCGTCTCACCGCCTGTCATGCCGCCTGAAGCGCTGGCGCTCCCGCCCATACTCCCGCGACTGAGGAGCGCATCGGGACCGAGCGAGACCTGCACGCCGGGCACTAACTGGCTCACGATTCGCGCCAAGTCGCGCGAGTCGGCATACTTGACGCGATAGACTTCGGTGACAATCTCCACGCTGCCTGTGAGTTGCTGCTCGAAGGCATAGGAGGCGGCTTTGGCTGCCTCGACGGTCTCAGGGTCGCCTTCCAACAGCAAGTAGGTCGCGTCCTTCTCGCCAGAGGGAGTGATTTTGAGTTCGGGGAAGCGTGCGCTGAGGTAGGTCGCGATTTCGGTCGGTTTCGCCACCTTGAAGGTCAGCGCTTCCACCGTTTTCGGCTTCGGGGTCGCTGGCGGCTCGTGGGCGTCGCGGAACGCTTTGAGCGACTCCGCCGTCCCCACGACATAGGTGTTGTCGATTTTTTCGTACCGATAGCCACTCAGGCGCGTGATGAGGTTGAGCGATTCCTCCACCGTCAGTCGGCTGAGGCTGACCGTGACCGTGCCTTTCACATCGGGTGCGGTGAGGATGTTCGCGCCTGACTGGATCGCGAGCGCTTTCAGCACATCGCCGATTTCCGCGTTCACGAAGTCCAGCGAGACCAGCACAGGCTTCGGTGCGGGTGGCGGTATCGCGGGTGCAGGCGATGCCGTCGCCACCTCGCCCCGTTTGGTGGGTTCAGAGGGGCTGGGGCGCGATAGCATAGATTGCGCCGTGGCGACTTGCGGTGGCTTCGGTTCCTCATATGGCTCCAATGGGGGTGGAGTTTCGGTAGACGCATCGACGGGTGTCGCCTTGCCCAAGCGTACTTGCCACCCCGTAGGGGTCTGCTCCAGCGTATAGGGCTGAGCGCCGCGCATCGTGACCACCACGCGCACTTTGGGCGGACGGCTGCTGAACCAACCGTAGCGCAGCTTGACGGCGTGGGGGGTCTTGAGCGTGCGCTCCACCCCTTTGCCTTTGAATCGCGCGTTGAATTCCAACACCAGAAACTGGCGTTTCCACACGCTCACTTGCGGGCGTGGCAACTGTTCGCCCGAAATGGTGATGAGGGTCTGTGCCTGCTCCTGCGAGACGCGCACCGATTGCACGACCTGCCCGTTTGTAAGGATAGGGGCGGCGACCAGTGCGCTCAAGAACCAGCAAATCATTCCGTAGTTTCGTGTTCTCATGGTGTATTGCCTCCGTTCGGGGCGGTCGATTCACCGACGCGGATTGTCATCTGGTCTTTCCCCTTACGCAAGGTAATCGTGCCGCGCTGGATGCTGACCACACGCCAACCCTCTTCCAGCAGGTCGCCCTGCTTCACGAAGCGTCGGCGCCCTTCCGAGTCGGCGAGAATAGCGACGGAGTTCGGTCCTTGAACCACACCCGACACGCGATAGTTGGGGTATTCGGATGCGTCCGTCGGTGCGGATTCGGCAGGCTGTAGTCCGATCTGCCCGCCAGGCAGCGTGAGCGGTGGCACCGGCGGCGTGCCGGCGATTTCGCGTCGCGGTGAGGGCGCGTTGCGCACCACCTTGTTCGTTTCAGGCTGGCTCTCTTGCCCCTTCGAAACGACGATATTGGGGCGGAATGGGTCGCGCGGCGAAAGCGGCGGGAGCTGCGTGCCCGTCGGTGCAGCGTCTTGAGACGCGGAAGCAGCTTTCTGCGCGGCGTCTGCGCTGGCGGTAGCCTGCGGTTGCGAGGGCGTCGATGCCTCGCCGCCGCCCAGCAGCCCACCAAACTGCACCACGCCGACGGTGACCATCACCGCTGCCAGCGCCGCGAGGATGAGCACCTGCTTCGGGTTCGCCTGTTTCGGTTTCGCTTCTGCCTGGGTTTTCGCCATGCTACCCTCCTGCCTGTTGCGATGCCGAGCCGCTTGGGCGCGCTTGCCCCGCGCGGAAGATAAACGCCTTCACGACCATCTTAATCTCTAAATCGGGGTTCTCGGGCGTTAACTCCGTGCCTGCCGTTTTCGCCTGCGCATTCAGGCTTTGCACTGCTAAAATTTTCGGAAATGTCTCCAGCGTTTTGAGCAGGCTCATCATATCCCAAAACTTACCGCGCAGTTGGATTTCGAACAGTTGCTCGTTATAGGCTTTGGGTTTTTGCGGTTGGCTGGAGCTATTCTGCTCGTCGCCTTGCTGTTGTTGGGGCGTGGTGGTTGGCGGCGCCGCCTGCGGTCGAATCGAGACAATTTGCAGCTGTTTCTGGAGAGCGGTTTGCTCGACCTGTTTGAGCATGGTGGGCACATAGGCGGCTTCGCTAACGCCACGCTCTAAGAATTGTAAATCGCGGCGGGCGGATTCGAGTGCTTGCTGTGCCTCTTTGAGTTGGGACGCTGCTTGCTGGGCTTGTTGCAGTTCTTGCTGCTTTTGCTCCAGCTGGCTCTGGAGGTCTTGCACCATGCTCCACGGTAGATACATGCTGGCGCCGCCGAGCAGGAGCGTGCCCACGATTGCCAGTCCGAGCAGTTTCGAGGCGCGTTGTGCGCGTTGGATGCGTTTACTGACCGCCACTTTGTCCCTCCTGTGGTGGCTTCTCCGCGGTGCCCTTCACTTGCGCGGTGATTTGGAACTCGACCGCGCTCTGCTGTTCGGTGAGGGCACGCTCTTGGCTGTAGTCGAGTCGCACCTGTTCGAGTTCGGGGTGCTGGTTGAGGCGCAGCATGAACTCGCCGACGCGCTGCTGGTTCTCGGCGATACCCTTGAGGGTGATTTCCATCGGCTTTTTGCGGTCGCTGCGCTTGCCGAGCTCTGCGCCCGTCAGGAAGCAGCCGTCGGGCGTGTGCTGCGCCAAGTGTTGGAACAGCTTTTGCCATCGTCCGGTGTCTTTGCGAGCGTTCTGCAGGGTCTCGATGAGCGGTTGCAGCGTGTTCATTTCGGCTTGCACCTGCTTGAGCTGCTGCACGGTGGGGCGGAGTTTGACCATCTGCTCTTCGATGTGGGCGCGTTGCATGGTCAGAGCGCCGGCATACATTAAAAGTCCTGCCCATCCAACTCCGACCAGCGCACCCGTGAGAATCCATCCCAAGCCCATCGCGCGGGTCTTCCGCTCAGCGACTCGGCGCAGTTGCTGTTCCTGTGCGATTAGGTTAATCACTGCCATCGGTATTGCCTCCTTATGCGGCGGCTTGGGCGGTCGCTGGCTCGGTCTCCGCAACAGGCTCTGCGAATGGAGCTGCCATCTCGAGGGGCGCAAGTGCGGTTCCCAGCGCCGTCGCCCAGCGCACGCCTGTATCCAACTGCTCCGGATGCACATGGGCAGGCACAATGACATCGCCGCTAAAAGGATCCAAGAGCTGGGCAGGGATGCCCAGCTTGTATTCGAAGTAAGCGCTCATGCCTTGCATAAGTGCGCCGCCTCCATACAGATAGAGGCGTTCAATCTGTCCGCGTCCGCCTTGCATCTGATACTGCGACTGATAATAGTTCAACGAGCGTCGGATTTCGCGTATCAGTTCGTCCAAAATCGGCTGCACCAGTCGCAGGGGTGGGTTCTCTTGGGGTTGCCCTGTATTGAGCAAATCGGCAAGGTTGAGCGAGCGTTTAATCTGTTCGGCTTCCTCGTCGGTGTAGTGGAAGTAGCCCTTGAGCGCGGCAGAGAGCGTGCCGCTGGCGATGGGGATGAAGCGTGTCAACACGAGGGTCGCGTTGCGGGCGACGGTGATTTGGGTGTGTTCACCCCCCAAATCCACCAGCGCATAGGCAAAGGGCAGCGTCGCTCCGTAAAGCGCCTGCACGGTGCGCAATGCGCTGAACGGCTGCAACTCCAGCAGCTGCGGTTCCAGCCCCGCCCGCTCTACCACCTCCATCAGTGGGTCGGTCGTCGAGCGCGGCGCAGCGACCAGTAGCACCTCCATCTGCTCCTCGTTGCCAGAGGGCAAGATTTGGAAGCCGATGAGATGCTCTTCGGCAGCGGAGGGCAGATAGCGCGTTGCTTCGAACTGGATCGACTTTTGCAGTGTTTCGGGTGTCATGCGCGGCAGTCGCACCGGGCGCGCGGTGGTTTGCGGACCGCCAACAGTCAACAACACATTTTTCTGCTTGACACCGGCGCTGGCGAGCGCTGCGCGGACGGCTCTGTAGACAGCATCGGGGTCTAAAATCGCGCCTTCGCGCACGGCGTCGGAGGGGAGCGGAGTCTCGACGAGCCGCTCCACGCGCAGTTGTCGCCCCTGCAGCACGCCCACGCAGAGCTTGACGCCCGTCGTACCGATATCGATCGCCAGCACCGTTTCTACTTTGGAACCCTTACGCGACATTTGTTCCCTCCTCCTTCACGACGAGATCCGTGGCGCGTTGTGCCAACATCCACTCGTCCAGTGCGCTTTTGAGAAATCGCCACTTGCCATCCACTTTGAACGCGGGGAGTTCGCCATTCTCTGCCAACACTTGCAGCTCTGTCGGGCGCAGTCGCAGGTAGTGTGCCGCCTCGCGCAGCGTCATCACAGGATGTAGGTTCCGCGCCAGCCACTGCAACAGCTCGTACAGCTGTTGACTGTTCAGCCGCACCTCGAAGCGCACGGTCTGTACCGGTTCGCTCTCCTCGCCTTGTGAGGATGACGGGGAAACAGAAGCGACATTAGGCGACGCCTCTTCCCCCGAGGAGTGAATGCGTCGTTGCGATGCCAACCGAATTGCATCTACCAGGTTCATCCTCACCACTCCTTGCCTTGATAGTCTTGAATCACGCCGTGCATCAGATAGCCGTCAATCACCGATGCCTTCTGCGCCATGCCAATCAGTAGGGCGTTATCTGCCAGTTGGCAGACCAGACGCGGATAGCCCCCTGTGAACTGGTAGAGTTCGTACAGCGCGTCGGGCGTGAACGGGATGCGCTCCCCCGCATAGCCTGCCACACGCATGCGGTACTCAATCAGGTTCGCCGTCTCCTGCTGGTCTAACGGTTTCAGGGTGTGTCGCACGGCGAGGCGTTGCTTGAGGGCAGGCACACGCTCCAACTTTCTCTGCAACTCTAACTGCCCCAGCAAAATCAAACTGAGCAGGAACTGGTCATTCATCTGGCAATTCAGCAGCAGGCGGAGCTCCTCGAATGTGTTCGCGGAGCGAATCAGATGCGCCTCGTCAATCATCAGCACCGCTCGCTGCCCATGCTCATACATGTGGATCAGATACTCGTGGAGCTGTTGCACCAGCTGCTGACGGTTGCGCGTGTGGGTCTCCACGCCCAGTTGGTGCAGGATTTCCTGAAGCAACTGGATGGGCGTCAAGATTGGGTTCACAATCAAGGCGATTTTATATTGCACCGGGTCTAAAATCTCGATCAGTTTGCGACTAATTGTTGTCTTCCCCAGTCCGATGTCGCCCATAAGTACGCCTGCGCCCCGGTTGCGCGTAATAGCGTAGTGCAGCATCACCAACGCATCCTCGTGTTCCTTGCTCATATACAGGAACCGGGGATCGGGCGTGAGTGCGAACGGCGGCTCGGTTATACCCCAATACGCTTCATACATAGCTTGCCCTCCCTACCAGTGCGTGCGACACACCGATAGCGTTTTACCATAGATGGCTCTGGAGCAATTATCGGCAAAACTGCGAGGTTCTGTAGACGGTGGCAGTAGGTATACTGCATGCGGAGGCGCACGATGGGTGAATACCGATTGTTGCTCAAGCATGTGGATGTCCCGAACTATGACGAAATCTCTGTTTACGAGCAGTATGGCGGTTATCAAGCGTTGCGCAAGGCGCTGCAGATGGAGCGTCAAGCCGTTATCGAGGAAGTAAAAAAATCGGGGCTGCGTGGGCGCGGCGGCGCCGGCTTTCCCGCATGGATCAAGTGGAACGGACTCCCTAAAGACGACGATAAGCCCCACTATGTCATCTGCAACTCCGATGAGGGCGAACCGGGCACCTTCAAAGACTTCGAGCTGATGTACAAAGCGCCGCACCAGCTCGTGGAGGGCATGATCATCGCCGGGTACGCGGTACGCGCTCAGCGGGGCTATATCTATATTCGGGGCGAGTATGTCGAGTGCGCTCGCAAAGTGCGCAAGGCGATTGACCAAGCCTACGCCGCGGGCTACCTGGGCAAGAATATTTTAGGCAGCGGGTTCGACTACGACCTTTATATCCACATGGGTGCAGGCTCCTACGAGTGTGGCGAGGAGTCGGCGCTGATGTCCAGCCTGATGGGCGAGCGAGGTCAACCGCGCCTGAAGTTCCCCCACGCCCCTCTGCCCACGATTGCCGGAGTGTGGAACTGCCCCACGCTCATCAATAACTGCGAGTCGCTGAGCTGTGTTCCGCACATTATTAATAACGGCGGCGAATGGTACGCGCAGTTAGGCGCGAGCACCAAAAACTCGCGCGGCACGAAAATCTTCTCCGTGTCGGGGCATGTGAATAAGCCCGGCAACTATGAGATTGAGTTCGGCACACCCCTGATGGAGCTGATCGAGCTGGCAGGCGGCGTGCGCGGAGGCAAGTTGAAGGGGATTATTCCCGGCGGCTCGTCGATGCCTATCTTGCCCGCCGAGAAGTGCGAGGATGCGATTATCGGCTATGAGGAGCTGATGGAAAAAGGCAGCATGGTCGGCTCTGGCGGCTGCATGGTACTCAACGAACACACCTGCATCGTGCATTTCGCGTGGCGCACGGCGGAGTTCTACGCCCACGAGTCGTGCGGGAAATGCACCCCCTGCCGCGAAGGCACGCGCTGGATGGTGCAAATCTTAGAGCGCATCCTGCAGGGTAAAGGACGGATGGAAGATATCGACCTGCTGCTGGAGATTTGCGACCAGATTGACGGGCGAAGTTTCTGCGCTTTGGGTGATGCAGCGGCGTGGCCCATCCGCGCCTTTATCAAAAACTTCCGCCACGAGTTCGAATACTTCGTACAGCACGGACGCAGCATGTACGCAGATAATCCCGAATCGCAACAGATGTTCCCGCCCAAAGGCTACCAGCGCTACAACCCGATGCGTTACGAATACACCTTCGGCGCGGTGAGGAAGTAAATCGGCTATGCGCGTCGACCTCCGTTCGGACACCGTGACCCTGCCGACGCCCGAAATGCGCCGTGCGATGGCGGAGGCGGAACTCGGCGACGATGTGTACGGCGAAGACCCGACCGTCAACCGCCTGCAGGAGCGCGTCGCCGAGTACTTGGGGCACGAAGCCGCGCTCTTCACCCCCACCGGCACGATGGCGAACGAGATTGCCGTCAAAGTCTGGACGCAGCCCTGCGATGCCATCTTGGTGGACGCCGAGAGCCATATCCTGCACTATGAACTCGCAGGACCCGCGGTGATTTCAGGCGTGCAAGTAGACACCTATCCGATTACTGACGGCATCTTCATGGTGGAGGCTCTCGAATCGCGGATTCGCATCGCCGACGACCACACGCCCGGCACGCGCTTGGTGTGTATCGAGAACACGCACAACCGCTGTGGGGGGACGATTCTGCCCCCCGAGCAGATGCCCTTGTTGCGCGCTTTGGCGGATCGCTACCAGATTCCACTCCACTTGGATGGCGCACGGCTCTTCAACGCCGCGGTGGCGTTGGGCGTTTCGCCGCAGGCGTGGACTCGTTATGTGGACTCGGTGATGATCGCCTTCTCCAAGGGGCTATGCTGTCCTGTAGGTTCCGTGCTGGCAGGGTCGCGCGTATTCATTCGCGAGGCGCATCGTGTGCGCAAGCTGCTTGGGGGTGGGATGCGTCAGGTGGGGGTGCTGGCAGCGGCGTGCCTCGTCGCGTTGGACACGATGGTCGATCGCCTCGCCGAGGACCACGCCCGTGCCAAACGGCTTGCCGAAGCCATCGCCGAGATGCCGGGCTTTTCCGTGAACCTGCAAACCGTGCAGACGAACATGGTCTATGTGCATACCGCACGCCCCGCCATCGAGATAGAGCGTGCCCTCGCAGCACATGGGGTTCTCTGTATTGCATTAGACCCGCAACGCCTGCGTCTGGTGACGCACAAAGAGATTGATGACCGAGCCATCGACTATGCAATCGCTGCCTTCGCCCGCGTGGCGCAAGATTTGGGCAACGCTGTATAAGACAGGCGCCATACACTCTCCCAGCCTGGTCATCACCACTAACGCATCCCCGTAAATTTTTCACCCTCCCATGCCGATAAACCTATCGGCATGTCTCGGATTGCTGCCGTAGGGTTCATCTTCGGATTGATAGTGCGTTTGGCGTTGGGACAGCAACTGGTTTGGCTCCAACCGGTGCTTACGGGCCAGACCGTAGCATATTCCCCGGACGGACAACTCATCGCGACGCCAACGCAGGGCAACCGAATCGCGCTCTATCAGAACGGTCAGGTTGTGGGGATCCTGAGTGGCGCCACGGACGCCATTATGGCGATTGCCTTTTCGCCCGATGGGCAATACTTGGCTGCCACGGGCTACGATGGATCCCTGCGCCAGTGGCGGATTGCCGACCAAGCGCTGCTGTGGAGTCAGTCGGTGTTCAGTGGGGAAGCGGGGTACTGTGTCACCTATATTGATAACCAGAAGATTGCGGTGGGGGGTTCGGGGGGCATCTTGCAGGTGCGTAGTGTGGCGGATGGCGGCATCGTCCAGTCGCTGGTGTGGCACTCGTCAAGCAGCACCGTGATGGCGTTAGCGGTATCGCCCGACCGCACGCAGTTGATCAGTGCAGATTCTGGGGGCAGTGTCGCCCTGTGGCGCATAAGCGATGGCGTGCGGCTTCAGAGTTGGCAAGCGCACTTGGCGAGTCTGTCGGCGGTGGCGTGGTCGCCCGATGGCGCGCTGCTGGCGACAGGCACCCTGCTGGGGGATATGCGCATTTGGGAGCGCAACGGCGGGTCGCAGTGGGTGCTGAAGGACACCCTCAACGCCGCGCACGATTTCGGGGTCACAGGGCTTGCCTTCGCCAGTAGCACGCTGCTCTACTCTGCAGGCTATGACGGTAAGGTGCGCCGTTGGAACCCCAGCACAGGGGCATTCCTCAGCGAATTTACCGCGCATGCCGATGGCATTAATGGGTTTGCCCTGCGCCCCGATAACGCCCAGTTAGCAACGGCAGGCGCAGACCGCTCCGTGCGCTTATGGAACCCCGGCACGGGCACGCTCCAGAGCAGCCTGGCGGGGCATACCGACATCGTGACCGGGGTGGGGTTCGTTTCCAATGGTTATGTAATCTCCGTCGATGCAAGTGGTGTCCTCAGGTTCTGGCAAGCCACAAGCGGCGCCCCACAAGGCAACCCCATCAACCACAATAGTCCAATTCTTGAGTTGGCGATTGCGCCAAGCCGCGACCAGGTCGCCATCGGCGACTTCGACGGTAAAATCACCCTGCGCCTGATGCCGACGGGCGCCGTCGTGCGCAGTTGGGACGCACACGGCTCGGAGGTCACAAGCGTTGCGTACTCATCGGATGGCGCACGATTAGTCTCCGGGGGCTATGACGGCTCCATTAAGATATGGAATCTGGCGACAGGCGCCTTAGTGCGAACCTTAGGGACAGGGACAGAGCCAATCCTATGTGTCGCCTACAGAGGGAGTCGGGTCGCCGCAGGCGATACCTCGGGCACAGTGCGTCTCTGGGACGCTGATACAGGCAATCTACTGCGCACCCTCAATGCCCACACCGATTTAGCGCAAGCGGTCGCCTTCTCTCCCAACGGTCTCTATGTAGCCACCGGGGGCGCGGACGGCTATGTGCGTCTGTGGAATGTCTCGGATGGCGCGGTGGTGCGGGAACTCCCCAACCACACCTTTGGCGTGACTCAATTGCGTTTTCTCGCCGCCGATGCGCTCGCAGTCGCCGATGGTGAAGGCGTGTTGAGAGTTTACGAAGTTCCCACGGGCAACCTCATCGGTCAAATCCAGCCGCTTCAGGGTTGGGTTCAATCTATGGATGTCAGTGACGACGGTCAGTGGGTGGTCTTGGGAGGCGACGAGGGGCTGGCGATGGTGCGCCGCACGAGTCTGTTCAACCGCCCGCCGAATGTGCCCGAATTGATAGCGCCTGCCGATAACGCGACCCTCTCTCGCACGCCGACCTTCCGCGTACGCGCCGTAGACCCCGACAACAACCAAGTGCGCGTGGATGTGGAGTTGGATTCGAACGGACAGAGCACGCTCTTGCAAAGCAATTTCGTTCCGAGCGGCACAACGATCGATATCAGCGTGCCCCCCAGCGCGCCGTTGCGTCCGGGGAGTTATACTTGGCGTGCCCGCGCCTACGACGATCAAGGCGCCGTGAGCGATTGGAGTAGCACGCGCGCCTTCACCGTGCCAAACAACGCCCCAAGCGTCCCCACGCTGTTGGAACCCGACGATGGCGCCACGACCAACCGCACCCCCACCTTCCGCCTGCAGCTGAGTGATGCCGACGGGGATCGCTGCCGTGCGGTTGTCCGAATCAGTGGCGATGGCGGTTTTGAACGCACCCTCACTTCCGAACTGGTTAGCTCAGGCAGTGAAGCGTCGCTGGCGGTGAGTGCCCAGAACCCGCTACCGCCTGGCAACTACACTTGGCAAGCTCGCACAGAAGATGAGTTTGGCGCCACCAGCGACTGGAGCAGCGCACGCGCGTTTACGGTTCCATCGCCGAACACCCCTCCCAACATTCCCGAACTGCTCCAGCCGGCGCCGAACGCCACCGTTCCCCGTACACCAACTTTCACCGCGCGCCTGACCGACCCCGACAGCAACCGCGTCAAAGCCGAAATCCAAATCCTATTGGAAGATGGAAGCAGCCGTACCATGGAGACGGCGTTGGTAGACTCAGGGCAAGAGGCATCCGTCGCCGTCCCCAGCGATCAGCCGTTGCCTGTTGGCACGCACCAGTGGCGAGCGCGTGCGCTGGACGCTCACAACGCCACCAGCGATTGGAGCGAATCGCGCACTTTTACCGTATCTGAGGACAACAACAATGGTGGCGGCTCGCCCAACAATCCGCCTACTATCCCTGAACTGCTCCAACCCGCAGCGAACGCCGCCACTTCCGCCACGCCGACCTTCCGCCTCCGCGCGACTGACCCCGAAAACGAAGCGCTCGTCTATGAAATCGAGGTGAGCATCGGGAATCGGCAGTTTCAGTTCCTAAGCGCGGCAGCGCCCAGTGGTCAGGAGGCGACGGTGCGCGTGCCCGTAAGTCAGGCACTGCCCGCAGGTCAAGGCAGTTGGCGTGCCCGTGCCCGCGACGCTGCAAACCAGTGGAGTGACTGGAGCGCTTCGCGCCCCCTCGTGATCTCGAACACCTTGCCCACCCAGATTCAGGGCGTCGTTGCGCTTGGACTGAACCTCCAAACCGCGGATGCGAGTTTGAGCGCGCTTGGTCTTCAAGGGGTGCGCGTGGTGGCGTGGAACGCCGACAGCAACCAATACAGCGATGTGGACATGCTGCAGGTGGGGCGCGGCTACTTCCTCAAAGCCGATACACCCGTCCAGCCAAACTTCAGCGGCGCGCCCATCACAGGAGAGTTGCGCATCCCGCTCCAGACGGGCTGGAACCTAATGAGCAACCCCTACCTGACCGAGCTGGCGTGGAGCGATGTTGCCATTCGCGTTGAATTCGCAGGTGAAGTGCGCGGTCTGAACGAGGCGGCGCAAGCAGGCTGGATTGCCAACTATGGCTGGATGTGGGACGCCACCCAGCGACGCTACCAACTGCTCTATGACCCTGCCATCCTGCCGATTGCACGCGGAACGCTTCCCGCAGGGCAAGCCGCGTGGGTACTGGCGTTGCGTCCCTGCACGCTTATCCTCAACCCTGCGACACGCGGACGGGCAGAGCCGCGCGCCTTTATGAACGCCTCGATGTGGGCATTGCGCCTACAAGCGGTGATCGAAGGGCATAGCAGCGAGGTCGTGTTAGGTATGGGACGCTCCGTTCAAGCCATCGCGCCACCCGACGCGCCCGCAGGCGAAACGCCTGTGCAACTGAGCCTCCAGCATGCGCAGCAGAGGCTTTCCGCCGACCTGCGCGCCGAGACGCCGATGCGCTGGCAACTGATTCTGCAAGTGGCGTCGGGAGAAACCCCTCGCATCGTGGAGTTGCGGTTGCCCGACATCGCGCTGCTGCCGCACGGTGTGGACTTGCGCCTGCGCGACGAGCAGACAGGGCGCGCGATTCCTCTGCGTGGGCGCGCAACCTACCGATTCACAGCCCCATCGGAGGGCGGCGTGTTCCACTTCACGATTGAGCCGGCACGCCGCTCGCAACTGCTGCGCATCCTCTCCCCAGGCGTTTCAGGTGGGCGCAGCACGAACGGCGCATTCGTCATCCAAGCGACGCTGACCGCGGCGGCGCAGGTGCAAGCGCAAGTGCTTCTGAACGGTCGCACGGTGCGTAGCCTCCCGTTGCAAGCCGTGCGCTCGGCAGGACAGGTGCAACTCACTTGGGACGGACGCGACGACGCAGGACGCGCTCTGCCCCCAGGCGCCTACACCGTGCAGATTATGGCTCAGAGCGAAGACGGGCAAATTGCGCGAAGCGTCGTTCCCATCTTACTCACACGGTGAAAGCGATGCGTACACAAAAATCGCGTGGGTTTTTTTGGACAGGTTGTCTCGCCGGGCTGTTTGCACTGACGGTGATTGCATGTGGCGGCGGAGGCGGTGGAGGAGGCACGCCCCCACCGAACACTGGCTCGGACACGAACCCGCCCACCCTTGGGACTATCGGGGTATCGCCTTCGGTGCTGTACTCTGGCGTAGACGCTCAAGTCGCGGTCAGCGCCACGGACGCCGAATCGGGAGTCGCCAATGTGGTTGCGGTGATTACCTATCCCGACAACTCGCAGGCGAGTGTGGCGTTGAGTCTTCAACAAGGTCAGTATCGCGGGGCGTTCACGGCGCAATGGAACGGCGTAGGCGGTAAAGTGCGCGTACAGGTACGCGCCGCCGACCGCGCGGGCAACCAAGCCACGCGAGAAACCGAACTGGATGCGATCGGCAATCCTCCCAACCCACCGTTTTAGCGCGAGACGACGACAAACGCGGCAAGGTCTGTTTTCAGACGCCACCGCCTCAACGGCAGGGCTTACAATCCCTGCCGACGCATCTCGGCGGCGATACGCGCCAGCGAACCGATGCGATAAATGTCACTTCGGATACGCCTCGCTTCCCAGAGTGCGGCACGGAACTCGCCCTTCTTCGCCAAACCAACAGCATAGCCGCGGCGATAGATGTCATACCAATCGCGTGATATTCCCCCAACTTTCCGCATCAAGCGTTCGGCGTCCTCGAATCGCCCCGCTTGCGCTGCAGCCGCCGCGCCATAGGCAAAAGAGAATCTATCCCCATCAGGTGAATTCAACAACCACCCCGCAAGCGAAGGGTCATAACAATCCTGCCAC
>BPGO01000008.1 GCA_026003075.1 Fimbriimonadales bacterium | reverse complement strand
GTACTATCAAGAGAGCGACTCTGTTCCCGATGCGAACGGGGCAACCCCTGTTCCCACAGCGTGGTATGGGCATCTGAAGGCGGTGCGCGACGCCATAGGGCGGGTGTGGCAGTTCACCTACTATCCCTATCCGAACCAAGGTACGGGAGAGTCTCCAAACGCTGGGAATGAAGTTTTCTTGCGCAGCGTCATTATGCCTGTGCTGACTTATGCCGATGAGCCAGCAGTCAATCAGTCAGCGTACCGTTTCTTCTATGCGGATGGACGCCTGAATGAGGTTCGGGATCGGGAGGGCTATAGTGCCATCTACAGCTATGACCCGATGGGACGCTTGATTTCCTTTGTCTTTGCAGGGCGCTCTGGAAGCAATCAGATGGTTATGGCGTGTCCTATCAGTTTGGTTAGCTACCCAGAGTTCTTAGGGGACCCGCGCTATCGAGTCCAAATCCAGATGGGCGAGTTAGGCATCGTGTGGACTTACGAATATGACGCGCTCGGACGCCTGATGCGCACCATCGACCCGCTGGGGCGCACGACAGAGTTCGGTTGGAACCAGTTGTATCAGTTGCAGAGTGTGACCTCGCCTGCAGGGGCGACCTACACCTTCTGCTGGGATGAACGGGGCAACCTCACCCGTGCTGAAGACCCCCAAGGCAACGCGGTAGAGTTGGAATACACCGCGCTGAACCGCCTGCGCAGTGTACGCGATGCGCTGACCCCTGCTGGCAAGTATCGCGTGTTCTACAGCTACAACGCGACAGGGGACTTGGAGAAAGTATTTGAACTTACGGGTGTGGGCGCAGGCGAAGAGGCTGCCAGCAGCTATGTGTGGGATGAAGCGCGCGGCTTGCTGCTGGAGGCGTGGGACGCTGAGGGACACCGCACGCAGAAGTATGAGTACGACGCCTACGGCTACCCCACCAAAGTATTGAACGCGCTGGACGCGGGTGAGGTGGTGCGTCGCAATGCGCTGGGGTGGATTGAGCAAGTCACCAACGCGCGGGGACAAGTGATTACCTATCGCTACGATAGTTGGGGGCGCCTGCGCGAGAAGCAAACCCCCGAAAAGACGGTGCGCTATCGGTACGATTTGGAGGGGCGTCCGCTGCAGATGGAGGAATATGCGCCGAACGGGCAACTCGTGCGCACCACCGTCTGGCAGTATAGTCCGACCTCAGGCGAGCTCCACAGTGTCGCCACGCCCGAAGGGGTCGTGGAATACAGTTGGGAGCGCGGACTGCTGAAAACACTGACCCTGAAAGATACCAACAACCAAGTACTGAAGTCGTTTCGGTACGAGTACAACCTTGCCAACGAGTTGGAGAAGGTAATCAACACGACCAATCCACAAGAAGTAGAAGAGGTGCGGTATGTGCGCGAGGCGGGCACAGGGCGCCTGAGAGAGGTGGTCTATGGCAACGGTACGAAGGTGGCATACGCCTACGAGCCGAACTATGCTGACCGCGTGCAGTCGTTGACTTGGTACGCTGGGGCAACGCCGTTTCGCAAGGAGGTATATCGTTATGATGCGCTGGGTCGGATAGAGCGCAAGGCGGAGCATCTGCCCAACGCGCAAGGGCAACTCACGCAAGTTGCGGAGGTGGTGTATACTTACGACCATCAGGGGCAGTTGATCCGCGAGGCGCGCACGGGTTCGTCGGCGTACACAGTGGAGTATACTTACGACGCGGTTGGGAACCGATTGATGCGCACGCGCACGGTGAACGGGCAGACGACGGTAGACACGATGAGTTATAATGAGGCGAACCAGTTGACGGCGTTGAACGGTCAATCGTGGGAGCACGATGCGGACGGGAATGTGGTGGTGCGTCGTGTGAACGGCGAGACTTGGGAGTTGGGCTATGACTCGGAGGGCAACTTGGTGCATTTGAAGCGTCAAGGGGCAAGTGTTGGCTGGGTGTATACTTATGACGGTTTCGGTCGTCGGGTGAAGGCGCAGCTGGGCAGCAATACGCTGGAGTTTTTGTACGGTGCAGGCGACAGTGTGCTTGCCGAGCGTGCGAACGGTGGTACTTGGGTGGTGCAGAGTTTCGGTGCGGGGCTGTACCAGCGCGGGAACGACTACCTGCACTGGAACCTGCGTGGTGACTTGGCAGGAATCGGTGCTTCGTCGGCGAATGTGCCAATCACGGACGCTTTCGGGGACACGGTGAGCGGGATGCGTCAGGTGTACGACTGGAACGGTGCGTGGCTGTATCGGAACGAGCTGACCGAGACGGGCGGCTTGGTGCAAGGTCGGCGTGCGCTGGTACGACCCTGCGGTGGGACGGTTCTTGCAGCAAGACCCGTGGCTGGGTTCGGTGTATGCTCCGCTCACGCTGAATGCGTATGGGTATTGCGTGAATGACCCCGTAAATGCGGTGGATCCGAGTGGGAGGATATGGCGCCTTGTTGGAGACATTCTTGCAAAAATTGACGAGACGATTTCATCAAGTATTTCTCCCGAATTTGTTCGTGGTGCCAGAATATGCTCTGGGCTTGGCTATGTCGGCGTGGGAATATACGTCGCAGGGATTGTAACAGGGAATGACACCCTCAAAGAGGTAGGGGCTGTCGTGTCAGATATAGCCATAATCGGACTAGGGTTAGTAATAGCTGCGGGGGCAGTCTCAGCAGCTCCTGCGCTAATAGGGGTTGGTTTGGTTACCATCGGTTCGATAGCCCTTGCCCATGATGGTGCAGAGTTACTACGCCCGTAGCGACGCGAATCATAGGAGATTCTTCGTGCATCCTGAAATATAGGAGGGAAACGTGACTGAGGCACTCCGAGATGCTCTCTTCATAGTGGGGCTGTTCGTAGTTTTTCTTGGCATAGCGAACCAGATACTGCTGGTGATACGATTTAAGGCGCGTGCATCCGATAAAAAAGTTTTCGTAGCGGACTCCGTGCTTTCGGTAGTAGCTATGTTGGCGGGGACATGGGCAATCCTCAAAAGTGGGGGCATTCCAACGAGTGAATGGCTGGTGGTCCTCGTGGGAGTCACCCTGTGGACAGTGGTTTTCTTTTTGCTTCCTTTTAGCATCCGTTCTGGTAGCTGGTCACGATGGAAGAAATAAAAAACAATGGTTTGATTACTTTGGCACTTATAATTTTTCATCATGGGAACGGGGCGTGGCTCTATCGCAACGAGCTGACCGAGACGGGCGGCTTGGTGAAGGTCGGCGTGCGCTGGTACGACCCTGCGGTGGGCAGGTTCCTGCAGCAAGACCCGTGGCTGGGTTCGCTGTATGCTCCCGCTCACGCTGAATGCGTATGGGTATTGCGTGAATGACCCCGTGAATAAGGTGGATCCGAGTGGGAAATTTTTTCTCAAAGGCATTATTGATTGGCTCGTCAGGGTGGGAGAATCGACGGGTACTTTTGCGCCCCATTTAGCTCGCGCAGGGGCTGTATGTTCGGGAATCGGTGTAGTGGGGTATGTAATTAGTGGTGTTGGCTCCGTGACTGGTAACGATACCTTAGAAAATCTCGGTACAGTTATAGGAGACATAGCTGTCATTGGCGCTGGATTGGTGTTAGCCGCTGGCGCTGTGACGGCTGGGCCGGCTTTGGTTGGGGTTGGTTTGGTCACGGTAGGCAGTATATTTCTGGCAAAGCATGTAGCAGACTGGATAGAACAATAAGAGTGGAGGTGATACGATCATGCGCGATGTTTTGAGTGGTCTTTGCTGTGCTGGAGGTTTACTGATGATTTTGGTCGGCACAGCGAGTATAATCTATACTTTTGTCAAACTAAAGTTTAGGAATTTTAGAGTATTGCTTGGTGATTTATCAGTAGGGGTTATGGCTTACGCGACAGCTCTTCGCGCCTTAGAAGCAAGCGGGTATGTGCCTTCATTGCGTGACTGGCGCAACACGATTAACTTTTTCACGGCAATGGCTGTGATATTGGTTTGCTGGTTTGGCTTGAGATATGGTAGATGGTCTCGCTTTGCGAAAGAGGATTAGGATGGCGCAAGATGAGATGGCGAAACTGCACCTGCCAGTGTGTAATGGTTATGATGGTGTGATGTACCCGTGTGAGGGTGCTTAGCAACACTGGAACCTGCGTGGGGATTTGGCAGGGATTAACGCCTCAAGCGTGAATGTGCCGATAACGGATGCGTTTGGCGACTCAGTGAACGGGATGCGACAAGTGCACGTTCGCTGGAGGCGGCTTGGATATGTCATCAGGTACAATTAGCCTCACGGAGGCGTTTCGCATGCACGAGTTGACTGAGGCGCTCAGCTTTGATGATGTGTTGCTCTTACCGAACCATTCCGAAGTGCTGCCCGATCAAGTGGATGTCTCTACAACCTTAGTGGGCGATATTCGGCTGCGTATCCCGATTGTGAGTTCTCCGATGGACACAGTAACCGAGTCGCGGATGGCAATTGCCTTGGCGCGGGAGGGGGGTGTGGGCGTTATCCATCGCAACATGCCCATCGAGAAGCAGGCGTTGGAAGTAGACCGCGTGAAGCGGAGCGAACACGGTGTGATTTGGGATCCCATCTATCTCTCGCCAGACCATACCGTGCGTGACGCCTTGACGCTGATGGAACGGTATCACATCTCCGGCGTGCCCATTACCGATTCAGACGGCTACTTGGTGGGGATTCTCACCAACCGCGACATCCGATTCGAGACGAACTTCGACCGCCCGATTCGGGAAGTGATGACCTGCGAGAACCTGATTACTGCGCCTGCGGGCACGACCTTAGAAGAGGCGGAAAAGATACTGCAGCGCCACAAAATCGAGAAGCTCCCGATTGTGGATGAACATGGCAAGTTGCGCGGGCTGATTACGATTAAGGACCTGCTCAAAATCCGTCAGCATCCGAACGCCACGAAAGACTCACGCGGGCGACTGGTGGTGGGGGCGGCGGTGGGCCCGATGCGTGAGCCTGTGGAACGAGCGCGTGCCCTTGCCGATGCAGGCGTGGACTTTATTGTGGTGGACTCGGCGCACGGGCATTCGGCAGGGGTGCTGAATGCGATACGACTGATCAAGCGCGCCTTGCCCAACATGTTGGTGATAGGGGGGAATGTGGCGACGCGGGAGGGCGTGCGGGCGCTGGTAGAGGCGGGCGCGGACGCGGTTCGTGTTGGGCTGGGCGCGGGTTCCATCTGCACAACGCGCGTGGTCGCAGGAGTGGGCGTGCCGCAACTTTACGCGATTATGGAGTGTGCCGCCGAAGCGCAGCGGCTCAGTGTGCCCCTCATTGCCGACGGTGGCATCCGCTATTCGGGCGATATCGTGAAAGCGCTCGCGGCGGGAGCCAGCGCCGTGATGCTCGGCAACCTGTTGGCGGGCTGCGAGGAATCGCCCGGCGAAATCGAAATCTTCCGCAATCGCGCCTACAAAGTGTATCGCGGCATGGGGTCGGTCTCCGCGATGCGTCAAGGCTCCAGCGACCGCTACTACCAGACCGACCCGCGCAAGATTGTGCCCGAAGGGGTAGAAGGGCGCGTGCCCTATCGCGGACCGCTTTCCGAGACCGTTCACCAACTGGTGGGTGGGCTGCGCTCGGGAATGGGCTATCTCGGCGCACGCACCCTCCAAGAACTGCGTGAAAAAGCGCGATTCATTCGCATCACGAACTCTGGCTTACGCGAGAGCCACCCGCATAGCGTCTCCATCACACGCGAACCACCCAACTACTGGACAGGAGGCGAAGAATGAGACGCCAAACCGCCTTCGAGGGGGTTTGGTCGGGGGTCTTGGACACGGGCGCGCAGCGACTGCGCATCGTGTTCCGTATCCGGCGCAACGCAGATGGCACATGGCAAGCGACCCCCGATAGCCCTGACCAGGGCGCGCGGGGCATCCCCGTCAGCGCGGTCGAGACGGCGGGCAGGCAGATTACCCTCCGCTCCGAGGCGGTGGCAGGCGAGTTTGTGGGCACGCTCAGCGAGGACGGCAAACGCCTGGAAGGTCTCTGGAAACAGGGTGGGGGTGAGTGGAAACTGACCCTCACCCCCGGCGAGCCGCCTGCCCGCAAACGCCCTCAAGAGCCGAAGCCGCCTTTCCCCTACACAACCGAAGAGGTGCGCGTGCCGAACCGCAAAGCCAAAATCGAACTGGCGGGCACGCTCACGCTCCCCAACGGCAAGCCGCCATTCCCTGCAATCGTGTTCCTCACCGGTTCGGGGGCGCAGAACCGCGACGAGGAAATTTTCGAACACAAGCCGTTCTTGGTGCTGGCGGACTACCTGACGCGCGCAGGCTATGCGACGCTGCGGATGGACGACCGCGGTGTGGGCGGTTCTGGCGGCGACATGAGCCGTGCGACCACGCTCGATTTCGCCGAGGATGCCCTCGCGGCGGTGAACTATCTCAAAACCCGCCGCGAGATTGACCGTAAGCGCATCGGCTTGCTGGGGCATAGCGAAGGCGCTCTGGTCGCCGCCATCGCCGCCGCCAAAGCCCCGCGCGATGTGGCGTTCCTGATTCTGCTGGCGGGCACGGGCGTGCCAGGCGAGCAAATTTTGTACCGTCAGGCGGAACTCATCGCCCGCAAATCGAACCTCGCCGAGCCGCTAATCCAGCGCAATCGAGCATTGCAGCAGCGCGTGTTTGAAATCCTCAAGCGCGAAAAGGATGACGCCAAAGCGCAACAAGCCCTCTATGAGGCAATTGTCCAATCGCTGGGCGTAGAGGCATCGCAACTCACCGACGCCCAGAAAGCCCGATTCCAAGCCCAAGCCAAAAGCTACACCACCCCGTGGTTCCGAACCTTCGTGCAACTTGACCCGGCGCCCTACTTGCGCAAAGTGCGTTGCCCCGTGCTGGCGCTCAACGGCGAATTAGACCTGCAAGTAGACCCCGACCAAAACCTGCCCGCCATTGAGCGCGCTCTGCGCGACGGAGGCAACAAACGCATCACAATTCGAAAACTGCCCGGGCTGAACCACCTGTTCCAAAAAGCACGCACCGGACTCATCACCGAGTATGTTGAGATCGAGGAGACCTTCAACCCCGAAGCGTTAGAGATGATTCGCAACTGGTTGGACGAGCTTGGGCGCGAGAAATAAAAATGGTGACCCCAGGGGGATTCGAACCCCCGTCCTCCAGGATGAAAACCTGGCGTCCTAGACCACTAGACCATGGGGCCACGCGGAGATAAGTATACCCGATGCAGATTGGGTTTTGCAAGTCTTAAGAAGGTAGAATCGAAACGAAGGCACATGATGAAATTCACAGGATGCATAGCGGTGATCACGGGCGCGTCGAAAGGGATTGGCAAGGCGATGGCGCAGCAGTTTGCGGCGCATGGAGCGAAGGTGGCTGTTCTTGACATCGATGCGCCAGCTGGTGAGGCGGTTGTCCAAGCGATTCATGAAGCGGGCGGGGAGGCACTCTTTCTCCGAGCGGATGTGGGCGATCCCGCTTCGATGGAGCAAGCCGCAGAGCAGGTACAAAACACCTTCGGCGGCACGGACATCCTCTGCTGCAACGCGGGCATCTATCCCCAAGCGTTCCTGGAAACCATGACCGAAGCCGACTGGGACGCCGTACATCGAGTTAACCTTAAAGGGATGTTTTTCACGGTGAAGGCATTCCTAACCATGCTCAAGCGTTCTAAGCGTGGGCGGATTGTGTTGACCTCTTCGATTACGGGACCTATCACGGGATTCCCAGGCTGGGCACACTACGGATCGACGAAAGCCGGTATGCTGGGATTTATGCGCTCGGCGGCTATCGAACTGGCAAAATATGGCATCACGGTCAATGCGATTTTGCCGGGGAACATCGCGACGGAAGGCTTGGGTGAAATCGGTGAGGAGTATCGGCGTAAGATGGAAGCCATGATACCCTTCAAACGGTTGGGGAGACCCGAGGATGTCGCGTACGCCGCGCTCTTCTTCGCTTCGGAAGAGGCGAACTACATCACGGGGCAGACGCTGGTCGTCGACGGCGGGCAGGTGCTGCCCGAATCGAGTTTGGCGTTGGAAGATTTCTGACGCGCCCTCAGCCCCTCGCGTGATGGCGCAAGCGTTGTAGTCGCGTGGCAAGCGCTGGATGCACAGCGTCGCTTTGTGTGTGAGTGGGTCGCTGATGGATGGCGGCAATCTTACGGAGTGCGCTTTCCAGTGGCTCGACCCCGAACTGGCTCACGGCGAAGGCGTCCGCCTCGTGTTCGTGCCGCTGACGGAGCCGCAGAATCGGCAGGGTCATCCCCACCCCAAGCGCGCTCACCCAGACCAACACGCCCCACAGCGGTAGGCGCTCCCATAGCAGTGCATACACAATCGCTGTACCCAGCCCGACACTCAGCAGCCTTGTCCAAATTCCTATCAGTCGCCGTCGTTGGGCGAGGTGCGCCACTTCGTGCGCCAGAACCGCGAGCGTTTCGGGTTCCGTCAAGTTTGCCAGCAGATAGTCAGTGATGGCGATTCTGCCCCCGCTCAGCGCGAAGGCGTTCGCGTTGCGCAGGCGCATCCCGTCCAACACCAGGATCTCGCGTACCGTTACGCCCAACTCCCGTCCCATGCGCTGCGCTTCTGCGAGCAGGTGGGTCTCCACGGGCACGGAATGCACCGGCAGCGGTATCGGTCGCCGAATCAGCCCGATAGCGATCAGCCCCGCACCCAGCGCGATGGCGCCTGTGGAGAGTAGCCCCCATAGCCCTCCCGTGTGATACGCCCCCCGCTGCAGGTCGCCGAATGCCAGTGCGCCCAGCCCCACTGCCAACAACGGCGCGAGCGCCTCCCATACCAGGCGCAACCGCATCCGCAGATAGTCACTCCGCGAGGTAGCGAGAGAACGCTGCGCCTTCTCGATCAGATACACCCAGCCAAAAATCACCCAGAACTCGCCGACCACCCACGCGGCGCCCGTGATGAGCGCTGCCGCCGCGAGCGGGGACGACGCCCGCCCCCCCATCGCGTACATGGCGACGCCGATGCCGGTTTTCAAGGCGATGGAGAGCCACAGGAGCCGTTTGAGCCGACGCAAGCAACGCCCGACAGGCGCATCCGCACGCACGCACCACCAGCCCAGCACCAGAACCGCAAGGCTGGTCACCAGGAAGCTCAGCCAGAACACATCAGGAGGAAATTATCGGCGAGGCAGAGGGAATTTTGGTGGAGGCGGGGGGAATTGAACCCCCTTCCGAGACCGTTGCCCACTCAGCGTCTACGAGTGTAGCCCTTCTTTTGTTCTCGCGTGGGATGTCCCGAAGGGCAGGGCGTTCCCACGCCAGCTCAGTAAGGTGTCCTCTCTCAGCCCTGAGCGCAGCTTCGAGAGTCAGTCGATCTGGCCCACGCTCAGCTCACCCCGGATCGACCGCAGGGTGAGCGGCGCGCTGCTCAATTAGGCAGCGAGAGCATAGTTAGTGTTCGCACTTCTTGTTTGCCGCTTTTTTACGAGGCCTGCGGCGCCTCGACTCGCAACTGAGCGTCAATCGTGTCCCGTCGAACCCTGACGCCCCCGTGTGCTATATTATACCATGCTTTCCCCCAAAAAGTTCCGCAGTCCTCTGTGGCGAAGCGTCATTGAGCCGCTTTGTGCCCCAAAAACGCCTCAATCACCTGCACAGCGCGCTCCAAATCGTTTGCTGACACATGTTCCAGCGTATCCGTTATCCAGTGCCAGTTGGGAGGCACGCCCGGCTCTTGCTCGCACCAGAGCGCAATCGCTTTGTAGCCTTTTAGGTAGAACGGCAAGGCGTCGGTGTAGGCGCCGTGCGGCACAGCGCTGGGCTGAAGTCGCCATTCGGGATGCGCCTGCGCAAGGCACTCGGACTGCCGAATCATTTCGGGATGAGCGCGGGTGCGGGGCAGCATTGCCTCCGCCGTCAAGTAGCGCGGCTCGCCCAGCCCGATATGATCAATAATCAAAAACTCCGCGTCGCGCAGTTGGAATCCGTACTCGCGCTCAAAGGCGAAGGCGCCGTTTGGTCTGCCCACCTCTTCGCATCCTGTGAACACGCCCCAGACCTCTGTGTGCGGTAGCGGTTGTTCGGCAATCCGCTCCAGTATTGTCAGGAGCGCGGCGGTTCCAGAGCCGTTATCGTTGGCGCCCTGCACCCAGGGCAGGAACATCTCCCGATGAAGGAGCATGCCCATCCCGTAGAGCGCGACCAGCCCGCTTAGCGTCATCACGCCGCGTGCCAGTGCAACGAACCAAGCCTGCCCCAGCAGCGGCGCAAGCGGCAGCAACAGGGCAATGAGCGTATGAACGCCCAACAGTCCCGCCTGCAGTTGGAAGTTCCGCCCGAACGCCCGTACATGGCGTGGGCGCCACATCAGTGCAGCGCGTTGGCTATCGATGTGCGCCATTAGCACCACCCGCCGCCGCACCTCCGACGACGCCGGCGCCACGACAATCAGGTTCGCGCTCTCGCGCTGGGGAAACAGACGCATCACATCCCAACGCCCGCTCGCTAAGCCCCAGAACATCGCCATACCGACGACGCTACACAGCGCTCCCGCCCACCACGCCAGCGGCGCATCCTGCCACGCCAAAACCGCCGCCCCCACAAAAAGCACCGAAACGACCAGCCACGCAGGCGTGAGCGAAGAGACACTGGAAAACGGTTGCTCAAAAACGGTCAGTCCACGTTCCTGGAGACGGCGGTGGAGATAGCTGCGCAGGCGCGACTCCGCTTCCGAGGTCGCAGGGCGCGCGCCGAAGGCGTGAATCAGCTCACGGAGATTCTGATAAGCGATGGACATAATCAAGAGCATCCCCGCAGGGGGCGTCCCTCGCAGGGATGCCCAGATAGAACTACTACTATCGCAACGCTTTCACGCAGCGACCGAGCGTCCCAGAATACTGGTCATCGGACGGGATACCCCAGAGGTCGCGCGAGCCAGGAATATTCGCGCTCGTGTCGCAGACCTTGCGGTTCTGGTTGTTACAGTTGCGATTGTAGGGAGCGGATTGCACGCACCACAGGCGGAACTGCTTGTTGCTAATGTTGATGCATGCCTGGTTCGCTGGGGCAACCTTCAACGATTTCGCGTGCCCGTCCGCATAAGCGACGTCGACCGTTTCGTTGTGGCGTCCCTCCACGGGCGAGTTGAAAATCGAACAGTTGCCCGTGCCGCCAGCAACCGTGAGCTGCCCGTCCAGATAGGCAGCCGTCTCCACCACATACTCCAGCTCCGCTTGCTTGATAGGAGGCTGGTTCTGCGCGCCCGTAATCGTGTTGTTGGGACCGTCTTCAAACAGGGCAAAGTTCGCGACATAACTGAGCCACTGGAAGCGCCCACACTCGCCACCTGGTAGACCAAACTGGCGCCAGAACGCATCCAAATCCATTTCGCGTCGCCGGGAGGGACACTCGAAGATGTCCTTATTCTTCACATACGGTTCAATCGCCGCGAGCATCGTGTAGGCGCACTCCTGGTTCTGCTGATTGCGCGCTCGGTAGACGCTCATCGGATAGGTCTCGTCGTAGTCTTGGATGTATTGGATAACCCCCAAGCCCGCCTGTTTCATGTTGTTGACACACTGGGTCTGGCGCGCCTTCTCACGCGCTTGCGCAAACACAGGGAACAGAATCGCCGCTAAAATGGCGATAATCGCGATAACGACCAACAGCTCAATCAGTGTGAATCCACGATACCGCATCGTTCTGTTTACCTCCTCGTAATCTGGATGATTCTACCCATTAGTCAGGATTCCTGCTGTCAAAAGTTCCTGAACGGTTAGATTCCTCGCTTCGGTCGGAAGCCCAGAGGAGTGTCGAGTGCTATTCCGAGCCGAAAGCGAGGAATTCGGCAGATCAGCAGCTTGCGCCGAAGTTGAACAGCACGATGAGTAGGTCGGCGTCATCGACAATGCCATCAGCGTTCACATCGCCGTCGCCGCTATTGCCGAAATTGAACAGCACGACCAGCAGGTCCGCATCGTCGATAGTGCAGTCGCCGTTCACATCGCCCCGCGAGGGCAGCGAGGTGCTGTACGCGACAGCGTTGATGGAGTAGGTACGGGCGCAGGCGCGCAGCGGACCGCCCGTGTCGCAGCTATCACCACCTAATCGGAGAATGCCGTTGAAGCCCAAGTAGTTCACATTCTCATCGGGAGGGTCAATCGCGGCAGTCGCCAACCGCAAGTCCACGCCGCAGCTCGAGCAGTTAAACGGATCGCTTTGACAGCTCTCCAGTTCGGTAATCTGCATTGTGAAGTCGCCGTAAACATCATTCAATTGATACCACTGATTCACACTGCCGCCGATAAAGGCACACTCCGGGGGGCTGAAAGTGCGGCTGCCTTGCCAGCGGACGGTGTTGTCGTTTACAGCCTCCCCGTAGAAGGTCACCGTTGCGTTGGATTGGATACTATTGACCATCTGGTTGATAGTGATTTGAAAGTCCAGTTTATCGCCATCACCGTCCAGGTCAGAGAGAACGACACAAATGGGGTTCTGATTACCGAGTCCACCACCTGCAGCGGGTAGAGTGCACTGGTCGCCGATGCGAATGTAGTATTGCGAGTCGAAGAGTTGGAAGGACATTCTGCCCGCTTGCTGGAGTTTTTGCACGGGCGTCTGCGCGATAGCAGCACTTGTCAGCGCGAGCGCGCTGACGATGCCGAAAAGAATCGCCTTTCGCATAGTCATCACACCTCCGTTGGTAGGATATCCTATTATAGCACATTTTTTGGGAATTGCAAGGTTTTGCCCAAACTCGCTTCAGGTATACTTTGCCTGATGACGGAGCAGGGCGAGGTCGTGGTGATGGACGCGGAGGATATGCGTCGCGCCATCACGCGCATAGCGCACGAGATTCTGGAGCGTAATCGCGGCGCGAAGGACTTAGTGGTGATCGGCATTCAGCGTCGCGGTGCGCCTGTCGCCCGAAGGCTGGCGTTAGCTATCTCGCAGATCGAGGGCGTGGGGGTACCCTGCGGGAGTGTGGACATCACCCCCTTTCGCGACGATATCGAGCGAAAACCAGGGGTACTGACCCGCAGCCAAACGGATGTCCCCTTCCCGATTACCGATCGGCGCGTGATTCTGGTGGACGAAGTGATTCATACGGGGCGTACGGTGCGCGCGGCGATGGAAGCGATTATGCAGCTCGGTCGCCCTGCGAATATCCAGCTGGCGACGCTCATCGATCGCGGGCATCGCGAATTGCCCATCCGCCCTGACTATGTGGGCAAAAATCTTCCCACGAGTCGGTCGGAGTTCGTGCTGGTGGAACTGATGGAACTCGAAGGGCGCGACCGTGTGGTGCTGCGCAAAGCGGCGCCGAATCTTCCTTAGGAGCCTGCTATGCCGCATGTGTTGACCGCCGCCGAGTTGCCTGTGGCTGACCTGCTGGTGCGTGCGGAAGCGTGGCGTCAGCGACTGCATGCGAACCCGTTTCCACCCGTTCCGCCGCGCGCCCGCGTGGTCGCGTTGCTGTTTTACGAACCCAGCACACGCACACGCGCTGCGTTCGAGCAGGCAACCGTGCTTTTGGGCTACCACCCCCTCACCATTACCGCTGAAGCGAGCAGTATCGCCAAGGGCGAGAGTTTGCAAGACACAATACGCACCTTGAACGCGCAGGGCGTTCGCGCTATCGTGCTACGCCATCCCCAAGCGGGCGCGGCTCGGACCGCGGCGCAGGTCTCCGACGCCCCCATCCTCAACGCCGGCGACGGCGCCCACGAACACCCCACGCAGGGGTTGCTCGACCTCTACACGCTCTGGCTCCACTACGGGAAGCCCGCCCCGGAGACGCGCTGGCTTCGCGGGCGCAAGGCGGCGATTGTGGGCGATATTCGGCACAGTCGCGTGGCACGCTCCAATCGGGTCCTGCTGCGTCAAGCGGGTGCGGAGGTGTGGCTCTGTGCCCCGCCGACGCTCCTACCCGACGCCCCGCTCCCCGATGCGCATCTCACGCACGACCCCGAAGAAGCCCTCCAGAACGCCGATATCGTGATGGTGTTGCGCCTCCAAACCGAGCGGATGGCGCAAGGGCTGCTGCCCAGTCTGAACGCCTACCGTCGCGACTACCAAATCAACGCCGAACGGTTGCGCGGGGCGAAACCCGACTGCGTGGTGATGCACCCCGGTCCGATTCAACGCGGCATCGAAATCAGCGACGAAATCGCCGATGGGGAGCGTTCCCTGATCCTTGCCCAAGTGCGCCACGGCATCTCTGTGCGCGCCGCTGTTTTGGAATATGCGCTAAGAGACGATTCGGATTAGAAGACTCTATCGTTTGAGGAACCAACGACGATAGGAGAAAGTACATTAAACTTGGAGGGTAAAGACGATGCAACCGAATGTAGGCGGGATTGATCGAGTAGTACGTGTCGTGCTGGGCGCTGCGATTATCGGCTGGGGAGTGTACGCCCACAGTTGGTGGGGCGTGATTGGGGTTCCGATTCTTCTGTCGGGACTGACAGGCGTTTGCTTTGCTTACAAACTGCTGGGCGTCTCCACCTGCAAAGTGAAGCAATCCTAATTCGGTACGACGGCATCTCCGCCGTCGTACCGAATTTTGGGGACTACTGTTGCACGCGCTTGATCGTGCAACCAAAGGCGCGGGTTTCCTTCACCGGCGGCTCTTTGCCTGCCAGCAGCGCGTCCAGCGCGTTCTTTAGGTCGCGCTGATTGACACGCGCGGGGTTCTGGCTGTCGTCGATGCGCCCGTGATAGCGCAGCACGAAGTTCGAGTCCACCACAAAGACTTCGGGAGTCACCCGTGCATCGTACATATCCGCCACGCGGTTGCCCTCATCTTTCAGCACGGGGAATATGAACCCATTCTTCTGCGCGTGTTCCGTGACTTCAGAAGCGGGTTCGATATGGTTGGAGTTGATCCCGAGGAACATCACGCCTTTGTCGGCGTACTCTTTGGCGAGGTTCGCCATGCGCTCGTCATAAGCCAGTGATACGGGGCAGCGCGTGGCGATAAACATAATCACGATGGCTTTCTGATTTTTGATATCATAGAGGGTGACCTCTTTGGGCAGCCCTTCGCGTGCGTTCACATTGGGCAGGGTGAAGTTCGGGACACGCTTGCCGATTTCGGGTTTCTCGGCGGCGGCCGGCGCGGTGCCCTGCTGTGTGCGCGCGGTGAAGTAGGCAAGCAGCTCGTCCGCATGGTTGCTCGTGCCCGCTTTCTCGAACACCTTTTCGATGGTGCCATCGGGCGCTATCACAAAGGTCGTGCGGCTCGCGTAGCCTGCCGTCGTGCGCACGCCATAGGCTTCCGCCACCTTGCCATCCGCGTCCGCCAGCACAACATGCTTGAGATTGTGCTGCTTAGCGAATTGAGCCTGCGTTTCGGGCGAGTCGACGCTGATCCCCACCACCACCGCGTACTGGCTAAGCTTCTCGTACTGGTCGCGCACGGAGCAGTTCTGCACGGTGCAGCCAGGCGTGTTCGATTTCGGGTAGAACATCAACACGACACGCTTGCCCCGAAAATCGCTGAGGCGGTATGTGTTGCCGTCGCTGCCTTGCAGCGTGAACTCAGGGGCTTTAGAACCTTCTTTCAGAGGCGTGGAGGAAAACACCACACCCCAGACGCCCCACAACAGAATCCCGATTCCAAACGGGATTAACCACCAGAAACGGTTGCGCTTCTGCATAACTGAAACCTCCCTACAAAGGATTTGACGCGCAGCGACGCGCGTTGTTCAGAGTATACCCAACCTGGTTTACCTTCGGGGTGAGAGTCGCGCCAGTGCGAGGCGCATCAGGGTTTGCTCGTCGGCTTCGGGCTGCTCGTTCAGCACGGCGTTAAGTGCGGTCTGTGCTTCGCGACGACTGTAGCCCAGCTGCGTCAGCCCGTCGACCAGCGCGTCGAGATCGATGGCACTGACGCGCTTGGCAGCGGCAAGCCGCTCCACCTGTCGCTCAAAGGCGAACTGAGCGACCTTGTCGGAGAGTTCCAGCGCGAGCCGTTCTGCCAGTTTCGCGCCCACGCCGGGCAGCGACTTGAGGTAGCGCGTGTCTTTGCGGGCGATGGCGCGCGCTAAGGTCTCTGGTTCGCTGGCGCCCATCAGGTTCAACGCCAAGCGCGGTCCGACGCCGCTGACCGTGATGAGCAGGTCAAAGAGCCTACGCTGCGCAGGTTCCAGAAAACCGAAGAGCAGAATGCCCTCTTCCTCGTGGAACAGGGTGCGGATGTAGAGCGTGATTGGCTCGCCCAGGGGCGGGAGCTGCTCTTTGAGGTTGGGCGGGAGGCGCACCTCGTAGCCGACGCCGCCCACCTCAATCAGTGCAAAGTTCTCCTCAATAGCGGTCAATACGCCGTTGAGCCGTCCGATCATTTGCCTAAGGCGCGGGGAACATGGGCACAAACAACAGCCCCATCAGCAGCTCCATCGCGCGGGGCGGTTCGGGCGGCGTGAGGCTGACAACGCGATTCGGGTCTATCTGCGCGGCGCGTCGAATCGCCTCATCCGCAGCGCGTACCTTGCCCAGTTCCGTGTAGACATAGGATGCGCCGACCTGTACCCATGCCGTGTCGCGCGCCATCGCTAACGCCTTATTGAGCGCTTCCTCCGCTTTTTGCAGGGTCTCTGGCTCGGGACGGTTGCCGTCGCGCTTGGTGGTGTACGCCTCGAATGCGTAGCTCATCGCGATGCCCAGATGCGCTGGCGCGTAGTTCGGACGCGCCGCCAACGCCAACTCGAACCACTCGCGCGCAACAGTCAACAGGTCTTCGTCACCCGGACGCAAGCCATCCATCAGGTTGAGCATCCCGCGCAGCTGGTACGCCTCCGCCATCAGCGGGTCTAAGTCCAGCACGCGCCAGAAGGCGTCTTTAGCACGGTCGTATTCGCGTGTGTTGACGAAGCTCCAATAGCGCAGGAACGCGGTTTGAGGGGTGTTGTCGCTCAGTCCTTGCGCTTGCGCAGCCAATCTGCCGACCGTGGGGGCGCGTCGGCTCAGCATCGCGAGGTTCGCCTGCGCGACCAGCAGCGCTTTGGACTGCTTGTCCCGTTTCTCTGCCTCCTCGAAAGCGCGCTCCTGTTCGCGCGTATCGTTGAGCAGCGCCGCCGCCAACCCCCGAATCGCGTAGGTGTAATCGTCGGCGGCGCCACGCCGAATCGCAGTGGTGGTGATCACCATCACATCCCGAAGGCGTCCTGCATAGAGGTACGCATACGCCAGCATGTTCAGGTAGCGGGTATTGTTCGGCTCGCGCTCTGTGAGCCGGAGCAGGGCATCGATGGTCGCGCCTGTGATGCCCTCCGCCATCGTCAGGAGCACGCGATTGATAATAGCCTCTGGATCCTCCGAGTCGTCCAGCGCTTTCAGGCGCATCTGGTTGATTTTGTGGCGTGCGTCGATAGCGTTGCGCAAGATCTCCCGCTCGTTGCGAGCGTTTCTTGCACGGCGCAGGCTGGCAGCCACACGCAACTCCTGCGTCTCCAAAAAGTCAGGGTACAGACGCGCCAGATCCTCCACGGCATCGTCGGCTTCTGCAGTGCGCCCCAGCCGTAGGAGCGTCTGAATTTGCAGGACGCGGGCTTCCCGATGCGTGGAGTCGGCTTTGAGGGCGACGCGCGTGTGGTAGAGCGCGTCCTCGAACTTGCCCTCGGCGAACGCCTCCCGCGCTTGCTGATAGTGGTGCGCCGCCCCTTGCGCCACGCCGTTATCGATGACGACCTTCAGTTCCTGCGAAACGCTCTTATTCCCTTCCAGGTACACTGTGACTTTCAAGACGCGTTCACCCTCGCTATCGGCGAGCGTATCCCACTCATATTCGTAAGGTGTGCTTTCGTCCACCTCGCGCAGCACGCCGTCGACAGCGAACTCCACACGCTCCACCAGCAGATCGGATTGAACGCGGGCAACCACTTTCACCGTGCCCTTGACGGTCGCGCCGTTTTCCAGATTGAGACTAATCGTCGCCGCTTGCTTCGGCTGGGCGAAGGCGCACACGCTGAGCAGCCCCGCCAGCCACCATATCTGCCGTAATGCCTTCATAACAGTGCGCTTAATTCGTGCAGGCGCGACAGACTCCTGCCAAGCGATCTGGACCGAGCAGGTCTACTGCCGCGAGCCTTCCCGTGGTGGCAACAACGGGCAAAATGCATGGAAAAATGGTTGTAATTCGGAAGGCGTTTCAGAATAATTAGGGGTAGAAGCGTGTACCCAACGCTTCGAAGGGGGAGTGGAAATGAAATGTTTGAGCCGAGTGATAACACTACTGGCGTTGATACTACAGGGAGATGTTTGGCTGGTGTATGCCAACACCGACGACCCCTGCGGGACCTGCGAGCCTGTATCTTCCGAAGCACACTATGTGAATATAGAATGCGGTGTGGACATCTTCACAATCGCTAATGAAAACTGTCAAGAAGGACTGCCTTACTTTGAAAGCCGTTGGTATCCAGTAGGGGTACAGATATTTAACCCGACTCCTGACACTGATCCCACATGCACATGCTCATTTTTTGACCCCCATTGTGGAGTTTTGAGCGGCGGTCTATACAGAATAGATTTTTCTGGGATACTGCCTGCCTGCTCTAAACGAACGGTCATATACATACTCGAAGGAACCCAGGTGTGTGTCACTGTTTCGTGTAGCGATGGGCGTGTTTTTGGAAGGTGCGCCAGTAAATGTCCCACAGGGCATAGAATCATAGTCGATCACACAGAACCCTTACCGACCACGAGATGCTGCCCCAGCTGGGTTCCGATATTTCCTGTTGAGGAGGTGCCCTGATGCGAAGGACAATTCTCTGCGGGTTACTGGTTTTGATGGGGTGTATCCATGCTCAGAGGTTGATTGTAGCAGGAGGCGACTCGGAAAGTCTGCAAACGCGCACAGAACAACTAATCAAGCGACACATCCAGCAACCCTTCGACAAGGAAGCCTTCCGTAAACGAGCGATTGAAGCAGGCTTTAGTGTCGTCGGTGATGACCAAGTGGCTTACCTAATCCCCCTCCACTTGACGCCTGAGTATGTAGACACGGTCTTCCTGCCTTTGTACGATTACCTCAAAAATCGGGATGATCTCGTCAAAGTCACCGAATTGCCCGAAATGTTCCGAGAAGAAATCTTCAGAATATACCAAGAGGACGCCATGCAGTACCACTTGCAGAATATCTCTTTGGCTCAGTTTCAGGAGCGGCTGCGTGCGGGAGAGGTCTGGATTCGAGCAGGCGACTGGTGGCGGTTTGCAACAAACGAGGGCGAAGCCGAGCCAAATTTATACCTCGCAGAACATCCGCGTTTCATCAAAAAGTTGCCGCATTCGGAACTGCCGCAGCCAACGCCTTCTGCATCTCCCAATCGTCGCGACGCGCCCGCAACGCCTGCAAAAAATCAGTGGTGGTTCCTTTTCTCAGCGCCCCTGCGACTGACGGAACAGACCGAGCATATGCAGGCGTATTTGGAGTGGTTGAAAGTGTTGCATGTTCAGCGACGCGAACGAATGATACAAGCGATGAACAGCATATATAGTCAACTTTATAAATCGCCTCACCTCTTGCCCGAAACCGTGTATCGCTGGGACGACCTTCCTGAAGAGATACGCGCGTTGCGTTGGTACTCTCGGCAACCGCCTACTTCTGATACAGTACTGACCTTCAAACGGTGGGAACCACGACTATGGCTTGTCTACCAAGATCCACTCTCAACGACGGGAACGATTGAGGTCTACCTTCCACTGGATACATTCTACGGAAATGATTGAGGACTGCATTTGTTAGCAGGAATTGTTCCCTGCTGGAGCGAACCATTTTACAGAGGTCGCCAACGATGGCAGATCCACCTGAACACCTTGAACACAAGACGCTTACGGCGCCAGACGAGGACGAGAAACCATGCACCTCGCCCAACACGCTTACGCGTGTGATAGAACAGACCGTCGCACGGTTCGTGTATCGCTATACCCCACCGCCCCGCTATGAACCCAACGAATGGCACGCCGAATGCCTCGGCGAAGCGTGGAGCTGTGTGTCCGACGCCTTGTCTACCTACAACCCTATCCGAGGGGGCTTAGACGGTTATCTGGCGCGGGCAATCTGGTACCACTTGCTGGCGTTTTGGAGGGGTGAATGGCGCTGGGGGGCGCGGGCGTGCGTTTCGCTGGAGGCGTTCACGCGACACGCGGAAGGGGAGGCGTGCGTGCAGGAGTGGGCGGATCCTGCAAGCGAGCGGGTGATAGAGGTTGTGTGTGCGCGTGTGGCTTGGTGGCAAGCGTTGGCGGAGTTGTCCGCGATGGATCGGCAGTTGGTAGAGTGGGTGTGGGTGGAGGGTTGGTCGCAGGCGGAGGCGGCGCGTCGGGCGAGGCTGTCACAACAAGCGGTGTCGAAGCGTCTTGGGCGGGTGCGGGCAGCGCTGCGTGCGAAACTGGGTGAACAGGGGTGAAAATGATGCGGAGACGGTTGTAATTCGGAAGGCGTTTCAGAATAATTAGGGGTAGAAGCGTGTACCCAACGCCTCGGCTGGAAGTGGTGGATCGATGTCCCCAAAGCGGCATCGGGAGCGTTTAATTAGATGGAGGTGTACAGAAGATGCTGAAGAAGCTTTCGGTTTACGGTACGATGGTGATGGCGGGTACACTGCTTTTGTTAGGAGGCATGGTGTACAGCCAGAATGTTCCGCTGCCCCTTCCTATTTTGCCTCCCTGTGCTTCGTGCGATTCTGATACTCAGGGATGGAACCGTGTGAATGGTTCAATTGATAACCTCTGCTGTATCGACAGCGACGGGGATGGGCGATACCACTGTGCGATGTGTATTCTCGATCGGTACGAGAAAACTTACAGAGGTCAGCGACTTGTGAAGTATGCTGGCCCTCATAGCTGCAGGGCAGTCACACCTTTGATGCCGTGCTTGTAGCAGAGGCTGATATCGTGTTCACTCTTTGACAGGAGATCCATCGTGCCCAACTGCAGGCGTCAGAAGGGATTATCTTTATTGGAAGTGATTGTGGTCATCGCGATTGTGGTGATTGTGATAGCACTCATCGCCACAATCGCGCTAAGTGTGCGCCGACAGTCCTACCTCGTGGGGTGCGCCTCGAACCTCCGACAAATCGCTGCGGCAATCCACATGTATGTCGCAGACCACGAGCAGCTCCCCCCGAGTTGGTATCTCTATATCGAACCGTACTTGGGGGATTCACGCGTTCTTATTTGCCCTGCTGACCGTCTCGCCGTCCCTCTTCAAAAACTTGCTTCTTCCTACACCTACAGTGACCCCGAAAGCTACTACAGAGCAACAAGCTTTTATATGCAGCAGCCCCGTTATCACAACAGCATTCAGATGGACCCAAACTTCGTCATGGTATCTTGTGATCACCATCTGGATTGGCGGATTATTTTTACCAACTCACCTTCGAATGCGTTCCCCAGCTACGACACTTCTGAAATGCCGCCGCGCACATTTATACAGGTTCTGCGCTATAACGGAGCGGTCAACCGAGTTCACCTGTGCGATATCCGCAGAATTTGGGGAGTAGACTCGCCAGGATTGAGGGTCTTCTTTGCGGTCTACCCAGGCATGGAGGATTATGCATACGGGACAGGTTTTTATTACGATCTCCCTTGCAATCAGGAGGCGCGATGAAATTCAAAAAGTTGGCTGTGGGCGTAAGCCTACTGGGGGCGATCGGACTGGCTGCGGTTTCGGTGTACTATTACAGCGTGGTGAGCGCGTTTTGGAAATACGAGTCAGCGATCACGCACTATCCTCCGCTCACTGTCCCTATTGGGGCAGGTTCTCCGTACAGTCCCGTGCAAGATCGGTCCCCTGGCGAGAAAGCGCTGCTGGAGCCTCAAATCACGGGGCGAGTCGTCGTCTTGACCTATCATTTAGCTGCTGACTGCAACGCGCTTAAGCCAGTAATCGAGATGGCGCAGCAGATGCCCGCTGTTTTGTTCGTAGTATACTCCCAGCGTGTAGATGCTTGCAGCAACACCCTAACCCCGCAGCCAAAAAACTTGCTGCTGCGACACGATCCTGACAAAAAGGTGTGGCATAACCTGAGAGTTCAGTGGACACCGAGAGTATATGTGATTGACGAAAGCGGCAAAATCGCTTATGTGCAGCCGATTTCGGAGAGCTTGCAGGCGGCGCTACTTATGGCAAAGGAGCTGGCTCAAGACCTCCAAGATCGCTGAGTGTTGGCGTCGAAGCGTCTTGGGCGGGTGCGGGCAGCCAGGTTCTACATGCAAACTACGCTTGGGCAAAATTAAGGTCAGAATAACGCATGTAGGTGCTTGCAAAGGAGCTGCTTGTACCTGCGAATTCGAGCGGCTTCGATATCCAGTGGAGATGGAGGAAATCGGCGGGATACAATGCCTGTAGCCGCGAATCCGAAAAGCTAGCTATGGAGGATAATACCATGGGCGCAAAATTAAATCGTGGGATATTGAGCGTTGCGTACATCGCCTTTGCCGTCAGTACCTCGTTGTGTGCGGACAAAAACGGTGAAAACAAGAGCCATTACGACACACGTGAGCGGTGCGCGGCAAGCCTCACCTTCGAGTAGGTTGCGGAGTCTCAAGTAAAGATGGAACGCGCTTTTTATGAACAAGTCAATCTGGCAAAGCTCGAACAGGCGCGTAGAATAGACGCCTCACCTAATCTGGTGGATGCAGAAAAATCTGCCGAAAAAAATATATAATATCAGTTGCAATTATTTCGTAGTTAGATATGGAAATCGTTCAATAATTAAGCTATTGGAACAAAACATTAACCTCGACCACTCAGAAGCGGATTACCAGACAACGATTTTCTATAATTCAGGCGACCAAGTCTTGTATTTGTCGTTCGATGAGGAGGCTAAGATACGGTCAGCGGATCTACTGAAATTCAGCGATGTTGGAGACGGTTCCTCAATTTTTAGGCTTGATGTGCCCAATGCGCCCTGACCACCACTGGATAGCAGTGTGCTGATATTTTACATGGGTTTCTCACCGCTACGCCTCTTCGGCGTTACACTAAAAGACTGGGAGATTGTAGCGGTTTCCCCTGAAGAGTGGGTTTTTCGGCTGCGTGAAGGGACGGTACGCCAAGTAAAACAAGCGATTGTACGGCTATCTCGCCGGCACGGAGATGCTCCAGAAGTCATAGAGATCGAGTATGCCGACGGCAGGAAACATGTGTTGCGCACGCGACGCTTTGCTCTCTACTTCGGGGAGTGGTTTGCTGCTGAAGTGGAAGAACTTTTCCAAGGCAGCTATCAATCCACACTTACGAGGCATGTTTTGCAGAGGGTGGTTCGTACTTCCCCTGACCGCTTACATTTGGAGATCCCCAACAACACGCCGATTCGGGTATGGACAATCGGTCGGGATGTGGGAGGCAACTTAGAGGTACAGGGTACTACAACACAGATGTGGAACGATCACTTCATAGCAGATCCCGAATAGGGACACTTTCATCCATGCCTCTGGATTTCGGGCACGCGCGTTAGCAGAGCCACCGACCCAAGAGAAGCCGTTGAAGGGGTGATAAGACAGCGCTCTGCGGGCGATGCGTAAACGCTGATGCAAATTCTACGAGGTGCGAATCCGAACACCTTCCCAAGCACGGTAGCACTTTCTGCTCCCAGTTTAGCAGGAATCCTCTTACCGCCTTTGAATCTACCTAATCAGTTGGGGGAAGTACCGGTGGACGCTGAGGTCAAGGTTTTGAGAGACGAATCGGAATGGCGCGATGGTGCGCTGCGCTGGTTCTTAGCGCATGGAGTAGGGACGAATCGTGCGGAAGACTTAGCCCAAGAGGTGTGTCGCCGCCTCCTTCTGTGTCAGCAGCGTCAGCAAGCCCTTACAGTTGCCTACCTGCACCGCACTTGTCAGAGCGTGCTGTGCGATCACGCGCGTCGCTGCAATCGGCAGCTCCCCCTCCTTTCACTGGACGACTGTGGGCGCTGCGCGGTCGCCGAGAGGGGCTATCAGCAGGTGGAGGATCGGCTATTGCTGGAGCAGGCGCTGGCGCAGCTCAAACCGCTGGAATGTGCGATTGTAGAACGACGCTATCTGGAAGAACAGCCCTTTAGCGCCATCGGTAAGGAACTGGGTATCCCGACCGAACGCGCCAAGAAAATCTGCCAGCGCGCGATCAAAAAGATGCAAAAGTGGGCGCAAAGTGGCGGGGGGGGGGTAATTCACGCGCTGTTCTGTCCCGAAGTGGAGCTGGGGAGCGTTTTAATAGATGGAGGTGGTTGAATGGTAAGCGAGCAAGTGATGGGGCGCGATACGCGGCAGCCGTTTTGGAAACACGCATTGCCTTTGCTGCTGATAGCGATAGGAACCGTATGGCTGATAGGGCTTGGCTTTCGCTCGCAAGTGTCTGGCGAGCGATTGTGGCTGATAGGCGCCGAGGTGGATTTGGGCAAGGTGAAACGGAACCAGGTGATTTCGCATCGAGTGTGGGTGTTCAACCCCTCGCTGCGCTCAGTGCAGTTAGAGGCAGCAGCTGCATGTGGGTGCACGGTCGCGGAGTTGCCCTATCGAGAGGTGCCCCCGTTGAACGGCTTTCCCGTGGAGGTGCAGGTGAGCACTTGGGGGTTGCCGATTGGTTATCGGGAGAGTGTAGTGGGCTTGACTGCCTCTTTGGGTGATATGCGCTGGCAGGAGCAGGTGGTGATTCGGCTGGAAGTGGTGAATTGATGTCCCCAAAGAGGCATCGGGAGCGTTTAATAGAATGGAGGTCGACAGAAGATGCTGAAGAGGCTTACGGTTTACGGTACGATAGTGATGGTGGGTACATTCGTTTTGTTAGGAGGCTCGGTGTACAGCCAGAATGCCCCTGCGCTTGGTGACATCGGTTTAGCATTGTTTAAGCCAGCACCTGTTGCGCCTATGCCCCCGAAAAGGATACCTCGCAAATATTGCAGAAAGGTAAACCGTCCTCCAGCACGGGTTAACATGTGCCTGCGGGAGGCACTCGGCAACGATCCAATCTGTAAGAATTATTGCGTGGAGGTCACCCAAGCAGGAAAATATTGCGACGAGAGTCCCAATAGTACTTGCTCGGCAAGGGTCGTAGTGCAACAAATGCAGGTTGTAGCGGCAGACTGTTTTGAAACTTATACTGGCTGTGGGTGTGAAAACAATTGGCAGCTAAGAACGATAATCGTGGAATTCCTAACTTGTGATTAGAAGGTTTGGGTATGCGACCGTTGACGAGGTGCATCGGCGTTTTGGCTTGGATACTCTTCACAGGTGGGCTTGGGCTATCTGAAGAGAGCTTACTGCTCCAGACTATAGCCCAAGCCCTCCAAAAACGAGACGCCTTCTTTGCCCACGGCTCCCTCATCTGGGACGCCCAGATTGAGGTGATTGCCTACCCCCTGGAAGATCCCGAAGCCTTTTTGAAAGGATTAGAACAGTGGGATCAGCAGCGTCCCGATGCAAAAATTACCTCCGAGGCAAAGGAGGAGTTCTTACGAAAGGCTCGGCAAACCCACCGATGTCGCTATCAAACCACCATCACGGTTATGCGAAGTGGAGCGATTACCTCGCTAAAGTCCGAGAAAGGAGGAGCGTGTGAAAACGGCTCCATCGAAAAAATCCCCATATACCTTCTTTACAACGACGAGCAGGGATACGGCATGATTTATGGAACGGGCATCCACGCTGGGAGTCCTGATGGCAAGCCTCAACTATGGATTTTCAGCCATTCCTCTCCTGCCCCTTTGAATAGTACCAGCGAAACTTATTTTTTCTACCCCAGTGATTGGGTGTTTCTGGCGAACTTCTCTGTGCTGCATGTGGCAGGGCTTAGCAGGAGGAACGCTTGGCGCATTGTCAAAGCAACCGATTCGGAGGTCATTCTGGAAGCGGAGCTGAACGGCGGCGCTGTCTATGCAAATCCGCAACGCTTTCGGGTTGGCTTATCCAAACAACACGGTTATGCACCGAGTTGGTTGGAGGAGTATTCTCCTGCGAGAATAACTGCTGGTAACAAGGTGGTTTACCAATCCTTTCCTGCGATAAAAATAAGGGTTTTAGAGTGGAGAAAAACAGAACGGTTCTGGATGCCTCAGCGTTGGGAGCGGGTTCGGCTAATTGGCAAGCAGTTGCGTGCCGGTGTAAGGTTATCGCATAAGGAAACGAGGATTATCAGCTTGAGGCAAATAAAGTGGGGGAGGCAAGAGGTCGCGATGCATTTTCCTTCTGGTACGGATGTTCTGGACTTTCGTCTTGGCGGAACCGATATTGCTTATGGGGATGTGGGGGTAGTGCCTGAAGAGCGCGTTGTATCCTATCGGTGGGATGGGCATCTTCCCTCTCAGGATCGTCTTGAGCAGATGGCACGCCAGCAAGCCCAAGCTCAAGGGCGGCGTCCGCATCCGATGGTTCAGGGGATACTTCGGTTGGTGCAGTGGGGCGTCCCCCTGCTGCTGATTGCAGTCGGCGTCTATTGGTGGTGGCGTACTCGTCGGTCGTAATCTGGTTCTGGTGCTGCTGTATCCCGAAGCGGGGCTGGGAAGCGTTTTAATAGATGGAGGTGGCTGAATGGCAATCGGACAAGCGACGGAGCGCAGGGTGCGGCAACTATTCGGGAAGCGCACTCAGCCCCTACTGCTCATAGCGATAGGGGTTGTGCGGCTGATAGGGCTTGGTTTCCTTATGTTCCTTGCCTCCCGAGTGAGGGAGCAGGTGGTGCTGGATGCAGATGTGATACCAGCATGCCTTCTATTGATGGACAGGTGAAACTTCATCTTAAGGGGTGTTAAATGACAAAGCTCTATCCTTTGAGTTTAGTCGCAGCGCTGTTTCTGGTGGAGGTATCATGGGCGCAATCCACGGTACCTCCACAGGTCTACCAAGCGCTACAGCGTCGGGATAATTTGCTAAAAAAACAAAAAGATTGTATGGGATGTCAGAATTTCTGAAGAATATTCCGAGGAATTCCTTAATGAGATGGCGTCCTCACTCGATGCACCTATTGATAATCGTAATTGGTCTTTGGTGGTTTTGGAAAACACGAAAAAATGATTGAGTCATTCCTGATGGCGGGGGCGTTAGGGGTTGCCCTCCTGCGAGCGTGGGGATTATTGGAGCCTACCCCGCGCGAGTCGCGTCTGCTCGCGTGGGGGTTAACGCTCCTTGTCGGGACGACGGCAACCATCGCGGTCTGGGGGATGTGGAATCCCGAGTTTGTCTTGAGAACCTCGTTGTGGGCAGTCTATAACGCCTTGTACCAGTGGACATGGGTCGCAGCTTTTCTGATGACGAACCTCTCGATGGCTTTGGCAGGAAGTCTGAGGCGATTCCAAGCAGTGATCGGTGGTACGGCGTTGGCAAGTGCGCTTGTTGCTACGCTTTTGCATGCAGCTGGCGTTCGCTTTATCGACTATCCCCTCGTCTACTCGTTTCGAGGGTACTATCGCCCGCACGGTATTCTGACCACCCCTTTAGAGGCGGGCTTGGTGGGGTTGCTGGGCTGGGCGTGGGGGCTTGCGTGGAGCCTGCAGTCGGGTTGGCGGCGGATTGGGGGGCTATTCCTCACTGGATTGAGTACCGGGGTGGTTTACCTGACCTTCTCGCGCAGCGCGTGGGTGGGGCTGGGGGTTGCGCTGTTAGTCGGACTGTTGTTCGCTCGCGCTCACAAAGCCCTCTGGATACCGCTCTTGGTCACGCTGGTGATCTTTCTGTTCAGCGCGATAGGGTTGCCCCTGGGGTGGCAGCGTGGGGTGTATGCGGCTCAAGACGACCCCTCCGTGCAGAACCGCTTGGAGCTGTGGCCCCAGTTTCCCCATCATCTGATTCGCTATCCGTTCGGGGTGTCGGAAGAGTCGGCAGATACGATGGAGCAATCCATGGCGGTAGGGTCTATGGTCAACTTCTATCTGGATATTGGCGTTCAGTACGGTGTACTTCCCTTCGTGTTGCAACTTTGGCTTGTGGGTATTTTGTTGAAGCGTGCGTGGGCGTTCATCTTACAAGGGCAGATGGCAGGGGTGTGGGGATTGGGGGTGATTGCCAGTGCAATCTGTGTGATTTTTATGAACCCCTGGGGGGACTCGTTGGCGACGGCATTATGGAGTGGCTTTTGGGGGATGGTCAGTGCGATGGAGGTGAAACCCGATGCGCCTGCGCGCCTTCACGCTGATTGAGCTGCTGGTGGTCATCGCGATTCTCGCGATAATTGCCGCGCTGGTGTTTCCGGTGTTCAGCAACGCCCGCGAGTCAGGACGCAAAACGCGTTGCCTGTCGAACTTGCGCCAAATCGGGCTGGCAATCCAGATGTATCTGAGCGACTACGACGACACCTTCCCGATGAACCGCTTTCCCGACGCCCAGCATCCGCTGAGCCACGAATGGGGCGCGTTGCAAGGCAGCAGCTACAACTGGAAGCGCGCCCTGTTACCCTATCTCAAGAGCGTTCAGGTCTTGGAGTGTCCCTCCAACAGTTATCTCTGGAGCGACGAGTTTATCGAGAACTTTGGGGGCGAGGGCGGCGACGAGAGCAACTGGGCATGGCAACTTAAGCTGCCCATCTCGTATGCGTATAACGGTTCGTTCTTCCACGAGGGGATCCCCATCCGCGTGCTGGGGGAGCGTTATCAGCGGGCGCGGTACCTGGCAGAGATTCCAGAACCGAGTTGGCTGATTCTGTTGACGGAGACACGAGTGAACTATCCCGATTTGGGAGGCTGGACGCTAACGCAGGAGCTGGTACTGCGTTCGGGGGCGGTATCAGGGAAGGGATTGCTCCAAAGCCACCAGCGCGGAGTGAACTGGGTGTTCTGCGACGGCTCCGCAAAATGGCTGAAGGTGGGAGCGACCTGTGTGCCGCGCCAGCGGTGGACGCCCTATGAGCGCGACCAACCGCTGTACGACGAACGCGCACGAAACCTGATAGAAGAGTACCGCTGACGCGCCGACCGATACAGGTTGTCTATCCGAGCGGGTACACTATGCCACTATGCAAGCAGCGTATGTAGTCGCCGCAGTGCGGACAGCGATTGGCAAAGCGCCGCGCGGGAGCCTGCGCAACACCCGTCCCGACGACCTCGCGGCGTTCGCGATTCAAGGGGCGCTCCAGCGTGTGCCCCAGTTAGACCCGAAACAGATCGAGGATGTGGTGCTGGGCTGCGCCGTGCCCGAAGCCGAGCAGGGAATGAATGTCGCCCGTATCGCCGTGCTTCGCGCCGGGCTGCCTGTCGATGTGCCCGCCGCCACCGTGAACCGCATGTGCGCCTCGGGACTGGAAGCCATCGCCATCATCGCCCAGCGGATCCAAACCGAGCAAATCGATGTGGGCATCGCCGGCGGAACCGAGAGCATGTCGATGGTCCCGATGGAGGGGCATGTGTTCCGTCCCAACCCGTACCTCACCCAGCACTACCCCGACGCCTATTTAGGCATGGGCATGACCACCGAGAATCTCGTGCAGCACTACGGCATCACCCGCGAGGAAGCCGATGAGTTCGCCTTGCAGAGCCACCAGAAAGCGCTCCAAGCGCAAGCCAGCGGCGCATTCGACGGCGAGATTGTGCCTGTGGAGGTTCACGAAAAAATCGTGAAGGGCAATGCGGTCCACGAGAACCGATTCATTTTTGACCGCGACGAGGGACCCCGCGCCGACACCAGCATGGAGGCGTTGGCGAAGCTCAAGCCGGTGTTCAAAGTGGACGGCACGGTGACCGCGGGCAACGCTTCCCAGCGCAGCGATGGCGCCGCGGCGGTGGTGCTGATGAGCGAGCGGATGGTGAACCAGTTGGGCGTTCAGCCCCTTGCACGCTTCGTGGGCTACGCTTTGGCGGGCGTTCCCCCAGAAACGATGGGCATCGGACCGGCGTATGCCATTCCGAAGCTTCTGCAAAAGCATGGCAAGCAGATTGAAGACATCGATCTGTTCGAAATTAACGAAGCGTTCGCGGCGCAGGTGCTCTCCGTGCTACGCGAGTTGCCGATCCCGCGCGAGCGGTTGAATGTGAACGGCGGCGCGGTGGCGCTGGGGCACCCGCTGGGCGCAACTGGTTCGCGCATGACGGCAACCTTGCTCAACGCGCTGCGTAAGCGCGGCGGCAAGTGGGGCATCGTGAGTATGTGCGTCGGCGGCGGGATGGGCGCCGCAGGACTGTACGAGATTGTGTAAATCGGAACCGTACCAGCACGCGGCGAAGATGATCCCGATGGTCGAGCGGAGTCCTCGCCTAACGGGCGAATAGCCAGCGCAGCCCGGACGCGTTCTGCCGTCGCGTGCGGGTTTCCACTGACTTGGCGTTCGCTTAGTGAAGAGTGAAGCAGCGCATCCTGCTAAAACGACGGATCCTTACGCTTCGCCTCCGAACAATCAAGTCGGGGGCGAAGCGCTTAGTCGGTTAACGATATCGGCGTCGCCGATTCACCCGAAGCAGCCCCTTCCCCTCCGCACGATAAACTCTATAATTCTGTGGTTTTTCTGCCCAATTCCCGCAATTTTTCGGGTCAGTCATGTCCGTTTTTGACTGCTCGCTGAGTCATAATAGTTAGGGCACGGAGTCTGGTGTCCACTCATCTCCAGCAATGAGGAGGATAAGTGATGATGAAAGGCCTTTTTAATCGAAACAAGCCTTTAGCGACAGTGTTGTTGTTGAGCGCAATCACACTTGCGCACGCAGATGTATCGCTCGTGCATCGCCGCAGCTTCAACCTTGTTCCCCTCTTCCCCAGCGGTCTCGCTGTAGGGGATGTGGCATTTGATGGCGCCAATGTCTATGTAAGTGCGTGGAACAGCGGCAGTGGTAGTCAGACTGTGTCGATGGTGCGGCTGGGGAGTCTTAGCAGTATGCTTGGCGCATCCAGCGGTGACTGGACTACCTACGACTGGCGGGTGGATCTGACCCAGGCAGGCGGTTCCCGAGACACGCGCCTCGTTTATCATAATAACTACCTCTACTGGGGTGCGGGGCTGGGCGATGGTAACGCGGCGAATACGGGCATCCGACGCTATGACCTCAGTGGTAATCTGGATACCAGCTGGTCAGGCGACGGTAATCTCTCCCTAAGCGATGCTGGAGTTTCTCGCTACGATACACTGGATATTGATCCTGGCGCGGGTAGTGGCGCTAAGCTGGCAGTGGGTAGTTATGGCGCTACCATCGTGCGTCGCTTCAGCCTGACGGATGGCTCCAACGCGGGCAACGCCGGTCCTGTAGGCGGTCAAACCTCCACACGCGATTACGCCTTTGCGCCCAACGGCGATCTCTACATTCGCACACAGGGCAAGGTCTCCAAAGCGACCCGTGTGAATGACACCACCTTCAGCGCGCCAGTAGACCTCGCCACCTGGAGCGAGGGCGCTTTAGCCCAGGCGTTTGTTGCGTACATTCCCATCTCCACGGAGTTCTACAGTGGTTTCTCCGACCTGGTGCTTTACAACCAGCGCGTGTCGGGGCAGAACAAAGTGTTCATTATTCGCCCCGATGGGAGCGTGTTTGGTGAGCTGAACGGTCTGGAGGACACAGGCGAAGTCGGCTTTGATGAGGTTGCCTTTGACAACACTCTATTGAACGCCAGTTGGGGTAAGTCAGCCGATGGGCGCATGTTCATCTTTGTGGTTAAAGGTGGTACTGGGGCCGCTGCCTTTGGTGACCGTCTCGATATCTACGAGGTGGTGCCCGAGCCGACGAGCCTGCTGGCGCTAAGCGCGGGCTTAGTTGGTTTAATGCGCCTGCGCCGCCGCAATCGGTAGCGGTTCGGAGCAAGGGGTAGGTATACAGTTTACCCCTTGCTCCTGAATCATGCGCTCCTCGTAGCGCCGCTCTGCTCCCTCTACGCTGATAGGAAGATCAGTAGCCTCGCCTCGTCGGCTTAGATGTCTTCACTCAGGAATAGATAGCACAGTGCGCAGCCATACAGTCCCGTCTCACGCACAGTGGCTGGGGTGCAACCGCAGAAGGGACACTCGGTATGCGGGCGTTGGGGAGGCTTCAGTTGCTGGAGCCAAGAGGTGATAGGAGCGTTCAGCTCACGACGCGCCCAAGAACGCGCGCAGTGGGTACACAGGCGCAGGCGTTGCAAACCAGCCCGCGCCTCATAACTTGCAGGACGCTCACAGAACACGCAGTTCATCGCACACTGACGCCGAGGCGCACGCCGTCCTCGCGCACGCGCTGGCGAAACTCGGCGATAATCTTCTCCGTCAGTTCGCCCGGCTTGCCGGAGCCAATCGTACGGTGGTCTAACTCGATCATCGGGATAATCTCCGCCGCGGTGCCTGTAAGGAACGCCTCGTCCGCCGTGTAGACATCGTGTAGCGTCAGCCAGTCTTCCACCACAGGAATCCCGAAATCGCGGGCAATTTCGATCACCGTCCCGCGCGTAATCCCTTTCAGAATGCCACAGGAAGGATGCGGCGTGCGCAACACGCCATCCTTGACGATAAACAGGTTGTCGCCCGTTGCTTCCGCGACATAGCCCTGCGCATTGAGCATCAGCCCTTCGCCTGCGCCGCGGCGATTCGCTTCGATTTTTGCCTGAATGTTCGCCACATAGCGCCCGATGGACTTGATGCGCGGGTCTAATGCATCGGGCGTCATGACGCGCGTGGCGACCGTCACAACGCGCAGCCCCGTCTCATACAGCTCGGGCGGGTAGAGCGCGAGGCGGGTGATGGCGACCATCACATTCGGTGTTTGGTCAATATTCTCTGGGTTCAGCCCAATCCCGGTACCGCGCGACACCGAGACGCGAATATAGGCGTTTTCCGCGCCCGATGCCTCTGCCGTTTCCAGAATGCGCGCCTTGAGTTCCTCGTAAGGAATCATCCCCCGAATATCCAGGTGGCGGATGCCATCGTACAGCCGCTCCAGATGGGGGTCTAACTTGAAGATATTGCGGTTATAGATACGGATACCTTCGAATAAACCGTCCCCATAGAGGTAGGCGTGGTCGAAAACAGGCAAGCATGCTTCCTCTAACGGGGTGATACGACCATTCCAGTTGACCATCATTCGCATCGTTGCAGTGCCTCCTTATTTGGGGCATCTCGCGGTAGGGAGCGTCGGCGCTCCCGCCGACAAGAAGACCGCTCGCCCACGGGGATTATACCCTACATGCCCCGTTGGGCTAACATCGTGAGGAACTGTCGTGTCGCCTCGGCGGGGTCGGCTGCGCCCATAATCGCCGAGATGACGCAGATTCCGTCCGCGCCTGCTTCTAATACTTGCGCCGCGTTCTGTAGGGTAATCCCACCGATTCCGAACACGGGGATGGAAACCGCCTGTTTAATCGCGCGTAGTCGCGCCGGTCCGATGGGTGCGCCTGCGTCGGCTTTGGTGGCAGTCGCGAACATCGGTCCGACGCCGAGGTAGCTTGCTCCCTCCGCTTCGGCTCGACGCGCCTCTTCAAGGGTCTCCGCCGAGACGCCGATGATAAACTTCTCGCCTGCGAGTCGACGCGCCAACGCGACCGGCAGATCGTCTTGCCCCAAATGCACGCCGTCGGCTTCCACCGCCAGGGCGACATCAAGACGGTCATTGACAATTAGCAACGCCCCGTACTGGCGCGTCAGGGCGCGCAGTTCTTGTCCCATCTGCACAAGTTGGCGTGTTGTGGCATGCTTGTCGCGTAGCTGGAGAATTCGCCCTCCACCCTCCAGCACGAGCCGCGCCCCCTCAATCGGGTCGCGTAGGGCTGGCTCCGTAATCACATAAAGTCCTACAAGGCGCATGGTGTCCTCGCGTGTTCCACGCAGAACTTAGGATACCCGCTCTGCGAGGCGCGTCTCGGATTATCTCTCATGCTCCAGTTGAAAAAGCGATAGTTCGCGCCGCTTCACGTACCCTGCTGTCAAATCCCAAGTCAAGATAGCCCCTAATGTCCCCAGATAATTAATCCAACGCTCAGACGGGTCGAAGGGATAAACTATTGTGGTTGCCAGAAAACAAGAGGTGGGAATCGACAAATCCTTCATCGCATGCACCCACGAAAGACGCCACTCAGGACGCTGTCGATCTAGGCGAAACCAGGCGTCGAGCGTTGCGATCAATAACCAAACGCCGCACACCAAAAATACAGGGATGATGGCGTTCAATTTGCTCGAAAATCCCTCCAATCCCCTTGACAAACGCCGAAAAATGTGCTATAATAGAGACGCTAATCGGTTAACGATAGGCGGTTAGCCTTATCACGCCGATGCATGACGAATCCAACGAACGGAGGTATAGCAGTGAAGCGATTAGTGATGATTCTTACAGCGTGCAGCGCGCTGACAGCGCTGGCAAGCGCGCAGAGCATCGTCGTGCGCCCCTATGTGTGGCATGATGACGCCTCGTCTGACTTCTCTGCCTCGTTTAACAACGGCTGCTTGACCCTGTCCGACACCTCGACCGACTGTCAAGGCGCCTCCCCTGACTGGTATTCCCAGTGTGGTTGGGGCAACCGTCACTATTGGTTCCTCTCGATGGACGGCATTAGCCCCACCTTTTTCGACCCCGACTCGAACGGGAGCTTCCTGGAGTTAGAGGTCACTTTCAACCTGACCCCCGTAATGCAGGCGAATCGCACGGTGGAAGCCGGGCTTATTGTGCTGGAGCGTCCCTTCCCGCGCTATCCGCGTGATGTGAACGACCAAGGCAACTGGTGGGCAGATGGCGTGTTTATGGTAGCGAACGAAGCCGCTGGAGGCAACGGCGGCGAAATCGCCGCGTTCGGCGGGCGTCTGCCTTTCTGGGGCGGCAGTGGCGTGCGCTACCAAGGCGGACCCATCACCCTCGTGTTCCGCTATGACGGACAGCAGAAGAAGGTTCAATACGAAGTCCGTTACGGCAGCACCACGGCGACCAGCCCATGGCTCGCGCCAGGCGACTCCGCCAGCACCTATAACGGCGGTCCGCACGGCTTGCGCTATTTCCAACTGGGTGGCTACCTGCAGATCAACGGCATCAATCAGGGCAATACGGCAGGTGGAACTGCACAGTGGTGTACCATCAAACTGAACGGCAAGACCATTCTCGGACTAGGCTCGGGTGATGTGAACTTGGACGGCTGCGTGGATGACGCCGACCTGCTCACGACCCTGTTCAACTTCGGCACTGGTTGCGGGAATTAGACCTTACCCCTGCCCTCCTCGCCCGCGTGCGGGCGAGGGGGGACTTCACGGCTATGACCAAACGACGCATCACTTTGGAGGATGTCGCAAGGCGTGCGGGCGTCTCGAAGGTGACGGTCTCCAACATCCTGAACAACCGCCCGACCGCCGTTCCCATTAGCGAGGCGACGCGACAGCGCGTGCTGGCAGTCGTTCAGGAGCTGGGCTACTACCCGAACGCTGTCGCGCGCGCCTTAGCTCGCCAACGCACCGACACGATCGCCATCGTGTTGCAGTTCCCCGCCATTTTTCAGGGCTGGTCGGGCTTCACGAACGAATTGATGCACGGCGTCTCGGACAAGGCGATTGAGCTGGGCTACGATATCTTGCTCCACACGCGCGCCCAACCAAGCGTGGAGTTGGAAGCGCAATCGCTGATGGACGGGCGCGTGGACGGCGCGTTGCTCTTGCGCGATTACGACGACCCGCTTTCGCTCCTACTCGCGCAACGCGACTTCCCGCACGTGCTGTTTTTCACACGCAGCTCACGCCCCGATGGGTGCTGGGTGGACTGCGACAACTACCAAGGAGCGCAGCTCGCCGTGGAACACTTGCTGCGCTTGGGACATACCCGAATCGCGCACCTTGCAGGACCACCCAGTGCCTGCAGTGCGTTAGACCGATTGCAAGGCTACCGCGACGCGATGGAGCAACACGGGCTGTGCGTCCCTGCAGAGTGGATTATCCCCGCGCACTACGGCGGGGCAGACCTCACACCGCTGGCGACGCTGATGCTACAACGCAAACGCCCCACCGCGCTCTTCGCGTGGAGCGACGAGGTCGCCATCCGTGCGATGAACCTCTGCAAAGAGCTGGGGCTACAAGTGCCTGACGATGTGGCAGTGGTCGGCTTCGACTCGACCCAGATTTGCGAGCATACGAACCCACCGCTGACCAGCGTGCGTCAACCAATCTATGAGATGGCGGCGACCGCGCTGGAGATGCTGGTCAAACTGATCCGCAACGAGCCGCTGGAGGCGCACACGCGCGTGTTCGAACCGAAGCTCGATGTGCGTGGCTCGTGCGGAGCGCATAAGGAGGCGCAAGCATGAAAAACGAACTAGATCCCAAAATCGCCTGGGGCGCAATTGGGCTAATTATTGTGCTTGTGGCGCTGGGCTACTACTTCTTCTTCCGCACGCCGTCGGGCGTGATTAGCGCGAAAGAAGCAGGCGCGGGTGACCCTGTACGCCCCGGTGAAATCCCTGCCGAAATTCCGCCCCCGCCGTGGGCAAATCAAAACGGGGTATCAAGTGCCCCACAAACACGATAGGAGGCAGCTTATGAAACAGCAGAAGCAACCCTATGGATTCACGCTCATCGAGCTCTTGGTCGTGATTGCGATAATTGCGATTCTGGCAGCGATTCTGTTCCCTGTGTTTGCGCAGGCGCGCGAGTCGGCGCGTCTCACCCAGTGCGCCAGCAACATGCGCCAAATCGGGTTAGCCTTGCTGAGCTACGCCACCGACTACGACGAAGGGTTGCCTCCGCGTCGGGAAACGTTGCTCGTTGCCCCGAACCCAGACCCCTGTCGAGAGGGGTATCAGGAAAACGTGTGTCGTTCGTGGAAGCACCTCGTGTTGCCCTATATCAAGAACGCTGATGTGTTCTCCTGTCCCACCAACCCGCTCGCCCGTAGTTTAGATACCACCTCCGCTGACCCGCAAGACGCGCCTGGTGCAGCTGTGTGTCCTGCGAACCAGCGCATCCAGCCCTTCTTCCGACGCGGCTACTTCTACTACCATGCCTTTTTCAAGTCGTCCTTCCCGGCAGGAACCAGCGCGTGGTGGGCAGGGCTGAACTACACGCTGACCTCGATCACCCACCCTGCAACCGCTCTGTTGGTGGGGGAGAACAAGGACGCTTTCCCCGACTACGGTCCGTGGATGTCGTATCTTTGCCCACGCCCGCTGTGCCCCAACAGCTGGAATAACAGCCCTTATAGCAACTGGGGCGCACGCCATCGGGGTAGTGACAGGAGGGCCAACATCATCTTCGCCGACGGTCATGTCAAGCTGACCCACTGGAGCGAAACCTGTCGCCCTGTCAACTCGGACAATACCAATATGTGGCAGTACGACCCCAACTTCAACTATACTTATACAGGCTGCGGCGGCGGGCACTATAACTGGATTAAGACCTTCTGCTACACGCTGCAGTTTGCAAACGACCCTTAAGACTTCCATGCGGAGATTCATCTTGCTCCGCATAATGCGCTGTGGGTAGAGTATCTATCCTAAGCCAGAAGAGGAACAATTGAGGCTGCGTTTTCGCCGCCTTGACAAAATGGTGATCTTAGAGGATCACCATACAGTGGAGGGTTCTATGCGACAATTCTCTTATCTGCGAAGGATAGTAGATCTTTCGCTTTTCACGGGATGCGTGCTTCAAGCAGGTCAACTTCACGCGCAACCAGGATTTCGATATCCAGTAGGTGACTTCGCTGTCTGCGACAGTAATACTGTGGCAATGACGAAGACATTCTCTATGAATGTTTCAGAGGCAATTCGCAGCGCTATGTGGGCTGCTTCAGGATCCAGTAGTGCAGTCTCTGACGACTATCACTGGAGTGGCTCACCTCCCACACTGGGCGCGGGAAGCGGCGACAGGCACGAGGCCGCCTCTGCAACCGTAGTGGTGACTGTAAAAGGCAACACCGCGTGGATAGAGGCGAATGTGATTGGAGCAAGTGAGGCGGATCTCGCTCTAGCAGTTGCTAGAAACTATCCTCCTAATCATCCTTGCACATCCTTCTCACTACAACAGTCATCAAGCCGTGCTAGTCAAAGTGGAGGTTTCTTCATGCCTTTCATGATGTTAGAACCCGGCCCCGTTGTCTTGAACTTAAACCTGACCCATGCCTCGTCTGGGTCAGGCGACTCGAACGGTACCTGCAGTCTGGGAACCTACTTCGACTACGCGCCACAAGCCACTTACCACGTCTCTCTCTCCAATGTCTTTTCGGATGCATTCACATCGAGTAACTCTACGATGCGACATTATAGACGGACAATCATTCTGCCTGCTGGGTTGCATCATTTGTCAGGCGATGCGGGTTCTTTTGTGGAGTCAGTAGCCGTTGCCGTGTTAAGCTACCCAGAGAGTCTAAATTGTGGTGCATGTACTGCTCTGGGCAGTGCCGCTTCTGCTCCGAGCCTCTCGGTAATGCTTGTTGCTTATCGCGACTCGATACCCGTTCCCTTAGATGCAATCCGATCGGATGTTAACGGTGACTACCGCGTGGACGATGGCGACTTATTGACAGTACTCAGTGAGTACGGCTTGAGCGGAGCGCGTTCCCTCGCTGACGTAGACCGAAGCAACTATGTGGACGACGCGGATGTATTGACGGTACTAATCTACTATGGTACTGAGTACTGACCTATGACTGCGTTTCTCCTTTCCAACAGTATCGAAGAGAAGAGCGCATCGTGTCGGTAGCCTGCCGACAGGAGACGCTGAACAATGGACACAAAAACTCTGCTGGAACAGTTAGCGAAGCGCGCGTTCGATTTCTTCTGGAACGAAACGCACCCTGAATCGGGATTCACGAAAGACCGCGCGAACAACTACGAGCGCGACTCGTTCGATGTATCCAGCATCGCGGCGAGCGGCTATGCATTAGCCAGTCTGCCCATCGCCGTTCGCCGCGGCTGGATCTCACGCGCGAATGCCCTGCGCCGTGCCCATACGATGCTGGACGGACACCTGCAACTCGAACATCAGCGCGGGTGGCTCTATCACTTTATCCACTGGGAAACGGGCAAGCGCATGTGGCAGAGCGAAATCTCCTCTATCGATACGGGGCTGTTTGTCATGGGTGCGCTGTTCGCCGCCCACGCGCTGAACGACGCCGCGCTTACGCGCAAAGTGAACCAGTTTTATGAACGGATGGACTTCCAGTGGATGCTCACCGACGGCGGCGCGAAACCGAACGAAAAGACGCTGGGGCACGGCTGGAAGCCTGAAACAGGGTTCCTGAAAAACCGTTGGGAAGAGTATTCCGAACATATGTTCCTCTATCTTCTGGCGATGGGCGCGCCCGAACCAATCCCCGCCGACTGCTGGGACGCATGGCGACGCCCCCATGTGCACTACAAGGAGTACGAACTGCTGCTCGGCGGACCGCTCTTTATTCACCAGATGAGCCACGCCTACATCGATTTCAAGGGCAAACGCGACCGGTTGGGCTACAACTACTGGGTCTCCTCACGCAACGCGACGCTGGCACAGCGCGCATTTTGCATCGAGCATGCCAACCGCTTCAAGACCTACGACGCCGATGTGTGGGGACTGACCGCTTCCGACGGACCCGACGGCTATCGGGCATACGGTGCGCCAGGCTGGGTCGAACACGACGGCACGGTCGCGCCCACCGCCTCGATTACCTCCGTCATCTTCACACCGAACGAGAGTCTGCGTGCGATTAAGGCAATTTACGACCGCTACCACGCTAAACTCTGGGGACGCTACGGCTTCGGCAACGCTTTCAACGCCGACCGCGACTGGTGGGACAAGGAGGTTATCGGTATCGATCTGGGCATGATGTTGCTGGCGCTGGAGAACCACCAAACAGGCTTTGTGTGGGAGGTATGCGCAAAGATCCCCGCAATCCAGCGCGGCATGCAGGCGTCGGGGTTTCGGCAAACGCGCGAACGCGACGAAACCGCGCCGTTGAGACGAGTCCGCCTCTAAGCCGTGCTACCCGCGCACAATGCTGAGTGGCGCGAAATTCTTGCCCAGCACGGCTTCGGGGTCGCCGCCGAGCCACTCCAGTACGGTGGCGTATACGCGCCGAAAGTCAAGCTGCATCCGCAGGTCGTTGTTGCCGTCGAGGTTGCGCAGGTCGGGCGGGTCGCCATGTAAACCACCTTGCACACGCCCACCCAGCAGGAACATCGGCGCGGCGGCGCCATGGTCTGTGCCCAGACTGCCGTTCTCACGCACGCGCCTGCCGAACTCCGAAAAGACCATCAACAGCGTCTTATCCGCTTTGCCCATCGCCTGCAGGTCGCTGTAGAACGCACTCACTGCGCCCGCGAACTGACTCAGCAGTCGCTGGTGCGTGTTCGCCTGCCCTGCGTGGGTGTCGAATCCGTTCACCGACACATACAGCACGCGCGTCTGGGGAGAGGTGGCGATAATCTGCGCCGCTTGTTGCAGCCCGCGTGCGAAAGGATCGTTCGCGTACTGCGCGTTCGGCTGGTAGTTGCGGATACGCTCGCGCAACTGCTCCATCGCCTCCAACGCTGTGCGCGTCGACTGACGCACGACAGTCGCGGGGCTATCCATCTTTCGCTCTTCCGCCTGCGAGAGGGTTTTAAGCGTGCGCTCCAGTTCGGGGTCGCGCGTCATCACCTGCAAGTCGGTTAGGCTCGCAAAGCATGGAACCTGCGCCTTTTTGCCGTGCAACGCGATGGGCAGCTCCTGCGTGAAGCTGATCGCCATCACCGGGTTCGCCGCAGAGTCGGTTAGGGTGTCCAGATACTTGCCCAGCCAGCCGTAGCGGCTCTGCCCGTCGGGGTCTGCCGTCTGCCAAATCTCCATCGAGCGGAAGTGGGAACGGTTCGGGTTCGGATAGCCCACATTCTGCAAGATTGCCAGCGTGCGCTGGTCATACAGCGGTTTCAGCGGCGCGAGCGCAGGGTGCAGCCCAACTCGCTCATCGAGGGGCACCACCTGCGATTCGGGAATCGCCAAAGTGGGACGCGCTTGATAATACAACTCATCGCGGTAGGGGATGACCGTGTTCAGCCCGTCGTTGCCTCCCGTGAGTTGCAGTACTACCAAGATATGATCGTTGGGGAGTTTCTCGCCCTTGCGCAGGCGTTGCGCGTCGGCGTGGGCGATTTGCGCCAGCCACGGCGGCGCCGCCAGCCCGACCGCCACCAGCGTCAAGCCCGCCTTCAGAAACTGGCGACGCGACATCTCCGCCGCCCAAAACTCGCCCCCAGCACGCTCACACAACGGCGCGCCATGCTCCCGTTGCTCTCCATGTTCCCGCATCGCTATCACCCTACGCTATTATAGCCTACACGCGAGGAACTGTGTAGGTTTCACCCCCATCGACGACAACACAACGGGTTTGTTCAATCGCTAAGCGTCTCATACACGACCGCCGCCGCAGCGACATCCTCAAGCGCGATTCCAAGCGACTTGAACAGGGTAATCTCCTCCGGCGACTGGCGCGCTGGCAGCAACCCCCCAACAATCGAGGAGAGCGGCTGCACGCGCTCCCAACTCAACTTACGCAGTTCGATGGGGATCACCAGCTCCGCTGCCTCGATTCGGGCTTGTTGCGGGTCGTCGACGGCAATCCGCTCGCAGCGCCCGACGGCAAAGGTATCCAGTTCGCGCCGTGCCAGCGAGTTTGCCCCAGCGGCGTTGATGTGCATGCCGGGCTTGAGCATCGCACCCGTTAGAATCGGATCGCGTGCGGTGGTGATCGTGCAAATCACATCCGCCTCGGCAACCGCTTCCTCTACACTATCCGTGGCTTGCACCGGGATTCCGAGTTGCTCCGCCATCTGTTGCGCAAAGGCGGCGCGTTTTTCGGGCGTACGGCTGAAGACAAATGCCTGCTTGATAGGGCGCACCGCGCACACCGCCTGCAGCTGGGTCGCGGCTTGCTCACCAGCACCGAGAATGGCGACGGTTTGCGCATCTTCTCGTGCAAGATACTTGGTCGCCACCCCCGACGCGGCGCCTGTGCGGATCCGCCCCAGCCAATCCGCCTCAATGAGCGCGAGGAGTTCGCCCGTCTGCGCGGAGGCAAGCACCACATGGAAGCGCGTCCCCGTGGGGAACGAGAAGTAAGCCTTATAGCCGATGTAGCCCTTGCTGTGCCACGCAGCGCCCATCAGGTGGAGTGTGCCCTGGGGGGTATGCACGCGTTGACGCGGCTGGTTGGCGGCTCTGCCATGCGCCCAGTCGCGGAACGCCGCCTCCAACGCATCGATGGCGCGGGGCATCGTGAGCACCGCACGCACCTGCGCCTCCCGAATCACCATCGGCTGACTTTCACCCAACAGCATGCGCTCCGTCATCAGAGCAAGGATACCCGAATCGAAAGATGCAGGGTATAATATCAAGCCGTGCGGAGGGGTGGCCGAGTGGCTGAAGGCGGCGGTCTTGAAAACCGCATCCCACCTCGTGTGGGACGGGGGTTCGAATCCCTCCCCCTCCGCCACCATCGCTGCTTGGACACGCATGTCCAAGCACAAACACCTGCACGGACACCCCGCTCCGTGCGCCGAAGGGGAGGCTTATGCGACGCTGGCTTGTGCGCCTCGCGCTGGCGATAGCAGGTGGGCTGAGCTCGTATATCGGGCTGAGCGTGCTACTCTTCGTGGCAACGATGCACCGCGCCAGCCTCTCGCAAGAATCGCGCCACTGGCAACCCTTCCCACCCCTCGAAGCACACGACCGCCTGCTGATTGTCGCCCCCCACCCTGATGATGAAGTGCTGGGCTGCGGCGGGCTAATTGCGACCGCCACTGCACAGCGCATTCCGGTCAAGGTGGTTTACCTTACCGCAGGCGATGGCTTCACCGCCGCCGCCGCGCTGACCACCCGAAGCGCGCCCGACGCCCGCGACTGCTTGGAACTGGGACAACTGCGCCTCCAAGAAGCCCACAACGCCCTCCAGCAGCTGGCACAGAACCCCGAAACAGGCGTCTGCTTGGGCTATCCCGACCGTGGGCTGCTGGCGATGGCGCTGCGTCCGAACCGAGTGTACCGCTCGCCTGCGACGCAAGCCACGACCGTACCCTACTCAAACGCGCAGACGCCTGGGGCGCCCTACATCGCGCCTGCCCTCATCGCCGACCTGCGCCGCGTAATCGCCGCGTTCCAGCCCACGCGCGTCTTCACCACGCACCCTCTCGATGACCACGAAGACCATACCGCCGCCGCCCTGTTTACCCGCGAAGCGATTGAGCAAGCACTTGCCGCAGGCGAGTTAGCACAGAAACCCACGCTGTATTACTACATCGTGCATCGCGGCGACTGGCCCCTGCCGCAAGGAGAGCATCCCAATCGCCCCCTCACACCCCCCTTCGGTCTGCTCCGTGAAACTTGGCTAACGCTTCCACTCAGTCGCACAGCGCAGGAACGCAAACGCGTTGCGCTCGAAGCACACGAGTCGCAGTACGCCTTGATGGCGCGATTCCTGAGCAGTTTCGTCCGCCAAAACGAACTATTCGCACCTGCCTCCCCGCCACGCGCCTACTCTACCCAGCCGTACGACGATAACCCAGCCATCCACCTACAACCCCGCGCCGACATCGTAAGCGTGCAGGCGCAAGCGGGACGCGAGGGCGTGCGCGTGAGTATCGAAACGCTCAAACCGTTCCGCGCACCCTATCAGATGGAGATTACCTTGCTCACGGTGGACTCCGCAGGCAACTGGAGCGACACACGCTGGCGGTATCCGAACGCGCGGCTTGCAGCCCGCCGCGAAGGCAACACCGTTCACCTCTGGCTACCTCACCGCCCCCTCGGCACAGCGGAACGCGCCTACTTAATGGTGAGCGTGCGACTCTACGGCGCAGAACTGGATCGAACGGGGCTCATGCCGATACCTCTGAGCGCGGTATCGGATGCCCCAACTCCACCGTCAACGCTTCAATACGCTCCATCACCCACTCACTAAAGGCGTCGCGTGCGGCACGGTCGGTGCGATGATCAAACAGAGCCGCATAGGTGATTGGCTCGCCAAACGCCACCTTAACTTGCGTCCGACGGGGCAACTTCGCCCCCTTGGGCCACGCCATGTCTGTCCCCACAATCGCGGTCGGCACCACCTGCGCGCCCGATTGACGCGCCAGCAGAGTCACGCCCGGCGTCGGGGGGAGCAGGCGCGTGCCATCCCCGCGCGTGCCCTCAATAAAAATCATCACGGCGCGCCCCTCATTGAGAAAACGCAACGCGGTCTTAATCGCTCCTACATCTGCCGTACCCCGCTCCACGGGGAATGCCCCCAATCGTTGAATCAGCTTCGTGAACAGCCCATAACGAAACAACTCTGCTTTGGCGATAAAACGCAGCTCACGCGGACAAGCGCAGCCAATCAGCGGCGGATCGAGCAAACTCAGATGGTTCGGCGCGAGGATGACACTGCCCTCCAACGGCACACGCTCCGCACCCACCACTTCCAGCTTCCATAAAAGCCGTGCCACACCCCGCACCAGCACCCATCCGGTACGATAAAGCCAGTCGTCGGAGCGTACCATGCGAGGCTACTCCTCAATCACAAACTCGCTGCGCACCTCGGTCGGCATCCGCAGCGTTGCCGAAGCCGAGCAATACTTCTCATCCGACAGCTTAACCGCCTTCTCCACCGCTTTGGGATCGAGCGAGTTGCCCTGAAGGTAGTGCGTGATCACAACCTCCGTGAAGCGGCGCGGATGTTCAGGGTTGCGCTCGGCATGGATCTCAATACGGTAGGCAGTCAGCTCCTGCTTCATCTTGCGCAAAATAGCCACCACATCGATCGCCGTACACGCCGCCACCGCCAACAGCAGATGCTCCATCGGCGTCGCCGCCACATCGTTGCCGCCAGAGTGCGGATGCGCATCGAACAACACTTTGTGCCCTGTGATGTCGCACGCGCCCTCAAACAACATGTTGCCTTTCCATACCAGTTCGCCGTCCATAGGAACAAAGATACCCGAAATGTGGTATACTATGGACGGAGGTAGTGTCTTATACAGACACGGGAGACGATGCGATATATCACGCTGAAACAGGCGGCGCAGCGGCTGAACATCGAAGAGGGGCGCTTACTGCAGTGGGCACAGGCGGGCTACCTCACGCCCTACATCCTCTTGAAAGACAACCAAACCTCACCGCGCAAAGCAGCACAGAAATATCTTCACACAGCCCATACCGTCTCAACGCCGCCAACCGCTCTACTTCCGCGCGGACGATATCGAAGAGTTAGCCGAAGACCTGCAATGGAGCCGGTTAGGGCTACAGGCACTGGCGTATGACGAAGATTCCGAAAGTCGGTAGGGACGCTCCGTTGTCTCCGTCAAGTGTTCGGATTTTAGCCTACAGATACAGCACCCTGCCTTTATAGCGTTCCATGAGGGCGTTATTGTGCGCGTCGCCGCCGTCTAAGTTCGCCGACATAAACACGGGGGGCACGACGCCGCGCTCCAAGAGTAGGCGCACAGCCTCCGCCACCATCGCGTTCACAAGCGCCGCGCCCAACACCGTGGAGACAGGCGCGACCGGCTGCGGAAACCCCTCCAGTTCCACAATCGCATCGCCGGGCGGCGCCCCGTTATCAATCACCAAATCCGCAACCTCAAAAAGCCGATAGCCCGTCTGGCTGCGCGGGCTAACCGATTGCGAATACTGCCAAGGAGGTGAGCGCGATGACTTTCGCACCCTGCTGTTTCGCATAGAGCGCGACCTCCACCGGCGCGGCGTTGCGCCCCGAAACCGAATGGATTAGCGCAACATCCGCGGCACTAATCGGAATGTGCTTCACCGCCGCCAGCGCGTAGCCATCCAAGCGTTCCAGTGCGGAAGTCAACGGCAACGGACGCACATCGCAAGTCAGACCCGGAACGAAAATCGGGCTCACAGGAACCAGCCCGCCTGCCCGATAAGTGAGTTCCTCGGTGATAATCCCCGCATGCGACGCGCCGAACACATACAACACGCCGTCCGCTTCAAGCGCGTCGGCAATCCATTCTGCCGCCGTCTGAAGCGTTTGCTGTTGACGGTCATAGGCTCGCTGAAGCAGTTCAATCACCTTTGGGATATAATCTGTTCGCATTGTAGTTGGCTCCAGAGGGGCTGAAACGCGCCCCTTTGCCAACAGAGTATACCTGGCACGCGGTGGTTTCGGGTAAAATTACATGCATTCAAAGCGTAGTCAGAGTTGTGTGTTCGGTTAGGTAAACTCTTGTTTTAAAGAGGCGATGATGAGTCCCGAGGACGCTCTGGAGCAAAAGCGGCGTGAACTGGTCGCCTCGCCGTTGTTCAACCTGACCTTCATGCCGACGCTCTTACTGTTGCCCGATAGTTTGAAGATCTATCGCGCGACGGACGCGGCTGCGCGTGTGTTGGGCTACTCCCATGAACAGCTCATGCAAAAAACCCTGCACGACTTACTCGTGGAACCCCCCGATCAGGTAAATGCAATTCTTGCCCACGCGCGGAGCCATCCTCCTTTCGTGCTGACCGCGCGCCTCCCCAACCGAGAGGAACGAATCATCGAAGGTATCATCCACGAACTGCCCGAATACCAGCTGCTCCATTTCAGCTTTGCCGACCTTACCCACTGCATCTACCTTATAGGCTCGCAAGCCGAATCAGTACCATACCCCCTCAGCGCACAGGGCTTGACTTCCTGCGCGAGGTGGCGCGAGTGCTTTCCGCAGCACTTGGCGATAATGCCCATGTGTATATAGGGAGGCTGGTCGCCGCAGACCATGTGGAGGGATTAGTGTACGCAATCGGCGGTGAACTGCGGGAACCAATCAACTACTCACTCCGAGCAACGCCCTGTGAAAATGTCGTGGCGCAAGGCGTTTGCTTCTACCCGCGCGAGGTGCAGCGTCTGTTTCCCGAAGACCGCGAATTGCAACGCATGGGGCTGGAAAGCTATCTCGGCGCACCCCTGCGCGACTCATTCGGAAGAGTGCTGGGGATTTTCTGGATCGCGGATACCAAGCCACTTCCCGAAGTATCCTCCTTACAAGAGTTTTTCCAACTGCTTTCCACGCGCATCTCGCACGAACTTATGCGAGAGCAAGCCGAACAAAACGCCCAGCAGATCCAAGAACAGCTCCTTCAGGCGCAGAAGATGGAGAGCATCGGACGCATGGCAGGCGGTTTAGCGCACGACTTCAACAATCTCCTGACCGCCGTGCTGGGCTACGCCGAACTGGCGCAAAGCGCCATCCCCGAAAACAGCCCCGCACACGGATTCCTCAACAACGCCATTCTTGCCATCGAGAAAGCAGCAGGTGTCACGCGCCAACTTATGGCGCTTGCTCGTAATCAGCCTATGCAACGCAAATTGCTCAATCTCAATACGATTGTGCAAGAGGCGGTTCAGCTTGCCGAGACATGGATGCCCTCGTATATTCAGATTCAAACCTACCTAAGCGAGGAACTCTGGCAAACAGAAGCAGACCATGCCCAACTGGTTCAGGTAATCCAGAACCTGCTGCTGAACGCCCGCGATGCTATCCCAGAAACGGGCGGCGCGATCGTTATCGAAACCAAGAATGTCGAACTGGATACCGAATACGCGCGAAACCACTACGAGGTCGTCCCAGGCGAGTATGTGATGCTTATGATTAGTGACACGGGGGTCGGCATGACGCCGCAGGTGCGCGAGCGTATTTTTGAGCCGTTCTTCACCACCAAACCGCAAGGGCATGGTACTGGGCTGGGTCTCTCGATCGTCTACAGTGTCGTGAAGCAGCTGGGTGGGCATATCTGGGTCTACAGCGAAGTCGGCAAGGGGACAACTTTCAAAATCTACCTGCCACGCGCGTACGACAACGCACAATCGGTGGAGCGAACGGCAGCACCTACTGAAGTGCCGCGAGGGCACGAAACCATCCTCGTCGTGGAAGACGAGCCGGGCGTACTGGAAGTCGCCACCGAAACACTGCGTCAGTATGGCTACCAAGTGCTTGCAGCGAACTCGCCCGCAGAAGCGCTCCAAATCGTGCAAAACCTCAGCGAGCCAATCCACCTGCTCGTAACCGATGTCGTTATGCCCATCATGAGCGGGCGTGAACTGGCAGAATACCTTGTCCGCTTGTACCCCCAAATGCGCGTTCTGTATGTGTCCGGCTACACCGAGAACACCATCGTCCACCACGGCGTTCTGGACGCAGGGGTTCACTTCTTACCCAAGCCCTACACACCCTCGCAACTCGCGCAAAAAGTACGCGAAGCGCTGGACAGCGGCGAATAAGCGTAGCCTGTCGGTACAGCATTTTTTGGCATAGAGGAGCGCTCCCTCAAGCGGCTGCAGGCTAAAGAAACAATAGGATAGCACGATAAAGCATCATCACCCCCATCATGAGTGCAAACACCCAGCGTACCTGCGTTGCGCCCAGCCGTTTGCTGGTGAACCGCGCTCCCCAATACGACCCAATCACACCCGCTAATGCGGTAATCGCCAGCATCCTACCATCTATTTGCGCAGTGGGCAAGTGATACATAAACGCCGTGAGCGACTGCGCAAACACTGCCAGCGCGTTCGTGCCCGCCGCGCGTTTCGGCTCCATACCCAGCGCAATCAGCGTCGGCACCAACAAGAAACCAACCCCTACACCCAGCATCGTGCTGTAGATTGCAATCGGAATGACCAATAACAGCGCTTTCGTAGGGGCGACTGCTCGAGGATCGAGCGACGCGAAGCGCGGGTGTACCATCCGATAGAGTAAGTAGCCAACGCTGACCAAGTAGAAAATCCATAGCAGCATCGGACTCGTGCGATGCGCCAACCACACGCCAATCGGCGAGACCAGCCCCGCCACAAGCGCCAACTGCGCCCCCAGTCGCCACTCTATATAGCCCGACCGCCCAAAACCCAATGCAGCAAACAGTGCGGTTATCCCTCCCAAAGCGATGCTCATCGGCTGTACCTGATGCACCAAATCGTCCCAAAACAAACTTAGGAAGGGCACTGCCGCCAGCGCGACGCCAAACCCCAGCATGCCCGAAAAGAACGCCAATACTGCCACGCCCAACGCGATCCCCAGGTTCTGGAGCCCCATCGCCGTGGAGTGTACCCCACTGCGCTCAAAACGACATGTTCCATGAATCCTTCGACGCATCGCTTGCCTCTAACCATCTGGAGGTCATGCAGCATGCAAACCTACACCGAAGTGGGGAGTGCGCCTATTAAGGCGCGTGAGACAGTGCGTCATCGCGTCGTTATCGTCGGCGGCGGTACCGCAGGGATTACCGTCGCTGCGCAACTGACGAGGAAGGGAATCCACGATATCGCTATTATCGAACCCTCCGACAAACACTACTATCAGCCCCTATGGACGCTGGTCGGCGCCGGCGTCGCGAAAGCCGAGCAATCCGTTCGCGAGGAGGGGCGCTTCATCCCGAAGGGCGTGCGCTGGATTCAAGACTACGCGGTCGAGATCGACCCCGAACAGCAACTGGTCTGCACGCGTAACGGAACCCGCGTGCATCACGACTTCTTAGTGGTTGCGCCGGGCGTTGTGTCCGATTGGGACAAAATCGCAGGCGCCGCCGATACCTTGGGGCGGAATGGCATCTCCACAAACTATGCCTACAACCTCGCGCCGAAAACCTGGGAGTTCATCCAACAGACCAAAGAGGGTGTCGCGTTGTTTACCATGCCCAACACCGCCGAGCCGGGCTACACGATTAAGTGCGGCGGCGCGCCTCAAAAAATCGCGTACATGGCTGCTGACTACTTCCGCATGACGGGACGCCCCGTGAAGGTCATCTACGCCACAGCAGGCGGCGTGCTGTTTGGCGTGCCCGAATTCTGCAAAGTGTTAGAAGGCGTGTGCGATCGCTATGGCATCGAAGTGCTCACCAAACATGAGTTGATAGCGGTTGACCCCAGTCGTAAAGTGGCGACCTTCGCCCTGAAAGACAAACCCGGCGAAACGCGCGAAATCGAGTTCGATATGCTGCACATAGGACCGCCCCAACGCGCCCCAAAGTTCGTGCGCGAATCGCCTCTCGCCCACCCCGATGGCGCGATGGTCGGTTTCGTGAATGTGGACATCCACACCCTCCAAAGCCCTGTTTACTGCAATGTGTTCGGTTTAGGCGATGCCGCAGGACTGCCCACCTCGCGCACGGGCGCGGCGGTACGCAAACAGGCGCCCGTCGTCGTGAATAACCTGATTCAAGTGATGAACGGCAAGGAGCCCAACAAACGCTACAACGGCTACACCTCCTGCCCGCTTGTCACCGCCTACGGACGCATGGTGCTGGCGGAGTTCGATTACGAGAACAAGCCTACGCCCACCGTACCGTTCATCAATACTTGCAAAGAGCGGTTCGATATGTGGCTGCTCAAAAAGTACGGGCTGCCGTGGATGTATTGGAACCTGATGCTGCGCGGACGCGCATAACCGGGGCAGTTATAGCATCGAGCCAATAATGGGCGTGGCGTGAATCTTTTTGCCCCATGAGCGACTCTAATCCTCATGAGAGCGCGTATAGTCCCTGGGGCTGCCGCGCTCTCATCAAGGAGCGTTTGAACTTAACCCTAAGTCGGGAGGAGGGTTATGAAACGGCTTGTGATGTTTATAGGACTGTTAGGTATGCTGCTCGGCATGAGCATTGGGCAGCAGGCATCAGACGATACACTTCTCCAGCGGGCGCGCGCGGCGTCCGATGCGTTGCTCACACGGCTCCTTGCACGGCTGAATCAGGAATATCAGCAAGGCGGTGCAGAGCGCGGCGTCCGAGTGTGCGCTCAAGTCGCTCAGTCCTTGACGCAGCAAATCGGACGCGAGCAGGGCGTGAACATCCGCCGCGTCTCGCTCAAAAACCGCAACCCGCGCAACGCCCCCGACGCTTGGGAACGACGCATCCTGCAACAGTGGGAGCGCGACCATAAAGCCGGCAAGCCTGTGCAGGAGGTGGCGGAGTGGCGCACCGAACGCGGGCAACGCGTCTATCGCTATATGCGCCCGATTATGGTCGCCATGCCGCTCTGCTTGGAGTGCCACGGCGCGCAAATCAAACCGGAAGTGCGCCGCCTCATCCGCGAACGCTACCCCAACGATAAAGCCACCGGCTACCAGTTAGGCGACCTGCGCGGCGCGTTCTCTGTGAAAATAATCGCACAACCAACGGAGGGAAAACGATGATATTTCGGCAAATCTACGAAGATGGACTGGCGCAGGCATCCTACTTTTTCGGATGTCCCGCCACGGGGGAAGCGATGGTGATTGACCCCCGACGCGATATCGATGTGTACCTGCAACTGGCGCAAGAGACTAAGCTCAACATCGTGGCGGTCGGCGAAACGCACATATCCACGCCGATTTTCTGTCTGGCGCACGCGAACTGGCGCACGCCACAGGCGCAACCCTCTACCTCTCCGACGAAGGCGACGAGAACTGGAAATACAGAGGGTTAGAGGGATTCAAATACCGCCTCTCTGAAAGACGGCGACGAGTGGTTGATTGGCAATGTGCGCGTGCGCGCCGTGCATACCCCCGGACACACGCCCGAACATATGACCTTTCTCATTTACGACGGCAAGGATACGGAAGACCCGATTATCGCTATCACGGGCGATTTTATGTTCGTGGGCGATTTAGGGCGCTCCGATTTGCTGGAAGAGGCAGCAGGCATTACGGGCACTGCCGAGCCGGGCGCACGCAAACTCTATCAGAGCCTTGTAAAGTTCATCGAACAGCCCGACTATCTGCAGATTTGGCCCGGGCACGGCGCGGGTTCCGCGTGTGGGAAAGCGTTAGGCGCGCTCCCCGCTTCCACGCTGGGCTACGAGCGACGCCACGCTTGGTGGGCGCGTTCTATCGCCCACTACGATGAGGCGACCTTCGTCAAAGAACTGCTCGCCGACCAGCCCGAAGCCCCCACCTACTTCGCCGTGATGAAGCGACTCAATCGCGATGGAATGCCGATTCTGGGCAAACTACCAGAACCGCCACTGCTCACGCCAGAAGCGTTCCAAAAAGCGATGGAGGCAGGCGCTGTGCTGGTGGACACGCGCGACAAGTTCGCCTTCGCCGGCGGGCACCTCCGCGGCGCCATCAACATCCCGGCAGGCAGAATGTTCTCTACTTGGGCAGGCTGGCTACTCCCGTACGACAAACCGCTGATACTGCTCGCCCCGCCCGAGAAAATCGAGACCTTGGTACGCCAGCTCATTCGCGTCGGGTTGGATGATGTGATCGGCTACATCCCCTCGCTGGAAGGCTATGCGCCGAGCGAGCTGGAGACCGTACCGCAAATCACGGCGGATCAAGCGTACCAGCTCTGGAAGTCGGGCGAGGCGGCGATTCTGGATGTGCGCGGGCTATCAGAATACAAAGAAGGGCATATCCCGGGCGCGTTGCACATCCACGCAGGGCGCGTGCTGCAACGCCTGCACGAGGTCCCTAACGACCGCCCTGTGATTGTGCATTGCTTGGGGGGCGACCGATCGAGTACGGCAATTAGCGCGCTGATGGCAAAGGGCTACCGCAATCTGTATAACCTAACAGGCGGGATCTTAGCCTGGCAGGAACACAACTTCCCTCTGGAAACGCGCAACTAACGCGACCTTCCTTCCACCTCCCCGTGGGGCGGGCATCGCACCTGCCCCACGGTTATTCTCTTCACAAGCGCAAGACACAGGGTCATATACCTGCAGCACGACGCCGACGCGCGCCCGTAATGGACGCTCCAAAGGAGAGGCGTTGATTTGAAAGCTACATGCGCCGCAGCATCTGACGCAGCTCAGAGTGGATGCCTGCGTAGTTCATCGCCTCCTCGGGCGTGATGAGCTGTTTCTGCACATAGCGATACAGGCATTGATTCATCGTACGCATGCCCCAGTGTTCACCCTCGCGGATGGCGTGGTAAATCTCGCCGATATGCCCGTCCTCGATCATCTTCTCGACGGTGGGGGTGTTGATCATAATCTCTACGGCGGCGATTCGCCCTTGACCGCCCGCGCGCGGCACAAGCTTTTGCGCCACAATGCCGCGCAATGTGTTCGCCAAACGCTGCAAAATGTGCTTCTTCTCCTCGGGGGGGAACATGTTCACAATACGGTCCATCGTCTCATACGCACTGGGCGTGTGGACGGTGGAAAACACGAGGTGCCCTGTCTCGGCGGCTTGCATACAGGCGTGCATCGTTTCCACATCGCGCATCTCGCCGATGAGAATAATATCGGGGCTTTCGCGCACCACCGAGCGCATCGCATCGATGAACGACTCCGTGTCGATCCCTACTTCGCGCTGGCTGACGATAGAGAGCTTATCGGTGTGTACAAATTCAATCGGGTCTTCGATGGTCACGATGTGCCCACGGCGGGTTTCGTTAATAAGGTCAATCATCGCCGCGAGCGTGGTGGATTTACCCGAGCCTGTGGGTCCTGTGACCAGCACCAGCCCCTGTCGGTACTGGGTTAGCCCTGCCAGCACACGCGCGATTTCTGGCTCTTCGGGCCACAGTTCCTCCAGCTTCCAGTGCTGCAGCGGGATCAAACGAAACACGCCCGCGACGGTCTGCCGCTGCATATACACATTCGCACGGATACGGCACACGCCCTCCACCGTGAACGCGAGGTCAATCGCCAAGCGGTGTTCGAACTTGGCGATCTGCTCATGGCTCATGTGCGAGAAGCAGAGATCGCGTGATTGGCTGGGGGTGAGTGGCTCCAGCGCTTGCTCGAAAGGCGTGATTTTTCCGTGCAAGCGCATCACAGGACGCGCGCCTGCTTTGATAAAGATATCGGACGCGCGTAACTCATACGCGGTCTTAATCAGGTCATCTAAAGTATAGCTCAGCATACGAAATGCCTCCTGCTAAAAGTCTGTTTCAGGTTGGACGGTGGATGCGTTTGTTTGTCGCTTCAAAATTTTCGTGGTGATCCAGAAAATCCCTGCCCCCGCCAAAATCGCCGCGAGCAGAATCAGGGAAATTAACCAGCCTGCAGGGGGGCGTGTGGGCGCAGGCGCAGGAACAGCCTGCGGCTGCGGCTTGGGACGCTTGAGGGGGATTTCTAACACCGCTGGGTCAGGCGTGTGGATGAAGATCACGCTCCGCCACATCGCTGGCTCCGCATGCGCCCACATCTGCAAATGCGGATTCGAATAGTGGAAATAGCCAGCGTACTCAATTTGGCGCGGGAGCAACACATACACATGCACAACCGGCAAGTCGGCAAAGGTGCGCGCGATAGGCGTGAGATTAAGCGTACCCTCTCGGAGGTCTACCAGCCCCCCCGAAGCGAAACTGGCGACCGTGAAAAGCTCCCCAGGCTTCGCGTTGCGCTTGAGGCTATCATCCGCGACCTCGACATAGGCGACAGAGCGTCCACTCCACTGCGCGAATCGTTCAATCCGCTCGCGCACCATTTTGTGGGGAACACGCCTGTCAAAGGTCCACGAAATCGGGTGCAGACCGTCGGGCTGAACCTGCACGACGACCACCACATTCGGGTGGCGCGTCAAATCGGGAGCGGAGTCGCTCTGGGCAAATCCCAAACCCACTCCCAGCCCGACAACCCAGAGGAGCCAACAGCGCAACACAGTAGTGCGATTATACCCCATCTGCAGTACCGCTGTCTGCAGGTACACTCATAGGGATGGCTACAATTGTAATCGCACCTGCTCAACCGAACGACCTGCCCCGCCTGCTGGAGTTGATCCACCAGTTGGCGGCGTATGAACGCAGGCTGGAGCAGGTCAAGGCAACCGAAAAAGACCTTGAGCGTGCGTTGTTCGGCGAGCGTCCCGTCGCGGAAGCCGTGCTGGCGTGGCACGGCGAGAACGCCGTCGGCTACGCGCTGTTTTATCCCGTGTTCTCCACTTTTCGCGGGCGCGCTGCGCTCTACCTGGAAGATGTGTTCGTAGCCCTTGAATCGCGCGGTCAGGGCGTGGGACGTGCGTTGATGCGCTCTCTGGCACAGATTGCCCAGCAGCGCGGGTATGACCGAATCGAGTGGAGCGTGCTGGAATGGAACACCCCTGCGATCGAGTTTTACAAAAAGCTCGGCGCAGTGCCGAAAGAGACAGGTTGGGTCGGCTATATGCTTACGGGTGAGGCGTTGGAGGCGTTGGCAAATGCGTGAAGAGTCGGTTTCGCAACTCTTGGACAAACTGGCATCCGAGGTCGATACCCGCTTTGCCGAGGCGCAGGGCGAGTACCGTGCGCTGATTGTGCTGAACCCCACCGATTCCTCCTACACAGGCGTTGCTGTGCTGCGGGTGGACATGCCGCTCAAAGCAGGCGCTGCACCCCGCCCCGCTGCCGTGTGGACCCACGAAGGCGTGCGCGTGCCGTGCCAAATACTGAACAGCACACTGGAAACCGTATCTGAGTGGCGCATGCCAGACGGCAGCCTGCGCCCGGCGCCAGAAGGCACGCGCCGATGGCGGTTTGACTTAGCATTCTGGGTGGAGAACCTGCCCCCGCGCAGCTACCGCGTCTATCGATCAGAATGGAGCGTAGACGAGCTACCGTTGCCCAAATTGCCAAGCGCGGAACCCCCCGTGTATGTGCGGGAAGCGATTCCCCGCGCTGGCATCCGAAGCAAAGAAGGGGCTATTGAGCGATAAAACGCGCCTATTCGTCGGGTTCGCGCGGCAGCTCCTGCGTTAGCTCGGGACTACTCATCAGTCGTTGCATCACCGCGCCCACTGCCAGTACAACCCAATATAGCCCCAACGCCCAACCAAACACAGGAATCCAAACCACCGACAGTATCAGCAAGGTGGCGACCAGCACGCACCAGCCCGGATTCGGTTCGGCAACACCGAAATTGATGAGCACGCGCTCGCCCAGCCGCCACGCCAGGGCGCCATAGCCCAGTAGCAACGCCAGAGCGAGCAACAATAAAACCAGCGCGACCAACAGCGGTATCACGCCCCGCGCAGGCACATCGGGAGGGCTACTCTGCGCGACGGCGTTCAGCAACACCACCAACACGACCGCACCCAACACCGTCAACACGCCACGCACCAGCACACCGCGCTCGTTGCGCTGAAACAGCGTCAGGTAATCGGCGGTCAGCCCGCGAAACAGCGCAACATCCACAATCCCAACACCTGCGAGCGCGAGATACAGAAACAGTACGCCCAAAGCCCCGTCCAGTGAGTGGTTCATAGCATCCCTCGTACCCAACTCCAGAGTAGGCTCAGCCCTTCCTGCGCGCGTTCTGCGAGCGTATGGAGCGGCGCGTAGGGGGCAATCTGCTCCAGTGCAGGCGGCTGGAAGTGGCTGATGTAGGCAGCGACAAGCATCGCGGCGGGTAGGCAGAGCGCCAGCGCGAGGCGCAACGCTACACGCGGCTCAGGGTCAGCGATCGGCGCACGCACCAGCGCAGGCGCAGGCAGACGCGGCAACGCGCGCAGGGCAAGCCCAACCTGCTCCCAAGCTCGGAGTTTCTCTCGGCACGCCGCGCAGCGTTGCAGATGTCGCAGCAAACTTGCCCGCTGCGACTCGGCAAGCCAGCCCTCCAAGTAATCGTGCAGTAATGGCTCCAGTGGCTTACATGCGTCTCTCATCCCAATTCCTCCTCCAACCAACGACGCAGGCTCTCCCGTCCACGATAGAGCCAAGTTTTGACCGTGCCTTCAGGAACCTCCAACGCGCGGGCGACTTCCGCTACGGGCAACTCCTCATAGTAGTAAAGGAGCATCGCGGCGCGCTGGGGTGCGGGCAGGCGCATCAGCAGGCGTTGGAGCGTGCGTCGCTGCTCGCGCTCGTACAGTCGCTCCTCGATACTCGGCGCCGGAGGCATCGCTTTCGCCGCTTGCTCCAGATGACGCTGCTCCGTCGCCTGATGGCGCCGCGCATTCAAACACACCCGCGCTGTCAAGCAGAGCAGCCAAGTGGAAAACGGTTGCTTGGGGTCATACAGGGGCAAGCGCGTGTATGCCCGCAGGAACGACTCCTGCATCGCGTCTTCCGCAGCGCTTGCCTCGCCCAGAATCCGAAACGCCAGCGAGAACACGCGATCGCGATACCGTTCCACCAGCGTATCGAACGCCCGCGTGTCGCCCCTGAGCGAATGCTCCACCAATATCGCATCGTCTTGCATGGCTACTTCACCTTGCGCAGCGACTGCACCAGCCAACGGTTCACACTCGGACCGCCCTCGCTCAGCGCGCCCCAATCCGCCAGTGCAAGCATTTTAACCTTCGCGGGGTCGAACTTGCCGTCGCCTTTGCCTTTGGTGTCGTCGGCAATTGTGAACTGGTTCCAGAGTAGGCGTTTCGGTTCGGGTTTGCTCTCGCCGCCCGCTTCGAAAGTGGCTTGCCAGCGTTCGCCGTCCACCTCTTCGACAAAAACCGCCAGCGTGGTCGGTGTCTTGACCTGAACGGCAACCTCAATGCCCTTGGTGTCGCGCAGGGCGTTGGGTTCCAGCATGCGCAACACGCCGAAGATGTAGGGGAACGGCAGATTGTACTCCACGCGCATCCCCCCTGCCTCGCGCTTAATTGTGGTGTAAGCGGTCGCCATCCAAGTGAGGTAATCGCGTTGGAAGTCATCGATGATGTTGGGGTCATTCCGTCGCGTGGGGGCTTTGCCTAAGAACTCGAAATCGTCCAGCCACATCATGCGCGTGCCCGATTGGTCGCCGAATAGAATCGCGGCGTCGGGCGTCGCCAAAAACAGCGCACTCACATCGATTAGCCCGATGCCCTGCACATCGTCCATGTCCAGCTTGTTATTCACGGGTTTGGTGTCCTCTGCAAGCATAAAGTCGCTGAGCGCAATCGTGACCTGTTGCCAGTCGTTGCCGCTCACCCAAAACGGGGCGTGCCAGCGTTCGCCACTTTCTTCTTGCACGCTGAGGGCGAACAGCGCGGGGCGGTCGGCTTTAATCCAAAATCGGAACGCCTGCGCCCAGTTTTCAGGCTGCAAGTAAATCAGCGCGTTCAGCTTGCCTGCCGCCGCCGTGTAGGTGTAGCGCAGGGCGCTTTTGCCCGATTTGACATCGTTGGGATTCTCCGTCAGTTCTACTTTGCCACCGGCGCCTGGCAGCACAAACCAGCCATGGTGCGTATTTTCAAAATCAATACGCGAGTGTGGCTCCTGCGCCCACAAGACGCTTATCAGCAGCCCCACTACCGTCCAATACCGCATCGTCGTCACCTCCGTATAAGTCTACACGATTTAGCAGGCTACGGTTTCAGATGCAGGCTGATTGCGAACCATTTCTCCAATCCAGTGAACATCTCCCTATGCCTGTCGTCTATAGACGCGGAGGATGACAACGATGCGACTTAAATGGATTGTTGTGAGCGTTTGCGCTGCGGTTTTCGTGAGCGGTGCGCTTGCCCAGGGTGGTTTTGGGCAACCCCGTCAAGGCGGCGCAGATCAGCGACCACGAGGACAGCAGGGCTTCGGACGCATGATGGGCATGAACATGGCAGGCATGCTGCTGCAACGCCCCGATGTCCAGCGCGAACTGAACCTAACCGAGCAGCAGAAGAACCAGATTCGCCAAATGCAGGAGAGCCAGCGCGTCGCGATGCAAGAACTGCGTAATCTACCGCCTCAAGAGCGACGCCAGAAGATGGAAGAGCTGCGCACGAAGAACGACCCGACCAAAGTGTTGAACGAGACCCAGAAGAAGCGACTACGCGAGATTGAACTGCAGGCGATGGGCGCATTTGCCCTCATGCAGCCCGAAGTCGCCGATGAGCTGAAACTGACCCAGGAGCAGCGCTCGAAACTGCAAGGCATCATCATGCAATCGATGCAGCAGATGCGCGAGCAGTTCCAAGGAGGCGGTTTCGGGCAAGGGCAGGGCGCCCAGCAGATGCAGCAGATGCGCGAGCAGATGGAGAAGCAGATGCTGGAAGTGCTGACCCCTGCGCAGCGTCAGCAGTGGCAACAGATGCAGGGGAAGCCGTTCCAGTTTGAGGGCGGTCGTCCGATGCCGTGGGGCGGTATGCGTGGCGCCCCGCAAGGCGCACCGCGCGGCGGCAGTGGCTTCGGCGGCGGACGCGGCTTCGGCAACTAATCTTTGGCTTACCTCCTCAAGCGAACACCGGCAGAGTACGCCCTCCCTTTAGGGAGGGCGGCTCTGTTTAAGGGTTGGCGGTTTTCGCCTGCTGCCACAGTGCCTCCCACTCGTCGGCGTCCAGGCTTTCCAACGGGCGATTCTGACGCGCCGCCTCCGCCTCCATCCACTGGAAACGGCGCGTGAAACGCTCCACCATGCTACGCAACGCCTGTTCCGTGTCGATCTGTGCATGCCGAGCAATATTCACCACCGTGAACAGCAGGTCGCCAATTTCGCTCTCGATGCGCGCGGGGTCGCCCGACTCAATCGCTTGGCGCAGCTCGGCTTCCTCTTCGCGCAACTTGTCCAGCACGCCCTCGATGGTCTCCCACTCGAACCCCACACGTGCCGCGCGTTTGGAGATTTCCTGAGCGCGCGCGAGTGCCGGCATCGCGCGAGGCACGCCCTCCAGTACCGAATCGCGCCCCTTTTGCACCCGCTTGGTCTTGTCCCAGTTTTTCAGCACCTGTTCCGCTGTCTCGGCGTGCGCCTCGCCGAATACATGCGGATGACGGGAAACCAGCTTCTCAATCAGCTGCTCGATCACCTGATCGATGTCGAACGCACCCGTTTCGCTGGCAATCTGGCTATGCATCAGCACCTGCAAAAGCAGGTCGCCGAGTTCCTCGCGCAACGCGCCTGGGTCGCGTGAATCGATGGCTTCTAAAACTTCGTAGGTCTCTTCCAGCAGATGGGGCTTGAGACTCTCGTGGGTCTGCTCGCGATCCCATGGACAGCCGTCAGGCGCACGCAACGCTGCCACGACCGCCACTAACCCCTCAAATCCGCGATAGACCTGCTCGCGACGCGGGCAGGGTGGCGCAAGTAGATAGGTAATCGCATCGCAAGGCATTCGATTGAGCTGCTCGATCGTCACGCGGCGATACTCCGTGCGTGTGTGATCGCCTGGCGCGTGGATTAGATAGACCCGGAAATCAGAAGGGTAGAAGCGCAAGAGCTGCTGCTGCAGGGCGTGTAGAGCATCGGGCGTTTCGGCACCGAACCACAAGGTGGGCAGCGTCGGGTCGAAGCGAAGGTGAGGCAGTTGCGTTGCGCTCAAGACCTGTAGACCTTCGGGAGCCGCTTGCTCGATGGCTTCCAGCACAGGTTCGATAAAGCTGCGGCTGGGCACAAGGCGTGTGGCGCGTCCGCGTTCCGACGCCGCTGGAAGCAATCGCGCCACGAGCGGGTGCGCCACCAGGGGATGCCCGGGCGTCGCCAGCGCCACCGTACGCTCTGGAGCGTTCAGAAGTGTTTCGAGGGCTTGCTCAATATCCGTAGGGCAAGGTTCGGAGGCAATTCCCGCAATCGCAACAGCAAGGGCGCTGGGGTGGTCGGGGTGGGTCAAAAACACGCGCTGGGCACGGCGAAGCGCCTGCAACGCATACTCGCTGAGCTCCTGCGCTCCGCCGCTGCCCAGACCAACCAGGTAAATCATCAGCGCTTCTCAGCGGATTGCTGCTCGGTGGGTTTGGTACCCCCCGCGGCTTTGCCCTGTTGCGACTCCTGCATCGCGAGGGTCTTCTTCAACTCCTCGATGTCTTTGGCGTACTGTTTCTTCCACGCCTCCGACTTGATTTCGACGGGCGTGTTCACCATCCGCTTCGCCAACTCCAGATTCAAATCGCGGTTGGTCTGCATCCCCTTCTGGAGCATCAGCTGCTCGCGGATGTTGTCCTTGACTTCCTCAAAGGGCAACTGGCGTCCCTCGCTCTTGGCAAGGACCTCGAACCGCGCAAAGACCCCGTTGCCGACGGGGATCCAGTCGGTCACCTGCAGCGGCTTCGCATTCTTGAGGATAGTGCGTACCCGCGCCAGGATTTGACCGTCAGGCGTGTTGGGAACCTGCCCCTCCAGCGCGAACTCACTCTCGCCCGATTGCACACCGGCGACCGGGTTCTGCGAGTACTTATTCACGATGCTCTGGAAGTTGAAGCCGCGCTTGAGGTCGTCGTCGATTTGCTTGCGCACCTCGGGAGACTGCACGATAATCAAGCGTACTCGTGCTGTCGCAGGGCGGTAGAACGCCTGCTTGTTCTCGTCATAAATCTTCTTCACTTCCTGCTCGGTGACCGTGACGCCTTTCGTGCGCAGGTTGAACTCGGCAAGCGCCACGCGCACCCGTTGACGATAGTCATCCAAAGTCAGCCGTTGCTCCGTAATCGCTTGCTTGATTTGGGGGTTGTTCTTCATTTCACGCTGCACGCGCTCTTCGACTTGTTGATCGGTTGGCAGCACCCCTTCCTCTTTCGCCATATCCAACAGTACCTGCTCGCGAATCATCTGGACCAGGGTGGTGTATCCCGCAGGGGCGGTGGTGGCTTGGTTGCCAGCGATTTGAACCGGGGTGGGCATGAGCTCCAGCCGCCGCAGGTACATGTCTTTATCGATCGAGGTATCGCCCACTTTGGCAACCACATTATCTTGCTTGCCGCCGCACGCGCTCAGGGTCATCACTGCCAACGCTGCTAACCCGACTCCAAAAATACTGGATAATTTCATCCGTTCTCCTCCGCAATGCGTTGTTTGAGATTGAGTATGAGTTCCACTTCGCCGGGCGCGTAGCCTGTCTGACGGGCGATTTCCGGCACGCTGAGACCCTGCTCCGCCAAAATCGCCACGACGCCATAGGGCGAAGATTCTGAACCTGATAGGTTATACCCTGAATCGGGCGAGAAAGTTTCAGCGCTTGCGACGGGAGCCTCTGGCTCTAAAACTTGCGTCTGCGGATTTGCCTGTGTGGACGGGCTATTTGCGTCGCGCCTCTCCAGTTCCTGTAGCCTTGCCTCGATACGCGCCTCGGCGTGCGCCGCTTCTTCGATCAGCTTCTGCAAAAGTGTGTCGACGGTTTGTCGCAGTTCTTCCAACTCGCCTGTAAGCGACTGACGCGCTGCCTGCGCGCGCAGTTCCGTCTGGGCGCGTAAAAAGAGCAGCCAGCCTGCAATCAGTAGCAAGGCTTGCAACAACACCATCAGTTCGGACATCGTTAGACCTCCACATCCAGCGCGTGAGGTTCGTCCTCGTTATCAGGTTTCGGCGCCTCGGTCTGCATCGCGCGAGCCGACGGCTTTTTACGCGCTGCTTGCTCGCGCTCCTCGCGTGGAGAACGCTCACGAACCTGCGGAACCATCGCCACACGCTCTGGCGGACGCACAGAATCCGACATCGCGTCGCCTCGTGAAGGAAATTGTCGGAAAATTTGGAGCAATTCTTAAGGTGTGGTCGGGAAGGGACTACTCATCCGCGACGCAGCACCTCTCATGCTCGCTGTCGCGCGAATGCGATCCCATCCCGACTCGAGTCGATTATCCGTACTTCGGGTAGCAGCACTTTTTGTATTTTTTGCCGCTGCCGCAGGGGCACGGGTCGTTGCGTCCGATTTTGCCAGACGCTGTGCCGCGTGCGCCTCCGGCGTCTGCTTGCGCTCCGTCTTCCAAGCGCTGCACGCCGCCGCCTCGAGGCACGCCCGCCAGAGGCGAGTTCGCATCTCCTGCAATCCGCACCATTTGACGCGGCTGCGGCGGCGCGACCTGCGCATGGAACAGGAACATCACCACATCGTTGCGAATGGCGTGCAGCGTATCGGCAAACACCTTCGCCGACTCCTGCTTGTACGCCACCAGCGGGTCAATCTGCCCGTAGCCACGCAGCCCGATACCCTCGCGCAGGTACTCCATCGATGCCAGATGCTCCACCCAGCGGCGCGTGATGACCTGCAGCATAAAGTACCGCTCCATCTCGCGTACCAAATCTGCGCCAAGCTGCTCCTCGCGCATCACATAGGCTTGCTCCGCCCATTCACGCACCTGATCCAGTAGCAAATCGTGGCGCGTGAAGGTGAAATCATCGGGTTTCACGAAGAGCTCCAGCGGAAAGATGCTGTTGAGTCGCTGATAGAGTCCTGGTAAATCCCACTCGGTCGGGGGCAGGTTGCGTGGAGCGAACTCGTCAACGACCTCTGACACCACCTCACGAATGTAGTTCAGTGCCAGTTCGCGTGTGTTCTCACCCATCAAGACGCGCCGCCGCAGCCCATAGATTTGCATGCGTTGGTTGTTCAACACATCGTCGTATTGCAACACATGCTTTCGGATGGCGAAGTTATGCATCTCGACGCGTTTTTGTGCCCCCTCGATGGCTTTGGTGAGCATTTTCGCTTCCAGCGGCTCATCTTCGGGCCAAGTTTTCAGCAGCGGGCTATTGCGCAAGTTCTCCGCGAAGAGTCGCACCAGTTCATCTTCCAGCGACAGATAAAAGCGCGATTCGCCCGGGTCGCCCTGTCGTCCGGAGCGTCCGCGCAGCTGGTTATCGATGCGCCGGCTCTCGTGGCGTTCTGTGCCCAGCACAAACAGCCCGCCCAGTTTGCGTACCTCTTCTGCGGCGACGGAGCGCTCCTGCTCGGAGAGGGGCAGCGGCGGTGCTGCACGCACCTTACCCCCACGACGAAACGAAAGTGGCTCCTGCTCGGTCGCATCGGTCTGATCTGTACTGTCTTCGCCTTCGGGTTTCGGCTCCTGTTTCACAATCGAGCCGCCCAACAGGATGTCCACGCCGCGTCCCGCCATGTTCGTCGCGATGGTTACGGCGCCCTTGCGTCCCGCTTCGGCGATAATCGCCGCCTCTTTCTCGTGGTACTTCGCATTCAACACATTATGTGGGATGCCATGCTCCATCGCCTCGATAAAGTACTCCGCGTTCGCCTCGGGCAACTCCCAATGTTCGAGGAACCACTTCACATGCGCGGGGTCGGTAGGGTTGGTGGGCAGCCCCAACTCGCGCAGCATCGGTGTAATCTGACGCATCGACAGCATATTGAGGGGCATCAGCAGCGTCTTGCGCCACTCTTCTTTTTTCTGTTTATCGATGCTCTTGTTGGTCTCCAGCTCGCGGCGCACGCGTTCAATTAGGGTCAGTAGCTGCAGTTTGTCAAAGGTGAGCCGCGCGGAGACCACTTCCGACATCTCGATGGAGCGCGTGCCGACCAGCACGGGTTGTTGCTTCGTGTAGAGGCGCAGGATCTCTAAGGCAATCCCCCGCAACTTCGCCTCCATATTTTTGTAGACGACATCGGGGTGGTCGATACGAATCATCGGGCGGTGCGTGGGGATGCACACCACATCCATGCCGTAGATTTTGCGGAACTCTTCCTCTTCGGTTTTTGCGGTTCCCGTCATGCCTGCCAGTTTCTGGTAGAGGCGGAAGTAGTTCTGGAAGGTCACGACGGCGATGGTCTGGCTCTCCTGCTTGATCGGCACGCCTTCTTTGGCTTCCAGCGCTTGGTGGATGCCGTCGCTGAAGCGTCGCCCGTGCATCAAGCGTCCCGTGAACTCGTCCACGATGATAATCTCGCCGTTGCGCACGACATAATGCACATCTTTTTTGAAGTAGCCGTGTGCCTTGAGCGCGGCGTTGATGTAGGGCATCAGCTCCACTTCGTCGGCGAGGTTCCGCACGCCCAGCAGTTGCTCGAGGCGTTCTGTGCCCTCTTCAGTGAGCATCACTGTGTGGTGTTTCTCATCCACCACATAGTCGCGTCCTGCCTGCAGACGGCGTACCACCGAATCGACGCGCGTGTAGATGGTCAAATCCTCCTCGATCTGCCCGGAGATGATGTGCGGGGTACGCGCCTCATCGATAAGGATGCTATCTACCTCGTCGATAATCGCAAAGTAGAGTTCGCGCTGGGAGAGATCCTCAGGCGAATAGACCATGTTGTCGCGCAGGTAGTCGAAGGCGAACTCGTGGTTGGTGCCGTAGGTGATGTCGGCAGCGTACGCCTCCTTGCGGGTGACTTCGCGCAGGTGCAAGTAGCGCGGGTCGGGGTGTTGGTAGCCCGGCTCGTAGATGTAGGAGCCACCGCGTTCGTCGGTCTCTGCGCTCTGCCCCTGAATCACCCCCACACTCAGTCCCAGCAGGTGATAGATGGGCGCCATCCACACGGCGTCGCGCCGTGCCAGATAGTCGTTCACCGTCACCAAATGCACGCCCTTGCCCAGCAGCGCGTTCAGATACAGCGGCAGCGTCGCGACGAGCGTCTTGCCCTCACCCGTCTTCATCTCCGCGATGCGCCCCTGATGCAACACCATGCCGCCAATCAGCTGCACATCGAAGTGGCGCATGTTGAGGGTACGCCGCGCCGCCTCGCGACACGCCGCAAACGCCTCCGGGAGAATATCGTCTAAGGTTTCGCCGTCTTGCAGTCGCTTCTTAAATTCGTCCGTTTTCGCTCTCAGTTGTTCGTTGGATAACGCCTGAAATTCGGGTTCGAGCGCGTTGATTTTCTGGACGACGGGCATCAACCGCTTCACATCGCGCTCGCTGGTGTCCATGAGCTTCTTGAGCCACTCTCTAACTATCATCGTGTCCTCCGTAATGGGGCAAGGTATATGATACCTGATTATCGGTTCTGGCTGTTGCGAATCGTAAGACCATGGCGAAAGACGCGACTTCGTGGAAACCTCACTCCTCGCCCCATGGCATCGGTGTAGAATAGACGTTTGGGTTATAATTGAGTTATGAGCCTCACGCGTCGGGAATTCTTGAAGCGCAGTGCCGTGGCGGCAGCGGCGGCTTCGTTCAGCACGCTCGTCGCCCGTGCGAATACTCAGGAAAAAGTTAAGGTCGGTGTCATCGGTACGGGCGCGCAAGGACAGAACCTCCTGCGCCAGCTGATGAGTATGCCCAGCGCCGAGGTGGTCGCTGTGTGCGACATCTATGCCCCAAACCGCATCCGCGCTGTGGAACTCACCCAGTTCCAAGCGCAGGGCTACCACGACTATCGCCAACTGCTGGAACGCAAGGACATCGAAGCCGTCGTGATTGCGACCCCCTTGCATTTGCACGCGCCGATGACAGTTGATGCCTTGCAGGCGGGCAAGCATGTGTTCTGCGAGAAAGCCATCGCCTATAGCCTCGACGAAGCCCGCCAAATGGCACAGACCGCCCAACGCTCGGGCAAAATCTTGCAAATCGGGCACCAGCGCCACTACAACGATACCTACAACCAAGCTTACTGGCTCATCAAAGAAGGGGCTATCGGCAAGATTACCCATGTGCGCGTGCTATGGCACCGAAATAACAGCTGGCGACGCCCCGTACCCGACCCCAAGTTCGAACGCCTGCTGAACTGGCGACTCTATAAAGACTACTCGCACGGGCTGCTCACGGAACTCGCAAGCCACCAACTGGATGTGGTGAACTGGTTCTTGGGCGCGCTCCCCGTTTCAGTGATGGGCTACGGCGGCATCGACTACTGGAAGGACGGGCGCGAGGTGTACGATAATGTGGAGCTGATTTTCAACTACCCGGGCGGTGTGCGGGTGATGTATTCGAGCATCACCTCCAACGCCTACGACGGCTATGGGGAGTGGTTCTTCGGCGACAAGGGCACGATCGTGCTGACCAACGAAACTTCGGGCTTGCTGTTCCGCGAGCGCAACGCCGAGAAACTGGAGTGGGAAGAGGACGCGAACACCGTGCAGATGGACGGACGCCGCGCGGTGGTGATTGAACCGACCCCCACCCGCCGCGCTCCGCAACGCGGTGAACAGCTTGCGCAGCAAGGACAACGCAACGCCTACTATGCCGAACTGGAACACTTTTTGCAGTGCGTGCGCACTGGGGAGCAGCCGAAATGCACCGCCGCCGACGCGCTGCCCGCACTCGTCTGCATTCTGGGCGCAAAAACCGCGATTGAAACGGGCGCTGTCTATAATTTCCGCCCTGAAGAGTTCCGTTAGATAGAACGGCGGATGCCCTGCAAAAGCATCCGCCCGCTATGCGCTCCAGAGAGGGGTGTTAGCACCCACTGCCGAAGTTGAACAGCACGATGAGCAAGTCGGCGTCATCCACGGTACGGTCGCAGTTGACATCAACGCGCCCAAGGTTGCTACCCGATTGCCCGAATGCGAACAGCACGGCGAGTAGGTCTGCATCGTCAACACATCCGTTGTTGTCCACATCGCCATTATGACTTGCGCAGCGGGCGGTACGGATGGCTACGCCTACCCCCAGCTTGTTGGAGCCGTAATCAGCACGCTGTACGACCTGCGCGGTGTTCATGTCCACAGTGAACAGTCCACCCGGATTGTATTGACTAACCCATAGCAACCCGTCCGGCGCAAGTTCAATCCCAAAGAAAGATACAAAACCTGTTGACCCAGCATTCGGATGCACAGCGAAGGTATTAGGTTCCGGTAGAAAGCCAGGGGTATCGTAGGCATACTGACCATACGCAACCTCAGAGTAGGAACCGTAAAACCCGGTTGTCAGAGTCACATAGATATGGTCAATCGGAGCGCGTCCACCGTACTGGGTTCGCACCGCTACATCATACGGATTAACGCTATAGCCCGATCGCGGTGAAAAAGTGGTGGAAGTCACCACAGAAATGGTTTGCCCGGTGAGGTCTACTGATAATTGCCATAGTTTGCGTCCACCAAAGTCGCATACATAGAGGTACTCTCCTCGAGTGGAGAAGTCCAGCCCATAAAGTCCAGATGCATCGGGGATGGTCAGAGTGGCAACTTGCTGTCCATTCGAAAGGTTATACCAGTACACGGTATTGCTGAAGGTTGTTATAAAGGCGTGTGTTCCTTGTGGATGAATTGCAAGTCCTGTTGGCAAATAGGGCGTGCTGATACTTCCAACACACGCGCCGTTGGCATCCAGTGCAACAATACGCGATTGAAGCGTATCACACGCCCACAGATAACCTGTTTGTGGGTCAAAGTCCATGCCATAGTAAAAACGGTTGCCGCTTTGTACCGCGCAGCTGCCGAACACACTGGTCGTATTAGTAGACGGGTCGAACTTGAGCGCGCCTCGCTGCAAATCGCGATCGCCCAAGAAGACTTCATACTGCGCATACACAGAGACGCTGATCACACTAAGCGTCAGCAAACCCAGAAAGCGTTGAAAGCCTCTCATTTCTTTACCTCCACTGTTGAGTGAGTTACGCCGAAATTGCTCTGATTCCTGCTTACCTCTTCATTTTGATTCCGATCTCAGTAGATATCATGGACAACTGAGTATGCTAACGAGTTGGTTTGCATCATCGCACATCTTATCGCTCACCGAGCGTCCAGCAGAAATCGTGGTGATTGCCAATAAATACGACTATCTGGGAGAATTAGGGGGCTTGTTTGCGTCTCATGCCCCCAAATTGGTGTATAATGAGACTGCTGCGATGCGTTTTGACAAGGAGGAAACTCTATGTGTAGGAGTTGGAAGCATCTTGCTGGGCTTCTCTGCGTGTGTGGCGCTCTATTAATGGGCGCCTACGGACAAACGCTGACTTGGCTGGGGACGCTTACACCTACAGGTGGAAGGAGCGCTGCCTATGGCGCCTCCAACGATGGGATGATGGTCGTGGGTCAAGCCAACGGCTACGCCGCGGTCTGGAACCGCCAGACAAGCACCATAACACAGGTATATGCTTCCTCGTACCTTATAGCCGTCGCCGCTGACGGAAGCAAAGCAGTCGGGTTCTGGGGTTCCTACCCTGATCAACGTGCGTTTATGTGGACACCTCCGAATAACTTCCAGTGGTTGCCCCCCGCGCCCAGCTTCTGCTGGGCTGTGGATATCACTCCGTCAGGCTCCCACGCAGTGGGGAAGGCACGGTCGCCATCGGGTAATAACTTACCCGCTGTATGGGAACTGAATACGAACCCACCCCTTGTGCATACCTATGCAGTACCGGGGGATATGTATCTTGGGGAGGCATACGGCATTTCCGATGATGCGCGCACCGTGGTGGCTTTCGGACACGGCAATCGATGGGGCTACAAAGGGGTTGTGTTCCGCTTGAACAGCGATGGCAGCGTGGCTGCTTGGGCGTTCCTGAACCCCGTATCGGGGCACTACGGTTGCGTGCCCCGCGAGGTCTCTGGCGACGGCACGATTGCTGTCGGGAACACGGGCAACTTTTGGGGCGGTAGCTACTACCCTGTGATGTGGCGCGAGGTGAACAACTGGCAGCCAGAACAACCCGCGCATCTGGGCGGCAATGCAGGAGAGGCTTTCGATATCCGCGGCGATGTTATCGTGGGCTTTTCCAGTCTACCAAACGGTCAGTATCGCGCCGTACGCTGGAATGTGGCGACTGCCACCACACAGGTGGAAGATCTCAACCAGACCTATGCCGCGCTGCTCGGCAACGGTTCTGTCCTTGCCATGGCGCTGGGGCTTTCCCCAAACGGTCGATTCATCGTGGGTGAGGGCTACAACGCCGCCACCGGACGCTATGAAGCGTTCCTGCTGGACACCCAAGTCTGCGCGTCGCATAACGGCGATGTGGATGAGAGCGGCTGTGTGGATGACGCCGACCTGCTCGCCGTACTGTTCGCGTTTGGGCAGTCAGGGCAGGCTCTGGGTCGCGTGGATGCGAACTGCGACGGCGTTGTAGACGACGCCGACCTGCTGATTGTGCTGTTTAGCTTCGGTAGTGGGTGTTAGGTATGCGAGGTTGATTCTCCCTCACCCTTGTCCCCTCTCTCACGCGGTGGGAGAGGGGTGTGTTTTTTGTACCCCCTGTCCCTCTCCTGCGTGCGAGAGAGGGAGCAAGGGGGTGAGGGCATCCGAATTTCCTCCATTCGTGAACAAATGAGCATCGTTTTGAGTTATAATTGCATCATAGGAGGCTATGGATGCAGAAGCGAGGTTTTACGCTCATCGAGTTGCTTGTGGTCATCGCGATTATTGCGATTCTGGCGGCGATTCTGTTCCCTGTGTTCGCTCAGGCGCGTGAAAAGGCGCGTCAAACGACCTGTCTTTCGAACATGCGTCAACTCGGCACGGCGTTCGCAATGTATCGCACGGATTGGGAAGGACGCAATCCCGGTCCTGCGGACGGCGGTCGTTGCCCAGGCGAGTGGCGCTCCCCGGAATGGCCCTGGTGGATGACGGGTTTCCGTGCCAATTTGGAAGGGCAGTGGGTGCCGTGTTTCCCCGTGCTGATGCAAGCCAATAACCCCGACTCGCAGGTGAGTGGGTTGTGGTTGCTGTGGGGGCATGTGACCAAAGGCGCGATTTACCCCTATGTAAAGAATCCCGATGTCTACATCTGCCCTTCCGACCGACGCGGGCGGGAGAAGAAACTCAGCTACTCCATGAACGCTGTGGCTGGGTTCATCCCCGAATCGGTAGTGGAGCGCCCTGGTGAGTTCGTGGAACTGGTGGACGAAGGCGAGACTCTCAACGACGGCTATTTCTGGGCAATCACCTGGCGACCGGGCGGCGCGGAACTCAACGACTGCCCCTCCATCGTGCACGCCAACGGCGCGAACTTTCTGTTCTTCGACGGACACTCGAAATGGGTCCGGGCGACGCACCCGCGCGAACAGGCACGGCTGAACCAGTGCCCCCACACGGTGCCGAAGCACTACTTCTGCCCCAAAATCCCGTTCCCCGAGTCGGCGCTTTATGCAGGCGGATGTGAGCGAGCGCCCTAAGTTCAGGTATACTCGCCCCGATGTTTCGCAAAGTGCTGATTGCGAATCGGGGCGAGATTGCCCGACGCATTATTCAGGCGTGTCGTGAGTTGGGCGTTCGCAGTGTGGCGGTCTACTCGGAGGCGGATGCGAACGCGCCTTTCGTGCGTGAAGCGGATGAGGCATACCTTCTGGGCGATGCGCCCGCTCGTGAGAGCTATCTGAACATCCCGCGCATCCTCGAAATCGCACAGCGCTCTGGCGCCGAGGCGATTCATCCGGGGTATGGCTTCCTGTCGGAGAACCCCGAGTTTGCAACGGCATGTGCGCAAGCGGGTATCGTCTTCATCGGTCCGCGTCCCGAGGTGATACGGTTGCTGGGCGACAAGGGCGAAGCCAAGCGCGCCGCCGAACGCGCTGGCGTGCCCACCGTGCCCGGCTACAATCCAGAACACGCCGCCACGCCCGAAGAACTGCTCCACGCCGCGCAACAAATCGGCTTCCCCGTACTGCTCAAAGCCGTGGCAGGCGGCGGCGGCAAAGGCATGCGAATCGCCGACTCCCCCGATAATTTTCTGGACCTGGCGGAAAGTGCAGCACGCGAAGCCCAGAACGCCTTTGGCGACCCACGCCTGATGCTCGAACGCTACCTCACACGCCCGCGCCATATCGAAGTGCAAATCCTCGCCGACCAGCGCGGTAAAACAATCCACCTGTACGAGCGCGAATGCTCTATTCAGCGACGCCACCAGAAAATCATCGAGGAAAGCCCCTCGCCCGCGCTCAGTCCCGAAGCCCGTGATGCCTTGTGCGACGCCGCGGTACGCCTCGCCGAAACCGTCGGCTACACGAACGCAGGCACCGTGGAGTTTCTCTATGAACAAACACCCGACGGCGAGCGATTCTACTTTCTGGAGGTCAACACACGCCTGCAAGTGGAACACCCCGTTACGGAAATGGTCACCGGGATCGATTTGGTCCACTGGCAGATTCGCATCGCGGCAGGTGAACGACTGGAGTGGGAACCCCCGGCGCCGCGCGGACACGCGATCGAGGCGCGCCTCTACGCGGAAGACCCCGAACACGAGTTCGCACCTTCACTCGGCACGCTGGTTGCCTATCACCAGCCCCACCTGCCAGGCGTGCGCTTCGACTCGGGCGTGGAGACCGGCGCCGTCATCACGCACCACTACGACCCGATGATCGCCAAAGTCATCGCCCACGCATCCGACCGCGCCACGGCGATTCGCCGACTGGTGAACGCGCTGGAGCAGACCGTCGTGCTGGGCGTGCGCACGAACCAAGCGTTCCTCATCGAGTTGCTCCAGCACCCTGCGTTTCTGGAAGGCGCGCTGCATACGGGATTCTTGAACGAACACCGAATACGCGCCGCCGAAAGCCAGCCGCCAAAGGAAGTGTTGCTCGCACTGGCGCTGCTGGAGCCGCTAACGCGCGGTACGAGCCGTGCAGCTCTTCGGCGCGACGGCGCAGGCGAGATTGCCCCGTCGCCGTGGGAGAGTTTTGGCAAATGGCGCATAGGATAATCATTCGCCCCCAGATTTAACCGACTCCTAACACACCTTAACTTGTCCTTAATCCCCTGAAAACTACACTATAGGCGTCATCATCGGAGGCTTAGTGTCCTCTCCCCTAATGCCTGCGCGAGGGTAAACGATGCGCCGTGCAGTTCTCGCCCTGCACGGCGCGATTTTTTTTGCAGGAGTCTGCCCTTGAACCGAGTATTATTAACCCGATGTTCGAAAACAGCGATAGCGCGCTGCGTGGGCGTGGCACAAACAAGATTGCCCCAGCCACGCGCACTTAGCGCCCTGTCGCCTCACAGTGAGGTGAAACCATGAACTGGGATTGGGATCTAATCACGCGGCATACCTATATCGGCATCACGCCCATCTGGAAAGCCATCTTTTATGGGATTATCTTGAGTGCGTTGGGTGTGGGCGTCGTGTGGTACTGGAAACGGCTCCAACTGTGGCGCCAAGGCCAACCTGATACCGACTCACTGCCGCTAAAAATACGCCTTCAGAACATGCTGGGCTACGCGCTGGGACAAAAGAAAGTGCCGCGCCACCGCTTCGCCACGCTGTTCCATCTCCCCCTGTACGCAGGATTCGTAATGCTGTTTATCGGTACGACGCTGCTCGCCATCGCCGAGTGGACGGAAATCGGCTCGCATATCTTTTTGGAAAAGGGCATCTGGTTCCACAAGGGGCTGTATTATATTCTATACGAAGTCACGCTCGACCTGTTCGGTTTGGGAGTGATTTTCGGTTGTGTGCTGGCGTTGTGGCGACGGCATGTGCAGAAACCCAAGTCAGTGAGCTTAGAGCGAATGGACGGCGTCGCTGTGTGGTTGCTGTTGCTAATCTGCCTCAACGGCTACGCACTGGAGAGCGCACGGATTGCGCTGGAGCGCAACCCCGAGTTTATGAACCCGCCGCGTCCGCAGTATGCGCAGGTGTGGTCGTTTGTGGGCTACACATTTGCCCCGTTGTTTGAGAACCTTTCGGTGAGTGGTTATCGGCTTTGGTGGTGGTTCCACTCGCTCTCGATTGCCAGTTGGTTCGCCGTGTTGCCGTTCACACGCTTGCGCCACTGGTTCCTTGCCCCAATAGTGGCGTACTACAAGCCGAACTACCTGCCCAACACACCCAGTATCGAAAATATCGAGCGCGTGGAGCAAACGGGTCGCATCGGGGTGAATTCTATCCGCGAGTTCTCGCGCTGGCACCTGATGAGCCTGGATGCATGCATGGGCTGCGGACGCTGCGAGCGCGTATGCCCCGCCTACGCCACAGGAAAGCCCCTGAACCCCAAACGCATCGTGGAGAAACTGCGCGACGCCATGGCGAACGGCAAAGGCGACGACCTGACGCAGGTGATTAGCGATGAGGAACTGTTCGCCTGCACCACCTGCGGCGCGTGCAACAACGAATGCCCCGTGCTGATCGAACATCCCACGCTGATCATGGAGATGCGCCGTCATCGCGTGGCGGAAGGCAACTTGCGAGGCACCGCCGCTGGCACGCTACAACGCACGATGACGCAGTCTAACCCGTGGGGACTGCCCCTCGCAGAACGGATGAAGTGGGCGCAGGGATTGAATGTGCCCACCGTGCGCGAGAACCCGAACTTCGAGGTGCTGTTCTGGGTCGGGTGCGCAGGAGCCTACGACGGACGCGGGCAGCAAATCGCACGCGCCATCGTGAAACTGATGCAACGCGCCGGTGTGAACTTCGCCGTGCTGGGATCCGAAGAGCGCTGCACGGGCGACACCCCACGCCGACTGGGTGAGGACCTGCTGTTCCAAGAACTCGCGATACAGAATGTGGAGACCCTCAAGCAGGTGAATCCGCGCCGAATCGTCACCATGTGCCCCCACTGCCTACACACCATTAAGAACGAATACAAAAAGTTCGGCGTGGCGTTTGAGGTGATCCACCACTCGCAGCTGCTGGCGGAACTGATCCAGCAGGGGAAACTACCGCGCGTGCAACCCGATTCGAACGGCGGCGTTGTGTACCATGACCCGTGTTATTTGGCGCGGGTGAACAAAATCGCCGATGCACCGCGCGAGGTGTTGGGCGCATCGGTGTCCGACTTGCGCGAGCCAGAACGCAATCGCGATCGCACCTTCTGCTGTGGCGCAGGCGGCGGACGCATGTGGATGGATGAACCCCTCCAAGAGCGCCCTGGTCTCATCCGTGCCGAAGAGCTGCTCAAGACGGGCGCACGCACCGTCGCGGTCGGATGCCCCTTCTGCATGATTATGGTCTCCGACAGCATTAAGACCAAAGACGATACCGTGCCTGTGAAAGACATCGCAGAGATTCTGCTGGAGCGCATCGAGGCGATGGAGCCTCAGCCGACGAGCGTGGTGAACTGAGGCGGGAGCAGGTATACTCTTGCGCGATGTCGAATACCGTACGCCTCATTACGCTCGGCTGCGCCAAAAACGAGGTCGATTCCGAAGAAATCGCGGGCGTGTTGCAACGCGCGGGCTATCGGCTGGATCCCCAGACCGAGACGCCTGATGTGGTGATTATCAACACTTGCGGGTTCTTGGAATCGGCGCAGCGTGAGGGGATGCAGGTCATTCGGGAGGCGTTGCAACTCAAAAAGCAGGGCAAGACGCAGCGCGTGATTGTGGCGGGCTGTATGGTGCAACGGCTTGGCGAATCGCTCAAGCAGATGCTCCCGGAAGTGGACGCTTGGGTGGGCGTGGGGCAGATGGCACGCTTCGCGGAAATCGTGGACTCGGTCCGAAGCACGCGCCAGCCGATCACCGACATCCAGCCGCCGCACCACCGCTGGGCAGAGGTACCGACCCGTCTACGCAGCCGCGCCCCGTGGACGGCGTACCTCAAAGTCTCCGAAGGGTGCGATCACCAATGCACCTTCTGCACCATCCCCTCATTTCGCGGTCGGCATGTGAGCAAGCCCCTTGAGAGGGTTCTGGCAGAGGCGCGCTGGCTGGCGGAGAACGGCGCAAAGGAAATCAACCTCATCGCGCAAGATACCACCCAATACGGCTATGACCTCTACAAAAAGTTCATGCTGCCCACGCTGCTCCGCGAACTGAACACGATTGAGGGCATCGAGTGGATTCGCATCCACTACGCCTATCCCTCCCGCATCACCGACGAACTGATTAACACGATGGCGTCGCTGCCTAAAGTCGTGAAGTATCTCGATGTGCCCCTGCAGCACGCCGATGCAAAAATCCTGCGTGCGATGCGCCGCCCCGGCGACGGCGCACGCTACTTGAAAATGATCGAGCGACTCCGCGCCGCGATGCCCGAAATCGCGATTCGCACCACCTTCATCGTCGGTTTCCCCGGCGAGGGCGAGCAGGAATTCCAGAATCTGCTCCGCTTTATGCAAGAGGCGCAACTGGATCGCGTAGGCGCGTTTATCTACTCACGCGAAAAAGGAACTCCCTCCGCCGAAATGCCCGACCAAGTTCCCTTCCGTGTCAAGCGTGAACGGTTCGACCAACTCATGCGCTTCCAGCAACCCATCTCGCTGGCACGAAACAGACAACTCATCGGAACAACCCTACGCGTGCTCATCGAGGGCTACAGCGAGGACGGCGCCTACGCGATTGGACGCTCGCATCGCGACGCGCCCGAGGTGGACGGCTTGGTGTATGTGAAACACTGTACTGCGTCACCAGGGGAGTTCGTCGAAGTCACGATCACGCACGCCGAAGTGTATGATGTGTGGGGTGAAGCGTTAGCCTAACAACGCTTGACGATAGGCTTGGGCAGCCTCAGTGGGGTCTGCTGCCTCAGTGATTCCCGTAATCACCGCCACGCCCGACGCACCCGCCTGCAGGCATTCCGCAACCCGTTCCGGCGTGATCCCCCCAACAGCGATGAGGGGTAGCGCCACCGCTGAGCGTACCGCTTGCAGGAGTGCAACCCCTTCGGGCGACTTTTCAGGATGGCTGCGGGTGGGGTAGAGAGCGCCCACCAATAGGTAATGGCTCCCTTCCGTCTCCGCATGGACAGCCGCTTCGACGCTATGCACCGACCTGCCGAGCATCATCGGCGCGTGGGGCGTGTAGGGGGGGGCTGCTTCGGGTAGGTGGAGCGCGTCCGCCCCACACCACTCCGCTAAGGCAGGATAGGGGTTCACGCTCAGCAGCGCGTGTGCCATGCGCGTCATATGGCGTAACTGCAGCCCCATATCGAGTGCCAAGCGGGGGGGCAGGTCGCGCACCCGAAGCATAACCCAATTCACACCGCCTTGCAGCGCACGCTCCGCCACCCAGAGCGCTTGCGCGGCGTCCGTTTGCGGTGTGTAGTTCAAAATAAGCATCAGAGAGCGTTCTGGAATCATCCGCGCACGACGCCCTCAAGGGGACTCGATGCCGAGGCGTAGGGCAACTTTGGAATTCTCCCTGCACGATATGCCATGCGCCCTGCCTCCACGCCGCGCTTGAACGCCTCCGCCATCAGCACAGGGTCTCGCGCTTTCGCGATGGCGGTGTTCACCAACACCGCGTCGCAGCCAATCTCCATCGCCAGCGCCGCCTCCGATGGCGCACCTAAGCCCGCATCAACCACCACCGGTACTTGAGACTGCTCGACGATAATCCGAATCGGCTCCAGTCCCACAGCGAAGCCCTGCCCTGTGCCAATCGGCGCCGCCAGGGGCATCACCGTCGCACAGCCCATCGCCTCGAGCCGCTTCGCCAGCTCAGGGTCGGCAGGGATGTAGGGCAACACCACGAAGCCTTCCTCCACCAAAATCCGACACGCTTCATAAGTGCCAATCGGGTCAGGCAGGAGGTACTTCGGGTCCGGCACGACTTCGACTTTAATCCAGTCGCTGAGTCCCATCGCGCGTGCGAGCCGCGCCACGCGCACGGCCTCTTCCGCCGTGCGACAGCCTGCCGTGTTCGGCAAAATCTGATAGCGGCTCCAGTCGATTTCGTCCAAAATCGAGCGTTTCGGCGCGTCGAGGTCGATACGGCGCAAGGCGACGGTGATAATCTCTGCGCCCGACGCTTCAATCGCGCGGCGCATGGTCTCCGCATCGGGATACTTGCCCGTGCCGACCATCAAGCGGGAACGAAACGATTTTCCCGCAATCACCAGAGAGTCATTCATCACCCAATTGTACCTGACCTGACTTCAGAAGACCCTCAAACCCCTTGAGGTTGTCCGGAAAATCGCCTTTTGGAATCGTGCCACTTTGGTGCGACGCCATTCCTGTTGTTGCAAGCATTCCCCCCTCTCCCACGCGGTGGGAGAGGGGCTGGGGGTGAGGGCAGATAATCGCGCGGTGGGAGAGGAGGCAGGGAGTGAGGGCAAACATCGCGAGAGGGGCTGGGGTGAGGGTAGGCAATCCCCCCTCTCCCACGCGGTGGGAGAGGGGCTGGGGGTGAGGGCAAACATCGCGAGAGGGGCTGGGGGTGAGGGTAGGCAATCCCCCCTCTCCCACGCGGTGGGAGAGGGGCTGGGAGTGAGGGCAAACATCGCGAGAGGGGCAGGTGGTGAGGGTAGGCAATCCCCCCTCTCCCACGCGGTGGGAGAGGAGGCAGGGAGTGAGGGCAAACATCGCGAGAGGGGCTGGGGGTGAGGTCAGATAATCGCGCGGTGGGAGAGGAGGCAGGGAGTGAGGGCAAACATCGCGAGAGGGGCTGGGGGTGAGGTCAGATAATCGCGCGGTGGGAGAGGAGGCAGGGAGTGAGGGCACTGAGGGTTTTCGAAAAAAAAAACGGAGAAGAGCAGGGCGCACACACAGGTGCGCCCCTACAGCCCACCCTGCGCCCTCTGTAGGGGCAGGCCCGCGTGTCTGCCCCTTGCAAAGGGAATGTTCAAACACCCTCGAGGGCACTTGATTTTTGATGCTTCTGGATGGTATTATTAAGGTTCGCCATATGGCACAATCGCAGCTTGGGCGAGAAGAGATGAGGGGCGTCGGAAGCGCGTCGGGCTTCCGCGCTCTTTGACGCATTCAGAGCAAACCCACACGCCCAAAAGGACGGTGAACGGATGATTTACCCAGAGACAGATGAACTCAATCAGTATCCACGCTATATTCTGGCGATGCTTGCCGCCGAGCGAGCGCGCTTGCTACGCGAAGGCGCGAAACCGCTCGTGCCTGTCGACGGACTCGATTTCAATCCGCTGACCGTCGCCTTGCAAGAGATCGCAGAAGGCAAAATCCGCCCCCGAATCGTCGACGAAGACCGCGGCATCGTGGAAGTGGTTATCCAAGGACCTGAACATACCTGGCAAGTCGCACGCGATATTAAACAACTCAGCAAACAGACCGAAGAAGACGAAGCGTTCGAAGAAGAAGCGAGGCAGTTCTACGAGCAGGAGACAACTCTGCGCGAGTAGCCATAATCAATTATGGCGATGAGCAAACCCGACTACTACGAGGTACTGGGCGTCGAGCGAAGCGCAAGTCAAGACGAGATCAAGGCGGCGTTTCGCAAACTGGCGCGCCAGTACCACCCCGATGTCAACAAAGACGATCCCCAAGCCGAAGAGCGGTTCAAACTCATCAACGAAGCCTATCAGGTCCTTTCCGACCCTGAATCTCGTGCGCTGTACGACCGATTTGGGCACGCCGGAGCGCACAGCACGCCCCCCAGCGACCCGTTCGGGATGGCAGAGAACCTGTTTCAAATGTTCTTTGGCGGAGTGGGCGTCGTATCTCGCGGTCCTATCGACGGCGCTGACCGCCGCGTAGACCTCACCATCACGCTGGAGGAAGTGCTGCACGGCGCCGCCCGCACGATTGAAGTGGAACGGCTGCGCCTATGTCCCCGCTGTAAAGGCGTCGGCGCCGAGCCGGGCGCCACACCCGAACGCTGCCCCGATTGCGCCGGTTCCGGACGCATGCGCTTCACACAGACCACGATTCTCGGAACCGTGACGCGCGTGGCGCCCTGCGAGCGCTGCCACGGCGAAGGGGAGATTATCCGCACCCCATGCCGCCAGTGCCGCGGCGAGAAACTCGTGCGCCAGCGCGATACCCTCACTGTCAACATCCCGCCCGGAATCGAAGACGAAACCGCCATCCTGCTGCGCGGCGAGGGCGATTCCGGACTGCGCGGCGGACGCGACGGCGACCTCTATGTGGTCGTACAGATCGCGTCCCATTCCCGCTTCAAACGGCGCGGCGACGACCTCGTGACCCAGCTCAACCTAACCTACCCCCAGCTCGCACTGGGCGACGAGGTCGAAATCGAAACGCTGGACGGCAAAGTCGTGGTGGAAATTCCCGAACTGACGGAACCCTACAGCGAACTGATTATCCCCGGACGCGGCTTGCCCAACCCACGCACCGGCAAGCGCGGCGACCTCTATGTGCGCATCGGACTGAAAATGCCCAAAAAACTCACCGATGCTCAACGCAACCTGCTCCGCCAGTATGCGGAGCTGAGCGGTACGCGCCTCAAAAAGTACGCCCACGCCGAACCGAGCAGCTTCTTCGAGAAGATCAAGCGAAGCCTCAAACAGGAGGACTAAACCGTGCGCAAAATCGCTTCGGTGGGCATCCTGGTGGCAGATGTCGTCGCCAAGCCCGTGAGCCACTATCCAGAACGTGGCGTGTGCGCTCATGTGGAACGTATGGAACTCCATGTGGGCGGCTGCGCCTCGAATGTCGCGCTGGCGCTGGCAAAACTGGGGCTACCCGTGTGTCTCCTCGGCAGGGTAGGACGCGACCCATTCGGCGATTTTCTGCTCACCGAACTGCAACGCTATGGTGTGGACACACGCGGCGTGCAGCGCAGCGCCACCGCAGGCACCGCCAGCACGATGGTGATGGTGCATCCCGACGGCGAACGCTCGTTTATCCACCACATGGGCGCGAACGCCGAGTTCTGCCCCGACGATATCGACTGGGAACTCATCCGCGACTGCGCGATTTTTCACTTGGCAGGCGCGTACCTCATGCCCCGTATGGACGGCGAACCCGCCGCGCGTGTGCTGCAAGCGGCGAAACAGCGCGGAATGATGACTTGCTTGGACACCACATGGGACGCCAGCGGACAGTGGATGCGCCTACTTCAGCCCTGCTTGCCTTACTTAGACTATGTTACCCCGAACTACGGCGAGGCGAGCATGCTCACCGGCGAGACCGACCCCGAAAAAATCGCCGATCGTCTCTTGGAAGCAGGCGTAGGTACGGCGGTCATCAAGATGGATGCCCAGGGGTGCTTCGTCAAAAATCGCGAGGAAGCCTTCCATCTCCCCGCTTGCAAAGTGGCGGTGGTCGATATGTTAGGCGCAGGAGATTGCTTCACAGCAGGCTGGCTCGCAGGCATCTCGATGGGCTGGGATTTGCGGCGCACGGCGCGATTGGCGAACGCCGTCGGCGCACTCTGCGTTTCCGCGCTGGGCGCCACTACCGGGGTCAAGCCCCTTGCCGAGACGCTGCAGTTTATGGAGCAAAACTGCACCGCTTAAAAACAAAACGCCCCCTGAAAACAGAGGGCGAATGTTTTTCAAGCAACACAAACAAACTTACTTGCGGCGTCGACGCAGCGCCATCAATCCCACCAGCCCAGTACCGAGCGCAATCATGCTCGCAGGCTCTGGAACTGGCACCACGCTCACCGTGAGAATATAGCCGCCGGTTTCGCTGTGAATGGCGCCTTCGTAGTAGGAAAGATCGTTGCGCCCTGAAGTACCGTGATAGCCAGTAACCGCGATGTAGTAGTCGCCGCTCTGATCGGCTTGCCAGCGGATGGCGGAGCCAAAACCACTGCCTGCATCGTCGTTCCACACAATCGCGGTGCTGCCGCTCGCATCAAACAGCGCCATTACGGTGTCAGGCGCCGTGTAATTGGTCGCTATCGGGAAGGTGATGGCGGTCAGCCAATCGCCAGCCTCCAGGCGAATCTTGAAGAAGTCGCTGTCATCCTGTCCAAGGTTCAACACACCAACCTCCGCATTGGGCGGCGTGATGCGCAGGTTGTAAATCACCATATCTGCTGTGGCGCGCGTGTCGTTCGGTTCCGTCTCGCTGAAAAGCGCGAACGCATTCACGCTCATCAACGCGCTCAGTGCTACAATTGCCAGTCGTTTCATAGTCCGTATCCTCCTTTCCGGGTGTCCCGGTACTGCTTGCGTAGGGGGCAACCTACGCTGAGCATAGTATAGCACAAAATTTGCCCCAATGTCAAGGGGTCGAACGCCAATTTCGCGAAAAACCCGCAAATTTGCGGGGCGCAGAGCGTATTCCCTTCGTCTGGGAAGGGCAATCGGTGCGCATCCTATCCCAGTTCCAGCGGCGGCTGGATAGCGATGCCTGGAGCCGACAGCCCCAGATGCGCGTAAGCGTGGGGCGTGGCGACGCGCCCGCGTGCGGTGCGTTGCAAAAAGCCCAGCTGCATCAGGAACGGCTCGTACATATCTTCAATCGTGCCCGCGTCCTCTTGAACCGCAGCAGCGAGCGTATCTAAGCCCACAGGTCCCCCGCCAAACTTCTCGATGAGCGTGCGCAGGATTTTGTGATCCATCTCGTCCAGCCCCAGCGGGTCAACGCCGAGCCGCTGGAGAGCGTCCTGGGTGATTTCGAGCGTGATGACTCCTGTACCCAGCACTTGGGCGAAGTCGCGCACGCGACGCAGCAGACGGTTCGCGATGCGCGGCGTGCCCCGCGAGCGTTTCGCAATCTCTTCCACTGCTGGCTCCTCAATCGCCGTTTGCAGGATCCGTGCCGAACGGCGGATGATCTGTGCCAACTCGTCGGGTGTGTAGAGCTGGAAGTAATGCACGATTCCAAACCGATCGCGCAAGGGGGAGGTGAGTAGCCCCGCGCGGGTCGTCGCGCCCACCACCGTAAACGGCGGCAAGTCCAACCGCAGCGAGCGCGCCCCAGCCCCTTTGCCCAACACAATATCGATCTGAAAATCTTCCATCGCTGGGTACAGCACCTCCTCCACGGCGCGCGCGAGGCGGTGGATTTCATCAATAAACAGCACCTGCCCCGGCTCCAAACTGGTCAGAATCGCCGCAAGGTCGCCTGGGCGCTCAATCGCAGGACCCGAGGTGATATGAATCGGCGCTCCCATCTCGTTCGCGATAATCGTGGCGATGGTGGTCTTACCCAATCCAGGCGGACCGAACAGCAGCACATGGTCTAACGCCTCGCTGCGCGCTCGCGCCGCCTGAATAAAAACGCTCAGGTTCTCTTTGAGCTGTTGTTGCCCAATGAACTCGCTCAGGCGCTGGGGACGCAAGGTCGCCTCACTTGCCGCCTCCTCCAGACGGCGTGCGGGGTCTACGATACGAGTCGTCGAATCGTGCTTGGGCATAAGCAATTCGATTGTACCTGTTGCGGTACAATTGATGCGCTATGGCGAAGACCGACTACTACCTGCCGCGTTCGGGACCGATGCCGCGCCCCAAAAATGTGGCGGAAGCCATCGAAGCGATGCGCCATGAGGCGTTTCCCGCGCCTGCGGTGCAGCGCGTTCGGCTGCACGCCAAAGAATTCACCGCGGTCTGCCCCCGCACCGGGCAGCCCGATTTCGGCGAGGTCATCGTCGAGTATGAACCCGACCAGCTCTGTCTCGAATCGAAAGCGTTTAAATTCTACCTGTGGGCGTTCCGCGACGAGGGCGCCTATTGTGAATCGCTCGCAGCGCGTATCGCCGACGACCTGTTCGAAGTCCTAAAGCCCCGCTTCCTCCGCGTCGTCGTGAAGCAATACGCGCGCGGCGGCATCGAACTGGAAGCCGAAGCCGTCCGAATTGCCGATACCCCCAACGAAGCCCCATAGAAGCGCATGGTGTATAATTGACACACGGGGGAGCAACCTCATCGGAAATCCTTATCGGGAACTCTTCCGATAACATACTCGTAAGAGCAACAGGAGGAATACAATGTCACGAAGTAGGGGAAGTCGCGGACGCAGTTATGAGGGGGAGTCGCAGAATCCACTGCTGACCGGCGTGATTTTTCTGGTGGTGATTCTGGCGGTTGTGCTAATTGGCTGGGGGGTGTGGAACTACAGCCAGAGCCAAGCGATTAAGACGCCTCTGATGGTCGGCGCTGGCTTCGATGTGAGTCAATCGGTCAGTCGGGAACAGAAGTTGCGTGGGGTGGCGTTTTTGAATAAGCTGGTCGGTACCGTCCTGCCGACACGCACGCCCGTCAAAATCTGGCGCTACGCCGAAACGATGGAAACCGTCCATCAAAGCCGCCCCATCGCCTCAAAAGAACTCAATGCCGTCTCCCGCAAGATGATTGAGAACTATATGGGCCACTGGGGTACGCGCCCTGATAAAGTAATGCAGGATTTCCAACGCTACCTGCAGCAGCTCCCCGGTCGCAAAGCCATCTTATGCCTGTTCACCGACGGCGAATGCCACGCGCCCCAGGAAACCCGAGAGATTGCGAACCAACTTGCCCAAGACCCGCAGGTCGTTGCGGTGGTTGTGGGACCGGTGCTCGATAAATATCGCGCCTCAGTGGAGAACGAGTATTACGCGCCTCTGAACGACGCAGGAAAACTGTTCGTGTTCGGCGAAACCGACGCCTACGATGCGCTGGATCGCCTCAAGGAACGCCTACACGCACTGGAAAACTGAGGGGGGGCAATCAATGCAACACAACGAATTTCGGGAAAACGAGCGGATCCATGAACATGCAGTGACGCAATTCCCATCCTCTGAGAGCACGCCTGAAACACCGGACGCGACTGCACCCACACCGCTGAACGGGCAATCGGGGGCAGGCACGCCTGCGCCGCCAGCCGACGCGGGGCGAACGCAGGAATCGACCGCGCCCAGCCCCTTGCCCGAGCCTTATCGCGAGGCGGCGCCGTTCTGGCATATGAATTTGGAACCGAATGTGTTCTACGAGACGCCCCTGGTGGTGCATCGCCAGTTAGCCGACGCCGAGCGCATCGTGTTGCAGATGGAATCGTACCTGCGGAACGCGGGCTACGAAGTCGAGGCGAGCGAACTGCGCGTCAACTATACACAGTGGGTCAAAATCCCCGCCGCCCAGTACGAGCAACTCCGCCACGAACTGGAACCCCTGCGTAAAGAGCACCAAACGGCACTTCAAACGACCCAGCAAGCGATCGAAACGGCGCAGGCAGCCTTCACGAAAGCGATGGCGGTGGCGAAAATCCCGTTCCCAGAGCCCCCCAAGCCAAAGAAGCGCAGTAAGAAACCCTCTGCCCCAGAACCTATCAGCCCGCGGCTGGTCGAGCGCGCCCTCAAAGAAGATTTCGCCACCGACGACGAGGTCTGCGGCGAGCAAGGCGTCGCGCCAATGTCGTCTAAAGGGAATGTTTGGACAAACGTCGGACAGTGGATTTTCGAAATCGCTGCCCCCCTGGCCGCAGGGCTGTTGTTGGGGATTAACCTCGGCGTCATCGTCGGGCTGCTAAGCCTGGAGGTCATCCAACGCGGCGAGGCGCTGTGGCTGGTCGGGGGCGCTGCAATTATCGGTCTGTTTGTGGAGAAGCTGGTGGGCAACACCGCCTATGCGCTGGCGTCTTCCGCAGCGCAAGCCAGTGAGCGACGCGACGCAATTCCAACCGCTCAGCCATTCCCTTCGATGCGCTCCGCTTGGCGCGTAGGGCTGTTCTTCGTCGTGGTCACCGCACTTACGATTGCGATTGCCACCGTCGATGCGTTAGGCTTGCATATGCTTTATGAGGAGCGTCAACGCGACATCGCGAGCGGATTGGGGGGTGGCGCGGAAAGCACACCCGTTCCGTTGTGGATCTTCTTCATCGCAGGGCTGATTATCAGCACGCCCTACATTGTCTATAAATCGGTGAAGGGCTGGCGCGAGCCAGAGATTCGCCAGCGTGAGGCACGCATCGCCTATCTCCACTGGAAGCATGTCGAATCGCGGCGCGAGGAACCCGCTGTGCAAGACGCCTTTGCCAAAGCGCAGGAGGTGCAGAACCTCTACGAGCGGCGTGATTGGCTCACGCAACAACTTGGAGCATATCGAGGCGCGGCTCGACGCCGCCCGTACCGAATGCATCGGGAGCACACAGAAGTTCCGCGAATACTGGGAAGACTTGGTCGCTTGGCTCCGCAGCGAGCGCGCACCTTATGCCCACGAGTCGCCCCGTCGCAACGGCGTCTATCGCTCCCGCCGTGCCCCAAACGAAACGCTGCTCCAAAAGCTGGTTGGTTGGCTGCGGAGGTAGGGCATGGGCGTGCGGCTGCTGTTCGGGGCGATTGGGCTGTGCGTCGCGCTGCTGACCGCGCTGGGGCTGAACGCGCTGTTCGAAGCCCTGAACACACCCACCCTACTGGCAGGCACCCGCGTGCTGCTGTTTGAAACTGATGATGTCATCACCGAACGACTGGAACAGGCAGGCGCACAATTCGGCGACCCGCAATTCTCGCTTGCGTGGAACAACCGCAACGACTTAGACCTGCATGTGATTGACCCTGCCGGCAACCACATCTGGTATAAGCAACGCAACAGCCCCACGGGAGGCGAACTCGATGTGGATGCCAACGCCGATCCACTGCGTGTCACCAACCAACCTGTGGAGAACATCTACTGGCCACCTGGCAGCGCGCCAGAGGGTCCTTATAAGGTCTATGTACACCACTACGCGAATCATGGCGACCGCGATCCAACGCCTTACACGCTGCGGATTACGGTGAACGGTCATGTGCGCGAGTTTCAGGGTAGCCTGAAGCACGGCGAAGAGAGCCAGCGGATAACCGTAGACCCACGCGAGGTCGGCGATTGGTATCCCTTGCCAGCGGAACGTGGCAACTGGGCGTTGCTGGTGATGAGCGGTTGGGGCGCGGCGCTGGGGCTGCTGCTTGCGCTGGGGTTGCGCCTGCCACAGGCGGTGTTCAAGCAGGTAGATCGTGCGGAGTTTCGCACGGGACGCATCGTGTTGAACGCGCTGGCAGGCATGATTCTGGGCGCGATAGCAGGCTTTCTGGGGCAATTGGTGTTCGGTTGGCTCGGCTGGCTGGGCGATGACGGCGCGCGCCTCATCGGACTCATCACGCTGGGGGGACTACTGGGCTACGGGCTGGCACACTGCACGCCGAACCTGCCTGTGAACCCCGCGCGCTGGGCAGGGATAGTCGCCGGTGCGCTCAGCCTGTGGCTCTACGGCTGGGCAGTGCAAAACTATTCGGACGCCACGGGACGCTGGCTCGTCGCTGCCTTGTTCGGCTTGGCGATTGGGCTGATGATTGCCATCCCCTTCTGGCACAAGCACTACGCATTACTCCATGCAGGCGGTGTCGTTGGGGCGCAACGTCTCGACAAAGCCTCTCGCTTGCAGACGCGGCGCTGAGTGCAACGCGATAACAGGGAGTCGCTACACTGCTTAGAACAGGCTCGGCACCGTCGGATCAATGGCGACATCCAGCAAGATTGGGTGCGCCGATTGCAACGCGCGCGGAATGGCTTCCTCGACCGCTTCGGGGGTGGTGATGCGCTCCGCCGCGATGCCCATCCCGTGCGCCAACTGCACCAAATCCAGATGCGGCACATCCAATCCCTGCATGCGCCCCTCGTTGCCTGGGTAGAACGCCATGGTGAAGCTTTTGAGGATATTGTACGCGCTGTTGTTCAGCGTCAGGAACAGCACGGGAGCGTTCTCCTCGCGCGCGCTCCAGAGTGCCTGAATGGAGTACATTGCGGAGCCGTCTCCAATCACGCACACGACGGGGCGTTCGGGCTGTGCCATCTTGATGCCAATTGCGGCAGGCATCGCCCAACCCAGCCCACCGCTGGCGGAAGTGTAATAGTCGTTTGCCATGCCCAGCCGCACGAACTCGCGCAGGCACAAACTGGACGAGACCGCTTCGTCTACGATCACCGCGTTTTCGGGGAGGTGGCGTGCGAGAGTATGTAGCACGAAAAACGCTCCCATCTTGCTGCGTGCGCGTGTGGCTTCGGAGCGGCGACGCGCCTCCTCCACCGCGCGGGAAGGTGGGGTGTACGCACGCTGGGGTACCCGACTCGCCAGCTCCGCCAACGCGTACCGAATATCGCCCACGAACGCCCGCTCCACAGGGGCGCGGGTCGCTTCTATGGGATCGTCGGTGATGAGCATCGCGCGCACGCCCGGAGGCAACATCCCGCCAGGGAAATAGGGATACAGCAAAAACACAGGCGCGCCGACCACCAACACGAAATCGTGCTGACTGAGTGTTTGCATCAGGCGTGGGGTGGCGGGCAATAGCATCCCCTCGTAAAGCGGATGATTGGTGGGGAACCCCAAACGGGAATTGAGCGGTGCATGATACACTGCGCACCCCAGCCGCTCCGCGAGCGCGACCGCCTCAGACACCGCATTGGCGCCGCCAACGCCTGCCCCGAATACCAGTGCAGGCTTTTGGGCAGACGCCAACGCCTCGATCACGGGCGCGAGGTCTTGCGGCGCGCCCGGCGGATGCACAGGCTTCGTGCGCGGCGGCTCGGCGGGCGCGTCCCAAAAATTCATCGGGATCGATACGAATACCGGTCCGCGCGGCGGTGTCATCGCGAGGTGATACGCCTGCTCCAGTGCATCGGGAACATCAGCGGCATGCTTGACCTCATACGCCCACTTCGTCACGGGGCGCGCCATCCCCACCAAGTCGCCCGACAGTAACGGTTCATGAAAAATGTGGCGCGTGTCCTGTTGACCGCAGGTGACAATCAACGGCGAGCGGTTTTTGAGCGCAGTGAACAGCACACCCATCGCGTTACCTAACCCCGGCGCGACATGGAGATTAACCAGCGCTGGCTTGCCGCTCGCCTGCGCGTAGCCATCCGCCATCGCCAACGCGATGCTCTCCTGAAGCGCTAACACATAACGCACGCCTTCAGGAAGCCCCACCAGAAACGGCAACTCGGTCGAGCCGGGATTGCCGAAGAGATACCGAATATCCCGCGCCCGCATCCACTCGAAGGTCGCCTCGCGAATATTCATAACCGCACGATTCGAACAGCAGGTCAGATTTCCTGCCACCTAAGCACGCAACGCCCACAACCCCCTAAAGAACTCCCACACCCCTGCCGATAATCCCCACAGCAAATTTGCGGAGTATCTACCCAACAGGGGGTCAACGGAATGAGTCTGAGGATCAACACGAACATCCAGTCGCAGAATGCGCTGCGGAATGTGAGCCTCACTTCGGATCTAATGGGGCGCACCATCGAACGGTTGGCGTCGGGGCTGCGCGTGAACCGCGCTGCAGACGATCCCGCCGGGCTGATTATTTCGGAGAACTTGCGTGCGCAAATCACAGGGTTGCAGCAAGCCGTCAACAACGCCCAAGACGCGGTCAACATGATTAAGACCGCCGAAGCCGCGCTGGACGAGGTGCATAACGCCCTGCGCACGATGCGCCAACTGGTGCTGCACGCCGCCAACACGGGCGTGAACGACTATTCCGCCCTGCAAGCAGACCAGACTCAGATCCGCGCCCTCGTGGATAGCATCAACCGAATTGCGGAGCAAACCTCCTTCGGCACAAAGAAACTGCTCGACGGCACTTCGGGCATCAGCGCAGCGGTAACGAACCCCACGCGTATTTCGGGCATCTTTATCGGTGGGATTTTCAACAACTTTGCCACCGACAGCGGCGCTGTGACGCTACAGGTCACCACCGCCGCCACACGCGCCACGGTGATTGGCACACGCACCTTCGCAGCAGGCACGACGCTCGCCAGCTTGATGGGAACCCCCGAAGGAAATGTGGTCATCAACGGCTACACCATTACCGCCGACGCCGACGAAACCGTCGGGAGCTTCATCGACAAAATTAACGCCGTCTCGCATATCACGGGCGTAGTCGCGAACTATAACGATAGCACGCGCCAAATCGAGCTGCGCCACCGAGAATACGGCTCGCAGTTCCAAATCAATCTCAACGACACCGTAGGCATTATCTTGAATGCCCCGGGCTCGCAATCGGCGACCGGAGTGGACGCCGTCGCGACGGTCGTTGCCAACACGGTGAACGGTATCCAGACCGTCACCTTCACGGGGGGGCAAGCGACGGGCGATTCGGGGTTGCGCCTGCGCGATGGCTACGGAAATGTGATCATGCTCAACGAAGCGGGCAACGACACCAGCCTGCCCGCCGCGCAGGTGGCAATCGTCACCGCAGGGCTGCTCCAGTTCCAGGTCGGCGCGAACGCAGGGCAGTTCGTGCGCTTCTCGCTCATGGATGTCAACGCCGCGAAACTGGGTACAACCGTTGTGCCAGGGCAAAGCCTTGCCACTATCGACATCACGCAGCCCAACTCCACCGACAACGCGCTGCGCATCATCGATGCCGCTATTTCCGAAATCTCCAAAATGCGCGGCGACATGGGCGCGTTTCAACGGTACGTCTTGGAAAGCAATATCCGCTCGCTCAATGTCGCTCGCGAAAATGTGATGGCAAGCGAATCGACCATCCGCGACGCCGATTTCGCGCAAGAGATTTCGAACTTTACCAAACAGCAGATCCTGATGCAGTCGGGCATGTCGGTGCTGGCACAGGCGAACTCAATGCCGCAGACCGTGCTGCAACTGCTGCAACGGCTCTAATCCCTCGCACCGCTCGGAATAAGAGGCGTTTCTGGCAGCTCGTCTTTACCCTACCGAGCGGTGCTTTAATCCCCGCTCTCCCGCGCTTTTTGGAGGGCTTCCTGCATAATCGCGTGTAGGGGGGCGTTATGTTGCACGGCGAGCGCGGCGCAGTCCTCATATTCCGGCGCGAGATGAACGATCCGCTCGCCGTCACGCGCCCGCTTAACCCGCACCATGCCAAACGCCGTCTCCACCTGCAGATGGTCGCGCTGCAGGCAACGACGGTTCATCAGGCTGTAGCGCACGCCCAGCGTCGGCGTCTCACGCAAGAGCAGGGTCATCAGCGCGTCCGCGTGTTCGGGCGACGCCAGCACCGTAATCTGCACTCCGGGGCGGTTCTTTTTCATCTGCGCCGGCGTAAAGAACACATCGAGCGCACCCGCTGCCAGCGCGCGCTCCATCACATAGCCCAGTTGCTGCGGCGTGGCGTTGTCCAAGTTCGTCTCGATTTGCACGATGCTTTCCCAGTCGCCTGCGGGCGATTGGAGCGCGTCGGTCGACTCCCCCACAAACAGACGCAGGAGGTTCGGCAGAGGGCGGTTCGCGTGCCCTGCGCCATAGCCGACTTGCTCCCAGCGCATCGGCGGTTGCGGTCCGAACCGATGGCTCAGCGCTACAGCGAGCGCTGCTCCTGTGGGCGTGACGGTCTCGCCCTGAATGGGAATCCCGTAGGTTGGAACCCCACGCAGGAGCTCCACCACTGCCGGCGCGGGCAGGGGCAGCGCACCATGCGCTGCCTGCACAAAGCCACGCCCCACCGGCAACGGCGAACAGACAACCCGCTCCACACCCAACGCATAGAACCCCCAACACGCGCCCACAACATCCAAAATCGCGTCCACCGCACCTACCTCGTGGAAATGCACGCGGTCAGGAGTCGTGCCATGAACCGCCGCCTCCGCCTCCGCAAGGCGCGTGAACACCGCAGCAGCGTTCTGCTTCACGCTCGGGGGCAAATCGCCCCGCTCGATAATCTCCAACACATCGCTCAGGTGGCGGTGGGGCTGTTCTTTGTCGTGGGTGATAAAAACGCGCCGCGCGTAGATGGCTTCAATCTCCACGCGCTCGCTGCGCCACTGCCAGCCTGAAATCGGCAGCGTGCGCAGCGTATCGAGCAGTTCCGTCTCCGAAACGCCCGCCTCCATCAGCGCCGCGAGCGTCATATCGCCCGCAATCCCTCCGATACAGTCCAGATAAGCGAGTCTCATAGGATCTCTATAACCTCCTGTGCAGCCCGCTCGCCCGACTCAATCGCCCCGTCGATATACCCCATCCAGCGCGTGGCGGTCTCTGTACCAGCCCAGAAGATTCTTCCGACAGGCTCGCGCAGCGCGTGTCCGAACTGCGTCCACGCACCGGGCGGAAAGTGCGCTCCATAGCACCCACGCGACCACAGTTCCGCGCTCCAGTCGTGGTCTATATAAAGTTCTGGTTGGGCAGCGCGCTCGCCGAAGTAGCGTGTGAGGCACTGGAGCGTTGCCTCGCGCCGCGCCTCGAAACCAGCGGCGCTCATCCGACGCGCCGACGCGCCCTCCATAAAGCCCAATAGTATCCCACACGAGCCATCGGGCGGCGAGTTGTCGAACACCAGATGCAACGGCTCCAAGTCGCTGGTCACGAAGCCGTTAAGCCCCTGCTCACGCCAGAAGGGACGGTCATACACGGCGAAACACTTAATCACCGAGCCGTTGGGGAGGCGTTGGGTGAGTTGGTCGCGTGCGGGGGGCAGGGGCGGGTCATATTCGATGCGCCCAGCCAGCGTAGGCGGTACCGCGACGATGACGGCGCGCGCGGTGTAAATCGCTCCCGATTGCGTGGTTGCCGACACGCTCTCCCTATGCTGCCGAATCTGGCGCACAGGCTGATTGAGTCGCACGCGCTCGCCCAAAGGCTCCGCGAGGCGCAACGCGAGGCTCTGCGCACCTTCTTCGAATCGATCTTGCTGGGCGCCGCCGCGCGTGTTGCTGAGTCGTTCCACACCCCCGCCCGAATGGATGTAAAACAGCGCGTGCAATAACGAAAACTCGAACGGTTCCGCAGCGAACACGGCTTCCGCGAACAGCTTCAGCCCCCAACGCCCCACGCGCGTACGCAGGCTCTGCTCAATCCAGCTGGCAAAGGTCATCGAGTCCCAACACGCTGCAAGCGGCGCCTTCCACGGAGCGTCTAACGGAACCTGGTGCGCCATTTTATCGAGCTTCGCGATGGCGTTGCCGAAATCTAATAACGGCAATATCCCCAGTTTCGGGATGGTACCCGCGTAACGGCGCGCCTGTCCGCCGAAATAGACGAGACTCTCGCCCTCGGTATAAGTGGGGAACAGCGTGAGCTGTAGGCGCTGCGCGAGGGCATAGGCGCGCTCTTGAGTGGGGCCCAACCACTGCCCACCAAGGTCAATCCAGCAATCGGGGGCAATCGCGTGGCGTAACAGGCGTCCGCCGACCCGCTCACGCGCTTCCAGTATGATGATCTCTTTACCGTGCTGCATCAGTGTGTGCGCCGCCACCAGCCCAGCGACACCCGCACCGACTATCAGCACATCGGCTTCCGCACGCTTCACTAAGGGCTTCGGTTCGACATGGAGTGCCAGTCTCCTGCCATGCCCCTCACCAGCGGAAACACCCGAACCAAGGCACGCATGGTACACTACTTAGCATGGCTTGGGATGGGGTTCCCGTCGATGTATTGGGGCGTCTGGAGCGGTATCGGTTTCAGCCGAAAAAAACGCATGCCGCGGCAATCCGAGGCGAGCGGCTCTCACCCCGCAAAGGAATCTCGATCGAGTTCGCCGACTACCGACACTACACACCGGGGGATGACCTGCGCCATCTGGATTGGAACATTCTCGCACGCTTAGATCGCGCCTATCTGCGCACCTACCAAGATGAGCAAGAGCTGCCCATCCACCTCTTGCTGGACTGTTCGGCGTCGATGGCGTTCGGTGAGCCGACGAAATTCGACGCCGCGCGTGCGCTGATGGCGTGTCTGGGCTATATTGGTCTGGTGGCAGGCGACGCTGTCTATCCCACGGCGTTGCACCCTCAGCCGATGGAGACGCGCCCGCTTCGCGGGAGAGCCGCTTTCACGCGCTTGCTGGAGTGGCTGCGCACGCGCCAGCCCGATGGCAAGCATCTCGCGGCGAGCCTCCAGCGGTTCGCCCATACCAACTTGCCCACGGGACTGGTCATCTTGCTCACGGACGGGCTGGACGAACAGTTCCCCGATGCGCTGCGCGCCCTCGGCAGCCGACGACACGAAGTCGTGGTACTCCATATCCTCTCCGAAGTGGAGCTAGATCCCGACTTGGAAGGCGACCTGAAACTAATCGACGCAGAAACAGGCGAGGAACTGGACATCACCGCAACCGCGGGGGTGCTCCAAGAGTACCAGCGACGGCTCAAGACCCACATCGAAGCCATTCAAAACGCTTGTCGTCGAATCGGCGCGACCTATGTGCAACTGCGCAACGACCGCTCCCCGCAAGAGGTCATCACGCGCGACCTCTACCCACAGGGCGTGTTGAAATGACGCTGCCGTGCCACGGCTCGCCAACATCCGCGCAGCATGCGAGGTGTTCATGGAGCGGCGCCACGGCATCACCTAATTCGCCAGCACCCCCAATTCAATGCCAACGCGCTGCGCGGTGTGTGTACTCGCGCAGCGCACCCTTCCTCCCTTGAAGGCGTCGTCCGATTAAGCCGCCGCTGGCTCCGCCATCTCGTTCGCGGCGCGGATGCTCACCACGCGATCGAGGCGAATCTCCATATAGTCGGTGATGAGGCAAATCCCGTAAAGTGGGACGAACGAAACATCCGAGATAAACAGCTTTCGCTCCTGCACATCCCCGCGCCGATCGCGCCAAGCGACCGTACACTCCATCCCAACATACTGCCGAGCCTCGTTGAACGACATAGTCGCAACCTCCCCAAATGGTTTCTATGAGAGATTCTGCCCTGTTTGGGGAGGTTCCACACTGAACAGATTACGGGATTCGCCAAATCTGGGGTTAGAAGGCGAGTTCTCCAGTAAGGCGCTCCAGCAATGCTTCCAGCGTCATTTGTCCCAGGTCGCCCGCCTCGCGACTGCGCACCGAGACCAAGCCGCTCTCCATCTCTTTGTCGCCCAGAATGAGCATATAGGGCGTTTTGTGGGTCTGATGATAGCGGATACGGTAACCCAGCGTCTCGCGTCGCGCATCGAGCTCCACGCGGAAACCTGCGTCGGCAAGGTTCTGGCGCACCTGATTGCCATACTCCGTGTGGCGGTCGGCAATCGGCAGCACCGCCACCTGCACCGGCGCGAGCCAGAGCGGAAACGCGCCCGCGTAATGCTCTATCAAAAATCCCATCATCCGCTCGAACGAGCCAATCGGCGCACGGTGAATAATCACAGGGCGGTGGGGCTTGCCGTCCTCGCCTGTGTATTCCAGGTCGAACCGATGCGCCATCAGGAAGTCGAGTTGCACCGTGGAGACCGTCCATTCGCGTCCCAAGCAGTCGCGCACTTCCACATCGAGCTTGGGTCCATAGAACGCCGCCTCGCCCTGTACCGCCGTATAGTTCAGCCCCAGCTCGTCCAACGCCTGACGCAGCGCACCCTCGGCGGTCTCCCACATCTGGTCATCGTCGAAGTACTTCGCCTTGTCCGCAGGGTCACGCAGTGAGAGCCGATACCAGAAATCGGTCAGGTTCAGTCGCTTGTAGACCGTGTTGATGAGTTCGATGTTATGCTGCACTTCCGCCTTAATCTGTTCGGGACGCAAGAAGACATGCGCGTCGTTAATCGTGAAGCAACGCACACGAATCAGCCCTGACAGCTCGCCGCTTTTCTCGTAACGGTAGACCGTGCCCAACTCGGCAATGCGCAACGGCAAATCTCGATAGGAACGCGGCTCCGACTTGTAAATCAGGAAGTGATGCGGGCAGTTCATCGGGCGCAGGATGAGCTCCTCGCCGTCTTCAAACACCATTGGCGGATACATTGAGTCTTTGTAGTAGGGATAATGCCCGCTGGTGCGGTAGAGGTTCAGGTTGGCGATTTCGGGCGTGCGCACATGCTGATAACCTGCTTTGAGCTCCTCTTGCAGGATGAACTCCTCCAGCACACGGCGTACCGTCGCACCTTTGGGCAGCAACATCGGCAATCCGCTGCCCACCTCAGGGGAGATCATAAACAGCCCCAGCTCGCGCCCCAGCTTGCGATGGTCGCGCTTCTTCGCCTCTTCCAGTTTATGGAGGTAGTCTTCCAGCTCCTCTTGGGTGAAAAACGCCGTACCGTAGATTCGGGTGAGCATCTTGTTCTTCTCGTCGCCGCGCCAGTAGGCTCCTGCCAGCGAGAGTAACTTGAAGTGCTGAATCTCGCGCGTGTTCTCCACATGCGGACCGCGGCAAAGGTCGATAAATTCGCCTTGTCGGTAGAAGCTAATCGTTTCGCCTTCGGGGATCGCTTGCAACAGCTCGAGTTTGTACGGCACTTGCCCGATGCCGCGAATCATCTTCTCGGCTTCCTCGCGCGAGGTTTCTACCCGTATTATGTCCAGTCCGCGCTGGGCGATCTCGTGCATTTTTTGCTCGATACGCTGCAGGTCTTCCTCGCGCAGGGGCTGCGAAAAGTCGAAATCGTAGTAAAAGCCGTTCTCAATAGGGGGACCGACGCCGAGTTTCGTGTCGGGATAGAGTTCCAGCACGGCTTGCGCCAGCAGGTGCGCCGCCGAGTGGCGCAGCCGATACAACGGGCTATCGGGATAGTCGTACTGCCTGCTCATCGGGGGAGATTATACCTGCTGTCGTGAGCCTGACCCCCCTACTTTTCCCGCTCCTGCAACGCCTGATACACGCTGGCGAGGGTGTTCTCCAGCTCTTTTTGGGTGGCGGTTAGGGTTAGGTCGGCGCGGGTGCGCTCTAACACCGCGCGGAGCGCATCGCAGGCGCGCCGTAGCCCCCCTGTCACAGCGTCGGGATAGTCAAAAGTCACTAATTCATCGTAAATCTCGTCCATCACGCCCAGTAGGGTTTCGGCGTGAGCGAGTTCGCCTGCGCGGAGCAGATCCAGAACATAGCGTCGGCATTCGGAAGCGGCTTCAGCAACGCCGTTCAAGTAGGCGGGGATTTCCACAGCGAGCTCCTCCGGTTCGGGGAGCGAATCCCCAAGCACAATCGCGTAGAGTATTTCGCCTTCCACATACTCTTTCTCGGCGTCGTGTAGGAACCCCGCGTAGTAGATGCTGGGGAACGGGCGCAGGAGTTCGCGTGCGTGGTTAATTTCGCGATGCGCCTCCGTGAGCAGCGCACGACAGATTTCGAACTCGTGGCGATGGAGGCTTCGGATGGCACGGGCGCAGAGTTGGGTGGCTTTACGGCATGCGTGCAGCCCCGCCTCGCGTGCCTGGTGGCTTTGTTCAATCTGCTGGCGCAGCTGCTCGGCGATTTCGCTCCAGTGGTTCATATAAAAATTGTACCCTACCGAGAGCCTTTCCCCCCTCCCCACGCCATAGGGGAGGGGGCAGGTGTCAGTATCCGCCGGCTTTGCGTTCTTCGGCAGCGGCGCCAGGCGTGTCGGGGGTGGGTTGCTGCCCCATCGGGTTCGTCGTAGGCGGCGCCGCTGCCTCGCCCTCGCCGCCTTGATTGCCACAAGCAGCCAGATGAAACATCACGATCAACGCGGCGAAACTCATCAGGATCCAGCGTTTCATCGGTCGCTCCTTTAAGGCCAGTTCTGGTTATCCGGCAGATTGAGGCGACTAATCGCAGGGGAGATCGCGAACCGTCCCTGCGGGGAGTAGAACCAGTCGTACTTCACCCACTTGGCATGTCCATCGGCAAAAATCGCGTTCGTGCCATCGCTATGACGCCCAGAGATCATCAGAAACACTTCGTTCCAGTTCGTACCGCCTGGCTCAATGTAGGGATACAGGTCGAACGGTAGAGTCGTCGTGCCGAACACGCTGCGCAGTCGCTCCGGCACGCCTTCGCTTTGGGAGCGCGACTCGGTGATGAGAATCACATCGGAGGTCGTGTCCCAGCCAGCCTCGTTATGCTCCAGACCGCTGTAGGTGGTGCGGTAGTAGCCGTAGTTCGCGATGAACTCCTCGTTCTTGGCGTAGTGTCCGTAGATGCGCGGCGCAGGCTTGGAACAACCGCGCGCGGTGACGCCTGCAGGTGCGTTCGTGGGGAATGTACCGACAATCACGGAACCAGGCGCGTCATCGTTCGCACGACAGCCATCCGCTGCGGTGTATTCCACCAAACGGGGCTTCGGCGCCGAAGACTGCGGACACACAAAAATGTCCCAGTTCTTAATATAGGGATAAAGCGGGATGTGCCATTCCCACCACATGTACACATGGTAGCCGTCGTAGTCTTGGGCATACATCCGCATCGTCGTGCCTAACTGACGCATATTCGACAAGCACGAGGTCTGCCGCGCCTTCGCACGCGCCTGAGCAAATACCGGGAACAAAATCGCCGCCAAAATGGCGATGATCGCTATCACGACCAGCAGTTCGATAAGCGTAAATCCCTTCCTTCGCATAGGAACCTCCACAAAAAAGAGTATGACAGCCGTAGAGTTAATGCTTTGTTAAGATATGTTAAGAGATTGTTTAATCAGGCAGATCGACGAGGTTGCATTCCGCTCGCAGCGTGCCATTCAACCACGAAACGGTATGGATGCGGACGGAACAAACCGCCCAGTCCAAGTGGTGATTCAGAATCCCACCCCAGCACCATCAGGACAAAATCACTGATGGGCGATCGCAACGGCGTTTGGCGCGTACGATGGGAGACAGGTGACAAACCGTTGTTCGATGATGCTGGTCTCTACATCCCTACTTGGAACATGTTCGGGCAGGGGGGCACTCCGCGATAGAGGCAGAGCGCGATCAACGGGAGAAAGGTATACTGAATGCATGCGGCGGGAGTGTCGCGTACTTTCCGTGCGGGAGTTGGAAACGCCCCTTACCGAATGGCTTGCTCGAACCACAAGTGGTCATGGGGGGGTATTGCTGCTTGTAGGCGAGTCAGGGGCTGGGCGTACCAGTGCGCTGCGCCTGTTATGTGAGCGGGCAAGAATGCAGGGGTTTGCGGTTGCCGACTCATGGTGTCGTGGCGATGCCGCGGAGCCGCCGCATCTACCGCTTAGCGCGTTGCTGGATGCCCTCCAATACGAGTTAGGCACTCTGGGAGCACCCCTGCAGGAGCCGCTGGAACGGTGGCAGCAAAACCCTCAGGCATGGCATCTACCCACACGACTGATTTACCCCCTGCGCGAAATCGCTCGCCAGCGACCGCTGCTGTTGGCGTTGGATGACCTCCATCGCGCTCATGAGAACCTGCAGCGCACCCTATTGAACTGGCTAATTGCACTGCGACTGGAACCGATAGGGTTAGTACTGACCGCCACAACGCCCCTGCGTGGCGCACTCGCCGAACTGCAGCGCGCCCTCACCGAACGCGAGGCAGGCGAACTATGGACACTACGCCCATTCAGCCAATCGGAGATCGAGGCAATTCTACACGAACACGCACTCACTCCAAGCGCCATACTCGCCCGAACCGTGTATGAACTTACTAAGGGCAACCCACTTTTCCTCAGCGAGATACTCAACAGCTTAGCGGGGGGAGACCGCGATGTTCTCGAAGATCCCAGCATGTGGATTCCTGACACCCTGCGCGATGCGCTTCTACGGCGATTTCACGCACTCAGCTCTACGGATCAAGAGGTGGCTCGCACGGTCAGCCTGTTCGAAAATATCGCCCCGTACGCTGCGATCCCCCTCATCACACAGCAATCGGAGCGTGCGGTGGCGCGAGGTATCTCCGCTCTCCAAGGGCTGGGCTGGCTTGAAATCCACTCCGGCACAGATTTACTCTGGCGCAACCGCCTGTTCCGAGAAGTCGTCTATTCCACAATCGACGCACGCGTACGAAACCAGCTGCATGCACGCGCTGTGGAGGCGCTTTTGCAGATAAACGCACCCGAACCGACCATTTTGCAACAGCTATGCGCGTGCCAACCGACTCCAGAACGCCTGGCTCAACTGTTCCAGTCGTATACACGGGTGCGTGGGCAGATGCCGCTGCGTCTGCGTCTCCAGCTTTTGGAGAGCGGTTTGCGCTGGGCGACTCAACTGAACGACACACGCATCCGCGTGCAGATGCTCTGCGAACGCCCTTACTTACTGTTTCAGTTGCCTGACGGCTTACTCCACGCCTTGGATGCTTCACAACAGGCAATCGCTGCTTTAGAGGCACACCCTGAAACCGACCCACAAGGCGAGCTGCGCGTGCAAATCGTCTGCGCGCGTGCAGGGCAACTCACCCAGCTGGGGCGGAATCGTGAAGCGCAAGAGAGCCTCATGCAATTGCTGCAGATGCCCGCGCTCGGCGATGCCCAACGACTTATGGCAGAACTCAGCCTTGCGTATGTGTACGCTTGTCATGGCGACCTTCGGAGCGCCTACGAAATCCACCGCGCCGTCGCGGAACGACTTCTGAGCGATGAGAGATGGCTCGCGCGTTGGAGTGGTGTGCTCCAGTATACGCTGCGCTACGCCTTAGCGAACGGCGACACCGAACTTGCACAGAAGACGCTTGAGCGGGTAGAAATCTGGAATGCGCACCCCAGCGGGAGCACACGCCTGCAGATGCTGTATCAAGCGATATACGCCGAATTCGCCTACTTCAACGGGCGTGGGGCAGAGCACCAGGCGCGCACACGAGTCATTCTGGAGCTGGCTGAAGAGCTGGGCGAGTACCTGACCGCGCTGGAGTCACGGTTTTTCAACATACTGTATCGCCAACCTCAAGAAGCAGTGCGTATCGCCCAGCGCGCGCTGCAACTGGCGCAGTACGCCCTCGGACAGGAACGGGAAGCCGAATGGCGGTACCGTCAAGCGCAGGCGTTGCTGGAGGCGGGGCGCGACGCGGAAGCGATTGCCGAAGCAGAAGAAGCGCGACGCTCTGCCCTGAAAATAGGCAATCAGTGGCTGACGGCTAAAGTCTGGATGTTGCTCGCACTGGCGCGACTGGCAATGCACCAGCCCCAAGAAGCGGCGCACGCCCTCCAACAGGCGTCCCCGCTGCTCAGTACACTGCAACTCCCCGAACTGGAATGTGAATACGCGCTGCTGAGTGGCTTGATGGACGAGACTCAAGCCCTGCAACACGCGACGCGCGCCGTCGAAATCGCGGAATCGTGGGGACACGCGCTATATCGCGGATGGGCGTATGCCCTCCGTGCGCGTGTGCTGGATAACCCCGAAGACGCTGAACGCGCAGAACTGCTGCTGACGGAGTACGGCGCGACCATGCTCCACAAACTCATCGCACCCAAGTTGCGCCCCGCACAATCCAACAGCGACATCGTGGTCAAACTGTTGGGCGAGACGCAGGTTCGGTTCCGCGGAGCCGTCATGACCCAACGGCACTGGGCAAGCCCACGCGCACGAGCGCTGTTCGCGCATCTCGTGATTTTGGGAGGCGCACCAATCGACGCCTACACTCTCATGGAGCAGCACTTTCCCCATCTGAACCCCGAAAAGGCGCGGGTCAACTTGCAGACCGTCATCTCAGCGGCGCGGCGGTCGCTCCGAAAAACTTTCGGAGAGCGCGCAGGCGACTGGATTCTCCACGAAAACGGCGTCTATCGCTGGGCGCCAACATATGTATGGCGGCTGGACCTACACGATTTTGAAGCCATTGCACGCGACGCCCTCGCGATTGCAGATCCAGAAGCCCAGTTAGCCCGATTGAACGAAGCCATCAACCTTTATCAAGGCGACCTCCTCCCAGAGTTTGCGCATGAAACATGGGTATCCCTGATTCATCAAAATGCGCGTGTTCTATATCTGGAGTGCCTCTTGGCACGCGCGCAGCGTTTCTATGTGAAGGTGCAACTGAACGCCGCCCTCGCCGATTGTGAACGCATCCTAAAGCACGACCCTGCCGATGAAAACGCAATGTGCCTGACGCTGAAAATCTATCACCAACTGGGGCGTGCCGCCGACGCGCGGAGGCTCTACGAACAGACACAGACCTATCTCGAGGACACACTCGGCAGTAGCCTCTCCCACACTACCCTTCGAACCTATGAAAGCCTTTTTAGTGGCTAATCGCGCCTTTTCAGTGGATTTTCAGTGCCCTATCGTATCCTTCGGGTGTACGGAGGTGCGAGATGGCACAGAGTTTCTACGAAGCATGGCTGGAGCAGTATCAGGAGCGCGAATTGGCGCAGTGGCTGGAGTTCGCCGAGGAGTACGCCACCCGATGGCTACTGCGTCGGAACAGGGCAAGCACATCCCCACTTTGCCAGCAAGATTTGGAAGACATTTTAAGCGAAGTACGGATTGCCGTGTTGCGATTCAAATTGCCTGAGCATGCTGAGTGCTGGAAGCCCTGCCTAACGGGCTTTGTGCAACGGGTGTGCGAGCGCGCCTACGCCCGCACTGTACGTGCCCGTTGTGCCCATCTTTCGTTAGAAGCTTTATCTGAGAACGCGCACCCACATCTGGAGATACCCATCGAGCATTTCGACGACGAGCAGTTTGTGCGTTGTGTAGCGGTAGTGCTACGGAAAATGCCCGCGCATCATGCAGCCGCGTTCGTCCTATCGCTGGAAACCGATCTGGCATTGGCATTGGCAGAGAAAGGCGCCCTGCACGAATCGCATGCATCGCTGGCGACACTCGCGCCCCTACCCGATAAGGCAATCGCGCGCGCTCTGAACTCGACCCCGCGTGCAATCATCCGAGCCCGTCAACACGCCCGCGAAAAGCTCAGAAAGGCACTGGCAGCGAAGGCGAATTGCCTCCCATAGGAGCCTTCTGAGCCGCAAAGGCTTCTCGTTGTTTTCCAAAAGAGCAAGTGCGGGGTATCCTTTTGCTGGGAGGAGACCCGCTTATGCAAAACCCGCTCGCTGAAACGCCAGCGTTGACCCCGCCATTTGTACCCCATGCGCTTACGCCAGAGCAGGTCGCCGAATACCTGCAAACCAATCCGCAAGGATTGAGCCAGCAGGAGGCAAAACGACGCCTGCAAGAGTACGGCTACAACGAGATCGAACAGATCAAGCCGATCAGCGTGTTTCAACTACTCTTGCATCAGTTCCAAAGCCCACTGATTTACATCTTGCTGGCAGCGGGGCTGGTGACTCTGCTATTGGGTGAGTACATCGATTCAGGCGTCATCGCGGCGGTGCTGATTCTAAACGCGACTATTGGCTTCATTCAGGAGTTTCGCGCGGAGCGGTCGGTGCGTGCGCTCATGCAGTTGACTGCGCCCCACGCCCTGGTCATTCGCGAGGGTAAAGAATGCGATATCGCGAGTCGCGAGTTGGTTCCTGGGGATGTGGTGGTGGTGGAATCGGGTGTGCGCGTGCCAGCGGATATACGGTTATTCCACGCAACGGCGCTGCAGGTCGACGAATCGTTGCTGACGGGCGAGTCGGCGCCTGTGTACAAGCAGGTTGCGTCTGTGCCTCCAGAAACGCCTGTCGCAGATCGCGCGAATATGCTCTATTCTGGCGCGATGGTCGTGTCGGGGCGTGGGCGCGGCTATGTGGTCGCGACGGGCAAGCACACGGAACTGGGCAAAATCGCGGGCAGCATGCGCGAACAGCGCGTCGACGAGACGCCCCTGCAACGCCGTATGCGCCAGTTCGCAAATATCGTCGGCATCGTGATAGGCATCAGCTGCGTTATCATCTTCGGGCTGGGGCTGGCGCTGGGCAACACGGCGGTCGATATGTTCAAGGTCGTGGTGGGCGTCGCGGTGGCTGCCATTCCCGAAGGGTTGCCGATTGTACTCACCATTACGCTCGCCTTGCGCGTCAGCGCGATGGCGAAACGCAACGCGCTTGTGCGCCGTTTGCATGCGGTTGAGACGCTGGGCAGCACCACCGTCATCGGTACCGACAAAACCGGCACACTTACTGAGAACCGCATGACCGTGCAGGAATACTGGACGGCGGGCGAATGGTATCGTTTGTACGAACTGGAGGCGCACGAGGTTCCACGCGAAGACGAACATCCGTTCGTACTTGCACTGCTGACCTCGGTGCTCACCAACGAGGCGCATGTGCGGCGCATCGGTGCGGACGAGTACGAGATTCACGGCGACCCGACGGAAGCGGCGCTGCTCATCGCGGCGTTGAAGGCGGGGTTCCACCATGAAGAATGGCGCGCCCAACATCCTGTCGTGGGCGAGATCCCGTTCGAGCCAGATTTGCAATACTCGGCGAGTCTCCGCAAGCGGGGCGATGAACATTGGATGTTCGTCAAAGGTGCGCCGGAACGGGTGATGCGCATGGCAACACGGTGGCTTACTCCCGATGGCGAACTGCCGCTGGACAGCAAGGCGCAAGCAGAGATACTGCACTACGCACAAGCGATGGCGGAGCGTGGGCTGCGCGTGCTGGGGCTGGCGTATCGCCGCTGCGACCAGCGTATCGATATCCAAGCCAGCGTGCCCGAACCGTCAGAACTGGTGTTTATCGGGCTTGTGGGGATGATCGATCCACCCCGCCGCGGTGTGCTGGAAGCCATCAGGGAGTGCCATCAGGCAGGGATTCGCGTGCTGATGATCACGGGCGACCACGCCGCGACTGCCCGCGCCATTGCAGCGCAACTACACATCGCGCCCCCCGACGCCGAAGTCATCACCGGGGCGGAGATGGAACGCATGTCTGACGATGTGCTGCGCGAGCGCGTGCGCACGGTGAATGTCTTTGCGCGTGTCTCACCCGAGCATAAACTGCGTGTCGTGCGGGCGTTGCAAGCGGACGGGGAGACCGTCGCTGTAACGGGCGACGGAGTGAACGACGCCCCTGCGCTCCGAGCCGCCGATGTCGGCGTGGCGATGGGCAAAAGCGGAACCGATGTCGCCCGCGAAGCCGCCGATATCGTGCTGGCAGATGACAACTTCGTCAGCATCCGCAACGCCGTCGAAGAGGGGCGCGTCGCCTTCAAAAATGTACGCAACGCCACCTTCTTTCTCATCTCCACGGGCGCAGGCTCCGTGCTGATGTTCCTGTGCGCGGTGCTGCTCGGTCTCCCAATGCCGATGTTGCCCGCGCAACTGCTGTGGCTGAACCTCGTCACCAACGGGTTGCAAGATGTCGCGATGGCGTTCGAACCAGGCGATAAGAGCATCATGCACCAAAAACCTCGCCCACGCGACGAGGGAATCATCTCCCAATTGCTCTGGGAGCGTACCGCGCTGGTGGGGCTATTGATTGCAATTGCAGGGCTGTGGCTGTTCCACTACGAATATGCGACGACAGGTTCACTCACGCAGGCGCAGACGGTCGCGCTGACGACCGTCGTGCTGTTCCAGAACTTCCATGTGGGCAACGCGCGCTCTGAGTTCCGTTCCGCGTTTCTGCTCAGCCCCCTGCGCAACCCGTTCCTACTGATTGCGGCAATCACGGCGACAGCCATTCACGCACTCGCGCTCTATTTGCCCTTCACGCAGTTCCTCTTGCGCGTGGAACCCATAGAGCTCGAGGCATGGTTGCGCAGCGTGCTGGTCGCGCTTAGCGTGATTATCGTAGTGGAGCTGCATAAGTGGATTCGCCACCCCCATTTAGCACGGGTGGGGCTATGAGCGCCGCTATGACGGGTATAATCCCCGTGCTATGCGCAAGCGTCGTCGAAAGCCCTTCCAACGCTATTTCACAGTCGCCGAAGCCAACGCGCTGTTGCCCGAACTGCGGGTGAAACTCCTGCGCTTGCAAGCCATGCTGCAACGCCTGCGTGAGGAATATGGCGAAAAGGAGCTGGAACTGCAGAAACTGGAGCGCACCAACGGGAAGCACCCTGAATGGGAAGAGTCGAGCGTCGCACGCGAAATCCATAAAGCCGTCGATGAGCTGCATAAAATGGGGGTTCTCATCAAAGACATCGACGAGGGAATCGTGGACTTCCCTCACCTGCGCGAGGGACGCGAGGTGCTGCTCTGCTGGCGACTGGGCGAAGACCGCGTGCAATATTACCACGAACTCGACACAGGCTTTCGCGGACGCAAACCCCTGTGGGAGGACTGAAATGCTCTGCGTGCGTGCGCCCGGGCGCGTGAACCTGATTGGCGAACATACGGACTACAACGACGGCTATGTGCTTCCCGTGGCGATTAGCCTCGAAACGCGCGTGTATGCCCGCCCCCGCGAGGATACTCGCTGCATTCTCTATTCCGATACGCTGGACGAGCAGGCGGAGTTCGACCTGGGTGCGATTCCTGAGCCTGCCGATTTACCGTCGGGCTTTGTTCGCTATGTGGCGGGCGTGGCATGGGCGTTGCAACGATATACGGGACGCACCCTTACAGGCATCGAAGCGACGATTACCAGTCGTCTCCCGTTGGGCGCGGGGCTGAGTTCCTCCGCAGCATTAGAGGCAGCATTCGCCGTGCTGTGGAACAGGCTGGACGATTTGGAATTGAATCAAGGGATGCTGGCGATTTTGTGTCTGGAAGCAGAGCATGTGTACGCAGGGGTGCAGTGTGGGCTGATGGATCAAGCGGCGAGCTTGCTTAGTGAAGTGGGACACGCGCTGTTTTTCGACACGCGCACCATGGCAACCCAACGCATACCCCTACCTTCGGATTGGGCAATCGTAGTGGCGGACACAGGCAAGCCGCGCGCCCTCGCCGAATCGGAATACAACACGCGCCGTGCCCAGTGTGGGGCTGCTGTACAGGCGTTGCAAAAATTGCTCGGCGAAGAAGTCCGCGCCTTGCGCGATATTAGCCCCGAACAAGCTGCGCTCTACCTCCCCTTGGTGGAGGAACCTGCCCGACGCCGCGCCCGCCATGTGATTGGCGAGAACGCCCGCGTGCTGGAATTCCTCAACGCTTTGCGCCACGCCGATGCGGCGCGTGTGCGGCGTCTCATGCTCGCCTCCCACGCCTCCCTCCGCGACGATTATGAGGTCAGTTGCGCCGAACTCGATGTGATGGTGGAGGCGTGCATGCACGCAGGCGCCATCGGGGCCCGGATGACAGGCGCGGGCTTTGGGGGCGCATGTATCGCACTGGTGGAGCGTGCCCAACGGGAACGGTTCCTAACGCTTGCGGAACAGCACTACCGCGCCCGTGTACCCCATTACGAACCGCGGTTTTGGGTGTGTGAAGCGGTAGGCGGGGCGAGTATGTGCCCAGAAGTTTGAGCAGCACCTTTCACACGGTACAATTCATTCGTGTCCCGTCGGCGTGGTTTCACTCTGATTGAACTGCTGGTCGTGATTGCGATTGTGGCGATTTTAGCTGCGATTCTGTTCCCCGTGTTGGCGCAGGCGCGTGAGAGCGCGCGCCAAGCGACATGTGCGCAGCACCTACGCCAAATCGGGCAGGCGTTCTGGATGTATCTGCAAGACTATGATGAGCGCATGCCCGACCGCCGCGACTTGAAACGCGCGCTGGGCTACCGCCCTTGGAGCAGTTGGCCTGCGTCTGACCCGCGCTGCGGCTGGGCAGGCGTCGTGCTGGAGCCGTACACGCGCGATTGGAACCTCTGGAGCTGCCCCAGCGTGACAGGCAGCGTGATGGGCGAAGCGGTGCAAGTCAAGCAAGCCGTCGCGCTCGATAAGACGACGCGCTACTGGATGTGGCGATTCGATCGCATGGAAATCCCCACCACCCCCGACAACTTCTGGGGCAAGACGCCTGAGCAAGCCGTCGCCGATTTGCAAGCGAACCCCAGCCCGTTCTACGCACGCCCCGACGGGCAAGCCGATGTGGAACTCGCCGTAGACCCCTACTTTCCCCGAACGATCGGCGCAGTGGAGCCTGCATTGCGCGGGCGCGCGGTGCATCGCGGCGGGCGGAATCGGCTTTTTCTGGACGGGCATGTGAAGTGGCTGCGTGATCTTCGAACAGAGTGATTCGGACTTCCTGCAAGGGAATCACCGCTTGCGCACGAACCACCAGAACAGGTAGCTTGCCAGCAGTCCCCCGCACGATGCCACCCAGCACGGGCGCAAGCAGCGGTGGCAGCGACAACCGACTGAGGAGCAAAGCCAGCGGGATCGAGAGGAGCGTGACCAAGCCCAGCGTATTGAGCAGAGCGCGCCGTGCCTTGCGTGTGGCGGCACGCTCCAACCGTGCCATCGCTTCAAAGTCCGCGACTCCATGCTGGAGATACTCATTAAGCCCGCGTAGCTCCGCGACGATGAGGTCAGCATCTTGCTCCCTGAGGGTGCGTGGAGCGCGGGCGAACTCGTAGGTCACATCGACCAGCGTTTGTGCGCCCCACGGCTGGAGTTTTGCTTCTACCACCATCGGCAGTTGGCGTGGGGAGAGCGTGGCGACCGCTTTCCAGAAACTTCCACGCACCCAACGCGCTGGGGCACGCTCGGTGTAGCCAATCGCACGAAAATAGGCGTTCAATCGCTCCGCAGCGGTCTCGGCATCGTATGCCACCGCGCCCGACCAGCGAAACCTCATGGCGACTCCCCAGAGCGGCGAATCCCCTTCAACAAGCGTTTTCGATACGCAGGCGGCACGCGACGCACCTGATGACAGTTGCGACAACGCGCCTCGTAGTGGTCTTCCGCACCGACAAGGATCGTCGGTTCATCCCAAGCGGCGGGGCGCCCATCTACCAGACGCTGCGTGTGACTCGCAGGACGCCCACACTGCACACAAATAGCACGCAACTTGATGACTTCATCCGCCGCTGCCAGCAACTGCGGCATAATCCCAAACGGCTGACGCCGAAAATCTTGATCCAATCCCGCAACAATGACCGTCTTGCCCGCGTCCGCCAGCTCGATACAGAGGCGCACCAACTCCTCGTCGAAAAACTGCGCCTCCTCAATCGCGACGACATCGGCATCGGCATCCAGCAGGCAGATTAGCTCGCGCGTGTTGCGAACCGGAATCGCCTCCAACTGCACGCCGTTATGGGTGGCGACCGCCGTGTGCGCAAAACGGTCGTCCAGCGCGTGTTTGAAAACCTGCACCTTTTTGCGGGCGTACATCGCGCGGCGCACGAGGCGAATCAACTCCTCCGACTTGCCAGCAAACATACTCCCGCAAATCACGGTGAGCTGACCGAGCGGTTTCATGAGCCACGAGAGAGGTTCGCGCGGAATCCGAAGTTTCCTGCTGCGTCCCTATCAGCTCCAGAACTCTCTTAGCGCCGGATAGAGTCGCCGATACCGCGCATACAGCGCCTCATAGGCGGCGACATGCTCGGGCACAGGCTCGGTTCGCGCGGCGATTTGCACGGTCGCGGCGCATGCTTCGGGCACGCTTTGCCATACGCCCGTTCCCACGCCTGCCAGCAGCGCGACGCCGTAGGCGGGACCCTCCTCGGCTTGTAGAGTGTACACGGGTTGCCCGAACACGCTTGCCAAAATCCGTCGCCACACGGCACTTTTGGCGCCGCCGCCCGTCAGGCGCAGCTCCTGCAGGGGCGCCCCCATCGTTTTGAGGATCTCCAGCGAGTCGCGCAGCCCGAACGCCACGCCTTCCAGCACCGCGCGAGTGCAGTGTGCGCGTGTATGCGCCATCGTCAGCCCTACGAACGCGCCACGCGCCTGCGGGTCTGGATATGGCGTGCGCTCGCCCGATAAATAGGGCGCAAACAGCAAGTTTTCTGCACCTGCAGGCGCCCCTTCCGCTTCGTTAACCAGCGTCTCGAAATCCGTGGTGGGAGCAAAAGTCTCACGATACCATTGCAACGCACCGCCCGCCATCAGCATCACGCCCATCACATGCCATGCACCGGGAACCGCATGGCAGAAAGTATGGGTGCGGTACTGCGCGTCCACCTGCGGAGCGTCCAGATGTGCAAACACAACCCCGCTCGTGCCGACAGAGACCGACGCACGCCCAGATTGCACCACACCGACGCCGACCGCGCCCGCCGCCTGATCGCCCGCGCCCCCTACAACAGGCGTGCCCTCCGCCAAGCCCGTTGCTTGTGCCGCCTGCGCGGTGATCCGACCCGTAATCTCAGGCGATTCGTAAACCTTGGGGAACCACGCACGCGGCAACTCCAGTGCATCGAGCATCTCGTATGCCCAGTCACGCCGAGGCACATCGAACAGCGCGGTACCCGAAGCGTCGGAAACCTCCGTCGCCGATTCACCCGTCAGGCGATAGCGAATGAAGTCTTTGGGCAGTAGCACCTGCTTCACGCGGGCGTAGTTTCCCGGCTCGTGCTGGCGCAGCCAGATAATCTTGCCCGCTTGAAACCCCGTCAGTACAGGGTTGAGGGTGGTTTCCAGCACCTTCCGCTCGCCGATGCGCTCGGTAATCCACGCGCACTCGGCAGCGGTGCGCTGGTCGCACCAGAGCAGTGCAGGGCGTATCGATTCGCCGTTTTCATCCAGAAACACGGAGCCGTGCATCTGACCGCTTAGCCCCACGCCCTGAATCTCGGACGCAGCAACCCCTGAATTCTCCAGCACGCGCCGCACCACTTTGCAGGCGGCGTTCCACCAGTCGTCAGGCTCCTGCTCCGCCCACAAGGGCTGCGGCGTGAAGAGCGGATAGGACTCGCTCGCGCTGGCGACCACCTTACCCGCCCGATCTATGAGCAGCCCCTTCGCGCCCGAGGTGCCGATATCGATACCGATCAGATACATCGCACCTATTAGGTTCGTTGCGCCGTTTACGAATCCTCCATGAACTATTTCTGGCGCCCCCATCTGCCATAATTACGGGTATGAACCGTTTTGCAATTTTGCGTGCGGTAGGACTGAACCTACTGCTGTTGGGGTTGCTCTGGGCGCAAGCCCCGCAACGCCAGCCAGACTTCCATGCGCCCCCACCGAAGCCCACTTCTGCTTACGAGGAGCCACTGACAGGTTACGAGGTCGCCGTGCTGACGGCGGAGTTTATGGTGAACTTGGAACGCGGACTTACCGAAGCGTTCCAAAAACCAATTAGCACTGCCAGCGCCGGCGAGGTTCAATTGGCAGGGAAACACCCCGCGTGGACGCAGGTGGCGTTGAAGGAACTCAAGGCGCGCGGCGCGATACCGCCCCGTTTCAGCGCAGGGAAGCCGATGCCGCGCTATCAGGTAGGGCAGATGCTGGCGCTCTATGTGCAACGGCTGGATGCTCAGATGCGCTCGCAAGTCGGCGCGCCCATCGGCAAAACACGCCTCCAAACCCAACCGACGATTAAACTCGGTCGCGACCATCCTGCCTACCGCTCGCTGCAGTATCTGGCGCAAGGGGGATGGATTAACGCAGGCTCGCCCCTGTATCAAGAGCCGACCCAGCCCGTGCGCGGCAAAGAATTGCCCGACATGCTGCGCGATGTGGCACAACGCATTCTGGAACGCTATCGCGATGAACCGCACCTGAAGTAGCCCCATCGGGTATCCTAATTGCAGGAGGCTATCGTTATGCCGTATGTTATCACGGAACCCTGTATCGGCGTGAAGGACAAGTCGTGCGTTGCCGTTTGCCCCGTCGACTGCATCTACGAGGGCGAAGATCAGCTTTATATTAACCCTGACGAGTGCATCGATTGCGGGCTATGCGAGCCTGAGTGCCCCGTGAACGCCATCTACGCGGACACGGAAGTGCCTCCCGAGTGGCGCCACTATATTGAGAAGAACGCCAATTTCTTCAAGCAAAGCAAGTAACCGGGGCGTTTGGGCGGCGCTGGGAGCGATAGGGCTTCTGCATGCGTTCGCCCTGCCCCAAGTGTTTAACCCTACCCCCCTGCGCGCCGACAGCGACACGGCGGTGATGCTCGACGCCGTGCGCGACACGGGCGGTCTGGCAGGCGCATGGCGCTGGTTCGTCGGCGACTGGCTGCTCGAAAACGGTTTCTATCGCCCCATTTCCAGCTTCTCGATGGCTCTTGACTACACCCTGTATGGGGAAGCGGCGTGGGGGTTCCGACTCACGAACTGGCTGCTGCTGATACTTACGGCGCTGGGCGCGTTTTGGCTTGTGCGAGCCTATGCGCGCCTTGTGCAGTATCCCTCCCCCGACTGGCTCGCGGTGGGTGTCGCGGTCGCGCTCAGTCTGCAGCAAACGGGGCTAATCGCAAAGTTAGGGAACTGGTCTGCTTGGTGGTTCGTCGCCGTGACAACACTGTTGATTGGCTTCCGAGGCGGGCTGGGGCTTCCTCGTTTCTTCCAGAAGGACAAAAACTCGTCCCAACCCGATCGAGCATCACACACGGGGAAGTCTGAACCGCCCACCACCACAAATCGCCACTGGATTGCGCTGCTCGTGGCTGTGGGTGCCCTGTTTTGGGGGCTTGATAGGCTTCTGGAAACGCACTACACACGCCTGATTATCTGGGCGCCCTCGCGCACGGCGTTGCTGGGCACGATGTTCAGTGTGTGGGCGGTCTATTGGCTCTTGCGGAGCGTGACGGAACGACGCTGGAGCGGGCTGGGGCTGGGTGGGGTGTTCTATCTGCTGGCGCTGGGCAGTTATGAGCAACCGATTATGCTTGTTCCTATCGTGGGGGTGCTGGCGTTCTGGAGGCGTCGCGAATGGGACGCATGGGGCTGGAAAGCGTTCGGTGCGATCGCGTTGGTGGGCGCGCTGGTACTTGCTTTGCGCGTCAGTCTGCTCCCCACAGAACCCACGCGCTACCAACAGCAACAACTCCGCAGCAGCCTTACCGGTCCCCTGAACACCTACTTTACAGAGCTGATCCCACCTGCAGGGCAGTGGCAGTACTGGGCATCGGTAGGCGGTAATCTGGAGATTCTGCTGGTAGATAAGCCAGGCTGGGACAACCTCGTGGGCGCGTTGCTTTATCTGGGCGTGATCGGAGCCGTCTGGCGCAATCGTGCCCTGCTGGGGGGGGCGCTGGTGTGGCACGCGCTCACATTCTTGCCGATGGCATTCTTGCACCCTTTCGAACACTACATGTACCTCCCCCAACTGGGCAAGACACTGTTCGATGTGGGGCTAATCGCATGGGGAGCGACCAGAGTACTATTCGTCTCAAAACCGTCCTAAGTTGGTATAATAGGGGTGTTATGCCTGGCACAGTGGGTGCGCCGAAGGTGCGCCGTCGTCCGAACCTGCCGCTCAAACGGTGGATTACACGCGCGGAGTTTGAAGCGCTGATGGAGTCGGGCGTGTTTGCGCCCGAAGAGCGATTGGAACTCCTCGCAGGCGAACTCATTCGGAGAGAACCTGTGGGCACACAACACGCCGTCGCGGTGACTTTAGTCAGTGAGCTACTCACGCGCCTCACTCCTCAAAATCTGCATGTGCGCGTGCAACTGCCCCTTGCGTTGGGCGACTATGATGAGCCGTTCCCCGATATTGCGGTGGTGGCAGGTAGCCCACGCGACTATCTGCAGGAACACCCCACCACCGCCGTGCTGGTGGTTGAGATTGCCGAGACCTCCCTGCGCACCGACCGCGACATCAAGGGCAGCCTCTACGCGCAGGCAGGCATCCCCGAATACTGGCTGCTGAACCTCAAGGAGCGCGTGCTGGAAGTCTATCGCGACCCTGCACCCGACCCCAAAGCCATCTACGGTGCCCGCTACCGACAAAAACAGCTCCTGAATCCAGGCGATGCCATAGCGCCGCTGTTCCACCCCACAACGCCCATCGCCGTGGAGAGCCTTCTGCCGTGATAACAGACCGTGATGTGCGTACAGACTGGCGCGTAGCGGTTCGAGAAACAAGCGGGGTCTCTAAGCGATGGGTTCGGGTAGAATTAGCGCGTGCGGAGTCCAGCAACGCGAATACAGGCTGAACCAATCGCTATGCGCGAAATCAGTTGGGAGGAATATCTTGAATACCTCAGCAAGCATCGCGAGGTGGTCATAGAAGATACGCGAATCCCACTTACAGGAAACAAACAGGTCGAACGATTCCAGCCTACTGAGTTCGAGACCGAGACAACGACCGTGTGGTCGTTCCCAGAGCGCGGGGACTGGGCGACTCATCAAGGAAACTATCGGGGCAACTGGGCGCCTCAAATCCCAAGAAACCTGATCCTTCGCTACACACAACAGGGGGACTGGGTGTTGGATCCAATGGTTGGGAGCGGCACGACTTTAGTAGAGTGCCGTTTGCTCGGACGCAACGGGATTGGCGTCGATGTGAATCCTCAAGCCCTCATGCTGACGATGGATCGCCTTAATTTCGAACCTGCGAACCTCTACGAATCGTTGCCTCCCAGCACCATCCGACTGTATCACGGCGACGCACGAAACCTTGAGCTGATTGAAGACTGTAGCATCGACCTTGTTGCGACGCACCCTCCGTACGCAGGAATCATCACCTATACGAAGGGGGCACCAGTAGAGGGCGACCTCTCTCAACTGCGTTCGCTGGACGATTTTCTAAACGGAATCACGCAATTCGCGGAAGAGTGTTATCGCGTTCTCAAGCCAAATAAACACTGTGCGATTCTAATCGGCGATACACGGCGTCATAAACATTACATTCCGATTGCCTATCGCGTCATGGAACGATTTCTGCAAATCGGCTTCATCCTACGCGAAGACATCATTAAGGTGCAGTGGAATATGAAATCCACACGCGAACGGTGGAGTTTTGGGAAGGAACGTGACTTTATGCTCATCTATCACGAACATCTCTTCGTTTTCCGCAAGCCAGATATAGGCGAGGATATCCGAAAGTTCAAGGAGAGTATGTCCAATGGAGCATGCGCTCAGTAAACAGAGGCGCAAGACTTTCTGGCAGACGATAGCATGCAGCGTGTGGCGTGTTTTTCGTAGGTGGTTGTTATCTCTATCAGGCAAACATCTCATCTGGACAACCCAGGGCGGCGTGGAAATTGCCGTCGAGCGCGGAAGCAAACCGCAATCGCCACATGATTTTGTGGTGAAGTTTCGCGACCCTAACCGAGGCGGGCGATGGCGCACACCGAAACATATTCACCTTATCGTAGAATTGTATGTAAAAGAAGCTTATGACGCAGCTTTAACCTATCAGCTGCGCGACTACTTGGTAAATCTCTTTCAGCAGATTCAGCCGATTTCGTCTTACCCACCTCGACTACAAGTATACAAACCAGGTAATGAACAGCAATTTGCACGGCTCGACGCAGTCGGAGAGTTCAGCGTTGAGTTTTTGCTTGTCGTCAGTGAACTCATCTTTATCCAAGAGAAGACCAACTACCCTGGAGGTTCACTCACATTAGAACTCTACAAGGCATTTGGCAAGGAAGATCGATTCAGCGTTATCAACCGCGCGACTTTCCGAGGCTAAGAGACTATTGCTTTCGATCTCCCTTCCTATTTAAAGCAACGCGCCTTCGTAAGCCGCTTGACAGGCAGAGAGCGTTAGGTTCACGATAGGCTGCCCCTTCAGTGCGATTTGCACCCTGTCGCCGCCCGTTTCGCCAATCGTGTAGCACGCCAGTCCATGCGCAGCGGTCATTTGTTGAATTGCCTCGACATGTTCGGGCTTTGCGGAGAGAATCACGCGCGTTTGAAACTCGCCAAAGAGCGTCGCGTCGGGGCGCGGGGCAATCGCCTCCGCAGGCAGGTCTACCGTCGCCCCGGTGCCATGCACCAGCGCACACTCCGTAAGCGCCACAGCGAACCCGCCTTCACTGAGATCGTGCATAGACTGTACCAGCCGCCGATTCGCCAACGCTGCCAGCAGCCGATGCAGATTGCGCTCGGCTTCCAAATCCGGCGGTTCGGGGACGCCGCGCTCAAGTCCATGAATCACATACAAGTACTCGCTCGCGCCGAGACCGAAGAGAGTCTCCTCTTGTTTCTCGCCTGTGCGGGGACGCGGACAGACGAACAACACGACATCGCCTGTCTGTTTGAAGCCCATCCCGACGGCGTTCTCGGCGCGTTCCAGAATGCCCAGCATGCCAATCGTGGGCGTGGGGTGGATCGCGCCACGCTCGCTTTCGTTGTAGAAGCTCACATTGCCCGACACGACAGGCGTCCCGAAAAACTCGCTCGCTTCGGCGATGCCGCGCACGGCTTGCTCGAACTGATAGAAAATCTCGGGGCGTTGCGGGTTGCCGAAGTTGAGGCAGTCGGTGATGGCGCGTGGCGTCGCCCCGACGCATGCCACATTCCGCGCCGCCTCCGCCACCGCGATTTGCCCACCCCGATACGGATGGAGATAGCAGTAGCGTGCGTTGCCGTCGATTTTGAGCGCGATCCCCTTCTCCGAGCCGCGAATGCGCAGCGCCGCCGCGTCGCCCGTACCGGGGGGAAGAATCGTCTGCGTGCCCACCAGCCAATCGTACTGCTCGTACACCCAACGCTTACTCCCTATAGTGGGCGTGTTGAGCAATTGCAGCAGCACGGCGTTCAGATCGTCAGGGACAGGCAGTTGGGCAAGGTCTAACGATTGCGCCTCTTTCAGGTAGGCGGGTGTCTCCGTTTTCAGAGAGTACACGGGGCACTGCTTGGTGAGGTAGTCAGGGGGAATTTCGGCGACGAGTTCACCCCGATGGCGCACGCGCACTACAGGCTCCTCGATAACGCGCCCAATCACCACCGCGTTCAGCCCCCACTTGCGGAACACCTGCGCCGCCTCTTCCTCGCGTCCCGCCTGCACATACAGTAACATTCGCTCCTGCGATTCGGAGAGCATAATCTCGTAGGGGGTCATGTCGGCTTCGCGCGTGGGCACGAGGCTCGTGTCGATTTCTACGCCTGTGCCCGATTTAGAGGTCGGCTCGCAAGTCGTGCAAGTCAGTCCTGCGGCGCCCATATCCTGCATGCCCAGCACCGCGCCCGTGTCAAGGGCTTCCAAGGTGGCTTCAATCAGCAGTTTCTCCATAAACGGATCGCCGATTTGTACATTGGGGCGTTTCTCCTCTTGGTCTTCCCCCAGCGTTTCGGAGGCGAAAGTGGCGCCGTGGATGCCGTCGCGCCCAGTACTGGCGCCGACATACATTACCGCGCTCCCCGGCACATCGGCGCGAGCGGTCACGACGCGATTCAGCGGCACAACGCCCACCGCCATCGCGTTCACCAACGGGTTGCCCGAATAACACGGATGGAAATAGACCTCGCCCGCAACCGTCGGCACGCCGATGCAGTTGCCGTAGCTGGAGATGCCCTCCACCACATGCTCAAACAGGTAGCGGTTGCGCGGCTCGTTCAAGGGACCAAAGCGCAGCGAGTCCAAGATCGCGATGGGGCGGGCGCCCATCGTGAAAATGTCGCGGATGATGCCCCCCACGCCTGTCGCCGCCCCCTGATGGGGTTCCACCGCCGAAGGATGGTTATGGCTCTCCACCTTGAACGCGACGCCCAGATTCTCATCCAGAGGAATGACCCCTGCGTTTTCAAAGCCCGCGCCCTCCAGCGACTCGCGATACTTTTTGAAGAGACTCAACACCGGGCGCGAGTATTTATAACCGCAGTGTTCTGACCACATCACGGCGAACATGCCCAGTTCCACATCGGTCGGCTCGCGCCCCATCAGATCCACGATGCGTTGGTACTCGGCGTCGGTCAGTCCCATGTCGCGCCACACTTCGGGCGCACGGCAGAGAGTCCTCATCAGGACAAAGTGTACCTGACTCAGGCAAACAAGGTTCCGCATGGCCTCGCCAATTCGGTACCTAAATGGCAGGAATCTTGTCTGTGTGTAACTAATAGTAATGTATAATACTTAGGGGGTACAGATGTGTACTGAGACTGAATGGCGTGCTTGGATGCTTTTTGTAGCCCAGCCCTTGACGCGCTGCGCCGCAGACGCAGAAGACATCGTGCAAGAGGTCCTGCTGCAGTTTTGGGAGGTGTTCGGTGTCCTGCCTTGGGAATATCACCCGCATCAGTGGGCGCGAACCGTTTGCCGACGCTGGCTTCGCCTTCGCACCATTGATTGGAACCGTCGCGCACCAACGCAACGAAACATCACGCTTGAAAACAGGGATGCTCCTTTACCCGAGGGTCACGAGGGTTCTGAAACCCGCCTTATAGAACACGCCGAAATGCAGCTGCTTCGACAGAGGCTTGAGGAGCAGCTCTCTCCCCAACAGCAGGAGATGCTCCATCTTTATCTGGAGGGATATACCTATCAGGAGATTGCACGCCGCCTAAATGTCAGTGTGGGAACCGTCAAATGCCAATTCTGCCGAATGCGTCAAAAAGCACAGACTATGCTGTCAACCTTTTGGGGAGCAGAGAGCGAATTAATTGGCGGAGGTGCTGATGTTGATGATCAACCAGTCTTTCCGCTGGATGAAAGCGCGGGGGGGGGGGGAAGTAGCAAATATCTGCTTGTCATAATCCTCCTTGGCTTTGTTGCCTTTGGCTACGCAGGCGTTATCGCGCGTATCAAACCCCAAAGCATCGTGGTCTGCCCAGGCAAACGCGTCACTTGGGAATGTATAGCGCAAGCCAGCTGCGACTGTCCCCAACCGCAAATGATGCAAATGAGACAACCTATAGATTTGCCTGGGATAGATGATTCGGGGAAGGGCGAAGGAGGCAACATTCCCCCACCAAGCCAACCAGGCGATCCACCGCCCGAAGAGCCTAACGATCCACCCTACCCCTATCCCTGTCCACCCCAAATCCCCTACCCTTGCCCGCCGAGACCACCCGCCCCACCCGGCGATCCAGGCAAACCGTGGCCGCCCGGCTATCCCCCTGGAGACCCGGAACCGGGCTGTGAAAATCCACCTGCCGTCAGTCGTCTAACCTATACCTGGAAAATCGAGCGACAGGAGGCGGGGCGTTGGGTGATTGAGCGAGGTCCTGAAGAAGGTGGCGCACGCTGGCCTGAAGGCGGCTTTCTGTTCACGGAGGCGCACGCAGGCAAGCGTTTCCGCATCAGTTGCACGGTGAAGGCGTATGGGCGGCTGCCCGACGGCACGGAGATCCTGTGCGGGCAAACCACCGCCTACGCCTTTGCCCGGGTGCGGCGGCAGAACGAGCTGGCGGTGTCGCTGGAGGCGGAGCCAGAACCTGCAGGCGTGTGGCAGACGATTACGATGACCGCAACGGTGGATTTGGAGTGTGGGGGTACCCCGCCCTTCACCTATCGCTGGCGTTTTGGGGATGACCCGAACAAGGTGGTGGAACGTTCTGGTCGGGGCGAATCGGACACGGTTCATTACTTTTATCAGCGCTTATATCGTTATCTGGTGCGTGTAGAGGTAGAAGATAGCGAAGGTCGTCGGGGTTCGGCGTCGATGTGGGTGCATGTGGGGTTGGCGGTGCGATTGGGCAGCCCGATGTCGATGGCAGTGCCGTTGCGCGACTATATTCAAGAGGGAGAAGAGGCGGGCTTAGCTGACCCCAACTGGACGCCGGAGCAGATAAACTACGAGAGCTACTTGGCAGCAAGTGCCCCTCATAAAGCCCATATCGTTTCGGTGGCGGCTCCGGGTCAGAAACTGCCTTTTGAGTATGAGCATCACAAAAGGCGTTCGCTGTATCTGATTACTTACCCACGCGTGGATCCGCTCTGGGGAACGAAGGAGATTTTACCTGTGCTTCGTCAAGCGGGCGTGTCGATCACGATGGGCACGGTGGAGGTAGCGGATAGACAGAGTGGCTGGCGGAATGATTGGGGATGGCAAGGCATCTGGTGGGTGCCAGATAACACCTACCTGTGGCCGTTGAACGCGAGGGTTCGCAACACGGACACAAAGGCGTACTGGTGGAACTACTGGACTAATTCCCCGCTGGAGTTCCAGGCGAACACCCTTCACAAGCTGCTAACAACCGCGAAGCTGGGCTGGATGGAGAGTTGGGATATAGCAGCGATCACCACGCTTGCTATCTCTGTAGAAATCCGCTCCGGAGGTGAAGACCACGCACGAAGTGGCTTGATATGGTCAATGCGCGATAACCCCTGCACGAACCAGCGTGTCCCTCTGTTGTGGGGAGGAGCGATGGACGCTCCGGCTCGCTTAGTGGCGGCGGAGGTCAGGGTGGATCATCCGTGGCGGTTGTCTCAGGATCCCTATCAGACGCAGGTGGTTGCCAGCCATCGTCAGCGGGCACAGGTGGGGATCGTTCAATCCGTGGAACAGTTCACGAAAGGCTATTTCGACTATGGAACGGGTGGTCAGTTATGGTACTATCTGGCATATGAACCTCAATTTCAGGGGTGGTTTCGCGTTCGGGAGCAGACCGACTGGGAGCCAATCGTGCAGGCGCTGGATCAAGAGACTATCCATCCAACGCTCTATCAAGCCTTTCAGCGGAACGGCTACACGCTTTCTGGGGCTGCTCGCGTAAGAGTAGTGAGCCGTGGGCAGGAGTGGAACATTTTTGATGGACAAAATATCTTCCGTTTGAAGCTGGAACCTGAAGGTGCGGGACAGGCGTTGAAAGTCTATCGGGTTTTGGTGGGAGACAGAGATGCTGAACCGCCGCTGCTGGACACCATCTGTTGCCCTCAAGATCGTATAACCCATGCTTGGTATGCGGATTCTGGCGGAGTCCCACAGATCACTCGACATACTACTCAATCTGGAACTCAGCGATACCTTAGTTACTATAACTCGTTATCGTCTAACTGGGTGCTACAGATTGGGTATCACGATTCTCCTGCCTTTGTAGTCCCTCCCTATCTGAACAACTTTCAAATCCAGCGAAATCAAAACAACACGCCCAGGCTCCACTTTTACTCAGCAATTGCCGTCCGTACCTTCTTCTTCCCCTTTAGCTATGTGCCCGTGCACCAGCTGGGCGCCTGGAGCATTCGCTTCAACGGGGAAGCGGTCAGCTGGGCAGGAGAACGGGGCAATTGGGCGAATGGAACGGGGAATGAAACAGGCGCCTCGTCGGGTGGTAGCAACGCGATGCAGCAACCTGAAACGGCGTTTGGTCCGTACAACAAAAAGATACAAGGTCAGGTGAGGTGACGGAAATGATGCGAACAATCAGTGTCGGGTTGGTAGCGTGTCTGGGACTGGCGCTCTGGAGCCAGCCGATGAACAAGGACGACCTTTCGTCGCTTTCGCGGGAACAGCTGCAGCAGCTCCGAGAGCAGTTGAAGGAGCAGGAGAACCAGCTGCGTCATATCTGGTCTGAAGAGAAGCAGAAAGCCAGCGAAGCGCTTGCCGAGTATGAGCAGCGTTCTCTGCTGCAGACGCAGCTTCCGCAGCCTTCGCTGGCGGATCGGATGATGCTGGTGCGGATTGTGGGCATTCGGCGCGTGGATGAGGAAGTGCTACGCTACTATCCCTACTCCCCAAGCTGGGTACCCTACTATGAACTGCGTGCCCAAGTGATAAAATCTTGGATTGACCATTATGTTATTGAAAATGAACAGAACAAGTTACCAGTGAAGGCAGGAAATGTTCTCCATCTGCTATGGTTAGGTCACAACCCTGAGAAAGAAGGGCATACCTATAAGCCCCTGAGCTGGGAAGTGGGCAAGCAGTACCTTATTCGTGCGTATACTCCCTGTGTCAAGGCGCCTTGGGACGACGCTAAATTTGGGCGGGAAGTAGCAAACCTCTCTTGGGACAAGGTATGGCTGCGAGTAGATCTTGAACCGGGTCGCTTTGTGGGGAACGGTTGGAGTTCTGTTAACCACATTACCTTCTGGGTTTGGCAAAGTCCAGATATATCCGTCTTACATGTACCAATCCGAATGGAGTCTCCTTTTGAGGAACAGGTGCAGGTGCTGGATGAAGAAGCCCCCTACTTCCGCCTGCCTACCTCCGAACAACGCATCCAGTGGGCAAAACAGCGTGTCCAGAACACCCAGCTGCCCCTCTGGAAACGCCAGCGCGCCCTGCTCTACCTCTACCTCGCTACCGACCCCCACTACTTAGAGGATACACAGCGAATGCAGCTGCGGACCTCCCTTCGGCAACAGTTCCCCGATGAAAAGCCGGAGGTGGGATATAAGCGTTTCCGCTCGCGCCGCGTGATGGACTACCTGACCTACCTGCAGGGTCTGTCGGAGCCGCTGCTGCAAGCGTTCGGATTGCGTATTGTGAAGCAGTATGAGGGATTGTATTCGCAGGCGCCTGCGGAAGAGATCGAGCGCTGGGTGAAGGTCTTGGAGCCGTTTCTGGAGGCAGCTCGTCCCCCCGAAGTGCGTCGGGAGGCGGCGGCGGTGTTGGCAGAAGAGCTTGATAGTTTGGTCTTTCATGAAACGGAGGGTCCAGATAGGGTGAAGGCTTCGGAGGCGGACTGGGCGTGGTTGCGTTCGTATGCGGAGGTGTTGCGGGGTCGTTGGGAGCGGGAGCAGGACAAGGTGGTGCGGGTCTATTTGGCGCGGGCGTGGACGGGGCTTTTGAGCATCGAGGTACGCAGTCAGTTATGGCGGGTGGAGCGGCGACTGCGGGAGTTGGAGCGTGGAGGGCGGTAAAGGGCGCTATAATAGGGTATCCATCAACGACGGGGAGCATCTAACGCTACCGGACACACGCGATAACCCGCGTCGGCGTCCCGATACGGTGGGCGACCTGATGGAGCGCGAAGACAAATCAAAGAAAACCTATCGCCTGCGCCGATTGCAGCAACTCCAAAACTAAGTTGAGGTGAGAACCATGCGAAAAACCCTACGAATGAGTGAAACCCTGAGTGAACTCGCACCGATGCTGCTGGTGCTGATTAGCTTGCTGACCATTGCAGCCGTGAGCTTTGGACGAACGCCTCCTATCCAAACCGACTCACGCCCCGTCTCCCTGTTCAAAGTTGCCTACGGTGAGAAGCCGACCCAACTTCGTGTGCGCTTTCCTGGCTCACGGCTGATCAGCGAGGAGAACGGTGACGAGTTGCGGGAACCGCTACCAGGCGGTGGACCCACGACCTTCTGTGTCAGCTGGGATGGCAACTGGTTCTACTATCGCCGACCCTCTGCGCCACTAGTGACAAGAATCTCGAGCTACCCGACGCTCAAGCAGAGACCTCGACAGAAGACTGACCAGCATGGCGCCGTGGGTGCAGGTCTACAATCGGCAGGGCACAGTGGGTGCGCACCATACAAACTCAAACACGGCGATCCCACTCCCGAATGCGGGTGGACGAACAAGGACTGGCTCTATGTGGACAGATGCCAACGCAGTGCGTGGCAGCCATCTGACCGCCCCGACGGAACGTACGACAAGCAGCGCACGGAGGCAGTGGGAGAGGCGGATCAAACGGCGCGCGACCAACAGAGTTTCGCTTAGACTCGAAATCGCCACCCGAGTTGTCTCTTGGAGGTGGATACGCAACGGAAGGGTCTACTTCAAGTTGGCTTGCCAAATCGTTTCGAACGCAGGGTGGAACAGCGCCAGTTGCCCGCCAAGGACGCTTGCTGGTCGTCCACTCCGGATGGGGATCGCAGTCTGCTGGATCACCCATCGAAAGCTACAATCCGTCGGAATCGACCGCTATCGGGGCGCAGATTATCACAGCAAGCGATTACGACGTCCGCGCGGAGGGGCGGATGGAGGTTCAGTTTGCGCAGACACTCGAAACAAGCTCTCGACGAGGCAACCCCGAAACCGACTGACCCAATCACGCTCTTGTAGTAACGCACGATACCCTACAAAGCGGTTCGATCCTGAAGGCAGACGGTGCGTCAGTAGTTCGAGTGGCGTCGTGGACATTAGTCGACCGCGTCCCGAACTGTGTGGGACGGGTATAACGTGGGCACGGTGAACTCTGGAGAGACACCTTGCGATTGCGACAGTCGAGGACAAGGGCATCTCTATCGGGTCTACCTAGCGCGACACGCCGGCGATTGGATCGGTCGACGATGCCTGCTGACGCGGATCGTGGCATAGCTCCGCGATGGACAGGGCTTCTGGATTATTGAGTTCGACGCCGGATGGGACGTCTGGTCCGTCCTCGGCTTCGAATCTGCGACTGATCGGCAGCTATGGACAGCAGGAGAACTTGGTCGGGCGGCTGATGGGAACCTGTGGGATGTGGATAAACATGGTAATGTGTACTGGATAGAGTTCCATCCCGATCACTTGGAGGTCAAGATGTCGCCGCGATGATTAGGGCGCGATGGGGTGAGCGCGCCTCACCGCCATCGCGTTCCCTAACCCTCCACCCGCAGCCAAAATCGGTTCTCACCCGTGCTGGGGGACACCCTACTCCTCCAACGCCTCGCCTGCGCCTGCAGTGGAATAGAAACGGCTCCAGTTCCTCTCGAAAACTAAAGCGAGTTGCGGCGAGGAATCCCGCGCCTGAATCGGGTAGTTCGCGATGAATAACTCACGCCCAGCACGCGCACACGGCTGCTTGTAGTTATTCATTCCGTACTGCAGCGTCCATCGTACCTGCGCATAGTCAGCGTACAGCTCGCGAATAAACGCTTGTAGCTCGTCCAGATTGAACGTAACCTTCAACAGTTTATTTCTGTTTCGGTAGTCACACAAATATCGAGTATCATATAATCCAGCAGAAGGCTAAAGGGTAGACTTGCAAGCAGGACTTCAGCGGTTAGCAGAGAAAGATCATAAAGTATGGGAACGGAACTAGATACAAATCAAGTTTCTGAAGCCCAGCTAAGCAGTCTCATTCGCCAATATATGCGTAAGCAGGGCTATAGGTTCAGCGAGGATGGCTTGGTGTTGCCAAGTGAAGAGAAGAAGGCTCTGCGACGGGTCCATGCGCTCGCCGTGCAGACCGCGATCGCCAAAGCCGAACCTGCTCTGCGTTCATACGAACCGCAACTGCTTCGATACATCGCCAACGGCGACGAGGTGGTTCCCCCTCTCATCCAACCCAAACTGTTGCTTGTGCAACCCGATACGGAGTATGCTCGTCTGTTTAGATACGCCAGTTTGCACTGGAGTATCCCCGTTTCCAATGGTTATGGGAGGCGACTGCGTTTCTTGATATTCGATGAAAGCAACGGCAAGTTGATAGGTCTTCTCGGATTAGCGGATCCTGTGTTTAGTTTGCGTGCGCGTGATGCGTGGGTTGGCTGGAGTTTTGAGCAGCGGAAGGCACGATTGGCGCATGTGATGGATGCTTATGTGCTGGGTGCAGTGCCTCCTTACTCACGCCTACTGATGGGCAAGTTTATCGCGATGGTTGCCACTAGTTTTGAGATTGCTGAAGCGTTTCGCAATCGCTACGCGGGTCAGCGAACCGTATTGAACCAGCGCGTGCTATCGGGTGATTTGGCGATGGTCACCACCATGTCTGCACTGGGGCGTTCTTCTCTTTATAACCGCGTGAAGTTTGGCAATCGTCCTCTACTCATCCGTGTCGGTTTTACGGTCGGCTGGGGAACCTTTCATTTTGCGAACGGACTTTATGAGCAGTTGTTGGCGTTTGCGCAGCAGCACTGTGAGGGAACGGCGAAAGCGGAAGGTTGGGGTGGTGGAAAGTTCAGAAACCGTCATGAGGTGGTGCGCAAATGTCTAAAGCAGCTAGGTTTGCCTGAGCATTGGCTAAGGCATCAGGTGCGTCGCGAGATTTTTGTCGCACCGTTGGCGAGGAACACATGCGAGTTTTTGCGGGGTGAAACGGAGCAGTTAGATTACTGGTGCGGCACGATGGCCGAATACTTTGCGTTTTTCCGTGAGCGTTGGCTGTTGCCCCGCGCGGCGCGTGATGAGTCGTATAAGCAATTCCACCGTGAGGAGTGGCGATTATGGCAGAAATAGAGCGGGAAGAGTACCTGTTTGGCGACCTACCTGATGCGATGGTGAAAGAACTGCTAAACCACACCTTGCCTGTAGCAGAGAGCATCCACAAACGAATTCAATGCCTACAGGATCATCGTGAGGAGTTGCGCCAAAAAGCACAGCAGGCTGGAATTATTTGCTGCAAAACAAATTTAGATGTACCTCGTGAGCCGAGTGTTGTCGGTATCGACGGTTCGTATCAGGTCCATCGTCTCACAGCATTAGATTTGTGCGCGGCTGCAGCAATCGCTGTGGAAGGAACAGTGAAAGAAGCGCACCGCCACTGGCCTGAGCCACACTATCGAATTTGGGTTGACGGCGTGCCCCATCAGGGGCAACCTACCAATGCCTTGAGAGGGCTGATGGTGAGTATGGAGATCGAACTCGCGGCAGTCTCACCGCACGATTTGGTGCTCCTCGACGGCTCATTCGCGTCGCTGATTATTTACATCAATCAAGGCGTTTCGCAATTGGGCGAGGTCGCTAGCCCGCTTGCGGATGCTTTGCGTGAACATTGGGAATCTAATCAATTATTTAAAAAATTGTTAGAACTTCTACAAAGTCAAAGAACAGTCGCTGTTCCCAAATTTACATCGCATAATGAACTTGTTAACAAAGCGGGGATTCAACTTCACAAAAACCTCATGAACATCGATGGTAAGACCCTTGCAACTCTCATTCTCGATCCGGGTGAGTACACAAAGCCTTTGTCGCTCGACCACCCATTATCGAGCTATCATCTTCCTGCGCCTGCCGACAACAAAAAGCTCAATCAAGCGATGCACGACCTGTCGGTGGTCTACTTCCGTCCATATGCGTGGACAGCAGCTGTTCGTTTGGAAATTCCCAGCGCAGTAGCACATAATAAGTCTCGACTTGCGATGGTGCTCGAGGGTATTCAACGCCAGCTTTTCTCGCCTGCTGTCCGCGAACCCTATCCGCTGTTTCTAGCCGATCAAATGGTGAAAAGTTTGGGGGCGGGTATAAAAGTTGCGGAGCAGGTAATTGCGCAGCAAATTGCTGGTGAATCCATTGACGAGGAAACCACCCTGCTCTTTTTACAGAGCTATCGCACTGAAAGTGGACGAGGTGATACACTATGAACTTACCACAGAATACTCAGGACATAGGAGTTGTAGGCAGCCCCTCTACGAACACGGAGCTGACCATAGACCTGCTCATGGAAGCGTCAGAGGAGCGTGTAGTGGGGGCATTAGTAGCGTTCCAGGCGTGTCAAAACGGAAGACCTGTCATCACCGTTGGACAGATTGTCAGTGTGGAATTGCGAAATCGTTGGCATGAGGACTCTGTATTTCGCAACCTCATCAAACGCACCGGTGAGATACCGCCAATAACGAATCGCCAAGACACTCGTACTGCCGCGCTGGTTGTCGGTGCCACTTTCTGCGAAAACCAGGGTCAGTATGAACCCGATGTATTAGGTATGGTGCCGTCCACAGGAACGCGTGTGTTTCGAGTAAACCAGGAAATCCTAAACAAACTATTGACTGTTTACAGTAATGAAGTTTTCTACCTCGGAAAGGCATATGCTAACGACATTTTGTTGCCGATGTGGTTCAAGCATTTTGGAAGTGGGCAGGGAGGGGCAGGAGAAGCCTATCATCTGGGTATCTTTGGTAAGACAGGTTCAGGGAAATCGGGGCTTGCCAAAATGATACTCCTCGCTTACGCAAGGCACAAGGAGATGAGCATTCTCATTATAGACCCGCAGGGCGAGTTTTCTCTTGAGCTGCAAGGCACGCGTGTTGGTCAACAAGGGTTGCCAATGGATACTATCCTGCGCAGTATGGGGCGGGAATTCCGCCGCTATGCGATTTCGGATATCCAGCTCGATGAATGGGATCTTCTCGAAGAGCTACTCGTATCACAACGGTTTACCGAGCAGTTGGGTATTCCAAGCGGCTCAATAGATAACTCCCGCCGTGCCGCAGAGGTAATTCGTGAGGCACTCAAACAAAAAAAATTGGACGAGCTGGACTCAATAGATTGTCTAAAACATGCTTTAGAAGTACTATCACAGAACAAACATGCAGAGTATGTTTACTCTACGCCTACGCGTAAGCAGCAATTACAAGACCGGGTGAGCAAACTACTACAACAGCCCGAATTGGAACCTCTGTACAAGGATCATTGGCAGCCACTCGCTCAACTGTTTGCCTCTGGTCAGGGGCGACGAAAATTGTATGGAATCGTCAAAGATCTCCTACAAACTCAACAGAGTAATAATGCCCGACCTATCATAGTTATTGATATATCTGAGCAGGGGAATCGAAATATTTGGTCAGAAGATTTACAAAAGCGCATTCTCGTCAAACTGCTCAATGCGCTTGTGAATGGTTCACAGAACACACTAAGTACAAATACAACTGCAAATATTCTTGTGATTCTTGATGAAGCACATCGACATGCGCCCAGTGGTTCCATAGAACGTGGCACCCAAGCGGATATCCTACGTGCGCAGCTGCGTACTGCGGTACGTGAAACCCGTAAATATGGGGTTGGTTGGTGCTTTATAAGCCAAACGCTTGGAGGGTTGGATAACGAGATTATTCAGCAACTGCGTATCCTGTTCTTCGGGTTTGGGCTGGCACTTGGGGAAGAGTTTCGCCGATTGCGCGAGTTCATTGGCGGAGACGACCGCGCGATGGAGCTGTATCAATCGTTTCGCGACCCCCATAGCTTTCCTCAAAATCACATGAAAGAATTTCCGTTTATGGCAGTAGGGCCTGTCTCACCTTTGTCTTTTAGTGGGCGTCCTCTGTTTTTCACTGCGTTCACGGAGCCTGATGAATTAGTGAAAGTCAATAACCTCGTCCAGCAACAATCACTACAGCTGGAATAGGTTAGATTTGGAGATGACCTCGCCTCTCCAAGTCGTAACTCTTGAAACTGCGAGAACAGCAAAAGCTTAAACAGAACATCCTTAGAGGCTGTTTAAGAACCATGGCTCGCAAGATACCGCATCAACCGCCGTATCCCTGCCACCCAAATCCAACCCGCCTCCACCTCACACAACACACCCCAACACCGAGACAAACAAGTACGGGTACGGCATGCCGTACCCCAACAACCAACGACGCGGTACGGGTACGGCGTGCCGTACCCCAACAACAACCAACGACGCGGTACGGGTACGGCGTGCCGTACCCCAACAACCACCACACCCCAAACGACCCACACAATCCAAACCCACCTCCCACTTCCCCAACAACTATTCCAATAAACCCTCCCGATCATACGCTCTATCCGCTATCACCACCCGCACCGAACGATACCGACCCAACACCCCGTCCAAAATCCCATACGCCCCCTGCGCATCCGACACATCGGCGCCCGACACCATCACCCCTAACAAGTTCCCCTGCGAGTCTACCACTCTGTGCCGTTTACGCCCTTTGATTTTCTCGCCACCGTCGTACCCGCGCACCCCCCTTTTGGGGTGGTCGGCACACTCTGACTGTCCACCGCCACCGTATTACTCCTCCAACGCTTCGCCTGCGCCGCGTGGGATGCGAATCGAGTCCACAATCTCCTGAATGTGTGCGGGGGGCGGCGGCGTCAGGCGCGAGACAACGAGCGCGGTTATCAGGTTCAGAGCCATGCCCACGATACCGATGCCTTCCGCACTGATCCCGAAGAAGTCCTTCAGATACGGTTCGGGCGCGCCGAAGAGTTGGGGCGCCCGCATCAGCGCAATCATCACGGTCGTGAAGCCCAAGCCAATCACCATGCCTGCAATAGCGCCCTGAGCATTCATACGGCGGTCAAAAATCCCCAACAGAATCGCCGGGAACAGCCCCGACGCCGCCAAGCCGAACGCGAACGCCACCACCTGCGCTACAAAACCGGGCGGATTAATCCCCAGATACGCCGCGGCGAACAGCGCAGGAACCATCGCCAGCCGTCCCACCAGCAAACGCAGCCGTTCGGGGGCGCGCGGATTGAACACCCGATAATACAAATCGTGCGCCACCGCGCTGGACATCGCAATCAGCAGTCCCGACGCCGTCGAGAGCGCAGCCGCCAGCCCCCCAGCCGCCAACAGCGCAATCACGAACGGCGCCAGTTGCGCGACTTCGGGCGTAGAGAGGACAATAATATCGTTGTCCAGATACACCTCGTTGGGGTTGCTCCTGTCGGGCGCGTTGAAGTCGGGCTTGCCGCTTTTCTCCAAAAACGCTTTGCCCTTCGCGAACTGCACGACGCCGTCGCCGTTTTTATCCACGAGTTTTAGCAGCCCCGTCTGCTCCCACTTGGCGACCCAGTCAATCTGGCGCACCTGCTCCATCGGCTTGCCGTGCAGCGTGTTAATCAAGTTGTAGCGGGCGAACATCGCCAGCGCAGGCGCGGTGGTATACAGCAGCCCGATAAACAGCAACGCCCAGAACGCCGAGTAGCGCGCCGAGCGCACATCAGGCGTGGTGTAGAACCGAATAATCACATGCGGTAGCCCCGCCGTGCCAACCATCAGCGCGCCCGTAATCGCCAGCACATCGAGCATCGACTTACTCTGAAACGGCGCAGTGTACTCGCTAAAGCCCAAATCGGTCTGGAGCTGGTTAAGCCGTTCGCTGATGTTGCTGAATGCGAACGCAAGTTGAGGGATGGGATTGCCCGTCAGCAGGTATGCCAATGCGACCCCTGGGATGAGATACGCGATAATCAGGATAGTATACTGCGCGGCTTGCGTCCAAGTGACGCCTTTCATCCCGCCCAAGATGGCAAAAAACGCCGTTACTGCCACGCCCAGCAGCACGCCTTGAGCGATGTCGATGGCTAAGAATCGGCTGAACACGATTCCCACGCCGCGCATCTGCCCCGCCACATACACGAGCGAGATAAAAATCGTCGCCAGCGCGGCGAGCGTACGGGCGGTCTGCGACGCATAGCGGTCGCCCACGAAATCGGGCACGGTAAACTTTCGGTATTTGCGGAGATAGGGAGCCAGCAAAAGGGCAAGCAGCACATAACCGCCTGTCCACCCCATTAGATAGATGGCGCCGTCGTAGCCCAGCGTGGCGATGAGTCCCGCCATCGAGGATGACG
>BPGO01000007.1 GCA_026003075.1 Fimbriimonadales bacterium | reverse complement strand
TGGGCAGGTTGCGGCGCAACGATCTCTACCGTGTCGCCACGGCACCCCCCGACACAGACCATTGTCAAGAGAACAACGCTCCAAAATCGAAACCTATGACGCAAATCCCACTGTGCGAATGGCTTCATCGGACTCCCCTGTAAGATGTGATTCACTAATATCCGTTCTGGTTATATTATACACCATTGTAGAGGGCAATGTCAAGACTCAAGGGGATGTCCGATAAATCGTGGGGTGGGATAGCAGGGCACACACACAGGTGCGCCCCTACATCCGACGCCTTCTGTAGGGGCAGACCTGCGTGTCTGCCCCGTGCAAAGGCGTGTCTGCCCCGTGCAAAGGCGTGTCTGCCCCGTGCAAAGGGAATTTTCCCTGAAAAAACCCTCCCACCCCCTGAGGGCGTTCGAAAAATCGGTGGGCATCGGGTATAAAACACCCGATGAAGCGACGCCACCTTCACCACTCTGTCCGTCAGTACAAGCTATGCTTTTGTCCAACGCTTCTGCCACGCCTATCCCCTCCCACCAAAGCGCGGGAGACCCCCCAATAACCCGAACCCATCATCCTCACCTTTTGCTGCTTGCGTCCGAGAACACGCCTCTTACCGACGCCTGCGCTTCGCCCTCGCCCCAATCAGGGGTAAATTATGATGATGCACATCCACCACCCCTGCTACGACGAAGACTATATCGACCTAACGGCGATGGATTTTGAACCGTGGGTGCAATGGCTGTTCACCACCGACCACAGCCAATGGCACGATTTCTGCGTCTCAGAACCTCAAAAGTTGTTAGAGTACGTCACGCGCCTCTTCAACGAGTTCTCCCAATGGGTGGAGCCATACACTCAGAATCAGATTGACGAAGCAATCTGGTTCCTATTAGGAGCGCAGTTGGAATTGGGTCAATACCTCATGGATAGAACCATACCACTCGCTCAGCGTCTTGCCTGCCTTCGCGCGATGTATCACCCGTTCGCCGACTATCTATGTAAACAAGGGGACAATTATCAAGGCGGTGGCTTTTTTATGTGGTGGGATCTGATCATAGACAACCACTTCTGTGGCGCCCAATTGATTACGCTGGACGAATTAAAGCGTCGGTTTGGAATCGATTGGGGAGACGCCATAGAAAAGTCGGCACGCAGCCGAAGACCGCTAAAAGAGACCCTGCGGGCGTGGGAGCAGTTGTACAGGGAAATAGACCCCGATCATCGTGCGTTGCTGGACGAAACGCTCAATGTATTGAAGCGCATTCTCGCGTTGGGTGAGCCTTGCTGTGAGGGCGCGGCGCTGCACGGCTTGGGGCATCTGTGGCATCCCAAGAGCGGGGAAGTCGTGCAAGCGTTTATCCACCAGCATCGAGCATCGCTGAATGAGGAGTCACTGCAATGGCTGCGCAACTGTCGTGATGGGGTGGTTATGTGATTACGGATGCGTTTGAAGGCGAATCAGCGTAAGGCAGGATAGAGAGACCGTTTCCCGAATTCCAAGCCCTATGCCAAGCTGGGAGCCGACGGTCGCTGCATGGGTGATTTTTCTCATTGTTTACATCGTCTTGGCGATTGGGCACTTGCCGTTTTTGAATTTAGACCGTACAGGCGTCGTGTTCGTGGGGGCGACGGCGGCGGTTGCCTTCGATGTGTTGTCGTTGCAAGAAGCGCACAGCGCCCTCGACCTCAATACGCTGCTGCTGCTTTTTAGCATGATGATTTGCGTTTCGTTTCTGGTGCAGATGCAGGTGCTGGATTATGGGCTGCGGTTTCTTGATCGGTTTCGCTCACCGAGCGGTTTGCTCTGGGCGATTGTGTGGGTATCGGGGATCGGTTCCGCGCTTTTTATTAATGATGTGATTTGCTTGGTGCTGACGCCGATGGTGCTACAACTGGCGTCCAAAAGGGGAGTGCCTCCAGAGCCGTATCTTTTGGCGGTGGCGATGGCAAGCAATATCGGGAGTTTAGCAACGCCGATTGGCAATCCCCAAAATATGCTGATTGCCTCGTTAGGCGAGATACGCTATCCGGAGTTCGTGGTGCGTTTGGCGCCGCTCAGTTTGTTCAATTTATTGGTGTTGGGGTTGGTGTTGCAGGGGATGTATCGTCGCGTGCTGAAACAGGCTGCCGCGGAACCGACCGAGCGCCACGCGTTAATCTCGCCTGCACCGCTCCCACGCTATGTATGGGTGCGTACGCTCGCGATTATGGGGGGCATGGTAGTAGGGTTCTGGATGGGCTATTCGCTGGCGGGTGTGGCGGCGTTGGGCGCTGCAGCGATGATGCTCACGCGCCGTGTGCAACGCGCCCGCGCGTTTGAATTGATAGATTGGGACTTGCTGGTGCTGTTCGCAGGGCTGTTCATCGTAACAGCCGCCGCTAAGGGTGGAGTCTTAGCACATCTTTACGAAGGGCTTGCGGTGTTGCGTCCCGATACGGCGGTGGGGTTCTCCTGCATCGTGGCGGCTCTGTCGAATCTTGTGGGGAATGTACCCGCAGTGTTCTTTCTCAGCGGATTCGTGCAACAGCAAGCAAACCCAACCGCATGGTGGTTTCTGCTGGCTTGCGTCAGCACGCTGGCGGGGAACCTCACACTGGTCGGCTCAGTCGCCAATCTGATTGTGGCGGAGAAAGCCAAAGAGAGCGCGCCGCTGACTTTCGGCGCCTACCTGAGTGTGGGCGTCCCTGTGGGAGTGATCACATTAACAATCGCGCTGGGCTACTGGTATCTGGTGTGGGGGCGATAGTCGCTTGGGCTGTGCAATGGGGATGGCATGGGAATACCCCCCTCGGGTAGGAGAAGGGCGGGCTGGGTTGAATCTCACGCTCTGATGCGTGGGGCGTTCGGGATCGTGATTTTGGGTATCGCGCTGCTCGCACTGCTGAAGCCCGTCCACATCGACGACACGGTGGTGCTCCATGTAGTGCAGAATATCCTCAAAGACCCCCTGCGCCCGTTCGCGGGTGAGTTTTTCTGGTTAGAGGAGCCGCAACCGCTGGCGAAAGTGACGACGAACCCCCCACTGGTGAGTTATTGGCTCGCGCCGTTTGTGGCGGTCGGGGGCTATCGGGAGTGGTGGCTCCATTTGGCGTTCGCGCCATTCGTGGCGCTGCTGGGCTGGGGGATGCACCGCCTCACCGTGCGGTTTGTGGGGCGGGAGTGGGCATGGTGGGGCATGGGGTGGGTGCTGCTCTCGCCTGCAGTGCTGCCTGGTATGAACCTCATGCGCGATGTGCCTGCATTTGCCCTGTTTGTGAGCGGGTTGGCATGTTGGGTGGAGGGGTTGGCGCAGGGCAGTCGGCGATGGTTGATAGCGGGCGCACTACTGGGTGGACTCAGTGGGCTGGCGAAATATACGGCGCTGTTTTGGATACCGCTCGCGCTGGTTTATGCCCTGCAGCGGCGTGCGTGGCGACAGGCAGGATGGCTGCTCATCGCAATGCTGCCCTTAACGCTCTGGTCTGCAATGAACCTGTGGGCGGACGGAGAGGTACATCTGCTCTATTTATGGCAGGAGCGTAGGGGCAGTGCGCCGTGGGAGGCGAAGTTTTTACCTGGCGTGGTGGGTTTGGGCGCAAGCACACTGCTCCTGTGGGGACTGCTTCCTCGCTGGCGTGAAGCTCTGGGACAAGGCTGGCTGTGGAAAACCGCGCTCATGGGGTTCACTTGCGGCGGGCTAATCTACTGGCATCTCGCGCTCTTCGAGGGGCGACCGATTTACGCGCAGACGCTGTTTTGGCTGGTGTGTGGCGGCGCCCTGTTGGGAACGGTGCTGCTGGTTTCCCCACGCGAAGAGAATCGCTCCGACTCCTTTTTGCGTGTTTGGCTGGCGGCGGCGCTGATTGCCGCCGTGTGGGGCGTGCCCTTCCAAGCGATGCGCCACTTGTTGTATGCCTTGCCCCCGATCGTGCTGCTGTTGACGCCGCGGGTGGGCAAGCGCCCATTCCTGCTACTACTTCAAGGGCTGTTGAGCCTGATGGTGATCGCCGCGGATTACGACTACGCCGTCCGCTATAAGCGTATCGCCAGCGAGTTCGCTGAACTGTTCGCGGGTGAGCGCGTATGGTATGCAGGGTCGTGGGGCTGGATGTTCTACGCCGAGCAGCACGGCTTCCGCAAGCTGTTGCCTACAGGTGAAGGGCTACAGCGCGGGGATGTGATCCTCGTGCCTCAGCGCGTCTACAAAGGCAAAATGCCCCCCGATTTCGAGCGCAACGCGATGCTCCTGAGTGCGCGCGAGGAGAAGCCGTTTGTGCCGTTGCGCACGATGGACTTCGAAGGCGCAGCCTACTACGCACTGATCCGCACGAACGCGCCCTTCCGCTTCACACGGGACTATGAGACCCCTCTGGAGGTAACGCGAGCCTACCGATGGACCCCCCCCACGCTGAGCCTGATTGTGCCCCTCCATAACGAACGCGCGAACCTGCCCGAACTGGTTCGGCAGTGCAAGTGCGCCTTAGAGGCAACCCATCAAGCGTGGGAGATGATTTTGGTGGACGACGGCAGTGAGGACGGGAGTTGGGAGTATCTGCAGACCGCACACCAATCCGAACCGCGCCTGATCCCCCTGCGTCATCCCACCAAGCAGGGCAAAACCGCCGCGTACCGAACCGGCTTCAACGCCGCGCAGGGCGAATATCTGTTCACCCTCGACGCCGATTTACAGGAGAACCCCGAAGCGGTAGCGCCGATGCTTCGGATTCTACAGTCGGGTGCGGCGGATATGGTCGTCGGCTGGCGCAAGCAGCGGCGGGACCCGCTTCTTAAGGTGTGGGCGTCGCGCGTGTTTAACACAGGGTTGCGCTGGCTCTTCGGCTTGCCCCTGCACGATGCGAACTGCGGGTTCAAGGGCATGCGGCGTGAGGTGGTGCAAGCACTTATCCCATGGTTAGAGCGCGATTATCATCGGTATCTGCCGCTGATTGCCTACCGGCTCGGCTACCAGGTGGCGGAATTAGAAGTGCAACATCGTCCCCGTGCGCACGGGCAGTCACGCTACGGATGGGAGCGTTATGGGCGCGCCCTTGCAGACCTGTGGCGCCTTTGGTGTCAACTGCGCAGGGCAGGGCATTAGTGTCTGCCCTGCCCCACCTCACGGCAGAGTGTCCCGATGCTACTCATCGACGCCTAAGATCTGCGTATAGACCACCTGATGTGGGTGTACCGCCACCACCCCCCGTGCGCCCAGCTCGGAAGAGCCAGAAGCACGGATATAACAGATTCCCGGCAGGTTCACCAAGTCATCGGAACGGCGCAGTTCCTCAATCACTTGCTGCGCCTCGTCGCGCGAGTTGATGGGGCAGTCGATCTCTTGCCCGTTCGTCAAACCAATCAGCAAAGTTACGCGTGCCATAGTCCGCCTCCTATGGAAACGGTTCGGCGTGTCCCGATCGATTCCTGCTACTCAATGCGCACAACTCGGTAGCGTACTTCGCCTTTAGGGGTATTGACCACAACCTCCTCGTTCACCGCCCTGCCCAGCAACGCCTCGCCCAGAGGCGAGAGAATGGAAATCATATCTTGCAACGGGTCGGCTTCAAACGAACCGACAATCGTGATGGTGCGTTCTTTGTTTGTCTCGAGGTCGTAGAGAGTGACTTTGCTGCCCAAATGGACAATTTCGCTGGCATTGTCGGGGCGGGGCACGACTTTCGCGCGGCTCAGCACAGTTTCCAAATCCTTGATACGCCCTTCCAGGAACGCCTGCTGCCGCTTGGCGTCCTGATAGTCAAAATTCTCGCTCAGGTCGCCTAACGCGCGCGCCGCTTTGATGCGCTCCACGATTTCGCGGCGCTTAACGGTTTTCAGTTCCTCCAACTCGCGCTTGAGCCGATCGTAACCTTCTGGCGTGATGAGTATCTCGGTCATGCTCGATCCCCTCAGATGCCGTCGCTGCAGCGTGTTTGTAGACTGTTATTATACCCCGTGCAGGTAGGTGCGTTCTCCCCTTGCACACCAGGTACACTGTAAGGTATGCGACGCGCTTCGTTTGGATGGACACTGTGGCTAATCCTGTTGACGAGCAGCCTGTATGCCGTGGCAGACGCGCCGACGCTGTGGGGCATCCCGCTCAGCGAATACGCGCAGCGGCGTGCCCAACTGAGCCAGATGCTGGAAAGCGACCAAATCGCGATTTTCGCCAGTGAGAGTAGCCCCCCTACGCGACTGCGGTTCCGTCAAGACAGCAACTTTATGTATCTGACAGGGCTGGAGGCAGTAAACGGCGTGCTGGTGATTTTACCAGAGGGCAGCCCACTGGGGCACGAGGCGGTGCTGTTCCTGCCGCGCCAATCGCGGATGTCGCGCCTCTTTGAGGGGCCGCAACCCGAACCGAATGAACAGACACGCCGTGAGTCGGGTATCGAGGATATTCGCGAGCGCGGCGCGTTGCGGGAGTTTCTTGCGGAAGCCCTGAAAACGCATCCGCGCGTGCTGGTGAATCGCCCTGCGCGTACCGCTCTGGCAGACACCCTGCGGGAGGCAAATCCAGAAGCCCAAATCAGCGGCGTGGAGCGCCTCATGGCGCAGATGCGCGTTGTGAAATCGCCTGCCGAGATTGCCCTTATGCGCAAGGCGATCCAGGCAAGCATTGCCGGGCATCGCGCTCTTGCTGCTCGGCTCGCGCCCGGTGTTTACGAATATGAACTGGAAGGCGCAGCGCAGGAAGCCTTCCGACGACATGGCTCCGAACGCGAGGGCTACCCGATGATTATCGGCTCTGGACCGAACGCATGCATCTTGCACTACAACGCGAACAAACGGCGCGTACAGCCGCATGAACTCGTGTTGGTGGACATCGGCGCGGAATACTCCTACTACACCGCCGACATCACCCGTACCTACCCCGCATCAGGCAAGTTCACCCCACGACAACGCGAACTCTATGTCGCTGTGCTGGACGCGATGAAGTACGCCGAAAAAGAAGCCAAGCCCGGCATCACATTGGGACAACTGCATCAGAAAGTGGTGGAATTCTTCCGCAATCATAAACTCCGCGCCAAAGACGAGAACGGCAACGAGCAAACGCTGGATCGGTTCTTCGTGCATGGCTTGTCGCACATGCTCGGCATGGATGTACACGACCTTGACCCGAACATCCCTCTCAAGCCCGGCATGGTGTTCACAATCGAACCGGGCTTGTATATCCCTGCCGAGGGAATTGGGATTCGCATCGAGGACGACTACCTGGTGACGGAGTCGGGCGTTGAGAATCTAAGTCGCGCCCTGCCCCGCGAGCCGAACGAAGTGGAGCGTATGGTACGGGGCGGTCGGTCAACACGGCGGTAGTCGGAGACATGCGATGTCCGTGAACGGATAATCTATGCAGCCAGAACCGATTGCGCTTTACTACCTGACTTTTAGCACGCTTGAGGAGGCGCAGAGGGTCGCCTATGACCTGCTGCGCGAGAACATCGCCGTTTGCACGAACTGGTTCCCCATTACCTGCGCCTATCTTTGGGAGGGCGCAATTCACCAGGAATCCGAGATCGTGCTGATTGTCAAAGCGCGCGCGGGTGCTCGCGAGCAGATAGAGCAGGTAGTGCGTCGGCATATCACCTACACGCAGTTCATCGGCGAACTCCCCCTCGCCAGTGTCAACGAGGGGTTCGCCGAGTGGCTCGCACGCGAGTTGGGCGGCTAACCCGCTGCCCTACTCAATCGGTTTAATGTAGCGTTTCGGTATGCCCCACGGAGCGCGCCAGTTGCGACTGAGCAGCGCGTTCGCCTCGCGGTCGCCCACAATCTGCGCTCGCTGGGCATCCCATCGGATACTGCGCCCGACGCGATAGGCGATATTGCCCAGCAGGGGTACAATCGTAGAGCGCACGCCCGTCAGCACATCGACGGCGAGCGGAACGCCCTCGCGGATGGCTGCCAGAAAGTTCTCCGCATGGGGTTCACTCTGCGCCGAGCCGCCACGCTTGTAGGCAGGGATGCGCTCTTTATCGGGATGTATCTCCAGTCCCTCACGGCTCACATAGAGGCTCCCGTTCGTGCCGAAAAACATCGTGCCGTAACCACGCCCGTACAAGGGGTAGTCGCTGCCCGCGCGATGCGTATAGACGAGTGTCCAATCCTTGAACTTCCAGAGGCAATCGACCGTATCGGGCGTTTCGCGATTGTCATTGAGGGCAAATTTGCCCCCGTAGGCGGCGACTTCGATGGGGTTGTGTTCGCCCATTGCCCAAAGCGCGATATCGATCAGGTGAACGCCCCAGTCCGCCACTTTACCCCCTGCGTAGTCCCAGAACCAGCGGAAGTTATAGAGACAACGGTTCGGGTTATAGGGGCGTTTGGGCGCAGGTCCGAGCCAGAAGTCCCAGTCCAGTCCTGGGGGTGGGTCGCTATCGGGTGGGTTGCCGATGCCGTTGGGCGTCTCGTTGCCCACATTCCAGCAGTGAACGGTGGTGATTTTGCCCAGCCGTCCCGAGCGCACGATGTTCACCGCCTCTTTGAAATGCTCCCCGCTGCGCTGTTGCAACCCGATGGCAACCGTGCGTTTATGTTCCCGCGCTGCGTGAACCATCGCCAGCCCTTCGGCGATGTTATGCATGGCAGGCTTTTCGCAAAACACATGCTTGCCCGCCTCACACGCGTCGATCGTGATTTTGGCGTGCCAGTGGTCGGGCGTGGCGACCACCACCGCGTCGATGTCCTTGCGCTCCAAAATGCGCCGATAATCACGATAGGGCTCAATATCGCTGCGTCCCGTTAACTGAAGAAACTCGTCCAGTTGCTTTTGGTACACATCACACGCCGCCACAATCTCGCACTGCCCGCGGAGACGGTCAAACTGCCTGTAATGATGGCGTCCGATGCCGCCGCACCCGATAATCGCGATTCGGATCGTGTCGTTCGCGCCGTAGTTGCGCCTCATAGCAACGCTCCTCCCGTCAAGCGGTTCGATGTTTCAACGAGGAAGTCGAGAGTCCTGCTCCGCCAAACCGATTGTTGCACTTCAAGCGGCATCCCTCCTCTGTCAGGTACAATACCTACCGTATGGAACCGAAGTTGGTCTCCGTGAAGCAGGCATACGAGCAGCCCATCGGGAGTCGGCTCAAGGTGCGGGGCTGGGTGCGCTCACGACGCGATTCGAAAGGCGTGTCGTTTATCGAACTTAACGACGGCTCACGCTTCAAGAGCCTGCAGATTGTCGTCGAAGCGGGCGTCCTCCCCGAAGAGACGCTCCGTCAAGTCACAACCGGCGCGTGCATCGAAGCCGTCGGCGTGCTGACCGAGTCCCCTGCACCGAAGCAACCTGTAGAGCTGAAACTCCAGCAGTTGCGCCTCTACGGCGTCGCCGACCCTGAGACCTACCCGATGCAGAAAAAGGGGCACTCGTTTGAGTACCTGCGTGAGATTGCCCACCTGCGCGTGCGGGGCAACACCTTCGGCGCGGTGTTTCGTGTGCGCAACGCGCTGGCATACGCCATTCACCAGTTCTTTCAGGAGCGCGACTTCCTCTATGTGCATACGCCGATTATCACAGGCTCTGACTGCGAGGGCGCGGGCGCGATGTTTCGCGTCACCACGCTCGATTTAGAGAACCTCCCGCGCACACCCAACGGCAAAATCGACTTTTCGCAAGACTTCTTTGGAAAACCCACCTACCTGACGGTGAGCGGACAACTGGAGGCGGAGATTTTCGCGCTGGCGTTCGGCAAGGTGTATACCTTCGGGCCTACCTTCCGCGCCGAAAACAGCAACACCCCACGCCACCTCGCTGAGTTCTGGATGATTGAGCCTGAAATGGCGTTCTACGAACTGGAAGACAACGCAAACCTCGCGGAAGAGTTCCTAAAGTATATTATCAATTATGTACTTAATCACTGTGCAGAGGATTTGGAGTTTTTCCACCAACGCATCGATAACACGGTGTTGCAAACACTGCAGCATGTGGCTGAGTCGCCTTTTGAGCGCATCACCTACACGGAGGCGATTCGCATCTTGCAAGGAGCGTCGCGCGATTGGGAGTTCCCACCTGTGTGGGGCAGCGATTTGCAAACGGAACACGAACGCTACCTGACAGAAGAGTATTTTAAGAAACCCGTTATTGTAACGGACTATCCGCGCGAGATTAAGGCGTTTTATATGCGCCTGAACGACGATGGGCGCACCGTGCGGGCGATGGATGTGCTGGTTCCGCGTGTGGGCGAAATTATTGGCGGTAGCCAGCGCGAAGAGCGATATGATGTGTTGCTGCAGCGTATCCGCGAGATGGGGCTGCGCGAGGAAGACTACTGGTGGTATCTGGACTTGCGTAAGTATGGCAGCGCACCCCACTCCGGTTTTGGACTCGGATTCGAACGGATGATGATGTATATCACTGGCATGAAGAACATCCGCGATGTCATACCGTTCCCACGCACGCCTGGAAACGCCGAGTTTTAAGGAGCGTCTAAATCAGTGAATGAGGACGCAATCGTTCACGCGCAGGGATTGTGCAGGAGTGTCATGAAACGAAAAACAGGCATTGCAGGGATTGCTCTGACTGCGCTCTTTGTTCTGAGCCTGCTGGCGTGTTCTGGCGGTGGAGGCGGTGGCGGCGGAACCTCGACCTTCTCGCTTGCCGTGTCGGGCACACCCACCGACGCTCGCGTGTATCTGAACGGGCAACTGGTGGAAAACCCACAGCGCATTACGCTCCCGCCCGGTACGCACACAATCCGCGTGGAGATTACCCTTAGCAACGGGCAGGTTGTGGCGCAAGAGTTTACGATTGTGGCAGGCTCCGTTGGTTCAATTCAGTATGACCTCAGCCGCTATCAGATTGAAACCAACCCTGCCACCATCGAAGTTTGGGTGGACGAATCGATTACAGTCGCCGCCAGCCTGCGCGACCTGCAGACGAACAACATCGTGAGCGCCGACTTCGTGTGGTCGGTGCGCGACACCACCAAAGCGACGGTGCAGAAACTCACCAGCAACTCCGCACGCTTGACGGGCATCAGTCGTGGCGCGACGCGGCTCGTCGTCACCGACACCCGCACGGGCGTGGTCTTCGAAGTGCCTGTCTCGGTGCTGGACTTCCCGCCACCCCCCAACTAATCCCACGCCTATTTAGGCTATAATAGAGGCGTGCCTTGAACCGTTTCAAGACACGCGGAGGCGACCAATGCGCTGGTACGGGATTCTCTTGTTGAGCTTATGGGCAGGTGCGTACGCTGACGATTTCGCACACCCGGCAATCTATCGCGACTATCCTGCAGGGCGCTGGGAAGACTGGTCTTGGGCGAACCGCAATTTGCAAAACACCAGCCCTGTGCGCTCTGGACAATACTCGATCCGCGTTGACTTCTACCCTTGGTCCTCTATCTGGTTCAAAAACCCCGGCGGCTTTGTGGTAGACGGTTTCAGCCATCTGGAGTTCTGGGTGCATGGGGGCAGTGCGGGCAACCCACGCTTCTATCTCCGCGCCGAAGTCGATGGCGTAGACCGTCCCCTTGTGCCGATTACGAACTTCGTGAGTAACATTCCCGCCAATCAGTGGACTCGCGTGCAAGCGCCTCTCAGTGCGCTGGGCGTCAACCCAGGCGATCGGCTTACAGGGATCCACTTCCGCGAGTTTTCGGGGCAGAATGTCGCCACCTTCTATCTGGACGACATCCGCCTGATACGCTCTAATGTGAGCGCGAACGCAACCGCAACAGCGAACTTCAACAACACGGGACGCACCATCACGAAGCCGATGCTGGGCATCAATGTCGCCTGCTGGGACTGGTTCCTGAACACCTCTGAACGACGCAATTTGCTCAAGCAAGTTGGATTCGGGCTGATGCGCTATCCCGGAGGCTCTATCTCCAACGAATATGACTGGCGCACGAATAGCAATCGGCGCTACGGGGGCAGCTATGGCACGAACACGGACGGATTCCTGAGCGTGGCGAACTCGCTCAATGCCGAGAAGATTATCTGCGTCAACTATGGTTCGGGCACGCCCCAAGAAGCCGCCGACTGGGTGCAGTATGCCAACATTCAGCGCAACGGCGGCGTGCGTTATTGGGCAATCGGCAATGAGAACTACGGCTCGTGGGAATACGACACCTACCCCAATCGCCATGACGCGCATACCTACGCCTCCTTCGCACGCGACGCCATCCAACTGATGAAAGCCGTCGACCCTACGATTCGAGTCGGTGTGGTCGGTGTGTTCAGCGAGACCGAGTATCCCCAGCGATTTTCGGTGGTCAACCCGCGCACAGGGCAGACTCAAAACGGCTGGACACCCGTGCTGCTCAACCGCCTGAGCAGTCTGGGCGTTGTCCCCGACTTTTTTGATGTGCACCACTACCCGCAGCAGCCCGGACGCGAAGATGACGCCTTCTTGCTGGACGACACGCGCACCTGGGACGAGATTATCCCGCGCACACGCCAGATACTGCGCGACTATCTGGGCGCGGCAGGCGATAACGTCCTGATTTTTTTGACCGAGAACAATTCCGTCGCTTACAACCCCGGCAAGCAGACCACCAGTATGGTGAACGCGCTCTACATGGCGGATTCGTGGGCGCGGGCGATTCTGGCAGGAGCAGATGCGTTTGTGTGGTGGGACCTGCACAACTCCGCAGAGGCGAACAACAATAACAGCGCGCTGCTCTACGGCTGGCGCAACTGGGGCGACTATGGGATTGTCGCCGCGGGCTATCCTTCGGGCGTGGGCGACCCACTCAACACGCCGTATCCGACCTTCTTCGCGGCGCAGCTGATCACCCGATTCGCCCGCCCTGGGGACACGCTCATCGCCGTCAACTGCAACAACCCCATGCTCGCGGTCTACGCAGTTCGCACACCAAGCGGCAGGGGGAGGCTCCTCGTGATTAACAAAATGCGCAGCACGCCGATTACTGCGGAGATTCGCCTACAGGGGCAACGCGCGAACGGCACGGTCTCTTGGCGTTATTACTCCGCGGCGCAAGATACCGTCAAAAGCAAGGGCATCGCGATGCGCACGCTCCGCGGTGGCGGCAACCGCATCCGTAATACATTCCCGCCTATGTCGGTGAGCGTTTTGGAGTGGTGAGCGTCGCGCCCTCGGCAAAGGGGCGAAGGAGTGCGTTGTATTCCTCTTCGGTGAGGGCGCGCCATTTGCCTGGCGGCAGGTCACGCGGCAGGCGCAGGTCGCCAATCGCGATACGCACGAGCCGCTGCACAGGATGCCCCACCGCCTGACACATCCGACGAATCTGGCGCTTGCGCCCCTCGCGGAGTACCATCTCCAGCAGGCTTTGCTCGCTTCCCGCACGAATGAGACGGACGATTGCAGGCGCGGTGACGCCTTCCTCCAACAGAACCCCCTCTCGGAGGCGGTTCAGGGCTTTTTCTGAAGGCTTGCCGCGGACCCACACGCGATAGGTTTTCGGGAGTTTGTAGCGTGGGTGCATCAAGCGGTTGGCGAAGTCCCCATCATTTGTGAAAAGCAGTAGCCCTTCCGAGTCAGCATCCAGCCTACCCACAGGAAAAACGCCTTTGGGTGCGCCTTTGAGCAACTGCATCACCGTGCGCGGCGCGTGGGGGTCTTTGCGCGTGGTAACATAGCCACGGGGCTTGTTCAACATCAGATACACCAATGACTGCCGTGCCTGGACGCGCACGCCATCAACCGTGATCACATCACGCTCGGGGTCTACTTTCGTACCAAGAGTGGCGGTTGTACCGTTAACCTGCACGCGCCCCTGCTGGATGAGCTGTTCGCATGCGCGTCGGGAGCCGTAGCCGCAAAAAGCAAGCCACTTTTGCAGACGCTGAGGTTCCATCCTTAAAAAATCTGGCTCCTGGGGCAGGACTCGAACCTGCAACCTGGTGGTTAACAGCCACCCGCTCTGCCCATTGAGCTACCCAGGAGCGTCGGCGTTAATAATATACCACATGCATAGGCGGGTTGTCAAGGGAAAAACCGCACGACCCCCCGCTTTCGACTCGGAATGACAGGCGGTCTTGACACCACCCCGTCATTCCGAGCGGCGAGGAACTGCCCTGATTCAATCAAAGCCCTTAGCTGCTAAGCGTCCACTGCTGGGCATTCAACATGCTGCCCGACTGCACCTGACCGGAGAAGTTGTACTGGACGCTGTTCAACCCAGGTCCTGAAGAGAAGGAGAACTGCACGGTGTCGCTTCCTTCAAAGTTGTCGGTGAAGGTGACGCTGAAGTCACCCTGAACCAGGTTGTTGTTGAATCGGCTTGGCGTAAAGCCCCAGCGCCCCAGTTGCCCGATCCCGGTAATGGTGACGATACGGGCAGTCGCGGTTTCCTCGACGGTAATGGAGCTGATCGAGCGAATGCGCATCGCTTGGACACGCCCATTCACGCTCCACGCGAAGCTACCCTGACCAAGGTAACGGTGATTGTCGTTGTGGTTGATATGTAATCCACTGAACTGGAATTCAAGCCGATGGTTCGAATCGTTCGTCGCAGAGCCACGTGCTACGACCCGTGTGGCAACAACCGACGCACACGCTACACTCACGAGAATCAGCGCCGCCACGGCGCCCAATGCCTTCAGTCGCATAGAGTGACCTCCCTGTATGGTATTTTGAGGATACAACTCCCCAACGATGATATTCCATCCCCCTGTGCAGAGCGGACGAGAGAAAATAACAGGTTTTGAGTTAATTCGCACTTCGCGAGCGAGGGAGAACAGGGGGCTTCGCTGATAGTCTCTTAGTCCCCCATGCGGCGGAAGTTAATATACCCTTGAGAGATATCGTCGCCGACTTTCCATGCGACTTGGAGTTGCTCGGCGAGGTCGCGCGATTCGGGGTGTGCCCACTCGTTACCAATCACCAGCGGGAACGCATCGGCTCCTGCTTCCCGCAGTGTCTGCGCACGGGCATGGGCCCGCTGCACATCGACGCCGTTCACCTTGAGCGAGACCTCCACCACCGCCACACGCCCTTCTTTCCACCAGATGAGGTCGCTCAGGTAGGGGTCATCCTCTTCGTGGATGCGCGCTACCAGCGCACGATTCGCGCTTAACCACTCCCGCAACCGTTCCGCGACGGCTCGGTCTTCGGGACTGCCCCCATCACCTCCATTGAATAGCCGCCATGCTGAACGCAGAATCCGCTTCTCATACTGCTCACCCGCCAATCGTCCCTCCAAGCCGCGATGACTCGCCTCCAAGCGGTCTAAACGCTCTATAGTTTGACGCGAGGTTTCCTTTAAGTCCCTTACTTCGGCTTCCAACGCGCCGAGACGCCGCACCGTATCGCGCGAAGTTTCCTCCAACGCGCCAAGACGCTGCACCGTGTCGCGCGAGGTTTCCTCCAACGCGCCAAGACGCTGCACCGTATCGCGCGAGGTTTCCTCCAACGCGCCAAGACGCTGCACCGTATCGCGTGAGGTTTCCTCCAACGCGCCAAGACGCTGCACCGTGTCGCGCGAGGTTTCCTCCAACGCGCCAAGACGCTGCACCGTATCGCGTGAGGTTTCCTCCAACGCGCCAAGACGCTGCACCGTGTCGCGTGAGGTTTCCTCCAACGCGCCAAGACGCTGCACCGTATCGCGTGAGGTTTCCTCCAACGCGCCGAGACGCCGCACCGTATCGCGCGAAGTTTCCTCCAACGCGCCAAGACGCTGCACCGTATCGCGCGAGGTTTCCTCCAACGCGCCAGTGCGTTGCACCAAATCGCCTGTAACGCTCTCTAACGCGCCAAGCCGCTGGATGGCTTCGCGGGTGAGGGCGGGCAGTTCCAGAAACTCTTCCCCCAAAATCACAGCGCGTAATATCGCTTGCAACTCCGGATCGGACTTGAAAATCTTCAACAGCGTTTTAGGCGTTAGCAGAGCGCGCGCCAGTGTCTCCTGCCAGTCGGGATGCTCCTCCAGCAGGCGCTTCAGGTCGTTCAAGTCCTCGATAGTGATAGGCATTTTTAAGATTATACCGCATTACTTCGCCTTGAGCGCCGCGATAATCTGTTGCACGCCTTCGCGAGCGTCGGCAAAGAGCATCAGCGTGTTGTCAGCGGCAAACAGCGGGTTGGGAATACCAGCAAAGCCCGGACTGAGACTGCGCTTGATGACCACCACGCTGCGTGCTTTGTCCACATCCAGAATGGGCATCCCTGCTATCGGGCTGTTGGGGTCGGTGCGGGCGAGCGGGTTGACCACATCGTTCGCGCCAATCACAATTGCTATATCTACCTGCTCGAAGCGCGGATTAATCTCGTCCATCTCCTTAAGGCGGTCATAGGGTACATCGGCTTCGGCGAGGAGCACATTCATGTGTCCAGGCATCCGCCCGGCCACAGGGTGGATGGCGAATTCCACGGTGGTTCCTTGTTTTTCTAAGATCTGCATCAGGTCGCGCACGGCGTGTTGTGCCTGCGCAACTGCCATACCGTAGCCGGGCACAATCACCACATAACGCGCACCTTCCAGCAGTAACGCCACATCTTCGGGCGAGGCGGCTTTTACTTTACCTGCATACACATCTTCTGCCTTTGGACCGGTTTCCGATGGAACCCACACCCCAAACAGCACATTGCGCAGCGAGCGATTCATCGCGCGGCACATAATCGTAGTCAGGATGACGCCCGACGCGCCGACCAGCGACCCTGTAACGATGAGCGCATTATTGTTTAGCACAAACCCCGTCGCCGCCGCGGCAAGCCCCGAGTAGGAGTTAAGCAACGCAATCACCACGGGCATATCCGCGCCGCCGATGGGGATCACCAAGAGCACCCCCACGATAGACGCTACAACCAACAACGCCCAGTAGTAACCCAGCGCCGCGGGATTGAGTGCAAGCATTCCGCCCAACCCAATCGCGACAAGCAGCATCACACCGTTGATATAATGGAGAAAGCTCACCTGAAGCGGGTTATCGCTAATTAGCCCCTGCAGTTTAGCGAAGGCAACAAGGCTACCCCAGAAAGTGATTGTTCCGATGAGTCCTGATAAGGCTGCGGCAATCGTGAGTTGGAACAGGGGCGCAGGGAGTGACGCATCGGGCAAGGTACTTTCCACCAAGTTTGCGCCTGCCACCAGCGCGGAAGCCGCTCCACCGAAACCGTTTAACAGTGCCACCATCTGCGGCATCGCGGTCATCGCCACCCGCGTCGCCATCACCGCACCCACCAACGAACCTATCACCAACCCCAGCAGAATCCACTCAAAACTCAGAACCTGTCGGTCGAGCAGTGTCGCCACAATCGCAATCAGCATTCCCGCTGCGCCGAGCTGATTGCCGCGTACCGCCGTGCGTGGGTGCGACAACCCTTTTAGCCCCAATATAAACAAAGTCACCGCCAGCAGATACGCCAGATTGATGATCGCCGCGTTCATCTATAGAAGTGTACCCCCATCAGGTACAATCTTGCTGACATCGGAAGGAGACGAAGTATGGCGATTCTGGTCAATGCGGATTCGAAAGTTCTGGTACAGGGTATTACGGGGCGCGAAGGAGAGTTTCACACGCGCCAGATGATCGAATACGGCACGAAGGTCGTTGCGGGCGTCACCCCAGGCAAGGGCGGTCAAGCGGTGGCGGGCGTGCCGGTGTTTGATACTGTCAAGCAAGCGGTGCGTGAAACCGGTGCGAATGTGTCATGTATCTTTGTGCCTGCACCATTCGCTCCCGACGCAATTCTTGAAGCCGCCGATGCAGGCGTGGAACTGATTGTGTGCATTACCGAAGGCATCCCCGTTCAGGATATGGTGCGCGCGATGAGCTATGTGAAACGCTGCACTAACAGCCGTGTCATCGGACCGAACTGTCCCGGACTCACCACCGCCGAGGAATGCAAGGTAGGCATTATGCCGGGAATGTTGTTCAAGAAGGGGAATGTCGGGCTGGTCTCGCGCAGCGGTACGCTTACCTACGAGATTGTGTATGCCCTGACGCAGGCGGGTATTGGGCAATCCACCTGTGTCGGTATCGGGGGCGACCCGATTATTGGCACCACCTTTATCGATGTGCTGCCCCTTTTCGAGGCAGACCCTCAGACGGAAGTGGTGGTGCTGGTGGGTGAAATCGGTGGCTCGGATGAGGAAATCGCAGCGGAGTATATCAAGAACCACATGACCAAGCCTGTGGTGGGCTTTATCTCAGGGCGCACGGCTCCCCCCGGTAAGCGCATGGGACACGCGGGCGCGATTATCTCCGGCGGCAAAGGGAGCCCCCAGTCCAAAGTCGCTGCCCTTACCGACGCGGGCGTGCCCATCGCCGACACCCCCAGCGAGATACCCGACCTTGTGAAACAGGCGTTGGCGAAGTTCAGATCATCCTGAAAGAGCGCACCAGCCGAAAACGCCTTAGAGTTCCCCGCGCTCCCGCAGACGCAGGGTCATCAACAGTCCCGCGATGGTCTTCGAGTCTTTGATGTGCCCCTGCAGAATCATGGTCTCCACCTCGCGCAGGGGTGTGGGCACGAGTTCCACCAGTTCGTCCTCGTCCAGGTGTTGCGTCACTGGGGTTAGGTCTTCAGCAAGGTAGACATGCAACACTTCCTGCGAATAGCCGGGCGCAAGGTACTGGCTGAACAGTTTGCGCAGTTGGCGTGTGGTGTAGCCTGTCTCTTCTTCCAGTTCGCGTCGGGCGCACCGCTCGGGGGGTTCGTCGGGTTCTAAGGTGCCAGCGGGGATTTCCAACAGCGTTTCACCCACTGCCTGACGATATTGGCGGATGAGCAGCACGGTTTCGGGGTTCAGCAACGGCACAATCGCCACTGCGCCGCGATGCTCCACGATTTCGCGCCGTGCGGTGCGTCCGTTGGGCAGGCGCACGGTATCGATTCGCAGTGTTACCACGCGCCCACGGTAGATGATGTGGCTCTCGATAAGTTCCTCGTTGAGTTGCATGCGTTACTCCTGCCTTAGTAGCGTTTTCTGGGTGCGTGCTTTGAGCCGCCGCCACTGCCAAACTTCTTCCAAGTTAGGCGGGCGGACATAAATCGCGCGGATGTTGCCGTAGCCCTCCTGCAGCAGGCGCAGTGCAAGCGTGTCGCTGGCGTAGAGACGCAGCCGATAGCCATCGGGCAGCTGCTCGATGCGTAAGTCGATACCCTCTAACCCGTCCAAGAGAGGTTCTGGGTCGTGCGCCTCGATTTCGATTTCGGTCGCTTCCTGCTCGGCGATGAGGTGTTCGGGGGCAGCATCGGCGATGAGGCGTCCGTCGTCCAGCATCAACACACGATCGGCGCGTTCGGCGATTGCGGGGTCGCGCGTGGCGAACAGAACCGCTGCACCGAATCGGCAGCGGTCATCCAGTTCGTTCCAGAGACGGCGTCGGCGTTCGAAGTCCGCGCCTTCAAAAGGGTCATCCAGCAAGTAGAGCGGCGCCTGCTGCACGAGGGCGCCGCCCACGCGTAGCATATGGCGCTGCCCAGTGGAGAGTTCCGTGAGCGGGGTTTCTATGCGTTCACCCAGCCCCAGCAACTCGATCATATACACCGCGCGCGTCAGCGATGGCGCATAACGCTTGAGGAAACTCAAGGGTGTCGTGCTGCGCAGGGCGCGCCCTTCGGGCAAATCGGGCATCAAAGCGAAATCGGCGACTTCAAGCCGCCCACCCTCCAACGCAACTTCGCCAGCAATCAACGCCAGCAGCAGGCTCTTGCCCGCCCCCGACGGACCAAACAGTGCGACCAACTCACCACGCTCCAGTGTGAAGCGCATTGGCACGATGCAGACGCCGCCGTGCAACGCCGACTCGATGTTCTCTGCCCGTAGCACGACGCGCTCTGCTGCCATCGTTATCGCACCACTTCGGGATTGGTTTGCGCCATCGCCGCCAACGCCTGCTCGGCAAACTGCTTAATCTCCTCCTGGTCACGCTCTGGATCGCCTTGCGAGGTTTTTAGGAACCGCACAAAGTACGCGCGTTGCTGGTCCATCCCCGTTAAGCGTGCCAGCAGCAGAAAGATACGCGCCGAGGAAGTATCCGTGCGGTACCCCATCGGCGTAGAGTAGAAGTAGATTCCCACGGCTTTGCGATTCTGCCCCTCAGAAGCGACTAAGCGCACGAAGGTCGCCGATATCGGTTCCTCCTTGCCCGGAACCTGAAGCTTAATCTCGCTGGTCTCTTCGAAACTCCAATCCTGCACGCGGAAACACACCTGAGGGTTGTGAAACGCGCCCGTGTGCGAGCCTGCGATGATCGAGAGGTCTGCCTGGTCGCCGCGCGAGTTCACATAGACACGAGCGATATACTCATCGGGCATAAGCTCTCTCAGCGCCGACTCGGACATGGGGTACTCGGTCAAGAGTGTCCACTCCCCCAAAGTGGCGGGGATTTTGTTCAGCGTCTTTCCGTCCTTGAGGGGCTGCGGGCGCGGCATGAACTGAATCGCCAACACCAGCCCGACGGTCAAGAACATTAGTACAAAAACCGGCGCGCCGAACCGTTTCCAGTCCATTGGTGGAACCGTGGCTTGAGCATTGAGCGGAGCGTCCTTGCCTAACGGCGCCTGTTCCTCCAGCGCACCGTTGGCGGCTTGAGGAGCGGCGTCTTCTGCACGGACAGGGGCACTCTCTGTGTGGACGGGATTGTCCGTGCCACTGTCTTCGGGTCTGATTTTCATCTCTTCCATCCTAACCACCTCGCGATCAAAAACAGCGCCACAAACGGGATCAGGATCTCCAACGCGCCCGTTGTGGGAATGGTGACAGTTCCCAGGAGCGGCAGGGTGAGCTCATAGCCCTCGTGCGCGATTTTCGCCGCTTCCGAGCCGTATTCCTGACCCATTACGCCAATCAGCGCGATTCGTAGCCCGTTGGAGATAATCGCAATCGGTACCAACGCCGCGGGCAGAATCAACTTTTTCCACAAAGGCATCTCCACCAGCGTGTAGAAAAACAGGATAAAAGTGAGCAACGCGATTGTGACTTTGAAACCACTACACTCGACCCCCACGAGTAAATGATAACCCGACGGCATGATAATCGTGGCTTGGTTTTCCCGCAGAATATTGTAAAATGGTCTTAGTATCGCTTCAGCGACATCGGTCGACCAGACTTGGATGGGGTTCGTGATCTCGTCGAACACGACCGAAGGCATCGGCATCATAAGATAGAGAAACAGGAGTGGGTACAGCAAGACCTTCGTGACTTGGGTTCCCCAGAGGAGCAGGCTGCCTGCAATCAGGAAGAGCGGGAACGCCATGCTGGAAACCCAACTGGAGTAACCCCAGTGCCCCAGCAGATGAATACCCAGCGCCGCCAAGAAGAGCGGAAGCCCCCACCACGACGGTTGCGCCTGGAGTTGCAATAGCCGTTCGCGTCGCATCCAAATCATCACCAACGCCAACGGCGGCACCAAGTAGGCATACGAATAATAGCCGTTCGAGTCGCCCCAACGCGGCAGCCAGTACCACTCAATCACTTCACGATAGGCATAAAGCACCATCCCAAGGAACGCAAGCACCACGCCCACCAGTATCGGTTGGGGACGCGGCAGCTTTTTCAACTCCAGTAAGAACTGATCCATCGCTCTCGCCTCCTGTCTACGATTCTATAGATACCCCAGATGCGCCTTTGAAAGTCCAGTATTTGTTCATAAAAAAGTTCCAAAATAACACGATTGCCGTCGCGGTCGCCTGGCACGCCATAAACACAATGCGCGGCGGTTCCGGTAGAAACGGACGAATGAGCAGCGTGGTAATCGTGGAGTTGAGCAGCATGCCAACCACATTCACCGTGACAAACTTCGCGAACTGGCGCGTACGTGCTTGCTTATCACGCACGCGAAAAGTCCAGCGACGGTTCCAGATGAAACTGTTGATGGTTGCTGTGCCCGAGGAGATGATTTTCGCGAACCACACGGCGGCAGCTTCTGGACGCAGCGGCGCGCCTGAGAGATTCACAAACGCCCCCCCCAGCGTGCGGGGGATGGGGGTGTAGTAGGTCAAGAAGAACGCCAAACTCCAGTCGATCGCGGTGTTCATTGCCCCCACAGTGGCGAACTTGAGGAACTGGCGCACCCCAAGCGGGAGTGTCTGTACGCGCCTGCGTGTTCTCTGTAGCATGCTCATCCTCGCATCACCCATAGCACGATTAAGCCCCACACGACCACCGAGAGCGCGATGTGTTTATCAGACAGAATCAGCTTCTCAGGGCTGCCCCCCGCATCGTACCGATGCACTACGAAAAAGTAGCGCAACAACCCGTAAGTGACCACTGGTAAAGTATACCAGAGGTTTGGATGGTTTTTCGCCGTCTCGGACAAAATCACATAAATCGCATAGGATTGCAGCGCCAGCCCCATGCAAATCGTGAGCAGATGCTCCAGCATATTTGCGGAGTAGTCGCCCAGTGCACTGCGGTGGCTGGCGGCGTCCTCGCCCAGCGACACCAGCTCATGACGCCGTTTCGCGAAACCTAAAAACAGCGCCAAGAAAAAGGTACAGATAATCAGCCAGGGTGAGATGGATGCTTCAATCAGCACCGCGCCCGACACCGCCCGCAATAAAAAGCCCAGCGCAATCACGCCCACATCGAGCAAGGGAATGTGCTTGAGATAGAGAGTATAGAGTGTGCTTTGGAGAGCGTACACCAGTACCAGCACGCCGAACGGGACACGTAGCCAAAACGCCAGTCCCAGCCCTAACGCCAGCAATGCCCCCGCCCCCAACCACGCGACGGGTACAGGCAATCGCCCCGACGCTATCGGACGGTTCTGCTTTTTGGGGTGATGGCGGTCGCGCTCGCGGTCTAATATATCGTTTACCAGATAGATGCTGCTGGCGGTGAAACAGAGCGCGAAGAAGCCCACAACCGTCTGCCACAGCAGGGTGAGATTCGTGAACTGCGCCGTGAACAGCAGCGCGGCGAACACCAGCAGATTTTTAATCCACTGGTGCGGGCGCATCGCCTGAATAAGCGCGACCCCAACGCCTAACGGATTCGCTGCAACGCGCGTCTGGCTCATACGCAGACCAGCTCCTTCTGATAGGCTTCTACAGTGCGCCGTATGCCCTCTTGCAGGGTATAGCGAGGTTGGTAGCCCAGCGTGCGCTGGATGAGGCTAATGTCGGCGAAGGAGCGGCGGATGTCGCCCGCGCGTGGGGGCTGATATTCAGGCTGTAGTGAATAGCCCACCGCCTGCTCGATGGCGTGCAACAGTTCCAGCAGGGTGGAGCGCGTGCCGCTGGCGAGGTTGAACACCTTGCCTACGGCGCTGGGGTGCGTCGCGCCCAGCCAGATGCCCTGAATCAGGTCGTCGATGTAGACAAAGTCGCGCACCTGTTTGCCGTCGCCAAAGATAATCGGCTTGCGGTCGGTCAGCGCGGCGGTAATCCAGCGTGGTACGACGGCGGCGTACTGCGAACGCGGGTTTTGGCGCGGTCCGTACACATTGAAAAAGCGAAAACTGATGGTTGGTACACCAAACACACGCCAGTAGTCTCGGCAGAGTAGCTCGCCGTAATACTTGCTCCAGCCGTAGGGTGAGATGGGCGCTGCGTGCATGCCTTCGCGCTTTGGGAGCCGGGGCGACTCGCCGTAGACCGCCGCCGATGAGGCAAAAATGAACCGCTCACAACCTCCCTGACGCGCCGCCTCCAGCAGCAACTGCGTGCTGTACACATTCACCTCGAAAGTCTCCGTCGGCGACTCCATCGAGAGAGGCACGGAAACCTGCGCCGCCAGATGGAACACCATCGCGCAGCCGTCTACCGCCGCGCGCACAGTGTGGGGATCAGCAACGCTGCCTTGAATAAACTCGATCTCACTGAGCAGGTCGCGGAGATTGTCTAATGTACCTGTAGAAAGGTCATCCAGCACACGCACCTGCCCGTGCTGGAGTAGGAATCGCGTGAGGTGCGACCCGATAAAGCCCGCGCCCCCCGTCACCAGAAATCGTCGCTTAGTACGCTCCATCGCCTTTGAGGATGGCTGGTATCGTGCGGAGCAGGATTTTAACATCCAGCCCTAAGGAGATATTTTCCACATAGTAGATGTCGAGGCGCATCCACTCGTCGAAAGTCAAGTTGCTGCGCCCACTGACTTGCCACAGCCCTGTGCAGCCCTGCGGTACCGCAAAGCGCGTATAGTACTCCAATTTGTCGAAACGGTTCACATCGTAGGGCGCCATGGCGCGGGGACCGACGAGGCTCAGGTCGCCCTTGAGGACATTAAACAGTTGCGGCAGTTCGTCGAGGCTGTACTTTCGGATGAACCTGCCGATGCGCGTCATGCGGGGGTCGTCTTTGATTTTGAACGCGCCGCCTTGCTTTTCATTCATGTGCATCAGCAATGGTTGCAATTCCTGCGCGTTGCTGCGCATCGAGCGGAACTTGTACATGATGAAGGGTTTTCCGTAGCGTCCGAGCCGAATCTGACGGAACAGCACGGGTCCGGGCGATTCCAGCCAAATGAGCAACGCGATGAGGAGCATCACGGGCGCCAGGAGTATAAGCGCACATGCGGAGCCGACGATATCGATGAGCCGTTTCCAGAAGGCGTGGGGGATTTTAACCGCTGGGATATACTCTGCAAAGGGCGAACATGGGGGTGCGTGCGGGCGCTCCGTTCTTTTGCCCGCCGCCCGTTCTATCGTCGTACTCGGTCGGCTAACCATCACAAGCTCCTTTCAAAGGGGGGCACACGACGCGCCCCCCCGAATCATTCTCAATCGCGTGGGGTGGTCTGTTCGGGTTCGGAGTCGTCCACACGGCGGCTCGCAGCGGGGAGCGCGGCGCGTTCGGCGACGCCGTTGCGTCCGCTCAAGGCGCGCTGGTAGCCCTTCTGGAAGTGGCGGTACACCACGCTATCATCGAGGCGCACCTTGTTCAGCACCACACCCACAAGATTGGCATTATGCTGCTTGAGACGCGCCAGCATCTCGCGTGTGGCGTCGGTCATGCCTTGCCCCGCCGCGTGCACCACCAACACATTTCCTGCCGCCAAACCGATGACCGTGCTGTCGGCGAAGGTAGCAGCAGACGGCGTGTCGATGATGATGAAGTCTGCCACTTTTTTGAGGGTTTCCAGCAACTGGTGCATTTCGGGCGAGCGCAACAGGCGGATGGGGTTCTCTGGCGGTGCGCCTGCGCCGATAAACACCAGTCCCTCGATGGCGGTCTGTTGGACGGCTTGTTCCAGCGAGGCTTTCCCCTGCAGAATGTCGCTTAGTCCCGGGTGGTTCACATCGGCGCGCACGAGGCGGTGCAGTTGCGGGTTGCGCATGTCGCCGTCAATCAGCACCACGCGCGCCCCATCGCGAGCGAGGGTCAGCGCGAGGTTGTAGGCGACCGTCGTGCGCCCCACATCGGGGTCGGCGCCCGTGATAGCCACCGCAGGTCCGTTTAACTTGCCATTCGCCTCCATGAGGCTGGTGGAGAGGAGCTGATAGGACGCGCTGAGCGGGGTCTGCTCGGTTCGGTCGCGCGAGAGTAAGGCGCGTGTCATGCGGGGCAGTGCGGCGATCACGGGGATGCCAAACAACGCCTCCGCTTGACTGGGTGTATAGACCCCCTGATCCACCTGCCCCAGCAGGAGCACCAGCCCTGTGGAGAGAATCAGGCTCAATGCAAACGCGAGCGCCACACGCAGCGGCAGGTTCTTATCCACCGGGCGCGCGCCAGGACCGTCGATAATCTTCACGAAGCCCGCGGTCTGCAGCTCGCTTTCACGGGTCAACGCTTCGTCCAGCTTCTGCTTGAGCAGGCGGACTTTGCCCTCCGCCAGTTGCACTCGGAGCGTCAGCTCATCGGCAATGCGCTGGCGTTCAGGCAGCCCGTCGAGTTTCGCGCGCATCTCTGCCAGTTGGGTGCGTAGTTCGTTCACGCGCCGCTCGGCGACTTGGGTCTCCACCATCGCTTGCAGGTAGTCGCGTTTGAGGGCTTCGTAGAGGTTGTTCACCCCCGTGGTTTCGGCGTCCAGAATCATCGCTTGCTGCTCGCCTAACTGTTTCTCCAGTTCTTCGATGCGCCCCTTGATGCGCTGCACTTCGGGGTGGTTTTCGCCCCGTCCTTGCGCAATTTGGGCTTGCAGGTCGTTCTGAGCGCGTGCCAGTTCCGACTGCAGCTGTTGGATAATAGGATTGTTGCGCAGGACTTTACTCAGCTGGCGGTACTCACCCCCGCCGGGGCGTCGCTCTTCTTGGCGTAGTTGTTGCGCGAGCCGTGCCAGTCGCGCTGCTGCCGATTGACGCGCGACCTCTGCATCATACAGCTGCAGCTCCGCTCGTGAGATGGACTGCAGCAGGATATTCGTTTGGTTCTGCGCTTGGATGACATCTTTGTTCTGGTTGAGGTACTCGCTGAGCTGGCGTGTGGCACGCTCATACTCGCGCTGCGCCTGTTGATATTCCTGCTCCACGAACTCACGCGAGGGGCGCGCGGTCTGACTATTGAGCGCACTGTATTGCTCTTGGAACTTGCGTAGGAGAACCTCCATCGCGTATTGCGCCTGTCGGGGTGCGACCTCGATATCGCCCTGAGTTTTAATGATAATACTCAGGTACTCGGTGTTGGGGATGGGTTTGATTTCTGTGCGGCGCACCAAGTCCACGACCCCAGCGAAGTCTTGTTCGTTTGGGGGAACCGTTTGCTTAATGCGCTCGGCAGGCTCCCACTGTCCGCTATCTTTGATCTCGCGCCAAGTACTGAGCAAGACGCTATAGCTCCCCACCACATTGGCGATGTTCTGGAGGCGTGTAATCAGGTCAACCTGGAGCGAGTAGGGGTCGGGGTAAATCACGGTGCGGTTCGCCTGCAGCGAGCGGTACTCTGCGATCACCGCGAAGCCTTCCCACTCGCGCGGTTGGGAATAGTAGTAGGCGAACACCACGCCCGTTACGATGCCCGTAATCAAGCCGATAATCCACCAGCGCCGTTTCAGCAGCTTAATTGCTTGCCATAAGTTCATAACGCGAAACCTCCCTCACGGTCGCCAGAGCGAGCGACCGTAATCCAACTGACGCAAAATCCAAAGAACGGAAAGCGCGCGATATACCTGATCAAAGTTCGGGGTGTTCGTCTCCGAGACATACACCACATCACCTGGCTGCAGCTCGATATTTTGCTTCATATCGGCTCTGTTGAGCAGGCGCACCACATCCACCCGAATCCGTTCCTCACTACCATCGGGTTTCTGGCGCACCACGAAAGTCTGGCTCAGGCGGGCGCGTTCCGTTTCCCACGCGGCTTGCGAGAGCGCGTCCAACACGGTCAGTCCGGGACGCCAGATGTATTGCCCTGGGCGCTTCACCTGCCCGCCCACAAAATAGCGGTTCTGGGTCTCTTCGGGTACATAGATGGTGTCGCCGTCTTGAAGCAAGAAGTTCTGGCTCAGGTCGCCTTCGTAGAGCAGGCGGTAGAGGTTGAGGTCAATCTTTGTGCCATCAGCACGCTGCATCCATGCTGCTTCCAGTTTAGCGCGTTCGGGGTTCACCCCGCCCCCCAGCGACAAGGCGTCCAGCACACGGTCGCCCTCTTTGAACTCAAAAGTGCCCGGCCGTTGCACAAAGCCCAAAATCGACACGCGCGGGCGATGGAACTGCAGAATCGTTACCGAGACGCGAGGCTCACGCAGGATATCCAGCTCCCGATAGCGACGGCTGATGAGCTGTTCTAACTCGGTTGTGGTTAGCCCTCCTGCTTGAACTTCTCCGATGATCGGCACCGAGATTTTTCCGTCGCGTGACACCGTTATTTGGGGCGCAGACAACTCAGGTTCCCCGACTACTTGGATACGAATCACATCTTCAGGATGGAGGCGGTACGCGCCTTCCACACGCTGTGCCAGCGCGGACGCCCACAGCGTCAGGCTCAAAGCAATGATAAGCCCTCTCATAAACTTCCCTCCCGTACGAGTCTATCCTGTACATCGCACAGCAACTTTCGTGCCATCTGTGTCTCCTGCTCAAGGGAATTATCGGCATGGAAAGTCGGAATATTCACCTTGCCGCGCTTCGATTATACCTACAAGTCGGTATAATAGTGCTATGCAGGAGCGTTTGTGGGCGCCGTGGCGGATGCAGTATGTGCGCGAGGCAGGCACGCCCAGCGCAGAGTGTCTCTTTTGTGCCAAGCCTGCTGAAGGCGCCGACGCGCAGAACCTTATCCTGTGGCGCTCTACGCAGTGTTATGTGATTCTGAACCTATTTCCCTACACCAGCGGGCATCTGATGATTGCGCCGTACCGCCACACGCGCGATTTGGCGAGCCTGACCGACGCGGAATGGCTGGATTTAGGCAACCTGATGCGCCTGTGTCTGCGTGCGCTGGAGCGTGAGTATCGTCCCGACGGCTTCAATGTGGGGTTCAATCTCGGGCGGGCTGCTGGAGCGGGGATCGAGGAGCATTTGCACCTGCATATTGTGCCGCGCTGGCACGGCGACACGAACTTCATGGCGACCATCGGCGAGACGCGCGTCCTCCCCGAAAGCCTGAGCGAGACCTACGCGCGCCTGCAACGCGCCCTGCAGGAGGTGAATACACCCCATGACGGAGCGACCCGTTGAGGAGCTGCTGGCGGAGGTCGAAGCGAAGGCGAAACAGTGCGTCGCTTGTCCCCTCGCGCAGACGCGCACCCATGTCGTGTTTGGCGAGGGCAACCCGCGCTCGCCGCTGGTGATTGTGGGCGAGGGTCCCGGCGAACAGGAAGACGCGACAGGGCGACCTTTTGTCGGAAGGGCAGGCGCGCTGCTCGATAAGGCACTGCGCGAAGCAGGCATGGCGCGGCGCCATGTCTACATTTGCAATATTGTCAAGTGCCGCGCCTGCGTGATTGAAAATGGGCGCGTGCGGAACCGCCCCCCAACGCACGACGAAATCCAAGCCTGTTTCCCCTGGATCGATGCGCAACTCACCCTGATTAAGCCACTGGTGATTGTGTGTCTCGGCTCGCCATCCGCGTCGACCCTGATTCACAAAAATTTCAAAATCATGCAGGAGCGTGGGCTGTGGTTCAGCAATCGCTACGCGCCTGCGGTGATTGCCGCGCTCCATCCCGCGTACATCTTGCGTCAGGCGGGTGAAGCGTATGAGAAGGCGTATCGCTCGCTGGTGGAGGACCTGGCCGCCGCACGCGAGCGCGTCAAGGAAATCCGACGCCTGATGGAAGAAACAAAGCCCATCGTCCCAGAAGGCGAGGAACAGATGCGACTGTTTTAGCGCGTGGAGAGGGGGTTCGAAAATTCCCTGTGCAAGGGGCAGACACGCCTTGCATGGGGGCGCACCTGCGGGTGCGCCCCTACAGCCGACGCCTCCTGTAGGGGCAGACCTGCATGTGCGCCCTTCGATTTTTTTTTTTTCGAACACCCTCGCGCGTGGATGACAAACGGCAGGCGAATCTACCTAAATCTGGGTATTCGTCTGTCCGCTTTTGCCCGATTTCTGAGTCTGTATCTTGTAGTATGAAAGGGAGCAGGCTTTTTGGGGTATTGGCAAGCGTGAGCGGGGTACTTCACCTCGCCTCCGCGCAAATGTATGACTTTACGGTTGTCGCGCCGCCCAGCGGTATCAGCGGCAATCTCTCCATCTCGGCAAGCACGCAAGGCACGCTGGTCGGCAACTATGACCCCGACACGAACCCCACCGGCACACGCACGAAACCCGGTGTTTTCGGCTCGTTCGGACCAACGGAGAATGTGCCTGTGAATGTGAGCCTCGGCGCCGCCATCGGCGGGAACCTCAACCGGCAAGCCAGCGGAACCTTCCGAGCAACGGTAGACGGAAATACAAACACCATCACCTTCGAGAATCTGTCGGTGAACTTCTTGGCGAATGGACCTGCTGTGTTGCCCGTGACTCTCACCATCGCAGGCGAGTCGTTTCGCACACGCAATCCCACCTCCACATACATCCTTCCGTCACAGGGCATCTCCTTCCCGATTGGCACGGTGAACCTAAGCCAGTTCAGTGCAGTTCAGACGGGTGGAGGGGCAGGTGTGCTGACGCCCACAGGACCCGACCAGTATGACTTCATCGCGGGCGTTCAGGTGGACTTGACCTTCGCCGCTGACTTACTGGGCAACCCGTTCGCGCAAACCGTGCCCTTCGTGCTGCCGTTGCAGGGACAGGTGGTCGTGAGTGGCGCCAATGCGCTGATTACCTCGCTGCAACCGCTGAACTTCGCGCAGACTTTCAACCCGAATCTGGATTTGCCCCCGTTCGAGTTCGGCTTACCGACGATTCTGCCTCCGGGCAGCACCGCGAATCTCATCTTTGACCTGATGTTGGAGGAGATTGGACTGAATGTCGATCTCGAGGTCAACCTGCGTGCGGAGGGTACGCTGGTTCCGGAGCCGGCGAGCCTAACTGCGCTTGGGTTAGGACTGGGCGCGTTGGTTTGGCGGCGTCGGCGATAGCGCGTTTGCTGGGCGCTGTTTGCCTCTTCGCGGTTCCTCCTCTTACGGGGTGAGGAGCCGACTCACCGCTTGAGCCACTCGCGGTCGAACCGCACCCACTTGATGGCGCTGCGTTTGGGGCGTCCCCGTTCGTCGCGGGGGAGGTCGTCGCGCTCTAAGGTGTAGCTGTAGGTGACATGAATCGCTCCGTCGCGTGTCTGAATGGCGCAGGGGTAGGCGTAGCGTCCGTGTCCGGGTTCATCCTTTTCTAGGTACCCTGCGAGGCGCCAGTTGCGCCCCTCATCTTCCGAGAGCCACACGGCAAGCTGGTGGCGTCCTTGCTCGGTGTCGTTGCCGATTAAGAGCCACTCGCCCGTGCGCAGCGCCAGCGCCGCGACGCTGGAGCCGGGATTGGGCAACTCGGTCTTCTCGGCTTCTGTCCAAGTCGAGCCGTTATCATACGAGTAGGCGACGAACACGCGGTTTGGCGGCGGTCCGTTATCGCGCATGTAGGCGACCAGCGCGCCATCCCGACGGCGGAGCAGGCTGGGCTGCACTGCGCCCGCCCCCAGAATCGGCGCACTCACGCGCCACCGCTCGCCCGAATCGTCGCTGATGGCGACCAGCGAGAAGCTAAAGCCATCCGAGTAGAGCGGCAACATGATGCGCTCGCCTTCAATCAGGGGCGGAATGCGCGTCATCCAGCCCAGTCGTCGCGAGAGTTCGTCGCTTGCGTGCTGGCGCACCGTTTGTAGGTAGACCTCCAGCCGTGGGCGCAGCGCGGGCGGTAGCGTCGCCCCACGCGCCTCCAGTCGCTTGAGCCACGCCTCCACCTGATCCACAAACCGCGCGTCGGGCGAGATGTGAAGCACATCACCCCTCGTCCAGCGCGGCGCAAGGGCACGCTGGTAGTCGGTGCTGATTCGGTATTTAAGCAGCGAGCCTTCCCAGCGGTGGTTCAGCACAGTAATCCAGACCAGCCAGAGCCGCTTGCGCGCGTCGATGAACAGCACAGGATTACAATCGGGATAGTCGGGGGTGTCTGCCATCGTGAAGGGCTGGCTCCAGCGCGAAGCCCCCCGGCGCCGCCGCGCGCCCAGAATCTGCACATCGTCCGCCGTGCGTTCGCCCGAACCGCTGAACCAGCACACCAACAGGTCGCCGTTCGGGCATTCCACGATGCTGGAAGCGTGATTGTGCCAGCCGTTGAGCGGAAAAATCATCTGGGATTCGAACATAAAAGCCCCGTTCGCTATCGCCGATGGAAATCCTGTTGGGCGCACCGTTTTGGGGTTATCCCTGTCCCTCCAGCCGCTCGCGCACGCGCTGAAGCAACTCCGTCATCATCGGCATCGTCAGCAGTTTCGTATAGGTGTTGCGTGCGCTGGGGTGATAACTGCTGGCGAGGAATTTGCCGTCGCGCAGGTCGTAAATCGCGCCGTGTTGAAAGGTGTAGCGTCTGTCGGGGATGAGGCAGTTCTCCTGTTTTGCCAGCTGGAGGCACGCCTCGAACGCCAGTTGGCCCAAAGCGAGCAACCCGCGCAGGTGGGGCATCAGGCGATAGAGGCGCACGAGGTACGGGAAGCACAGCGCTTGCTCTTCGCGTGTGGGTTTGTTGTCGGGTGGGGCGCAGTGAACCGCAACGGTGATCGCGACCTCATAAAGGACAAGCCCATCGTCGCGATGGGTGGAAGTCGGCTGGTTGCAGAATCCGGTTCGGTAGAGCGCGTCGAACAGGAAATCGCCCGAAGCGTCGCCTGTGAAGATTCGTCCTGTGCGATTGCCCCCGTGCGCGGCGGGCGCCAGCCCCACGATGAGCAGTTTCGCCTGCGGGTCGCCGAAGTTTGGCACGGGCTTCCCCCAGTAGTTCCAGTCGCGGAACGCGGCGCGGCGGGTGCGCGCTATTTGCTCGCGGTAAGCGACCAGGCGCGGACACTGCCTACAGGCGACAATCTCGGCGTTCAGCGTTTCCCACTCGGACATCGGTAGGCGATTATACCGTGGTGGGAGCGGTTTCCGCCTGCTTGAGCGCTTCCTCCAGCGTGTGCCAGGCAAGCGTGGCGCACTTGACGCGCACGGGGAAGTTGCGCACGCCTGCCAAGGCAACGATGTCGCCCAGCGTCACGATGTCGCCTTCGGCTTCCCCCTTCACCAGCGCAAGCACTTGCTGGATGAGCGCGCGCGCCTCTGCGAGGGTCTTGCCCTTAACCGCTTCGGTCAGCATCGAGGCAGAGGCTTGGCTAATCGAGCAGCCGCGCCCGTGGAACCGCACCTCTTGGATGCGCCCGTCCTGCACGCGCAGGTCGAGGATCACCTCGTCGCCGCACGAGGGATTGAAGCCCTCCTGTGTGATTTTCGGCGGCTCCAGCTCACCCCGACCGCGCGGGTGGCGATAGTGGTCTAAAATAATGTCCTGATACAGTTCATCCAGCATAGCCAAAGACCTTCCGTACCTGATGCAACCCTTCGATGAGCGCGTCGATGTGCGCGGTGTCGTTGTAGACGGCGAGGCTGGCACGCGCGGTTGAGCCGCCCAGTCGCTCGCCCAGCGGATGCGCACAGTGAAGCCCCGACCGAATCGCAATGTCGCGTGTGTCCAGCACCGTCGCGATGTCGTGCGGGTGAATATCTTCCAGCGTAAACGCGAAGATGCCCGCGCGGTCGGGCACAGGTCCGTACAATCGCAGTCCCGGAACTTCCTGCAAGCGTTCCAGCGCGTATTGGGTCAACTCGTGTTCGTAGGCTTCGATGGCGTCGCGCCCGATGGAATCGATGAAATCCAACGCGGCGTGCAGTCCAATCGCTTCGCCGATGGGGGGTGTGCCCGCTTCAAACTTCGCAGGGGGTGGCGCCAGCACCACGCGTTCCCAGCTCACCGTCTGCACCATGCCGCCGCCCATCTGATAGGGGGGCATCGTCTCAAGCAGCGCACGCTTTGCATACAGCGCACCGATTCCCGTAGGACCGTACGCTTTGTGCCCGGAGAACATCAGAAAATCGCAGTCGATAGCCTGCACATCGACGGGCATATGCGCGACGCTCTGCGCGGCATCCACCAGACAGAGCGCCCCTGCCGCGTGCGCCAAGCGGCAAATCTCGGCGACCGGATTGATCGTGCCCAGCACATTCGAGATATGCGCCACTGCGACCAGCCGCGTGCGTTCCGTGAGCAAGGTACGCAGATCGTCCAAATTCAGCCTACCGTCCTCCGTGATGCGCCACACGACGAGTTTCGCATTCTTTTTCTCTGCGAGGCGCATCCACGGCAGCAGGTTCGCGTGGTGTTCCATCTCAGTCACGATAATCTCATCGCCGGGCTGAATGAACGCCTCGCCCCAGCTGCTGGCGACCAGGTTAATCGCCTCGGTTGTGCCCCGCGTGAACACGATTTCGGCAGGTTCGCGTGCGTTGAGGAACTTCGCCACGCGCTCGCGCGCCGCCTCATAGAGTTCGGACGCCTTCGCGCCCGCGCCATGACCCCCCCGATGCACATTCGCGTTATGGTACGCCCAGAAGTTGCTCACCGCCTCAATCACAGCGTAAGGTTTCTGAGTGGTGGCGGCGTTGTCCAGGTAAATCACGCTCCGCATCTCAGGATGCGGCTGAAAGAACGGGAACTGCCCGCGTATCTCGCCTGCATCGATGCTAAAAGTCATCGTCGCCATAAGCCATCGCCTCCAAAATCACTCTAAGTCTACCCACACAAAGCCGTCTTCCTCTTTGACCTTCAACGCTTTAATCGGACGAATGGCGGGCAAACCTTTCGCCTGCCCTGTGTAGGGATCGAACCGCGCGCCGTGATGGGGACACTCCAGCAGGTCGCGGTGGATGCGCCCGGGCAGTCCATCCGCCTCCGAGAGCGGCAACTTCTGATGCGAACACTGATCCAGCACGGCAAAGTAGCCCTTCGATGCCCGACCAATCAGAACGCGCTGTCCGTTCAACTCCACAGTTCGAAACTCATTTTCAGATAGTTCGGTTGGGATAGCCTTCAGCCACATCGTCGGCTCCTGTATTTAGCGTGGCTAAATTATACCCGATAGCCTTTGCCATTCGCACACACTATAACAAGCGCAGATTGAGTTCTTCAACAGAGACAGGTATCCCACTCATTGAAAAATGTTCCTCCTCTCACCGAGCCTGCCTTTCGGAATCAGGCTGTTTTACACGCTAAGTATAGACCACCTTTTTCTGCTCCCTCAATCTTCCCCTATACGAAAACTCGGCACGGCAGACAATAGTTCTCGCTTCTCATCGTCCGACAGAAGCAAGTACGCGTCGCGTTCGTGGCTGATACTCACAAGTAGCGGCTCCGTCTCGGTGCGCATCAGGCATAAATCCTCTGGAAGCAAAGGTTGGCTCCACTCATATAACCGATCAGCGCGTTGGCACAAGATCTCCAGCGAGCGACTGCTTAGCCTAACGAGATAGACTGTGGCGTTCCCGCCGTAGAGCCGAGTGCCAGGCCACTCCTGACGCGCTTCTTGGATGACGATATCTTGTTCTAACTCCTGCAAAGTTTCTTGCCCATAGGGGCTTAAAGGAATTTCAGGACGCACCACCAACAGGGCGTATTGGCAGAAGCGGGAGAGGGTGCGGAGCAGTCCAGTATATTCCGCGCCCTGTGGTTCTTCCAGCAGGGTATATTGTCTACGCATCAGGGAATCAACCGAACAGTCTTGACCTGCGCTAAGTGGGCAGCGTAATCCAGGCTAAAATGTCCTCTATAGGATACCTCAACTTTAATCAAGCCACCCATGCTCATCTCACAGGAGAATGTACACACTATTCACAGGTTTCTCCGCGTTCATCTCCTGACAAACACTTGCGGACATCGTCCAGGCTTCGCTCGATAGCTTCAACGATAGCCCACGCAGAACGACTGCGCCAATACTCCAACCTCTCGCGCATTGACTCAAGCAACCGACTAATCAAGTCTTGAGGTAAGTGCCCTACTCCCGCTGCTAACTCCTGAGCCGCGTTGATAACCAAATGATGGTTCTGGCTCGCTAAGTACTGCATCAGCAGAGGCGCTGCCTCAGAAACTCCCTGAAACACAAGCGCTCCCAACGCGCGTACTTTCACAAAATGCGATGTCTCGCGTTTGTAGACGCGCCATAGAAACTCGTTTAGCCAAGGATACTCTGCATAGCTCAGGCAAGTCACTGCCCAACCGCGTACCAACCAATCAGGGTCTGCCACTGCCAAACCGAGTAAATGAACTACGACTTGCGGTTCGCTGTTGCCTTCCAACACTTGCAGAACTTCTACTCTGACGAGTTCGTCTGGGTCTCCCAAGAACTCCAACAACTCGGAGGTCAGGTCAACCCCCTCTGCTTCTTGAATCGCCCACTTGATGGTTTCCAGCCGTACTAGCGCGTCGGGGTGCTGCCGCGCCGAGCGCAGCTGGTGGCGTAAATTTTCACCTCTTGAAACAGAGGGGACCTCTTTATTAGAGGCTTTCTTCACGCCTGCACTCCTCAATCTCCCAGTCATCCCCTAAAACCTTCCTTTTCCAAGCCCTGTACCTCAAGGACAGCGACTGCGCTATCCGAAACAACAGATAGGTGTATAGCAGACTGCCTGCGAACACTATTATTATGGTCTCCAAGCGCAGTTCGACCGACCTGATCAGCAGTCTATCCACTATCAAGCCTGCAAGCATTGCCCAGCACCAGCTACCGATATACCAAAGGCACTCATCATAATCTCCGAACATCTGGCAAAGTTGGCGCAGCCATCCCGTGCGCGTCGCCACCGACAGCGTGATGAGTGTCAAAAGCACGATCCCCAAAAACCGATACGGTTCAGGAATCTGCCATCGCCATCCGATTCCGAGTGCAAATGCTTCTAAAAAGACCAAAACACGCTCAACGGTGAGGGCAAGTAGAATGGCGCATATGAACGCCAAGAAACGATATCTCTCAGGCGATAATGTTCTCATTCTCGTTCCTCCTAATTTGCCACATCCAAGTGGAACTTAGTAGACGCATGTTTTGGTGGTATATACACAAAAGTGTACCCTTTTGATAAGTCAACATCACGAGCAATGGTTTGGAGAGGTGGGGATGCCTCCCCAATCCGACTTTTCACATAGGGGAAGCACCACCGTCCAATCCTACGAGGCTTTATCGTGTCGTAAACCATGGTTGACCCCCTCTTTGTGGCTTCCCTACGAATTCTTCTGCAGGAACCTGCCAATCGCCGGGTCATACCAGCGCACGCCGACTTTGACCAAGCCGCCCGTGCCCGCCTCGTACCGATAGCCCCAACCGCCGTTCCAAGCGTACACCTCGGGACTGCCCGATGCAAGGTCGCCAAACGCATCGAGCACAGGTGCAGGTTGAGCGGGCTGGCTCACGCCGTTGGTCGCCACCAAGTCGCCGCGCCAACTCCAGTACTGGTTCACTGCCCCACGCTGCAACAGGTCAAACCCGTACACCATCGGTACCCACTCGTTCCCACGACGCTCTGCAATCAGCGTGTCGCCTATGACATGGCAGTCTATCATAATACCCTCCGCGCGATGTAATGACCAATGAAAATCCGTACTCACATCCAGTGGATTCGGCTAGGTCAGTGCATCTGCTGCTTGAGACGCTCTGCCCAAAGCGCAATAACCACAGAGAGCAACGCCAAGCTTATGGATAGACCTATCAAAGCGTACCTGACTGGCGAGCCAAGAGGGTATATAAGCATCATTACTGCTACGAAAGTACTCAGCAGCGATACGAAAGCAGCCCATATTCTACCAAAGCGTGATCCTAACTGGCACCACATCCTATTGTGCGTTGCACTTTCACTCGTGAGGTGCTCGATATCCGCACAAGAGAGCCAAAGCAGCCTCACCAGGTACGAAGCCAAGATCATGGATAGCAGACACAGAATAACTCCTGCAAGTAAGCCCAACATCAACTCGCTACCTCCGTCGACAATGTCCTGGTTCAACCACCTTGCCTGCTCGTGCTGCCCACTCGTCAACAGTAAAATCGATAGTATCCCTCGCGGCTTCACGCACAATCGGTAGAACCTCGTCCACACTCAACGAACGGTCGGCAAGTGCAATCTCGCCCTCAGCAGTTCCTTCCACACAGACAGCATCGCCAGCAACCCGAACTTGGACACGATACTTCAACCGCTTCACTTGTACGCTCTCATCTCCTTTGAAAGCCGCCTCTTGCTTGTAGGCGACTTCAGGAGATTGTTCACTGGGACGCGCGTACAGGATAGTCGTCGATATTATGCCTGTTCCTAGTACGAATATCCCCACAAGAATGTGGAATCTCAACAGGTGCCAGTGGTTTCGCAAGGTTTTCATCATCTGCCGCCTCCAAGTGGGGAGGAGGCACGAGCCTCTCCCCGATTATGATTAATGGTATACCCATCCGCTGCCGAGTCGCTCCGCCATTCCTGGCATAGGTCTTAGTGGGGGTACAAATCTAGGTGTAGAGGATTGCTGCGATCCAGAAGAACGCTTCTTCCTCCCCTGCTCACGTGCTTGCTCCTCTAGATCTTGCTTTAGTTGTTCTAACATCTCTTTCCATATCTTTCGGATTTTCCGCCCAATTTCTTCCATGTCCTTACCTTCCAGCTCAACCTCTACCTCCACAGAGGCGCTTATTTCAACTTTTGTATTCCCACCAGGTACAACGCTTCCGCTGCCAGCCTCTATAGTCACCTTGGCTTCCACTTTTATCTTCACCTTGACCTTCAGAAAGCCTTCAAGGTCAAAGTAATTCACGGGATCGTTCGTACAATACCCATACGCATTCAGCGTGAGGGGCTGATGCACATCCCCCAGCCACGGATCCTTCTGCAGGAACCTGCCAATCGTCGGGTCATACCAGCGCACGCCGACCTTGACCAAGCCGCCTGTGCCCGCCTCGTACCGATAGCCCCAACCGCCGTTCCAAGCGTACACATCGGGACTGCCCGATACAAGGTCGCCAAACGCATCCAACACAGGCGCAGGCTGAGCGGGCTGGCTCGCGCCGTTGGTGGCAACCAAGTCGCCGCGCCAACTCCTGTAGTAGCCTGCCTTATTCAGTCGGGGTAAACCCAGTTTGTATACCATCACGCTAATCACCACTCTTGGAGACGGAGTCGGGCTGCGAAGATTCGGCAGGAATCTTGAAATCAAGCGTGTCCGAGCCGCCCAAACGCCGAACGGATATTTCGCGTCCACGCACACTCCATACCAGCGCAGCAAGGGCCTCGCGCATGTCGGAACCATCAATTTTAGTGACGATGTCGCCGACTCGCAAACCTAACGCGTGTAGCCAAGGAGCTAAGCGGCGAATGAGCCAGTAGCTCTTCCCATCCAACTCATAATATCCCAACTCCCAGTCCCTATCCTTCAGCTCGCCGCGATACCAAGACACCGGAGTAAAGCGTATCTCTCGAACCTGCCCTTCGCGAAGTATTTGCACTTGTACGGGACGCCCTTCGTAGCCCTGAATCAGTTTCTGGGCTTCGGCAAGCGAGAGTACGCTTATCGGAATTCCTTGAATAGACGTGATAACATCGCCCATAGCGAGTCCTGCTCTATCGGCAGGCGATAGCGAGTCCAGAGAAGAGACATAAATCTGCCCCTTCGCATCGCGAGCAAGCAAGATACCCGTGTAGCCTCCCTCCAGCACGACTGGCTTGACGGAAGAACGATGCACAGCCAGTTCGCCTGTGCGCATGTCTATGATGAGGCGGTGAAATGCATAAAACATACTCAGCCCAAGCACAGGCACAGTGTCGTCCAAATCAAAGTCCATAATCAAGTTCCTCAGGGAAAGGTTGCCGACCTGCACCGTTCGGAGCTTACCTCTCAGGTAGTACGAAGATGATGTGCTTGGAAACCTGACCATCAGCGGATGCAGTTCTTCTAAATCCGCTTGAGCCATGAGTTTCGCAGGGATCCTTGAGTACCACGTGTCAATCGCTATAATCATATCGAGAGTTAAGCTCTCCGAGAGTCGAACCGGCAATAGATTGTATAATGGACTGCGCGAATCACGGAGCTTCTTGAGTTGAATCACAGTCCACTCATCTGGTTGGGAGTCAATCAGTTCCCGTAGCGAGCGACTGTGCAGAATCATTGTGTTGGTTTCAAAGTCGATCTCAACAGGAGCAATCGCGAACAACCCAGCACCCAAGATACCCGAAACGCCGCTCACATAAGCATCTACATCGGATATTTTGACCACGTGGGCGCTTGCAACGCTTAGTCGGCTTGTACCACCTGTTTTTTCTATCAGTTCCACTGAGCGCACAGGGACTTCTTCACCGCCGTCCTCTTTGATGTCCAGCATTTGGAGGCTGTGTTGGAACAAAATAAGTGGCTCGGAACGCAGGCTGCTTACGAACAATCTGGTAGGGACGCCGTTGATTTTTACTTGAACCGTAAGCGTCTGGTATCTCTCAAGGCTCTGAAGCTCAAGAGCTAACGGTTTGCTAAGCAGTTGTGCGTGAACTACTTGAAACAGACCACTGATTATCAGCCATGCAGCTATGGTCCTCCGCGTTCGCTTCATAGTCATCATAATCATTGTTGTACCTCCTGCTCAAGGGGGAGCAGGGATGGTCTCCCTGCTCCCTACCCTGTCTTACCAACTCCAGCTGAGTCCTGCTCGGGCATATGGGGAAGACCAACGAGGAGGACCAGGCGGTGTGTAAGAACCACTAATCCCTGCTCCTACCTCAAAGGTGAGACCACCGCCTAAATCCTGCTTAATTATTGGGATGTATACACTTCCACTAATCGTTGGCGGAGAAGGTTGCGAACCTGGCAGAGGAACGGGAAAAGTGATTTCGCCCTTGATGCTGCCCACGCCTAGGTCCGCCTCAAACGGCGCTCCTATCCTGCCCGTTCTGGGATCGAAGTGCGTTCCTGTATCCCCGATTGGGATACGGGGGTCGAAGGGATTGCTAGGAAGTTTAGGTAACGGGATATCCGATTTTTGCTGTTGGTCGGCAGAATCTGGTGTGGCTCCGAGAGAATCCATTAGGGTTACGGGATCGTTAACACAGTATGTATATCGATTGAGTGTAGGTGGATAAGCCACACTCCCCAACCACGGATCCTTCTGCAGGAACCTGCCAATCTCAGGGTCATACCAGCGCACGCCGACCTTGACTAAGCCGCCCGTACCCACCTCGTACCGATAGCCCCAACCGCCGTTCCACGCATACACATCGGGACTGCCCGATACAAGGTCGCCAAACGCATCCAACACAGGCGCAGGCTGAGCGGGCTGGCTCGCGCCGTTGGTGGCAACCAAGTCGCCGCGCCAACTCCAGTACTGGTTCACTACCCCACGCTGCAACAGGTTCAACCCGTACACCATCGGCACCCACTCGTTCCCGCGACGCTCTGCAATCAGCGTGCTGCCTGAGTAAGCGTACTCAATCACTTGGTTCGCCACGCCGTCCACCGTGCGCACCCGCCGCCCCAGACCGTCGTACTCATAGGATACCCCACTGGGCGCGTCCAAGCGGCGAATGCTAATCACATTATCCTGCGCGTCATAACTCAGCGTCCAACTCACGCCGTCCATCACGCGCGTCGTCACATTCCCGTTGGCGTCGTGTTGCCACGCCACGCCGTTCAACGTCGCCACACGGTTCGCGTCATCGTAAGTCAGCACATCCGTGCGCGTCTGCCCGTTCACCGTGCGCACCCGCTGCAAACGGTTGCCCACCAAGTCGTACCAGTACTCAATCGTGTACGCCGCGGTCTGAACGCCCGCCGCAGGCGTGCGCGTCTCTTTCACCAACTGCCCTTGATGGTCGTAAGTGTACTCCACCGTCGCATAGAGCGCGCCGTTCCAGAACTCGCGCACCTGCTGGATGCGCCCCAAGCCGTCGCGCGTGTACTCCTCGCGACGCCACTCGGTCTCCTGCACTTGACCGCCCGGACTGAGCAGCCCCGACGCCGACACATACCGAAGGCGCTCCAGCTCGTCCGTCTCACGGTTGTTCACCCGACGATAGTCGTAGTAGACCCGTTCGCCCGCGTCAAAGTTGCGCGGACGCTCCACCATCCGCAGCCGCCCGAACGCATCGTAATCGTAGCGGGCGACCACAACGCCGTTGCGCTGTACCGTCTCCAACTCGCCCGTGAACGACTTATAGGTGTAGACAATCTCAGTGTTGTCGGGCAAGCGCACCTCTTTCAACTGCCCAGTGGTGGGGTAGTAGTCGTAGCGCACCTGCCACACTACCTGGTACTGCCCATTCACTGAGCGCGAGCGCGTCTCGCTCTCCAAGAACCCTGACTGAGCGTTGTAGACCCACTCGGTCTTACCTGTTGCGTCGACCATCGTGGTCATCTGCCCGTTCAAGTTGTAGGTGTAGGTCACGGTTCCGTTCGGGGTGATTTTCTGGCGCAGCCGTCCCCAACTGTCGTAGTGATAGGTAATCGTGTTGCCGTTGGCGTCGGTGCTGAGCGTCGTCCAGCCCAGTATGTTGCGCGTGCTGCTGTCGGTGTTGCCCAGCGCGTCTGCCACGCTGGTGAGTTGCCCCCATTCGTCATAGCCATAATCAGCCGTGCGTTTACCGCGTGCATCCACCACATAGTCCAGCAGCCCATCCTGCCAGTGCAGCACCGTCTCGGCGTAGGTGGGCGTCTCGTTGCGATGCGGCGCGCCTGCCAGTTGACGCACGCGCTCCAGTCGCCCCTGCCCATCCGGCGAGTAGAGGTAGCGCAGGCGGTCAAAGCCCGTCGGGGTCATATCGTCGCGCACCCACTCCAGCAGGTTCAGGCTGTTCCAGCCCAGCCGCACCTTGCGCCCCGCAGGGTCAGTCATCTCACGCACGTTCCCGCGACTATCGTACACATAACTCCAGCGTGCGCCGCTGGGCGACTCGCGCCAGAGCATGCGGAAGGTCGTGTCGTCCCAGCCAAAGCGCGTGTGCCGACACGGCTGACCTGTTGCGCTGGGCGGCGTCGCCAGCACAGCGAGGCGTCCGTAAGCGTCGTAGGCGTAGGAAACCGTGCTGCCCCCTGCCTCATAGGTGCGCACGCGCGAAAAGCCTTGCAGGTTGCACGGGTTGCTGCCGCCGGGCGCCTGCGCGCCCATGCCACCTGACAAACCGCCCGATGCTGCAAAGCTCTTCCATTCGCCGTTTTCGTAAGCGAAGTTCACAGTGCGCCCCATCAGGTCGGTAATCTGTGTCAGCACGCCGCTGGTGTAAGCAAACTCGAACCCGACATTCGTCGCTTCCACGGTACCCTCATAAACGAGGTCAGGCATTTGGATACGCTCCAGTTGCCCCGCTGCGTTGTAGTGCAGCGTCCACACGCGCCCCAGCGGGTCGGTAATCGTGCGCAGGCGTCCGTTCTCGTAGGTGAACTGCAGCTCGCGGTTCGCAGCGTCCGAAACTTTCTGCAGCGTGCCGTCGGAGTTGTAGGTCAGCGTCAGCGCACGACCCTGCAAATCGCGAATCGCCTGCAGCTTCCCTGCCGCGTCAAAGTCCCATTTCATCTGGTTGCGCCGCGTGAGACGATACCGTCCATCCTCCAGTTTCTCCAGAATGTCGTCCACGCCGCGCATCGGGTCGCCCGCGCCGCTAATCGTGTTGCCTTTCCAGTAGTACACACGCAGGCGTCCGTCAGGTTCGTGCAGATGCACCAAGCGGTAGGTGCGCCCCATCCAGACCGCCGTGCCTGCTTCTTGCACGGACGCGAGGAAGCTGTGTCGCCAGCCGACGCCGAGTTCAGTGGAGCGGGTGTCTTGGTGGTTATAGAACAGCGTGAAGTCCACATTCGGACCCTTGCCGCTCCAGCCAGTGAGGGTGAATGTGAGCATCAGGTTGCCGTTGGCGGGGTTCACGACGCCGTAGGGGACAGGGAACGCGCCTTGCCACGGGTAGGGTGTGCCTGTGCCCAGCGGCGCAGGTGGGAAGAGCAAGGGCTTGGCTTCGGCGATAGTAATCGCCCCGTCGTCGCCCGTAATGGGGTCGTCTGGAGTTGCAGCGAGAGCGAGGCTAACATAGGCGGGGAGAAATGCAAGCGCGGTTTTCGCGAGTGCGATCCAGTTGACAGTGGTACTATGTTCAGTGTTTACCCCCCCCCCCGTTTCGGGTGGTGGCGTTCCAGTTCAGCGGCGACGCCGAAGGTTGGGGGCAGTGTCAGCGCGACACACAGCGTAAGAGCGACCGTTTTACCTACCCAAGTGCGCCCTGTGCGGCGCAGCGTTCTGAGCGACAGCTTCATTGTTGAACCTCCCGTTCAGAAAAAGTTGTCCTCCATAGGACGTTCCTATTATAGCACATTTTTCAGGGTTTGTCAAGGGGGGGCGTGAAGCTCCAGCATTCTGGGGAGAGAAAGTACTTGTCGGAATCTCAGAAATCCTCCCAGGCAGCACGCTCAGCAGGTATAATCCCCACACCTTGCAGGAGTTTTAACCAACGAGTCGAATTTCGCGTGCGTACTAAGGAGGCAAATATATGTTGAATGAACACACCACCACAGGCAGAGCCGCCGTGCTGGGCGCGGGCACGATGGGCGCACAAATCGCCGCGCACCTCGCCAACGTCGGCTGGCAAGTGTTGCTGTTAGACCTGACGCCAGAGCTGGCAAAGCAGGGGCTGGAGCGCGTGAGCAAACTCAAACCCGCGCCGTTTTACCTGCCCGAACTGGCAAGCCGTATCGAAATTGGCGGTTTTGAGACCGACTTCCCACGCCTGAGAGAGGCGGACTGGGTAATCGAAGCCGTTGTGGAGAAGCCCGACATCAAGCGCGACCTGTGGACGCGCGTGCAGGACTATGTGAACGACCGCGCCGTGCTGTCCACCAATACCAGTGGACTGTCGATTCACGAGATGAGCGACGATTGCCGCGAGGACATCAAGCGACGATTTCTGGGCACGCACTTTTTCAACCCGCCGCGCTATCTGAAACTGCTGGAGATTATTCCCCGCCGCGAGACCGACCCCGATATTCTGGAGGGCGTGGCGCGATTCGCCGAGCGCGTGCTGGGCAAGCGCGTGGTGATTGCTCGCGACACGCCGGGCTTCATCGCGAACCGACTCGGCACGCACTCGATGATGGTCGCCTTCCCGCTGATGCAGGAGTTCGGCATGACCATCGAGGAGGTGGACGCGCTCACGGGTCCGCTGATTGGCAACCCGCGCAGCGCGACTTTCAGGCTTGCCGACATCGTGGGGCTGGATGTGATGGCGAGCGTTGCAGGCAACCTGCACGAGCGGTTGGAAACCGAAGAAGAGAAGCGTGTCTTCGCGTTGCCCGAAGTCGTGCAGCGGATGCTCGCGGACGGTCGGCTGGGCGAGAAGACCGGCGCCGGCTTCTACCGCCGCCAAAAAGACGGCAGCATCGAAACGCTGGATTTGAACACCTACGAATATCGCCCGCGCCAGAAGGCGAAGTTCCCCCACTTGGAGCCATTAGAGAAACTCCCGCTTGAAGAACGGCTCCGCGCCTTGGTGAACCACGATAGCCGTGAAGGGCGATTCCTGTGGCGATTACACGCTGAGACCCTGCGCTACACCGCACAGCACGCCCCCAACCTCGCCGACGACCCCATCGCCATCGACCACGCCATCAAGTGGGGCTTCAATCGTGAGTTGGGACCGTTCCAGACTTGGGATGCACTCGGCGTGCGCGAGACCGCCGAACGCATGGAGCGCGAAGGCATGCAGGTTCCCGAACTCGTGCAGAACCTGCTGCGCTTCGGACGCAACGCGTTCTACGAGACTGCCGACACAGGCGATACGACCGTTTATGTGTGGCTCGGTGCTGGGCAGGTCGCGCCCTATCGCCCTGACCCAGAGTTCCTCACGCCCATCAACATGGCACGCCACTGCCCCGAATTGGAGCGCAATGCCGATGCCTCGGTGTACGACCTCGGCGACGGCGTGTTCTGCGTCGGGATTCACAGCAAGATGAATGTGCTGGGTCCCGGCGTGATGGAGATGCTTTACAAAGGCGCCGAGCGTGCCGAGCGTGAAGGCGTCGGGTTGGTCGTCACGGGGATTGGGGAACATTTCTCTGTCGGCTTCAATCTGCAACTGTTTCTGATGATGATCGGCACGGGCGATTTTGATGAGTTGCTAATGGGCGGCAAGGCGTTTCAAGATTCACTCTTGCGCCTGCGCTATGCCAAAGTGCCCGTCGTCGCCGCGACCTTCGGCTACACACTCGGCGGCGGGTGCGAGCTGGCGATGCACTGCGACCGCGTGATTGCCAGCGCAGAGACCTACATCGGGTTGCCCGAAGTGGGGGTCGGGATTATCCCTGCGGGCGGCGGCACCTCCACGATGCTCTATCGTGCGCTTAGCAGCCTGCCCCCGAACGCCGACCCATACCCCGCAATCCGCCGCGTGATGGAGACGCTCGGCTTCGGCAAGGTGGCGACCAGCGCCCTGGAAGGCGAACAGTACGGCTTCCTGCGCAAAGGCGTGGACAAAATCTCGGTAAACCCCGACCGTATCCTGTGGCTGGCAAAGCAGGAAGTGTTGCACCTTGCCGAGCAGGGCTACACGCCCCCCGAAGAGCCAAAGGTGATGGCATACGGCAACGCCGTGCTGACCCGACTGCTCGTCGAACTCCATAACCTGAAGCGAGGTGGTTTCATCACCGAACACGACTTCACCGTCGCCTCCCAAATTGCCTATGTCCTTGCAGGCGGCGACCTGAGCCAACCCACCGAGATGCCCCTCTCCTACTTCTACAACCTGGAGATTCAGGTCGTGGGCTACTTGGCACAGCAGCCTAAGACTTGGGATCGCATGCGCCATATGCTGGAGACGGGCAAGCCCCTGCGGAACTAAGGGGGCGTTTCGATCCCGCAGGCACGATTGGCGACGGGGTTCCTCGTTTCGCGCGGAGTGATCGATAAAGCGCCGGCGAGGAACCCCTTCAGCAGGGTATCCTCTGTACGCCATGTCGGAACTGCGCTGGCATCCGCTACTGCAAGAGTGGGTCATCACGGCGACGCACCGTCAAGAGCGCACTTTTCACCCACCGCCAGAATACTGCCCGCTCTGCCCGACCCTGCCCGGCGGCGTCCCGACCGAAGTTCCCGAACCGACCTACGAGATTGTGGTGTTCGAGAACCGTTTCCCTTCGTTAGTACGCGAGCCGCCTGCGCCCGCGGTCGCGCTCGACACGCCTTTCTCGCCCGTGTTGCCCTCGCACGGCGTGTGCGAAGTGGTGCTGTACACCCCCGACCATCACGCCACGCTCGCGGACCTGCCCGTTGAACGCATCGAACAGCTCCTCTATGTGTGGCGCGAGCGCTACGAAGAGCTCGGCGCACGCCCCGAAGTGCAGTATGTCTTTATCTTCGAGAACAAGGGGCGTGAAATCGGCGTGACGCTCAGCCACCCCCACGGACAAATTTACGCCTATCCGTTTATCCCACCCAAGCTGGAGCGTGAGCAGGACGCAATGCGACGCCACTACGAGGCGACAGGCGGCAACTTGCTCCAAGAGATTACGCAGTACGAACTGAAAGACGGTAGGCGGATTGTACAGCACATCGAGGGCTGGGTCGCCTTCGTGCCGTTTTTCGCCCGCTATCCGTATGAGGTCTACTTAGTTCCCGAACAACCGCGACGCGACCTGCTGGACCTGACCGACGCCGAAATCACGGGGCTGGCGCGGATTTTGAAAGACACCGTGCGCCGCTACGACGCGCTCTGGGGGTTCTCACTCCCGTACATCATGGCGCAGCACCCGCGCCCCACCGACGGCGCAGAACATTCCTACTGGCAGTTCCATATTGAGTTCTACCCACCCTATCGCACGCGCGACAAACTCAAGTATCTTGCAGGCTCGGAGTCGGGCGCAGGCGTGTTTATCAACGACACCCTACCTGAAGAGACGGCGAAAGCCCTGAGAGCGGTCGATGTCTAAAATCGTGCGACTCGCCCTGCTCGCCAACCGTTCGCGATGACCAGCAGGGTCAACCCCATATCTGCCAGAATCGCCATCCAGAGCGTTGTCTGCCCCGCGATGGCGAGCGCGATAAACCCCGCACGCACCGTGAGTACGAGGCTGATGTTTTGCTTGATAATCCCCATCGCGCGGCGCGCTGTGCGTATCAGGGTGGGGATGAGCGTCAAATCGTGGCGCATCAGCGCGACATCCGCCGCCTCGATGGCTAAGTCCGCGCTGCGCTCCGCAAAACTGACCCCTACCTGGGCGGTCGCCAGCGCCGGCGCATCGTTGATGCCGTCCCCTGCCATACCGACCGGACCGAATCGCACGCGCAACGCTTCAATCGCCTGCGCTTTTTCGTGGGGCAACCGCTCGGCGTAGCGTTCCCGCACCCCGGCGCGCTGCGCGATGGCATCGGCAGTGGCTTGGGTGTCCCCCGTCAGCATCACAGTATGCAGCCCCAACGCATGCAACTGCGCAATCGCTTGCGGCGCGTCGGGGCGAAGCTGGTCGCGCAGGGCAAACACAGCGCGCGGCTGGTAGTCAAACAGCACCACCGTCGTGAGACCCTGGGCCTCCAGTTGCTCCAGTAGCGATTCCAACGACTTGGAACAGGCATTGTGCTGCTCCACAAAACGGTGGTTGCCCATGCGAAAAGTTTTGCCATCCATCACGCCCATGATGCCCAACCCGGGCGCCGCTTCAAACGATTCCAACGGGCGCGCAGTCGCCCCATGCTGCACGCAGTAGTCGCGTATCGCCGCCGCAATCGGATGCTCGGAGTGCATCGCGAGGCTGAGCGCGACCTCAAGGTGGGTCTTGAGGGGTTGCCTGTCCATACTGCGGGCGTCCTCCACCTGCTGCATGCCGTAGGTGAGGGTGCCCGTTTTGTCGAACGCGAAGGCGCGTAGGGTCGCCGCCTGCTCCAGTACGACGGACCCCTTGACCACCGCACCGCGCCGTGCCAAGCCTGAGAGGGCACTCAGCAAGGTGACGGGCGTGCTAAGCACCAGAGCGCACGGGCACCCCAGCACCAGAAACACCAGCCCGCGATAGAGCCACTCTGCAAACGACGCGCCCAGAAGCAACGGCGGCGCCACCGCCACCCCTGTCGCCAACCCGAGCATCAGAGGCGTGTAGACCCGCGCGAACCGATCGATAAAACGGTCTACCCGCGCCCGACGCGCCTGTGCCTGCGCCACCGTACGCGCGATATGCGCCACCAGCGTCTCATCGGCAGGGGCAGCGACCTCCACCTCCAGCGAGCCGTGCAAGTTGAGCGACCCCGCATACACCGTGTCGCCAAGGGACTTTTCAACCGGAACGCTCTCCCCAGTAATCGGGGACTCATCGACCGCCGACGCGCCCGCCACCACCGTCCCATCCAACGGGATTCGCTCTCCCGGTTTGACTCGGATGCGTTGTCCGACATGCACCTTCGCGACGGGTGTCGGTTGCCATGTGCCGTCGGGGTTCTGCGCCATCGCCTCGCTCGGCGCGAGTTCCAGCGCGGCGCGCAGGCTCCGTTCCGAGCGTTCCGCGGCGCGTTGCTCCAGCAGTTCCGCCAAGGCGTAGAGCGTCAACACGACCGCCGCCTCGCTCCATTTGCCCAGCGCGAGTGCGCCCGCCCCCGCAAGCGTCATCAGGAGATAGATATTCGGGCGCAGTTGCACCAGTGCGCGCAGCCCATGCCAAAGCACCTCACGCCCTGCGAGAGCAATCGCCAGCGCTGCCAGCACCGCAGGCGCCACTTCTGCAAGCCCTGCCCACTCGGCGACCTCGGCGCCCAGCGCAAGCGCAAGACCTACCCCGATTCGCCCGTTCTCGCGACGAGACCGAGCGCAATCGCTGCCGCACGCGCACGACTGTGCCATACGGGGATTATACCATTAACCCACGCGACACCGTTCAAACGCCTCGCGCAGCGCCGCAATCGGATCGCCCTTGGGTACAAACTCTTGACCCACCCAGCCTGTGTAGCCCGTCTCTTTAATGGCTCTCATAATTGCTGGGTAATAAAGCTCCTGCGTATCGTCGATCTCGTTGCGTCCGGGGTTGCCCGCGGTGTGATAGTGAGCAATTTTGTCGTGGTGGGCGCGAATCGTGCGGATAATATCGCCCTCCATAATCTGCGCGTGATAAATGTCGTACAGAATCTTCACGCGCGGCGAGTTGACCAACTCCACCACGCGCACGCCCCAACTCATCTTATCGAACTGATAGTCGCGGTGATCGACCTTGCTGTTGAGTATCTCCAGTGCCAGAGTCACGCCTTTCTGCTCGGCATACGGGGCAACCCGTTTGAGGCACGCGACGGTGTTTTCGATACCCTCCTCATCCGAACGCCCGCGACGATTGCCCGAAAAACAGATGAGGATTGGAATCTCGTATTTCACCGCCTTGTCGATCGTCGCTTTCAGCTCGTCCTCGATGCGGCTGTGGTTGCGCGGGTCGTTCATGCCGTTCTCAATCGTGCCGTGTCCGCCGTGCGTTACGATTTTCAGCCCCGCCTCTTTCACCAGATCCCACATCGGTTCCGGCACCAGTTCAAAGCCCTCATAGCCAATCCGTTTCGCTTCAGCGATCAGGCGTTTCGGCTCCAGGCGCCCTTGAAAACACCACCAGCAGATGTCTTGTCGCATGCGTCCACCTCGCATAGGGGGATTGTACCTGACTATCGCAAAATCATCAGCGCCTCAAGCGTCATATGCACCGCCCAGTGCGCCCAGAAGCACGGCAAAAACGACTTCACACGCAGCGCGACCCAGCTGAGAATAATCGCCGCGAAAAAGGAGCCAATCACCTCAGGCACGGGCTTGCCGTAATGCAACAGTGCAAACGCAACCGCCTGCAGTCCAATCCCCCACCACCCCATCCAGCGATACAGCCCGAAGGTCAAAAACCCCCGAAAGAAAAACTCCCAGCAGAACAGGTAGTATCCGTATGCCAGCTGAAAGTAGACAGCGTACACCGGGTCGGTCAATACGCGCTTGTCGAGGGGATAGTACTGCTGAAAATCGGGGCGCTGCGCCACATAGAAGATTAGGGGGAGCATCGCCAAGTACATCAGCAGCGCGTAGAGCGCACCGAGCTTGCCCTCCCCACGCGCCAACCCGTACTGGCTCAGCTCCCCCTTGCCAAAAAATGCCAGTGTCAGAATCGGAAGCCACAACAGCCCCAGCGAGCTGACAAGGATATACTCGTTCCAGTCGCGGAGCGCGGCGTGATCACGCTGGATACCCAGCCAGCGCAGCGAATCCACCGTGTAGGGCTGCAAGTAGTACGCAAACAGGAACGCCACCACCAGCGTTCCTAAAATCACGACCTCCCACTCCGCGCGTTTGTGCTGCGCTGTCAACGCCGTGTCCCTCTGAGCCTACGCAATCGCGTCCCTGCGCGGATATTATACCAGCGGATTACACGGGCTGGAGTACCATCAGGCGATACACAGGCGCGTCGTTCAAGCGGAACTCCACCGTGCGCACGACGCGATAGGTTGCACCCCGCCACAGGAGCGTTGTGTTTTGGGGCAGGTTCACATTATCGGCGACCGCCGCAGCCCAGAGCGGACGCGGTAAAGCGTCCAGCTCCGTCTGCGTGAAAAACCAGCGCAGTAGCCCCCCAGGCGGCTGAAAAAAGAGGCCCCGATAACTCTGCGCCCCCACTTGAAACGACTCCCCATAGCGACGCAACCAATAGTTTAGCGAGACACGCGCAATCACTCCGCTCCCTCCTCACGCTCGCGATAGAGATACAGCAACTGCGCGTCGCGCTTCAGAAACGGCTTGAGCCGAGCATAGCCTTGCGCCTTCAGCCCCGTCGGGTCGCGGGGGTTTCGCAGCGCGGGTGGGTCAACCTGCAGCCAGCCCAGCCGAAACCCCATCCACGCACCCAACTCCCGATAGAGCGTCGCGCTCATCTCGCCGGCAACCACCTCCAGCGCACCCAGATTCAAAGTCGCCAGCAAATCCGCGTCGCTCGTGTTCAGATATTCGGGGTCAATCGCGTAGCGCAGGGCAGGCACCATCTCGTCAATCAGCGCGTCGATTTCGGAATCGTACTCGTTGGTCGTCAAACGGAGCTTGCGCTTCACCGCAGCACGGGTCACTGTGAGCATCGCAGCCTCCTTACGATTTGTGGGCTTCCTGCCACTGCGTGATCGCGTGGCGCAGGCTCACCAGCGCGTCGCGTACATCGTCCAGAGCGATCTCTAGACGCTCATAACTCGCTTCGGTGCGGGCAACGCTCTCACGCAGGTAAGCGATAAACTCGTCGGTAATCGCCTGCTCCTGACGCTGTGCCGATTCCACCAGTTTATCCATGCGCGTCAGGATTTGGCGGGTGAGCAGAAACGCCCACCCCACCAGCGCGCTAATAATCGGGATCAGTTGCGTCCAGTCCATCGTTTACCCCCCCCTTAAGGGTTCCAGCGTTCCAGGTGATAAATCACCATCTGGCGCAGTGCGGTCTCCACCTGTTCAATCGTCTGCACGGGTGTGCGCAGGCGTTGGGCGAGCGCGTCGCGTTGATGCGCGGGCAGACGCAGCGCGCGTTCGTCGAGCCACTTTAGCAGAGTCGGCTTCAAGGCGCTCCACGCCCAACGGAGAATCGTCTGCTTCATCACAACTCACCTCCTCAATGATGAGTAAGGGGCACGCCCGAATCGCTTCGGTCAGCTCGGCTTCGCGCAGCACCACGAAATCCGGCGCGTTCGGGAACCAAATCCCCTCTTTGCGATAGCCGCGGAACACAGGATGCGGTTTAGCAGAAACGCGATAGCATCGCATCGGGTTCACCCGTGCATACGGATACAGTCCAAACACCCCGTCAACGCCGTCCCACACCCCCAAGCGAGCGTATGCGCTATAATATAGGCAGCCTTGGAGCCATTGCGGGAAAGCCAAAAGCGCAGCGCATACTCTATAAAGAGGCGTTTCGGCATGGTATCGTTCGATTTTTCAGGCAAGATGGTGTTGATTACCGGTGCGACAGGGGCCCTGGGGCGCGTCGTCGCCCGCCAGTTCCATCAGGCGGGGGCGACTCTCGCGCTCTGCGCCCGCGATGACACCTTGCTCACCCAACTGTTCGCCGACCTTGCGTTAGACCCCCAGCACCTGCTCATGGGCGGAATCGACCTCCGACGCCCCGAAGATTGCGAACGCCTTGCCCAAGCCATCGACGACCGATTCGGCAGGTTGGATGCCATGGTGAACACCGTCGGCGGCTTCAAAGCAGGGCCGCCCGTCCACGAAACGCCGATTGACGATTGGGACTCGATGCTCGATATTAATCTGCGCACGGCGTTCCTCGTCTCGCGAGCCATCGCACCGATTCTCATCCGTTCGGGTGGGGGCGCGGTGGTGCATGTGTCGGGCAGGGCAGGACTATCAGGGTTCGGTGGTGGCGCCAGCTACTGCGCCGCCAAAGCAGGCGTGATACGGCTTACCGAATCGCTTTCTGCAGAACTCAAAGAGTACGGGATTAATGTGAACTGCGTGCTGCCGGGCACGATCGACACCCCATCCAACCGCGCCGCGCGTCCCGATGCCGACTTCAGCCGCTGGGTCGCGCCCGAAGCGTTAGGCGAAGTCATCATGTTCCTCTGTTCGCCCGCCGCACGCGCCATCCACGGCGCAGCCATCCCCGTGTACGGGCTGGGTTAAGCGCACTTCGGCGACGCCTCCACCACCGTCCCGTAGAAGCCCCACAGGTGCGCTTCGTCAGCGCGAACCTTCACAATCCGCCCAATCAAGTCAGGCGAGCCGACGAAGTGCATCATCTTATTCTCGCGCGTGAAGCCTGCAAGCTTGGTGGGGTCTTTCTGGCTCGGTCCTTCCACCAGCACCTCGAACACGCGCCCTACCTGCGACTGGTTGATTTCGCAAGTGATACGGTTCTGCAACTCGATCAACCGCTGCAAACGCTCCTGCTTCACCGCGCGCGGTATCTGGTTCTCCATCGCCGCAGCCGGCGTGCCCGGACGCGGACTGTAGGCGAACATATACGCCCCATCAAACCGAATGCGTTCCACCACCTTCAGCGTGTTCTCAAACTGCGCGTCGGTCTCTCCCGGAAACCCGACGATGATGTCAGTTGTAATCGCGATTCCGGGCACACGCTCGCGCAGCTTCGCGACAATCTCCTCGAACTGCTCCACCGTGTAGAGCCGACGCATCGCCTTCAGGATTTCATCGTCGCCCGACTGCAACGGCAAATGCACATGCTCCATCACCTTGGGCAGTTCGGCAATCGCGTTGATCAGATCATCGCGGAAATCGCGCGGGTAGGGCGAGGTGTAGCGGATGCGCTCGATGCCTTCGATATCGTTGATTAGCCGCAGCAATCGCGCGAACGGCACACGCCCCTCCAACAGGTTCTTGCCATACGAGTTGACCGTCTGCCCCAGAAGCGTGACCTCCTTCGTGCCGCGCGCTGCCAGCTTGCGTATCTCGTCCAGAATATCGGCGGTCGGACGACTGCGCTCGCGCCCCCGCGTGATAGGTACGATACAGAAAGTGCAGAACTTATCGCACCCGTACTGAATCGGCACAAACGCCTTGAGCTTGGGATGGCGATCCACCTTGCGTTCTGGGATGTCGGTGACAATCGCTCCTTTGCGCTCGGGCAGTTCGAGGCGCATCGCTAAGCGTCGCTTCTGCACCACCTCGTCCACCAAAGCGCCCACCTGCGCCACATGCGCCGTGCCGATAATCATATCCACATGGGGCGCTTTCTGCCGAATCTCTTCCGCACGCAGCTGCGCCATACAGCCGCAGACGCCAATCACCAGATTCGGCTTGCGCTGTTTGAGTTTGCGCAGGCTGCCCAGCGTGCTAAACACCTTATCTTCGGGCTTGCGCCGCACCGAGCAGGTATTCAGCAGCACGACATCCGCCTCCTCCACCGTCTCGGCAGGCTCGTAGCCACGCTCCTGCAGATAGAGGCTCATCTGCTCGGAGTCTTCCTCGTTCATTTGGCAGCCCCAAGTGAGAATCTTATAACGTGGCATGCAGGTTCACCAAACCAAATTATACCTGCGCCGTGAACCCTACACGCGCGGCGGCTGGAACCGTTTGAAGGTTGCCTCATCGTAGGGCGGCTTAATCTGCCCCTGCGCAATCATCTGCTCTAAGCGACGCACCGTCGCCATTACCCGTTCGGGCACCACCTTGCGCGTGAACCGCATCGGGCTAAGTCCCACGCCCTTTTCTTTGACGCCGTACACAATCGTGCCGCTGCGAAACTGCCCTTTCGCCACGCGCTGACACACATCGAACACGGCGTTATCCACGCGCTTCATCATACTGGTCAACACGCGCCCCGGTGCGAGGTGGTCTTGGTCGCTATCCACACCAATCGCGTAGTAGCCCTTGCCTTTCTGCTCCGCCGCGCGAATCACGCCGACCCCGCAACGCCCCGCTGCGTGATAGATAATATCCGCACCCTGATTGAACTGCGTCAGCGCCAGCTCGCGCCCCTTGTTCACATCGTCCCAGTTGCCCGTGTAGCCCACCAACACCTGCGCCCGCGGATTGGTCGTCTTCACGCCAGCGCGATAGCCATACTCGAACTTTTTGATCAGGGGCACATTCATCCCCCCGATGAACCCTACTTTGTTGGTCTTGGTCATCGCGCCGGCTAACGCGCCCACCAAAAACGACCCTTCCTGCTCGTTGAAAATCAGCGAGACACAGTTGGGCAGGTTCGGGGCTCTGCCGTCCACGATGCCAAAATAGACCTTCGGGAAGCGCGGCGCCACCCGTGCCAGCGCGTCCTCCATCAAAAACCCCACCGCAAACACCACATTGAACCCTTGCCGCGCGAGGGTAGTCAAATTGCGCACATAATCCGAGGCAGTCCGCGACTCCAAATAGCGCACTTCCGCGCCGAGCTCTTTCTGGGCGCGCTGCAGCCCACGCCATGCCGACGCATTAAACGACTCATCGCCAATACCGCCAACATCCGTCACCATCGCTGCACGTAGCTTCTGCATACAACCTCCTTGTTCAAATGGAAATTGTACCCAAACGCCCCGTTCCAGTCATAAACTTGTCGCATCCTGTTCACCGTGTCCCCCGAAGGCGTCCGTTGGCGTCCCTGCGAGGTTCACGGGTTGATGCCTAATTCGTGCGCAATCCCCTGCAACGCCTTGACCACATGCGCTACATGTGCATCGAACGGTATGCCCAGCTCTTCCGCGCCTTGAAGGAGGTCTTCGCGGTTCACGCCCCGCGCGAAGCTCTTCTCCTTCATGCGCTTGCGCACTGATTCGGGCGTCACGGCGCTCAGCGTGCGTCCCTTCACCAGCGCAACAGCGATTACGAAGCCTGAGATTTCATCGCATGCGAAGATGGCTTTCTCCAGCAGGCTTTCGCGTGGGATACCCGTATGGTTCGCGTGGGCGCCAATAGCGCGAACGATGACCTCCGATACACCCCGCTCGCGCAGAATCTCCATCCCGCGGAAGGGATGCTCCTCCAGCGAAGGATATCGCTCGTAGTCGAAATCATGCAATAACCCGACCACGCCCCAGAGCTCCTCGTCCTCGCCATACAGACGGGCATAGTAGCGCATACAGGCTTCCACCGCCAGCGCGTGCCGACGCAAGTTCTCGGATTGCGTATATTCGCAGAGCAGTCGCCAAGCCTCCTCGCGCGTCATGCCCATAGGATACCCTGCCACGCGACGCGGAGCGTCAGGTACAATACCCCTGTATCTACAGAATAAACGGAGGACGAAGATGACCTTAGCAGACCGCTTTGCACGCTACGCTACAGAACTGAAATACGAATCGCTACCCCAAGAGGCGGTTCACGAGGCGAAACGCAGGATTATTGACTCAATTGCGTGCGCGTTTGGCGCGTGGCGTTCCGAGACGGCGCACCAGGTGCGTGCCGTTGCCACGCAAGTGAGCAGCGCCTACGGCGCGACTGTGATTGGAACCGCGCACAAAGCCTCGCCCGATTGGGCTGCGTTCGCCAACGGCTTGCTGATACGCTATCTGGACTACAACGATACCTACCTTTCCAAGGAGCCTGCCCACCCCAGCGACAATCTCGCGGCGGTGCTGGCGGTTGCCGAGGCGGAAGGCAGCTCAGGCAAAGAGACCCTGCTGGCGACCGTGTTAGCTTATGAGATTCAGTGCCGCCTGTGCGACTCGGCGAGCTTGCGAGCGCGCGGCTGGGACCATGTGAACTACGGACTCTTCTCGGCGTCTGCTGCGGCGTCGAGACTGATGGGCTTGGACGCAACCGCCACGCGCCACGCGATGAGCATCGCAGGCGTATCGGGCTTGGCAATGCGCCAGACGCGCGTGGGCGAAATCTCCGCATGGAAAGGGTGCGCCTTTGCCAACGCCAGCCGACACGCCGTGTTCGCCAGCTGGCTCGCTAAACACGGGCTGACCGGACCATCGGAGATTTTCGAGGGCAAGATGGGGTTCATGAAACAGGTGTCAGGCGAGTTCACCGTGGGGCCACTCGGCGGCGAAGAGGAGCGAGGCTTCATGATTAATCAGACCTACATCAAGTATTATCCCGTGGAGTACCACGCCCAGAGTGCAGTGTGGGCAGCACTGGCGGTGCGCGAACAACTCGGCGGCGACATCAGCCAGATTGAGCGGATTGAGATCGACACCTTCGAAGCGTGTTATTCCATCATCGGCAGCGAACCGGAGAAGTGGCGCCCCCAAAGCCGTGAGACCGCCGACCACAGCCTGCCCTACATCGTTGGCGCAACGCTGATGGACGGTAAGGTAGACCTGGACACCTTCGAGGAAGCGCGCTACACCGACCCGACGCTGCTGGAGTTCGTGAGTAAAATCACCGTGCGCCACGATACCGCGATGGATCCGCGCTACCCCGAGGGCATTCCAAACCGCATCACGGTCTATCTCAAGGATGGACGCACGCTCACCGAAGAGAACACCTTCCCACGCGGGCACGCCAAGAACCCGATGACCGACGAAGAGGTCGAGGCAAAGTTCTATGTGTTGACCGAATGGGCGCTGCCCCGCGCACGGCAAGATACGGTGCTGCAGTTCGTCTGGAACCTCGATCAGCACCCCAACATCGCGCCCCTGATGGAGATGTTGCGGATAGAGTCCTGAAATAGCACTGGGGCGAGCCGAAGGGTTCGCCCCAACTCGAAGATCTTCTGATACTCCCATGCCCCTTCTGTCATGGCAAACCGCTCTGTTCACCCCGCGATGCCTGCAACAGTGAAAAATCCGCCTGCGCCTGCCGATAATCGGTAGGCAGGATTTCTTGCTTGGACGAAACTGCCCAAGCAGAGATAATCGGACACGCGCACGGATATGGCTGTCCGTGCCACGAAGGAGGCGGTGCGCATGGATGCGAGAGGAGTGAAACAGAATGCGAATTGCAGGCTATCGGACTTTTTGGGACACGCCAACCTTGCAAGTGGCGGAGCGGGCGATGAACCGCGCCACTGCCCGCCACAAGATTTTGGCGCATAATCTTGCGAATGCCAATACGCCGAATTTTGTGCGCTTAGACCTCCCCGAAGGCGAGGCGCCTCCCTCGCGTCTCGTGCAAACCGCGATGCAAGCCGGTATGCTGCCGCTGCGGGTTTCTGACCCGCGCCATTTTGCCGTGCCGCCTGTCGCGCAGCCTCAAGAGGCGCAACCGATGCCACAACCGACCCCGATGCGTACCGACGGCAACACAATAGACCCAGAATATGAAATGGCGCAACTCGCCGAGAACGAACTGCGCTATGCCATGCTCGCCCGAATCGCCAATAGCCAAATCCAGGGACTGCGCAACGCAATACGCGAGGGCAGAACTCAATAAGGAGGTGAACCATGGGACTGATTAGCACGCTACGGGTATCCTCCAGCGGACTGAGCGCCGAACGGTTGCGGATGGACCTCATCGCGGACAATTTGGCGAATGCGAACACGACCCGCACCCCCAACGGACAACCGTATCAACGGAAGGTCGCCATTTTTCAGCCCATCATGCCGACGCCCAGCATGCCCGGCGGTGTGCGTGTGGCGCAAATCGCTGCCGACGCCACGCCCCCACGCCTCGTATACGAACCTGGGCACCCCGACGCCGATGCCAACGGTTATGTCGCCTACCCCAATGTGGACATCGTGCATGAGATGGTTGACATGATTACCGCCAGCCGCGCGTATGAGGCGAATATCCAAGCCTTCAACGCTGCGAAGAATATGTTCCTGCGCACCCTCGATATCGGGCGTGTGTAGAGGTGATGACGGATGGAAATCAAGGGCATCTTCAAAGACCTGCCGCGCATCGAGATACGGGAGATTCAGCTCCCCAAGTGGCTGCAATCGCCTGAAGCCCCACAAGCCGACGCGCCCCGCGCTGACTTCGGACAGATGCTGCGCGAGGTCATCGGGCAGGTGAACGACGCCCAACAGCAATCGGCGGATTTGGCGCAACGCTTCGCACGCGGCGAGCCGGTGGATGAGCAGACTCTAGTCTTGACGATGGAGCGCGCCAGCCTCGCGTTTCAACTGACGCTGCAGGTGCGCAACAAAGTGCTGGAAGCCTACCAAGAGATAATGCGGTTGCAGGTGTGATAGCCTATGCAGAACGCGCTGAATCGGCTTCGGGAACGGTGGAATGAGCTGCCGCGCACGACACGCTTCGCCTCGATTGGCGGTGCGCTGGGCTTGCTCATGTTGTTTGTCGCGTTAGGTTTCTGGGCAAGCTCGCCCACCTATACCGTCCTGTACACGGGGCTTAGCCCCGCCGACTCCGCAGCCGTGGTGCAAGCGCTGCGCGAAAAGAATATCCCCGTACGCACCAGTGGCGGCGGCAGCGTGATTGAAGTGCCCCAAGAACACGCCGAGAACGCGCGACTGGAACTCGCGTCCAAAGGCTTGCCCAAAACAGGCGCGCCGGGCTACGCCCGCCTCGAGAAAACCCCCTTCGGCATGACCCAGTCGATGGAGCAGAACACCCTGCGCATCGCCCTTGAGGAAGAGTTGCAGAATACGATTCAGCATCTGGAACCCGTTGAGAGCGCGCGTGTGCATATCACACCAGGCAACGACTCGCCCTTCGCAGACGCACGCACAGAGCCAACCGCCAGCGTGGTGGTCGCACTCAAGCCGAACGCGATGCTCACCCGCGACCAAGTGCGCGGGATCGTGCATCTGGTTAGCCACAGCGTGGAGGGGCTGAAACCCGAAAATGTGACCGTTGTCGATTCCGAAGCCCGCCCGTTGTGGAACGGGAGCGATCAGTATGCCGTAGAGAACGAACTGATTCGCACCCGCCGCGAAGCCGAACGTGCCTATGCCGAAGAGTTGCGCCGCCAACTCCAACAGCACTTGGATCGCGTGTTGGGACCCAACAAATCGAGCGTGATGGTGCAAGCGGAGCTGAACCTGGACAAAGAGGAGGTGCAAGCGCAGCGCGTGGAGCCGTTAGACCCGAACCGCGCCGCAGTGATTAGCGAGACTCAACAGACCGAGCGGCTCAGCGGCAACCTGCCCGCGTCGGGTGGGGCCGCCGGCATCGCAGGCAACCGCGCGGAGAACCCGATGTATCCCGCCGCGCCATTGGGGGGTGGCGGCACAGGGGAATACAACCGCGAGGATCGAGTGCGCAACTACGAAATCAACAAGCAGGTGGAGCATATCGTGCGCGCACCAGGACGCATTGAGCGCCTCAGCGTGGCAACTCTGGTAGACGAGAGCGTTTCCGATGAAGCCCTGACCGCCGTGCGCAACTGGTTGGAAGCCACCGTCGGCGTCGCGCCGAACCAGCCCAACCGAATCGTGACCGTGCAGCGCGTGAAGTTCGACGCCTCACAAGCAGAGCAAACCGCCAAAGAGCAAGCGGCGCGCGAGGCAGCCCAACGACAAGCAATGCTCTGGCGGTTCCTGCCCGTGATTCTGCTGCTGATTGTGACCTTCTTCTTGGCGCGTGTGATTGGGAAGCAAATCCGTCGCCCTGCGCCACAACCGCAAGCAGTCGCCGCGCTGCCAGGCGGTGGGACGCTCGCCATCAGCGGCGAAGGCGCAAGCCCAGCAGGCGCGATTACCGACGGCTCCGAACACGCCATCAATGCCGTCGTGGACGACGAAGGCGTGATGATTATCGAGGAAGATGGCAAGCCCGTAATTGTGCGCCGCCATCGTGGTCCCTCAGTGATAGAGGAAGAACTTGCAGAGCGGATTCGCGAACGACAGCAGCCGGAACTGCTGGAAATCCAGCGGTTCGCCGATAATAAACCCGAACATATCGCAGCGCTCCTCAGGAACTGGATGAAATCGTAAACAGGAGTGTAGGGGAGACACACTATGCTCAAACCGGGCGAGAAGAAACTGACAGGCAAGCAGAAAGCGGCGATTATTTTGGTGGCTTTGGGCACGGAGGTCGCCTCCAAAGTGCTGCCCCATTTGAACGATTCGGAAGTGGAGGAGCTCAGCCTCGAAATCGCACGGCTGGGCAGCGTGCCTGCAGAGGTACGCCAACAGGTGATTCAGGAGTTTTATGAAGTCTGCTTAGCCCAGAACCTCGCGCTGGAGGGCGGCTTGGATCACGCCCGCGAACTGCTGGAGCGCGCCTACGGCCCCGAACGCGCCGCGTCCATCCTTGAGAAACTCACACGCGCGTTGCAACTCCTGCCCTTCGATTCCATCAAGCGCGTGCATCCCTCGCAGCTCAGCACATTTCTGCAGGATGAGCATCCGCAGACAATTGCGCTCGTACTGGCATATTTAGACCCACAGGCCGCCGCACAGGTGTTGAGTAGCCTACCCCCCGAATTGCGCCCCGAAGTCGCCGAACGGCTCGCTACGATGGGCAGCACACCCCCCGAAGTCATCCGGCGTGTGGAGAATGTGCTCCAACGCAAACTTTCCAGCATCGCCAGTCAGGAGCTCACGGCAGCAGGCGGCGTGAAATCGCTTGTGGAAGTCATCCAGTGGGTGGACCGCAACACCGAACGCGCGATCTTCGACTATCTAACCGATAACAACCCTGAACTCGCCGAAGAGGTGCGCAAACTGATGTTCACCTTCGAGGACCTGCTGCAACTCGATGACCGCGCTATCCAACAGATTCTGAAAGAGGTGGACATGAAGGAACTCGCACTCGCGCTGAAGGGCGCCAGCGACGCACTCAAAGACAAAATCTTCCGCAACATGTCCGAGCGCGCGGTGAACATGCTCAAAGAAGAGCTGGAGTTTATGGGACCAGTGCGGGTGCGCGATGTCGAAGAGGCGCAGCAGCGTATCGTGAGCATCGTGCGCCGTATGGAAGAGGCGGGCGAGATTGTAATTTCACGCGGCGGCGAGGAGGAGATGTTGATTTAGCATGCAATCGCCCTTCCCAACGCTGGACGAGCTGCGTCACACGGACAACACTGTCCGTGCCCAGCATAGCACGAGCGTCTCCACCCATGCCCGCTTTACCGAATTAGCCGACGCCCTCTCCAAGCAAACCGCATTCTCCAAGCCACCCTCCGCCCACCGAGAGGGCACCCCCCCCTTTCCCGAATATAGACCTGCGCCTAACATCGAGGACGCCCCGGACTTAGACGCCCTCCGCGCCGAAGCGGAGGCGATTCGCCTGCAAGCCATTCAAGACGCCGAGCGTATCCGCGAACAAGCGCTCCGCGAAGGCTACCAGCGCGGCTACGAACAGGGCTACGCCGACGGCGAACAAGATGCCCAACAACAGGTAGACGAAGCGCTCCAGCGCACTGTAGCAGACCTCCGAGCGCAGGTGGAGCAGGTTATCCAGAGCGTTCAAGCACAATATCACGAATACCTCCAGCATGCGGAAACACAGATGCTGGAACTGGTGCTGGAAATCGCTCGCAAAATCGTACGCGAGGAGCTCAAGCTTCAGCCCGAACATGCGCTTGCCATTGTGCGGGATGTTCTGCGCCGCGTACATGGGTTCGTCCAAATTCGTATTCGCGTGAACCCGTTAGATCTGGAGCTCATCCGCCAGAACCGCGCTGCTTTGCTGCATATCGTGGACGGCGTGGAAGGGATTGAGATTGTGGAAGACCGCCGGGTGGATCCGGGGGGCTGTATCATTGAAACCGAGCATGGGATCTACGACGCACGTATCAAAACGCAGCTGGGAGAACTGGAGCGCGTGATGCGTGAGGTGGCATGAGCGCCTCGCTGCACTCAGGACGACCGATTCGCCTGTCCCCCCGAGCACAGCGAGGCGATGCAAAGATTAGCAGCCGTTGCCAAAGGCGAACAGCACATCCAGCAGGTCCGCGTCGTCGACGATGCCGTCGCAGTTCGCGTCGCCGCCCGCGCTGCCATCCGAACCGAAGTTGAACAGCACAGTCAACAGGTCAGCGTCATCCACGCAGCCGTTGCCATCCAAGTCGGGACTGGCAGTGCAACTCGAAGTCACCCAGAACGCCATCATTCCACCCAAAAGGCTGGGGTTCGGACAGCCAGCGCCACTCAGATCGTAGGTGTAGTCATAGCACTCGTCAGGTGAGGTGTGGTCTCCATCGGTTGGATTATCGTCATCGTACTGGACGCTGGTAGAGTCGCCAGCGTTATTGGTACTCAGCATGTTATGCCACAGAAACGGCTGAGCGCCAGACGCCAAAGTGATCTCTCCAGTCGTAGTATCAATCGCTTGGGCATAGATCACAGCCCAGCCACCCAACAGATCCGTACCCGGGTCGCCGTCGTCAGCAACTTGCGAGGGCAGCTGAAGCCCGCCAATCGAATTCAGACAAACCGCAGAGAGCCAACCGCCAGCATTCAAAACGCCGTAGTCCAGTATCACACCGTCAACCACATTCCCAGACGATTCGTGGATATCCTGGCATTCTGCATCAAACGCCTCAAGCGTTAGGATAATCACATAGCACTGCTGGCTGCCCGACGCAGGATTTCTGCAGGCTAGGATTCCAGAACCATAAATGGGTTAACGAGCTGGCTGTCGCGCCGTTGTATTGAGCGTCTACCAGGGATAGAATATCGTTGGCATAGTAGGGATTATGATAAGTGGGGCCGAAATAGAAGCGATTTGTTGTGCAGACTGAGTTCCCAAGATTACCTGTGGCGGGATCAACGCCTGCGTGGTCAAACACAAGAACCTCATTCGGGTCACAGGGTCCTGCGGGCGCAAAATCGCCCAGCTCGATCCATGGGGATAAGGATATGATGCGTCCGTTCTCCCAGCGCACTTTCATCATGCGCTTGGGCGAGACGGTCTGAATTTGACTCGCCTCGTATTCTTGTAGCGGTAGCGACTTCTTCTGGTCACCTGCAAACGCTAACGAAGCGCACAAAAGTGCGCTCACCACACCGAAAGTCATCACTCGATGCATCGTCATAAGCCTCCTTTCGCAGGCAAGCAGATTGGGGGGAGTTGAGACAGATTTCTCCCCGATTGCCTGCACCTGTATTATACACCATTTTTCGCGAAATGTTCACTCATCAAGGAGGGAAACTACTGAAAAATCGGATGGGAGTTTTCAATCGAACGGCAACTTCTGCTCAATCCAGCGCAGCTCCGAAACAGGCTTGTACGTGCCCTCGTACCAATGGCAGAGGCGCACCTTAGGCGAGCGCGAGAACGCCATCCCCAGCGCCATCGCGACCGCGTGGGGCACTGCCAAGCAGATATCTATCTGCCTATATCGCTCTACCCATGGCTTGGCACGCTGCACAAGTGCTTGCACATACGGTAGCCAGTCCCTTTCATGGGGTAGCGATTCGGGGTAATGGAAGCCGACGGAGACCGCCGCCGCGTGGTCGGGGGTGTGCCTCAAAATTGGGTGAATGCCTGCCGATGCTTAGGTGCACAATCAGCCGTTCGCCGGGCGTTTCGGGCGGGATAGCGTCGGCAGGAATTTGCTTAACGCCAGGAATGTCTTCACTCGGTGGCTCCAGCACGCGCCGCGCGTTGCCTGCCAAATCGATTGCAAGGTGATAGTTGCCGGGACTATTGCGCTGGTAAATCTTCACATCGCGTCGTAGCCCTACCGCCGCACCCAAGTAGAACGCCGCAGGCAGCACAATATCGGGGCTGATATGATACACCACGCCCTGGTACTGCCCTGTAATCCAGCGTTTGAGCCGCTCGTCGACTTCCTCGTCCCATTCGCGCACCAGCTGGGTCAGTGCGTCGCGCCAGACGGTAAAGTCGTTTGCTTGGCGCAGCTGGCTTACTTTGTGCAATTGGATATACAGCTCCTCCTCGCGTACGGGCGAGCTGCTATCCAGTAGCTTCACGATACGCTCCGTGCGTGTGTGTGCCTCGAACTGTTTCAGTTGGGCGCGGGCATCCTCACGCTTCTCGGCTTCGGTGAACACCAGCGGCACATCAATCGGACGATTGCGCTGCAGCAGGCTTCGAAACAGTATTCCGACAATCAGCGCAATGCCCAGCCCGCGTACCATCGCTGCCACCGTGCCTAACTCCAAATCCGCCAACATGTCCGCCCCCATCTGCGCCACTCCAAACACACCGATGGAGAGAAGTAGTTCATGGCGAAGCAGAAAGTCGTTGATGTATTTCATTTTTTTCGTTCAGAATTATAACCTAAGTCACTCTGCAGAAGGAGTTGCTAGCTGCTGCAATTTGCAGGATTCCCGTACGCCATTCCGATCTATTTCTCAAACAGCTTCCTGGATATGAGTGTACTCTAGTAAGGGGATTTCCTTCAATTTTACTTTTATTGCAAGATCCTGCAGGCTACTTTGGGAGCCAAAACAATATTGATATTTCACCTTTCCATAGTTGTTAACTTCGCCGTATCTTACCAAGAAGAATTGACTATAAGATGAAGACCCTGTAGGGAGTGCAAGAAGTAGATCAATATCTTCTGACGCTCTTATTATATCTTCATACTTATCAAAACAAGTATACTTTAAAAGGTGTTCTGTTGGATAGTAAACTTCTACCAGTTCCTTCTTGTCTTCCATGCGTAGCTTGAGAACTGTAAGCCAGGGTGATAGTTCTGACCTTACTACATGGCAACAACGGGGTACCATAGGTTCCAGTTGGGGAATGCAGCTTGATACAGATCGAGAAATTGTTTCAAGGTCTGGAAGTTCTAATTTGCTATGTGCGCTTTTGTTTCTACACTTCCTAATTGTTTCTGTCATAAAACTCTCTTGTGTTTTTCGCCCTAAGTATGCGTCCAAGAAATTACGCACGACTCCCGCTAAAATCTGTAAGCTGTCGTCCACCTCAGTTTGACTGATGTCTTTGATGAATTCGTCCAAGACCTTTTCTTTTGTAGACCAATCCCAAGATGATTTTTTTAGATATTTGTACTTTTTTAATATGTCTATTTTACCTTTGCTTGATATTATGGTGATTTCCCGGACAACATAGAAAAAGCTATTCAGAATCTCTTCAAGTAGTTTTCCTATTCGCATTGCAGTCTTCTCAGCATCTTCCAATTTACTCCGAAAATCTTCTCTGTTAGGACTCGTAGATAGTCGCTTGATGAGAGCAAGAGATCCTTCCAATTCACTAAGGTGTTCCTTTATCTTCACGAAGTCCCGATATACTCCTAAAGTTTGAAAATTGGTATATTGTTCATACAAGTTTTTTGTATAATCTGAGAAGTAGGTTGTTAGTAAATCTTTTGCTTCTGTATTCGATAAACTAACAGTTCTATTGCTGGGGAAAAAAATTTCTAACACATTTCCTTCCGATATGGACATAATTATGTCGTTAAGAAACTCAATAAGCGAGTTATTTGTAAAGAGGCTAACAACTTCTATCGCAGGGTTGGAGACTCGGTATAGCCATAAAGCAAGAGACGCATAGTCCGTAATTTGCTTGCTTTCCAGGTGTGCCTTCATCGCGGAGGGTAGGGTATCGTCGTTCATCTTTTGCACTACCCATTCCACGAGTTTTCTAGGACTTAACTCACGTAGCGGGATCGCAACATGTTCCATAATCTTCCTCCCCTATGACTTTGCCATTCTCACGCCCCAGCCCCAGGCGCGTGCTTTGTCGATGCCGCTGAGCGCGCACTGCGCGCTCCACTGCTGCCACACTCGGCTCAGCTCTTTGTAGTACCCTTGCGTGCGATTGCTGCGAAGGGGTGGATTTGTTGCCATTTCCTCGAGATAGCGCTCCATCGCCGCGTCATCGTAGCCTTTGAAAATATAGTAGCCCAGCGCTTTTTCGGCTTCGTTGAGGTCGATATCCGACCGCCTCAGCAGATTCTCCAAGCGTTTCGCCTCTTTCATAATCGCGTCCCAGTTTGGCATCATTTCCCTCCTCTCAGTACGGACCAGCAGGTGCGGTATTCTGGAGACCTTTCTCCGTCAAAATATCCGCGAGTTCTTGGAGCGATTTTTCGTGCAGAAGGGACTGCGCCTGCGCGGTCAATTGATGCACGTATTCCTGCAATGCGTTTCCTTGTAGAGGTTGCGATTGCCCCAGCCGTCCTGTTTGGCGGATGGCGTCTTCGCTGTGAATGAGTTGCATCGCGTCCAAAGAGAGCTTGATACTGCCCAACCCCACGGGTTTGCCGCCACCGACTTTGATGGGGAACTGATACTTGGGATGCAATCCTAATGCGGTGAGCAACACCCCAAGCTCCGCCTCAGTGAGGTTTAGAAAATGCACCCGCCAGTTTTCGATGTGGGCGCCTGTCTTAATGCATGTACGAGGGTCTGCACCTTTCGCATAATCGGCATGGGGATAAAACTTGCGTCCTTTGGCGTTATCACGATTATTTAAATAGGACTTAGGTAGTCCACGCCCCCCGCGTGCAGGCGTCCAGAGCAGGGGGACGCCGAGAAGCACCAGAGACCCCTTGGGGGCGACTGCGTCTTCAAAACTGATATGGGCTTGGTAGTCCTGCGCGCCAAACAGACGGCAAGCAATACAGAGGTGATCAACTGATATGCAACTGCCGTAGCCTTGGGGCAGATAAGGGCGATATTTTCTTTGAACGACTCGTACGCACGAGGGTGTGATCGCTTCCACGATGCTGCGCACCGCGCCCTTGAACGAGGAGCCAGGGATAACATAGCGACGGCGAACCGTATTATCCTCACGCACACGCTTGGACGCCTGAAGCGCTGCCAAATGATCTTGGTTTCCTGCCTTCACGAAGTCTGAATAGCCCGATCCCACATGGACGGGTGTCAGCGTCTCGATGCGGAGTATCAGCGTGCCACTAAGCAACTCGCTTTGGAGGCGATCTTGCCCAACGCCTTCCTGGCGAACAGGCGGTTTATTCGGAAAGCCGACAAAATCATAAGGTTTCTCACCGTTCATCGTCGCACCTCATCAAATTGTTTAATACCTGCGTACCGCACAGAGCGCAGGCGGTGTGCCGAGTCGTAGTAGTAGCACACCTGCAGCACCACCTTTTGGATTTTATCTTTGTGGGGGCTAAGCTCGATACCGTAATCGAACGCCGTTGGGAACGCCACATCGTACAGGCGTGTGGTGGGACCTGCGGCGCTTTTTGGGGGGTCGCCCAGCAGGATGTGATCGCCCGGCTTGCATTCGGGGTATTGCTCACAAAGGTTCCAATCACCCGACAGGTCTATGCTTTCTGTGAGCAGTAGCGTTGTTATTTGGGTTCCCTGCGAGAGTATCCGCAACTCCGCGTCGGCGTTGAAAAGGCTTAGCCGTTCCCAGTCGGCGTTGGGCAGAGTGCCATTCAGTCGCTGGGGCAGGTACATTTCTGTCTCGCTCCAGCCGAACCACCACGCCTCGCCCGACTGGCTCACTTGGCGCCAGAGTTGCAGCGGCGCCGTTTCCGAACCGATGTAGCGGTACACCTTACCCTGCACGACGAACCTCCTCGACCCACCTTGGCGCCACCGCTTCCAGCCAGCGACGAATTTGGTCGGTATCGATGCTCCGTACCTGATAGTACAGTGCGTCGCGTTGTACCGCCTGGAAGGAGTCCACCGCTATCGTATCGTCAGTGGGGAGATTGTAGGCTTTTCGGAGTCTGTCTTCCGCCAGCTCGCCCACGCCTAAAATCTTGCCGTTGGCGGGTTTTGAGAATCGGAACTGAGCGTGGGTAAACTCGATCTGCACGCGCCCCAGCCCACGCGATTTGGCGTGTCCCAGCGCGACCAGTCCATCGGCGATGTCCAGCAGCGATGCGCTCAGCAAGCCCAGTTGCCCAACCGTGAAGTTGCGCAGGATGATGCGCCCTTCAAACCGAGCGTCCGTCACCACTTCCAAGTCGAACGGTCCCACCGCCACAGCCCCTGTGATTCGGTCGATTGCCACGCCAAAGCGCGACTCACTCAGTGGGGCTATGGACGGATAGAGGTCACTCATCTGCACGCGCGAGGCGACATCCGTATTCCCGAAGAGTTTGCATGCATAGCACGACTCTCTATACAAGCGGGCAGCGTCTTTTTCTTCCTCCGAGTCCTTTTGACGCGAGCAGCGCTTTGTCGCCTCGACGACGGGGCAGGCGTGCTTCTCGTCCAGCGTGCGGAGCAACCGTTCCGCATGGGCACGCACTACGCCGCGCAGGCTGGAGCCGGGGATGTAGACCACTTCGTCGATGTCGCCGTTAGGGGTGCGCCGCCGCGTGCGCACGAACTGCATATCGGGCAGCGCAGGGTCGATACTCGCCTTTTGACCCGACTTGATGAGCAACGGCGTCTGCGGGATAATCGCAATCTCCAATTCCAATTGATTGTACAATCGTCCGTGCATGGCTACTTCCCTCCTGTAAGCGCGTGGAAGAGCGTCTCCAAAGCGCGCTCGCGTTGCGCTTCAGAGAGCATGCCCCATTGACCACGAATGAGGTAATCCTTGAGTTGGGAGCGGTCGACCCAATCGTACTGTGGGTTTTCTAAGACGACATGTCCCAGCCCGCGCCCCTTGAAGCCGCCGATGAGGATATCGCCGTTCTCCAACGCGCGCACACCGAGCAACACCAGCCCTAACTCCTCGTCGTTCAGGTTCTCGGCAATCAGCTCAAACTGGAAGCGCACCCCTGCAGGCATCGCTTCAAAGTCGTACTTGTTCGCGACGCTCTCCTTGTCGCGATCGATGGCCACCGAGTCGCGTAGTTCTGGCTCTACGGCAGCGTGGCTTTCGATGAGGGGGAGGTCGGTGAACCGCACGCGCGAGGCGAGCCACGCCGAGCCGAACACGCGCTCCACGCGGCATGACTGTTCGTAGATACTCTTTTCGTAGTCATCCCTACTTGCGAGTCTCTGCTTTTTCTCGGGAGGGATCGACCACTCGTCGGTTTTTGTGGGGTTCGATGCGCCTTTGCCGTTGCCCGCGTCGGGTTCGAAAGTCCGTACGATGCGTTCCACATAGGCTCTCACTGCGCCGCGCAGGCTGGAGCCGGGAATGAAGGGGCGTCCGTAGGCGTCTTTGATGACGGGCAGGTCGGTGGCGGTGGGCAAGGCGGTTTCTGCGCTCATGCCGATGCGCACGCCCGTTCGCGCCACCAGTTCGCCCGTGATACGCAGGCGGTTCTCAAAGGTGTCCCACATCACTGTGGCTCACCCCCTCGCAGCTGAGCAGGGATTTTGTCAAGGTAGTTCATCGCCACCAGCGCACGGCGCAGAAAGCCCAAAAAGTAGGTCAGGTTCTGCGCGGCGTTCTTTGAGTCGCGCTTCCGTAACTCTTCGGCATACTTGTACACCTGTTCGCCCAAACTGCCGTTTTTACCGCGCGTGCGCCAGAAGTCCTCACGCGACATCTGATAGCGTAGCCAGTTGATGAAGAGCTCGATACAGCCTTGCGCCTGATTAATCGCGTCGATGGCGTTAGAGAGCTGAGTGCGCCCAGTGGAGCCAGCACTCGCGCTCCCTCCCGTGCCAAAGCAGTCGTTGATGATCGCCTCCGCCCTAACCACTAACTCGCCGAGTGTTACTGGATCCGTGTTAGCCATCACTCTTACCTCCTTGCTGGAATTGCGAAATGTCTTGATGTAGGTGATACGCGGAATTCGGGATAAGACGCCCATAGCCTTCGGCAGTGCGTGCGCCGATGGGAGTGGTCGCGAGTTGGGTCAGGCACTGCTGCAGGGCATCGGTGTCGTTGGGATCATAGGTGTAGGTGAACACGCTCCCTGCGGCGAACGCCTGTTGCACGGGTTTGGGCAAGCCCCATGCGCCCGACCAGCCGCTGACCAGTTCGCGCTCGATACGAGTCGCCTCAGGGCATAACTGCACGCTCTGGGGCAGGCAGGGCGCATATTGGCGCAAGATTTCGGGCGTAAGCGTCTCCGCAGGTTGCCCGCAAGCGTCGTAAACAATCGCAGGCGTGCGCACCAGCAAGGTGAATACAGGCTTCCCAGCACGCTGCTTGAACTCGTCCAGCGCGAAGTCGGACGGTGAGGGCGACTCTTCGGCGCAGTGCAGTTCCACCTCGCCGAATCCGCGCGACCGCGCCGACCCGATGCGCAGGCGAATAGCGTCGTCGCGCCAGCGTAGGGCGTCCAGAATCGCATCAAACGCCTGCTTACACGGCGCATCGGGAAACTCCACGAAACCGATGAAGGGTGAGGGCGCCGTTCTGATTGCTCTGCGGCGCTAAATCGATGGCTTCAATTGCGTAGAGGACGCCTTCTTCAGCCGCTTCGGTCTGGCGGTTCAGCCCCACGCGCACATAGGTCGTCTTCTTGGGCAGCTTCGCCTTCTGCCATCCGTGCGCGGTATGTTCCAGATAGCCCCGCCCGCGCTCCAACCGCTCCCCAGTTTTGGGGCACACCATCTCATACGACTCGCCCGTGAGCAAGCGAAGAGAGTGTCGTACAGGTAGCGGTCATTTTGTTTATTGAAGAGCGCGGTCGCAGGGTGCAGGAATCCACGACTCATCAAACGGCATCAGGAAACTGAACCGCGCGCCGTCTTTGCCGAAGACCTCTCGAACGCCTGCTGGAGGCTCGGTTGGCGTTCAGCGTGCGTCGGCTGGTTTTATGCGTCCCGAGCTGTTCCAGCACGAGTTGCGCCAGCGCGCCGCGCAACACACCGCCCGGGAATGTAGCTCAGGCTCTCGCGCACATTGCTCCGCGAGGTCATCCACTCACCGACCACGATGGGCGACAACGGTGTTAGGGCTAAGCGATAGCGCGTCATACGGTCGCCTCCTGTTGCAAGCGTTGTAAAAGTTGGTCTGGGTTTTGCGTCTGCCACTGACCATTCTGTTTCACCCAGACATTGGTTATTTGCACTCTCACGCGCCCCAGTCCACGCGCTTTTTGCCCGCCGAAGTGGGTGATGAGGCGCGTCGCGGCGATAAGCAGTGCGATCTCGTGGTCGGTCGCCCAGCCGCGTATGAATCCGTTGAAGGCGCCGCTTATCGGTTTCGGCGCCGCCTCGTAGAAAAACAGCCTGCCCTGTTCCACCGTGTTCAGCCGGCGGTTCACGCCGACGCCGATGCGCGTGGTGGGGCTAAGCGTCTCGGGTTGGGTCAGGTGAGTGAACTCGACGCGGCTCTGCTGCACGGGCGAACCGAACAGCGCACACACGGGGCAAAGGTTGCTTGGGTCGTTGCACATGTTCTGGGGCGCGGGCGGCTTGCAGCCTTTGAGGTCGTAGCCCAGGGCGCTCAGTAGCCGTTCATAGTGCGCTCGTACTCGCCCCTTGAACGAGGTGGAGGGGATGTAGGGGCGTCCCTCCGCATCCAGCTCGATACAACGGTCGATCAGCACGACGCCGCGCCCCGTGCCTGCAATATGCAGGTCGCTTGCCGGTTGTACCCTTACTTCCATCTCAAACGGTTGCATAGCGTTCCTCCCTCAGCGCATCGCTTTAGTGATTTCCAGCAGGTCTAAGATAGGCGCAAAGTAGGCTGTTTTGCTTTGGTCAGTATCCACAGTGAGGCGGTGTAGGCTTTGAAGGGGGAACAGTTCCTTGTGCGTGCCTTTGCCATCAGACGCTGTCAGGCTCATCACGCGATTGTAGAACTGCTTGCGTTCGTCGGAGCTTTCAGCACGGGCGCGCTGGTACACGAAGTATAGGAGTGCAGCTTCAATCGGCTGGCGCACGAACGGCTCGGCGAGGCGTTGCAGGCTGCCGATTTCTTCCTTGATTTGTGCGGCGCACTCCAGAAAGGCATTTAATTCGGGTGCGGTGAGGGGCTGGATCGTGAGGTACACAGGAACCTGCGACGATTGTCCCTTGCCCAGCCGTGCCTCGCGACGGTAGTTCTTTCGCAGGTGTTCATGGTAATCGCCCGGTATCTGGTCGGCGTTGGTGGTGTAGAGGAAGGCGATACAGCCCTTCTCGTGTGCCTTGACACCCCGCTTGGCAAATTTGAGGAGGTTCGCCTCGGTGAACTCCACCACGCGCTGCGCAGGGGCTTTCTCATCGCTAATCAAGCAGCCCACCCCATAGCAGATCGGTGTCGTTCCAACGATGCACTTGCCTGTGTCGCCTTTGTGGTACTCTAAATCGGTGAGTGCCACAAACTGCTGGCAGAATCGCAAGGCGAGTCGGCTCCAAGTGAACAGGCTAAAATCGTCGCCGCCGATGACCAGCACCTCAAACGGCATGCGGTTCAGTTTGGCTTGAGCCTCTTGCAGCGCCTCGTGCATGGCGCGGCTGAGGGCGAGGGCAATCGCTGCGCGGTTCACCAGCTCGGCGCGGCGCGTCCACTGCAGGCTCAGCGCCAGCGAGTTGAGGTTTTTGGTAATCTGCCCGAAGTTGCTCCCGTCGCCGTAGATGAACGCGACCTGCTTCTTGCTCTCGCGCTCGTCGGTTTCGGGGACGAGTTCGTTCAGTCCGCCTGTGAACGCACGATACCATAGGTCCTGCTTCGTGGCGTCAGACGCAAAAGATTTTTCAAATACCCGCTGTAAATCCTGTTTTGGATTGTTTTGGGAGAGGATGCCCGCATCTTGAAGGGGGCGAATTCCGAGTTCGCGTCGTTTATCGGCGTCCCCTGCATCGCGCTTGCACTGACAGGCATGACATATTGGCACGCGTTCTCCGTCGGCTACGGACACCAACTCTACGCTTGACCGCTTTTTGCAGAACATGCACCGCATCTCGAAGGGCAGGCACTCCCACACGGGCAGCTCCGCGCGATAGCGGTCGGCGTCCATGGCGTTAAGGAAAGCGCGCATGCACGCTCCGTAATCGCTGAGGAAATCCTGCAGCGCTACCTCGTGCGCTGCTGACGCGCAAAACGCAACCAGCGTTTTCTCGTAGAACGCTTTTTTCAGACGCAATCCCCAGCCTGCCTCCTCGGGCGTGAGGAAGACGAGGGTGGATGCAGCGGTTTGCAGCACGCACTCACGACCGATTTCTTGAGCGACCATTTCTGCCATGGTTTCAGCAACCACATCCAGCAGGATCGATGCGCCGCGGATTTCAGGCAAGCCGGGCGTTTCGAACACATACTGCTTGATGCGTTGCGCCGCCAACCCCACGACACAGAAATTCACCTCAGGGGCACTATGGGAATTGTTTGTGTGAATCGCCTCAATCAGCGCCTGATGCGGTCGGAGCGTATCGGGGAGGGAATCCCCGCTGCCCTTGAGGTATCGCGCTAGTTGCAATGCCTCGGGATGCTTTGCCAGTGCGTCCTGAATTGGGGTTAAATCGCAGAGTTCGTGCAGGAGCGCCCCCAACCGCACTTGGTTCACCACATCGTCGGGCGCACGCCGAGACGACGCAAGCACACATTTAATAATGCCGCGGTTGCCAAGTGGTGGTCGGCAATCAGCAGCGCGGGGTTCTTAGGGTCGGGTTGAGTCTCGGCGGGCAAGATAGGCGGGTAGCGCATCTCGTGCAGAAACTGCTCGCGCCACTCTACTGCCCCGTCGGGGAATGACCCTCCGGATTCGCGATTGTCCTCATATTTTAGTCCCTTGCCCTGTGTGTAGGGGGAATTATTCGAAATCGCCTCACGCCCGAAGCGCAGGGGGAACACACACTCATAATAGTTTTCAAACCAGAATCGTGCTACCTCATTAGCCGCTGCGTGCGCGTTCGGTTTGATGCACCCAGCTAACTTTTTTGCCAGCAGCGCACGGATATCATTCACCTGTGCCCTGTTGAGCCGATACACATGCCCTGTGAACCGATCTAGCCACTCCGCCATGCTCATCTCTCCATTGCTCTTGTGAGCCAGAGCAGTGTACAATTTCTCAGCAAATACAGGTATTCCTGCTGGTTTATCAGTGAATTTGGGGGGATTTTGGGGTCTGGGCGTTTCACGGTCTGGTTTTATGGTCTTCCTCGCCCCATGGGAGAGGGGGCGACTCCCCCTCTTCCTGTGGGGCAGAAGGTTGGGTGATAGAGGACGCGATTAAAGCCATCGTGCCCACCACGCCAGATATTGCTCCAGCCGATGCCGACGCAGGTCGGGCGGCCCACTCCGTGACAGCCCGTGGCTCGACTCGGCGGGATAGCGGATGTAGATCACCTCCTTGCCTTGTCTGCGGAGTGCGGCAAACAACTGGTCTGCCTCGCTAATGGGGCAGCGCAAATCGCCTTCGCTGTGGACAATCAGCAGGGGGGTCGTGATGCGTCCGGCATATGCCAGCGGCGAGCGTTCCCAGAGCTTCTGCGGCTCATCCCAGAAGTTGCCCTGCCAGTAGCGGTTCGGAATCATCGGGAAATCGGACACGCCCGCCATACTCACGAGGTTGACCACGCTGCGGTCGGTAATCGCGGCTTTGAAGCGGTTCGTGTGCCCCACAATCCAGTTAGTCATATAGCCGCCGTAGCTGCCGCCGGCAACGCCCATCCGCTCGGCGTCCACGAACGGCAGGCTCGCTAAGTAATCCGCTACGGTCATCAGATCGTGATAGTCGCGATTGCCCCAGTCGCCTTTGATCGCGCGGGCGAACGCCTCGCCATAGCCGACGCTGCCGCGCGGGTTCGTGTAGGCGACCACATAGCCCTGTGCGGCATGCAACTGGAACTCGTGGAAGAACACGCGCCCATACATCGCGTGGGGACCGCCATGAATCATCAGGATGGTGGGGTATTTGCGGGTAGGGTCAAAGTCGGGCGGCTTCAGCAACCACCCGTGTACCGCAACGCCGTCGTCGGCGGTTACCTCGAACTCCTCAGGATGCGCGAGAGCCACTTCGTCCAGTAGGGGTTGATTGAACGCGGTGAGCGGCGTGAGGCTGAGCGTGTTGCCGGTACGCTCGGCGAGAAAGATTTCGTGTGGATGGGTGGCATCGCCTTTGAGCAGGGCGAGACGATGCTCGTCGGTAGCAAGGCTCATATCGGCGATTTCGAAATCGCCGTCGAGCAGTTTATCGAGGTGGGTGCCGTCCACCTTGACACGATAGGGATACACGCCGCCACGCTCGCTGACCAGGAAGTAGAGGTGCTGGCTATCCGCGCTCCAGAGCAGGGGCGCACCGCCGCCAAACTCACGCACATCGGTGAGCGTGCCCACACCAACGGTATTGTCCAGTTGCGCAGTTAAGTCCACGGCGTCGCCCCCCTCCACCGACACACGCCACACATGGTCGTTGCGGGGGTACGGATCGTCGGGGTAGGGATTGCCGATATACGCGAAGGATTTCCCGTCGGGCGACCAACGCAGGGCATATTTGGGCCCGTCGGGAGCATCCACCTTGCGCAGTTCGCCGCCATCTGCAGGGATGATGTAGATGGCGTCGTGGCTGGGGTGGTTGTCGGGGTCGGGATGGCGGTTGCTAATAAAGGCGATATCGTTGCCATCGGGCGACCATGTGGGGCTGAATTCACTGAATTCGGGGTCGGAGGTGAGTTGCTTCGTCTCGCCCGTGAACACATCGACCACATACAGGTGGTAGCGTTGGTCGACGAACGCGCCATCGCCGTCGAGTCGCCAGTAGGCGCGTCGGAGGATGCGTGGGGGATTGGAAAGTCCCTTTGTTTCGCGTTCTTTACGCGCCTGCTCGCGCCATTCGGGGGCGGTTTCGCGGTAGATGAAGGCGATTTTGCGCCCGTCAGGCGACCAGGCAAACTCGGCGATGCTGCCCTCTTCCAAGTTAGTAATTGGGCGCGCTTCGCCGCCGTCGCTCGGTATCACATAAATCTGGCTCTTGGGTTTCTGGCGGTTGCTGATGAAGGCGACATATTTGCCATCCGGCGACCAGCGCGGCTGTGAGTCGCTCCATTCGCCGTAGGTGAACGGTTGGGGTTCCTCGCCGAACCGCACACGCCAGAGGTTCGCAAAGTATTTGTTTTTCTCGGTGTCAATCCACTTGTAAACGAACACAACTTGGCTGCCATCGGGCGCGATTTGTGGGCTACCCAGCAGTTTGATACGGAACAGGTCGTCAATCGTGATAGTGCGTTTCATAGCCGTTGCCTCCACGCGATTTTCTGTTCCGTGTGACTATGGGGTTTCCTGCTGATGCGTGTGCTCGGTCGGAGATAAGCAATCATGCGTGCCTAAGTCCATCGTACAGCGAGCATCGGTCAGGAAGGTGCATTCTCTGGAGGCATCGTTTCGGTTTGGGAGAGGCGCTGGACAGGTCGCGGCGGATTCGTGGCAGCGCGATAGGCTAACAGGCTCACGAAAACGGCACCCGTGAGCCACGCAAAGGTAGCGATTGGTCGCTGAATCCAGAACGCCAGCCCTGCCATCACTCCGCCCTGAATGAGCCAGATAAACAGCGGGGTCAGCGAGCGCGACTCGCGCCATTCAGGAACGAGTTTCAAGTAGACCCAGCTCAGCAACACCCCCGTCGCGAACCAGCCCAGCCAGTTCTGCAGAGGCATCCCGTAAAACGCGCCGTCTACATCCCAGAACCAGTAGACGAACGCCGCTGCACCGGGGTTGACGCGCGAGTTGGAGACCGCGGCGTCCATCGCCACATCCCACCAAGTCAGCAACGCGGACGCCACTATCGGAACCGCCCAGCGCGGTACACCCAGCAGAAAACTCAGGTGGAGCGCAGGATAGAGCATCATAAACCAAGACGGCGGAATCACATACGGCACATGCCCCAGAAACTTCGGTCCCAAGCGGTCGGTGTATTCGTAGGGACCGAAAGGAAAGCCCGTTCGCACGCCGAGCAGCTCCGTACCGCCTGCCAGCACGGTGCATAGCCCCAGCAACCACAGGGTTGACCGCCAGCCCTGCGTGTGCGCCATATGAAACAGCGACGCGCCTATCCCAAACACCACGCACAGAACCCCCAGCCAAATCGAGAGGCGGTTGTAATCCAGCGGGGGCAGGTTCTGCACGCCGCGAAATAGTAACCCACTGCCGATCACGGTCGCCAAGCCCACCAACAGGTTGAGCCAGACGAACCCGTGCGCCGTGTGTTTGAGTAGAGCGTCTTTCATACAATTACAACATCAACAGCGGGTTCTCCAACACTTGCTTGAGGGTCTGGAGGAACTGCGCTCCGACAGCCCCGTCGATGACGCGATGGTCACACGACATGGTGACCTTCATCCGTGCGCGGGGCGTGATCGAGCCATCCTCGTCCACCACGGGCACGCGCTTGGTTGCACCGACCGCCAGAATCGCGCTCGCGGGCGGGTTGATAATCGCCGTGAACTGCTCGATACCGAACATGCCCAGGTTGGAGACCGTGAAGGTGTTGCCCGTCATCTCGTCGGGGAGCAGTTTGCCGTCGCGCGCTTTCTGGATGAGGGTTTGCGACTCTTGGGCGATACGGCGCAGCGATTTGCCCTCGCAGTGCTTCAGCACAGCAACCAGCAGCCCCTGCTCGGTGGCGACCGCGACGCCGATATGAATGCCGCTCGGATGCACCAGCTGACCGTTGTGATAACGGGCGTTGATCACGGGGTGCTTCTCCAGCGCGACAGCGCACGCCTTCACGATAAGGTCGTTCACGCTCACACGCAGGGTTTCATCCATCTGGTTCAGTTGCTGGCGCAGCGCGAGCGCGTTCTCCATATCGATCTCCATCGTGAGGTAGAAGTGGGGGATGGCTTGGTGCGCTTCGGTGGTGCGCTGTGCGGTGATTTGGCGCAGGCGGTTCAGCGACTCCACGCGCTCTTCGGGCGCCGCCGCGATGGGCGTTGGCGCGACCGCTGGGGTGGGGGCGACGGCGGGCGCAGCGGCTTTGTGCGATTCGATAAACGCCAACACATCCCGCTCCACGATGCGCCCTTTGGGGCCCGTGCCCTTCACCTGTGCAAGGTCAATCCCGTGTTCGGCGGCGATTTTACGGGCTAACGGCGAGGCGAGCACCCGTGTTTCGCCATTGCTTGGTGCGGGGGCTGGAGTGGGGGCAGGCGTCGGAGCGGATGCGACCGCCGCAGCGGGGGCAGACGGTTCCGCGGGTTTCCCGTCCGTTGAGCTGGGCAGGCTCTCGCCCTCTTGCAGAATATATGCCAGGGGTGTATTCACGGGTACGACCGCGCCCTCCTGCACGCGGATGCCTTTCAGCACCCCCGCGCCAGGGGCTTCAATCTCAATCGTCGCTTTGTCGGTCGCGATTTCAGCGATGGGCTCGCCCTCGCGCACGGAATCGCCTTCCTGTTTCAACCAGCGGACTAAAGTCCCTTCTTCCATCGCATCGCCCATTTTGGGCATGATAATCGTATGCATCGCTCCCTCCTTACACCAGCACTTGCTTGACGGCTTCGACAACGCTCTGCTCGCTTGGGATCGCAAGCGCTTCTAAATGTTTATTGTAGGGCATCGGGACATCCGCGCCCGCCACGCGCAGCACAGGCGCATCCAAGTAATCGAAAGCGTGTTCCTGAATCTGCGCGGCGATTTCCGCGCCGAAGCCTGCAAATCGCCAGTCATCGTGCAGGGCAATCGCGCGGTGGGTGCGACGAACCGAATTGAACACCGTCTCCCAGTCGCACGGGATGAGTGTGCGCAGGTCAATCACTTCCACCTCGATGCCTTGTTCGGCGAGTTGTTCGGCGGCGTTCAGAGCCAGCACCACGCCGCGGGAGTAGGTCACAATTGTCACATCGCGCCCGCGCCGTTTCACATCCGCCACGCCGAACGGGACGGTGTAGTCGGGGTTTTCGGGCACTTCGCCCTTGGTCAGATACAGGCGCGGATGCTCGATAAACATCACAGGGTTCTGGTCGCGGATGGCGGTTTTGAGCAAGCCTTTCGCATCGGCGGGGGTGCTGGGCAGCACGACTTTCAATCCGGGCGAATGCGCCAGCCACGCCTCCACGCTGTGCGAGTGCTGCGCCGCCAGTTGCTTCCCTGGCCCTGCGGGACCGCGAATGACCATCGGCACCGCGCACGCGCCACCCGACTTGTACAGAATCTTCGCCGCGTGGTTGATAATCTGGTCAAACGCGAGCAGGGCGAAGCTCCAAGTCATCACTTCCACCACAGGCTTCAGCCCTTCAATCGCCGCGCCAATCGCTATCGAGATAAAGCCTGGCTCGGAGATGGGCGTATCCCATACACGCTTCGCCCCGTACTTCTGGAACAGCCCCTCCGTCACGCGGAAGGTGCCTTGATACCGCCCGATGTCTTCGCCCATCAGGAACATGTTCGGGTTGCGGTCTAACTCCTCTATTAACGCCTCTCGGATGGCTTCTCGGTAGAGTTTCGTTGCCATAATGCGCTCCTACGGTGTCAGTTGCGGTTATAGTGTACCTGAAAGCACGCCTACAACGAACGGGCAATCGTAGGTTGTTTGAGACCGACACGCCCTCGATTCCAGAGTTCCCACCTCGAACCAGTAAAATTGCTGGATTTGCTCAAGGCCTTATAAATCGGCGCAAATCTGTGCTATAATTGGGATATGCGCACGCAGTGTCCGCTTTTGGGCAGTTTTGGATTCATGATTAGTGAGTCTGCCCATCCGAAAGCGTGAACGCGTGGGCGACGACTCTAAATCTCAAGAGAGGAGGCATTACGATGAAGCATGCACAACTTTGGTTGAGTAGTATGGCGTTAGTCGCACTGACGGCAGTCGCAAGTGCGCAGACCTGGGACGAGATTGCGAACGGCGGCGGTGACGCTGGCGACCTGCCTGGCACGGCACAGGTGGTGGTTGGCAGTGGTCCGTTGACCCAAATCACAGGAGCGCTCCAAACTGGGGGCGATGTGGACCTGTTTGCGATTTTCATTTCGGATCCCGCGAACTTCTACGCGCACACTGGTTCCAGTACAGCCACAACCTTCGACTCCAAGTTGCACCTGTTTGATAGCGCTGGGCGGCCGCTCTGGATGAACGATGACGCGCCAAGCGATGTGGCAACCTCCCTTGGTATCGGTAGCCTCAGATCCTACATCGGTGGCGGGTCTGCTGCAGGCAATTACCGTAGCAGTGATGCTCCCGGCACCGCTGGCTCGGCTACTTGGGGATTGACTGGTCCTGGAGTGTATTATCTCGCAATATCACACTGGAGCCGCAACTCCGCAACAGGCACGAGCCAACACTTCCACTCCTCCAGCCCGTACAACGCAATCAAGTCGCCCTATGCAGCGCAGGCAGTTAATGTGCTGGGCGGCTGGGTCGGTAGTTCCACTACTACTGGCACCTACACTATTTTCTTGAATGGCGCCAGCTTTGTGCCCGAGCCTGCATCGATGCTTGCGCTGGGTGCGGGTCTGGCGGGTCTGGTTGGGCTGCGCCGTCGCAAGAAGTAAGTGGGCTGTTGCCCTCACCCCCTTGCCCCCTCTCCCACCGCGTGGGCGAGGGGGTGTTGTTTTTTTTCCTCACCCCCGTTGCCCCCTCTCCCACCGCGTGGGCGAGGGGGGTGTTGTTTTTCCCCTCATCCCCTTGCCCCCTCTCCCACCGCGTGGGCGAGGGGGGTTGTTTTTTCCCTCACCCCCTTGCCCCCTCTCCCACCGCGTGGGCGAGGGGGTGTTGTTTTTCCCCTCATCCCCCTTGCCCCCTCTCCCACCGCGTGGGCGAGGGGGGTTGTTTTTTCCCTCACCCCCTTCCCCCTCTCCCACCGCGTGGGCGAGGGGGTGTTGTTTTTGCCCTCACTCCCCTTGCCCCCTCTCCCACCGCGTGGGCGAGGGGGTGTTGTTTTTTCCCTCACCCCCCTTGCCCCCTCTCCCACCGCGTGGGCGAGGGGGTGTTGTATTTTTCCCCTCATCCCCTCTTGCCCCCTCTCCCACCGCGTGGGCGAGGGGGGGTACTTTTTCGCACTGCGCTTGTGTGACGCTTCAGTAGAGGGGGATTTTTGTGAAACCCCTCTCCCTGTGGGAGAGGGGTTGGGGGTGAGGGCAAATCAATCTCCTTTTCAGAATACGATTTCTGAAAATGGGGTATAATAGGAACATCCCCACTGTGGGAAAGGAGGCATTCAACGATGAGACGACCGATGATGGTTTTGGGTGCTCTTGTGGCGACGGCGATGCTGTCGCACGCACAGGTGAACGGCGTAAACATCCCGAGTAAGTACGGTTCTCCGCTCGCTTCGCAGACGAACTACACCGGCTTCGGCGACCATGTGGAAGGCGTGAACTACGGCTCGGAGCTGAACCAGCTCTTTGTGCGCTGCGAGAACGGTGTCCTGTATATCGGGGTCACGGGCAACCTTGAAGGCAACGGCAACTCCATTCACTTCTATATCGATACAGGACGCCGCCAGAGCAATACCTTCAACCTCGATACAGGCTGTATCAACTGCTCCGTTCAAGGCATGAGCGGCGTGCTGTTCGACCATAACCCCGACTATGTGCTGGGTGTGAACCGCTTCGACGACGGGCAGGGCAATGATAACCTCTACATCGACCTGCACGACCTGGTTGCCAATACCTCCACTTACCTCGGCTCGGTGGCGGTTGGACAGGGCGAGGGCACGGTGGATTTAGGTGTGAAGGCGGGATTCGACAACTCGAATGTGCAGGGCGTGACCAGTGACCCGAATAATATCGGCGACCCGTCAACTGCCGTTAACGGGCTGGAAGTCGCCATCCCCCTGAGCGCGTTGGGCGACCCGACGGGACCGATTCGCATCCTCGTCGTCTTGACAGGCGGCGCCGATTTAGGCGATGCGTGCCACGGCACTTATCTTTCCAACCAGACGCTGCCTGCGCTGAATAGCGGCGACACGAGCCAGCAGTATCCCAATCCGGCATGGGCGCGCTGCCCAAGCCCACCTTTCGATTTCTTCCCCTTCGATTTCACGCAGCTGGCAGGCGACCACTATGTGACGGTGCAGCCCTGCCCTGCAGGACCTGAGGGCGATGTGAACGGCGACGGCTGCGTGGACGATGCCGACCTGCTGATTGTGCTGTTCAACTTCGGCAACGCAGGCGGTCAGGGCGATGTGAACAACGACAACATCGTGGACGACGCCGACCTGCTGATTGTGCTGTTCAACTTCGGCGCAGGGTGCTGAACCCATTCGCCTCGGGCGCGGCAAGTACTCCGCGCCCGAGTGCGGTTAGCCAACTCCAAGCAACGCAAGCCCCCTTCAGAAAAGGTATACTCCATCCGCTATGAGCGAAGTGCGTAAACTCCGCCTCGGTTTACCCAAAGGTAGCTTACAGGAGGCGACTTTCAACCTATTTCGCAAAGCGGGCTGGGACTTCAAAGTGCCCTCCGGTCGCTCCTACGAACCGATTTCCGACGACGCGGAGCTGGAGGCAATCCTACTGCGCCCGCAGGAGATCCCGCTCTATGTGCAGGACGGGGTGCTGGACGCAGGGATTACTGGGTATGACTGGATTCAAGACTGCGGCGCGGATGTCCACGAAGTGCTGGAGCTGCACTACTCTAAAAACACGCGCAACCCCATTCGCGTCGTGATTGCGGTGCATAACGACTCGCCCATCCAAAGTGTACACGACTTGCAGGGCAAGCGCATCGCGACCGAGTATGTGCGTCTCACGAACCGCTACCTGCAGGCGCAAGGTGTTCACGCCCATGTAGAGTTCTCGTGGGGGGCGTGCGAGGTCAAAGTGCCCACTCTGGTAGACGCTATCGTGGTGAACACGGAGACGGGCAGCTCGCTGCGAGCGCATAACCTGCGTATTCTGGAAGTGATTCTGCACTCCACCACGCGCCTGATTGCCAACCACGCGGCGTGGCAGGACCCATTCAAGCGCGATAAAGTCGAGAGTATCGCGCTGATGCTGCAAGGGGCGTTGAATGCGGGGCGGCTCGTGGGGCTGAAGATGAATGTGCACGAGTCGCACTTGGACGCCGTGCTGGCGCAACTGCCTGCCCTGCGCAAGCCGACGCTCTCACCCCTGAGCGACAAAGGCTGGTATGCCATCGAGACGATTCTGGACGAGGGGCAGGTGCGGGAGTTCATTCCCAAGTTGCGCAAAGCGGGCGCCGAAGGATTGGTGGAGTATCCCCTGAATAAGGTAATCCCCTAACCGTGTGAAACACAAATAAGGGTGCGACGATAGGAATACCGTCGCACCCAAGAGTTTGCCTTCCCGTATCGGTAGGCGTTGGTATTGAAGCGTTTTTTAGCAGCCGTTTCCGAACTGGAACAGCACTAACAGTAGATCGGCGTCGTCCACAGTGCCGTCGCGGTTGAGGTCGGACGCGAGGTCGCTGCTACCGAACTGGAACAGCACCTGCAGCAGGTCGGCGTCGTCGACGCAGCCGTCATCGTTTGCATCTCCTGCGCGTGCTGGCACGAAGCCCAACGCCGTCGGTTGCCGCCCCGTGGGATACCCCTTGAGCGTGAGGCTCTCCACAGGCGTCGCGTTCGCGCTCTGCGCCGAGTGATCCAGCGTCAGTCGCCACAGCGTCGCATTGGCGACCGTCGCTGCTTGCCAGATAGAGGATGTCGTTGGTTGCATCATATGCCAGTCCGCCCAGCGCGTGCCCCGCAGGAACGCCGTTGACGATGTAGGGGGTTGCTTCAAACACCAACGGCTCATCGGGGAATTGAACTCGGTAAAGCCCCTGCGCGGTGGTAATCATCAGCGCGTCGCCGACCCACTCCAAACCTATCGGTTGCTCCAATGCGGGTTGATAATAGGCAATCAGGGGCACTCCGTTGGTATCGCTGACATGCAAAATCCCTGCGCTGCCGGCGCTGCGGGCGGGGGCAGCACGCCATAACTCCCCATCCTTGAATGGCGCCATCCTTCATCCCATGATGTCCGTAGAAGCAGTTGCACATCTGGTAGCCGAACGCCGAGCGGAATGCGCCCGTGTAGGGGTTCACTTTGAGCAGCGTGCGGTCGTTCTCCATGCCGATATAGAGCGCGTCGCCGTCGTAAGCCAGCAGGTTGTAGTCGCCCGATTGCACGAAGCCCCACGCGCCGGGGCTAGATCGCGCGGTCAATCTGCCCCGTGCGGAGGTTATAGCGATACACCTGCGCTGGTGCGCTCCCCGCCGCCGAGAGCCACAAATAACCGTCGGCATACGCACTTCCCATCAACAGCGTTGCTAATCCAAAGCCGAGTACCCAGTGTCGCATCCTAAGACCCCCTAATGCTGTGCCTGTAATGGTGGAAAGACATCTTTAAACGGTGGTTTTCTGTATGTGGATCCGATTCGTGAGCCAAGTAAAAGCCAATAGGGAAGCGCCCCTTCCCTGAGGGGAAGGGGCAAGCGCATTACTTTTTCGCGCGTCGGCGCAGCCCAATAAGGCTCACCAAACCGCTGCCCAACGCCAACAGGCTGGCAGGCTCCGGCACAGGACCACTGTGAATCACATAGTCCAGATCCCGAACCGTCCCATTGATTCGGGTGAAATCGACTTTCTACACAGAACGCATACGCTTCTACGTTGAGGAAGTTCTGCGCGTTGCCGCCTGTAGGCACCCCGCGAACATAGAAGGTGTCACCACACACTGAAGAGTTGTATGGAGAGCCGAGCAGGGTCAAATCGACTGTGAGTTTACCGCCCGTGATGCGCTTAATCAATACATTCGTGCCACTTATAGTCACGCATTGATTGATGAGAACATTTCCCACAGTCCATTGTACCTGTGTCGGCGACAATGCAGTGCCTGTTAGGGTAACCGTCGGAAGCCCTGATATGCCCGTGAGTGCGCTTAGGTCGAGGTTGATATCCAGTGTGCTGGGGGATTTCGTAATACACACGGGATTTTGGTTGCCAAGAGCGATTGTGGTACTGATTGCACCCGTAGCCACCAAGTTACCAGCGTTCATGTCGAACTCTACTTTGTCATCCAGCCAGACCAGTCCGGCTAAGCCGGGGGGTTGCGCATACGCGCCTGCTGCAATCAGCGCACAGAGTGCGCCCAGTACGGACAACTTCGTCAAGCCTTTCATCGTCATAACCTCCAGAAGACTACATTGGGAAAGGACGACCTTCCCGTAAGTGCTGCGCATGTGCCGTTCTTAGTGGAGCGACGCGCTGGGCGCGTCGTTTCCAGTCTATATAGACTCCAAAACCGCCCCAAAGCGGACAAGTTGCCGCGCACAGACGGGGCATTGAGGCGTGTAGGGACAGCATTTCTGGACAATCGGATTATACATCGCTTTGGGGCGATTAGGAGACGATTTCGGTATAAAATTCGCAAAAATACGGAGCTAACCCGGAATAATTACCGTTTTTGGGGCATAGCGGGTTGGATTACGCCACCTGAGCGTCGGAAGAACGCATTTTTTCCACACCCCATTGCACCAGTTTGTTCCATAGGAGGTCGGGATTGATCGGTTTACTGAGGTAATCGTCCATGCCGCATTCGAGGCACTTTTCGCGGTCGCCTTCGAGGGCGTTTGCCGTAAGTGCGATAATGGGGATGTGCAATCCGCGTGTGGCTTCGTAGGCACGGATACGCTGCGTGGCTTCGTAGCCGTCCATGACGGGCATTTGGCAATCCATCAGCACCAGGTGGAAGGGCGCCCGCGCGAGCCATTCCAGCGCTTGTTGACCGTTCTCGGCAATCTCTACCGCGACGCCCCACTTTTCCAGCGTGCGTCGGATGACCTTCTGGTTCACATAGTTGTCTTCCGCCACCAGCACGCGCAGTCCGGTGAGCGCAGTGGGTTCGCAGGTGCGCTCCGTTTGTTCCAGTTGCACATAGGGCAGGTGGCTCTGCGACGGGCAGGGTTAGTTCGAACCAGAATCGCGATCCTTTGCCGACCTCGCTTTCCACGCCCATGCGTCCGCCCATGAGCTCGACCAGTTTGCGTGAGATGGCCAACCCCAGCCCGGTGCCGCCGTATTTGCGCGTGGTGGAGCCGTCGGCTTGGCGGAACGGTTCGAAAATCTGCGCTTGCTTTTCGGGCGGGATTCCGATGCCCGTATCGTGCACCTCGAAACGGAGGTGGAGCTTGCTGCGCATCGGCGCGGAGGCAGATCACTCTGCGCCGACCACCTCGCCCGTCTCCGTGAATTTGACGGCGTTGCTGAGCAGGTTGAGCAGGATTTGGCGCAGGCGCGTGGGGTCAGCAGCGGCGTAGAGTTCTTGCCCGTCCGGCAACTCTTCGCGCAAGCAGGATCCCCTTGAGCCGGGCTTGGGGGCGAACCATCTCACATGTCTCGCGCATGAGCCGTTTCAGGTCGGTGGGGGTGCGCTCCAGTTTCATCTGCCCCGCCTCGATTTTCGCGAGGTTCAAAATATCGTTCAGGATTTCCAGCAGGTGTTTCGCGCTGGTTTCTGCCGTGCTCAGCAGGTCGCGCTGGTCGTCGGTGAGCGGCGTCTCCTTGAGCAGATTGAGCATGCCCAGCACGCCATTCATGGGGGTGCGGATTTCGTGGCTCATGTTGGCGAGGAACTCCGAGCGCGTTTGGGCGAGTCGTTCCGCTGCGTGCTTAGCTTCCAGCAACGCGCGGCGTGACTGCTCGTTGAGAATTGCCATTGCTATGATCTCGCCCAGCTGTGTCAGGAACGCTTCGCGCTCCTCGCCCAAGGTGGCAAACAGGGAATGACGCCCTTGAAAAGCGACGACCGCCATCCCCAAGGAGCGTCCCATCCAGTGAAGCGGTATCTGGTAGGCAACATACTCCGAACTGAGCTGCAGGCGCATATTACGGACGCGGTCAGATTCCCACTCAGCCGCGATGAGCGACGCCCAGCCCCGCTCGAAATAGGTTTGCATCGCGCCCGCAGCGCAAAGCAGGCGCAGTTCGCTTGCATCCCGCTCCCAAACGGCGAGCGTGAGTCCCTCGTCGAAGAAGCCCTGCTCCACCAGCACCATTCGGACAGCGTCGATGCGCTCTGCGAAGGGTGTTTCGCTTTGGAGCACCAGTGCAATGCGCGTCAGGAGTTGCTGCGTTTGGGCACGCATCGCCTCCTGTTGCTCGTGCAGTACCTGATCGGTAATGTCATACTGAATGCTACAGTATCCCAGCAGCACCCCCGATTCGTCAAGAATGGGCGCAATCACCGTTTCCGCCCAGTAGTGCGTTTCTGGGCTGAATTCCACCCCATTGTCGGGCGTCTTGATGGGGACACCGCGCTTGCGATTAAGCACCCTGCCGCGGAACTGCTCACCCCGCTTGAGCGTCGCAAACAGTTCCGTATAAAACGATTCGGGCATCATCCCGCTCTTGAGGATGCTCGGGCGTTGTCCGAGTGCTTCTTCGGGCGTGTAGCCTGTGAGCGCAGTAAACGCAGGGTTCACATACTGGATTTCGAATTCGGGGTTCGTGAGCATGACAGCGGCAGGTGACGATTCGACGGCGCGTTGCAGGCGCAGCAGCTGTTCATGCTGAAGTTTCGCTACATCATATGCGCGGCTGTTGACACGACGGAGCAAATACCCGATGATTCCCACCACACCGAGCGCGACTGTCAACGCCTTCAGGTAGAGTGCCGGCGTCAGTGTGAGTCCCATCCCCCAGCGCAACGCCACGAGCTGCAGCAAAAACACCGCCACAAAGGGGCGTGTTAGGCTGCAGAGCGTCCCAACAAAGGGTTTAGCGCAGCCTCTGCCATTCATCCAAGGGGATTATTCCATAAAAAAGTTAGCACTTGAGCAAGGCCCCCCCATACGCTCAGAAATCGGTTCCGAGTGTGCCCACGGGTTGACCGAGTTGCCCATAGCCGTAGCGGGAGAAGGCGGGCAGCGCTTTTAGCCGCAGGAATACTTGCAGCCCTGTATCGCGTCGGAAGCCGAACGGGTTGTCTCTGTAGCGTACCTCCAGTTCGGCGCAGTGCAGGTCGTAGATCCATAACGCTTGGCGCGATTCGAATCGGTTCAGGTAGCCGTTATACTGCGTGAGGAACGAGATTCGCGAGCGTCCCCATTTGAGGGCGTCCACGCGCAGGAACACGCTGCCCCAGCGGGCGCGTTCGGGGTCGTAGCGGGCGGCGAGTGCGAGGCGCGAGTCGCCAAAGCGCCACTGTAGGTCGGTTTGCACGCTGCGCCAGTGTTCACGGTTCGGATCATAGCCCAGTTGGGTGCGCCAGCGCAGCCACTCCGCAGGTTGATACTCCAGATTGATATTGAGCAGGCTCCACGGGTCGCGGGGGGTGTCGGTCGCGCGCAGGTCGTAGCTGGTTTGCGCCGCGAGGCTCCAGCCCCCACCGACGAACCAGCGCAGCTCGCCGCTCAGTAGGTTGTAGATGCCCGCCTGATCCAGCCCCAGCGGACTATAGCCATACGGGCGGAGATAGTTCCAGCGCAGGTTCAAACTGGACTGTCTGCCTAATGGCAGGCGTTGCTCCAGGGTGGACTGCAGCAGGTATTGCGCGGTGTTATCGCTGTAGAAGGTCTGGCGGAATCGGTAGTTCCAGAGGGTGGTGGGTTGCGTGTCGGGGGTGCGTGCGCGGTTGCCACTGCGTCCTTGCCACTCGAACGCATATCGTTCGCGGGCGATGCGCGTCTGGAACCCTTCGGCGAACCGCCCCACGCTCACGCTCAGTTGCGAATCGGGCAGCGGCAAGCCCAAACTCCGCGCGGAAGCCACCAGGCTCAGCTCAGGCAGTCGTTCCAGCCCCCCAAACACGGTCGTTTCGCCAATGGGCAGAAAACGCTCGAAATCGAGCTGGAGATTCATCTCGCGCTCCAGCATGTAGCGGAGGTTCGCACGCAAGTTCCACTGCCGATTGCCCGTGCGTGTGCTGCTGAATTGGTTTTCGAACTCCAGGTATTCGCCGGATAGGTTGCTCTGGAGTCGTCCGAGGGTGCGCGTGTCTTGCAGGCTCAGCGCACGGTTGCGGTTCTCGAACGCGCCGGTGCGGTTGCGGCTCTCGGCGAGGCTCAGACGCGATTGACCGGTGGGGGTGGGCAGGGTCCAATCGGTGCGCAGGTTCCACGCGGTATTGTCGCTAAATAGCAGGTAACTGTTGCGTCGGTACTCGGCGCTCCAGCGTGTTTGCACGGCGCCGAGGTTCTGTCCGTGCTGCCAGCGTCCTGTGAGCGAGTTGCTACGCTGGCGCAGGTCGCGCAACAGGTAGAGATTCAAATCGCCGCGCGCGTAGTTCTGCTGTAGGTTCACGCCCAGCCCGCGTTTCTGCATCAGGTCGAACCGGGTACTGCCGAGTGCGCCCTGCGCCAGCAGGTAGGCAATCGCGTAGCGGAGGTAGAAGCCTTCTTCTTCGGTGAAGCCGACGTCGGGCAGGGGGGAGGGGTCGCCGTCGCGCAGGGGTACGGCGACATAAGGGACACGCAACACCGTGCGTCCCAAAATGCGCAGGCGCACATCGCGCAGGAGGGCGCGCTCCCCTGCAATCGCGTCCACCGTACGCGCGCTCCAGTGGAAGTGGGGATGGTCTAAATCGCAGGTGGTGGCGGTACACAACTCGGCGTGGACGCGGTTCTCGGTTCCTTCCAGACGCGCACCGTGCAGGTAGAGGCTCTGGAGCAAGCGGTTTTCGGTGAAGGCGGGCTTCAGTTCCGCGCTGCCGTTCAACAGCGTCCAGCGTCGCTCGCGTGTGTAGAGGGTCAACTCGTTGCCGTCCGCCAGCAGGTTCTCACTGCGCAGGCGCACTCCGTCAAAGAAGCGATACTCTGCTTTACTTGGGTAGCCTTCCAGGCGTGTTCCCTCCAGAAGATATTCCCGCCATCGGGCAGTAATCGCCTCGCCGTACACGGTATCGGACTCGCCGTCGTAGCGAAACGCCTTTTGCGTTTCGAACTCGACTCGTTCCCCTTGTTGCCCGAACGCCGTCAGTGTCAGCAGCACCGCCGCCAGCCCAACCGCCCGCACGCGCGGGATTGTACCTGAAATGCTTCCCTGCGTCTGCTCGCTATCCTCGCTCAGGAGCGGCGAGGAAGTTTCTCAGGATATGCATCCCCGCCTCGCTGAGAACCGATTCAGGGTGGAACTGCACGCCTTCGATGGGGTACAGTTTGTGGCGCACGCCCATGATTTCGTGGTCGTCCTCGCTCTCGGCGGTGATTTCGAGGCAGTCGGGTAGGGTTGTCCGTTCGATAACCAGTGAGTGGTAGCGAATCGCGCGCAGGGGGTTGGGCGTGCCGTGAAACACGCCTATGTTGGTGTGGCGTATTAGCGACTCTTTGCCGTGCATGGGGCGTTTGGCGCGGACGATGTCGCCGCCGAACGCCGCGCCGATTGCCTGATGCCCCAAACAGACGCCCAGGATCGGGATTTTGCCCGCCGCGGCTTGAATTAACGGGATACTGATACCTGCTTCGTGGGGGGTACACGGTCCGGGGGAAATCAGGATACGGTCGGGCTGCAGAGCCATCGCCTGCTCGACGCTTATCTCATCGTTGCGCACGACGGTCAACGCCGCGCCCAGCGCGCCGAGATACTGCACCAAGTTATATGTAAAGCTATCGTAGTTGTCGATCACTAAAACTCGCATAACGCTCTCTCGTTGCTTAGATCGTCCGAGTATCCGTTCTGGGACATAGACTGTTCAAGTGCGATTCGTCGCTGTCCCGATTAGGCATACATGGTGCGTGTCAGGATGTCGCTCAGTGCCTGTGCTGCGCGCTCAACGGTGGGCAAGGCAAGGTCGTAATCCATGCGCACAGGTCCCATCAACCCAATCACCCCAGCGGGGCAATTGCCGACATAGTAGCGCGTGCTGATAATCGCGCAGCAGTGCAGCGCTTCGATGGAGTTCTCCTCGCCGATGGTGATTTGGACGCCGTCGCTGTCGAGTTTCTGCAGCAGGCGGTAGAGGGGTTTGCGCTCTTCCAGCACGCGCAGCACTCCCTCTAACTGATGCACCTCACGCTGGAACTCTGGCTGCTGGATCAGATAGACCACTCCCTCAAAGAGCAGCTCGCCTTCGGTGGCTTCTTGGGTTTGCTGTTGGATGGTGCGCAGCAAGAGGTTCAGCGTCTCGCGTTCGGCGGGCGACTCCATGGGGGGCGACTGTTCGGGATCTAACCGCAGTACATGGCGCACGGGTTGCCCTTCCACCATTGACGCAAGGATGGCTTGGATACGATTCAGGGCGCGTTGTGTGGGCGCGTGCGCGAGATCGACGAGGCGATTGTCGACCGCGCCGTGTTCCAAAATTACCACGGACAGCACGCGGCGCGGGCTGCATGGGGTGATGACGCAGCGCAGGATTCGGATGGTCTCGTCGCGTGCGGTAGCCGCGAACGCGCTGTAGTGTGCCGCCCGCGCCAGTAGTTGGAGGGTGGCTTCGAGCAGCTCCGTCAGGCTCTCGCCCGGCTGGGGGAGGCGTTTGAGGTAGCTCTCGATTCGCAACGGGGTGGCGCGCCCGATGAGGTGTTCCACATAGTACCGATAGCCTCGTGTGGTGGGCACGCGCCCTGCGCTGGTGTGGGGCTGCGTCAAGTAGCCGTATTCGGTCATCACCGCCATCTCGTTGCGCACGGTAGCGGGCTTCACGCCGAGCGCGTAGCGCTCCACAATTGCCTGCGAACCGACTGGCTCGCTCGTGCGAATGTGTTCACGCGCCACCGCACGCAGAATCGCGGCCTTGCGGGCGTCCAGCACACCTGGCTCCGATGTCGCTCGTCTCCCCATAAGCGGTCACCTTTAATTGTACCATAGGATCTATTTGCTGAGGCGCGCGCAACCCGATACCAGCCCCTCGCTGCGTGCGGAGCAGAGGGCAGGCAGCTCCCCTCTCCCTCTGGGAGCGGGGTTGGGGGTGAGAGCAATCGTATCGAACGCCTTCCCACGGGGTACACTTTAGGCGATGGGCGTGCAGGCACGACGAGCGGTGTACCCGGGCAGCTTTGACCCACCGACGATGGGACACTTGGATATCATCCAGCGCGCGGCGCAACTGTTCGACGAACTCATCGTCGCCGTCGCCGTCAACTCGCAAAAGCAGCCCCTGTTCAGCCTCGAAGAACGCATGCAAATGCTCCAAGAGTGTTGTGCGCACTTGCCGAATGTTCGGATTGTCTCGTTGGATGGCTTGCTGGCGCAGTTCGCGCAGCAGATGGGCGCGTGCGCTATAGTGCGCGGGCTGCGCGCCGTGTCCGACTTCGAGTACGAGTTTCAGATGGCGACCATGAACCGCCAACTCGCGCCCGAGGTGGACACCTGTTTCTTGATGACCCATCAGCAATATGCGTTTTTGTCGTCCTCCATCGTCAAGGAGGTGGCGCGGCTGGGAGGCGCCATAGACCACCTGGTGCCCCCAACGGTGGCCCACAAGTTACGGGCAAAATTCGCGCCTGAAACGGCAGGAACGCCCACCCTACAGTCGAAAAACAGAACCCGACGGGGAGGCTCCAAGCAATGATACACACGGATGTTATGACGATACGGAAATGGTTGCGTGAACTGGATCAGGCGTTCGAAAACGCGCGGAGCATAGGACCTTTTGTACTCGGTTTAGACAAAGGCGAGTGTCATAACCGCGTACAGCAGATTCTGGCGAACCTTCCGAGCGATTTGGACAAGGCGGAGCGGGTCTTGCGCGAGAGCGACCGCCTGCTCGGAGGCGCCCAAACCGAAGCCCAGATGACGCTGGCGCAGGCGCAGGAGGAGGCTCGACGCATCATCGAGCAGGCGCGACGCGAAGCAGAGCAAATCTTGGAACGCGCCCACCTCGAACAGCAGCGCATGCTCAGCCAGACCGAGGTGTACCAACTGGCGCAAAAGCAGGCGGAGGAGATTCTCGAATCGGCTCGCGAGAAAGCACACCAAATCCGACAGGGCGCCGATGAGTACGCCTACGAGGTGCTGACCCAGCTGGAAGGTGCGCTGGCGAAAGTGATGAACACCGTCCAAAACGGGAAGGTGCTGCTGGAGGACTACCTCAAGCAGCGAATCGGTACACGGCGCTAAAGCGGCGGCTTGATGGGCAGCCAAGTCAGCCCCCAGCGCAAGAGGCTCTTGAAGCGCAGCGGATAGAGCTGCAACGAGCGCAAGTACGCCTGTCGCGCCCGCTTGCGGTCGCCCAGCAAGGCGTATTCCGTGCCCAGACAGGCATACGAGTGCGCCAGCGCCCGACGCATCGCTTTGGGATGGGTCGCGCGTTGCCACAAACGCGCCTCGTGGGCATGAATCGTCTCCGTGCGCACTTTCACATCATCCTCGTAGACGCGCCGATGCTGGAACGACGCGTTGGAACCATGCACGCGATACAGCGTGAGCGGTTCATCGATGTAGCCGATGTCGTACTCCAACGCGACGCGGAACCACATCTCCCAGTCGCCGGAGCCGAATAAATCTTCACGAAACCCGCCCAACTTCTCGAAACACATGCGCCGTATCAGCACCGACGAGGCGATGATCTTGTTGCAGCGCACCAACGCCTCGATAATGTTGCCTGTCGGCGTGCGGGGCCACTCGAACCCCAACGGGTTGCCAGGTAGGATATTCCCCTCACTGTCGATAAAGTAGCCCCCTGTATGAACCAGCCCCACCTCGGGATGAGAGTCCAGCATCGCGACCTGTTTTTCTAACTTGGTGGGCGCCCACAGGTCGTCGGAGTTCAGAATCGCCAGGTATTCGCCATGCGACTCGGCAATACAGCGGTTCAGAGTGGGATAAGTGCCGCGATTCGGCTGCACAAAGAGCCGAATCCGCTCGCCGTAGGACTGAAGCACCGCCACCGAGTTGTCGGTACTCCCGTCGTCCACCACCACGATTTCGTAGTCGGTGTAGGTCTGGGCGAACACGCTTTCTAAGGCGGCAGGCAAGTAGCGTGCGTGATTGTAGCTGGGTATCAGGACACTAACTCTGGGCATGCTGGCGTAGGTTATACCCGTTTCGCCCACCTCAGGCGTCCAGTTCAAAAGGGAGGGTCGTCTCGGAGCATTGCTGATTCGAAGCGGACTGCCACGGCTGCGCGCATCGAGTGTTCGCTCGAATGTGCTATAATAGAAATCGTATTCTGAAGGAGCGCACAATTGGCGGAATTGAAGCAGGTAGAGATTGCACGCTTAGCGGGCGTATCGCAGGCGACGGTGTCGCGCGTGTTGAAAGGCGACCCGCAGGTGAATGACGAAATGCGTGCGCGCGTGTTGGCGGTCGTGCAGGAGCTGGGCTATGTGCCCGATGCACGCGCGCAATCGCTCCGTTCGCAACGCACGCGCTTGCTGGGGCTGGTCGTCCACCGTGCCCCCGAAGCGCTGGCAGGCGACCCGTTTTTCAGTGCCTTGATTGCCTCGATTGTGGAACAGGCGGGCAAACACGATTACCATCTCTGCGTAGACACGGCGCGGACCGCCCGCTCGCAACGCGCTATCTACGAGGAACTGCTGCGCACCCGCCGGGTGGACGGCTTAATCTTGGTGGAGTCCGAGACCCACGACAAACGCATCGAGCGACTCAGTCGCGAGGGCTTTCCCTTTGTGCTGATTGGACGCTACGAGCCGGTCGATGCGGTCTGCTCGGTCGATAACGATAACATCGGCGCCGCGTTTATGGCGACCGATTACCTGATTCGCACGGGGCGCAAGCGAATTGCCTATATCGGGGGACCTGCCGGGCTGACGGTCACGCGCGACCGCCTTCAGGGCTACAAGAACGCGCTGGAGTCGCACGGTGTGGGCTACGATCCGCGTCGGGTCGTCTTTGCGGAGTTCAACGAGCGCAGCACGGCGAGCGCGATGGCGGAGTTGCTGAACCTCACCCCCCCGCCCGATGCGGTGGTCGGGATGGATGACCTCATCGCGCTTTCGGCGATGCGTGAGGCGAAGCGTCACGGGCGGCGCGTCCCCGAGGATATCGCCTTCATCGGCTTCAACGACAGCCCCTTGTGCCACTATGTGGAGCCGAGCTTAACCTCCATTGCCGTGGATATCCCTGCGCTGGCGCGTCGGGCAACCGAAATGCTGATTACGCTTACCGAGGGGCACGAGCCACAGCCCAAACGACAAATCGTCCCTGCGCGACTGGTCAAACGCGAGTCGGCATAGCGGCATGCGCTCCCTGCTCTGCCCCCTGCCGACAAGCGCGGTCAGGTATCCTTATCGCGGAGGACGATGATGACACAGCGTGTCTGGAACTTTTCAGCTGGTCCGGGCGTGTTGCCACTGCCTGTCTTGGAAGAGGCACAGAGGGACTTAATCGCGCTGCCTGGTGTGGGCGCGTCCGTGCTGGAGATTAGCCACCGCTCCAAGCATTTCGATGCCATTATTCAGGAAGCCGAAGCGAACCTGCGTCGCTTGCTCAACATCCCTGACGGCTACCATGTGCTGTTTTTGCAGGGCGGCGCAAGCCTGCAGTTCGCGATGGTTCCCATGAACCTGCTCGGCGATGGCAGCGCGGACTATATCATCACCGGCTCGTGGGGGCAAAAGGCGTTCCAAGAAGCCCAACGAATCGGTAAGGTGCGTGTCGCATGGAACGGCAAAGAGGAGAACTTCATCCGCACCCCCCGACCCGACGAATATCAGATTGACCCGAACGCTCGCTATGTGCATTTCACCTCCAACGAAACAATCCAAGGCGTGGTATTCCCCATGGAACCACATGGAGGCGATGTGCCGCTGGTGTGCGATATGTCCTCAAATTTCCTCTCGTGTCCGATTGATGTCAGCAAGTACGCTCTCATCTACGCAGGGGCGCAGAAAAACGCTGGTCCTGCAGGCGTGACGATTGTGATTATCCGTGACGATTTGGTCCGGCGTGCGCCAGAGAACCTGCCGGCAATGCTCAGCTATCGCGTGCAGGCAGAAAACAATTCGCTGTATAACACGCCTCCGGTGTTCGCGATTTACATCGTGATGCTCGTGACGCGCTGGTTGCTCCACACGATTGGCGGACTGGAGCGCATGGAGCAGATTAACCGCGAGAAGGCGCGCCTGCTCTACGAGGTCATCGATCAGAGCGGCGGGTTCTATCGTGGGCATGCGCACCCAGAACACCGCTCGCTCATGAATGTCACTTGGCGATTGCCGACGGAGGCATTGGAGAAGCAGTTCCTCCAGGAGGCGCAGGCGCACGGGCTGCACGAGCTCAAGGGGCATCGCTCGGTGGGAGGGTGCCGCGCCTCTATTTACAACGCGATGCCTATCGAGGGTGTGCAGGCGTTATGCGCGTTTATGCGCGATTTTATGACGCGCCACGCCTGATGCAGGTATCCTAACCGTCGATGCCGAAAGCCCGCGTGCAGTATGTCTGTACCCAGTGCGGCTATGGGACGCCGCGCTGGATGGGGCAGTGTCCCGAATGTGGCGCGTGGAACACCTTGCAGGAGGAGACCGTCGCGCCAGTGCGTTCTGCGTCGCCGCGCGTGGCGAGCCGCCCTGCACCCGTCGTTGCCCACGCGCACCCCATTGCGAGCCTGAGCGAAACCCTCGAGACCCGCCTCCCGACAGGAATCGACGAGTTCGACCGCGTGTTGGGTGGGGGTGTTGTGCCCGGTGCGCTCATCTTGCTGGGCGGCGAGCCGGGAGTGGGAAAAAGCACACTGCTCTTGCAAGCGGCGCAAGGGTTAGCTCAGCATGGTAAAGTCCTCTACATCACGGGCGAAGAGTCGCTACGTCAATTGCAAATGCGTGCGAAACGCCTTCACACGCTCAGCCCCAACCTGCAGGCCGCCGCAGCAGCGGAGCTCGAAACCGTGCTGGGGTTGCTCCACACCGAACAGCCTGTCGTCGCCGTCGTGGATTCTATTCAGACGCTCTACACCCCAAATATCGACAACCCGCCGGGCACCGTCTCACAGATTCGCGCCTGTGCGACCGCCCTGCAGCAAGTCGCCAAAGAGCAAGAGATTGCCCTGTTTCTGATTGGGCATGTCACCAAAGAGGGCGCGATTGCCGGTCCCAAAGTGCTGGAGCATCTGGTGGATGTCGTTCTCTATTTTGAGGGCGACCCGCAAGGGCTGTTCCGCGTGCTGCGCGCCAGCAAGAACCGCTTCGGCGCGACGGAGGAGGTGGGCGTGTTCGATATGCAGTCGGAGGGACTAATCCCTGTGCCGAACCCATCGGAGCGGCTCTTGGCGGAGCGTGCTGCCGAGGCGCCTGGCTCGGTGGTGTTCCCTTTGCTGGAGGGCAGTCGCGCGATGCTGGTAGAGATTCAAGCGTTGACTACGCCCTCGTTTTTGAACACGCCGCGCCGTGTGATTACGGGGCTGAGCTATGAGCGGGTGAGCCTCATCCTTGCCGTGATGGAGAAGCGGCTTGGCTTTCGGATGCTTTCGCACGATGTGTTTGTGAATGTGGCGGGGGGCGTGCGCGTGTTTGAACCGGCGGCCGACTTGGCGGTGCTCATCGCGGTGGCATCGGCGATGCGTAGTCGTCCGTTGCGTCCCGACTTGGTGGTGTTTGGAGAGGTTGGCTTAGGCGGCGAGGTACGCGGGGTGCCGCGTCTGGAAGCCCGTTTGCACGAGGCGGCGCGGTTGGGGTTCAAGTACACCCTCGCGCCGCGGAGCAATCTGCAGCGCCCCCACGAACGCCTGCCCCTCACCACGATGCCTGCCCGCACCGTGCAGGAGGCAATTGGGCTGGCATTGGGCAACCCGCGTGAACGCGAAGCAGAGCCAGAATCGCCGTTCGACTGAAGTTAGGGACGCAGCTGCTGACTTACCGTCTCGCGCAACACCATCCCACGCCGCAGCCACTCCTTCACGAAGTGGGCGCCACTCATCGACTGCTCGTAGGGCACGGTTCCGCGCGGCACAACGCCCGTCGCCACTCCGTGCGCGATAATCCCTGCGGAGAACCCCGTGCAACGTTCCATCGCCGTGAAGCCCGTCGCGTCGTCGTGGTACTCCACGAACTCAAGGCGAATCGAATACGGCGCGCCGTTTTTCACTCCAGAGCCGTACACATACACCACGACGAGGTCTTTCTCTTCGGGGAAGTCGATATGCGGCGGGATGATTTTCGCTGCGATTTCGCGCGGAGTGATGTGGACGCCGTGGATCTCAATCGGTTTCTCATCGAAGAAACCCAAGTCGCGCAGGGCGCGCATCGCCGCCCAGTGCCCAGGATAGCGCAGGGTTTTGTAGTCGTATTCTTTGACTTTTCCCGCCAGGGTGTAGGGCGCGGTGGAAGTGCCTCCCGAGGTCGGCGCGGCTTCCAAGTCGCCCAGCGGTTCAATCTGAATCGTTTCCACAGCGTCCATCGTGGGCACATAGTGGGGTTTGCCCTCGTGCAGGGTGAGCGCCTCGCCCATATATTCCGAAATCACGCCGATCATATTGAACACCAGTTTATAACCAATCGGGGGGATGGGGCGTTGGGGTAAGCCGCCGCAGCGCAGGCGTATCTCGTGGCACTCGTCCATCTGCTCCATACAATACAGCCCCAGATGGTTCACCATCCCCGGCGCCAGTCCACAATCGGGCACAAGTGCGATATTGGCTCGCTTCGCCTCCTCGTCGCGCTTGCGGAACTCGTTCCAGAACCACTCGGGCTCGTTGCCCATGTCGATAAAGCTGCGCTTAGCCTCTAAGGCGAGCTGGATCAGGCGCATATTCATCTGCCACGGCACGGCACTGATCACCACATCCGCCTGCTCGAAGTAGCGCAAGACTTGCTGGTCGTCGCGCGCATCCACGCGCTTGGGATAGACGACTTCGCGTTGCAGAAGCTGGTTAACCCACTCGGCTTTCTGTGTTGCTCGCTCTTCGTCGATATCCGCTAAATAAATGATTTCAGCGTCCCCGAACCGCGCCAGGTCATAGGCGACGGCGGGACCCTGCATTCCTGCTCCCAGAATGGCGTATTTGAATTGCATTTGCTTACCTCCTTCGTTTACGAAACAAAGGGGGGCTTTGCGCCCCCCTTGTTGATTGTACCCGATTCGCGCTTTTGGAAACGCGCTTATCGGATGAGCTGCAGTACGCCCTGCGGTGCGAAGTTCGCCTGACCCAGCACAGACATACCCGCCTGCTGCAGGATCTGGAACTTCGTGAAGCGGCTAATTTCCTCAGCGAAGTTCGTGTCGCGGATAGCCGATTCAGTCGCCGTCAGGTTCTCCTTCGCGACGGACAGCGAGCGCATATTACTTTCGAGAACGTTCTTCTGGAACGCGCCCATGTCGCCGCGCAGTTTGGAGACCTGTGCAATCGCCGCGTCGATGATCTTCAGAGCCTCTTCGGCGCCGCCGGTCTTGGTGACATCGATGTCTTTGAGGCTCTTGCCAGCAACAACGCCTGTGCCGATTTTATCAGCGCGCATGTTGTTGATCGAGAATCGGGCAACCTGCCCTGCGTTTGCGCCGATTTGGAACTCCAACTGCCCTGCGCTGGTGCGTCCGATGGCGCCATCGCCGGCCGTGGTATCGTTGCCTGCCTCGTTCAGCAGGATGACATTGCCCTTGGCGTCGGTGAGTTTCAGACCGGAGTCGCCGCCGGCTTTGCCGCCAGTGAACAGCACGGTGACCACGCCGCCGTCGATGTTCGTCACCGACACAGTCGCCGCGGCATTCGTTCCGGAGGCGCTGGAGGTCGTCGCGGCGGTAAACAGAATCGCCTGCTGGTCGTCCACGGTCACTGAGAAGTTTGCTCCGTACTCTTTCGCACGCAGCCGCACATTCAGGTTGGTTCCGTTGTTCACTAACTCAGCAACCACTCCCGTCACGCTGCTTTGCGAGTTAATCTGGTCGACAAAGCTCTGAATGGTGGTTGTTCCTGCCTGCGTGCTGAAGCTCACGCCGTTGATCACGACGGAAGCGGAGGTCTGGATAATTGCCGTTGCAGGAGTATAGCCTCGGTCACCCTGTATAGAGGCGCGGGTAGCAGCGGTGGTTACATCGATGGTAATGGTTCCGGTACCGATGGCGTACTCTTGGGACGCCGCGCCGCCGACGCTTCCGAACACCGAGCCGCCGAAGAACATGCCGCCGACCCGCGTGAAGTCGGTCACGACTGCGCTGACGCCTGCTGTGCCATCGAGCAACTTCTTCGTGCCGAACTGGGTCTGTGCCGCGATACGGTTAATGCTCTCAATTGCCGAGTTAATCTGGTTCTGGTTCGCTTGAAGCGCGGTCAGGTCGTTGGTACCGGTATTTCCTGAAGCGACCGCCAGTTGGCGCATGCTGCGCAGGAGGTTATGCACCTCTTCCAGGGCGCCTTCAGCGGTTTTCACGAGGTTCGTCGCGTCTTGCGAGTTGGCAATGGCTTGTTCCAAGCCGGCAATCTGGGCGCGCAGGTCTTCCGAGCGAATCAAGCCTGCTGGGTCGTCCGCACTGCGGTTGATGCGCAGACCCGAAGCCAGTTTTTCAATCGAGCGACCGAAACCGTCGGACGCACGCTCCACATTCCGCAGCGCGTTCAGCGCTGACATATTGGTGTTGATGCGTAAACTCATCGTTCCATCCTCCCTGATATGAGATTTTTCACGCGCGTGCCCTTGCCGTTCCGTCGGCGCGGGCATGGTGTGCGCGTCAGAGGGGATTGTCGGCGAAAATTAAACCAACGCTCTCTGCAAATTTACGAGGTTATGTAAAATATCGTAGAAATACGAGGTACCTGTGCAGATTACGGGGTAATAGAGCGTCACGGCAGAGGCTCGGAATGACAGGGAGGCTCAGCCGCTCACCACAGTCATTCCGAGCGGAGCGCAGAATCTTCGGATGGTGTAGGGGCAGTCAGGCGAGCGAGGCGAACCTGGCGCAGCTGTTGAACCGCATGGTGGGGCAGCCGTTCCACCTGTAGCCCCACGCGATAGTGGGGCTGTCCCCGATCCACAAAAGCGACCACAGAGCGTACCACGCCCTCGGTTTGGAATTCGATCGCGCCGAGTTCGGTGTCGGCATGCACCTCTAAGTGGGCAACTGCCCCCCGTTGTGGTGATTCGGTCAGCACAATACACACCCCTCGCTCGCTGAGGTTCAACAAATGCGCTTCTGTCGCCCGTTGTAGCCGTCCCGCAAGCGACACAAAGGCACGCCCTGACACGGGCACGCGCGGATAACGGCGCCGTTGCACGCGGCGAATCGAGGCAGGCTGGCGCAGCAGCCAGAGCATGGAGTGCGCTTGGGATACATGCTGAATAACGCGCGTCGGGAATTGATACAGAGCGTCTGCACCCGTCCACTCAACCTGCCAGCGCGTCGGAATGGGCGACTCGATGCGCTCGGTTTCCACGCTGAACCAGTGTTCATCCATCTGATGCACGTGGCACGCCAGCGAGAGATCAGGACCTTTCAGGGTCGCCCAATCGCCGATTTGCAGAACGCGCGTTGGACGCCTCGAGGGGCTGCTCGGCGCCGCCATCTGCACCACGGCATGAGTCGGGGGCGATAGCGCGCGCCGACTCAGCAACGCACGTACTGTCGCCAGTAGGGTATCGATATCAAACGGCTTGTAGAGCAATGCATCGACGCCCAACGCCAGCGCCGCCTGAACCTCGTTGGTGATAGCATAGGCTGTAACTAAAATAACAGGCAGATCGTTATAGAGCAGACGCGCTTGCTCTAAGACCTTGACGCCAGACCCGCCCTGAAGGCGCAAGTCTAAAATCATCAGGTTGTAGCGCTGTTGCTGTAGACGCTCGACAGCCTCCGCCTCCGAGCGTGCCACCTCGCATGCCAGACCCAGCGTGCGCAGCGCGTCCGATACGACACGATCCAGCAACCTTTCATCTTCCACCAATAATACGCGAATAGCCGACAAAGCCTCTCCTCCTTGAGTGTATTCTCAAATACACGCGCACCTGCAGGAAATAACAGCAACTTTCGTGCCAAAAGAAGCATGTTATGAAATTTCCCTAATAAAGTAGTTTCGGTTCATCCGCCACCGTGCGCACTGAACCCTTTGCCTTTATGTGCGTCTATCTAAATTGGAATGGTCAGCGACATGGTATCCTCTATTGGGAGACACATCGAAGTGGACGCCTTATCCGCCGAAGCAGTTCTGATCGAGCGCGCACAGGCGCGGGATGAAGCGGCGTTTGAACAGATTATGAATCTGTACGCCGATCGACTATATAACTACATCGTGCGCTTGGTGGGCAATCCCACGGATGCGGAAGATCTGCTTCAGGAGGTCTTCCTGCGCGCCTATCAGGGGCTGCCCAACTTCGATGGACGCGCCAGCCTCAGTACATGGCTCTATCGCATCGCGACGAACCTGTGTATCGACCACCAGCGTAAGCGAGCGCGGCGCGTGCAAACCGTCTCCTACCACGCCGCTGAGGACGAGGACGGCGAACCCAGTGAATGGGAGCTGCCCGACACACAGACGCCCGACCCACTGGACGCCGCGCTGAGCCGCGAGTTGCAGCAAGTCGTGGAACAGGCAATTAGCATGCTCTCGCCTAAATTGCGAACCGTGTTGTTGCTCTATGATGTGGAAAACCTTTCTTACGAAGAGATTGCGCGTGTACTAAAGATACCCATCGGCACCGTAAAATCGCGCCTGAACCACGCGCGGGGACAGATCCAGAAACAAGTAGACAAATACTTAAGAGGTGAATCGATATGAAATGCACTCATTATGAGCGCTGGCTGTGGGACGACCTGGAGGGGCGGCTAAGCGCGGCGCAGCGGCAGGAACTGTACGCGCACCTGCAGGTGTGTGCGCGTTGCCAGCGTCAGCGAGATACCGTTCTGACGACCTATCGGACGTTGCATGCGCTGCCGCGTCGTCGTGCGCCTGAGCATGTGGTGCAGCAGGTACGCACCCGCTTGCAGGAGCGGTCCCAAACAAGAGCCATCCCAGCATGGTGGAAGCGTGTGGCGTTAGCGCCTGCGCTGGGGCTGGTCGCTGCAGCTATGTGGTGGGGCTGGCTGTCGATGAGTTCCAACGAAGAGCGCACGGGAGTCGCCACAAAGCCCTCACCCGCTGAGGAAAGCTGGGTGGAGATACACGAACAGTTGGAGGTGGCCGACTGGTCGCCAACGGTCAGCTACTTCATTAAGACGGGGTACACGCGATGAGGGTTCTCGTGCTGAGTGGCTTGTTTTTGTGGGCTTTCGGTGGGGCGCAAGAGCGTCCTCTCCAATGGCTCCAGCGCGCTCAGCAGGCAGAAAGTAGCCTCGCAGTGGCAGGCGTGCGGATTACCGAGATTCGGTTGGGACGCTCCACCCAACGCATCGAGGAACGGTTCTGGCGTCAGGGCATGCGCGCGGAACGCATCGAGATCCTCGCACCGCCTGCGCGACGCGGCGAGGTACTGATTTTCCGCGGCGGACGCTGGGTCGCACTCCGCCCGGAACAAAAAGAGGCGTTCGAGTTGCCCCCGATGCCTCTCCAAGTCGCACAACTCTTGCAAAAAGCGGTGGAACTGCTCCAGTCGGGCGTTTTGCAGCCAGACCCACCCACCGAGGCGACGCTTTTGGGGCGCGAATGTGTTGTGCTGCGCCTGCGGCTGGCGCGTCCCTATCCGCCACGCGCGCACCCCGATGAAAAACGCCCTCCCTTCCCTGCCTCGGTGTCGCTCTGGATCGATAAGGAGACCGGTTTAGTCCTCAAGAGCGATTTGGCGATGCGTCCGAACACGCCCGCGCTGCGCACTGAAATCACACGCTTGGAACTTAACCCCCGCTTGACGCCTGATCTGTTTACCGTGCCTGCGGGAATCGTTGTGCGTCCGCTCGGCGGCGAATACAAAACGGTCGAAGAGGCGCAACGCGAAGTTTCATTTCCGATCCGCACGCCGAGTTATCTACCACAAGGCGCCACGCTGGAGCGGGTGCTGGTGCGACGCCGACCGCCTGAGAATACCCCCGTCGTAATTCTGCACTACCGAATGTCGGGCGCGCGGTTCAGTGTGTTCCAATCGCAACGCAAGGGCAACGCCGAGTTCCCGCGCCCTGACCGACGCCCCGAACGCCTTAATGTCTATTTCTGGCAAGACGGCGACTATCGGTTCGGCATAGTGGGAAACCTGCCCCAATCTGAAATCGAACGAATCGCAAAGTCGATGAACCGCTAAGCGCCACAGTGAACCCTCGAAACTAACCCGCCACACTCCACAGCAAGAGCGTTATCAGACCGTTGTTGAGTGCGTGGATGAGCATGCATGGGAGCAGGGAGCGTGTATGGGCATACACCAACGCGAGGATCGTGCCCAGCACCGTAATCGGGAAGATGCCCCCCAGGAACTGGGGGTGAATGACGGCAAACAGATAGCCACTCACGAACGCGCTCAGCCACACCCGTCCCGTGCGTTGCCAAAGCACTTGGAACAGCACGCCGCGAAACACAAACTCCTCCACAATTGGCGCCAGCACCGCCGCCTGCACGAAGGTCCATAACCACCGGAGCGTTGTTTGACTCTCCGCGACGCGCTCGCTAATCGGGTTGGTTTGCTCGCCCGGCAGCGCAGGAGCGATGAGCAGCGTGAGCACCATCAACGCGCCCAGAAATGGCACATACACCGCGTAGCCCCATAGCGCTGCGCCCAACTGCTTCCACCAACTCCCTGGGAACCAGCGTATCTGCCCCAGTGCGCCCGGCTGCTCCCGAAGCGACGCCAAGTACATCAGCGTTAACAACACTGTCAGCAGATACATCACATTGGAAGCGTCCGCATGGAACATCTCCTCCAGTGTGTGAGCGACTGCGGGGGCGTTGAGGAGCACCAGCAAAAATATCACCAATGCCCACAGCAGAGGGTCGTACACAAATGGCGATTCGTCGGGTGCAGGACGACGAGGCAGTTTTGGGAAACTTATTAACTTAATCCGATACATAAATAGCAAAACGACACCCACAAGCCCTGCAAAGCCGACTGTGCTGATAACGGCGCCCAGCACGACCAAAGACCATCCTGCCTGGCGCCTTAGCGATTCGCGCAGCACGTTCGCCCGTACTTGGTCGCCAGCGCGTTGATAGAGCGCCAACTCAAGCAATTGGCTCTCGAAGGGGTAGGGGACGCTTTCCAGCGACTCGATGAGCGCAGGAACCTGCTTTGGCGTAATCGGTTTGCTGAAAGCTTCTTGCCAGAGGCTCGCATACCAGCGGCGTTGGGGAGGCGTCAAGTTCTCCGAGGGCAAGTCGGGCAAGGTGCTGAGGGTCTTTTTCGGGTCGCCGAAGCCGAAGACTGTTTCCAAAGTGGCACGATAGAGCGCCGCTTCATAAGGCGCAAACGACTCATCGAAAGCCTTTACCGCTTCGGTGATTGCCTGATCAGTCAACTCCTTACCCATGCCAAACCGTTCCAACGCAAATACATAGCGAACTTGGAACTCGATGCCCATGCGCGGGTCGCCTGCGCTCAAACTTTGCGAAGTGGGGTTCTTAAATAGTGTCCAAAAAAGGAAAGTGTTGCCTGCGATTAGGAGAGTAAAGAGGAAAATCAACAGCCACCAGGCGTAGCGCGCGGAGTCTCTCATTGTATCCGTCAAAAAAAACTGGCGGAGGGTCTGGGATTCGAACCCAGGGTAGGGAGCATAACCTCCCTACAACCGCTTAGCAGGCGGCCCCTTTCGACCACTCAGGCAACCCTCCGCCTCGCAGTAAGTATTATACCATATGCTCAAGGCGCTGTCAAGGGCTCCCAGCGGGTATACTCCCCCTCGATGCGACTACGCAGTTGGCTGACGATTGGCTTGGGGCTATTGACGGCGAGTTTGTTGGCGCAGGCGACGCTTCCCAAAGAGTTGCAACAGCGCTTCGAGCGGGCGGTGCGGCTGGCAGCGCAGGGCAAACTCCGCGAGGCAGAGCCACTGTTCCGTGCGATCATCCAAAAACAGCCTACCTTCGCCCCGGCGCACCTGAACCTGGGGCTGGTCTATCGCCTGCAAAACCAGAATGAGAAAGCCCTTATGCACCTGCGCCGTGCAGCGGAACTGAACCCCAAAGACCCCAAACCGTTGGTGGAACTTGCCCGCTTGTGCTTAGACATAGGCAAACTCGACGATGCGCGCGGCTACCTGCGCATGCTGCGCGACCGTTTCCCGAAAGAGCCAGAGTTGCCCGTGCTGGAGGGTGCGCTCGCCTCCCTGCAAGGCGAATGGGGCGTCGCCTACGAGAAGTTCCAACAAGCCCTCAAGACCCGCCCAAACGACTTTCGCATCCACTACAATCTGGGCATCGCCGCGTATCAGCTCCGTCGCTACACTGAGGCGGAAACGCACCTCAAGCGCACAGTGGAACTCAAGCCCGACTACACCACAGGCTGGAAATCGTTGGGGATGACCTACGAAGCGCGTGGCATGCCCGAACACGCCATCCGCGCCTACAGCGAGTCGATCAAGCGCGAACCCGACGATTTGCCCACCCGCCTCAAACGCGCCTATCTGTATCAGCGTACGGGCAACCTGGACGCAGCACTCGCCGATTTCCAACATATCACGAAGGTCTACCCACGCAATCCCGATGCCCATATCGGTGCAGGCTTGATCTTGATGCGAAAAGAGCGCTACCGCGAAGCCCTTGGGCATCTGGGGGCAGCACTGGACCTGACTTCACCCAGCGACCCGCTCTATCTGGAGATTTTGACGGAAATCGGACACTGCAATTTGAACCTGAAGCAGTACGGCAAAGCGCGTGAGCAGTTCGCGCAGGTTCTGAAACTGATGCCGAAGAATGCCCGCGCCTACGAGGGACAGCTGCAGGTATTGCTGGCGCAGGAGGCGGAAGAGGAGATCACGCCTTTCCTGCGCAACTGGGCGAACAACCTGCCCGACGACCCGCGCCCGATTCTGCAACTGGCGCGGATCTATGAGCGCAACAAACAACCCCGACTGGCAGAAGAGGAGTACAAAACCCTGCGTCAAAAGTTTCCCAATCAGACCGAGTTCATACGCGAGTATGCTCAATTCCTCGCGCGGCAAGGGCGCGACGAGGAAGCCGCGCAACTTTTCGACCAGCTGCTGCAGCAGTCGCCAAGCGAGGTCTTCGCGTTGCTGGGCAAGGCGCGCCTCGCCGAAAAACGCAACGACGCATCGCAAGCACTGGAACTCTATCGCAAAGTGCTGGAATATGACCCCAACAACGAGATTGCCCTGCTGGGTGCAGCCGCCATGTATTTGAAACTGGGGCAACCCGAACTCGCCGTAGAGATTTATCGGCGCATGACGCTCACCGAGACGCCAAACCCACTGGCGTTTTCTAACTTGCTTAGTCTCTATCGGGAGCAGGGACGCACCGAAGAGCTCATTGCCTACCTGAAGCAGATGGCGCAACGGCATGGCAATCGCTTCTTGCCGTTTCTGGCGAGTGAGATGTTGCAAGCGGGCAAGGGCGAGGAAGCCGTCGCGCTCTTTCAGGACGCCCTTAAGCGCGAACCGAACAATCCGCAACTGTACCGACTTATGGGCGTGATCTACGAAACGCTCAAACGCCCCGACGATGCGCTGCGAATGTATCAGCAGGCGCGCACTTTAGACCCCAAAGATACTTGGACACTGTCTCATATCGCTCAGATTCAGATTAATCAGGGTCAAAAAGAGGCTGCGTGGGAGACGCTGGTTGGTGCGCTGCGCCTCAACCCCGACGATTTGAGCCTGTACCCGATGTTAGAGCGACTGGCAAGCGAGATGGGGCGTGAAGCACAATACCGCGCTCTGGTGCAATCCCTGGCGCAGCGCGATACGCCGGGTCAGGAACCCCTCAAAGCCTATGTAGAGATCCTACGGCGCGAGGGCAAAACCGCGGAGGCGCTCGCCTTGGTTCAGCGTCGCCTGCGGAGCCAACCTGATAATCAGACCCTGTTGAACTTGCAACTGGGACTGCTTAACGCGCTCGGACGCCACCAGGAGATGCTGGGTGTCTACGCGCAACTGGCTCGGCTGAACCCGCAAGATATTAGCCTGTTGCGTACTTGGGCGATGCATGCCGAGCAGTACGGCTCGACGGTGGATGCGATTTTAGCGTTGCAAGCGCTCTACAAAGCGGTACCCGACGACATCTCCACGGGGCTAAAGCTCGCCCGCTATTTAGAGCTGGCGGGGCAGCGCTATCGTGCGCTGGAGTTGGTGCGCATTATGCGCGAGAACTTCCCGATGAATGAGGATATCCGCCAAGAGTTGGAACGGCTGGAGGGAGGACGTTGAGGCGCGAATGGCTGGCGCTCTTTGCGATTGTGCTGACGCTGGGGCGGAGCGCCTTACGCGAGATCGAGAAGAGCGCCGCCCGAGAGATTCAACAGCGTATCGGTAGCGGCGAGTTCCGTGTGAAGATTGTTCCCGACGGCGTCGATGGGTTGGTGCAGGGGCGTCTCAAGACCCTCACCGTGCGCGCTCGCAACTTCACGATGAACGGACTGCCGTTCACGCTGGAGCCGAACCGCCCTCAATCGGGGCGGATACGGCAGTTCGTGCTGCACCTGGAGAACGCCAGCCTGCGCGGGCTTCGCGCCGAGAGCGCTACGGCGGTTATCCCCGATATCTACTACGACAAAGGGCTGGCACTGTCCAAGCGCATTTTTCGGTTGAGTGCGACGGGTGTCGGCGCATGCGAGATCGTGGTCAACGAGACCGACCTCGCCGCCTACATCGTGCGCAAGTACGCTCCCTACATACGGGAGGTTACCGTTCGAATCACTCCGGAGCAAACGGTTGTTCAGGGGGTTGCCGCGTTGTTTGTGGGCGAGGTGCGGTTCCGCGCTGTGGGCACGCTCGCCCCACGCGCGGGACGCTACTTAGACCTCACCGATGTCCAGATCCAGATTGAAGGCGCGAACCTCCCTCCCGAATCCGCCGATGTGTTGCGCCAGTTCCTGAACCCGATTATCGATATCGACCGCGACTTAGGGCTTTATGATGGCTTGACGGTCGAGAAAGTACAGAGTGAACTCGGCAAAATGCGCGCCATCGGGAAAGTCTGGATCCCTCAGCCTTCGTCTACGGGCGAAAAATAGATGACCGTCACGAGATCGTCCATCGACACGGGACGGTCATAGATACGCTCCAGCAGGGCGATGACATCTTCCACCGTGCGGAACTCTGGGTTCTCGCGTTCGATATCGCGCGGGCTGAGGTCAGAGATTGGCTTGACCTCCACGCGATCCAGAATCGCTGTGAACAGTCGCTTTCGTCTACCGAAGCGCGGTCCGACCGTAATCCACACAATCTGCCCTGCGCTGTATTTGCGCGACTTGTCGCCCAGACGAATCGTCGCCGTCTTGCGCAGGGAACGCAACATATCCTCGTACAAATCCGTGTAGAAGTTCAACGCGAACATAGAAATCATCCCTCTCGATTCTTCCACAGAGTGATTCGCCGTTGATATTGTACCTCCTGTCGAGAGAGGGGGAGATTTCGCCTGTATCGTTCTATCGGAATCGCCAGAGTAGGTTCGCGCCTCGATCTTGTGCCAGAATGGAGGCGGCGGAGTAGGCTTTGGCGTGTCCGTCGCCGAAGATGAGCGTTGCCAACCCGCGGTTGTCGCCTGTGGCGAAGTGGCGGGCGTAGAGAGGCTTCAGCTGGGAGGGCGGTAGGTGGTTCAGCTCGCGCACGAGGTCGCGGTCTGCCACGAGCGGCGTTCCCAAGCGTGGGTCGCGCGGGTTCGGTTCGCCCACATACGGGTCAAACACATAGCCCCGATACTTCTCGGTAGTGGGCCCACTTGCGGTGTCGCCGAACATCGGCGTGCGTGCAGGCTCTTCCATTTGCGGCAGGTAGGCAGGCGTGTTGAACCCTTCCAACTGCTGCGGATCGTATGCCGTCGCCGCGGTATAGCCGATGGAACCCACGCCCCGCTGCGACCAGTCGGTTGGGAAACCTGCCCGTTGCGCACTGGGACAGATAAAAATCCCCGTGTCGCGTACATAAGGTTGGATAATGCGTGTCCAAATCCGCTCGGGAACACTGGTGGGCACGGCATAGTTGGTCGAAGGCATGAACGCCTCATCATAGTCCTGCACATAGCTCATGACCGCCAGCGCCAGTTGACGCGCGTTCGAGAGGCACTGTGTTTGTCGGGCGCGCTCCCGCGCCTGCGCAAACACAGGAAACAGAATCGCCGCCAGAATCGCGATAATCGCAATCACGACCAGCAGCTCAATCAGGGTAAAGCCGTCACGGTTTCGCATAGTTACCTCACGAGTATTATAGCCTATTCGACGAACCAAGTGCTTGGGGATCGAAAGGGGTCTACCCTGTTATAGGCATCCCGGGGATCGCTTGGATTAGTCGAAGATATCGAACAGGTCTTCGAGCCAATCGCGCTTCTTGCGGCGTTTGCGCTGCGGATCGTGGTAGTAATCGTCGTCCTCATCGTAATGCCGCTTTGGTCGGGCTGGCTCACCCCGATAGGGCGGTGGGCTGGGTTCGGGCGCGTGAGGGGGCGGCACGCCGTGTGCGAGGCTTTGGGTTTCTTGGATGTGTCGCTCGATAATCTTGTCGAGCTCGCCGCGGTCTAACCAAACCCCCCGACAGTTGGGGCAATAGTCGATTTCGATGCCCGCCCGCGTCGCCATCTGCAGCTCAAGATTGCACACAGGACACTTCATGGTAGGGAAATTGTACCCTATACTTCCCGCAGGTATCGCGCAGCATCTTCTGGGGCAGTGATGTTAATGCCTACACCGGATCCCAGTTCGAAGCCCGCGTCGATGCTCAAGCGCGGTGCTATCCGCAGATGCAGCCAGAATTCGTCGTCGTAGCCGTTGGGGGCAGTGAATAGCATCGCGTTATAGGGCGGATCGTTCAGCGCGGTATGGAGGCGGCGCAGGGCATCTTGGAGCAACGCGGCAAACTCCTGAAGCGTTTCGTCGGGCAGCTGCTCGAATCGCGCGATTGGCTCCAGCGGCAGAATCGCCAGTTCATAGGGCGCGCGCGAAGCGAACGGCGCGTACAGGAGAAACCGCTCGGTTTGGCGCACCACTCGCACCCCTTCGCGCAGTTCCTGATCTATGATTGCCTCAAAGGGGTGCTTGGCGTATCGGCTGCGATAGCGTTGCACGCCCTCGATGTGGCGTTGCAGCACGGGGGGGACGAAGGTTAGCCCTATGAGTTGCGCATGGGGATGTTCTAAGGACGCGCCTGCCGCTTTGCCTTCGTTGCGGAAGATGAGAATGGTTTTCAGCCGGGCATCCTCTGAGAGGACTTGCAAGCGACGCTGATACATACGCAAGGCATCCGTCCATTGCGCGAGCGGCATCGTGACGGGTGTCTCGTTATGGCGCGGTGTTTCGATAATCACCTCATGCACGCCCACACCGTCCGCGAGGGTGTAAATTCCTTGCGTGCGCGCTTGGAGGTTGCCCTCGGGCGCGAGCGCGGGGAACTTGTTCGGGACGACGCGCACCCACCATCCAGGCGTGTTCGGGAGCGTTCCTGCCTCGCGAAAGGCATTCACTTCGGGTGGGGTCATCGCCTCGTTGCCGACACAGAACGGGCAGTTCGGCACGAACTCAGGTTTCGGCTCGGCAGGCGTATCGGTTTTTTTGAAATCGTGCGGGCGACGGCTGCGTTCGGTTGCGATAATCACACGCTCTTCCGTGATGATGTCCCAGCGAATCTCTGGCATAGGTCTATATTATGGCAGATACTCGATCGGATTTGGGCAGATGGATGCCGTTCTACCAATTCCCTGAAACAACAGGCGGGTATTGCCGTCGATAAGTTTGTACCTCCTCTCGTTAGAAAGGGGGGCTGTCTCACGCTGTATATGAGTGCGAGACAGCCCCCCGTTTGTGTGGCGCGGGCTGTGCTGATTTAGCGGTTCAGCAGCGCGCCGACATAGCGCAAGATTTCGTTCGCGCTTTCGGGCGTGTAGCCACCCTGCGACACCATGCGGTCGATCACATCGTTGATTTTGCGCAGCTGTTCGGGGTCTGGCGTGCGTGCGGAGGTGGTGATTTTGACCACATCTTTGAGGTCGGCGAACAGTTTGCGTTCGATGGCTTCGCGCAGGCGTTCATCGCTGCCGATTTCGAAGCGGACGCCGCGCCGTGCCAGCGATGCCACCGAGCGCATAATCCCTTCGCGGAACTCGCGCTTGGCGTTCTCCGACACGCCAATCTGTTCCTCGATGCTGCGCATCAGTTTTTCGTCGGGGTCGACTTCCTCGTTGGTAATCGGGTCGCGCACTTTGGTCTTGTTGCAATAGGCGTCGACATTATCGAGGTAGTTCTCCAGCAAGGTATGCGCGGCTTCCTCATAGCTGTAGACGAAGAAGCGTTGCACTTCCTTCTTGATTTGCTCGTCGTACTCTTTGCGCACATCGTCGAGCAGGGTGAGCAGTTTCTTGCGTTCTTCCTCGTTATTGGTGTATTCGGTCAAGCCGTCGCGGATGGAGCGCAGCACATCGATGGGGGTGATGTAGCGTTTGTCGCCGCGCACCATCGCCGCGGAGAGGCGGTTCAGGATAAATCGTGGCGAGACGCCCGTCAAGCCCTCATCGGGGTATTCCTCGCGCAACTCTTTCACATGGCGCTGGTCCCAATCGCCGACCTGTCGTTCGCCATCGTAGAGTTTCATTTTGGTCATGAGCGACATGCCGCTCTTCTTGGGCGGTTTCAGGCGGCTAAGCACCGCGAACATCGCCGCCACGCGCAACGAGTGTGGCGCGATATGCACTTTCGAAAGGTCTTGCGTCTCATCGCTCCACTGCGATTGCTGAATCAGTTTTTCGTAGATGCGCACCTCTTGGGAGACCTGCAGGTTGTAGGGCACTTTGACCACGAACATGCGGTCGATCATCGCCTCGTTCTCTTTGTTGGAGAAGTAGGCGTTGTACTCGTACTCGTTGGTGTGCGCAATCACGACCACATCGGTGTAGATGAGCGCGAAGCGTCCGATTTTGATCATCTGCTCGCCCGCGACGGTGTTGAGTTCATACAGGAACCGCTTGTCGGCTTTGAGCATTTCGATGAACTCCATGATGCCGCGGTTCGCCTTATTGAGTTCGCCATCGAAGTTGTAGACTCGCGGGTCGGATTCCACGCCGATTTGGGTCAGTAGGTTCAGGTTCACGCTGCCGGTGAGTTCGGAGACATCTTGGGATTTCGGGTCGGAGGGCTTGAAGGTTCCGATGCCGACGCGTTCGCGTTCGGAGAACTTGATGCGCACGACGGGCACATCTTGGATGTTCTCGCCCCATTCGTGGCGCAGTTTCCACTGGCACACGGGGCACAGGTCGCCCTCGATATGCACGCCGAATTGGCGTTTGAAGTCGGCGCGGAGCTCTTCGGGCACCAGGTGGAGTGGCTCTTCGTGCATCGGGCAGTCTTTGATGGCATAGACCGCGCCTTCGTCCGTGCGCGAGTAGCGTTCGAGCCCGCGTTTGAGCATCGTCACCAGCGTCGATTTCCCGCCTCCGACGGGCCCCACGAGCAGCAGGATGCGTTTGCGCACATCGAGCCGTTTCGCGGCGGGTGCGAAATACTCTTCTACGAGCTGCTGGAGGGTGCGCTCCATGCCGAACAGTTCCGAAGTGAAAAACTTATACTCTCGGGGGTGTCCGTCGCCGTGATCTTCAACGCCCGCGCTCATAATCATGTCGTAGACGCGCGCGTGCGCGAGGTTCGCTACTTTCGGGTTCTGCTGGACAATCTCCAGATACTCCCGAAAAGTGCCTTCCCATGCAATCTGTTTTTCCAGCCGTCGCTGTTCTTCAATCTGGCGCAAGAAATCGGATGCGCTCATGCTCATAGACCCCCTTGTGCGTTCCGCAGGCAGTCGGGTCGCGTGTTCCCGCGACGGGCGTTCGGTGTGCCTCATTAGTTTCACCCCATGCTGTAAGGATATTGGGTTTCCCCGACGACGCTTTTAAGATTATCGGTTAGACTCGATTCGAATCGCAGGGGTTTCGGACCCGTGGAGGATATATTCCATACACGCTGTACAAACCGCGTATACTCCTGAGGCAAGCCAGCCAAACGCCAGTTCTAAAAGGATACTGCCCGTTGCGGCAGGAGGATGATTTCCTGCCATGCAATTATACTACGATTTAACCTCGAGTTCGGTTCCTGTGTTCGGTTTGGGCTATAATTAGTCAGGAGGTCATGAGCGATGGCATTAGCGGATGTGGAGACCCGCCGTATGGTGCTGCGCGAGATTAGCAAGCGCCACTTGGACACCTCGCGGCTCGATGTGCAAGTGTTTCATGGCGTGGTCTATTTGCGCGGCACGGTGAGTGGGATGCGCGGGCACGACATCGATGTGAAGGCGGAAATGGAAATTATCCGTCGCATTCTGCGTCAGCGTCCGGGCATTCGCGATGTGGTGGTGGATGTGATTTTCCGTTAGGGGATGTGGCGTTGGCTGTGGGACGCGCTGTATCCGCCGCGTTGCGTGGCGTGCGGGCGTTTTTCTGCCGTACTGTTTTGTTCCGCGTGCGCTGGGGCGATTGCGCCGATTTTACCGCCTGCGTGCCGTCGGTGTGGGGTTCCCTTGCGTGGCTTAGGCGATTGCCGCTCTTGTCGGGGGCGCGTGTTTGCATTTGATGGGGTGGTGTGCGCTGGGCTGTATCAGGGCAGCCTGCGCCGTGCGATTTTGAACTTGAAGTTTCGTCGCTGGCGTCGCGCAGCGATCCCATTAGCGGAGCAGCTGTGGCAGGCGTGGAGTCGCCCGGAGCATACGGCTTGGCGTCAGGTGGATGCGCTTGCGCCGGTGCCGATTCACCCTGTGCGGCGGGCGCTGCGTGGGTTCAATCAGGCGGAATTGCTGGCGGAGCAGTTGAGCCAGCTTTCAGGCATCCCCGTGCTGAAGGATGCGCTCTGTCGGCGGCGCTACCGACGCCCGCAAGTGGGGCTGCGTCAAGCCGAACGCCTTCAAAATGTGCAGGACGCTTTCGAAGTCGTTCGCTCCGACCGTGTTCAGGGACGCGCCCTCGCTCTGCTGGACGATGTGTTTACCACAGGCAGCACGCTCGATGCCTGCGCGCGCGTGCTGAAGGCGTCGGGTGCGCGATTCGTCGTTGCGCTGACCCTCGCCCGCGACCTCAGCGAAGAGGGTTCGGCTCTGGAGATAGATCTCATCTGACGCTTCGTACACACGCCCTCCGATACGCAGTTGCACCGTGACGGTGTGGTCGCCTTCCCATTCGGGCAGGCGGCAGCGCAACCACTCGCAGGGGGCTTGCCACTCGCTCCACGCGCCCTCATCGATGCGGTAGCGCATCGCGTACGCTTCGCGTGCCCCATGCACATAGACCGAGACCATTGGCGAATCGGTGGCGAAAGCGTCTAAATTAATGATGACGGGATAGATATGGCGTCGCGTGCCCAGCAGTTGCGTCCATGTGGCTCGAGAGCGATTGGTATCATCCGCCGCGAACCCGATGCCCAGTTCACAGTAGTCGGCGTTCAGAAGGTTGGCACGGTGGGACGGGCTTCGCAACCACATTTCCAACGCGCGTTCCCAGGAAAGCTGTCCTGCTGCGAGATTTTCGCCCAGACGGTGATAAAAATATCCCACGGTCGCCACCCGATAGTCGGCGCGTCGCCCTTGCGCATCGACATGGCGAATCTGCCCCGCTTGCAGGAGCGTTTCGGCATAGGTTTGGGCTGCCTCGCAGAGGCTCTCGTTCAACTTCAAAGGCGGCAACCCCTGAGCGAGCCGCACCTCGTTAACCGAGACCGCGTAGTCGTGAAGCAACTTGAGGCGCGTCTCCGTCGTGTTGGCGGCAGCCCACGCAACGCCCACACCTAACAGAGTGAACCCTAACCAGCGCCCGACGGCTCGATCCATAGACATCCCTCCTTGAGATTATCGGCACGACCTGAGGCATGCTCCACCTGAGAATTACCTGTCTCGCGCGGCGGATGTGACAGATTGTCAAGCAATTCCGTCTCTCCTTTTGATGACAGGCAAGCCTATTATCGCACAGGGGGTATAATTTCACTATGCTACGGACGGCGAGCCACCCCTGGATGACACGCGTGCGTGCCTCTGCGACTTACACGGTTCAGGGGGCGCGGGTGGAACTCTTTATATTGCCCCACACGAGCCTGCATCGCGTTGCGGCGGACGCGCTGATCCTTGCAGGCGATGCCACGCTGCGCATGACGAAGGGCTTCCGCAAGCAGCTGCGCGACTACGCAGGGTTCAATTTAGTGGAACAGGAGGCGGTCTCATGTGCGCCGTTGCCGCCGCAGGGGGTGGCGCTCACAAACGCAGGGCGCACCAAGTTTCGACATATCCTACACACCAACATCTACGACGCCCAATACACCACCGATTCGGAGCGGCAGTTGCAGGCGTTGCGGAATGCGCTCACCCTTGCTGCCGAGCGGGGTCTGCAAACCGTTGCTGTCGCCGATTACACGCTGGATTTGCGCCGCGCAGTTGCGGAGGAGACCGCCTGGACGATTGCCCAAGCAATTGCGCAACGCCCTGCGAGTTTGAATCACTTTAAAATCGTCTGCACCAACGCGATTAACGGCTGGGCATACCAGCAGATTCTGAGTTGGATCAGCCAGAAGGGGTTCGAGCCGTATCGCGCGATGTATCGGGTGCGTCATACGGTTTTGCACGCGGTGCAGGGCGATTGGCAAAAGACGCCGGCTCAGGGTTTCTGGCGATTCACCGAGCCAGGTTTGCGTCCCGACGATGCCTTTATCAAGCGCGGTGGGCTGATTCTGCGCTCCAAAACGCAGGAACTCGCGCCAATTGCGTTGGGCGATGCCACGATCACCGCAGGCGGCGCGTTGCCCTACCCGTTTGTCCTGCACCTTGCGGCGCTGGAGGGTGGAAGGATCCCCGCGCGCGACACGCTGGTCGCTGCGGTACGTGCTGCGCTCTCCCTGTCGCACCATCAGAATCTCGGCACGCTGCTGATCCCAATACCTCAGCCGCTGGGTGGCATGTCGCAGAGCGAGTTCGCGCACACAGTCGTAGCGGCTATCAGCGACTATCTTCACGAGCTGATTGCACGGATGGAGCGATGTATTCTGTTGGGGGCTAACGAGGCTGAGTTTCGCGCGTGGCAGGAAGCCGTCGACGCCTTGCGCGAGCAACTGAGCCTGCCACCGCTGGAAGCAGCGTATTCTCAAGGGGCATAAGATGCACCGCAAACCTGTCATCGCGATTGTGGGACGCCCAAATGTCGGCAAGTCCACGCTGTTCAATCGGCTGATTGGGCAGCGCGTGGCAATTGTGGAGGACACCCCAGGCGTCACGCGCGATCGGCTCTACGGCGAGGGCGAATGGCTCGGGCAGCCATTTATCGTCATCGACACGGGGGGCATTCTGTTCAGCGACGATGACCCGCTTATCGAGCAGGTGCGTGTGCAAGCCCAGGTGGCAATACACGAAGCGGATTGCATCCTCTTCTTGGTGGACGCGCGTGATGGGCTAACGCCTGCGGATGAGGAAGTCGCCGAGATGTTGCGCAAGGGCAATAAACCCGTGCTTTTGCTGGTGAACAAAGCGGACAACCCCCAGCTTTGGGAAAACCAGCGCGCCGAATTTTTCGCGCTGGGGCTGGGCGAGCCGATCCCTATCTCGGCGATTCACGGGCACAACATCGCCGAGGTGTTGGAACGCGCGTTTGAATCGATTCAGGCGATGCCCCCTGCCGCTGCGGAAGACGAGAGCGAGGAACCCGTCAAAATCGCGATTGTGGGGCGTCCGAATGTGGGCAAGTCGTCGCTGTTGAACGCGATTTTGGGCGAGCCACGCGCAATAGTGAGCGAGATCGCCGGCACCACACGCGATACCCTCGACACGCCCTTCACTTGGAAAGAGCAACCGGTGGTTCTCATCGACACCGCAGGCATCAAGCGCCCTGGCAAGGTGCAGCGTTCGCTGGAGTACTATGCGCAGCTTCGAGCGGAACGCGCCATGCAACGCGCGGATGTGGCGGTCGTGGTAATCGACGCCACCGAAGGGATCACCCACAACGATCGCCGAATCGCCCAACTGGCGGCGAGTGCGGGACGCGGAGTGGTCTGGGCGGTGAACAAATGGGACCTCAAAGAGCCCCCCGACGGCAATCTGGAACAGGATACCCCCCTCAAAAAAGACTTTGCGCGGCTCATTCAGCAAGAGGTGAAGTGGCTGGACTATGTGCCGTTTGTGTTTCTCTCCGCGCTCGCGGGCACGGGCATCGAACGCTTGCTGGATACCTGCATGACGGTCGCCGATTTCCACTGTATGCGCATCGGCACAGGCGAGCTAAACCGCCAGATTCACGAGTGGGTGTTCGAGCGTCCCTACACGCGCAAGGGCAGGCAGCTCAAAATCTATTACGCGACGATGGCGAGCGTGCGCCCGCCCACGATTGTGTTGTTCGTGAACGACCCCGATATCGTGCATTTCTCGTACCTGCGCTATTTGGAGAATCAGCTGCGAAGCCGCTATGAATATACAGGCGTACCGATTCGATGGGTGATCCGCCCGGCGCACGAGGAACGGCAGGGCAAATCGTCTTAGCCCAGATAGCGCCAGCAGCCGAGCGCCAGCAGGAACATCACCACCAGCCAGCCTCCCTGCGCGACAGCACGACGCGACTCCGGGAACAGCCGTTCCCAGCCCAGCGCAAGAAACACACTAATCGGCAACAGGGCAGGATAGAAATACCGCCCCTGCGCCTGAAAAAAGACGCGAATAAACAGCAAAAAGCTGACCACTACAAGCATCAGAGCGATACCGCACATAGCCAACCACCCGCGCACGCCCGTCGGCATCGGCTCGCGGAGACGCCCCACAAAACCGCCAAACGCAACGAGCATCCACGCGGCTAATCCCCAGTAGACGCTGTCGGGGAGGAAGTTGGGCAGCCCCGTGTTCGCTGTGCGCGGCGTGCCATAGGCGAACCAGAAACTGCGAAAAGTCCAATCCGCCACAAGCATCAGGTACTGTCCCCATGTTGCGCCCCCCTTCAGAAAGTCTTCCGCTTTCGCCGTGCCTGCGAACACATTAATAAAGGTTTTCTGTAGGAGCGGGTCATGATACAGGAGGGCGTTGCGCACGAACCACCATCCGCCGAGGATCACCGTCAGCCCCAGCGCAATCCCAGTTCCCAGAGCCGCCTGAACCCAGCGCTGCCCCTGCAATCGCGCTTGCCAGAGAACGCCCAGCGCGACCACGGGAATTAACAACACGGCGGTGGCTTTCGTGAGCAGCGCGAGCCCAAGCAGGATACCGAGAACAACTTCACGCCTCCATCGCCCAGAAAGTAAAGAGCCTCCCGGTCCGCCTTGCGAAGAAGGAGGCAATAACGAGTAAAGAACCCCTGCAAATAGCAGGTTCGTGAGCGCGTCGTTGCCGACAGCGCTGCCAATTGCGATGTGCATCGGCAGGAACGCGGCGAAGCCCATACCGCTCAGAGCGAGCAGGGGGCGTTCCGGAGCGATACGGCGCAAACTATGCCATACCAGCCACACCACGCCTGCGCTGCACAGCGTGGAGAGCAACCGCACGCCTTTGCCTTCGCCCCCGACAAGGTGGTACACCACCGCCGCCAGAAAATAGTAGAGCGGCGGTTGGTGCGCCTCGTAGCCCACACCGGCATAGCCCTCAAAAACGGGCAGACGCCACTCCCGCGCGACGAACTGTACATACTGAAAGTGCGCGCCTTCGTCAGGCGTGCTGGCGTAGCCGTTATTGCCGAACGGCGTGGCGAGGTTGTAAGCAATCGCCAGTAGGATATGCGCCGTCAGGATTCCCCACGGCGCATAGCGGAGCCAGCGGTCGCTCAGTAGCCCTTGCTGGCGATGTATTTCGCGAGGTCGGCGACGCGACACGAGTAGCCCCACTCGTTATCGTACCACGCCATCACTTTCGCGAGGCGTTCGCCCATCACCAGGGTCGAAGGTAAATCCACAATCGCGCTGCGTTCGTCACCGCGAAAGTCCATCGACACCAGCGGTTCGTCTGTGACGCCCAGAATGCCCTTCAGCGCGCCTTCCGCCGCCTGCTGGAACGCTGCATTAATCGCCTCTGCCGTCGCCTCACGCGAGAGCGTCACGGTGAGGTCTACAATCGAGACGGTAAGCGTGGGCACGCGCAAGGCAATCCCGTGCATGCGTCCCTTCAGTTCGGGCAACACAAGATGAATTGCTTTCGCGGCGCCCGTCGAGGTCGGAATGATGTTCGCCGCGGCGGCGCGCGCCCGACGCAGGTCTTTATGCACCTGATCTTGGATGCGCTGGTCGTTGGTGTAGGCGTGGACTGTGGTCATGATGCCGTGTTCGATGCCAAAATGTTCGTGAAGCACTTTGCTCACCGGCGCCAGGCAGTTCGTGGTACACGAGGCGTTGGAAATCACATGGTGCTGGCTGGGGTTATAGGTCTCGTGATTGACGCCCATCACGATGGTCACATCCTCGTTGGTGGCGGGGGCGGTGATGATCACTTTCTTCGCGCCGCCCTTCAGGTGTGCAGCGGCTTTCTGACCGTCGGTGAAAACGCCTGTGGACTCGATGACGATATCTGCCCCGACATCGCCCCACGGAATGCTTGCAGGATCTTTCTCGGCAAAGACACGGATGCGGTCGCCGTCGATCACAATCGCGTTCTCCTCCGCTTTCACCTCGCCCGGATAGATTCCGTAGGTGGTGTCGTACTTGAATAGGTGCGCGTTGCTGTGGGCGTCGGTGAGGTCGTTAATGGCGACCACATCGAAATCGTTGGGGTAATGCTTGCGGATGGCGCGTAGCGTCATGCGCCCAATGCGTCCAAAACCATTGATTCCAATCCGAATAGGCATAGTCAACCTCCCTTGAACTTCGGAATTGTACCTGAAACAGGCAGAACAGACTCGAATTTCGCGCCGCCTCCGCCAATAATCTTGCTGAGGATTAATCCCGACCAAAGGATGGTGTACCGATGAGAACTAAGTTTGCTACTACGCAGAGTCGCTGGTACGATGTAGGTGCGTTGAGTGTGGCGATTGGCATCACCGGAATCACAGGCGCATTCAGCGATGGGTTCTTGCCTCTCGTTGTGGGGCTGATTGCGGGCGCTGGTGTGTTTGCTTGGATGCAACACAGGCGGCGATCGCTTCCGTCCCATTCGACAACGGACACCTCAGGTTCAGAGAACCTGCAACAGTTGGAGCAGGTCGCCCAGCGACTACAGACGCGGATACACCAAATGGAGCAAGCCCTGACTCAGTTGCATCAAGGTGACTTGCTCTATCGCATGACGCCTCAGGGCGAAAACGACACACTCGCTTCGCTCTATAACCAAGCGCTGGATAACTTTGTGCAGTCGCTCAAGGAGACGCGCCAAGTGGCGGGGCTTGTGTTGCAAAGTGTACAGGCAGTGATCGAGGACTTACAGCATACAGCCGAAGGCTCTACGCAGGTAAGCCACACCGTGCAAGATACCGCACGCGGCGCGGAGCACCTCGCATTCGAGATTCAGAGCGTTACGGAGAGCATTCAGCAGGTGCAGCAAGCCGCGCATGAGGTGGCACGGGGCGCGGAGCAGACGGCGCGTTCTGCCAGCGTCGGCGTGGAGCGCGTGAACCTCATTGTTCAGCGCATTCGCGAGGCGACGAGCCAACTACAGCGTTCGCAACAGGCGACAGAACAGGCGACCCAAATCGCCAGCGAAGGACGCTCTGCCCTGAACCAGTCTCAGCAAGTGATGCAACAGATTGAGCAACAAACGCGCTACACCGCCAACGAGATTCAGCAACTCGCCACGATGTCCGCCGCCGTTTCGGACATCCTGAACAAGATCGAAGAGATTGCCCGCCAGATTAACTTGCTTGCGCTGAACGCGGCGATTGAAGCGGCACGCGCCGGCGAGGCAGGACGCGGATTCGCGGTTGTTGCCGACGAGGTGCGCCGACTCGCCGAACGCTCCGCTCAAGCCAGTAAAGAGATCCAGCAAATTATCGACAAGGTGCTGGAGAAGACCCACACCACCGTCCAAGCAATTGAACAGAATCTCTCGGTGGTACAGCAGGGTGGGCGCGTGTCGCAAGAGGTCGCACAGGGACTACAGACGATTTTGCACGCCGTCGACGAAATCGCGCAGCAAGTGACCGCATCGGCGGCGCTCATGCAAGAAGTGCAGCAGTCTGCGGATATGACCCTGAGCGAGATCGAGCAGATTGCCGCGATCGCACAGCAATCCAGCGCCGCCAGTGAGCAAATGCTCGCCAGCGCGGAAACCACCACCCAAGCGCTCCAGCAGATGGCGGCACTCTCGCAACAAGCCGCCGCCAACGCCGAACAGACCAGCCAAATCGTGCAAGCCCAAATCGAGTCGATTCAGCAATTGAACCAACGGAACTCCGAGACAGCCTCCGCGGTGGAGCGGTTGATGTTTGTGCTGGGGCGATTCCGCCTCTCTGAGCAGGAGTCGTTCGAGGAGAAGATTAACACCTTCAAGCGCGCCCACCTGAAGTGGGTGGAGCGTGTCGAGCGAATGGTGCATCACGGCGAGATGGTTACACGCGACCAGTTAGTGTCACACACGAAGTGCGCGCTTGGTACATGGTACTACTCGGTTGGGCAGCAGCAGTTCGGGCATCTGCCGGAGTTTCAAGCCATCGAAGCGCCGCACGCGCGGCTACATCAGATTGCGACACAGGCGGTCGAGGCGATGGAACAAGGCGACAAGGCGCGCGCCGAGCAGTGCCTGGAAGACATCCGCGCCGTGAGCAAGGAGATTGTCAACTGGCTGGATCGGCTCTACACGCGCGTTGCTACCAGCCAAACGCAGCAAGCGGCATAGCTAAATCCCCCAGCGCCTCGTGAGACAAGGCACTGGGGGCATCCCAAAGCCAGTTTTATTTTGCGTGTGCTGTCTGCCAACCAATTTGCACCTGCTCAAAGTCCAGCATTTTCAGCAAGCGTTGGAGTTCGCCGGCGGCGTTCATGCGGGCTCGATGGAGCAGCTCGCCTTGCAACGCCGCCTGACGCGCTTCCAGCAACGCTTGGTTACGGGCACGCTGTTCGATCTGCTTGTCTGGGTGGAAATTCAGCCAACCGCGCTCGCGATGATAGACCTCTGTCCCTGCTTCACGGATAGCGATGTCAAAAATCTGTGGCTCTGGCAGTGTAATCCGTACCCGATTGCCCGAAACCTGAACATGTTCCGGCTTCAGTTTACTCAGGTCGATCCCCGCTGAGGTTTCTGCGACGACGCGCATGCGCAGTCGCTCGCCTGCCAGCCATACGGGCAAGCCGTTGGACGCTTCGACCGCCACATCATGCATCGTAGTCTGGCGTGCGGTTTCCAAGCGTCGCACTGCTTGCAGGCGTTCCACAACCACCACGGGGCTGGGTTGCGAACGATACACCGTCGCGGTCATGCTCCGAACCCTGTCGAGCAGCCATTCGCGTCCTGCCTCGCGGGTCAGCACCCCAAACGCCAGCAGCAACAGAAGTCCGACTCCCACGATTTTCACGCCACGCCCGATGGGGCGGCGCCATCGCCAAACCCATTGAAGCCACATAACAGTTAAGTTTACCCGAACCGTCGCCATTCGAGTTCCCTGTGGCGCGGGAGTGTTCGAACGCTCTCGGCGCAAGGTATGCTTATACTCGGTGAAGCCGTTGCTGTTCTCGGAACTGGTGCTGGAGCCGGAGGCGTTGCGCTGCGTGTTGGGGCAGATGCTCCTGCGTCCCGACCCGCCTCAGTCGATTCTTATGGTAGGGATGACGGGGATCGGCAAGCGCACGCTTGCCCATTCCCTTGCCGCGGCGTGGCTTTGCCCTGAGCGCACCCAACGCGGGCACTGTCAGACTTGCTTGGTGTGTCAAAAGTGGTCGGATTCGGGCGAGCATCCCGACCTGCGTGTGCTGAAGCCCGAACCGGACCAGATAAAAATCGACGCGGTGCGCGAGATTCGTCAGTGGGCGAATTTTGCGCCTGCCGTTGCTCCGTTCCGTTTCGTGATTCTGGAGGAGGCACATCGGCTCAACCCGGCGGCAGCGAACGCGCTCCTGAAAACGCTGGAGGAGCCCCCCCCACGATACCATTTTATCCTCACCGCGCCCGCCAGCGATTTATTGCTGCCCACCATACTGTCGCGCTGTCGGATTGTGCGGCTGGGTGCGCTGACGACCGAGAGCATTTATCAGCATCTCAAGGCGCGGTGTGACCTTCCCGATGCGACGCTCCACACGATTGCCGAGTTTTCGGAGGGGGCGATTGGACGCGCCCTACGCTGGGCGGAGACGCTGGCAGCCCCCGAAACTGAAAGCAAATCGGCGCAGGGTGAGCTGCATGCGCTGCAGAATCTATTGCGCGTTTTCGCGCGGTTGGGCACAGCGTCGCTGGAGGAGGCGTTGCGCCTCGCCTACGAGTTTCGAGAAGCGTGCAAAGCGTTGGAGGGCGGCGGCGAGGAACGCTCCGCACGCGCTGCCCTCGCGCTCGGACTGGAGTACCTCATCCAATGGTATCGTGATAGTCTCGCGCTGGGACACCCGAACGCCAGCCTGCGCTTCGGCTCGCATCGTGCAGAAATTGCCCCCCTCGCCAAACGCTTCACGGCTGCCGAACGCAGGCGCGATTTGCAAACGCTCTCCGAAGCCCGCCGTGCCATCTTGGGCAACGCGAATGCCCAAATCGTCACGGAACACCTGTTTATTCAGCTCCTGCGAGCAGGATGATACGCGCTCTTTGGGAGAAACTGATGGGAAAATCGGCGCTACACCCCGCTCGGTTGATTCTCGGGTTGGGCAATCCGGGCGCACAGTACGCTTCTACGCGCCATAATGTGGGATTCTGGACCATAGACCGACTCGCGGAGCGGCACGGCATCGATCTGAAAACGCGCCGTCATCAGAGCAAGCTCGGTCTGGGCGTGATCCAGGGAATCCCTGTCCTACTGGCGAAGCCACAGACCTATATGAACCTTTCGGGCGAGGCGGCGCGTGCATTGCTGCATGCTTACCATCTAAAGCCGGAACAGATGTTGGTGATCTTCGACGATATTTGGCTGGCGCCAGGCGTGGTGCGGGTGCGTGCCAAAGGCTCCGCAGGAGGGCATAACGGCATGAGGTCCATCATCGGGGCGCTGGGCACGGAAGCCTTCCCGCGCGTGCGCATCGGCATCGGGCAACCGCCTGACACGATGGACTTAGCCGACTATGTGTTATCGCCCCCTACGCCAGAGGAGCGTGCCCTATTGCTTCAGGCGGTTGAACGCGCCGCCGACGCCTGCGAAGCGTGGCTCACTGAACCCATCGAACAGGTCATGAGCCGATTCAATCGCCCAGAACCTTAGAACATCCAATTCATACTCGCATCCAGCGAACGAGCGCGATAACTGTATTGGCTATACTGCGGATCCAAGTTCAGTTGCTCTCGGAACCGATAGCTCAGCACGAACGACCAGTTGCGCGTGATGCGATACTCGTAGCCAATATTGAACAGGGTATCGCGCGACGGGAGGTAGCCCCGCAGGTGAGTACGCTGAAACTCGGCGAATAGGTTCTGCTTGCTGCCCAAATCGTAGGCGACCCGCGCAGAGAAGCCGACCGGCTCTTGCACAAAGTTGCCTTGCCCGCCTTGGAAGCCCTCGCCGAACACGCTTCGGGTCTTCATCATGTAGAAGTTCACATTAATCGTCCACCGGCGCAGGGGTCCGATATCTGCTCCGAGTGTTAGGAACTCGTTGCTGGAGTTGCCGGTCGCCGTGAGGAACTGCACCTCTTGCTTCGACCAGCTGGCAGAGAGCGCGAGCCAATCAAATGGCATATAGCTGGCGCCTACCGTGAGGGACTCCTGCGAGCTATTGGTCTGGAAATCGCCCAGCGAGCGGTTCTGGCTCCACTGCACATCGATGGAGAGCGTGTTGAGAGGCGTCCATTGGATACTAAGGTCTTGTCCTTTACCGCGCACGCCGAAGTAGGTATAACCACCGAACATGGGCGCGCCCGACGAGAAGCCGTTGCCGTCGTAGCCCACCCCCCACGGATTGGTGGGAAAGTTAGTGGTTGGCGGGAAGGGGTCGCCATACTGCCGCGTGCGGAGGAGAGTCTCGTTGAGGTTGAGCGAACCCGAATCGCTGTCCCGCCAGCGGTAGTTGACACTGAGGTTCGCCAACGGTCGCCACGACACATCCACCGAGTAGTCCAGAGAGCGCGTTTGCGTGTTGTTGGTGCCACTCGCTTGGGCGATGTCGCTTCTTGCAGCCGAGCTGCGTAGGGTCAGTTGCGAGTTGACCGCCCACTCCAGTTGGGTGCGCCAGCTTCGGATGTGATACTTCAAACGCGCGCCGCCGCCAAGACTGCTGAACGCGTCGGAGTCGGACTGCTCATAGCCCATCGAAAAGTTGAAGTTTTTCCATGCGCGGGCGAGGTTAATCGCGTTTCGGGTCTGCTCGGTGCGACTGTTGCCTGTGCGCGTCGAGTTCGTGTTGCGGTTGAGCGTGAACTGGAAGCCGTTTTGAGGGGTATAGGTGTAGGTGTAGCTTTGGATATCGGCGTCGGTGAAACTCGCAGCGAATGTGCTACTGAGCGGGTTGAGCGACGCGACTCGCGATCGGCTCAGGCTCGCCTGGAAGTTGGAAATCGGGCTGAAGCGGTAGTTGAGGTCGGTTTGGTAGCCGCGCTCATTACGGCGGAAACCGACCGATTCGATGCCGATAAACTCGGCGGGAATGTCGCGATAGGTTGCGCTTAGGCTGAGCCGTCCGAACTCGAACTTGCTGGTCGCGGTATGCGCCATCGCCTCGAGACGGCTGCCCTGTGCCTGTGCCGTGCTGCGTGCGGCGTTCCACACGATGTTGCCGATACGCCCCAACGGGAGCGTGAAATCGATACCCATCACCTCGCGGTTGCCTCCGATGGTGGAACTGGGGTCTGGACGCGGAGTGTACTCCACCTGAATAATCAGCGTTTGGGGCATAAAGCGTGTGAAGTAGAATCGGTAGGGCAGCACCTCGTCGAAGTAGTAGTCCACGCCTTCCACTTGAGGCACGCCCGCGACGGTGATAATCACAGGGTTGTTCGCATCGCGTAATGGGGGAAACTGCAGATCGTAGGGCACGCTGGGCGCGCCGAAGCCATAGAACTGCTCTTGGCGGCGGCGGAGGTCAGTGCGCGCCGTCGATTTCTGGGAGAGCATGGTGAACCCGAGGTTCACACCGCGCCCCAGGCTCGTTTCATAGCGCCAGCCCTCCAGAAGGCTGGGCGCGGAGTTGAAAGCGTAGGTCTCATAAGTGACGACGATGGTGGAAGTGCGTGGAATAATCGTGCCGTCGCGGAAGCGCAAGATGCCCCCGAAGTAGTCGATGGTGTAGTCCTCGCCGCGCCGTTTCTCCACGCCATCGACTTGCACGCGCTCGCTACCGTCCACAATCTGACTGCCCTGTAAGTAATACGGTCCTGGGCTATCGTTGCCTTGAATTGTGATGGTGCGGGCGGCGGCTTTGGTCTCCGAACGGATATAGCGCATACGGCTATTGCCCCACTGTACCTGCGCCGTGGCGCCCTTCAGCGTGCGGTTGAAGCCGACCAGCGGGTTCGAGCCGCCCAAAGTCGCGGTGATGTCGCCCCATTCCAGCGTGAAATTCGGCGATTCGTAAGTGTAGGTGATTCGCGAGTCGTACGGATTGCGGAATCGGCTATTCGTCCAGCGCCAGTCGAAAGTGAGGAAGCCAAGGAACTTATTGACGCGGATGGTCATCTCGGTGTTGTCGGTGACGCGCTGCCCACCTTGCCCGAAATAGTTCTGGTCGCGGAACGCGGTGAAGTCGCCCTCTACCTGATGGAGGTGGAAGCCCACGCTTTTGCGTCCGCTAATTGTGACTGTGCGCTGGATCTCTTGCTGCAGGCTCCCCCAGTCGCGTAGGGCTTTCAGGGCATCTAAGGTATTACGCTTCTCGGTGCGAGGACGCTCGCGCTGACTCGACAAGGCGGGTTTTGGGGAGATTGCCTCGTTCGGAATCGTGATTTGCGGAACCACCCCTGCGGGCGTCAGCATGGGCGGGAGGGTACTTTGTGCATTTGCCCATGCACATAGGCTAAACAGAGCCGCGAGGAGGAAACATTGCTGAAGCGCCTTGATTCGGGACACAGGAAAGCGTTTTAGTATGGGTTGTCGCCCCCAAATGCGTGCGACGGCATTGCTGCCGTCGCACTGCTGTTTCTGGTGTGGAGGGGGTTCATGAGTTGCTACTCGGCGCCGCATGCTCCTTCTTCGGCTCCTTACGCGTGAGCGAAGCCGTCAGTTTCACCTCGCTCGTCTCACGCTCAAAGTCTTTCACTTCGGAGCCGTCCTTTTTGATTGGTTCGGTGGTCTGGTTCAGCGTGGCTTGCATCGTCATGCGCTGCACCAGTCCATTGTCGGGGTGATACCACATGGTCATCGTGCCTTTCATGACGCCTTTGGTGACGCGCACGGCGGCGTCTTTGTCTGTGGTGGGCTGGTAGAAGGCGTCTTGATAGGCTTCGATGGTCTGCTCGAAGGTCTGGGTGATTTTGTGCAGTTTGACGCCGTTGTACTCTTCCGTGCCTTCATAGCGTGCGTTCATGGGGATTTTGAGCGCGTCGTTGCCTGCGCCGATGGCGCGAGTGAACTGCCATGTGGCGCCGTTGGTGAGCGGCTTATCAGGCAACTCGGTGGGGAACAGCAGGGTCGCCATGTTGCGCGGGTCGAAGCCGGGCAGCTGGAATCCCATTAGCCCACCGCCTGCTTGCAGCCCCTCCAGCTTGCCGTTCGGATAGACTGTAGCTGTGGAGTCGGGGATGACATTCCGCGCCATATCCAACCCTACAGGGAAGGGCTGTCCGTTAAACTCGGCATCAAACGCTTCCAAGCCTGTTTTGACGGTTGCCTTGCCATCCTCTCCGAGCTTATCCACCTCCATAAAGAGGGTCATGATGAGCTTCAGCGTGCCTGCCATGCCCGCTGCGCCAGGAATGGGGAGGTTGCCGTTCAGCTCTATAGTTGCGTCGAACTGTTCGCGTTGCTTCTCGGTGAGTTTGAATTGCAGATTCACGGCGTCTTGTGCCCAAAGCGCACCTGTGAGCGCGCTTACCGTCAGTAAACTCGCGAGTTTTCTCATAGCATCTGCCTCCTGCATCTGCATCGATAGGCAATCGAAGTATACCTGCGTTTTTTGGACGCATGAGTCGGTTTTTGGTTTTGCGAGAAGCCTTCTCGGATATTGAGTTAGGGCGCACAACGCATAATCACGGTATGAGCACTCAACCTACTTATCCGTTGGCAAAATCGGCTGTAGGCACTGCTCCCAACCTACAAGAATCCCCGCACGTCTCACGAATACCCCACCCAACCAAGAGGTGAGACCCCGACGGTGCAAGAACCAGCATTTCGGAAGCCGCACGGCGACGCCCAACTCTTTT
>BPGO01000006.1 GCA_026003075.1 Fimbriimonadales bacterium | reverse complement strand
TAAGGCTTAGGAGACGAATTCGCGACTTCGCTTATCAGGCTGGAGTGGCGCCCTTAAGTCGAGGGTATAATCATACTCCTGCCGTGTGCGTGACGCCCGAGGTGGATCGAACCGTCGCCGATTCTGGCAGGGAGCGACGGCTTGGCTGAGTGGCAGCGTCGCAATGCGACGAATCGCGAAGCGAGCCCAACCTCCCAAAAAGAAACCTGGGGTTCGCGACCCCAACGGCGCACGGCACGGCGGGGTCAACGGGGCTAGTCAGCAGGGATTCCTCGAACGCCCGCGAATCGTTGCCCCCGTGAGCCGGGAGCTGCAACGCACCTTGTACGGGCATCTGTTCATCCTGCCGTGGTTGACGGGGTTTATGCTCTTTACGCTCTATCCGATCCTCGCCACGCTCTATTTCAGTTTCACGGACTATAATGTGCTGGGGACGCCGCGTTGGGTAGGACTGCAGAACTACCAGAGCCTGACTCGCCGACCGTGACTATTTTTGGAAATCAGTTGGCAACACGCTGTTTATTCTGATTGAGGTACCGTTGAGCATTGTTTTGGGGATTGGGTTGGCGTTGTTGCTCAATCTTCCGTTGCGGGGTCAGGCGGCGTATCGGGCGCTGTTCTACTTGCCGTCGGTCGTGCCGGCGGTGGCGACGGCGTTCCTGTGGGTGTGGGTGTTGAACCCGCAGAATGGTTTGGCAGCGCCTGTGAACACGGGGCTCAATCGGCTCGGACTGGCGTCTATCAACTGGTTCACCGACCCGGCAACGGCGAAGTGGGGGTTTATCGTGATGGATTTATGGGCGGTGGGCGGTGTGATGGTGATTTACTTGGCGGCGTTGCAGGGTGTGCCCACTCACCTCTACGAAGCGGCGCGAATCGACGGCGCACGCGGCTGGCAACTCATTCGCTATGTGACCTTGCCTCAAATCGCGCCCGTCATCCAATATATGCTGATTATCGGGATTATTGGCGCGTTCCAGTACTTCACCCAGACCTATATCGCCACGCGCGGTGGCCCCGAGAACAGTACGCTGTTCTACGCACTCTACCTGTTTCAGAACGCGTTCGAGTTCTTCCGCTTTGGGCACGCCTGCGCGATGGCGTGGCTGCTGTTTTTGATCACGCTGATGGCAACCTATGGTGTCTGGAGAGTGTCGCTGAGCAAGGCGTTTCAGGAAGGCTGATCCATCATCGCCAAAAACTCACCGAAAAATGGGCGACTGTCCCACGGCCCGGGGGCGGCTTCGGGGTGATACTGGAGGGTAATCACTTTCAGGTCACGATGGCGCACGCCCTCGACCGTGTTGTCGTTGAGATTGATATGCGTGAGTTCCAGCCCTGTGCCTTTTAGGCTCTCCCGATCCACCGCGTAGCCGTGATTTTGGGAGGTGATGTCCACGCGCCCTGTGAGCAGGTTCTTCACGGGGTGGTTGCCGCCGCGATGCCCGAACTTGAGCTTGTAGGTGCGCGCCCCCAATGCCAGACACACCAGCTGGTTGCCCAAGCAGATACCGGCAATCGGAACTTTGCCGAGCAGTGCGCGCACGGTCTCAATCACAGGTTGGAGCCGCGCTGGGTCGCCCGGACCCGGCGAGAGCAAAACCCCATCAGGCTGGTACGCTAAGATTTCCGAGGCAGGCGTCGTGGCAGGCACAATAATGGAACGCACGCCCAGGCTCGCTAAACGGCGGGGGATGTTCCACTTCACGCCGCAATCCAGAATCACCACGCGCTTGCGGTAGCGGTAATCGGGTGCGTCGATGGGTTCCATGCCGTCCATGCCCCACTTGTAGGGCTGAGGAGTCGTGACGCGATACACGAAGTCTTCCTCGTCGTAGCGCGGGGTGGCCTGCAATCGGTGGAGGGCTTCTTCGGGCGTCTCGTCGGTGGTGATGGTCGCCATCATCACGCCGTGATAGCGCACCCGCAGTGTGATGGCGCGGGTGTCCACCCCACTCATCGCGATCACATTCCGCGCGGCTAAGTAGTCGTGAATCGCCTGACGCGCGCGCCAGTTGGAGGGGGTGTCGCACGCCTCGCGCACCACAAAGCCCGCCGCCTGCACCTGGCGCGACTCGTCGTCCTCGGTGTTCACGCCGTAGTTGCCAATCAGGGGATAGGTCATCAACACGATTTGACCTGCGTAGGAGGGGTCGGTGAGGATTTCCTGATAGCCCGTCATGCTGGTGGTGAATACCAGTTCGCCCGTCGTGCGACCACTTGCGCCCAGCGACTCGCCCGTAAACACACTCCCGTCTTCCAGCACCAGATGCGCTTTCATTCGGCAGAAGAGTATACCTGGTGGGGAGCCCCCTGTACTGCGCGGAATGGTTGTGTCCATTCCAGCGCCGCGCGCTCCATAATCGTGGTGAGGCTAATTGGGCGTACGCCAATCCAGAAGATGAGTGCAATCAAGGGCAACACCAGCGCGAGTTCCGCAGGGCGCAGGTCGGGCAACTCGCGCCAGCGGGCGGGCGTTGGCCCGTAAAACACGCGCTGAAACATCCACAGCATGTAGACCGCCGCCAGAATTGTGCCCGTAACGCCCAACACGACCCACCTCACAGGATACATGCCTGCGTGGGCAGACTTGTATGCGCCCAGCAAGCACAGGAACTCACCGACGAACCCGTTGGTGCCCGGCAGCGCGATCGACGCCAGCATCACCATCAGGAACAGCGCAGAAAACCACGGCATCTGGTGCTTCAGCCCGCCCATCTCCGCGATTTGCAAAGTGCGCGTGCGTGACTCCAACATGCCCAGCAGCAGGAACATCGCGCCCATCGTGACCCCGTGGTTGACCTGTTGCAACGCGCTGCCGACGAATCCTTCAGGCGTCAGCGAGAACAGCCCCATCAGAATGAACCCCGCGTGGCTGACTACCGCAAACAAGGCAACGCGCTTGAGGTCGCTCTGCATCGTCGCCACAATCGCCGCGTACACAATCGCAATCGCCGCAAGGCTGATCAGAATCGGTGCAAAGGAGATTGCTGCGTCAGGAAACAGTGGAATCGCGAAGCGCATGAAACCATACGCACCCGTTTTGAGAAATACCACCAGCAGCGGCATCGGCGCGGTGCCCATCGCCTGGGGCCACCAAGTGTGCAGCGGTACCAACGGCAACTTCACTGCAAATGCCAGTACGAAACCCCAAAATAGCCAACTCTCCAGATTGCCCGGCAAGCCGCCTTCCCACACGAACGCTTGCAAGCGCGGCAACTCGAAAGTCAACACATTGAACGCCTTCTGATACTCGAACGCCAGCACGATGGACGCAATCAGCATAAACAGCGAGCCGAAGAAGGTATACAAGAAGAACTTCAACGCAGCGGCAGCACGGTCGCGACCACCCCACAAACTAATCAAAAAATACGACGGCACGAGTGTCAACTCGAAAAACACATAGAACAGAATCACATCCAGCGCCATAAATACGCCGAGCAGGGCGCTCTCTAAAACCAGCATCCAAATCAGAAATTCGCGCACGCGCTCCTGAATGTTGAACGCCAGCGCGACGGCGAACACACTGAGCAGGGTGGTGAGTCCCACCAACCATAAACTGACGCCGTCGATGCCCAAGAAGTAGCTTACGCCATAGTCGGGCAGCCACGCGAACCGCTCCACGAATTGGTAGCCTGTGATGTTGGGGTTGAAACCGAGGAACAACACGCTTGCCATACCCAGCGTGATCAGCGTAATCGTGAGGGCAACGGCGCGGGCGATTAAATCCTGTCCTTTGGGCACAAACAGTAAGAGAAACGCCCCGATGAGAGGCGTCCAGAGCGTCCAGCTCAGCGCCAGCGTGGTCCAATCCATGACAGGGGAATTGTACCTAACCGACGCATCGTTGCGTGGTGTTGTCTGCGGTATACTCTGAGCCGATGCGTTATCGGGTTGTTGGCTCGCCTGCACCGTTGGCGACGCCTGTGGAAGATCCTCTGCATAGGGCGGTCTTCGCCTATCGGGTGCAAGGCGTGCTGGACGGCGATGCACCCACCACGCTGATTGAAATCTACGCGCAACGGCAAACGCTGTACCCCTATGCCGAACGCGCCTGCCACTTGCTGCTCCGTTGCTACAGCCTTGCCCACTCGCAACTGGGCTTAGACCATCCGCTGCGCTATGACCGTCTCTTGCGCGTGTTCTTGATGACCGAGGGTAAAGCCGGTGCGGAGCAGCAACAGAACCTGATTTACCTGTACGACCTGAGCGAGCGTGTTCTGCCCCAAGAGTGGGTGCGTGAACTGACCCATGAGTATGGGCACTGGATAATCCCCCCAATCAACTCTTACACAGAGCCTGAGCCGTGGGCGAACGGCGATTTGGGTGAACGGTGGTTTATCCGCAAGCTGGTCGATCAAGCCAAACAGACTCGCCCCGAGACCGATTTTCTGATGGGCGCGTCAGCAGATGCATTGGAAGCTTACCTACGCCGCGCGGTAGGGCCGTTGGTGGAACGGATGGCGCGTGAGGGGTTGAACCTCCAACGCTGGCGCTCGCGTCGCCGCGACGGCTACGAAGAGTACCTTGCGCTCGCACTCTACATCGATCAGGTCTACGGCAGCCGACGGCTGGGCAGGGCGATGCTCTGTGCCGGGGGTACCGAACCGGACGATTTCCTGCGCGGTGTGCGTGAGAGCCTCACGGAGCCGGAAACCCTTCAGGCGCAGCTGCCGTTTCCGGACGCCTACCTGTTTTTACCGGGGGGCGTGAGGCGCTGGCGCGTCGTCGAACCGCGCCAAGTGACGCTCACGCCTGATCCCAAACGCCCCGAGTGGACGCGTTGTAGCGTCGCACAAATTCGGGTGCGACTCCGCTAAGCGGGAAGGTTTTTTACAGGTTCCCGCGCAATGCCTGTTCTCGCTCAATCGCTTCAAACAGCGCTTTGAAGTTGCCCTTGCCGAATCCGCGCGACCCGTGCCGCTCAATCACTTCAAAAAACAGGGTCGGGCGGTCTTGCACGGTCTTCGTGAAGGTCTGTAGCAGGTAGCCTTCCTCGTCGCGGTCGACTAAGATGCCCAGCTCGGCGATGGTGCGGAGATCTTCCTCGATCGCTCCCACGCGCTCGGGGACTTCCTCGTAATAGGTTTGCGGCACATAGATAAACTGCATGCCACGCGCTTTCAGATGGCGTACGGTGTTGATAATGTCGTCCGTCTGCAGTGCGATATGTTGCACACCCGGACCTGCGTTGTACTCCAGATATTCCTCAATTTGCGACTTGCGTCGTCCCTCCGCAGGCTCGTTGATGGGCAGTTTAATCTTGCCGCGTCCGTCCTGCACCACTTTGGACATCAGGGCAGAGTACTCTGTGCTGATGTCCTCGTCCGAGAAATGCACCAGCAGTTCAAAGCCCAGAATTTCACGGTAGAAGTCCACCCAATAGTTCATCTTGCCCAGCTCAACATTGCCCACGATGTGATCGATCTCTTTCACACCGATCGATTCGCCGGGGATGAACATCTCTTTGAAGCCGGGCATAAAGGTTCCCTTGTAGCGGTCACGGTTCACGAACGAGTGCAGTACATCGCCATAAGTGTGGATCGCTGCGAGATGCACTTCGCCGTCGTCATCCTTGAGGATGGTTGGTTCCAAGGCGCCCTGTGCGCCGCGTCGTACCGCCTCGCTGTAGGCACGCTCCACATCGTCCACCTCAAACGCGATATCGCGCACGCCGTCGCCGTGCTTCACGAGCCACTGCGCAAGTGGGTGATCCTGCTTGTACGGGGCGGTGATTACGAAGCGGATATCGTTCTGTTCAAGCACATAGCTGGCTTCCTGTCGGTTGCCTGTTTCCAGCCCCGAATACGCCACGACATCGAATCCAAACAGCGTCCGATAGTAATACGCGGCTTGTTTCGCGTTGCTCACGAAAAAGCGTACATGGTCGATGCGCCGAATCGGCATAATATCTTGCATAGTTCCTACCTCCTTCGTTGCAGGTAAATGTAGTATACCTGCTACGAGTTGGCAATCGCCGATTCGAGGGCTTGAACGAACTCTTCCAGTGTTGCCACTTTAACAGCCAACACGCTCAGATCCTGAAGCGTTGGAGTCGAATCAATCTGCTTTAGTTGCGCTTCCAGCCTCTGCGCTGCTTCTCCAAAGCGTGCTTGGAGGATGCGCGCTATCGTTTCAGCGATACCCTGTTGGATACCCTGCTGGATACCCTGCTGGATACCCTGCTGGATACCCTGCTGGATACCCTGCTGGATACCCTGCTGGATACCCTGCTGGATACCCTTACGCGCTCCCTCCTCGATAGCCATCTCCTCCAAACTTGTCAGGGGCCACTCAGACTCCTCCTCAAATTTGCGCACAACCTGCTTGACTAACTGTTCCTGCTCAGGCGTTAGCGTCATCATAAAATCCACCACCTTGTATAGATGGATAACCTGTTCTGGAGTATACCCTCGATCGGACAAGGCTCGTATGAGCGCAATCTTCTCGCGCATCACCAACTCGGGTTTGCCTCGCGCTTTCAACGCTCGCAGATGCGCTAACACCACGAGGGCAAAAGGATTTTCGGAATGCTCCAGTTCCGCCTCGTCGAAATCGAGCAGCTTTACTGTAGGAAACTCAAACACTACGCGGCAGCCAGCGGTAGCGCGCTGGAACGCACCAGGACGCCAGTTCGGGTCGTTATCCGCCAAGACTGCGAGGCTGACCACTTCAAGATAGCCATAGTCGTCAAATATATGGTAGTAATAGACAAACATACGCAAGGGGAAATTGGGGTCAGGCTGCGCCTGAATCTCGATATGGATAAGGACGATACGCTCCCGTCCGTCCAGAAAATAGACCTTGACCACTATATCGGCGGTTTGGCGTCGTTTGCCCCGTGCACCTGGCGCAAGGCGATAGAGGTCGGCGTTCAGAAACTCCACGGGGCGCGTCCAGTCAATTTGTGCGTAGACGCTAGGGAACAAAAGTTTCAAGCACTCAGGGAAGAATACGCGCACAGCATACTTCCAAGCTTCATCGAAGCCTCGACGCGGACGGCGTTTACGCATACTGACTGGTTTCTCAGTTTGTCTTAGGAATCCTGCAAAGGTATGCAGCGTTCCGAGCGTTAGCCCGCGAGGTACAATCCACTTTTGGGTGAAGGTCGATTCGGCGCGTTTGGAATTGCTTTGGCGTTCTCGCCCTCCGCTCTGGTGGCGCGGGTTAGCGGGGATGTATGCGTTCGGCTGGCGCATCTACGAAGGCGCGTATCGGGCCGGGCTGAAGCGGCGTGTGCGGATACCTGTGCCTGTGGTTGGCGTCGGCTCGCTGTGGGCAGGGGGTGTGGGCAAGACGCCCGTCACAATCGCGATTGCACGCTTGCTGCATGAGTCGGGGCGGCGGGTGGCGGTGTTGACCCACGGCTATGGCGGCAGTCGCTACCGTGAGACGACGCTGGTTGAACCCTATGAGGAGCCTAACCCTGCTGTGGTAGGCGACGAAGCGGCGGAACTGCGTCTGGCGTTGCCCGAAATCCCGATTGCGGTGGGCAAATGGCGCGTGCGCACCGCCGAGGCTGCCCTCGCGTGCTGGTCGCCCGAGGTGCTGGTGCTGGACGATGGGTTCCAGCATCTGCCATTGGCGCGGACGCTGGACTTGGTGCTCCTGCCGGCTGAATCGCCTCTGGGGAATGGCTATTGCTTGCCCGCGGGTCCTTTGCGCGAGCCGCCGTCGGGGTTAAGGCGTGCAGGGGGTGTGGTGATGGTGGGAAGTTGCTCGCCTCCCCACCCCTTTGGGGAGGGTGGGAGCAGTTTGCCCTTGTATTTTGGAGGTGAGGCGAAACCAATCTATCACGCCTTCATCGCCCCCACTGCCTTGCTCGATCTGCGCACGGGCGCACGCCTTCCGCTCGATGCGCTGCAAAACCGACCCCTCCAGTTGCTCTGCGGCATCGCCCGTCCCGAACGCTTTGTGCAAACCGCGCAGTCGCTGGGCTATATCATCGAGCGTGTCCACACCTACCGCGATCACCATACCTACACGCCTGAGGAACTGCGCTGCCTTTCAGGGAAAACCGCGCTGACCACCGCCAAAGACGCCGTGAAACTGCGCACGATGCTGCCCCATGATGGCGACGCCTATGCTCTCCTGTTGGAAGCCCACCTGGACGAGGCAATTACCCAGCGATTGCGGCAACTGTGAGCCTTGCTCCGCCTGAAATCCCCACTGTGCTTACAGGAACTCTCAGCGGATACCGAAATTATAAGCGGTATGGCTTTGATCACTTTAGACGATGTCCGCAACAACGAGACGGTGCGCACCTATATCCAGATGGCGAACCAGATGCTTTATGCGATGGGGTACACCGAGCATGGGTTGCGCCATGCGGGGTTGGTGGCGAATAACGCGCGACGCCTGTGCCTGAAACTGGGCTACAGCGAGCGCCAAGCGGAACTTGCAGCGATTGCGGGCTTTATGCACGATATCGGCAATGTGATTAACCGCGACCACCATGCGCAAACGGGCGCACTCATTGCGTTTCATCTCCTGACGCAGATGGGCATGCCCCCCGACGAGATTGCGATTATCATCAGCGCCATCGGCAACCACGAAGAGACGACGGGCTTCCCTGTGAACTATGCCGCGTCCACCGTCATCCTCGCTGATAAGTCGGATGTGCATTTCTCGCGCGTGCAGAACCCGAATCATGGCGAGTTCGACATTCACGACCGTGTGAACTTTGCGACGCAACGCGCGCGCCTGCGCGTGATGCCCAAAGAGCGCGTGATTGAACTGAATCTGGAGATTGACACCAGCGTCGCCAGCCTGATGGAGTATTTTGAAATCTTTTTAGACCGCATGGTAATGTGTCGTCGCGCCGCCGAAGCGCTGGAGTGTCAATTTCACCTCATGATTAACGGCGTACCGATAGGATGACACCTTACAGAAATAGGGGTTAGGGGTATAACTAATTCGGGGAGAACTATGAGGCAAAACGGTCGTTGGATACAGGGACGCGCGTCGTGCTGGGTTTTAGGCGGTCTGGGCTGTCTGGGGCTCATCGTGGTTGCGGTTGTGGGCGTTTACTTGCTCGGTCGCGCGATTGAGCAAAGCGGTTTCGGGCAGATGATGAAAACTGCCAGCGAGGCGGAGCAAAAATTCAAACCACGGATGCGCGCTCTCTACGAAGCCATTCGTCGCTACGAACAGGATAACAACGGCAAGTATCCGCCAAACTTGAAGTCGCTGGTGCCAAAATACCTCACCGAAGAAGCGATTTCGCCCGTTGTGCTCAGCGACGGCGCCAAATACGAGTTCGTGTATCGCCCACCGAAACCCAGCGACCCACCCGATACGGTGATTCTGGAGCACAAACCGCCTGTCAAACTTGTGTTTTCGATGGCTGGGGAGACCGCCGAGACGCATATTACCTATCAGCTTAGAAAAGATGGCAAAATCCGCGATAAGACGGAGAACTTCTCCACGACGGAACGGCAGCCGCCGCAGAAAGGGAATGGGGGTTCATAATCTCTGATTGCGTGGACGAGGTACAATACTCCCCCGATGCCACTCAGCGTACCGGAGCAGATAGCGGCGCTACGGCGCGGCGCCGACGACATCATCACTGAAGCCGAGCTGGAAGCAAAGCTCGCGCGGGGCAAACCCTTGCGCGTGAAACTCGGCATCGACCCCACCGCCCCCGATGTGCATCTGGGCTGGGCGGTCGTGTTGCGCAAACTGCGCCAGTTTCAGGACTTCGGACACACTGCCTGCTTGATTGTGGGCGATTTCACCGCGATGATCGGCGACCCGACGGGCAAGTCGAAAACCCGACGCCAACTCCGCCGCGAGGAGGTCATGGGCTATGTGGAGCGCCTCAAACCACAGCTGTTCCGCATCTTAGACCCCGACCGCACCCAGGTCTACTACAACGCTGACTGGCTGGGCAAGATGAGTTTCGCCGAGGTCATTCAACTCGCGAGCAAGTACACCGTCGCCCGCATTTTAGAGCGTGAGGACTTCGCGAACCGCCTTGCGAACAACCTGCCCTTAGGCATGCACGAGATTCTCTATCCCCTCTGTCAGGGCTACGACTCGGTGGCGATTGAGGCGGATGTGGAGCTGGGCGGCAGCGACCAGCGTTTCAATAATCTGGTGGGGCGCGACCTGCAGCGCGAGTACGGTCAGGAACCCCAAGTCGTGTTCCTGATGCCGTTGCTCATTGGGCTGGACGGCAAGGAGAAGATGAGCCAGTCGCTGGGCAACTATATCGGGATCAACGAGCCACCCGACCAGATGTTCGGCAAAGTGATGAGCCTGCCCGACGCGCTGATGACGCACTACTTCGTGTTGTGTACCGATGTGCCGTTGGAAGAGGTGCAGGCGCTGGAACGCGATTGGCAGTCGGGGCGCATAAACCCACGCGATGTGAAGCGACGGTTGGCACGGGAGATTGTAAGCCTCTATCACTCGCGTGAAGCCGCCCAACACGCCGACGAGAACTTCCTCCGCATCTTCTCGCAGCGTCAAGCTCCCACCGAAGCCCCCGAAGTAGAAATCCCCGCGCACCTGATTCGGGAAGACGGCTCCGTGTTTCTGCCCGCGCTGATTGCTGGGATTGGCTACGCCAGCAGCAACTCGGAGGCGCGTCGGCTCATTCAGGGCGGCGGTGTGGAACTGGACGGCGAGCGCGTAAACGATCCGAACGCAACCATGCCCGCCGATGGGTTGCGCGGCAGGTTGCTGCGCGTGGGGAAACACAAATTCGCGAAACTGCGCTAATTCAGCGCTTCGATAACACGCAGGGCAATCTGCGCATTGCCTGCAGGGGGCATGAGATAGATTCCCTGCGCGTACGGGGCGGCTTGACGCACGAACGCTTGCGCAATCTCCAACCCGATTTGTAGCGCGCAGTCTTCGGGGGCTTCGGTCATCTGGCGCAGGATCGGCTCCGGGATGCGGATGCCGGGCACTTCGTTGTGCATAAATTCGGCGTGGCGTGCGCTGCGCAGGGGCAGCACCCCCACAAACCACGGCGTGTTCAGTTTCTGCAGCAGTTCCGCCGTGCGTTCCACGAAGGGCATTTCGAACAGCGGTTGCGTGTAAATCAGGTGGGCGCCCTCGTCGATTTTGCGGCGCAGGCGGTCGTTTTCGGCATCCAAATCGGGTGCGAGCGGATTGTATGCGGCGGCGATGGTAAAGTTCGCGTACACGCCGATACTGTTGCCAGCGAGGTCGCGCCCCTCGTTAAAACGGCGCAGGATACGCACCAGCCCAATCGCATCGACATCGAACACACTGGTCGCGGTGGGGTAGTCGCCGATTTGGGCAGGGTCGCCCGTGATTGCCAGCACATTTCGGATGCCCAATGCGTGTGCGCCCAGCAGGTCGGACTGAATCGCAAGCAGGTTGCGGTCGCGGCAGGCGAAGTGCATCATCACCTCGATGCCCGCCTCCCGTTGCACGATATGGGAGGTGGCAATCACATTCATCCGCAATCGTGCGCGTGCGCCGTCGGAGATATCAATCATGTGGACGCCGTGTTCTTTGAGCATCCGCGCGCCTTCGATGACCTTCTCGATTTTCAGCCCGCGTGGCAGGTCCAGCTCGACGGTAATCACGCGCTGTTTACCCAGCAGTTGAGACAGGTGCGACGGCTCGGCGGTGGGGAGTTCGGCTTTCGGTTCGCGCTCACGCGTTCGGACGGTGGTCGGGGCGGCGGCGCGCTTGGGTTTTAGCCCCTTCACGGCGTGCGCGATGGCGCGCGTATGTTCGGGTGTCGTGCCACAGCAGCCGCCCACAATCGTTGCGCCCGCCTCGACCAGTCGGGCGGCGTACTTGCCAAAGTAATCCGGGTGAATGTCGTACACCACCTGCCCGCGTATCAGTTGCGGCAGGCCCGGGGTGGGCATCGCGCTGATGGGCAGTTCTGTCGCGCTCGACATCATCCGCACGATATCGAGCATGCGCTGCGGACCGACAATACAGTTGCCCCCAATCGTGTCGACATCGAGTTGTTGAATCTGCGCGGCGAAGCGTTCTGGCAAGCCCTCCATCAGCGTCTCGCCATCTTCTACGAATCCCTTGGAGGCGATAATCGGGATGTCGGGCGCGAGGCGTCGGGCGACGCGAATCGCCAGCGCGAGCTCCTGCGGGTCGATAAAAGTCTCCAGAATCAGCCCGTCGACACCGCCTTCCAGTAGGGCGCGTATCTGCTCTTCGAATGCTTGTTCCGCCTCTTCGAGGCGCACCTCGCCCATCGGCTCCAGTGGCTTCCCGACGGGACCCACCGCGCCGAACACCAGCGCGTCCTCGCCCACCGACTCGCGTGCTAAGCGTACTGCTTCCTGATTGATGCGCCGTACCAGTTCCTCTGGCGAGCCGAACTGCTCCAGCAGGCTGTAGGCTGGGGTCAACTCGCCGCCGCGTTCGGGGAGGTTGAGCAGTCGCACGCGGTTCGCATAGTAGGTGTTGGTCTCAATCAGGCGTGCGCCTGCCTCGTAATACGCACGATGCAACGCCCTCACCACTTCGGGATGTGTCAAGGTTGCCAGCTCGTAGGGCTGGGGGACGCCTCGCAGCGCGAGCATCGTGCCCAGCGCTCCGTCTGCCACCAGCGCGCCCTGCGCCACTCGCTCCCGAAACGCTTCCCGAGTCATAAAAAGATAGTACCTGATAGACGCGCACCTCGTGGAAGCCCGAGGGAACAGTCTCACTTCATTTTCCGTAGGTATACTTGGGATAGGAGGGGAGATATGGGGTTTCTTAAACTGGTCGTATGGGCGATCGGTTTGCTTATCGCCTTCGGCTTACTGTTTCGTAGCGCGGTGGCACGCAAAGAGGGTGAGACGAACCTCTCGATGATTGCCTCGATCACCGTTGCAGGACTGGTGATTTTGGTGGCTGCTTTGCTGACCGCGAGTTTCGGGCAAGTGCCCGCAGGGTATCGTGGGGTGGTGCTGATGTTCGGCGCGCCCACAGGACAGGTGCTGGGGGAAGGATTCTACACCCTGCTTCCTCCCTACATCAAAACCGTCGAGCTGATGAGTGTGCAGGTACACGCCTACGAGACCCCCGCCGAAGCCGCCTCAAAAGACCTGCAGGTGGTCAAAACCCAGGTGACCCTGAACTACGCTTTAGACCCAAGCGCCGTGGTGCGCATCTATCGCGACCTGAGGCAGGAGTATGTCGATCGGATTATTAAACCTGCCATTCAGGAAGCAGTGAAGGCGACCACGGCGCGCTTCACTGCAGAGGAACTCATCACCAAACGACCTGAAGTGCGTGATGCGATTGAAAGTAGCCTATCGCAACGGCTGAACCGCTTCGGCATTCAGGTCGTGGCGATGTCAATCACCGATTTCAACTTCAGCGAGGCGTTCAATCAGGCGATTGAGGCGAAAGTGACGGCGCAGCAGCAAGCCCTCAAAGCCGAGCGCGACCTGCAACGCGTCAAATTGGAAGCGCAACAGCAAATCGAGCGTGCGAAAGCTGAAGCCGAGGCGCTGCGCATCCAAAAACAGAATGTCACAGCCGAACTTGTGCGCCTGCGCCAGATTGAAGCTCAGATGAAAGCGATCGAAAAATGGGATGGCAGGATGCCCACGGTCGTTACAGCAGGGGCGCCCGTGCCCCTGCTCGATGTGTTTGATAATCGACTGCAACGATAGCATGAACGCTTACATCGACTCGTTTCTGGACTATCTTGCGCGGGAGCGTCAGGTCTCACCGCACACGCGGAACGCCTACGCGGTTGACCTAACCCAGTTTTGCGAGTACCTCAAGCGTGCTGAGCGCAACGACCCACACGAGTGGGATTCCACGCTGTGGGAAGGCTTTATACATTATCTGAGGCGGCGCTCGATGAGTGAGGCTTCCATCGCCCGCAAGCTCAGCGCGGCACGGGCGTTCTTGAAGTATCTTTATCGGCGTGGGGTGCTGGAGACCGAGCCGCCCGACGCGCTGGTTGCACCGAAAGTGCAGCGTGCGTTGCCCAACACACTCACACCCCACGAACTGCGACGCCTGCTGCTTCAACCCCCGCTGGATACTCCGCACGGACTGCGCGACCGCACGATGCTGGAGACGATGTACACCACCGGCGTGCGCGTCTCCGAGCTGTTGAGCCTGACGCTGGAGCAACTTAATCTAAGTGAGCGGTTGATGCGCGTGGAGGGCAAGCGCGGACGCGAACGGTGGCTCCCCCTGACCGAGCAGACCGTCTACTGGGTTCAACGCTACCTCAGCGACGCACGCCCGAAACTCGCCAACCCTAAACGCCCGAACGCGACGCTATTCCTGAACGATCGCGGCGACCCGCTGAGCCGGATCGCCTTCTGGAACAAGATTAAATACTACGCCGCGTGCGCTGGCATCGAAAAGAACATCTCGCCGCACACCCTACGCCACTCGTTTGCCGTGCATCTGCTCAACGGGGGCGCCGACCTGCGCGCGGTGCAGGAACTCCTTGGGCACGAAGACATCAGCACCACGCAAATCTACACGCAGGTCAGTCTGGATCGGCTGAAAGAGGTCTACAAGAAGGCGCATCCGAGAGGGTAGGGGGCTTTGTCGGTTGAGTCGCGTGGGCGGCGCCCTCACCCCCTTAACCCCGCAGACGGGGCTGGGGATGAGGGGCTCGTCGCGAACCTACACACGGATGGTCTCACCCGGCTTCAGGGCGAGGATTTCCAGCCCGTCGATGTCGCGCGTCGCCTCGCGGAGCTGGTCCGGCGTGCCCGTCAGCAAGGGAAAAGTGCCCCAGTGCATCGGGATGACCCGCTTGACACCCAGCAGTTTGATGGCATACGCGGCTTCACGCGGTCCCATCGTGAACACATCGCCTATCGGCAGCATCGCAATCTGCGGCTGATACAGTTCGCCAATAATCTTCATGTCGCCGAACACGCATGTATCGCCCGCGTGGTAAAGGGTTAGCCCATTCTCAAGGCGGATGATATACCCTGCGGGGTCGCCCAGGTAGACGATATGCCCACCTTCCTCCATGCCGCTACTGTGGAAGGCGTTCACCATCGTGACCGTGATGCCCTCCACCGTCACCGTGCCGCCCTTGTTCATCGGGTGAATCTTCTGGATGCCGTGTCGGCTGAGGTACAGATACATTTCGAAGATACATGCAACTGTCGGCTGATAGGTTTTCGCGATGGCAACCGCGTCGCCGCAGTGATCGGAGTGCCCATGCGTAATCAACATCAGGTCAACGCCAGGTAATTGCTTCGCGCTTTCAGGGCATGCGGGATTCCCTTGCACCCACGGGTCAATCAGAATCCGCTTACCTGTTGGTGAAGTGATTAGAAAAGTGGAGTGTCCCAGCCACTGGATTTGTGTGTTCATTGTACCAACCTCCGTCGATAGGATACCCGTTCCGCTGGGGTGTCGTCGCTTCTGCGGTATACTTCCTCTGTGAGCTGGCTGACGCCTGAATATCGCGCGGTCTCCGAACGGTACGCGCCGCGCTTTATCGTGTTGAGCGGCGTGTGCATGCTCATGGTGCTGATGGCATGGTTGGGGATTGGGTTACGCGGGTTGGAACGTGCGCAGCACCCCAATGCCCTTGCAAATAGCGTGGAAGCCTATCTGCGCAGTGGGCAGTACCAGCTCGTCAACTGGCAGCCGTGCAACGCGCAGGCAATTCGGCAAGCGCAGACGCGCGACCGCCTGATAATGATCGAGGTGGGTGCGTATTGGTCGGGGCGATGCCAGCGATTGGGCTACGAAGCGTTTTCGGATTCGGGCGTGGCGGATTTGGTCAACCGAGAGTTTGTGGCGATTAAGTTAGACGCGGACGCCGCGCCGAAGCGAGCGCGCTACATCCGCCAGTTAGCGCAGCTGCATGGGGCGCCCGACCGCTACCCGATAATTGCGTGGTTCACTCCAGATGGGAAGCCCGTCCGCGCTGTCGCGCCCGATACCCGCGCGGAGCTGATGCGTCATCTGGAAGAGCTCAGCCAACTTTACCGCAACCGCCCAGAGCAAATCCAGCAGCTCGCCGAGCCGCTGGAGCGTGCGTGGAACGACCGCTGGGCGCGTTCAGCACGCCTTGCCACGCTCGATGCCGATGCGATTGCTGCGGAGTTCTTGGAGGCGCTCGCGGCGTCCGATTCCGCGCAGCCGCCGAACGCGCCGATGTTCGATTTAAATCATCTGGAAACTCTGCTCGCACTCGCAGAGGCAGGCAATGTACGGGCGCGTGAACGCCTTCTTGCGCAGCTCATTGCCCTGTCCCAGAGCCTTTATTGGGATTCGGCGCAGAAGAGTGTGTACTCTTTGACAGATGGGCTGGATGCGGAGGGTAAACCGACGGGTGGCAAGCGACTGATAGAGCAGGCGCGTTTGCTCAGTCTTTATAGTCGCGCCAGCCGATGGGAGCCAGAACTTACGAGTTTCGCTCACGAACTGGCAGAGGGGCTGCGGCGTAATTTCTATCGCGAGCGTCCTGCAGGGTTTATCGGCGCCCTCCCGCCGCCCAAGCTGCGCATCGCCATCGCGCAATCGCTCGGAATGCCACGCGCGGATAACGCTTTCTATGTAGACGGGAACGCTTATGCGATTATCGCCCTTGTGGATTATGTGCAGGCGCTGGGAACGCAAGACCCACGGGGTCAGTGGGCGCTTGAAACCGCCCCGCGCGTGCTGGAGACGCTGCGCGCCCTGCGAACCCTACGCGGCGATTTGTTCCACAGCTCCCTGCGCCAGACCAGCGATTGGATGACCGACCTCGCCCTCGCGGCGCGTGCCGCCGTGCGTGTGCATCAGCTCCAGCCGAACCCACGCGCCCTGCAGTTCGCTCGCCAACTACTGCAGCATATCTGGCGCGACTACGCCGACCCCACAGGCGGATTTTACGACATCGCCCGCAGCAAGGCTTGGGACATGCTCAAGGTAGTCCCCGTGCGCATGAGCCGGGATGAGACGCTGCCTGCCGATAACGCGCTGCTGGGAATGGCGATGGACGAATATGCCCGCGCCTCCGGGGAACGGCTCTGGCGTGCCCGGGCGGAGCAACTGGCGCAAGTCATCGCGGGCGACTATAGCCCCACAGAGACGCTCCAATACGGAGGGTGTCTTCAGCTCCTGACGAGACTCGCGGAGCGACCATGAATCGGCAAAAGACGCTTTTAGGACGGGCGAATCGCTATGTGTATCCTATATGGGCGCGTGGCGACCTCCGCGGCTCGAACTCAGCGGAGGAACGCGCGGAACGGCTCTTTCAGATGCTGCTCCCGTCGCCGATTGAGACGCTGGATATCAGCCCTGCGCCCGCGATTTGGGGGCGGTTCCTGCGCGAGACGGCGAACACGCTTCAGGTCGCTGTCGCCTCGCCCGTGAACTGGCTCGTCCATGCCCCCGACGCGCGAATCGCGGCGAACCTTGTCCAGTCGCACATCGTGGAGGTGCTGTGCGCCATTGGACGCCCGCAGATTGAGTACTACTTTCTAAGCATCGGCGAGCCGTTGAGTGAGGCGCAGCTCAGCGGCGCGTTGGAAGCCCTCGAAATCGCCCGTCAGGAGGGGCAAGTTGGGAGCATCGGGCTGGCGGCGACAGGCAATCCGATCCCCATCCTCGCGTTGTGGCGCATTCACGACGCTTTCGAGGTGGTTCTCCTGCCCAATGCTGCGGAAGTGACTGAGACGCTCCTTCCCGAAGCGCGCGCTCGCCGTGCGGGGGTGGTTCTGCGCACCGACTCCACACCGCCCACCGCGCTCCCGCAAGGCGTCCAAGTCGTCCTGACGCACATCGAGCAAGCCGTCCAGTGGGCAGGCGGTACGGACTGAACGCCTGCTAAGGCGCGGGCGCGTCGCACACCACGCGCAGCCCTACGAACGGCGCATCCGAAAGCCACCAGCGACTCTTGGGGTACTGAGGGTCGGTCATGTTCCAGTCGGGGGTCTGGCGAGCGCGTGCGCCCGGATGCACCTGATCCGGCTTATCGATAAATGAGCCGCCGCACGCTACCGCCTTGCCGTCCAGACCGAAGCACCACTCCATCACATTCCCGAGCATATCATAAAGCCCCCAGGCGTTCGGCTGTTTCTGCTTCACTTTGTGGGGCTTAAGGTCGGAGTTCTCCAGATGCCATGCCATCTGATCCAGCACTTCGCGGGGCAACGGCTCGCGCTTGAGGACGCCGGCGCGCGCGGCGTATTCCCACTCGGCTTCGGTCGGCAGGCGATATTTTTTGCCCGTCATCTTGCTGAGCCACTCGCAGTAGCGTTGCGCCGCCATGAAGGTCATGCCGATGGCGGGGTTGCCTTCGTAGCCGAATCCGCGATCGATTGCGCCGTAGGGCTTACTGGGCTTGGCGACTGCGTCCGCCTCGCGCTGCTTCTCCTCTGCGGCGATGTCCTTGTTGAACGCGTAGGTTCCGTACTCGTCCCAAGTTACTTCCGTTCTGCCCATCCAGAAGCCCTTAATCTCCACGACTTGGGTCCGGTTGGGATTTTCGGGGTCTGGCAGCTCGATACGTCCCGGCGGGATGTAGACCATTTCGAACTCGACGGTCGTGCCGGGCAGTCGCTCCTTGAAGGTTTTCGGTTCAGGCGAGGATGCGGTCGCCGTTAGCGCGGCGAGAGCGGCTCCGAGCAAAAAGAAGCGTTGCATGGCGCAATTGTACCATGCGCGCCCCAAGAGAGTATACTATCGCGTGTTTTGGGAGCGTTCGAGGTGGGCGTATTGGGCGGGCGTTTGTGGCGTCTTGCTGCTGGTGGGGGCGCTCTACGCACAGACGCTGAGTTTCAAGTTCGTATGGGACGATGATCAGGTGATCTACGGGCGTGCGGATTATCAATCGCCGTCACGCTGGCTGGAGGCGGTACGCCAACCGCTGGATTTCTCGCCGAACTACTTCCGCCCCCTCGCACTGAGTACCCTACTGGTTCAAATCTGGGTCTGGAAAGAGGATCCTGCGCCGTTTCATGCAGCGAATGTGCTGATTCACCTGCTTAACACGGCGTTAGTGATGGCACTTGCGTGTCGCTTGGGGCGCGCTTCGGGCGGGGCGTTGCTTGCGGGTGCGCTGTACGGCATCCATCCCGCGCTGATTGAGAGTGTGGCGTTTGTGTCGTCGCGCTACGATTTGACGATGACCCTGTTCTTACTGCTTGCGCTGTGGCTAGAGGGGCGTTTGCAGGGCACGGCGCGCGTGGTCGGGGTGAGCCTTGCGTTTCTGAGCGCGCTGCTCTGTAAGGAGATGGCGTTAATGTTTCCCCTGGTGTTGATGGCATGGCAACTGGCGCAGCACGCGGAGAGGTCTTTACGGGAACGGTTTGATGCGCTTTGGCGTCGTGAACGCTTGCTGTATGCAGTGTTGGGGGCAACGCTGGGGGTCTATTGTGCGCTTCGCTACGCGGCGCTGGGGTATCTGTTCACCGCACCGATGGGGGAGGTGCAGGTTGACGCAGGAACGCCTCTCCAACATTTACTGCTTATTGGGCGCACTTTGACCACGCTTGCGGTGGTGACCGTGTTTCCGTTTTTCAGCATCACCCCTGCCCACCATTCTGAGCTGCCGATCCCACTTCGTGACGGCTGGGCGTGGGCGCAGTTGGGGATCGCCGTACTGATCCTGCTCTGGGTGGCGTATCTGGCGTGGCGTCGTCCCAGCGGTGGGTGGCTCCTTGTGGCGGGTCTGGTGAGCCTCGTCCCTGTCCTGAACCTTCGCCCGTTGGAGTTCGCGTTCGGGCTATTCACGGCGGAGCGATTTTTGACCTTTCCGCTTGCGCTGTTCTTGCTGGGTGGAGGGCAACTGCTACGGCTTTGGACGCCTTTCCCGCTGCGTGCAAGCAATTCGCCCCGTCCGCAAGCTCCTGCTGCAACGATGGCGCTGACCATCGCCGTCGTTGCGCTCTGGGGAGTGGGCTTGCTGGGCGCGACGGTGTATAACCTGCCGAACTGGCGCGACGCCGAGCATTTCTGGAGGTGGGTCACAACCGCCTCGCCGCAGTCGCCCATCGGCTTCAGCAACCTTTCCGATCTCTATAATAAGATGGGGCAGTACACTAAAGGGCTGGAATACGCCGAGAAAGCCATTCAGGTCGCCCCACACAGCGGAATGGGCTATGTGAACAAGGGGGTTGCGCTCCTACGGTTGGGCAGCCCAAACGAAGCCCTCATGCTTTTTCGTCAAGCGACCGAGGTAGATCCAGCAAATGTGATTGCATGGAACAACCTTGCTGCGATGCTCTCGGAACAGGGCAGCCATGACGAGGCGGAGCGCATCATCAAGCAGCATGTGCTGGGCAAGCCACCGCGGTTTTTGGGGCGCCAAGCGCTGGGGCTGATTTACGCACGCCGTGCGCGCCTCGACCTCGCCGAGGCGGAGTTTCGGAAAGCCGTCGCGCTGATGCCCAACCCCACAGGCTCCGTCGCTCTGGAGGGGCTCCAGCAACTGCGTCCTGCAAGCAAATGGATTGCCGCTGCCCACTATTGGATGAATCGGGGCGAACTGGCGCTCGCAGAGGTTCACCTCCAAGTCGCCGCCCAGCGCGACCCCGACAAAATCGCCTACGGAATCGCACTCAGCCGATTGCGGATTCTCCAGAAACGCCCCGCCGAAGCAAAACGGCTCCTGACGGAAATCCAAGCCAACGGCTACAGCGACCCGTCTCTCGTCGGATTACTCAACGAGGCGGAACAGATGCTCAGGAAATAACCCGGTGCGCGCTCCCCTCTCCACGCATTGAGCGCGGGGTTGTGGAGGTGTGGGCAAACACCCCCTCTCCCACGCAGTTTGAGAGGGGCAAGGGGTGAGGGGAAGCAATCACGCAGTGAGCGTGTAGTTGTGGAGGTGTGGGCAAACAATCCCCCTCTCCCACCGCGTGGGAGAGGGGCAAGGGGTGAGGGCAAAAAGACCAATTCCCCGAAAATTCCCCCAATTTCCCCCTTCCCCCCTTGACATTCGCGCAAAAATGTGCTATAATATAGACGGTTGCTGCGAGAGGCTCTCGCAGCGCTAATAGCGAGAACGAATTACAATCACTGTTGCTTGATGCAGTGTGGTCACTGCAATGCGCGTTTCGGTTCGCCCCGAACGACCGCACAACCTCAGAAAGGAGGATTTTGACGATGCGACTTGGCAAATTTTTGGCGATTGGTACACTGGCTACCCTAGCTACGAGTGCACTTGCCCAGTTCGGTGTTTACGGTTCCGATGCAAACCTGAATACTGGCTTCGTGGCAGGCATCGAGTAGTGGCACTATGTCGTATGACTTCCGCATTCGGATGGACATTCCAGCGGACGCGCCTGGCAGTCCCGTAAATGGCGGAGGGGCATTTGTCCTTACCTTTAACCCTCGAATACATTGATATTGAACTGAAGCATACCGTTACGGGAGCACTACAACTGTTGGAGCTCAGGTTGTCGGGTGCCAGTGTAGGTCAGATCGTAAACCTTGGCATCTACGGCTTTCGCTGGTCTTTCGAGAAGCTTACCGCTGGTAGGTGCTGCAGCTATCGGAGCGCGCAAGAATGCAGATGGTACTATCGAGTTCAAGGCTGCATTCTTAGCAACTTCACCCTCCGACTCCAATCCAGGTGCAGCCGATCCGTTCCTTCGCACTGGTACAGTGGCTCAAGGGCGACCTGTGCCCAAGCTCATGGTGAATTGGGCTAACATCGAGCAAGACTTTGGTGTGAACAATCCTTACACTCCCTCGGGCGCTGGTTCGTTTGTGTTCATTTACCGAGACGACTTCTCAAACTATCAAACACGACCGGTGGATGTAAATGGTATGTCTTTCACCGTCGTCCCCGAGCCTGCGAGCATGATTGCTCTGGGCAGCGGCTTGGTGGGTCTGCTGGCGCTGCGCCGCCGCCGCGCGAACTAAGTTCTATGCTTCCGCACGCCCCTGATGCTTCAGGGGCGGCCTCCCTACACGAAGTGCAGCTACGCCCCGATCTATCGGGGCGTTTGCTGTTTGGGGGGCTTATCACCGTTCATTAAGCAGGAATCCGCTTCGCTTTGTAGAACCTGTAATCCCACAGGAGGGGCCTTATGTCCAACGGAAGCGGAAGCACGAACGCAACACTTATCTTGGTTCTGGGCATTTTGAGCATTGTGTGTTTGCCGATTTTAGGACCCGTCGCATGGATTATGGGGAATAATGCACTGAAGGAGCTGGATCAGGGCTTTGGCGACCCGAACGCGCGCGGGCTGGTGGTCGCAGGGCGCATTCTGGGTATTATCGGTACGGTGCTCTTGATTCTGGGCTGCATTTATGGAGTGCTGATGTTCACCTTTTTGGGCGCGATGACGGCAACTCAGGGGAGACCCTAAATTATTCGGGCGCTGGTGCGGGGGTCTCTATAATCAGCGTGACGGGACCGTCGTTCTGCAGGCGTACTTGCATCTCTGCGCCGTAGAGGCCCGTTTGAATGGGGACGCCTTCCGCCTGTAAATAGGCACAGAACTGCTCATAGAGTGCCTGTCCTTGCTCAAAAGGAGCCGATTCGGTGAAGCTGGGGCGTCTGCCCTTGCGACAGTCGCCGTAGAGCGTGAAGTTGGACACCACCAGCATCGCGCCGCCGATTTCGAGAACGGAGCGGTTGAGTTTGCCTGATTCGTCTTCGAAGAAGCGCAGGGTTGCAATCTTTTGCGCCAGCCAGCGAGCGTGGTCGGCGGTGTCGTTTCGGTGGACGCCCAGCAACACCAGGGCGCCCTGCTCGATGCGCCCCACGATGCGCCCCTCGACCTCTACTTCCGCCCACTTAACCCTTTGAATGACGGCTCGCATCCTTGCTTTTGCCCTCCATGAGCCGCGAGACTGCCAGCACATCTTCGAGCGAGGCGAGTTTTTGCGTGATGGCACGCAACTCTTGTGCGCTGCGGGCTTGAATCACCATATCCACCTGCGCCGTAAGGTTCGGCGTGCGTTTCACCCGCACATCGGCGATGTTGATGTTTGAGCTGCCTAAGATGGTTGTGATGTCCGCCAGTACGCCGGGGCGATCCAGCGTTTCGAAGCGCAGCATGACGGGGTAAGCGTGGTCTTTGTGGGGCGTCCATTCGATGTTCATCACGCGTTCCGGCTCTTTGTCTTCCAGGGCGCGCAGGTTGGGACAAGAGGCGCGATGCACCACGATTCCGCGTCCGCGCGAGATGTAGCCGCGCAGTTCGTCGCCGGGCAGGGGATGGCAGCAGGTGGCGCGGCGGGTCATGTAGCCGTCGGCGTCCTCGATTTGCATCGCGCGGATTTCGCGTCCTGTTGGCGCATGGGCGGGCGTCGGTTCGGCGGCTGGGGTGCTGGGCAACACCGCACGCACGCGCTGAATCACGGCTTGCACGCTGGTCAACCCCTCGCCGATGCTGGCATACAGGTCATCCTCCGTGCGGAAGTTCAACGCTTTCAAGGTTTCGGGTAAGGCTTCCTTGAACTGGGTGGGGTTGATACGCAGACGCGTGATTTCGCGCTCCAGCAGTTCGCGCCCGTGCTGGATGAACTCGGCGCGTCGCGCTTCCCGAAAATAGGCGCGAATCTTACTCCGTGCGCTGGAAGTGCGCACGATTCCCAACCAATCGTAGCTGGGCTGCGCGTTCGGGCGCGTCAGAATTTCTACCACATCACCGGTGCGCAGCTTGTAGTCCAGCGCGACAATCCGCCCATTCACCTTCGCCCCCACGCAACGGTGGCCCACCTCGGTGTGGATGCGATATGCGAAGTCCAACGCGGTCGCGCCTTCGGGCAGGTCGATCAGGTCGCCGCGCGGCGTGAACACAAACACTTGGTCGGCGGTCATCTCCCGAAACACGCTGGTTAGGAACTCCAGATTGCTTTTGGCGTCGGTCAGGTCGCGGAGCTGCTGCTGGAGCGTGGGCATCTGGATGGGTTTCTGGTCTTGCCCTTCCTTGTAGCGCCAGTGGGCTGCCACGCCGTACTCGGCGATCTGGTGCATCTGCCATGTGCGGATCTGGATCTCCAGCGTGCGCTCGTTGGGTCCGATGACCTTTGTATGGAGCGATTGGTAGCCGTTGGGCTTGGGCGCGGCGATGTAGTCGTAGAACAGTGCGGGGATGGGACGCCAGAGCTCATGCACGATCCCCAGCGCCATGTAGCACTCTTCGACGGTTTCGGTCAGCACGCGCAGCGCGATGAGGTCATAAATCTGACCGAAGTCGATTTGCTGCTGCTTCATCTTATTGAAGATGCTCCACAGGTGCTTGGGGCGTCCCATCACCTCGGCGCGGATGCCCTTCTCCCACAGACGGTCTTTGAGCAGCGCGATGAGCTCCTGGACTTCTTTTTGGCGCTCGGCGCGGGTCTGCGCCACCTTCTGGCTGATCTCGCGATACTCTTGCGGGTAGAGGTACTTGAACGCCAAGTCATCCAGTTGCGCTTTGATTTGGTAGATTCCCAGCCGATGGGCGAGGGGGGCATAGACCTGGAGCGTCTCGGTGGCGATCTGGATCTGTTTTTCGGGGGGCAGGGCGTCGAGTGTTTGCATGTTGTGGAGGCGGTCAGCGAGTTTGATAATCATCACGCGCAGGTCATCGGCGACGGCGAGCAGCAGTTTGCGTAGGTTTTCGGCGGTTTTGGCGATGCTCAGGCGTCGCTTGCCCGCTTCGTTGAAGATTTCGAGTTTGCGCTCGGAGTGGTGGAGCTTGCTCACGCCTTCCACCAGTTTGCGCACCGTTGCGCCGAAGCGTTGCTCCAGCTCGTCGGGGGTGGTGGCGGTGTCTTCCAGCACATCGTGCAGCAGCCCGGCAACCACCGTGTTGATGCCCATTTGCAGGTCGGCTAAGATGTGCGCCACGGCGAGCGGATGCGTGATGTAGGGTTCTCCGCTCTTGCGTTTCTGTCCGTGATGCCGCGCTTCGGCGAACAGGTACGCCTCCACGAGACGCGAAGTGTCGGCGTCAGGTGCGTAGTCGCGCACCTTTTCGATGAGCGCGTCGACCTGTTCGGGTAGCTCAAATTCCAGCGCCTGCATACATTAAACTATACATTCCCGCCTCCCGATTGGTTGCTTAGGCAATCCTGTCGGCGCCGTTTGCCTCTCGCGGGTGCGTGGTGGCTTTTACATCACGCGCATGACATCGATATCGCGTTCGTCATCGCTGATGGGAGGCAGGGTTTGTAGGAGGGCGATTTGCTTCTGAATTGCCTCCTCATCGCGCGCGTAGATGGGGTCGCCGTTTTCGGTCGCCATCTGCCAAAGCATCGCGTCGCGTGGGGTAATCAGCATCAGGTCTAAATAGTAGTCGGGACTGACGATTGGGTGCAGGCGCGCAGCGATTTGGCGCAGGGTCTCTACCTTGTCTTCGTGGGGTAACGCTTCGTCGATCCACACGCCGAAGGTGGCGTCGCTTTGCATCACGCCTTCGGCGCGCACGGTAAACGCCAGCACCACCGACACCGCCTCCATCTGCTCGAAGACACCAATCAGCATCGGCACACGCTCTGCGGGGATCGGTTCTCGCCCGTCAGGACGCGGATCGTCTAAAAAACTACGCTCTTCAATCATGGTCGGGTTCTCCTCACCCAAAGTATACCCGCCCTGCGTCAGGTACACTCTTTGGCGCGGTTTGGGCGTATGAGTTCACTGCGTTGGAAGGTCAAACGGTTGATGGCGATGTCGCCGAGTGAGGCGGCGGCGCGCTTCGCTCGCGCTGTGCAGGAGCGACTGCGCCCGTTGCCCCAAGAGCCACCCGAACAGAGTTGGCAACGCTGGTATCCCGATGCGGCAATTGCCACGCAATTCCAGCAAATTCGGGCACGGCTCCCCGTACATCCCCAAGCCGTTTCCCAATCCGAGCGCGAGCGTGTGATTCAGGAGGCGGACGCGCTCCTACGCGGGGAATGGACGCTGTTCGGCTACCCTGTACGCTTGGACGACCCCCCTGTGTGGAGCCGCAACTACCTGCTGGGGAAAGACTGGATGGATGCGCCGGCGAAAGCCATCGACTATCGGCGTATCGATGTGGCGGGTGGGGTGAAGTATGTGTGGGAGTTGTCGCGTGGGCAGCCGCTTCTGCGCTTGGCGACCGCATACGCACTCACCGGCGACACGCGCTACGCTGCTACCTGTCAACACTGGCTGCTGGATTGGATTGAGCGCAATCCCCGCGGTTGGGGCATCCACTGGACCAGCGCGCTGGAACATGCCATTCGGGTGTTCGCGTGGAGTTATGTCCTCGCGCTGATAGGCGACGCGCTGAGCGAAGCCGACCTCGGCAAGGTGTTGGGGGCGTTAGTGCAGCATGGCGAGTTCATCGAGCGTCATCTTTCGTTCGGCTCATCGGCAAATAACCACCTGATTGGTGAGGCGGCGGCGTTAGCGTTTCTGGGCAGCCTGCTGCCCGCCAGCGCGCTAACGCAGCGCTGGCGTGAGCGTGGCTACACCCTCCTGCAGCGCGAGGCGCTGCGCCAGTTCTACGACGACGGCGTGAACGCCGAGCAGGCATTCGGCTACCTGCCGTTCGTGTGGGAGTTCTATCTTCACGCCTATCGCCTGCGTCCGATCCCTAACGCTGTGGCGGTGCGCCTACAGCGGAGCATCGATTTCGTGCGGAATGTGATGGACGCTTCGGGCTATGTGCCGCAGGTCGGCGACGAAGACGACGGCGCGGTTGTACCGCTGTGGAGTGGAAGCGCCAACCGCTACGGTGTGGTGGGGCGCGCGCTGGCGCAGCAGATCAGTGCAGAGCCGCCTCCCGCGCTCACCGAAGCCGATGATGCGCTGTGCCTGTGGCTGTTCGGACACGCGCCGGCGTCGGGAACGCGCCTTACCAGCACGCGCCTCTACCCCGATGGAGGCTATGCCGTGTTGCATTCGGAACGCTGGCATGTGCTGTTCGATGCGGGACCGCTGGGGCTGGGAAGCCTCGCCGCCCACGGGCACGCCGACGCACTGAGCGTCTGGGCATCGCTCGACGGCAAGCCCCTGCTCGTCGACGTAGGTACTTATGCCTACCACGAAGACCCCGAATGGCGCGACCACTTCCGAAGTACACCTGCTCACAACACGATTGCCCTCGATAATCGGAACCAGTCCGAGATTCAGGGACCGTTTCTGTGGGGTAAGAAAGCGCATTCGGAGTTTCTGAAGTGCGATCTGCGTCAGTCGTGTGTGGAAGGCAAAACCGATGCCTACGCGCCCGATACCGTGCGCCGCTGCGTAGCGCTGCAAGACGAAACGCTCGTGATCCAAGACCGTATCGAGCAGGATGCTGCGCAATCGGTACAGTGGTTTTGGCACTTTCACCCCGATTGGCAGGTGGAACCCGTAGAAACAGGTGTGTGGAAGATTACAGACGGTCAGCGCGTTTGTACCGTGCGCCTGACAGGGCTTGCGGAGTATGAGGCGTGCCTCTATCGCGGGGATGAGGCGACTAAACTGGGCTGGTACTCGCCCCGATTCGGGCATAAAATCCCTTGCACAACCCTTATGGTGGCGACGCGCGCTCTCGCGGAGACGCTGGAGCAAGCGGGTGTTGTGTGGGAGTTCACGCCCTGATTGCGCCCGAACACTCTTTGCCCATTCCACCCTCGCCCGCCGAACAGGTATAATCCCGCTGTGATGAACCGACATGTTGCGCTCGGCTTCGGCTTAGGCGTGTTGACGACCAGCGTTCTCATCGGCTGTTTGACGGCGCAGCGTCCAGCGAATCCGCGTTCCCAAACCTCACCGACGGCTGCCCCCACTGCGGGTGTGCGGGGACAGGGCGTGCCAGAGTTCTGGGTGCGCCCCGGCTACCGAGTCGACCTCGTGGCGGAAAATCTGGGCAACGCGCGCTTTATGGAGTTCGACGACAAGGGCAATCTTTATCTGAGCCGTCCCAATCGGGGTGACATTCTGACCTTGCGCTGGCGCGGCAACCGCTACGAGATTGTCAACACCTTCGTGGCGGGCTATCCCACGGTACACGGGATGCACTTCGCGGACGGGTGGCTGTGGTTCACGCAGACAGGAGCCATCCACAAAGCCCGCGACACCAACGGCGACGGCAAAGCCGACGAGGTGCAGACCGTCATCCCCGAAGGTCAACTTCCGCGCGGTGGGGGACACTGGTGGCGTCCGATTCTGGTGACGGATAAATATATTTACACCAGCATCGGCGACGCGGGCAACATCAATGACGAGACCGAAACCGAACGGCAGAAAATCTGGCGATTCAACAAAGACGGCACGGGCAAAACGCTCTTTGCCAGCGGTATCCGCAACACGGAGAAACTTCGCTTGCGACCGGGCACCAACGAGATCTGGGGCGTCGACCACGGCAGCGATTGGTTTGGGCGCACGCTGGGCGAACGCCCGCTGCAGTTCCAGCCGATTACCGACTACAACCCGCCCGACGAACTGAACCATTACGAGGAAGGCAAGTTCTATGGGCATCCGTTCATCACGGGCAACAAAGTTCCGCGCATCGAGTACCAGAACCGCAAGGACATCGTGGAACTCGCCGATAAGACCGTGCCCCCCGCATGGAGCTTCGGGGCACACTGGGCAGCGAATAGTTTTACTTTCTTGACCAAAGACCATTTCCCCGGACACAAGGGCGATATGTTCGTGGCGTGTCGAGGCTCGTGGAACCGCACGGTACCCGACGGCTATCGGGTGGAGCGTGTGCTGTTTGACCCCGTGACAGGCCGACCCTACGGCAGTCTAACCATCGTAAAGACGCTGGTGGGGAATCGGGTGTTGGCGCGTCCGGTGGATTGTGTGGAGGCGCCCGATGGAAGCGTGCTGTTCAGCTGCGACATGACGAATCGGATTTATCGAATCTCTTGGGTTGGAGAGCGCAATGCGAGGAGTAATTAGTGCGACGGCGGTCTTTGTGGTGATGGTGGGCACGGCAATCGGCGCCAGCGGTCTACGCCCTGCGCCGATTAAGCCGGTGGAGACCTACGAGCGCAGGTGCAGTTCGTGCCATGGCAAAGAGGGGGCGATGCTGGAAAAGGGCTTTGAGAAGAAATACGCCTCTGGCAGTGAGCTGCGCGAGATCATCGAGAGTATGCCCGGCGCGATTGGCATGCGCGCGGAGGAACTGGATGCCATGGTCGCCTATGCGCGTGCTATCAGCCGCCGAGAGCCGTTTGTGGCGTGGACAACGCAGAGCGTGAACGCCATCGAAGGCGAGGTTTCGCCAGGAAATGCCACCCTAAGGGCGACAGCAAAGCGGCAGAACCTGAAGGTTGTGCGCCTATCGCCGTATCGCTGGCGTATCGAGTTGCCGAAGAGTGTGAGGCTGGAGGATATCGAAATTACCGCGCAGAGTGGCGCGCGTCGCGTCACCCTGCGCCTGCGTGAGTCCCCCTACAGCCACACCAAGTAGCTACGCCGCCAAGTCGCGTAGGGCATGGCGTGCGACCGTGTTCTCGGGGTCAATATCTAAAGCGGCTTGGAAGTGTTCCCGCGCTTCGGCGTGGCGTCCCAAATCACGCAGCATAATCGCAAGGTTCAGGCGCGCCTCCAGATAGCGTGGGTTAATCTCCAGCGCATGCAGGAACTGTTGGATGGCTTCCTCTTCGTCGCCCAGCGCGGCGAGCGCCATGCCCAGATGGTTGCGGATATCGGCGAAGTTGGGACGGATGGCAAGCGCCTTGCGATATTCCGCCACCGCGGCGGCAAAGTCGCCCTTGCGATACAAATCGTCGCCCAATCGCGCGTGGTACAGCGCATCATCGGTGCTGTTCGAACTGAGTGTTTCAAGCAGCGCGATGGTCTGGTCGAAGCGCCCTGCGCGGTCGTGTTCCAGCGCCTGCTCGTAGCGAGCGCGGTCGTAGCTGGAGTCCAGCGTGAGCGCATCCTCGACGCGGCGCAGTCCCTCCTCGCGGCGTCCCGTTTCATACCATACGATGCCCTGATACAGCACCGCTTTGGCGAAGCGCGGGTTAATCTGCAGCGCTTGCTGGAGGTGGCTTGCCGCACGGTCATAGTCGCGCACCTTGCGCAGCGCGAGTGCTAAAGAAAAGTGCAGGTCGGCGTAGTGCGGATGGATTTCCAGCGCACGCTGGAAATGTTCCACAGCGATTTCGTATTGCCCACGCCGCAACGCCGCTTGACCCAGCTGCGCATGCGACTCCGCAATGTAAAAACGCGCCAACTTCTGCACCATCACATCGCGCGTCTCGGTCAACGCATGCTCAAACAGCTTCAGGGCGTCCTCGAAACGCCCGTCGTCGTAGCACTGGATGCCCATGTCGTACGACTGGCTCCTGCCGACTCCCAAAATCTTCTGCAAAAAGGACATTCGCTCGCCTCCGTGTAGCAACATTATCGGCAGGTGGGCAGGGTATTTTTTAGAGGGTGAGCGCAGCGTGAGAAGGTATGCTTTTGAAAAGTATGGGGTAGAATCTTACTCACTAAACAGTCGGTAAGAGGTGGGCGATGGCGACGAACTCTCTCAAAGGCGAGCCGTTGGAGTTGCGTTGGCGAAGCGCGTGGTGCGAGCATCAGGCGCGTTCGATTCCTGCGTTGTTTCAATCCCAGGCGGAGACGCTGGGCGACTCGACGCTTTATTGGGTCAAACGCGATGGGGTGTACCAGCCAGTTTCGTGGCAGACGGTGAAGCGCGATGTGGAGACGCTGGCGGCGGCGCTGATGGCGCGGGGCGTGCAACCCGGGGAGCGCGTGGCAATCCTCGCCGAGAACAGCTACGAATGGGTGGTCGCGGATATGGCGATTTTGCATTGCGGTGCGGCATCCGTCACTTTGCATTTTCCGCTCGCCCCGCCCCAAGTAGAAGAGCAGCTGCGCGACTCGGAAGCGTGTGCGATTTTTGTGTCCCACGAGATGCAAGCGCAGAAAGTCGAACAGATTCGCGCGAACCTACCGTTTCTGAAGCACTTTTTCAGTTTTCAGCCTGTGAGCGGTTGGACAACAATCGGCGCGTTGCAGCACGAGGGGGAGGTTCTCCTGCGCGATAAGCCGTTCCTTGTACGCGAAACTGCCGAAGCGACGGGCTGGGACACGCTCGCCACGCTGATTTACACATCAGGCACTACAGGCGAGAGCAAGGGTGTGATGCTGTCGCACGGGAATTTGCTTGCGAGTATGTACGCCAGCATGCAAGTGTTCCCACCTCCTGGGCGCGACTATGTGATGCTTAACTTCCTGCCCCTGAGCCACATCTATGCGCACACCTGTGACTATCTGGTCGCAATCGGGTTGGGGGTGCAGATGGCGTTCGCGGAGAGCTTCGACACCTTGGCACAGAACCTGCAGGAGGTGCGCCCTCACGCCATCAACGGCGTTCCTCGCTTCTACGAGAAGGTGCGTGAGCGTGTGATGAGCGTGATACAGAGCAAGCCGTTTCTGCGCCTGCTGGGTGGCTACGCCTACAAAAAGGGCATGCGCCGCGCGTTCGGTGGCAGGCTCATCTGGGCTATCAGTGGAGGCGCCGCCTTAGACCCGCAGGTCGCCCAATTCTACTGGGAAAACGGGATTCAACTCTTCCAAGGCTACGGGCTGACGGAGACCTCGCCCGTGCTGACAAGCAACACGCCTAAACACAACAAAATTGGCACCGTGGGTGTTCCCTTCCCTGGCGTGGAAATCCAGCTCGCGGAGGATGGCGAGATTCTCGCGCGTGGTCCCAACATCATGAAAGGCTACTGGCGTAAGCCTGAAGCCACTGCTGCCGCGATTGACCCAGACGGCTGGTTCCACACGGGGGATGTCGGCGAGATTGTGGATGGACAGTACCTGCGCATTACCGACCGCAAAAAAGACATCTTTGTGCTGGCTGGCGGCAAGAACATCGCGCCCGTCGCGTTGGAGACCGCCCTGATTCGCAATCCGTATATCGAGCAGGCAGTCGTGTATGGCGACAAGAAGAAGTTCGTCTCCGCGCTGATTGTGCCCGACTTCGTGCAATTGGATGCATGGGCAGCAAAACAGGGCATCGAGTACTCGTCGCGCGAGGAGCTGATTCAGCATCCGAAGGTGGTCGAGTGGATGACCGCGCAGGTAGAAGACGCCATGCGTCCCTTCGCTGCGTACGAGCAAGTGAAGCGGTTTATCCTGCTGCCTGAAGCGTTCACTTTCGAGGCGGGCGATGTGACCGTCACGCTCAAAATGCGTCGCGCACGCATTATCGAACGCTACCGTGAGCAGTTGGATGCGCTTTATGACACAGAGCGGGTATAATAGCGCGTCGATGACGATACAGGAGGCTTTACGATGCTGAGGATTCGCCTGATGCGCATAGGCAAAAAGAAGAAACCCGTATATCGTGTAGTGGTTGCGCCGAGCCAGAACCCGCGTTCGGGCAAGTGCGTGGAGATTGTCGGGCAGTATAACCCGATTACCGACCCTGCGCACATCCAGTTCAACGAGGAGCGGGTGCTGCACTGGCTCCGCGTAGGCGCACAACCGACCGACACAGTGGAACATCTGTTGAAAATCACCGGCGTTTGGGACAAATTCCAGGCGGAGTCGTCGAAAGCAGAGACGGCTTCCGCGAATTAAGGGGATAGGACTATGTTGCGAGAGTTTCTGGAAGCATCGATTCGTGCGTTGGTAGATGACCAAGAGGCGGTGCAGATTATCGAGGAGCGCAACGGTTCGCGACTGCGCTACACGATTCGGGTTGGAGAGGGCGATCGTGGGCGCGTGATTGGCAAGCAAGGGCGCATCGTGAACGCGTTGCGCACGGTCGCTCAGGCGGCCGCTGCGAAGAATCGCATGCGCGTGCAGGTCATTGTGCAGACCGAAGACGGGTCTACTACCGACGAAGGCGCCGAAGACGCGGAATAGACGATGTCCAAGCCGTATGTCCCGAAAGTTGCCCGCCGATGGGTGACGGTGGGCGTGGTGGTACGCCCGTTCGGGATACGCGGCGAGCTGAAAGTGCGCCTGGAGACCGACTTTCCCGAACGGTTTCAGCCAGGCGCGCGTCTCTACTGGTGGCTGCCCCCGCGCCCAGAAACGCCTTCCACCGACGAGGTGCAGCCCCCACGCGGCAAGAAGCCCCCACGCACGATGAAGCCGCAAGCGTGCTTCGTCAAAGAGGCGCGCTGGCACGGCGACCACCTGGTGCTCACGCTGGAAGGCGTCGAAACACGCGACCAAGCGGAACGCATGCGCGGCGCATGGCTTATGATTCCCCCTGAAGAGCGCATGCCCCTGGAAGAGGGACAGTACTACATCGACGACCTGATTGGGATGGAGGTCTTCACCGAGACAGGAGAGCGCATCGGTAAGCTCAAACATGTGCGTCGGGGGGCCGCCTATGACTTCTACGACATCGGCGCGTACACCCTCCCTGCCGTCGAGGAGTATATCTTGGAAGTCGATGTGCCGAACAAGCGCATGGTCGTGCGCTTGCCGGAGATCGATTGAAACCCCACCTGTCTGTGCAATCGGGCGTGCGTGCCCGTGCCCTGCTTATTTGTGAAACACCCAGCGTTGGGCGCGGCGCAGGCGTTGTAGCACGCGCTCTTTGCCGAGCGCCTCAATCATTTCGAACAGGCTGGGGCCTGTGGTGCGTCCGCTCAGCGCGACGCGCGTGGGGTGGATGACCTCGCCGCCTTTCACGCCCAGCCACGCAATCACCTCACGCGTAACGCGCTCGATTTCGGGCGCGGTGAACGGTTCGAGCGTCTCGTAGCGGCGGATGAGCTCTTCCAACATTTGCGGGATGTGCGGCTCGCCGAACCATCGGCGCACCGCCGCTTCGTCGATGGGATAGTCCTCCTTGAAAAAGAAGTCCAGCAGGCGTGGCGCGTCGCTGAGCAGCTTCATCTTCTCCTGCTCCAGCGGAACGACCTTCTCCACATAGGCGCGAGTCGCCGCATCCAGTTCCTGTGGCACAAGCCCTGCCTCCTGCAGGTAGGGCAGGCACAGTTCGATTAGCCGCTCTTTGGGCAACTCACGCAGGTAGTGTCCATTCATCCAGAGCAGTTTGTCGTGGTGGAAGACGAACGGGTTGTCCGAGATTCGTTCGATACTGAAGAGTTGGATAATCTCCTCGCGTGAGAGGATTTCGCGGTCGTCGCCCGGATTCCAGCCGCAAATCGCCAGAAAGTTGAACATCGCCTCGGGCAGGTAGCCCTGTCGAATGAACTCGGTGAACTCCACTGCGCCGTGTCGCTTGGAGAGCTTCTGCTTGTCGGGTCCCAGCAGCAGGGGCAGGTGTGCGAACTTCGGTGGCTCCCAACCCAACGCTTTATAGAGGTTCAAGTGGCGCGGCATACTGGAAACCCACTCGTCGCCGCGAAGCACATGAGTGATTTCCATCAGGTGGTCGTCCACCACATTCGCCAGATGATAGGTCGGGAACCCATCCGATTTGAGCATAACGAAATCGTCCGTGAGTTTATTCTGGAACACGGTGTGCCCGTGGATGAGGTCGTCGTACTCGGCGGTGCCTTCCAGAGGCATCTTGAAGCGCACCACATAGGGCAAGCCTGCCTCTTCTCGGGCGCGCACTTCGGCGGGGGTGAGTTTGCGACAACGGCGGTCGTACATGGTTTGAAGGGCGCCCTGTGCTTTTTGCTGCGCTCGCATCTGTTCCAGCTCTTCGGGCGTGCAGAAACACTTATACGCTTTGCCCTCTTCTATCAGCTGGTGAGCGATTCGATGATAAATCTCCAGTCGCTGCGATTGGTAATAGGGTGCGTGGGGGCCGCCGACTTCGGGTCCTTCGTCCCAATCCATTCCGAGCCAGCGTAGCGAGTTCAGGATCGCCTGCTCCGAGCCTTCCACATAGCGATTGCGGTCGGTATCTTCAATACGCACGATGAACTTGCCCCCATGGTGGCGGGCGAACACCCAGTTGAACAGCGCCGTGCGAATGTTGCCCACATGGGGCATCCCTGTCGGACTGGGGGCATAACGCACCCGTACCATCAAACTGCGCCTCCTGCCGTCAGCGTGTGCATAGCCAAATTGTACCTGAGCGACTCGTCCGAAAATACACCGCAGCACGGCGACCCGTCGCCTGTATCCGCCATCAACCCGATTCACAGGTATAATTAAGCCAATCTATGCCAGAGCAGACGAGAACCCTGTCAAACACACCTGCACGAACCGGCGCAGGAACGCAACAGAGTTTTGAGGACGAACTGAACGCGATGCTGGAGGTGCTGCCCCCTGCTATCCGCCAGTGGCTTGAAGAGCAGCCCGACTTGCATCAGCTGCTGGAGATCGTGTTGGATTTAGGGCGCATGCCCGAAGCACGCTTTATGCAGCGAACGATTCGCATGGATTCGGTGCAGGTGGAGGAGTATGACCTGCAATATGTGGCGGATCGGATAGGGCAGTTCGGTAAAGACAACCGCGCAGGTATCCCGCGCACCTTGCACCGAATTTCAGCGTTACGCAACCGACAGGGCAAAGTCATCGGGTTGACTTGTCGTGTTGGGCGGGCGATTTACGGCACGATCGATATCATTCACGACATTATCGCGTCGGGCAAGAGTGTGCTGATGCTGGGCAAGCCGGGGGTGGGTAAAACGACCCGCCTGCGCGAGGTGGCGCGTGTGTTGGCAGACGAGTACGACAAGCGCGTGATTGTGGTGGATACCTCAAACGAAATCGCAGGCGACGGCGACATTCCCCACCCCGGCATCGGCTTCGCACGGCGGATGCAAGTGCCTGAACCGAGCCTGCAACACGCCGTGATGATTGAAGCCGTCGAGAACCACATGCCTGAGGTCATTATCATCGACGAGATTGGCACAGAGCTGGAGGCGTATGCGGCGCGCACGATTGCTGAGCGCGGCGTGCAACTCATCGGCACAGCGCACGGCACGACGCTGGAGAACTTGCTGATGAACCCGACGCTTTCTGACCTTGTGGGCGGAATCCAGACCGTCACCCTCTCGGACGAGGAGGCGCGCCGCCGCGGCACGCAGAAGACCGTGCTGGAACGCAAAGCCCCGCCTACCTTCGATGTGCTCATCGAGATTCTGGACTACCATCGTCTTGCCATTCATCACGATGTGGCGCAGACGGTAGATCGCATGCTGCGTGGCAATCCCCCGCGCCCCGAAATTCGGGTACAGACCGACAGCGGCGGCTTCGAAGTGGTGCAACGCAGCGATTTGCTCCCCCGCGCGACTCAGAACGAACTGCCCCTACACGAGCATGAGGTGGAATATGCGTCTACGCCCCTGCGCTCTACCAGTGTGATCGGCGGCGAGGCGAAGCGGGGAACTCCTTCCCGTGTATTTCCATACGGGGTCAGTCGCAGCCGTTTGGAGAAAGCGTTGCGCGACCTGCACCTGCCGGCCTATGTCGCACGCGATGTGTCGGATGCTGACGCCGTCGTGGTGCTGCATTCCACTTTCCAGCGTCGCCCGCCGAAGGTACGCGAAGCGCTTCAGCGGAATCTCCCCATCGCCGTCGTACGGAGCAACACCTATGCCCAGCTGGTCAGTGCCCTGCGTGACCTGTTCCACAAGCCCGCTCAAGGCGAGTCCGCCGAAGAGCGTGCCCTACGCGAGGCGGAGGAGGGGGTTGAGCAGGTGCTGGCAACGGCGGAACCCTACGAGCTGTCGCCCCAAAACAGCTACCTGCGCCGACTGCAGCACCAGCTCATCGAAAAATATCGCTTGCTTTCGGAAAGCGTGGGCGAAGAGCCGAACCGTCGCGTGCGCATCCTGCCCATCTACACCGATACCCAACGGGAGGACTGATGCCCCGCGCTCCGTTTATCACCTTCGAGGGCGTGGAGGGTGCTGGTAAAACCACCCTTGCCCGCCGACTCGTGGAGTGGCTTTCGGGACAAGGCGTTCCTGTGTTGCTCACGCGCGAACCCGGCGGCAGTGAACTGGGCAAGCACCTACGCCCCCTCATCCTGCATCAGCCGTTGGACGCGTACGCCGAGCTGTTTCTTTTGCTCGCGGATCGTCGCCAGCACACCCTGCAGGTCATCGAACCCGCACTGCAGCAAGGCACATGGGTCGTCTCTGATCGCTACGCCGACTCCACGCTGGTCTATCAGGGGTACGGGCGCGGCTTGAGCCTCGAGCTCGTGCGCCAGCTCAACGCCATCGCCACGAACGGACTGCAACCCGACCTGACCGTGCTGATCGATCTCCCTGTGGAAGACGCTCTCGCCCGTGCCAACGACCCGAATCGATTCGAGGCGGAAACCATCGAGTTCCACCAGCGCATCCGAACAGGCTATCTCCAAGAGGCAGCAATTGCCCCCGAACGCTACGCCATTCTCGATGGACAGGCGACGCCCGAGACGATTCTCGAACGCCTCCAAGCGATAATTCGCGAGCGATTCCCATAGCGAATCCGAAAAAGCAGGAAAACCCAACCCGAGCGAGAACTGTTTATCAGGTCGATGAAACTCGTTATCGCGGTGATTCACCATCGGGACAAGGGGCGCGTGGTGGACGCGTTGCTGGAGAGCCAGTTCAAGTTCACCCAGGTCGCCTCTACCGGTGGGTTTCTGCGTGAAGGCAATGTCACGCTGCTCATCGGCATCGAAGATTCGCAGCTTGAAGACCTGCTGCGTCTTTTGGAGAGCAACTGTCGCACGCGCGAGCAGTATGTGAATCCGATGCCGCCCGACACCGCGCCGATAGGAACCTTCTTACCGACGCCCATCGCCGTTGAAGTCGGCGGCGCTGTCGTGTTTGTGCTTAATGTAGAACGGTTCGAGCGGTTCTAATCGTTCTTTGCGAGGACCACGCGCAAGGTACACTCCTTAGGTAATGGGCGACTTGTCTTGGCGCGAGGTGGGGCATGTCGCGGCCCAGCTGCTGATCGCGATTGGGCTAAGCGCACTGATTGGGTGGGAACGCGAGCTGCGTGGGCGTCCTGCGGGGATTCGCACGCATGTGCTGCTTTGTTTGGGCGCAACGCTGATGATGATTCTCTCGCGCGCGTTTGCTCCCACAGGCGATCCAGGGCGTATCGCGGCGCAGATTGTGAGTGGCGTGGGGTTCATTGGCGCCGGTACAATCTTGCGTCAGGGGAGCGTGGTGCGTGGACTCACCACAGCAGCGAGCCTGTGGGCGGTGGTGGCGATTGGGATGACAGTGGGCATGGGGACGCCTGCCTACTATGTGATTGCACTGATGGGCACGCTGGCGGTGTATGGCGTGTTGACCCTCTTGCGAATCCCCGAAGAGCGCATTCAGCGGCTGCACCGCCATCCCCACCTTTGGGTGACCCTGGAGGCGCGCGCAAAATTGGATGGCGTGTTCGCGGTGCTGTCGCATCACAACGCGGAGTTGCTCGCGTTTCGTCAGGAGTTTCCTGAACAGCCGCACACGCGCGTCTACGCGCTGGAGGTGCAACTGCGCGAGGAAGGAGCGCGCGAGGCGATTCTGCACGACCTGCTCGCGCTGCCCGAGACGCGCGCAGCGCACTGGGAGAACGGCGGATGAGAGTGGGGGTTATCGATATCGGCTCCAACTCGGTGCTACTGCTGGTGGGCGAGCGCATCGAATCGGGCTGGCGCATCCTCGTCGATACGGCGCGTATCACGCGCCTGGGCGAGGGGTTCAGCACGGAAAAGCGGTTGCAGCCCGAGGCTATCGAGCGCACGCTCCGAGCGATCGACGAGTATCTATCGATCTGCCGTGCGCTCAAAGTGGAGCACGTGATTGCCGTTGCGACGGCGGTCGTGCGCGAAGCGCGTAATCAGGAGGCGTTCGTAAACGCCGTGCGCGAGCGGTTATTCGCCTCCTCCCCAGCGGGGTCTACCAACCTACCGCCGCCACCTCAGGATGCTTGCTGAAGAACCGCTTCAACGCAGGCCAAACATCCTCTTTAGAGGTGATTTTGACGACCACCACGCGTGGGTCGTCGGCGAACGCTTCCGTCAGTGCCTGCCCCAGCGGCGCCAACCCACCCGAACTGCCCCACAGGTCGTTAGCAATTTCGCCGTAGCCGATGAGGTTGGAATACTCCACCAAACGGCGCATATATTCCACCACCTCGTGGTCGCCCCAGTTGTAGCCGTCGGAGAACATGAACGGGTAGATGTTCCACTCGCGTGGATTGAACCGTTTCTCGATGATTTCCAGCGCGAGTTTGTAGGCGGCGGAGAGGCGTGTTCCGCCCGAATCGCCTGCGGAGAAGAAGGTCGACTCGTCCACCTCTTTTGCTTCGGTGTGGCAGGTGATGAACACGATTTCGGTGGCGGTATATTTCGTGCGCAAAAAGCGTGTCATCCAATAGTAGAAGCTGCGTGCGATGTAGGCTTCGAACTCGCCCATACTGCCCGACACATCGCGCATCGCGATGACGACTGCGTTGCGCTGCTTTTCGGGCACAATCTCCCAGCTTTTGAAGCGCTTATCTTCTTCGCGAATCTCCCAGCCGGGGTTGCCTTCCGCCGCGTTGCGTTTCCAAGCGTTAAGGAGCGTGCGCTTTTTGTCGATGTTCGACTGGGGGCCGCGCCGCGCGAGCGTGTCGAAGTGAATCTGGTCGGCTAAAATGTCTTTGGCGCCTTTTTCGCGCAGGTTGGGCAGATGTAGGTCTTCGAACACCATCTGCACCAGTTCCTCGATGGTGAATTCCGCTTCATAGAAATCGACGCCAGGTTCAGTGCCTGCCTGTTTGCCTGCGCCTTGTCCTTGTTGCCCCGAACGCCCAATCACATCGCCGGGTTGACTGCCGCCGGGTCCTTGACCGACCCCCTTTTTGCCGTGCGGGTCGTAGCGGATATGGGGCAGCTCCAGCCCACGAATCGGGATTTTGATGATTTTACCGTCTTCCGCGGTGATGATGTCTTGCTGCCCGATAATCTCGCCCAGATTCTGCTTGATGACCTCTTTGACCTTCTCGTTATGGCGTAGGCGGTCTTTTTCGGCTCTTCGATGCAAATCCCACGAGTCGGTCGATAGCCAATAGCCAGTACCGTTTTCCACCGTTGTCAACCCCCATCGTTAAGATACCCTATCTATCGGCGAAAGTTCCACTGTGCTTTAGTGTTTCGGACTGCATCCGCTTTCTCGAACACCCTCCCAACCCCTTGACAATCGGTGAGGGGATATGGTATAATATGCATCGCCTGAGACATCGGGCGAATAGCTCAGCTGGGAGAGCGCTTCCCTTACAAGGAAGAGGTCGCAGGTTCGAGCCCTGCTTCGCCCACCAGCGGAGCGACTCGGGGGGCTGTAGCTCAGCCAGGTCAGAGCGCTAGCCTGTCACGCTAGAGGTCGCGGGTTCAAGTCCCGTCAGCCCCGCCAAACATGCCGAGGTAGCTCAGTGGTAGAGCACTGGACTGAAAATCCGGGTGTCGGCGGTTCGAATCCGCCCCTCGGCACCACCACGCGGGCGAGTGGTGGAATGGTAGACACGCCAGACTTAGGATCTGGTGGGCACTGCCCGTGGGAGTTCGAGTCTCCCCTCGCCCACCAAATCGGGTATACTATTAACGCGATGTGCGGGAGTAGCTCAGTGGTAGAGCATCTCGTTGCCAACGAGAGGGTCGCGGGTTCGAGTCCCGTCTCCCGCTCCATTCTAATTTAGAGGCGTCACCATGCAAACGCAATCCATCCAACCTTTTCAAATCCTTCACCGCGAGGATCCCTCGCCTGTGACCGTGCAACTGACGATTGAAGTGGACGCGCCGACCACCCAGCGCATGTTCGAACGCGCGGTTCGAATGCTGGGCAAAGGTGTGCGCGTGCCGGGCTTCCGCCCAGGGCAGGCGCCCGTGAGCGCCCTCCGTCGGATGATTCCCGAGGAACATCTCCGCCGCGCCGCAGGCGAGCTGATGATGGAGGAATTCATCCCCAAAGCCCTAGAACAAGCCCAACTGGAACCCTATCGCGCCCCAAGCGTGGATATCGAACAGCTGCAAGAGGGTGAGCCGTTCCGATTCCGGGTCACCGTGCCGCTGCGCCCCAAAGTGGAGCCGTTAGGAGAATACCGTGACCTGCGATTTCCTATCCCACCCCAGGAAACCACCGACGAAGAGGTCGAAGAAGCCCTCGCCTCGATACGCGAGCAGATGATGCGCCTGGAACACGCGCCCGAACGCGCCGCACAGCCCGACGATCGCCTTGTGATCGCTATCAAGTCGCTCGAAGACGAGAACGCAAAACCCAGTCGCTATATGGTGACCTTGGGCAAAACCTTCGGCGAGCTGGACAACCTCCTGAAAGACATGCGCGAGGGCGAAACGAAACAAGCCACGCTCACCTTCCCCGAATCGTTCAACGATCCCGACCTCGCTGGCAAAACATTGCAGGTGGAGGTGGAACTCCAGCGCGTGCATACTCCCGTCTATCCTGAAGTGAACGACGCATGGGCACAGGAGCTGGGCTATGAGAACTTGGAGGCAATGCGCGAACACCTGCGGGAACGCATCACCATGCAAAAAGTACGCTATCTCCAAGAACAGGCGCAAGAGCAAGCCTTAGCAGCGCTGCGCGAACGCAGCACAGTGCACCTCCCCGAAGCCCTCATTGAAGAACAACTGCGCGATGAGGTGCGCGATTTCGTCGAAGAACTTCGTGAACGCGGGCTAACCTACGAAATGTTCCTGCAACAGTCAGGGTTAACCCAGCAACAACTCCTCGACCAACTGCGCGAACGCGGTATCGTCCGACTGCAGAACACCTTTATCCTGATGGCGATTGCGGAGAAGGAAGGGATCCAAGTCGACGAGATGGAAGTGGAGGCAACGGTGCAACAAGCGATTGCCACTCTCCACAATCCGACCGAGCGGGCGCGCCTGATGGAAAATAAAGAGTTCCGCCAGCGTGTCGCGCAGGAACTGCGCCTTGAGCGCGCACTCCAAAAACTGATCGAAATCGTCCAAAATACTGAACAGCAAGGAGCCTGACCATGATTTATCCGAGGAACCAACTGATACCGATGGTGGTAGAGCAGACCGCGCGCGGGGAACGCGCCTACGACATCTACTCGCGGCTGCTCAAAGACCGCATTGTGTTCGTGGGGACGCCGATCACCGACGAAATCGCGAACTTGGTGGTGGCATCGCTGCTGTTTTTGGAGAAGGAGGACCCGGACAAGGATATCGATATGTACATCAACTCGCCGGGTGGGGTCGTCAGCGCGGGCTTAGCCATCTACGACACGATGCAGATGATTCGTCCCGATGTCGCCACGATTTGCATCGGACAAGCCGCCAGCATGGGCGCTGTGCTGCTCGCAGGAGGCGCACCGGGCAAACGCTATGCCCTGCCCCACGCACGCATCATGATCCATCAGGTACACGCCGGCTTTCAGGGAACCGCGCTCGATATCGAAATCCAAGCGCGAGAGGTATTGCGCTATAAGGACATCCTAAATAACATCTTGCACAAACACACGGGACAGCCCATCGAGCGTGTGGAACAGGATACCGCACGCGACTATTTCATGTCGGCGCAGGAAGCCAAAGAGTATGGAATAATCGACCATGTATTAGACCGCAGCGGTCGGTAACCGGGAGGCTATCTGTGGCACGAATGAACGACACGCGAATGACGGACCGGTGTGTGCTGTGCGGCAAGTCCCGCGAGCATGTACGCAAGTTGATTTTGGGTATGTATGGCGGCGTTTGCGCCGATTGCGTGAAACTGGCAAGCGATATTCTCCGAAGCGAGTCGAGCGCCCCAACCCCCACGCATCCCCTCGGCACCGTCGACACCGTACCTAAACCCAAAGATATCTACCGCGTTTTGAACCAGTATGTCGTCGGGCAGGAGCGCGCCAAGCGGGTGCTCTCCGTAGCGGTGTACAACCACTACAAGCGTGTGAAAGCGGGCGCCAATGGCGATGTGGAGTTGCAAAAGAGCAATATCCTTCTCATCGGGCCGACCGGGAGCGGCAAGACCCTGCTTGCACAGACATTGGCGCGGATCCTCAATGTACCCTTTGCCATCGCGGACGCGACCGCACTCACCGAAGCCGGCTATGTGGGCGAGGATGTAGAGAATATCCTGCTGCGCCTTATCCAAGCCGCGGATATGGACATCAAAACCGCGGAGCGGGGCATTATCTACATCGACGAAATCGACAAAATCGCCCGCAAAGCCGACAACCCGTCCATTACGCGCGATGTCTCGGGTGAAGGCGTGCAGCAGGCACTGCTCAAAATCCTTGAAGGCACTATCGCCAATGTGCCTCCACAAGGCGGACGCAAGCACCCCCATCAAGAATTCATCCAAATCGACACCACGAATATCTTGTTTATCTGCGGCGGTGCGTTCGACGGCTTAGAAAAAATCATTGAACGCCGCCTGACTGACCAAGCGATGGGCTTCCGCTCGAACCCAGAGACCCGTAGGAAGCGGAATGTGGGCGAACTGCTTCAGCATGTGATGCCCGAAGACCTGCTCAAGTTCGGGCTGATCCCTGAGTTCATCGGTCGGTTGCCCGTCGTCGCGACACTGGAGGCACTCGACGAGGCAACCCTCGCTCGGATTCTGGTCGAGCCGAAAAACGCGCTGGTGCGCCAGTATCAGAAGTTCTTCGAGCTCGATGGGGTCGAACTGGTGGTGCAAGAGGGCGCCCTGCGCGCAATTGCTCAAGAAGCGATTCGCCGAGGCACCGGCGCACGCGCCCTGCGTGCTATCTTGGAAGAGATTATGCTCAATGTGATGTACGAAGTGCCTTCAAACCCCAACATCAAGCGCGTGGTGATTACCGAGGAGACCGTAACCCAGCGCAAAGACCCCGAAATCCTCACTCAGGATGACATTCAGCAGGCGTCTTAAACAAATGCGGCGCCCCCCCTTGAGGGGCGCCGCGTCGCTCTTCAAGTGTAGCCTATTCCCCGCCTTCCGCTCGGTTGGGCATTCCGAGCGCGGCGGGGAATAGCATCCCCTTAACCCTGGGCGAGGCGGTTTATTTCGCGCGTTCACACAGCCCTACATTAATCTCCACATCCCCCATCTCGGTTTGCAACGGTACTACCAGCGTCGGGATCTCAAGAGTGCTGATTCGCACATTCGTGCCGCGGATGAGGCTGGGCGGCGAGAGATTGCACTGGATGCCACGCGCGGCAAGCTCGGTCAGCGCAGCGCCCGAAATCATATTGCCTAACTCCGCAATTGCGCTCGCTGCCAGCTCGTCAAAGGTGCGGATCGTGGTGCCCAGCATCTTGGAGGCGATTTTATCGGCGGTGAAAATGGACATCCCGATAATAATCTGACCCTCCAGCTGCCCAGTAACCCCCAGCACGATATTGCACTGCTGTGAGGTGAAGATTCCTTTGCGCGCGCTGAGTTGTCCCTTCTGCGGCGTGACGCCCACCATCATCTGGAACACACTCATTGCCGCGCTGATAAACGGATTGATGTATTCTGCTTTCACTGTTGCTCGCCTCCCTATGCCACCTTCTGCACGGCTTCCATGATGCGTTCAGGCTGGAACGGTTTCACGATAAAGTCTTTCGCGCCCGCCTGAATCGCCTCCACGACAATCTGCTTCTGTCCCATCGCGGTACACATCACGACTTTCGCGTTCGGGTCTTTAGCGCGTATCGCTTTCAACGCCTCCAGACCGTCCATTTCTGGCATCGTGATGTCCATAAACACCAGGTCGGGTTTGTGTTTTTCATAGAGTTCGACCGCTTCGCGCCCGTTCGAGGCTTCCGCGACAACCTCTAACCCGTTCTGCGTCAGGATATTTTTCAGCGTCACGCGCATAAACAGCGCGTCGTCCGTAATCATGATGCGTTTCGCCATCGTTGAACCTCCTGTTGTGGTTTCTGGTAGAAGAATGCGCTGGGGTTTTCGAACCCCATTTGCGCGTAGTTGAAAATGCGCTCGGTGTTGCCGAGGAACAGATAGCCGCCCGGCTTGAGCGCGTTGTAAAATTCTCGGAAGATGCGCTCCTTCGCCTCGTCCGAGAAGTAGATGACGACATTCCTGCAGGCGATGAGGTCAAACCCCTGCGGATAGGGGTCGGAAAGCAGGTTATGTCGTTCAAACTTGAGGTAGCGCTTGAGCGCAGGGTCGGCTTCGTAGAAGGTGCGCCCCTGCTCTTGGAACGCACGGAAATATTTCTGCTTGTAGGCAGGGGGCACATTGCGCATGTCGCTTTCGGCAAACACACCCCGCCGTGCGCGCTCCAGCACCTCCTGATCGATGTCCGTGCCCAGAATTTGGTGCGAGCGGTTCGGCGCCAGTTCGTGCACCAGAATCGCCAAGCTATACGCCTCGGCACCGTAGGAGCTGCCCGCACTCCAGAGTTTCAAGTGTAGGCTCCGTTTGAGCAGTTCGGGCAAGACCTGTACCCGCAGAATCTCGAACTGCTCTGGATTGCGAAACAGTTCCGACACATTAATCGCGAGTCGGTCAATAAACGCGCGTAAGCGCGTATCGTCCGACGCGAGATAGCTAAAATAGTCGGTGAACTTCTGATAGCCTGCCCGCTCCATCATCGTATAGATACGCCGATAGGTCTGCTCAAACTTATACTGGTCGAGATCTAACCCAGCGCGGCGTTTGAGCAGTTGCTTGAACTGTTCGAAGTCACTTAGGAGTTCGGGCGTTTTCGGGACGCCTAAGCCGCCTGGAATCGACTGCATAGTTCCTTCACCCCCTCAGTAATGGCTTCTGCGATTTGGTAGAGCGGTACGACGCGCTTGACGCAACCGGTCTGGATGGCGGCGCGCGGCATGCCGAACACCACGCAGGTGCTTTCATCTTCGGCGATGGTGTACGCGCCTTTAGCGTGCAGAGCGCGTACTCCCGCCGCGCCGTCAGACCCCATGCCAGTCAGGATTGCGACCACGACAGCCCCCGGATAGTTTTGCGCGATCGAGAGCAACGCGACATCCACCGACGGGCGCACGCCGTGGACGGGTGGGTCTTGCGTGAGGGCGATTTTGTCGCCCCGCTCCACTGTGAGATGCTTTCCGCCCGGCGCGAGGTACGCCATCCCTGGCTGAAGGGTCTCGCCTCCTTGCGCCTCACGCACCGTGAACGCGCTGCTGCGGTCTAACCGCTCCGCCAGCGAGCGCGTAAACCCTTCGGGCATATGCTGAATAATCACCAATTGGGCGTGCAGTCCTACAGGGAGACTGCTCATGACAGTATTCAGGGCACGCGGTCCCCCCGTGGAAGCGCCGATGACGACCAGCGGGGCGTCCTTCGTAGGGCGTCCGATGAGCGGGCTGGGCGGTGGGGTCGCCGTGGCGGGACGCGCCGATGCAGGTGCGACCGCAATCCGCGCCCGCGCCACCGCCTTGACCTTCTCGATAATCTGCGACGAAATCTTGTAGATGTCCAGCGAGATGGAACCAGAGGGTTTGGGCACAAAATCCACTGCTCCGAGTTCCAAACAGCGTAGCGTGACTTCCGCGCCTTCGGTCGTGAGGCTGCTGAGCATCAGCACAGGCGTCGGCTGCTCCTGCATCAGTTTTTGGAGCATCGTCACGCCATCCATCACAGGCATCTCCACATCGAGCGTAATCACATCGGGCTTGAGCTGGCGTGCCAACTCCAGCCCTTCCTGCCCGTTGCGCGCGGCGCCCACCACCTCCAACGCGGCGTCCTGACTGAGCAAATCGCTAATCATCCGCCGCATAAACATCGAGTCGTCCACCACCAGTACTCGGATTTTGCTCATAGGTCTCCTCCCTCAAGCAGCCCTGCGCTGGATGCCCAACACCGCTGCTAAATCTTTTTCCACAGTGCTTGCCCCCACAGCACGCACTTTAATAAAGCCCGTCGCGACATCGAACTCGAACGATCGCCCGAAGCTGCCTCTTGTATGTTCAAACACCACATCGATCCGCAATTCGCGGAGCAGTTGGTGCACCTTTTCCACATTCCGTTCGCCGATGCGCAGCGTCTGACTGCGGTTTTGGAACAGCTCGCCTCCGCCAATCAGGATGGCTTTGAGGCGCGACGCCAGTGCAGGCGACAAATCCATGACCCGCAACAAGGCAGGCAGGGCGGTCGTGGCGTATTTGCCCGGCGTCGTGAGAGCGTCCTGATCGTGGGCTTCGGGCAACATTACATGCGCCAACGCAGCCATCTGCGTGCGCGGATCGAACAAGAGGGTGCCCACGCACGACCCCAATCCGATACACCCCAACACTCCAGCGCCGCAAGCCCACACAATCTCGCCCATGCCCGCCAGTTTGACCGTCGCCATCGCTCGCTCCCCTAAATGCCTAACACGCCAAACAGTTTCTCCAGATTGCCTGTTTCAGGAAGATAAAGGAAATAGCCCTTGAACTCGTGTTCCGGCGTCTTGAACGCCGTTTCTATCGCCAGCAGTTCGCGCTGCCCATACAACGCCTCGACCAGAATCGAGCTGAGCACTGCCATTGCCATATCCGCAGCGAACGCAGGCGGCTCCATGTGCAGCGTGAACCCTGTCATTTGGCTAATCGCCTGCAGGTAGTTGCCCAGCATAATGTTGCTCACTTCGTTAATCACCGACTGGTAGAGCTCATTGAGCTCCTCCAAACCGCTGGGCTGCATCTGCACCAAGATTTGCCACAGCACGCATGCGCTCTGCCACGGAAATAGAAACGCGCCCTCACCAGGCCAATCACCGTTCACCCGCGAGACGGTACCGACCACCAGCGATTCGGGCGATACACAGCAGAGCTGGGGCAGTGTGCTTGTATCTATCTGCATCACCTGCGGCGCTTCTAAGGTGAACAAGACGCCAGTCAGGTCAGATAGCGCCGTCACAGCGCCTCCTAACCCGATATTGCCAATCTCCCGCAGCGCGTCTGTGCGCAAATCGTTCAGTGTGGTTGTCATGGCGTGCCACCTGCCTTACGAGTTATGCCACAAAATACGAGGCGCAGGTATTGTAAGGATACGGGGTTTCGCATCTATTTTGAGCTTTCGGAGATGAGCGTGTAAAGTCCCCCCCTCCCCTGTGTGCAGGAGAGGAGGATTTTGAGTTAGCGCCCTAACGCCGCCATCGGCGAAGATTGAATCTCGGCTTCGCAGCCCAAATAAAGCGATTGCAACCGCTGGGGGTTTAGATGCAGCGTTTCGGTGAGCCAGTTCGGGAGATAGAACCACCAGTCATCGGGGGTGTCGGGCTGGCGGAGAATGTGCGCTATGTGGTTTGCCAGAATCACCACACCAATCAGCCCGGTATCGTTCCAAGCGCCCGGAGAATCGGCGTGATGCTCGCCGATGGCTTCCACCAACTTTTCAGGGAACCCCCAATGCAGACTCACGGCGCGCCCCACCTCTGTATGGTCGCAGCCAAAAACACGGCGCTCTGCTTCCAGCTCTGGCATGCCCTGTTGCATCCACTCTTCCACCTGCTCGTAGGGCGTTCCGCCGTAGCGATCCAAAAGCGGCTTACCGATGTCGTGCAGCAGCCCCGCCGTGTACGCCTCGTCGGCGGAAACGCCATCCACCTGTGAGGCGATTAACCGCGCACAGAGCGCCGTGTCAATCGAGTGGCGCCACCACTTGCCCCGACGCAGGTTCTGGCGGTCGGTCTTGCCCACAAACATGTCGAACACGCTCACGGTCATCGCCAGATTGCGAACCGCCTTGAACCCCAGCAAGACCACCGCATCCTTCACCGACGCAATCTTACGCGAGAAGCCATAGTACGCCGAGTTGACAGTGTTCAACACGCGCGTCGACATGCCCTGATCGATGCTAATGAGCCGTTCTAAGTCCCGCACATTCGCGTTGGGGTTGCTGGTCAGGTGGATAATTTGGTGCACCACCTGCGGCAACACCGCGAGTTCTTTGACTTTCTGGACAATCGATTGCGTTTGAGTAACCATAATAGCCTCCTATCCGCTGTAGATGACGCGCACAATCTCCTCGATACTCGTGCGTCCGAGCAGCACTTTTTCGAGGGCGTCTTCCTTGAGTAGGCGCATACCATGTTCCACCGCCACTTTCTGAATAGCATAAGCGGCGGCGTGTTTGAGAATCAAATCGCGTATCGGGTCCGACATCACCAGCAGTTCGTGGATCCCTGTGCGCCCTTTGTAGCCTGTGTTTTTGCAGTTTTCACAACCTTTAGCACGATAGAGGATTAAGTCGTGCCGATTCGGTGGGGGCGTAAACCCGTAGCGGGTGAACTCCGATTCGGTGGGTTGATAAGGCTCCTTACAGCGCGGGCAGAGTGTGCGCACAAGCCGCTGCGCCAGCACGGCGATCAGCGACGAGGCAATCATAAACGGCTCCACCCCCATCTCAGTGAGACGGGGCGGCGCACTTGATGAATCGTTCGTGTGCAGGGTGGATAAAACCAGGTGCCCCGTGAGCGCTGCCTCAATCGCGATGGTGGCGGTCTCGCGGTCGCGCATCTCGCCCACCATAATAATGTCGGGGTCTTGACGCAACATCGCCCGCAACGCGCTGGCAAAGGTCAACCCTGCTTTCGGGTTCACCTGCACCTGATTGATGCCCGGCAACTCGTATTCCACTGGGTCTTCCGCCGTGATGATGTTCACCAGCCCCGTGTTCAACTTCGAAAGAATCGAGTAGAGTGTGGTGGATTTACCCGACCCCGTCGGTCCCGTGACGAGAATAATCCCGTAGGAACGGCTGATCACCTCTTCCAGCTTGGTAAGCGTGTCGGGCAGGAAACCGAGTTTTTCTAAGCCGACGCGCACACTGGACTTGTCCAGCACGCGCATCACGATTTTCTCGCCGTAGATGCAGGGTAAAGTCGACACGCGGAAGTCGTACTCGCGCCCGTCGATGGTCGCGCTAATGCGGTTGTCCTGGGGCACTCGCTTCTCGGTGATGTCCATATCCGCCAAAATCTTGAAGCGCGAGGTGAGCGATGCCTGCACGCGCTTGGGCAATACCATCGAGTCGATCATCACGCCGTCAATCCGATAGCGCACCTTCAGGCAATCGCGCGTGGGTTCGATGTGGATATCGCTTGCGCCGTCGGTGATGGCTTGCGTGATAATCATGTTCGCCAGACGCACGACGGGGGCGTCGTCGGCGATTTCGCGCAACTCTTCGGCAGAGAGTTCCTCTTCCGCCCCCTCGTGGACGAGCATTTCGCTCTCGCCCAGGTCGCGCATCAATTCCTTGACGGTGTCCGAGACGGCGGTGTCGTCGCGATAGAGTTTTTTGAGCGCGTTTTGGATGTCTTCCTCGGTGGCAATAACGGCTTCAATCTCGTGCTTGGTGTGTTGGCGGATTTCATCGATGGCGAAAATGTCCAGCGGGTCCGCCAGCGCGACGATGAGTTTACCGTTCTCTTTCGCAACGGGCACGGCACGATAACGCTTGGCGATTTCGGGGGAGAGCAAGGTCGCCAGTTGTGGGTCGGGTGGGGTTTCGACGAGGTCTACGAACGGTACGCCCCAGTGGTGCCCCATCACGCGCACGCGATCCTTTTCGGTGATGTGCCCAAGTTGTACCAGCAAATGTTCCAGGGGGATGGGCACGCCTTCATGTTGCTTCTGGAGCGCTTCATGGAGTTGGTCTTCCGTGATTAGCCCCAGTTGGAGAAACAGATCGGCGATGCCCACAAAGCCCGTTGCGCCTCCGTACCCCATTGTCGATAGGGGTTATTCCATATCGGAGGGCAAAAATAAGAAAACCCGAGCGCTTGGGGAGCGCCCTTTTCGGAGCCGTCTTCCCGTCAATCGCCGCTTCGAAGCTTTCGGAGCCTTAACCGACGTTGCCGCCGATCCGAAGGCGTCCTATCACTTCTCGAGTGGGCGATAGCGTTCCGAGCGTTCCTATCTGCCGCTTGCAGTGGCCTTTGCTGGGGCGCAGGCAACCGCATTACTCCTCGCCGTCCGCTTCTCATGCCGCTTACGCGGCTTGGCTCGCAAAGACTTCGCGAGGCTCCCGACAGCAGGGACTCTCCCGCTGCACTCGGGTCACGCCATCGGGTTTCCCCAACAGCATCTATATTATATCACATCGAGGGCGCATTTGTCAAGGGGTTAAGGGGGTTTTTAAGGCAAATTCGGGGGGAAATTCGGGAATTTTTCCGAGAGGAGGAATTCTTTGGTGACCCCAGGGGGATTCGAACCCCCGTCCTCCAGGATGAGAACCTGGCGTCCTAGACCACTAGACCATGGGGCCACCTTGCGGAGACTATGATACCCTAAAAACGGCTTTCGTGTCAAGGGTTTCGGGAGGGTGTTCGAAAAAAAAATCGGAGGCAGGGAGCCCTCCCCAAATACGGACATAGTGAAAACACCCTAAATCGCATCCCACTCCCACGCGGTGGGAGAGGGGCAGGGATGCGGGCGCTTTCGTACACCTTCTGTGGCATCTATCTTTTGACATTGAGTTAATGTTGATTAAACAGCCTCTCAGAGACTTTTCCCGAACCGCCTCACAGTGAAAAAACACTCGTGTTGAACACGACAACGGTTTTTTTTCAGTGTTTTTTCAGAAGCCGTTCATTAATTAGGGCGGAGGAACAACAACGATGCGTAGGTTCCATACATCTCGGTACGATTGGCGAGCAACGGTTCGCCTTGCGTTACGAAGCGTGATGACGCTTGCTGCCCTTTCAGCAGCGAGCCTGACCCCGATGTTTGCGAATCCGTTCAGCGTGACTGTGCGCAGCGGACCAGGCGTGACTTTCATCGCGTCAACAGCCTGCGAACAACCGCTGAAGAATTCGCCTTTTAGCCCAGCCGATTTTGCTGCGGCGCAGGGCGGCGCGCCTGCGACAGTCCTCACAGGAAACGTCTCGCCGTGGATCGCCTCGCTGCCCGCTGACCCGCAAGCACAGTGGATCGCCGTTAATCAGAGTCGCTTGGCGCGTTCGATTCTGTTCGCCCAGCGGTTCGAGCTGCCCTGTCGCCCGATCGAAGGAACGGCGACGCTTACCTTCCACTGGGCTGTGGACGACCGATTAGGCGACCCCTCGAACGGTCCCAACCCTGCAGGCGTCTATATTAACGGGGTTGCGCTGCCGATTAGCGGCGGCGGATACACCGCGCAGACGACAATTACGGTCGCGGTACCAGCGTCTCTTCTCAACGCGGGCGCGAACTACTTGTATGTCTATGCGCGCGATCTCGGCTGTGGGGTTAGCGGAGTCCTCTACTCCGCCACGCTGCGAGGGTTGTGCCCGAGCTGCACGCTGGACAACGAGCAGCCGTGGAACAAGTGTCTGCCCTCCACGCCTTCGGCGGTCATCGATTGTGCGCCTGCAACGCCGACAAACTTCCTTGTAGCGCAAGCCACGGACGACTTCATCGCGACCTACACAGGGGCGGTGAACACGGTGGAATGGTGGGGCACGCTGAGCCACCCGTCCCAGCGCTTCCGTCCCTTCCAGATTGCGTTCTACCCGCAAGACCCGAACTGCCGACCACCCTATGGTCTGCCCCTGTTTAGCGCCTGTGTGATTCCTCACGCCAAGGTAGTGGGCGTAGACTGCGAGGGACGGCGCGTCTGGCATTTCAGCGCACGCCTACCCGCCCCCTACTTCCAGCAAGTCGCAGGGCAAAAGTATTGGCTGATGATTACCGAAATCGACAGCGCCAGTATCCGCCCAGGGCAGACGGACTTCCAGTGGTCGGGGCACGCCGCGTGCAACAACTGCGCCAACGGCGAGCTCGTGTGCAACTGCCGCGCCATCAAGTTCACGGTCGTCAACGGGGTCGGTCTTCGTGAACCCAGTCGTCGGTTGTAATGGCGAGATTACCGATCTGGCATGGGCGCTACGCTGGCGCACACGATTCCATATCCACTTCAGCACGCTGCTTAAGGGCGCCATCACGGTTCAGTTCCGCATTCCGGGCGGAGCGATCGTGGAAGAACACGCCCTGCAAGTGGAAGAGGCGCCCGATGGCTACTATGCGGTGCTGGATACCGGACTGCCCGAAGGCGAGTATGAGGCGGTCATTCTCACAAACGGCGCACTGCCCAAAGTCCATCGGGTCAACATCGCAGGCGACGGTCCCATAGACATCGAGAGCGACTCCATCTGGGGCGACCTGAATATGGACGGCGTCATCGATGATGGCGACCTCTTAACCGTGCTATTCAACTTCGGCGCAGGACAGTAAAAGTCGCTACGGCTGAAGGGGTTTTGCAAAATCCCCCAGTGTAGCGCAGGCAAGCGATGGGTTCGTCAGCAAGAACGCCGACGAACCCATCTGCGATTCATCAAGGTTTCAGTAGGTAGGAGGCATGTTTCCCGCTGTCGAGGACACTTGAGGAGCCACAGAATTCCACACTGGTTGCGTGGGGCGCAGATACGACAGCACCAGTCGGGTGTGGGGGCTGTCGTTGGGGGCGCCGTATGGGGATGCAGGGCGGTGGTTGCAGGTGTGCGTGTCGCGTTAGGGATGGGGTGGATTGGCGTCGAGGACGGTGTGGGTGGGGGCGCTATGGGAAGTTTCCGAACCCTCTCCGCCCCCCTTGACACATCCTGCGCTTTTTGGGGTATATTAAATGGCGCATGCGGACGTGGTGGAATTGGTAGACACGCTAGATTCAGGTTCTAGTGCGCGAAAGCGCGTGGGAGTTCGAGTCTCCCCGTCCGCACCAATTTCTCAGGGGGCGGCGTAGCTCAGTTGGTCAGAGCAACCGGTTCATACCCGGTGGGTCGGCGGTTCGAGTCCGCCCGCCGCTACCATCCTCTATCACCCCATGCTTCGCGCTCTGCTTACTCATCGGGGCGTAAAAGCCTCCTCCGCGCTCGCTTCGGGCAGGATAGGTTCTCTCAATGAGAATTCTCCAGAAGGCTTATGCAGAGAGGAGGTGGTATCAGGTACAATATTCCGATTTCGCATCAAGGAGGCAGAGCGCGTGTCCAGCACCAAGTACATTTTTGTGACGGGCGGTGTGGTGAGCTCGATTGGCAAGGGCATCGCCGCCGCCAGCTTAGGCAGGCTCCTGCGCAGCAGGGGCTACACGGTCGCCCCCCTCAAAATGGATCCTTACATCAATGTCGATGCCGGCACGATGAACCCCTATCAGCACGGCGAGGTGTTCGTAACGGAAGATGGCGCCGAGACCGACTTAGACCTCGGGCATTACGAGCGGTTCCTCGATGTGAACTGCACACGCAATTCCAATGTAACGACGGGGCGCATCTATAAATCGGTGATTGATAAGGAGCGTCGCGGCGACTACTTGGGGGCAACGGTGCAGGTGATTCCGCATATTACGGACGAGATTAAAGAGCATATTCGCCGTGTGGGGCGCGAGCAGAACGCCGACATTGTCATCGTGGAGGTGGGCGGCACGGTGGGCGATATCGAGAGCCTGCCATTTCTGGAAGCCATCCGCCAGTTCCGTAAAGACGCGGGCGCCGAGAATGTGATGTATATGCATGTCACGCTCATCCCCACCGTCGGGCGCTGGGACGAGATTAAGACGAAGCCGACGCAACACAGCGTGATTAAGTTGCGCGAGATTGGGATCGCGCCTGATGTGCTCATCTGTCGGACGCGGGTGCCTCTGTCGGAGGAGGTGCGGAGCAAAATCTCGCTCTTCACCGATGTGGCGCAGAACGCGGTGGTCGAATCGCTGGATGTGGAGACCATCTATGAGATTCCCCTGTTATTTGAGCGGGCGGGGTTAGCGGGGCTAACACTGCGCCGATTGGGACTACCCGACACGCCTCCCGACCTCTGTGAGTGGGAGCGCGTCGTGCAGCGCATCAAACACCCCAACGCACGCTGCCGAATCGCGCTGGTGGGCAAATATATCGAGAATCGCGATTCGTATCTTAGTATCGCTGAGTCGTTCCAGCATGCAGGCGCAGCGAACGACGCCGCCGTGGAGATTGAGTGGATCGATTCGTCGGAGTTGGATCAGGGCGATATTTCGGCACGCCTGCGCGATGTAGATGGGATTCTGGTGGCGCACGGGTTCGGGGCGCGTGGCGTGGAAGGGAAGTTGAACGCCATTCGCTACGCCCGCGAGAACGGCGTCCCCTTTTATGGCATCTGCTATGGCATGCAGATGGCGGTGATCGAATTTGCGCGGAATGTGGTCGGGCTGGAGGGCGCGCATACGGAGGAGGTCGACCACAACACGCCCTACCCGGTGATTCACCTCCTGCCTGAGCAGCGTACGATTGGCGATAAGGGCGGCACGATGCGACTGGGCGCCTATCCGTGCCGATTGACGCCCGACTCGCTGGCGGCGCGTCTCTATGGCGACACAGTGATCTATGAGCGTCATCGCCATCGCTACGAGGTGAACAACGAATACCGCGCCGTGCTGGAGCGGCACGGGATGGTCTTTAGCGGCGTCTCGCCTGATAATCGACTCGTGGAGATGATTGAGCTGCCAGAACATCCGTTTTTCTTGGCGGGTCAGTTCCACCCAGAGTTCAAGTCGCGTCCGAACCGCCCCCATCCGGTATTTGTGGGGCTGGTGCGTGCCGCGCTGGAGCGCCGTCATCGGCATGCCTACGCGCCTGCACTCGTGGAACAGGGATGAGCCGGTGCGAATTGCCCTCCCGCAAGCCCGAGAAGGCTTCCTCGGGTGCTGTAGGCGTAAAGCAGGAACATCCGCCTCGTTTGCGAATCCAAACACCTATGCGAGCCTTTCTGATCAGCGCGCTCCTGGGGTTGGTTGTAGGGTTGGGTTGGGGGCAGACGGAGACCAAGCCCGCCAAGCCACCTGCTGAGACACAAACCACCGCTCAGCCCCGCGAAACGACGCTCCAATTCACCCAAGAGGGCGAGCGATGGTGGTGGACAGAAGACAGTAAGGGCAACCCACTCAACGCTCCGCAAAAAACTAACGATGCCAGCGTGACCCTCAAAATTCCCCCGAACGCCGAAACGCTGTGGATTTACGAATCCAAAACGGGCAACTTGGCGCTGCTCAAAGTCTCTGAGCTGAAGGAGAAGACCGAACTGAAAAGCGACCGCTGGACGCATGTCGCTCGGGTGCAAGTGAATGTGCGTGCGCAGGATAAGCCCGTCGCCAGCGCGTTAGTAACTCTCAAAGACTCGACAGGCGCCGAGCAGAAGCGTGTTCTGGAGCCGTCGGCGGAGGGGATCCTGATCTTCGAGCGCGTACCCCTCGGCAAATTAGAGATTACTGCCCAGTACGGGGACGAAGGGAAAGCCACACAGGAGACGACTTTGAAAGCCGAGCGCGAGTTGCGCGTGCCGGTGATTGAACTGACACTGAGTGGGACAGTCGCCACGCTGGAGCCGAAAGCCGCCGCCACGGAGGCGCACTCTAAAGAAACGCCTACGGGGAGCCGTATCGGTGCGATTGTGATGTTCATCATTGCGCTTGGGCTGGCAGTGGGGGTGATCTATTTCCTCATCCGCTTAGCGACGCAGAAACCGCAGCAGTTAGGCGATGCGATGAGCAAGCTCGGCGTGGAGTTACCTCAAGCACCGACCAGCGGCTCGAGCGCGCCCACCGCTGCCCCTGCCGCACCACCGCAGCCCGATTTGCCGCCGTTGGAGACGGCAGGCGTGCCCCCCGCGACTACTCCACCCCCAACGAGCACCATCGCGGCGGAACCAGCCACGCGCCTCGTTGCGATTCAAGGTCCTTATGAAGGGCAAACCTTTGCAATCACTGCCGACCTGCTAACCATCGGGCGCGAGGCGGTTCACCCAATTGCCTTAGTCAACGACATGGGCATCAGTCGCACCCACGCGCAGATTGTCCGTCAGGGCGACCAGGTGCTGATTGAAGACCTCGGCAGTACGAACGGAACCTATGTGAACGGGGTGCGTATCAGTGCGCCGACACCCATCAAGCCGGGCGACACCGTGCAACTGGGCGCGAGCCTGTTCCGCGTAGAGTGAGATGGTCTCCAAACTCTTCTATTTAATGGTGTTCGGTGCGATAGGCGGCTTGCTCGCGTGGTTTGTGAACGAGCCGTTCATCAGCGATGACATTCGTCGCTCGGTCGATTGGGGGCATATCGCCCTGTTTGGTTCGGTTTCGGGGGGGTTCATCGGCGCGATGATTGGCTTAGCGACGGGGCTGTCGCTGGGCACGGGGAAGCATATCCTGCGCGGCGTCGCGTTGGGCGCGCTGGTGGGCATTCCGGGTGGCTGGATTGGGCTGACTGTTGGGCAGATTCTCTTTAGTGTGCTTGGCGTCGGGCTTCCACTGATTGGCTTGATTATTGGGCGTATTCTCGGCTGGAGCGCGTTTGGGGCGTTGATTGGCTTGTCGGAAGGGATTATCGCGCGTTCTCCGAAGCGGATGCGCAACGGATTGCTTGGCGGGGCGATTGGTGGGGCGTTAGGCGGCGCACTGTTCGACTTTCTCGCGTTCACGGTTGGCTCGATTTTCGGGTTTGCGTTGCGGGCGGAAGGCGAAGCGGGCGCGCCCTCACGCGCTGTTGCACTCGTACTCATCGGGGCAGGGATTGGGCTGTTCATAGGACTGCTGGAGCTCATCACGCGCTCGGCATGGGTGCGCGTCCTTTACGGGCGCAACGAGGGCAAGGACTACCCCATCGACCGGGATGGTGCGTACATCGGGCGCGACGAGTTGGCGGATGTGCCCCTGCGGGGCGATCCGCAGGTCGCGCCGCGCCACGCCGAGATCCGCATGGAGGGTGGCGGCTATACGCTGATTCCGCACGCCCCGATGCTCCTCAACGGGCAGCCGATTGCTGCGCCCATAGAGCTGAACGATGGCGATCGGCTCCAAATTGGAAGTTTTCAGATGCAGTTCCAGCTGCGCGAGGGCGCAGCGCAGCGTGCGCCGCGCGATGTGGTACGTTCACCCCTGTCGCCGTTGTCGACGCCGCCGGGCGCGTGCCCCTACTGCGGGCAACGGCAAGATCCCATCACGGGCGCGTGCGCCTGTACCCCGATTACTACCCCTCCACCGCTGCCATCTTCTTACGCTTCCCCAGGCGTCGCCACCGCGGTTGCCCAAGCCACCATGCTCGTCGGATTGGAAGGCGCGCTCGCAGGACAGCGAATCCCCATTCCCCCAGACGGACTGACCATCGGGCGCGAAACCGACAATCGGCTGATGGTGCCCGATCTCTCGGTGAGCCGTCATCATGCACGAATCGCTCTGGAGAACGGCGTGCTGGTCGTGTACGATCTCAACAGCACGAACGGCGTCTATGTCAACGAGCAGCGCGTCCAGCGACAGGCGCTCAAAGCGGGCGATATCGTGCGGTTTGGCGCGGTGCGGTTCCGAGTGGAGTAAGCCCCGCTATGGGGTACACTTAACTCTGCATGGCGTTTCGGATTTATTGTAGCGCGCTGATTACCGACGGACATCGCTACGAGCAGCGCGCGCTGGTAGTAGACAAAGGGCAGATTGTCGCGTGGGAATCTTATGATTCCGAACTGCTGGCGCGTGTGGAGCCCCCCGATGTGGATGCGCGTGCCTATATCGCCTTGCCCGGCATGATTGACTTGCATATCCATGGCGGTTTCGGGCGCGACATGATGGAGGGTACCCCCGAGGCGATTCAGTTTATTGCGCAACGCCTCACGCGGCATGGCGTCACCGCGTTCCTTGCGACGCCACTTACCGCGCCGTGGGACGCTATCCGCAACTGCCTCCGCGCCGCTCGTGAGGTGCGCGAACACGGTTCCGAAGGCGCACGCCTGCTCGGATGCCATCTGGAAGGTCCCTTTATCAACCCTAAACGCGCAGGGGCGCAGCCGCCCGAATATATCCGACCGCCGAGCATTCGCGAACTCGAAACCGAACTGGGCGAGTTGATGAGCGAGCTCCGCATCGTCACCCTCGCACCCGAATTAGAAGGCGGGCTGGAACTGACCCAGTATTTGACAAAGCAGGGGATTATCGTCTCCATCGGGCATAGCGACGCTACTTATGAGCAGACCCTGCACGCAATTGAACACGGCGCACGCCACGCCACACACACTTTCAACGCCATGCGACCGTTTCAGCATCGCGACCCCGGGCTGGCAGGCGCGGTGATGCTCCACGAGGAACTGACCGCCGAGATTATCTGGGACAACATCCATACGCATCCTGCCACAGCGCAGCTGTTGGTCAAAGCGAAGGGGAGCGAGCGCGTCCTGTGCGTCTCCGACGGCACGACGGGCGTAGGCATGCCCGATGGTTACACTTTCGAACTATGGGGGCATCGCGCGATAGTGCAGCAGAACGCAGCGCGTATGGTGGAAACGGGCGGATTGGCAGGTAGCACCATCGCGATGGACACATGCCTCAAGCACTGCGCCACAGCATTGAGTTTGGAGGTCGCCTCGTTGCTTTGCGCGGCGAACCCTGCCCGCGCCCTGGGCTATGAGGGGGAGCTGGGCACGCTACGCCCGGGCGCACGCGCCGACATCATCCTCTGGAACCTGCAGGCACAGCGAGTGGAGTATACTTATATCGATGGCATTTTGCACCATTTTGAATCGGAAACGGCAGGAGATTCGAATTCTGTCGTGAATCTCAATCTGTAGCCCTGAAGGAGGTCCGTAGAACCATGTGGAACGACGAGCAGACCCGTGAGAACCTGTCCACCGAGTCGACCCTGACGACCGAGACGGCATCCGAGACTGTGGAGGAGACCGCTGCCGTGGAAACGGGTGCGGAACACGCTTCTGCAACCGAGAGTGCGCCTGAACCGGTCCGCGGGGCGATGGGGGGCGATCAAGAAGCCGGTGCGGCGGCGTCCGAGACGAATGAAGCCTCGGAAACCCCTGCCCCTGCAGAGCCTGTAGCCGCAGCTTCAGAACCCTCCCCGACCAGTGTGGAAACACACCCCGAAACACCCCACGCTGAAGGAGAACTCATCTCGATGGATGAAGCCATCGAGCAAAGTTTCCCCTCGTTCGAACCGGGTGAGGTGATTCAGGCGACTGTTGTGCAAGTCGATCGCGACGCTGCGCTGGTCGATGTCGGCACCAAGACCGAAATCAAAATCCCCAAAGAGGAGTTGGCGACCGGCAAAATCGAATCGGCTACCGATGTGGTGCAGGTAGGCGACACGATCGATGTGAAAGTGGTGCGCACGCATGGCGCGGAAGGTACCCCTGTGCTGTCCAAGCGCGAAGCCGATTTCGACAAACTCTGGAACTCCATCGTGGCGGCATACCACAATAAAGAGACGCTGGAAGCGATGGTAGAAGATGCGGTCAAAGGCGGCGTGGTGGTGAACATCGGCGTGCGCTGCTTCGTGCCCGCAAGCCAGATTGCCCGACGCCTACCCCCGAACCAACTGGATCGGCTTGTGGGTGAGGTGATCCCCATCAAGATCATCGATATCGACGAGGAAAAGCGCAAAGTTGTCGCCTCGAATAAGTTGGCAGAAGAGGAGTTGCGTAAGCAGCGCGAGGAGGAAGAACGCCAACGCCGCGAGCGCGTGTTTGCCAAACTGCAAGTTGGGCAGCGGTTCACAGGCGTTGTGAAACGAATCACCTCTTTCGGCGCGTTTGTCGACATCGGCGAGTACGAAGGGCTGCTCCACATCAGCGAGATGTCGTGGGCGCGCGTGAACGATCCTCGCGAGGTGCTCAAAGAAGGCGACGAGATCGAGGTCGTGGTGATTCGCTTGGAGCCGGAGAACGGCAAAGTCGCACTCAGCCGGCGGCAGGTATTGCCCGACCCGTGGCATATCGCGGCGCAACAGTATAAAGAGGGCGACGAGATCGAGGCGCCGATCTCGCGTGTGGCACGCACGGGCGCGTTTGCACGGGTGATGGAAGGCGTGGAGGCATTCCTGCCCCTGTCTGAGCTTTCGAGCAAGCGCGTGAAAAGCGCGGAGGAAGTCGTTCAAGTCGGTGAGGTGGTGAAAGGGCGTATCATCGAGCTCGATCCGCGTCGCCGCCGCATGGTGGTCAGTCTGCGCGCGCCTGAAGAGCAGCGCGCTGTGCAAGAGCATCGTCAGCGCGCCACTTCCAGCAAAACCAGCGGCTTCACCATCGGCGAACGGCTCCAGTCGCAGCTTCAGCAACTGCGCTCCGAAGCGGCGGAAACCCCAGAACCCCAAAGTAGCGCCGACAACGGCGATACGACAGCAGGAACGGAACCCGACGCCTCGAATGATTAATGCAACGGATTGCCATCACGGGCGGCGTCGCCGAAGGCAAGACTACCGTCTTGCAAATGTTTGCCGCGTTGGGAGCAACGACACTGAGCAGCGACAGTATCGCGGCGACGCTCCTCCTTCCAGGGACGGATTTATGGAGACAAGTTATTCAGGAGTTTGGGCAGGCGATTACGACGGCGGACGGCTCGCTGGCACGCGAGCGGTTGGCGAATTTGGCATTCAGCGAGGTGCGCGTCCGTCGCCGACTCAATCGCCTAATGCATCCCGCAGTGGTTCGCGCGCTGGAAGCCCACCTCGAAGCGATGTCGCGCGATCTCCCTCTCGTTTTCGTCGAGGTGCCTCTTTTGATCGAAGTCGCGTTGCAGGGCTGGTTCGACGGCGTGATCGTGGTGCAGGCGACTCCGTCGCTCCAACGGCGACGACTGCTCGAACGCGGGCTGCCGCACTCGCGCGTGCGACAAATCCTGCAAGCGCAACTCCCTACACGCTGCAAAGTCGCCTTCGCCGATTGGGTGATTCGAACGCACCGCTCGTTGGAATCGGTACAGGGGCAAGTGCAGCGTATCTGGCGCTTGCTGACCGAATCGCGTGGGGTATACTGAGCGACGCAACGAAATCGGGTTTTGTTCGTCAAAAACGGGCAGGAGTTCGCGTATACTCGTGGAATCGAGCAATGAAGGAGGTTCGAACGCAGTGATACGACGATGGCGATGGCAGCTGGTACTGGCGGGGCTTATCCTGGCATGGGCAGGCTACGCGCAAAGCGGCGGCACAACCGTTGAGGACGCTTATCGTGACCGTCCAAATCGGCATGTACTCCCGAACGCGCGCCCTCAACCCATACCACCCCAGAACTATAAGAGTGCATCCCCGCGTGCACCTCAAACGGGCACGGTGCGGTGGCGCAAGAATGGGCTTTTTGACCCACAGCAGTTCCATCAGCAACTGCAGCAGCGCCAGCAACGCACACGCGCACCGCGCTGGGATACCGACATCACCAACGCCGCCACCGACGAGATGCACCCGATTTATAACCCGGGCGCGACCAAGATGTTCTTTTCCAGCAACGCAGGGGGCGTCGATTCGAATGGACGATTGGTGAACCCCACCCCCCGCTATCGTATCTGGCGCGGTGATTTGGATGAGGGGGCGCAGACCTACATCGGCAACCTCACGAATCTGACCCCCATCACGGGTGACACCCCTGATGAACAGTTTGGAAGCCAAATCCAGCCCTCGCTCAACGCCAGCGCGAATATCATCGCCTACGCCAATCGCAGTGCGGCAGGCAGTTATAACATCGTCGTACGCAACCTGTCCACGGGACAGCGCGTCGTCATTACCTCCGATAATAACGGCGTTACGCAAAACCTTCACCCCACGCTCAGCCCGGGCGGCAACCTGGTGATTTTCTCCTCGAACCGCTTACAGGGTTCCGAGACGGAAGCCGACCGACGCTATCGCCTCTATGTGGCGCGTGCCGATGGTCGCCCGTTTGAAGATGGAACCTTCTTCCGACGCATTACTTTTCCGAACGCGGGCGAGAACGATGTGGAACCTGCGTGGTCGCCTGACGGTAATCGGGTGGCGTTCGCACGCATCGCCGCCGACGGCAGCAGCTACCTCTATGTGCTCGATTTCAACACCCTCACCGTCACCCAATGGACCAATTTTGTGGATGGGGATGGCAACCGTCCGCGCGATCGCCAACCCACATGGACGACCATCGACGGGACGCCTGTGCTGGTGTTCGCGTCCACACGCAAGTCGGGAACACCGCATGCGATTGGCGATCCGTCCGACCGTGTGGATGTGACCAATAACATTTATGACATTTACCGAATTGGCGCCGTGTTGCCCGAGCCGCTGGACGGCAACGCGATTGCCCTCACGGCAGATCCAAGCACAGCATCCCTGGCGCGTCCAGACGTGCCAGGCGTTGCCTTCTTCGCGCCGGCTGCAGGTGCGAAGTATCCTACGGGGGCCATCGACGAGCGCAACCGAGTCGCCTACCACTCGACTCGGACGCAAGGCGCCGAATCGCCGGGTCCCGGCATCCACGACCTGTGGGAGACCCGTGTGTTCGACCAGACACCGCCTATCGTGGAGGTGCTGCCTATCGTCAGCCCCAAGGAGTCGTTCCCCGGCGATACCGTTACGATTAAGGTGCGCGCGGTTGACCTGCAAAGTGGTGTCGATTTTGTGCGCGTGCAGTTCAAAGACCCTGACAGCGCAGAACAAGACGCGGAGGGGCTGGAGCACCGCTTGTATCAGCTGTTCCAGTTCGACATCTTCTTCCCGAACCGCATTTTGGTGGGGCAGGGGCAAGCGTATGTACCCCTCTTTGTGGAAGTGGGGCAGCAGGCAATCCACCCAGAAACCTACGAATATAAAGAACCCTATAGCCTCGTGCGCTTAGGTTGGGGTGGCAGCTTAGACGATACACTCTTACTGCAGCCCGAGCTGGATGACAACGGGAACCCCACCGATTGGTATGTGGCGCAGTGGCGCACGCCTGATGTGCCCAGCGATTTCTATGTGGATGTAATTGTGCGCGACCGAGTGGGCAACGAGTTCATCTACGACAACATCACAGGGTTCACCACCCAGCAGTTCACGGGCGCGCACAACATCCTGCTCGTCTCAGACTATATGGGCGGTCAAATTTTCGTGCAGAACCGCGTGGACGCGATTGGCAACTCCATCACGCGCCCCACTTGGCAGCCTGTGGAGAGCTATTGGACGGATAACCCCACAGGCAAGCCGCCATTCGATCTCACGCAACCGCCCAGCGGCGAACCGCTGATTATTCACGGCGACGGAGCGATCCCGCATCCGAACCTGCCGCCCGGCTTTTTCATCCGCTCCGACACACTGGGGCAAAACACCACCTACGGCGACTTGTATGACATCTGGCGCGTGCAGTGTCGCAACCCCATCACGCCCGCAGTGCTGGCAGGCTATCAACCGCGCATTGAACGCGAACCGACCGATCTGCAGGGTGGCTTCCGCGACAAGCTCCATGCCCCGCGCATGGTCCTCTGGGCAAGCCCCTACGCCGGTAATGTGTGGGCAGGTCCCGGACATATTCTCGACCCTGAGGTGCAAACGCTGATTCGAAACTTCCTGCAGAACAGCGGGCGCATGGTGTTCAGCGGTCAGGATATCGCGTGGGCACTGAGTTTGCGCGGCGCCGTGGCGAACCAGTTTATGAACGACATCCTGCGCGTCGCCTTCGATAGCGATACCGCAGATGATGTGTTTTTGATTCCTTATCGAGGGCTGCGCCATGTGGTGCAAGGAGTTGCTGCACCTTCAGGGGAAGACCCTAACCCGATTGCGAATAACCCCGGTGGCATTCCTATCTGGATCCGTTTCGAAGGAAACACAATTCAAGTTGACGCGCCGCAAGATTTGAACTTGTCGCATCCGGCGCAATACTTGGTGCTTCCTGGGTTTGATACTTTTGATGTCATTCCGCCAGTGGGAGCGGGCAGTAGCACACCCCTTTATACGGATGCGGCATGGAACCAAGTATGGCTTGATACCGTTACGGTAAACCCGAACGCGCGCGTGGTGTATCGATACACGCAGCCGCGCGTAAACAGCGGCTCGCTTTTGGGTACCTCGGACCATGCAGGCTCCTACTACGCAGACACAGCAACGCGTTCGAAAGTGGCGTTCCTGGCGTTTGGTCTGGAGGGCGTGAACTCCTATTATAATGACGGGCCTACAGGTACCTTGTGGTGTCGCGCCTACCGTAATAAGATTATCCACAATGCTTTCGGCTGGATGACCCACAGCGTGCTGCAAGGCACGGTGCGCCAATACGATCCTGATACCCGCACCTTCACGCCGCTACCGAGGGCACTGGTGCGCGTCATTGGCGTAACACCTCCCAGCATTGCAGGGGTCAACGCCGGCTTTGCGATTACCGATTCCAACGGCTTCTACCGAATTGTTGGCTTAGAAGCGGGCGTCTATGTCGTGGACGCAGAGCGCCCCGGCTTCAAAACCCAGCACCCTGAAACCGTTACGCTGGTGGCGACCACAGCGACGATTAACCTGATTATGCTCGCAACCCCGCCCGGACAAATCAGCGGGCGCGTGATCGATATCAATAACCAGCCTGTGCGTGGGGCGGTCATCCGAGCAACGAATACGCAAGACCCCGAACTGACGGTCGAGGTGTTTAGCGACCCGGATGGAACCTTCCTGATGCCGCGTGTGCCAGTGGGCACCTGGAATGTGACGGTTGTGAGCCTCTCATTCGGTGGCTATAACTTGCCACCCGTGCAGCCCACTCCGGACGGAGTGTATCGCGATGTCGTCGTTCAGTCGGGTCAAACCACCAATGTCGGCGACTTCGTGCTGGAGCCAGAACCGGGAACGGTGACAGGTCGGGTAACCGATGTCGATACGGGCGACCCCATCCCGAACGCTCGAGTCACTGCGGTTGCGGGCACGAACACCCGTGCCGATGTGATGACCGATGCGAATGGCAACTATACCTTCAGCGTGCCTGCGGGCGAATATGTGATTACGGCGGTAGCGCCTGGCTACGCGCCAGAGAGCCAAACACTGAATGTGCCTGCCAACGAGACGACCACCCTCAACTTCCAATTGGCGAAATTGCCGCCGGGTTCGGCTTCGGGCAAAATTACCCGTCGCTTTGGCGGCGCACCCGAACCCGATGTAACGGTCGAGCTGCGGTTCGGCTCGACGGTTGTGCAGACGGCGACCACCGATGCTAACGGCAACTACAGCTTCGCCAACGTGCCCCCAGGCGACTATGTGGTCGTGCCCAGCAAGCCCGGATTCACTTTCATCCCCAACCAGCGCACGATTACGGTGAATTCGGGACAGAATACCGTCATCGGCGAGTTCAAGTCGGAGCCGTTGCGCACCTTCTTCAAGGGGCGGTTCCTGGTCTCCGCACCGTATGACTACACGCAAGATGTGCAAGACCTGCTGGATGTCCCCACGGGCGCAACCTTCCGCTTCTTCACTTGGGATCCGACCCAAACGCGCTATGTGTTCTATCCGAACGCGCCTGCGAACCGCTTCGAACTCGGACGCGGCTACTTCATCGAGACTTCGGTCGACCTGCCGCTGACGGTTACCGGTACCCCTGCTAACGCTACGCAGCCGTTCGAGATACCGCTGCAGACGGGCTGGAACTTGATTGGCAACCCGTTCACTTTCGATGTGAACTGGAGCGCGGTGCAGGTGATTGACCCCGACACCAATACGGCGGTCTCACTGACGACGGCGGTGGGCAAGGGCATCGTGGCGAACGCGCTTTGGGGCTACTCGTTTGGCGCGTATACCGCGACCACGCGCATGAAGGTGTGGGAAGGCTATTGGCTCTATGCGTATCGGGATACGAGGCTGATCATTCCGCCCAGTGCCGTGGCTACGACCGCAGCCCCCAGCCGAAGCGCTGCGACAAACGCTGGTGGTTGGCGACTGACGCTGGAGGTGGAGTCGGGCGATTTGAAAGACCGCGCTTATGTGGGCGTGTCGCGTGCAGCCACTGCGGGCTATGATAGCGGTTATGACCTGCTCAAGCCACCGCCCGTCGGCTCGGACTATGTGCATATCAGCGTGCCGCGCCTGAACTGGGGCGCACAGAGCGGAATCTACGGCGTGGACATCCAACCCGCAACGCGCAGCGCCAGCTGGGAGTTTGTGGTGGAGACCAGTCACCCGAACCGCGAGGTCACCCTGCGCTGGCCCGATGCACAGCAACTGCCGCGCTCGGCGAACCTCGTGCTGGTGAATCTGGATACCGGCGAGCGACGCTACCTGCGCACGACGGGCGCGTACACCTTCCGCACAGGCGCCACGGGCGTGAGCCGATTCCGCCTCGAAATGGCGTCCAGCGGCGGGTTGCTGCGCATCCAGCAGGTGCAGGTCAACTCCGGACGCGGAAATCAGCACACCATCGCCTTCCAGCTAACAGGAGATGCGACCGTTCAGGTGAATATTCTGTCGGGCGGGAAGGTCGTGCGCCAGCTGCTCAATCAAGCGACGCGCAGTGGTGGGATGCAGCAAGCCATCTGGGACGGTCGCGACCAGAGCGGCGTGGCGCTGCCCCCCGGCGCCTATACTATCGAAATTCGAGCCGTGAGCGAGGACGGTCAGGTCGCGCGTGCGACGGTGCCTCTCATCCTCACGCGCTAAGCAGCAGACTATGAAGGAGGAGCAATCAGGGTGAAAACACGGATGAGACGAACTTGGGCAACACGCACAGCGTATCTCGGTGTGGTGAGCATGCTCGTTGTCGGGCTGCTCTATCCGCTGGGCGCAGCGCGCGCCTATGCCCAACTGGTGCAACTGCCCCGCATCGCGGTGCTGGACTTCGAAAATAAAAGCGGCTACGGCGGTGCAAGCGTCGCCCGAGCCGCAACCGATGCCGTCGCGAGTGAATACCAAAAATCAGGCAAATATGAGGTGCTGGCGCGCGGTGAAGTCGAACAGCAGCTCAAAGACCTCGACCTCGTGCCCCCTCTGACGAAAACAGGCTTCCTACGATTGGGACGCGCGTTGCAAACCGAGTCGATCATCACTGGTGAAGTGAACGCCGTGACCTTCGTCGGCAGCCCGAAGCAGGCGCAGGTCGTAATCACCGTGCGTGTCATCGATATCGCATCGGGCGAACCGATCAACGGCGCGGTGGCGACCGGCTACAGCAACCGTCGCCCTGGCTACACAGGCGACGATGATACGCTGGTGCAGGAAGCTATCCGAAACGCCGCGTTCGAAGCGATTCGCACGATTAACAACTACACCATTCCTGAAGCGACGATTCTCACCACACGAGCCGGCAAAGAGGTGCTCTTAAATCGCGGCATTCGCGGCGGGCTTCAGCCGGGGATGGAGATGATCGTTGTGCGCCGCGGCGAGGAAGTAGGACGCATCCGCATCACCCAAGTTTCCGATAGCGACGCCGTCGGTGAAATTATCGATTTTGGACGGGGCATCCAGAGTGAAGACCGCGCCCGCGCTGTCTATCGTGTGCCTACGGTGCAGGTGCGTGCTGGTAAAGTCACCACGGAGCAGCCTCGACGACGCGGCGAAGGGAATAAACTCTTGCGCTCGCTCGGACCGATTCTGATTATCGGCTTAATCGCCTTCGGGGTGGCGCGTGCCTCGTCGGGCGGCAACACGCCGGTGCAGACTGTTCTGGCGGAAGCAGGTGCGGATAGCAACTTTGAACCGTTTGTCCGCATCTCGTGGAAAACAACCCTCTTTGCCAAAAGCGCGTCCGACACCATCCAGTGGCAAATCTATCGCTCTGACTTTATCGGCACAGATGGCAACGGGAATCTGCAGCCCGTGGGCGTGACGCCGGGCAACCAGAACTTCTTCATCGATACCACCGTGCCACGCACCTTGAGCTACGCCAGTCTGCCGCGCGAGGGGAGCGAAGATCTGGAACTCGAGGAGATTGATCCCGCACCCGGGGTAGCGCCAGGGCGTTCCTACACCTATCAAATTGCCCTGGTCTACCGAGAACGAATTGATGTAGAGGGCGATCAACTCATCTTGTTCAAGCTCTCCGACCGCGTGCGCTCTGGGCAGGCGACCGTGTTGTTGCCCGTGCAGTTGCTAACCCCCGTGCAGCGCAGCGAGGATGTGGACCCCAAAGATGTGCGTTTCAGCTGGCTGGCGACGGAGGGCGCAAACGCTTACCGCGTGGAAGTGTCGACCGACCCGACCTTTACCAATCGGGATCGTACTTTCGTCTCGGCTGAGATCCTGTCTACGGCAGCAGGTGGCTCGCCAGTCTCCACCGAGCGCATCAACTTGGAGACTGGATTGTTGGCGCGGCTGGGGTTGGTGGGACAGCGCGTCACGCTCTACTGGCGCGTAGGCGCACGCAATCTGGGCGATAACCCAGGTCCCATTCCCGGACCAGGCGGACTGCGCTATGTTTGGAGCCGTCCCTTCGAGTTCACCACGCAGGAGCTGCCGCCCAGCCCGTAAGGGCCAATTCTGGGGCGCAGGCGAAACCTGCGCCCCTTTCAAGCGTCTTTATCAACAGGCAATTATCGGGAGGAGATACCGATGAAATGGATGTGGCGATGGCTGGTTGGAATCGTAATTGTGCTGCACAGCGGTGGAGCGCAAACGCTCACGCCTGACGATGTGGTGCCGGGTGAGATGATTATGCGCCTGAAGGCAGGGCGCACTATCGACACCGCGCGCGCAATCGCCCAAAGTGTGAACGCGGATGTACGTCCGATCGCGGTGCGCGATACTTATGTGCTGCGCCTGCGCGACCAAATCGCGCCTGCAGCCTTGCTCCAGAAGGTTCAGGAGACCGTCAAAAGCTTGCAAAACCACGCGGATGTGCTCTATATCGAGCCGCATTATATCCTGCACTACCATGATGTGCCCAACGACCCACTGTTTCCCGAGCAGTGGGCTTTGCAGATGATGCAAATGCCCGCCGCGTGGGATATCGAAAAGGGAGCGGACGGTATCCGTGTGGCTTTTATCGACGACAACTTCCAGCGATCTCATCCCGATCTTGCCGGATTGTTTGACCCACTCTCGCGCAACTTCGCTGCGGATACCCCAGATGGTAATATCGATCCTGAGGGACCAGGCTTTTCGCATGGCACTTCTACGGTGGGCGTTGCCGCTGCCGTAACGAACAACGGGATCGGCATCGCGGGGTTAATTTGGGAAAATGTGAAAATCGTGGGCTTAAAGGTGACACAGCGCCCCCTGGGGCCCTTGTACACCGAAAATATCTTGGAAGCCTATCAGCATGTGATTGACAATGCGGCGAATATTCATGTACTGAACATGAGCTACGGGGGCTATTTCTTCTCCCCCCAAGAAAGTGACCTCATCCAAGAGATTTATCGGCGTGGCGTTGTGCCCGTCGCTTCTGCAGGGAACGGGAATACGGATATTCCGTCCTATCCTTCCAGTTATGATAATGTGGTTCGTGTCTCGGCGGTAGGACGCACCGGTGCGAAGGCGTCGTATTCCGACTATGGCAATATCGACCTTGCTGCGCCGGGGGGCGATCAGCAAAGTAGCTACTATGACGGCGTCGTTACCACCGCCTCGACGACGCAGCAATATGAATATGTGCAGGGAACTTCCTATTCGGGTCCCTATGTGGCGGCGGCGGTCGCGTTGCTGCTCTCTGCGGGCGCGCCGCGCCATAACGCAAATACGATCGAGCCGGAAGCGGTGGTCGCGCTGAAAGAGACCGCCGACTCGCGCGGGCGCACTGTGCCCGACCCTGAACTCGGCTACGGGATTATCAACTTAGAGCAGGCGTTACGGGGTGTGGGGGGCGTGAATGTTTCGTTCGTTCAACCCGTGTCAGGCACCACGGTCGACACCCGGCGGGTGCGGGTGCAGGTTGTTGTGCGCCGCGTGCTGAACAACGATCCTGCCAATATTCTGAATGTGCGCCTGAACGGTGACCCGCTCCCGCGTAGCCTTTGGGAGCCGACTGCCGTCGTGAATGTACAGCAAAAGACGATTACACTCGATTTTGTGGTGAGTTTGCCCGGCGAAGGACGCCATACCATCTCAGTGGAGGCGGTCGGACAAGATGGCGTAACGGGAAGCCGCTCGACGAGTGTGATCGCGAAAGCGCATGTGCAAAACGCCGGATTGGCGATGTTCGCCACACCCTACAACATTTCCCTGACACCGGAAGAGGTGTTTGGCAACGATGTCCTCTTGGCGCGCTATCTGCCCGACCAAGGCACTTACGCACGCTATTCTGCCTCGAATAAAGACCCTCGAGCCAGTTTCAATCCGCCTGGTCTCGCGGTGCGTCCCGATGGCTCGAACACCCCAACACCGCCGCGTGGTGTCGGCTATTTCGTGCGCACCACTTCACCTGCATTTATTCTGGGCGACGAACAGATTGATACCAACACAGCCTACCTCATCCCCCTCCAAGAAGGCTGGAACATGATTGGCAACCCATTCCCCTTCAATGTACCGTGGGCGGCGTGTGAAGTGGAAATCGTAGGCGCCGGGGGACAAGTGCAACGCATCAGTCTCCAAGAGGCTGCCGACCGTGATTATATTCGGCTCCAGATCTATCGCTACATCCCGCTCACGGGTGAGTACACTTGGCGCACCGCGCCGCTGGGTGAACTGTTGGCGTGGCAAGCGCACTGGGTGCGCGCGCTCAAACCCTGCACGCTTGTTATACCACCTGTGGGGGCGCTACGCAGCCGTGCCGACCAGTCAGCGCGCGTTACCCCAGAGCAGTCCGATGGTTGGCTGGTGCGCTTGGTTGCACGCTGCGGCGATCGTGAGGACGCCAACAACCTCATCGGAACCGCTGCGAACGCAAGCGACGAACTGAGCCGCGAAGATGTGGAGAAACCGCCCGCATTCAATTCCTATGTGGCGGTGAACATTCTCGACCCGCGTACCCGTAGCGCACTGGCGCAAGACTTGCGACGCAACGCGCGGCGCGCCCAACGCTGGGAGGTGGAGGTCGTCACCGACCTGCCCAACGCGGAAGTGACCCTGCAGTGGACTCAGGAGCTCCCGCTTCCCAAAGGCACGCGCCTTACCCTGACCGATCAGACCAGCGGGGAGCGGATATCGATGACGCAACACAGTTCCTACCGATTCCGCACGGACGAGAATAGCCGACGACGGTTTGTCATCGAGGTTCAACCCGCACGGGCGAGTCGCCTGCAGGTAACCAGCGTCGCCGTGACACAAACGCGTGGCAATCAGTTCTCCGTGCAATACGCGCTGAATGGCGATGCCTCCGTGCAGGTGGTCGTGCAGGATGCAACGGGGAAGACCATCGCGCGTCTACAAAATGGCGCCCGCTCTGCAGGCGTCAGCACAGCGACTTGGAACGGGCGCACCGATGCAGGCGTTGCCGTGCCACCGGGCGCCTACCAGCTGCAGATTATCGCAACGGGTGAAGACGGCGAAGTGGCGCGTGTGGTGCGACCAGTGGTGGTGACCCGCTGAACGGGAAGGAGGTAAACGAATTATGAAACGATGGGTTTTGGCACTATTGAGTAGCGGTTTCCTTGTGGCATCACTCGTCGCACAAGGGAGTTATGAACCAGGTCCTGGTCAACCGTGCGGCTGTCCGAACAACGACAACCCCGTCAGTGACGATTACCTCGCTCTTCAGGTGGATAATGGCGTTCTGGGCGCAACACTCGGATTGAGCGGTACGGTCACTTGGATCACGGGATGTTTCCCGGTGGAAAGCGCCGAGTGTACTACGCGCCCGGCTGAAGGAAGTATCCAACTGGGAACCTCCGGAGGCAATGCCTTATTGGGCGATAGCGGGATTGCCCTCACCTCTGGCTACCCGTGGGGCGTGTACCCCGGGGGGATGTATATCACGATGCAGGCCACCCGCGAAGGACAGACGCAGACCTTCGTGTGGGGACGCGAAGGCGGCCCAACGGTCACCTTTTCTCAGGCATGGCGAGGCGCCAGCGGCTACTATATACGACGCATCTGGAATGTAGAAGGCTGGGATACTGACCTGCGCATTGACCTAATTCAATCGGCGGCGCGTATTAGCGTGCGCGTGCGCAATACCGGAGATACCCCTGCGTCGCTCGCGGTGCGCCTTGCCTCCGATGTTGAAGTGGGCGTGGAGGCAGGCTTCGACCGCAACGGGGCATCGCGCCCTCCCTATGTCTATGTGCAAGGGCAGCGTCCCATCCGCGTCGATACCGACCTGCGCGGCATCCAAATCCCGAACGCCATCGAGTTTTATCTGGGACGCGGCAACCTGGGAGGCTCCTCGCGCTACTTGCTGCGCCCTGTAAAAGGCTTTGAAGACCAGACCCCCATCGACCGCCTGGTGATTGGGAAATGGTTTTTCATTCAAGCGACAACCATCTGGGAGCCGACGCTGTTTCCCGATTCCCTCATCGGCGATGTGGCTCTGAATATGTTTGTGAACGCACGCAACTTCGCTCCCGGTCAGGAACGCGAGTATGTGTTCTATGTTACCCTGACGCCTGTAGATATGGATGTCCAGCCTCCAATTGCACTGGGCGTGGAAGCGTTGCCTGTCGTGGAGCCGAACCAGCAAGACCTCACACAGCTGGCGCAAAACGGTCAGTTCGAAATCGTGGCGAATGTCACGAATCAGTACTTTATCGTCGGGCGTGAAATCGATCTGACGAATATCGCCGTCGATTTGTCACTGCCCTCTGGATTGTCGCTCGCGCCCGGGCAGAGCCGCACCCGCACAATTAGTCAGCTTGCCCCTGGACAAACAGCGCCTCTACGATGGCGCGTCATCGCAGACCCGACTACGGTGGGGTTTGTAACTTTCCGAGTCTCGGTGCAAGCGCCCCCTGCGCCCACAAAGTCGGTAGCGCGGACAATTCTTGTTTCTGCAACTGCTAACCGCAAGTTGCAATCGGGCTTCCAGATTGTATCTATACCCTTTACGGTGACAGGCACTTTGCAGGAAGTGTTGAACCTGCCTGTTGCCTATCAAGCGAAACGGTGGAACCCCGAGCGCGAACTGTACGAAACCATTGACAGTATCCAGCCCGGTCAGGGCTTCTGGCTCTATCTGCCGGGTGACGCAATCACAGCGCTCTACGACAGCAGCAAACTGCAATTCCCGGCGAATGTCTTTACCGCCAGCCTACCTGTGCCTCTCAAGAAGGGTTGGAACCAGATAGGCAACCCCTATCCCTACCCGTTGGTGTTGGGGCAGGTCGTGGTGGTCGGTTCCAGTGATCCCGCGAGCAGTTTAAGTTTCTTTGAGGCATCGCAGCGTGGTGTGATACGCGGCGTGCTATACTACTGGGACGAGTTCACCAACGAGTATAAGTTCACTTCCGACCCGAATACACCGCTCCTGCCACATCGAGGCTACTGGATTAAGGTCAGTGAAGATGTAGAGTTTGTCTATCCGCCGGTGTTCCTGCCCGGCACAGGGTTCGGCGGCGTCATCAACCGCTCCTCAAGCGAGTCGGTCAATCGTCCGAACGAGTGGCGGCTTCAAATTGTCGCACGTACCAGCCGCGGCGTAGATACCCAGAACTTTATAGGCATCAGCAGTGGGCGCAGCGCAGGCGACATCGAAGAGCCGCCCACGCCACTCCCCGAGCGCCCTGTGAACTTGGTGATTCTCAAGTCGGGCACGGGGACCCCGCTTATGCAGGAGATTCGTCCCGTTGCCAACCGCCAGCAGTTTGATCTGGTGGTGGAGGCGCCGGCAGGGGAGGAGGTGACGCTGACCTTCCCGAACCTGAACACAGTTCCGCAGGGCTTCCGCCTGCGCCTGACCGATCTCAACACAGGGCGCACGGTAGATCTGCGCACCACGCCAGAGTATCGCTTCGTGTCCACAGGACGCACCCGTTTGCAAATCACGGCGGAGCGTGCAACTCGCACGGGTGCGCTGATTACCAGTGTCAATGTGAGCGCGGCAGGGCGTGGCGTCAGCAGCGTTTCTATCTCGTATGTGCTGGCGGACAACGCGCAGACGAGCGTCCAGATCCTCGGTTCCGATGGGCGTCCGATTGCGAATCTGCATCGCGGACGCGCAGCGACCCGCGGCGTGAACACGCTCTCGTGGAACCTACGCGATGATCAGGGGCGCGCTGTTCCGCCCGGAACCTATCAGGTGCAGGTCGAAGCGCGTACGGACGATGGGCAGGTTGCTCGTGTCGTACGCCCGTTGGTGCTAACCCGCTAAATCGTATTGGGCTGGGGCATATCTGGCTCCAGCCCTTCTGGAGGAGGTAACGGTGAAAAGTATTGGGATTCTTATCGCCGCTTTGCTGTTGATGGTAAGCGATGCGTCTGAGGGTACGCGCTCGCTGGTACTGTTCCCGTTCGGGCAAGGCGCAGCAGTGCAGCCTGCAGACGATTTCAATGTCGAAGTGGAGGCATTGAACGCGCTGTACGCGCAGTTAAAAAGCATCCCAAACCTGTATGTGCTGCGGTTTCGGGAGACAAACCCTTCTGTGCGCCGCGCTATCGACGAGAACCGCCTCCGCCGCGACCGCCTGACGCCGCCGTTCAACGAGCGTGAGGCGGACGGCACTTGGCGTGCGGCGCGCGTGGGCGCCGTGCTGGGCGCAGACCTCGCCTTCGCGGGGCGTATCGAGGAATCAAGCTACGACCCGAACACTCGCGAGGCAATTGTCACGATTAGTGGCGACCTCATCGATGTGTCCTCCGGCGAGGTGTTGCTCTCCGTCGCGGAGACGGGACGCGGGCGATTAGGCTCCGATCAGAACGACCCGAATGTTGCCCGTATCGCGGCGGTATCGCAGGCTGCCGAGAAGATCGGTGCAGCCATTCGCGCCCGTCTCGCACCGCCTGTGGAGCAGCCGACCCCCGTCGAGGAGAAAAAACAGCCCGACCGCCAGCGTGAACGCGCTGCCGTCACGCTTTTCTTGATCTTCTTGGGGGCAGCGCTCGGAGGCTCTCAATTCTGATGGGATGAGTCTCAGCAGAAACGCCCGCTGGCAATGGATTGGGGCAGGGGGGCTGTGGCTCCTCTGCCTTTGTGCTTGCTGGGCGAACGGTGCGATACGGCTCACAGCCTACCCTACCGCAGCCGTTGCTGACGGCGCATCCCAGATTCTGATTACCGCCGAGGTGCGCACAGCACAGGGCAAACCAGCTCCTGACGGAACCCAAGTCGCTTTCAACACGACGCTCGGCGCATTCCGAGAACCGATTGCCACCACGGAGGGTGGGGTTGCCCGTGCGACGCTCATCGCCAGCCAGCTGCCCGGCACAGCAACCCTCACAGCAACCGCCATCGGATTAGGCATGGTCGGTGAAACGCAGGTGCTGTTCGTCGCCACGCAGGAGGAGCTGCGCAGCGCAACCGACTATGTGCAAGTGCTGGGCACAGAGTACCTCGCCTACGCCAACGAGCAGCGCATCATCGCCGCCTCGGGCAAGGAGCGTACTGCCAGCGTGCGTTTCGGCTTCACGCTGATTCAAGCGGACGATCTCCAACTGGAAGTCGATACCATGCGCGTGAAGGCACGCAACGCTGTTTTACGCTACGGCTCCGAGCAGCACGAGTTTGCCGAACTGAGCTATGAACTGCGTTCGGCACAGGGTTTTGGGGTGCGCCAGCGCGAAAACCGCTGGGAAGTGGTGCGTATCCGCGCGGGCGTTCTCGAACCCTTCGATGCTGTTGCACCGCCCGAGCTGTTCCAGTTCGCGGACATCTCCGAATCGGAGTTAGTGATTAAGGCAGCGCAAATCTGGTTTTATCCGGGCGAGCGTATCCAGTTCCACCGCGCGGAGTTTTATGTCGGCGAGGTGAAGTCGCTGAGCTTGCCGCTTTATTCACAAAGCATGTGGAGCGGCGGCGTTGGGAGCGACGCGCTGATAGGGGTGCAGAACGGGCAAATCTACCTGGATGTACCGTATTACTACGCGCTCACCCCCACACAAATCGGCGCGCTGCGTCTGCGTACGGCGCAGGTGGGCGGGCGTACGGTAAGCGCAGCGCGTGGGATGTTTTTGGATTTGGAGCATGAGTATCGCATGGGGCTGGGCACGGGCGTGTTTAGCCTCACCAGCCTTGCTCGCGACGATTGGGGGGTGAACTGGCGACATCAGCAGCCGCTGTCACCTAATACACGCTTTTCACTGTGGCTCGACTCGCCTGCGCATCGCGGAATTTATGGCTCCATGCAGCTTTCGCATCAGGCACGAGGCTATTCCACGGGTTTCACGGTAGCGGGGAGCAATTTCTGGCAAGGGACATCTGCCAACAGCCTGCGTTCCGATATCTTTATCGAGACCACGCCTCGGCGCGTAGCGGGCATGCCGTTGCGCCAGAGCCTCTCGCTGAGTCTGACCACCAACCGTACCCAGACTACGCTGGGAACCCAAAACCGTGAGGGAATCGGGGTGCGTGCACGCTGGAACTTAATTCCCCAATCGCTTGGACGGTCAACGACCTTGACTGGGGGGTTGACTGTGGGGCGATTCGTGGGTAATCTCCCGAACGCAGGCTGGAGTATCACGGGCACTCTGGGCATTACGCATGCCTTGGGGACAGGCGGGGTTCTGAGCTTGAACTACGACTACGCGCAGGATGCGCTGGGGGCTAACCTATTGGGGCGGCATCGCCTTTCGGGGAGCCTCAACTGGAGCCTGGGTGACCGCTACTACCTCACAGGCTATATGAGCCGCGCGTTAGACGCCGATTCTGTAAGTTATGTGGGAGACTTTTCGTGGCGAATCAGCCCCCTCTGGCGCATAGGAGTGGGGTATACTTTGCAGTCGTATAACCAGTACGACTTTCGCGATCAAACTTTTACAATCGCCTACCGCATCGGCTACCGCGAGGTAGCGCTGACATGGTCGTCATTTACCCGCCGATGGAGTTTTGACTTGCTGACGGCATTTTATTAAAGGTGAACTTGCTCATCGCTCGACGGGGAGTATGAGCGAGGAGGTGCGACGAGTGTTCACTCGCCGTGCCTGAGAATCTACTTTCCGACTCTATGCGCTTAGGAGGTTATGCAATGCAAGAGATCAGGCACTTCAGTGGGACTGCGCTCACGCAGCTCGCGCGTTATTGCACGGCAGGCGCGGGTGTTGGGGTATCTGCTTTTGAACTGGTCTCATTTGACCGTGCATTACGACAGGCTGGCTTCGCGGATTATAACTTGCTGCGGGTATCCAGTATCCTGCCTGCGGGAGTGCAGCCGCGTCCCACGGTGGAGGTTCCGAAAGGGAGTCTTTTGCCGATTGCCTACGGGGTGTTCAGCTCCGATGAAAGTGGGCGCACGATCGCCGCGGCGGTCTCGTTGGCGTTCCCCAGCGACCCGAACGCGGTGGGGGTGATTATGGAAACCGAAGGCTACATGACCGAGCGCGAAGCCCACGAACTGGTCGCGGCGATGGCAGAGGAGGCGATGGAAGACCGCAACCTCAAAATCGCGCGCCTTGAGGTCGTTGCGGTGGAAGCTCAGGTCGATCTGTACACCACCGTGTTCGCGGGCGTCGCGTTGTGGTAGGCTAAGGTGCTTCAGGACGCGCCAGTCGCTCGAACTGCAACGCGATATCGGCAATTACAGAGCGTAGGTCAGAAAGCAGGGGCAATTGCGCCCGTGCAATCGCTAAGTCGTCTAAATCAAGGGGTACAACGATGAGCGCCTCTTGGTTGACGGGACCTTGCGCAATTACCTTGCCGAACGGGTTCACAATCCACGACGCGCCGACGAAACCTTTACCCCCCTCGAAACCGACTAAGCTGGACTGCACCACATAAATCGTGTGCTCGCTGGCAATCTGAGTGAGCATGCGCCGATAGGTCTCCACATTCTCGATCTGCTCAGTGTGGAACCCCCGCGCTGGTGAGGCGGTCGGTACATACAGCACCTGTGCACCCTTCAACGCCACGATGGTGCTGGTAATTGAGTGCCACACATCTTCGCAAATAAGGATTGACGCTCGCCCGAATCGAGTGGGGAACACTTCCAGTTGGCGTCCCCGCGCCACGAACCGCTCTTCCTCAAACACGCCATAGGTGGGCAAGAAGAATTTCTGATGTACATGCACCAGGCGTGTGTGTTCAGGGTTTGGCTCTAAAGTTGCATAGAGTGCAGAGTTGAAGTAGTCTCCGTCCAAATACTCGTAGAAGCCGACGCAGATGTCGAGCGCACGTTCAGGGTGCAAATCGGCGTAGAGGCAGGCAAGATCGTTTAACAGTTGCGAAGCGGGCATCGCCAGCTCGCGCACGCCGCCTTCGACAAAGTATCCCGTGGTTGCTGTCTCCGGCAGTACCAATACATCCACGCCTTCTTGGAGCGACTGGCGCATCAGCTGCCCAATCTGCTCCAGATTGCGCTGGTACTGTCCCTTAAAGGGCTTAAACTGCCCGACGCCTACCCGAAACAGGCGTTGTATACCTTCGATAAGATGAATTGGCATCGCTTTGAGTATAGCACACGAACAGGGTTGTCCATGCTCTTAAAAGTCCACAGGTCTTAGATAATACTCGCCGATGGCGGTTGTGGAGAGCATCGCCACGGTGGGCAAGTGTCGTTTCCAGTGGGTGTTATCCACCTTGTTTTTCACGAGGCGCACTTCGGCTTCTGGGAATCCCATCTCGATAAGCCGCTCTGGGGAGAAACCCTGCGTAAGGTAGTGTAGGATACGGTCGGCGCGCTGGTACGAAATGCCGAAGTCGCCCTCATCGGTTTGACCGACGATAAGGTCAGCGGAAGCAGGTTTCTCCACAATCACCTCAGGGACGCCGATATAGCGAGCCAACTGCCATACCTGCGTTTTGAACAGGTCGCCCAGGGGGTTCACAGGCGGCGAGTCATCCGCGTGCCAAGTGAAGTAGCCGAACAGCCGCTCGCTCTTGTTGCCGGTGCCGATGGGCAGCGCGTTCAACTTCGCCGACTGGTCAAACAGGATAATCATGCGCATGCGTGCGCAGATGTTTCCGATTCGTGGCGGACTGGCTTCTGGCTCGTAGTGTTCCAGATAGGCGTCGACCATCGGTGTGATGTCGATGATGCGATGATGGATGCCCAGATTCTTGACCACCAACATTCCATGTTCCAGCGATTCGGGACTGCTGGTTTTGTACGGCATGAGGAAGGCATACACATTCTCAGCCCCAAACGCGCGCGCGCATAGGTACGCCACCAGTGACGAGTCGACGCCGCCCGACAGCCCCAGCAGCACTTTACTGAAGCCGCGCCGCCGTCCCACCTCGTCACGCAGAAACTCTATCAACCACTCGGCGACGAGCGGCGCGTTGATCTTGAGCGGCTCGTCTGAGTTGGGGTCATAAACCGTCGGTTTGATGACAGGAAATTTGTGCATCGTTCTCCCTCAGAAAGCGATTGGGGTCAAATGGCGCGATGGGTAGTTCAGTTGCGCCGTTTAGAATTAGGTCAGCAACAGCGCGCGCCGTAGCAGGCGCGAGTAAAATACCATGATAGGCATGCCCCGCAGCGAGATAGAGCCGCTCGTAGCCCTGTACCGTGCCGATATAGGGACTGTGGTCGGGGGTGTCGGGGCGCAGCCCGACGGTGTGTCCCAACACGGTCGCATGAAGCAAGGCAGGCGCGATTCGACTCAGGGCTTGGAGCAGATGTGCGTAGCCCTCGGCTGTGGCATACATGTTGTAGCCTGCCTGCTCGCGCGTTGCTCCTATCAGCGCAGTGCCGTCGGCGCGAGGCACAAGGTAGCCCACGGGGGCAGAGAGAATGCGCCTGACGGGTACAGGCAAATCACCCAGTTTCAAAATCACGCCGCGCACAGGCTCCACAGGCACATGAATCTTCAACGGCAGGAGCAAAGCGGTTGTCCATGCGCCTGTGGCAACCACAATTGCATCGCTTTCCATCACTCCGTGCGCGGTGCGCACGCCGTAGGCGCGTCCTGAGCGGTGCAGTAGGCTCAACACAGGGTAGCCTGTGTAAAACTTTACGCCGTTAAGTTGTACGGCTCGGTGCAACGCACGCAGGAGACGCTCTGTGTGAACCCACCCTTCACTGGGCAGGTGAAGCGCCAGTTCGATGGCGTCGTTAAGCGCAGGCTCTATTTGGCGCGCGGCATGGGCTTCGAGCAGCTCGGCAGCGGTATCGTAGCGACGGATCCATTCAAGGTTCGTGCGCAGGTGCTCGGCATCGGCAGGCGTTAGGGCAATACGCAGGCAACCTGTATCACGCCACTCAGGGTCGATACCTGTCTCTTCATAGAGTGTGCGCGTCCACTCAGGGTACATTTGGCGACTGCGCCAGTACATCGCCAGGGCGGGGGTTTCGCTCGGCGTGAGGCTGAAGGGGTTCACCATCCCTGCAGAGGCGGCGGAGGTGTGCCCCCCCTCGGCATAGCCCTCAATCAACACGACTTCGGCGCCACGCCGACACAACTCTAAGGCGACCGCGCACCCGATCACCCCTGCTCCGACGACGATCACGCGCATCTTAGCCTCCTGCGGTCATCTGCACGATTTCGAGGTTATCGCCTTCGCGCAGAACGATTTCCCTATAGCGTTCGCGGGGCAGAATTTCATAGTTGTATTCCACCACCACCGTGCGCGGGTCGATCCCGCGTTCCTGAAGCAGCTGGAGTAGGGTAATCGGTTCAGGTAGCTCGCGCTCTTTGCCGTTGATGCGTACCTGCATAGACGGCAAATTATACCTGACTGGGCGGCTCCGGCTTGGCGCGTTTCATCAGCTCGTCAAGGTTCCACACGGGTGTGGGCGGGCGTCCTGTGGCGATGTGTGCTGCGCGCGCCCACTTCTGCATCTCAACGATGATGCGTAGTTTCTCTTCAGGGGGCAGCTGTGCCAACTGCTTGCGCCGCGCCTCCTTAAACTCCAGCACACGGCGCACTGCCTGGGGGAGCTGTGCTACATCTGGCTTTTCAGGTGGTTCCATCGCTCTATCAGTTCGTATCGCGTGAGAATATCAACAAGTCTACCTTCGTCCAAGGTCGCTTGCTGCCACAACAGGCGCACACGCTCGCGGTCTTTGTGCCGATTTGTCTGTAGTGCAATTGCCAGTAGGTACTCAGGCGTTAGCACAGGCACAGTCTCACCGTTGAAAGGCAGCTCAATCGCGTTCTGAACGGCTTCCTCCACCAACGGATTGTAGGCGACCAGCACTTGCACAGGCGCGTCGCCAATCAGCACCTGCTCACCCGATACGGTGTAGCCCTGTCGCGTGAAATATTCATAGATGGGCTGGAGCGAGACCAGTGTGTCGGGCGGCGCATCCAGAATGATAAAGAAGTCGAGATCGTAGGTTAGCACAGGCTCCGTGTAGAACACCAGCGCGGACGCGCCTCCCAACGCGAAAGCGCGAATGACGCCCTGTGCTTGCAGCTCGCGAAACGCTCGGATTGCCGCGTTCACGCATCGAGTGTACCATAAGCGAAAGGGGCTGAAGCCATTGCTTCAGCCCCTACGCATTGCCTCATAAGTGCCGGTCGCAACCTCCTTATGAGGGCAGGCTTTGCTCTCCATCCGTTTTTCTCCTACAGCAACTTTTGTGCCAAATGATTGCCGAATCGGGCGGGGTATCCTATGGCTATGGGCAAATCGGTGTTGATCACAGGCGGCGCAGGGTTCATCGGCAGTCATTTCACGGAGTACCTCATCCAGCAATATCCCGACTATGAGGTGCGTGTACTGGACGCACTCACCTACGCAGGCAGGCGCGAGAATCTCGCCGCCGTCGAGCCCCATCCGCGCTTTACTTTTATTCACGGCGATGTGCGCGATCGCCAGACTGTGCAGCAGGCGATGCAGGGCGTCCACTATGTCGTTCACTTCGCTGCGGAGACCCATGTCGACCGCTCCATTTTGAACCCCGACGCCTTTATCACCACCGATGTGTATGGCACCTTTATCATGCTGGAGACGGCGCGGCGGGTGGGCGTGGAACGCTTTGTGCATGTCAGCACCGACGAGGTATACGGCTCTGCAGAGCAAGGCGCGTTTACCGAGCAGTCGCCCCTGCAGCCCAGCAGCCCCTACGCCGCCAGCAAAGCGGGAGCCGACCTGCTTGCCCAAGCGTACTACCGCACCTACGGCGTCCCTGTGCTGATTGTGCGTCCCAGCAACACTTTTGGACCGCGCCAGTACCCCGAAAAACTCATCCCGTTTTTTACACTGCGTGCCCTCCATGACGAGCCGCTGCCCCTCTACGGCGACGGGCAACAGCGACGCGATTGGCTCTATGTGATAGATCACGCCCGCGCCATCGATCTCGTGCTGCACAAAGGGCAAGTGGGCGAAGCCTATAACATCGCCGGCGGCAACGAACGCGCCAATATAGAAGTTTCGCGCCTTATCTTGCACACATTGGGCAAACCCGAAAGCCTGATTGAGTTTGTCAAAGACCGACCGGGACACGACCGCCGCTATGCCCTGGACGATTCCAAACTTCGTGCGTTGGGCTGGCAGCCCCAAGCCGATTTCGAGACCGCCTTGCGCGAGACCGTACTCTGGTACGCTCAGCATCGGGAGTGGTGGCAGCCGATCGTGCAAGAGCAGTTAGAATATCGAAAGTTCGTGGAGCAATGGTACACACAACGGCAATGAGGCAGGGTTTATCGGCTCCGCTTCAAAACGCGCCTGAAATAGTCGGTCTCACGCACCCCCAGCCGCTGGCAGAGCGTGATGTACACTCCCATCGCGACGGAGGCGGTCAGCACGCTCACCACCAGCGACTTGAGATTCACCTGAAACGCTGGCAGCAGCGTGTGCAAGCCGAGGTGTATCCCGTAGGCAATCGCTCCCATGAGCAGGGTAGCGCTCCCTGTGCGCAGCAGAAATCCCATCAGTGGAGCCGACTCGCCATCCGTCTCGCGGGGGATGCGGCGCTGAAGAATCTGCAGCATCCAAAACATCTGCGCGGTCGCGGCAATCGAGGTCGCCAACGCCAACCCCACATGTCCCATCCCCAGCCCACGCATGAGCAGAATACAGAGCGGTACAAACAGCAAAGTGATCAGCGAGCCAATCAGCACAGGCGTGAGTGAGTCGCGCAGAGCGAAAAATCCGCGTGCAATCAACGCTTGCCCCGACCATGCGAATAGCCCCAGCGCGAACGCCCGTAACGCACTGGCGACCATTTGCGTATCGGTGGGGGTGAACTTGCCGTACTGCAACAGCACACGGCTAACATCTTCTGCCAGCACGATGAGCAACACGGTTGCAGGCGCGGTGAGAAACCACACCAGTCGCAAGCCTTGTCGCAGGGTCGTGCGCAGCGCACCCCACTCGCTCCGCGCCGCGAATGCGGTAAGCGCGGGGAAAATCGCCAGCGCAATCCCTTGCCCCACGATGCCCAGGGGGGCTTGCATCTGTCGATTCGCGTTATCCAGTGCAGAAATCGCGCCTGCAGGCAGCCACGACGCGAACACACGCAGAATAAGCATATAGATCCCCGGCAACGAGAGCCCAAACATCACGGGCAACATTAACCGAAATACTTCGCGCGCGCCTTCATGTTTTAAATTGAACTCCCATCGAAATGCACTGCCCATGCGTCGCATCACAATCAACGGCAATAGCACGCTACCGATAAATGCGCCCATGAGTGCCCCCCACGCCAGCCCTGCCACTCCCAGCCAAAGTGCGAACACCAACCCACCCACGATGATGCCGATGTTGTAGATATTCGGTCCCAGCGCCGGCGCGAGGAAATGTTTGCGAGCGTACAATGTTGCCATCATTAACCCCCCCAGCAGGAAACAGATCTGTGTGGGCAGCACGATTCGCGTCAAGTGGATCGTCAGGGCAAGCCTGTCGGCGTCGAAGCCGGGGAACATGAGCGCGACGGCGATGGGCGCGATTAATTCCAGCAGCACCACCAACACGGTGGTGAGGCTGACCATCACCGTTGCGACGATGGAGAACACGCGCCACGCCTCGTCCTTGCGCCCTTGCTCCCAGTAGCCCGAAAACACGGGCATCAGCGACGAGGAGAGCGCGCCGCCTGCCACCATAAAAAAGAGTAAATCGGGTAACTGGAACGCCGCCCGATAGGCGTCGGTCAGTTCGTTTTGCCCGAAGCGATAAGCGATTACAGTGTCGCGCAGCATCCCCAGCACGCGACTGGCGAAAATCGCGGTCATCATCACCGCCGAAGCCCGCGCCCAACTGTAGCCCGCTTTTTGACCCTCAGAGCCTTTCATCGCGCGAAACCAGCTTCAGCCCCGCCACCCCAAGCACGATTAGCCCGATAAAAAACAGTCGCCAGAAATCGCGCGACTCTTTGAACCATAGCATGCCCACAACCGCCACACCAACCGCGCCAATCCCCACCCATACGGCATACGCCGTGCCGATAGGAATCTTGCGTATTGCCAGCGAGAGGAACCAGAAACTCGCCCAAGCGGTCGTCAGCGCAATGACCGTCGGAGTGAGGCGCGTGAAGCCATTCGAGAACTTCAACGCCGTCGCCCATACGATTTCCAAAAGCCCAGCAACCACCAGAAAAAGCCACGCCATGCGCAGGAAAGTATACCGTGTTCGGGTGTCAAGCGCACGGTTCAGGTACAATTGGCGCGACGATGCCCGATTTCGATGTGATCGTGGTGGGGTCGGGGCATGCAGGATGTGAGGCGGCGTTGGCGGCGGCGCGCATGGGCTGTCGCGTCGCGGTAATCACGCTCAACATCCAGCGCACGGCGCATATGCCCTGCAACTGCTCCATCGGTGGACCCGCCAAAGGGCACCTCGTGCGCGAAATCGACGCGCTCGGCGGTCAGATGGGGGTGAACATCGACTGCACCCTCACGCACATCCGCCATGTGGGCACAGGCAAGGGACCTGCGGTGCGTACCCTCCGTGCCCACGCCGATAAAGCCCTCTACCCCGCCGAAATGCTACGCACGCTCCGAAGCCAAGAGAACCTGACCCTGATCGAGGGTTCGGCGGAATCGTTGATTGTGCGGGAGGGCGTGTGTAAGGGGGTGGTGGTGCGGTTGCACAACGCCACCAACGGCGACGCGAATGCACTGGAACTCTATGCGCCGGCAGTGGTGATCACCACGGGTACATTTTTGAACGGACTGTGCCATATCGGGGAGCAGAAAATCCGCGCCGCGCGGTTTGGAGACCAGCCTGCGGTGGGACTAACGGAATCACTGATCCAGTTAGGGTTCCGCATCGGCAGGTTCAAGACAGGCACCACCCCGCGCATCGATAAAAAGAGCGTTGATCTTTCGAGGCTTCAGGAAGTTCCATCGGAGCCGTGCCCGCCGTTCTCGTATCTGCACGACGCGCTCAACCCGCCACGCCCCCTGCTCCCGTGCTGGCAGACCGCCACCAACGAACGCACCCACGCCGTCATTCGCGCGAACCTGCATCGGTCGGCGATGTATGGCGGGCACATCACGGGCATCGGTCCGCGCTACTGCCCCAGCATCGAAGACAAAATCGTGCGTTTCCCCGACAAAGACCACCACCCCGTGTTCCTGGAGCAGGAGTATTGGGACAGTGATGATCTTTATGTGCAAGGGATGTCCACCAGCTTGCCTGCGGAGGTGCAGCTGGAGTTCCTGCGCACGCTGCCCGGGCTGGAAGAGGTCGTGATGCTTCGTCCCGGCTACGCGGTGGAGTACGATATGGTGTATCCCGACCAGCTCTACCCGACGCTGATGACCAAAGCAGTACGCGGGCTGTTTTTGGCGGGGCAGATTAATGGCACATCGGGCTACGAGGAGGCGGCGGCGCAGGGCTTAGTGGCAGGCATCAACGCAGCACTGTACGCTCAAAAGCATGAGCCGTTGGTGTTGGATCGCGCCAGCAGCTACATCGGCGTATTGATTGACGATTTGGTGACCAAAGGCGTGGAAGACCCGTATCGGATGCTGACAGGGCGCGCGGAACATCGACTGCACTTGCGCCACGACAACGCCGACGAACGCCTCACCCCGATTGCGCGTGAGTTGGGACTGGCGTGCGACACGCGATGGCGACGATTCCGCGAGCGTCAGGAGCAGTTGCAGGCAGAACTGGAGACCCTGCGCAGGCTGGAGATTAGCGGTAAGCACAACCCCCAGCTGCAATCCCTGGGCGGAACGCCCGTGAACACGCGCCTCTCCGCGCTGGAGTACCTGCGCCGCCCTGAAGCGAGTTATACGATGTTGCAGCACCTGTTCCCCGATGCCCTGCGTGCCCCAGCCGAAATCGCCGAGCGGGTGGAAATCATCGCGAAATACGACATCTACTTACGCAAGCAACAGCAACAGATCGAACAGATGCGCAAAGTGGAACACTGGACGATTCCCGACGACATCGATTATGAGTCGCTGCAGGCGATTTCCAAAGAGTCGCGCGAGAAGTTGGCGCGTGTGCGCCCCCGAACCATTGGGCAGGCAGCACGCATCCCCGGCATTCGCCCCGCCGATGTGGCGTGCCTCATGATCTACCTGAAAGCACGTGCGGGGTGTCAATAATACAACTCGCGTTAGTGAACTTGTTAGGAGAACGTGCGTCTAATCCTACGGCAGAGGGCGGATGCTTTCTGACTAATTCTCTGAAGGAGGTGTATATAATGAAGCGCAAACTGTTGTGGCTTGTGGCAATCGGCGCGGTCGCCGCGCTGGCGTATGCCCAGACGGTGACCGTGCGCGGAGCGATGGGACATGGCATGGCGGGCGCACCCGAAGCGGAGCGTCCGAACGCCCAGTTCCGATTCGTGGCGAAGCAGGTGGTGTTTAACGACCAGTCGCGCACTGGCGGCAGTTTCGAAATCGAGGTGCGCGGTGAGAACGCCTTGACCGTGGTGCATTTGCCGACTGTGAATCGCCTTGAAGTCGACGCCGAGAATGGCGTCGCGGGCTTCTCGGGGCGCGGTTGGATTGCACAGCGTACGCGGCAGGGTGTGCGCCGAGTGCCGGGCATTGTGAGTGTGCGTGTAGCGGATAATCGCGAGGCAGACAGCACAGACGGCGACCCCGACACAATTGCTGTGGCATTCCGCACCACACCCGATGCAGAGCCTGCGTTCACCTATCGCGGCGTAGTGAAGCGCGGCGACATTCGCGTGTTTGAAGAGACACGCTCGCGCTAAACGCGACGCGGAACACACGCTCCACTCCTGCCCCTTTACAAGGAGCAGGAGTTTTTAATGTAAGGCAGCGCCGGGAGTGGGCGTTCCCGGCGCTGTGGGTGTAGGGCGCGTGCGTGGGAGGGATGATAAACTTAATCGGCATGCACCTGCTGGAGGCGCTGGGCGAATCGACGCCCCGCATCGTCGATTCGCGCCAGCGACTCGCTTAGCGCGACTTGCACCCCGCATTGCAAATCGCGCTCAGCAGGAGGAGGTACAGGCATGCAAATCCTAACCGACCCCACCCGCGTGCGCACCTCGCGGTAATCTTTAGGCGGCATCGTCCCAATCCTCTGTCCCCTTAGACAGTTCGACGCGCCTTGCAGGTTCCGCTGAGCCGTAGTCCCAATTATCGCAATCCAGCCTACGGCAGTATAACATCCGTTGCACCCGCCCATCCGCCATCTCCACATCCGCGATATCCGCAAAGCGGCACCGCGTGCAGAGTTCTGGCTCAATAAGGCGCACGACCTTTAACTCGCGCTTGGACATGTTCTTCCCTCACTGTATGGTTTCGGAAGGCGTTGCCCACCGAAGGCAATTATCGGCTATTGGACAGCGAGAATGCAGGGGCAGGTTCCGTGTAGAATTGCGAGTTTTCACACACCCTGGGGTGAAAGGCGCTGCTTGCCGCGTGCAGTATCATGGAGCGTAGGAATGAGATACTATCGGTTTGCAGAGCATGTGGCGCAGTTGTGGGCGCGTCATGCTGTGCCGCGCCACGCGGCGGCGTTAGCGTTTTTCACGATGCTGACCATGGCGCCTTTACTATTGAGTCTGACGGGTGTAGCGGGCTACTTTTTGGGAGGCGACCAGGTGGCACAGCAGATCGTGTCCAGCGTGCGTCGCGGATTGGGCGAGCAAGCGGCGCAGGGCGTCGAACAGTTTATCCAGCGCACGGTGCTTCAGGGTTCGGGGGCAGGGGCAACGCTGGTAGGGCTATTGCTCGCGCTCTGGGGTGCATCGGGGCTCATGCAAAGCCTCAAAGCCTCCCTGGACACCCTTTGGGATGCACCACCCCACTCTGAGAGTGGGGTCAAGAACTGGCTGATTACGCGTCTAATAGGCGCCAGTGGCGTCTTGCTCCTGAGTGTATTGCTCCTGCTCAGCGTTGTTCTGGAGGTGGCGCTTTCTGCGGTGCGGGCGCGCCTGCACGAGTTGCCTGTTCTCTATTGGCTGGGCTGGGCGCTCAATCGGTCGCTGTTGCCTGCGCTACTTATTTTGGGGAGTGCGCTGCTCTATTGGTTGCTGCCTGCGGTCCGCCCGCGCTTTCGGGACGCTTTGCTGGGGGCAGCGCTGTGCACGCTCTTACTGATGGGCATGCGCACGCTCCTTAGCCTCTACCTGACCCACTCCAGCGTTGCCACCCTCTACGGTTCGGCAGGGTCGCTCGTCGCACTGCTCTTGTGGGTCTACTTCTCGGCACAGGCATTTTTTCTGGGGGCGCTGGTCGGGGTCGCGCGACGACAGTTGGAACATGAAATTGCGTCTCGGCAGGATTCTTTGACTGGCGAGTCGAAATAGTTCTATGGAGGCATCAACGATGAGCAATTCCCGCTGGGTGTTTGGGCTAACGACGGCGTTGCTCCCGCTTTTGATTGTCGGGGCATCGGTTCTGGAAAATCAGTATGTAGGTATGCGCATGGTGGACGGGGTGTTGGTTCCCAGCCCGCCGCCTCTGGATGAGCGCAACCCCGCCACGGGGCTGCAGAAGGCGTTTCCTGCGGTGGTTCAGCCCGAGGACAACCCCACCACGCCCGAGAAAGTGGAACTGGGTCGGCTGCTCTTTTTTGATCCTATTCTTTCGGACGATAACACGATGTCGTGTGCGCATTGTCATCATCCGCATCTCGGTTTCTCCGATGGGCTACCGCGCTCGTTGGGGCGTGGCGCAACGGGCGCAGGACGCGAACGCAAGGGCGGGATCGAGCTCACACGCGGCGCGCCCACCCTTTGGAACGCGGTCTACAACCACCGTCAATTTTGGGACGGGCGCGCGGCAAATCTTGAAGAGCAAGCGCGCATGGTCATCACCACCCCTGAAGAGGTCAACGCAGACCCCGAGGAACTGGTGCGCGAGCTGAAAGCTATTCCCGAATATCGGGAACTGTTCGACAAAGCGTTTGGCGGCAAGAACGGCGAGGCGATCACCTTCAAAAACATCACCTATGCCCTCGCGGCGTTTGAGCGCACGCTCGTCAGCTTCAACTCGCGCTTTGACCGCTATGCCGCGGGTGATGGGAGCGCACTGACGCCCCAAGAGAAACGGGGGCTGAAACTGTTCCTCTCGCCGAAAACGCGCTGCAACGAATGTCACGGACTGCCCACCTTTGCCAACCGTGATTTCAAAGTCATCGGCGTGCCCGACCCACCTGACGGACCAAGGGATATGCCGAAAGAGGGCGCCGAGAAAGGACGCGGCGGCGGACCACAGGGCGCGTTCAAGATTCCTACCCTGCGGAACATCGCACTCACCGCCCCCTACATGCACAACGGCGTATTCGCAACCCTCGAAGAGGTGCTCGATTTCTATTCAGGGGGTGGGGGACGCGGGTTAGGGCTCGATGTGCCCTTGCAAGACGACAAAATCCGCAAATTCCAGCTAACGCCGCAGGAGAAAGCAGACATTATCGCGTTCCTGCTTGCACTGACCGACGAGAGCGCCCTGCCCAAAATCCCAGAGCGCGTGCCTTCAGGGTTGCCTGTGGTCAAACCTCAGATTCCCCACCTACCGACAAAACTCGATATCGACAGTCCCGAACTACGACGGCTCAAACAGGTGCATCGTCGAGCCAGTGGCTTGAATAGTCCTGTCCCAGCACAGCCTCGTCGCTTGGGAATGCACATTCAAGCACCAATGCGCGGCAATCGGCCGGAGCGGACGGACAAGGCTGTGCAGGCTAAGGGAAGGGTGGTGGAGGTGCGTCCCGGTGAGAGCATTCAAGAGGCGGTTGATCGAGCGGGGCGCAACGGCGTCGTGCGCGTTTACCCGGGTACCTATCACGAGAATGTGTTGGTAATCCATCATGGCGTGACGATTGAGGGGGTTATCCAGAACGGTAAGCGCCCTGTGCTGGATGGGCGTAACTTCCTGCCGGATGCGATTTCGGGGTTAGGCAACGACTTCACGGTGATGAACCTCGAAATCCGCAACTATCAGGGCAACGGCGTCGTGGTACACAAAGCGCGGAATGTCGTCTACCGCAATCTGATTTTGCACAACACGGGGCTGTACGGCGTCTATCCGATCGAGTGCGACGGTGTGCTGGTGGAAGACTGTAAGGTGTCGGGCACGAAAGACGCGGGCATCTATGTCGGTCAGTCGCGCAACATCGTTGTGCGGCGTAATGAAGCGTTCCAGAATGTGACCGGCATCGAAATCGAAAACTGCGTCAACGCCATCGTGGAAGAGAACTATGTGCACAACAACACGGGCGGGATTCTCGTGTTCCTGCTGCCGTTCAACCCCTCTAAAGTGCAAGACGGCTGCATCGTGCGGCGTAATCGCGTGATTAACAACAACACGCCGAACTTCGCCGCTCCCGAAGCGATTGTTAGCAATGTGTTGAAAGGCACGGGGATTATGATTCTGGCGGCGGACAATACAGAGGTCTACGAAAACGAGATTGTCGGTAACGGTAGCTTCGGAGTGATGGTGATTAGCCTGCGTCAGCTGTTCCCAGAGCCGACGCCGTTGGATGTAGATCCCCACCCCGACGGAAACCGCATTTACAACAACACCCTACGCGACAACGCCAAGGATCCCGACGAGCGGCTCAAGCGATTCGGCGTTCCGCCGGTGGATCTGCTCTGGGATATGACGGGGAAAAACAACCAGTGGCGGCAACCCGAAGGCTCGCGCTTTCCACCCAACTTGCCGATGATACCGTAGGAAACGCCGTGCGGGAGCGCCCTCATGCGGGGCAAATTACCCCAATTGAGGGCGAATTTGACCCTAAATCACCTGAAGTTTAGCAGGAATCGTGATTCGTGTCGGGTAAATTAGGCGCAACACAGGTGGATTAACCTGTGAATCCATTCATAGGAGGGAGGCTTATGCAATTCTACAGCGTGAAAGATCGCAAAATGGTCGAGGTACCTGACAATCAGGTGAAGACCCAGAAGTACGAGCGCACCACCAAGTCAGGCAAGAAGCAGGTGCGCTACGCCCTGAAAGCCGAGTACAACGGGCAGAAGCTCACGAAGTTCGTCGACGAGGCGACCTACAAAAAGTTCGGCGGGAAGTAAGGGCGACTTGGATGCAGCCCCCGTTCCTCGCGTGGGCACGGGGGCTTTCGGTTTCCAAGGGAGAGGGAATATCACGGCATTTGCGAGAGCAATTAGGGTATCCTGCAGGGTATACTCTATCGCGTGAGTACGACTACGCTGCCCGAGCCGACCTTGCCGCAGATTATCCAGCGCGTCTGGCTCGATGAGCGCAAAATCAAGCGTAAAGTACGGCAGATTGCACGACAGATCGACCGCGACTATGAGGGGCTAAACCCCCATCTGGTCACGGTCATGAAGGGGGGACTGTTTTTCCTGACTGACCTTGCCCGCGCCATGACCATCCCCCACACGCTCGACTTTCTGGCCATCACGAGCTACAGTCCGCAGTCGCAATCGGGTGAGGTGCGCATCACCAAAGACCTTGACGAACCTATCGCGGGTCGGCATGTGATTATCGTGGAAGACATTCTGGATACGGGGCTGACGCTTGCCTATATCTACAAGAATCTGGAGCGGCGCAAACCTGCCAGTCTCAAGGTGTGCGTGTTTTTGGACCGCCCGTACCGGCGCTTGATAGACATTCCCATCGCGTACAAGGGGTTCGACGCGCCCGACGAGTTCCTGGTGGGCTACGGGCTGGACTGGCGGCAGCAGTACCGCAGTCTGCCCTATATCGGTATTATCAAGTCGGAAGTGCTGCGAGCAGAGATGAACGGCTAAGCGTATGCGTTCCAGTGTGCTGATTTGGATTGGGATGCTGACCCTCGTGGCGCTGTTTACGGCGTCGTTGGTGGCGGCGTACCAGATTAGCGGTGGCGGAGCCATTACCGGCGCCAACAAGCCGACGATCCCGCCAGCTTATCGGGTGCTTGACTCCCCGGACTTGGTGATTGAAGGGTGCATTGCGCCGTCGCCCACGGGCGAGCAGGAGGTACGCCTGAAGCTTTACAACACGGCGCTGTCAGCTTTGCGCGACATCAAAATGGAAGTGCTGCTGGACGGCAAGCCACCCAAGTCGCCTGCGTCGCCCATCCAGATACGCCGATTCCCGCGCACGCAACAGCCCGAAATGCGCCTGCTGTTTGACAAGACCGCCAAGCCCGACCTGACCGTGCGGATACGCTATCAGTGGGGACTGATGGGTTCAGGCGCAGGCGCAGCGGAGGGCAGCAAGCGGCTCGCGCCTTGTCGTCCTTAACCGCGCTTATAGTCCCCGACTGAGTTCCTCCGCCGTGTAGCCGAATCGCGCGGTACAGGCAAGCCGTTGTCCCGCTGTGCCGTGTAGCCACACACCGAGCGCGCTGGCATGCAAGGGCGGGAGACCCTGCGCCAGCAAGCCGCCAATCGCGCCTGTGAGCACATCGCCTGAACCACCCGTCGCCAAACTCGGCTCGGCGAACGGCGCGACCCACAATCCCGAACTCTCCGCAATCACCGTGTACGCGCCTTTCAGCACGCAGGTTGCCTGATAGCGGTCGCGAATCACTTCCGCGCTACTGTAGCGGTCGGCTTGAATCTGATGCGTTTCTACCCGGAGCAGGCGTGCCGCTTCGCCGGGGTGGGGGGTGAGGATGGTGTGCTTGGGGAGGGGTACATCGCTGCCCCATCGCGCCAGCCAGTTTAGCCCATCGGCATCGATCACCAGCGGACGCTCCAACGCGCACCACGCCGCCAGCAGATCCAGGACCGCCTTGCCCGTCGCCTCGTGCTGTCCCAAACCGGGTCCCAGCACCAGCACGCTGAACCGTGCCAGTCGCTCCGCGAGCCACTGAACGCCTTGTGGGGTGAGTGCGCCCGTGTCGTCGTCGGGCATAGGGATTGTCATCAGTTCGGGGTAGAAACTGGCGACCTGCGGTTGGACCCGCGCGGGGGTTGCGACCGTCGCTAAGCCTGCTCCCACACGCAAGGCGGAGATTGCTGCCAAGGCAGGCGCGCCAGCCATCCCCAAACTGCCGCCTACCACCAGCACATGCCCGCGTTTGCCTTTGTGGGCGTCGGGCGCGTAGCGCGGTCGTAACGCCAGCACCTCCGCCTCGGTCAGCAGTCGCGCGACGCACTCAGGGTTCTCCAGCCGATGGGGAGGGATCCCGATCGGCGCGATAGCCCACTCGCCGACGCAGCGCACCCCGTCGTTCTGGAAAAAGCCCGCCTTTGGCAACGCCATCGTCACGGTGTGGGTCGCTTGGATGGCGATGCCGTGTGCCGCGCCGGTGTCGGCGTCCAGCCCCGATGGGATGTCCACCGCCACGATTGGGCGTCCACTGCGGTTCACCGCGTCGATAAGACTACTCAGTGGCTCGCCTACGGCGCCGCGGATGCCAATTCCCAGCAGGGCGTCTACCAGCAGGTCTTCGTCGCGGAACAGGGCAGGGTCGGGCGCGTCGGGAATGGGCAGCGCGGGGATGCCATACGCCTGTATCATCCGCCACTGCACGGCGGCATCGCCTTGGAACTCATCGGGGGCGCAGGCAAGCCACAGATGCACCTTTGCGCCTGCCTCGTGTAGGTAGCGTGCGACCACCATCCCATCGCCGCCGTTGTTGCCTTTACCCACCAGCACAGCGACATGCTTGCCTGCGATGGGCGCGAACCCCTCGGCAATACGCTGGAACACGCCGTAGCCTGCCCGCTCCATCAGCGTCAACGACGGCACACCGTCCTGCTCGATCGCGGCGCGGTCTAAGGCGCGCATCTGATCCGCGGAGACGATAGGAATACCTCGCATCTCAGGCTAACTGGTCGATCTGTTGCGCCAGTTCGAAATCCTTCTCCGTCAGTCCACCCGCCGAGTGGGTACTGAGGCGCAGCGTGACCTGCTTGTAGCGAATCTCGATATCGGGGTGGTGGTCGGCGCGTTCCGCGAGAAGGGCAACCTGTGTCACAAAGCCCATCGCCTCTCGGAAGTTGCGGAAGGTAAAAGTGCGCGCGATTTCAATGCCCTCGCGTGTCCACTGCGGGACGCGCTCCAGATAGCCCGCTACTTCTGCTTCGGGGATGCGTTGCATAGGTGTTCACCATTGTTCGCAGTTCGCCTCAAGCGCGCGGATTCCTGTTGATGCGCATGCGAACGGGGGTTGATGCCCCCGTTCACGATTGCGGTGAACGCTTATTGCACATTCGCTGCGCGCTGCATCGCTTGCTCAATCAGCGGGCGCAACGCCGATGCGGGCAGCAGGAACGCCGCCCCATCGTCATCACCGAAGTTGGATCGGAACCCGAAATCCACATCCTCGTCCTTAAGCCCGTGTCGAAGCATGACCAGCACGCCCACGGCCTCGCCCTTCATGTTGTAGACGGGTAATCCCAGTTCGCTGATGTTGCCTTCCATCAGGTACGCCTTGCGCGGCTTGTTCACTTCGCTAATAATGCGTCCCGTTGCAAAGTAAGGTGCATAGTCGAATCCTTTGGGCAGGCGCGAGACAGTGACGAGCTCCTTGCCCACCGATAGTTCCTCGTTGGAAAAGGCGATGGGGGTAATACTGCGCCCCTCCAGATTGGTTATCTTGAGGAACGCAATTCCCAATTGGGAGTCGGTCGCGACGAGTTGCGCGTCGTACTCTTTCGTTTCGGAGCCGAAGATGACCTTGAAGCTCTGGGGTGAGATGGTCAAATTCACTTCGTCGTCCTCCAGCCCGATGAGCTGTTTGAAACTTTCCGACGAGAGCAGCACACCCGAAACCAGCACCAACCCCTCGCGGTTCAGCACTGCGCCTTGCATGGTGAACTTGTTCTCATTCGTCTCGCTCTCTTCTTCCGACTTGACCTCGATCTTGATGACCACGCGCACGGTGACAATGTTCGGTTGAATTTTTTCCAGCACCTGTTTATACGCGGCGCTGGGGTCGGGTGTTGCCTGTGTCCAGGCAATTAGGGGTAGACAAACTCCAAGAATCCAGAGTGGTCGCATCGTTGATCCTCCTATTGAGTGATTTCCTTCCAGTCAGGCTCTATGAATACGAACGAGGTTTCGCGATCGCGCAGCACATAGAGGATGACCACTGGTGGCTGCTGTTTGATCACTTCCTGCATCACCTGCTGGAAATCCTTTGTGTTTTGGATGGGTTGTTCGTTGATGGCTAAGATGAGGTCGCCGGTACGTAGCCCGCCCAGTTGCGCCCAGCTGCCGTTGGGGACATCCGTGACCAGCACGCCCTGTTGGTCTTCGCGCCAGCGGTTGCGCATGCGGTCGAAGGGGGTGATGTCGCGCACGGCGAAGTCGAGCTCGTTTTGACGCACGCTCTGCATCGCTTCGGCGGCGGCGGGGTTCGGCTCCAGTTTGACGCTCAGTTCGCGTTGCTCGCCGTTGCGCAGGATCGTGAGTTTCACCTCGCTCCCGATATCCATGCGTTCGATGCGTCGCTCGAGGTCGCGAGCGTCCTGTGTTCGGAAGGCGTCCAGCGGCTCGCCGTTCAAGGCGACAATCAGGTCGCCCACTTGCAGTCCCGCTTTGCTGGCTTCGGTGTAGGGCAGCACTTCGGTAATGCGGAAGCCTTTCAGGTTCGGGTTGCCCAGCGCTTGCGCGACGGACTGGGTGATGACCTGAGTGCGCACGCCGATCCATGCTTTGGGCAGCTCCGCGCTGGGCGGTGGCGGTGAGGGTAGGCGGTTGCGGATGACGGTAATCAGCGTCTCCGTGCGCCGCTGGAAGACGATGGGGATGTTCTCCTGATTTTTGTGCGCCTCGATTGCCTCGCGTAGGTCGTTGAGGTTGCGTATCTTGCGCTCGCCGAACTGCAGGATGGCATCGCCTGTGGTGAGTTTCGGCTCGGCGGTATCCAGTGGGTAGCCGGGTCGGATGCCCGTAATCTGCACACCCTCTTCAGGCAGACGGTTCGCACGCGCCATCGGGCGGGTGATGTCGCGCGCCGTGAAGCCCAGCGTGCGGAACTCCTCTTCTTCCCCGTAGTAAGGCTCCATACGTTCCACTTGCGCCTGAACCGTCTTGCGCTCGCCGTTGCGCAGCAGCTCGATCGACACCGTTTTCCCGATGGGCAGCTCCGCAATCAGGAGGTAGACCAGCGGGATCTCTTCGGGGAATCGCGCGTTGGTGGGTTTGCCGTCGATGCGCAGAATGATGTCGCCGGGCTGAATGCCTGCTTTTTCAGCGGGCGAGTTGGGCGTGACGGCGCCAACCAGCACGCCATCGGTGCGGCGCAGTTTCTCCGTCGGCATCGCGCGAAAGCCGAGCCAGCCCCGCTCGACGCGCCCGGACTTGCGCACCTGCTCCAGCACGCTCTTCGCGATGCGCGAGGGGATCGCAAAACCCAGCCCGGTACCGCCCAACTGATTGATGCCCACCACCTCGCCTCTTAAATTCACTAACGGGCCGCCCGAGTTGCCCGGCAGAATCAGCGCATCATGCTGAATCCAGCGCGTGAGCATCCCCGACCGATCGCCCCGTTCGAACTCTGCATCTTCCAGTTCTTGGTTGAAGGGATTGAGGAACACGCGCTTCGGGTTCGACACGATTCCCAGCGTTACGGAAGACGCCAACAACAGTGGGTTGCCCATCGCCAGCACATATTCGCCTGTTTTGAGCGCGTCGGAATCGCCCAGCGTCGCGTAGGGGAACTCGCGCTTGGGTGAGTTCGCAGGGGGTTTAAGGCGCAGCACGCTCAGATCGGTCATCGCGTCGTGCCAGAGCGCCTCCGCCTCCAATCGCTCACCTGTGGTCAGCGTACAGAACAGACGCACCGCGTCCGACGCCACATGGTAGTTGGTCAGCACCAAGCCGTCGGGCGAGACAATCACGCCGCTTCCGCCACCCAGTGAATACTGCGCCCGACCGCCGTCAAAATAACGGTCCACGACCAGAATGTTCACCAGAGCGGGGAATACTTTGTCGCGGGCGCGTTCAATATCGCGACGCAGCGCATCCTCCAAAACGGCGCGACCTTGCGCCTGTGCAGAAAGGAAAGCAAGTAGAGCGAACCCCAGTAGCAGTCCGAACAGCCGTCTCATCGGTCTTGAAGCCTCTGTAAGATTATACCGCATGGTATACTTTAGGTGTCCAACTGGGTTGGAGGGATGGATGATGAAATGCCATCATTGCGGCGCGGCATTGCCAGAAAATGCAAACTTTTGTATGGGGTGTGGGCGTCCGTTGACCCCGGCAAAGAGTTCTCCCACGACCATTTCCCCAGCGCCACCCACCCAACATCGCTCCACTGCGAAATGGTTGGGGATTGGGGTGGGAGTTCTGTTGCTGATGGCGTTGGCGTTCGTAATCGGCACGCAGTCGGGTCTGCTGACGCAGGCACAGGTCAAAAGGCCGGACAGTCCCAGTGTGCTGGAGGCGCAACCGCCGAAAGTAGACGGTCCCAGTGTGCTGGAGGCGCAACCGCCCAAGATTGAAGGTCCCAGCGTCGCCCAAGCCGAAGCCCCGAAGCTACCCCCCAAGCATGTGATCGATTGGCTGGAACATCTGCGTCGCACGGAAGAACGCCGTCAGCGGATGGAGCGCAATGTCGCTCCCGTGATGAGTATGCTGGTGCAAGCCACGGTGGCGCGCGCGGCGGCGATGGGCGGTATCGCGCAAGGCGATTTCGACAAGGCGGAAGCCGACTACGAGCGCGAACGCGAGAAGCTCCGACAGGGCTACCAGCAGCGCCAACGCGAATGGGCAGAACTGCTGCAATATTTCAAAAGCGTCCCGCCCCCTCCCGAGTGTCAAACCTTAGCCGATACCTACTTCGCCGGGCTGAGCCAGTACGTTACCACAATCACGCAGATCGAGCAGAGCCTGATTGAAAACGATATCGGCGGCTTGACGAGCATGCTCGGCTCGGTGCAAAGCGATTTAGACGCCCGATTCGCCCGCGCCGATGAGGAACTCACGCGCGTTTGTGAGCAGTACGGCATCCGCAAGCCGTTTGCCATCGGGGCGCGGGGGACAGAACTTCTGCGCAGCTTAGGCGGCGGTGGGCTGCCGTTAGGATTCTGAACGCCGTGACGCTCTATCATCCACAACTGGTGGCGAATAACCATTCAGATCTATCCCCCAGACGAGAGCCGGGAGATCGCGCTGACCTGCACATCCTGAGCCGGGAGAGGAACCGACGCTCTCAGCCAGCACGCCGCCGGCGAAACGCCAGCCCTACCAGCCCCGCCGCCAAGGCGAGCGAAGATAGAATCTGGAAACAGGGCTACTCTCCGCCCTCAACAGCATAACGATGACCGTATAGATAGGTACATTCTTCACACCATTTTACTGGCAACCGCCGAATACGGTAACCCCAAGGATTCCTCTGATGAACAAGTGACGAAACCATCACAGGAGACCCTCCTGCTTGTCTCAGTGCCCCCTGCGAAGGAATATAATAAAGCTGCGCAGCATCGACTTCCTGTGTGGAAAGAGGAAGAGTCATTTCCACCCGATTACCCTTCTCCACCACCTGTCCGCGGCTTACTACCTGATGAGTACCCCCATCAAGCACCAACGGTTGACAGACGGTCTCATCTACATTCTCGGGACAGAGGTGGTGTCCGAGCCACACCACCTGCTTATAATGATTGAGCCAGATCTGGAAATTGTAAGCCGACTGCTGCTTGACCGAAGACGATATGGGGTTCGATAGGGTTAGAGCAATAAAGGTTGTACCCCCCTTGCTTCGCCATTCTAACCGAACGATTTTGAAAGGTATTTCCATCTCCACGGGCTGTATCTGGTCAAAGCCTTTGTCGGTGCGCAAGTAGAAAGTCTTACGCGAAGGTTGGGAATGAGCAGCGTCCATGCTTTCCAGCTGACCGGACCATTCTCTAAACACATGGTGATGGATCATATATCCCGATAACCCTATTATCAAGGGTATAAGAAGCACCACCATGCGTCTTCTGCGCCTCTCAACATGCTTATAAGTCGTCATCACCATTATTCTACCTCCATTGCCTTGGTGGTCCCTGATATACTGGGTTTGGATTGCCTGGCTCGTAAATTTTCAGAAGATCTCTGCTGGGATCATAAATGTAATGTCTTAATATGTTTCCATTTTCATCATAATTTATCCAATGAACATAGCCATCTTTATCGATATAAAAATCATTGTCAGCACCTCCCTCTCCACACCTGCCAACAACACCAGTCACTTCATCAGGTTGGAGCTTTCCATCTCCGTTTCGATCCTCTCCAATAAGCCCAACCCATGCATCAGTACCGTCATAACCACCATAAGGAAACCAACCTTGTTCAAGCCCCCAACCAAGCAATTTTCCATCGCCAATATCAAGGCATGGATCGTCCGTGAGAGAAATATCTCGGGACCAGATACCGTTTGCCCATCAGCAGGTACAGCAGCGACTGCACGCAATCCTCTGCCATGTCTGCTCCGTAAACGAGCAGCGGGTTATTCTGCTGCATGCAGAGGGGGAGCGCCTGGAGGCGATTGCGCAGAGGCTCCATCTGAATCGGAGCACCACGCGCACGCACCTGATGCGTGGTCGGGCGAAGGTGCTGGCGTATATTGTGCAGCATGAGCCGGCGCTGGTGGGGGTATAGAGGGCATCGAGCAAGCGATCGCGCGGCTACGAGCGGAAGGCGGTCCACGCGAGCAGCTGACCATGCTGGAGCTGGAAGCTCTACGTCGCCCGGGACGCAATCAGAAGCGGTTGCGCAACGCCTGTTTAAAGGTTGCCCGCTTCCTGGCGGTCTGACCTGAGACAAGGTGCGCGGCGAGTATACTGGATTGGGAGAAGGAGCCGATGGAACTTGCGATTGTTGGTCTGGGTGGGATTGGGGCGTCGGTTGGTCTGGCGATTCGGGCACGCCGCTTGCCCTTCACGATTGCTGGCTATGACCTGCGTCCGGAGGTGACCAAGCAGGCGCATGCGCGAGGCATTCTCGAGATCCCCTGTTTCACGCTCGAAGCCTGCGCGAATGCTGATATGATTCTGCTGGCGACGCCACCTTCTGCCATGCGTGATTGCCTGCAGGCGCTGGCGCCCCACCTGAAGCCCCATACTGTGCTGACCGATGTGGCCAGCGTGAAGGCGCCGATTCTTGCGTGGGCGCAGCAACTTTTGCCCCATCCGCAGCGGTTTGTCGGTGGACATCCTGTCGCCGGCACCGAGTACAGCGGGCTGCAAGCGGCGCGGACGGACCTGTTTGAAGGCGCACAGTGGGTGCTGACCCCCGCTGCACACACCGATCCCATGGCGCTCGCCCAGGTCAGCACGCTGGTTCAATCAATAGGCGCGGCACCTGTTCTTATGGCGGCGGAGCAGCACGACCGGGAGTTCGCCCTTTTGAGTTTCCTACCGCACTGTGTGGCGTTTAGCCTGACCGCGTTGCATCGCGCACACCCGACCCGGCTTCAGGGTGGAAGCAGCTGGCGCGATGCGACCCGCGTGGCAGCAAGCGACCCCACGCTGTGGGCCGAGCTGCTGCTGCTCAATCGCCGCTACACTCTCGAACACCTGGAAGTCCTTATCAATCGTCTGGAACGCCTCGCTACCCTGCTGGACCAGGGCAGCCCCGAACCACTGGCGGCGTATTTGAGCGGGCAGGATGACGACGAGTCGTAGCATCGGCATCACAACCCTGCTCTCCAGCCGCCAACCCTTTGCAATTTCGATTCCGAAGCTGCAAAACGCCCGCCGCCCGTGTTATACTGAAAACTGGAGGTCACACCATGCAAACAGCACGACTTTTCGGGCTTTGGATGACGCTTGCACTGATTGCAGGCATCGCGTGCGCGCAACCCTTTACTTATCAGGGCATGCTCAAACAGAACGGGCAGCCCGTCAACGCGACCCTTTTCATGACCTTCAAACTCTACGACGCGCTTACAGGGGGCAATCAAGTAGGCTCCTCTATCTTCCAGAATGTTGTGGTGCAGAACGGGCTGTTCACCGTGCAGTTGGAATTCGGTGCGGTATGGACAGGACAAGACCGCTATCTGGAGATTGCGGTCGGTTCCACAGTGTTATCGCCTCGTGTGCGGATTACTCCCGCCCCCTATGCATCCTATGCGGCGTCGGCAGGCTTTGCACAACTTCCGTGGCAGGCGGTGGGGAGCAATATTTTCTACACTTCGGGGAATGTGGGGATTGGCACGAACAACCCTGCGGCGCGTCTGTCGTTGGGTGGTGGTGATGCCAACACCAAGCTTGCCCTCTGGCAAGGAAATTCCGCTACAGAGGTAATGGGCTTTGGTATCGCCCCTAACCAGTTTCGCATCCACCTACACAATCCCAACAACCGCTTCTCGTTCCTGGATGCGCCGAGCGGGAATGAGATAATGACCATCCTGGGCAACGGGAATGTGGGAATTGGCACGAGCAGTCCCCAAGCGCGGTTGCATGTGAGTGGTACTGCCTTCTTCACGCAGGGTGACACCACCTTCCAAGTGCTGCCGGGCCGGCTGTTCGGTCAAACGGCGAGTAGTGCTGCCACATTAGAGATCCCTGGCAACGGCACGCTTGGCATTTGGGATAATCTGAGTGTTACAGGCCGCCTGCATGTGGGAGGAAGCCGCTTCACTTTGGGAGGCGGGACAGACCCTGACTGGCGCAGAGTCGAGGCAGGCTTGGACCCTGCTTCTAACGGACTCTATGTAGGTTATCTCGTACTCCTCGGAGCCAACGGCAACAACAACGTTGTGTTGGGATACACCGAAAATTCAAACCACGGTGCGATAGCTGTTTACGACGCAAATGGCAACGGGCAAGCAGGGATGTATGTTGCTTATGACGGCAATGGCGTGGTATGGGGTAATTCCAAGAACTTCCGCGTGCCTGACCCCGAAGACGCCACGCGCGACATCTGGTACGGCTGCATCGAGGGTCCCGAACTCGCGATGTATGTGCGCGGCACTGCGCGATTGGTCAACGGGCGCGCCCGCATCGAACTGCCCGACCACTTCCGCAAACTCGCCGACGAGCAGGGCATGACCGTCCAACTCACGCCACGCTCTGCTGAATCGAGAGGCTTGGCTGCCGTGCAGGTGAGCCTGAACGGCATCGAGGTGGTGGAACTGCTCAACGGGCATGGCAACTACGAGTTCGACTGGGAAGTGAAAGCGGTACGCAAGGAGCATCGCGACTTTCGGGTGTACCGCCCTTGGGATGAGGTCTTGCTTGGCGGCGCCGACCCAGCGCAGGCGTGGGAAGCCCGTCTGAAGTCCATTCAAGACCGTCAGGCACGGCAACAAGCGAAGGAGGACAAACGATGAGACCTTTACGGTGTTCGGTGTTCACTCTATGCGGGCGTCGCCCTATGCTCAGCGTGATGGGACTGTGCCTGCTGCTGCCCTTCGGCGCCGCCCAGCGGTTCCACTGGCTCGGTCCGATTGAGGTGCGTGCCGTGTCCAACGCGGGCATCGTCGCGGGCAAGGGCAGCAACGACACGGGGGGCGTCCGCGCCGTGCGCGCCCACCGACGGCTCGGCGCCGAACTGCAGGGCACTCTCGGCGGCAACCACAGTGAAGCGTGGGGCGTCGCCCAGAACGCACGCTACTTCGTCGGTTTCAGCACTCTGTCCAACGGCGCGGTGCGCGCCTATCGGCACCCCCCTTATGGCGGCTTTCAGAACCTCGGCGTGTTGGCGGGCGACACCGACGACCCCTCTTACTGGAGCGAGGCGCGCGATGTAAGCGCCGACGGTAAGACGGTGGTGGGGCGTAGCGTTGATGCGCAGGGTCGGCTGCGTGCCTTCCGCTGGAGCGAAGCCGATGGGATGCAAGACTTGGGCACGCTCGGCGGCTTCCACAGTGGCGCGTATGGCGTCTCCGCCGATGGCGGCGCCATCGTCGGCTATGCCGATGATGCGCAGGGGCGCATGCGCCCCTTCCGCTGGACACAAGCGGGCGGGATGCAAGATTTGGGCACCTTCGGGGGCAGCATCGGCGATGCGTGGGCGGTGTCTGCCGACGGCAGCGTGGTGGTCGGCGCAGCGCATAACGCACAGGGTCAGTGGCGGGCGTTCCGCTGGACGCAGGCGACCGGATTGCAGGAGTTGCCGGGCATTGGAGGCGCGGAGAGCGGAGTACGCGACATCTCGGCGGACGGCACGGTGATGGTGGGGCTGGCGCGGAATGCGCAGGGTCAGTGGCGCGCGGTGCGCTGGACGGCGGCGGGCGTGCAGGACTTGACGCAGGCGTATGCGTCGCTGATTGGGCAGGGTTCGTATTTGGAGGTAGCGCAGAGCGTCTCGCCGAACGGTCGCTATATCGTCGGGCAGGGCTACAACGCCGCCACTCAGCGCACTGAAGCCTACATTCTGGAGACTGAGCCGCCGCGCCCCGGAACCATCCGGTTTGTCCAAGATCGTCGTGCCTCTACTACCCGTTTCAAAAGCGTCTCGTGGGACGGACAGGTGGTGGTGGGCGTAATGGGGAGCCTGATAGGCGATAATGAATACAATCTTACAACAATAGAGGTGAGCGCAGATTCCGATTATGCGCTTCGCTGGACGCCGTCGGGTGGGTTGCAGGTGATTGCGTCTCCGGGCATCGCGCTGGATGTGTCTGCCAGTGGACGCTATATCGTCGGCGCTGCAGGCACATCCAACGGTCCGCGTGCGTTTTACTGGACCGAGCAGGATGGGTTCCAGTTCTTGCTGGAACCATCGCAGCAGCACGGGCTGACAACCCCCGCTTTGCTCCGAATGACATGTGCCACTGCTGTGGCAGATCCTTTTGCACAGAACCCATTCCATGCATACGGCGATGCGAAGGGCGAATTCCGAGGTGTTAATTCGAACTGCCCGTTTAGCGCGTACTATGCCCCTGATTTTGCTTTCGCGTGGCAGCTCATAAACAACCTATTGGGGCTGACAACCCAAGTTTGTCCTCCTTACAACATGCGATTCACGGTGACCGATGTCTTTTCCGCCACCGGATCTCCCTCCTCCCTCACAGGTTTCACAGGCAACGGCGCCGAGCCGGTGGTGCAATGGCAAATTGCCACCTCTCTGGGGTCTCCCAGCGCTGCCTGGTCAGTCGCCAGAGAATACGGGATTGCTGTAGGGATGTCGGGGGGTGTTGCCGTGCGATGGGAGGGTCCACTTCGGCTTTTCCCGCTGGGCACGCTGCCGAACAACTATCCTGGCTGGCTTTCCGCCTGTGCCCACGGCGTCTCGGGCGACGGCAGAGTGATTGTCGGCTCGCATGTCAACGGGCTTAGTTATGTGAGCCCACTGGGTACCGCGTGGCGCTACACGGACGAAGATGGGATGGAAGACCTGAACGATACCTATGCTCATCTGCTGCGCGGTGTGTTGGATGGCAATGATGCCCTGCTGTTCGAAGCGCGCGCGACCTCATGGGATGGTCGGTATATCGTTGGATCGGCTATGCAGGTAAGAGGGGTGTTTACATACGGCTTTTGGCTGGACACTTGGCGCGAGGGCGACACGAACGGCGACGGCTGCGTGGACGACGCGGACATGCTGCGCGTGCTGTTCGCCTTCGGCACGGTGGGCACGGCGGAGTCTCCGTGGGGTATCCCGTTGCGTCATGAGGACCTCAACCACGACGGCATCGTGGACGACGCCGATTTGCTGCTGGTGCTGTTCAACTTCGGACAGGGGTGTTGAGAAGGACTGCTCCGCGCTGAACGGCTTGCGCCCGTTTGAGCGTGAGCCAGCGCCGCGTTGAGGGTATACGCGCGTTACGCCGCAGCGCGGCGGATGCAGACACCACGGGCAGAGAAGGCTTAGGGTACACTTTCGCCATGCGCATCTACACGCGAACGGGGGACACGGGCGAAACGGGACTCATCGGCGGTCAGCGCGTGCCCAAGGATGACCCACGCGTAGACGCCTACGGGACAGTGGATGAGCTGAACGCCGTGCTGGGCGTCGCGCGTTGCTATCTGACGCATGCGCCCGACCTCGATGCCTTGCTGGAACAGTTTCAGAACGAGCTTTTTGATATTGGCGCGGAGTTAGCCTCGCCGCCCGAACGCGCCACCCAGTTCCAAAGCATCGAGGAACGCCACATCGCGGCGATGGAGGAAGCCATCGACCGCTTGGAAGAAGAGCTCGAGCCACTCCGCCAGTTTATCCTGCCGGGTGGAACCCCCGCCTCGGCGTATCTGCACCTTGCGCGTACCGTGTGCCGCCGTGCGGAACGCCAAGTCGTCCACCTGAGCCGTATAAGCACGGTCAATGCCGCGATTATCAAGTACCTCAACCGCCTGAGCGACCTGCTGTTTGTGATGGCGCGGGTGGCGAACCATCGCGCAGGGGTGGACGATGTGAAATGGGGCGAACCTGGCTGGCGACGCAAACGCCAAGTGGAGCGTGAGACCTCATGAACGCCACCTACGAGCAAGTCGCCGAGCACGCAGGCTGGCTGAACCTCACCGACGCAGGGCTGATCCGAGTGATTGGCGCGGATCGCCAACGCTTCCTGCAGGCGCAAACCACCAACGACCTGCGCCTGCTTACCGAAGGCACGGGCGTCTACACCGCGTTTTGTACCCCCACAGGGCATCTGCTCTCCGAGGGCTATGTGCTGGAAGCGGACGGAGGCTACCTGCTGGTGTTGCCGCCCGAAACTTGGGGCGAAATCACAGCGCGGCTCAGCGCAGCGATTATCTTGGATGATGTGACGCTGATGCCTCTGCAGGAGGAGCTGGGGCTTCTCAGCGTGCAGGGCAGCGCGGCGAGCGAGGTGCTGGAGGAAATCGGCTTGGAACCACCGCCCGACACCCCGCTCGCCCACCACACCCGAATCTGGCAGAAAGCGGAGCTGCGCGTCATCACCAACGACCGCACGGGCGTCGGCGGCTACGATGTGCTGGCGCCCTACACGGTGATGGAAGAGTTCCAAACCGCGCTGATTGCCACCGCGTGCCTGCCCATAGACGACATGCTGGCGGAGACCCTGCGCTACGAAGCGGGCATCCCGAAAGCAGGCATCGATTACACCGAGCGCACGCTCGCCGCGGAGATGGGCGAGGCGTTCGTGCGGAGCTATATCAGCTACACGAAGGGCTGCTATGTGGGGCAGGAAGTACTGATGCGCCTTCACGCACGCGGGCACACCAATCGAACTTGGGCGCCGCTGCGTGTGGAGGGCGAGGTGCTGCCGCCGCGGGGCGCGACGCTGAGCGCCCCCGAACGCTCCGACGCGGGCTGGCTGACCGGTGCGGTGCGCTCGCCGTCGTTAGGGGGTGCGATTTTGGCGTGGGGGTTCGTGCGGAATGACTATCGCCAATCGGGAACCGTGTTGCAGGTTGCGATAGAGCCGTCGGCGCAGGCGGTTGTGCTGCCTCACGCGCCGCGCCCTGTACGGTGGTAGCAAGGTATACTTTGGCGGTGGACGAGAAACGGTACCACTTGACGCCCAAGCAACGCGAATCGCTCGTGTCGCGCCTGACCGAAATCTTGCAGCAGGAGCCGACCGTGTTGGGCGCGTGGTTGCACGGCTCGTTCCACGAGGGGCTTCCGTTCCACGATATCGATGTGGCTGTGTACTTAGACCCCGACTCGGAAGCGGCTCGCGACCCGCTGACGCTGATGCTGGAGTTGGGCGACCGCTTGGAGCGTGCGGTGCGATTGCCGGTAGATGTGCGCGTGTTGAACGGTGCGCCTCTGAGTTTTCAGTTCCGTGCCACGGGGGGGCACCCGCTCCTATTGCGCGACGAGGATGCCTGCTACGCCTTTGTGGAGCATGTGCGCCGGATGTACTGGGATTTCGAGCCGATGATACGCCAATCACTGCGGGATATGTTGGGATGAAGCGTGTGGATGCGAGCGTGGTACGCACGAAGTGCGCGGCGATAAGGCGGAATATCGCCCGTGTGCGCGGCTTGGTAAGCCTGCCGGATGAGCAGTTTTGGAGCGATGAACGCAACATCGAGACCGTCAAACTATGGCTCATCCAGCTGGTGCAGGATGCCGCTGATTTGTGCAACCATCTCTCCGTGCGCTTACTCAATAAGCCGCCTGAGAGCTATCCTGAATGCTTCGAACTGCTGCAAGACGCGCAACTCCTTGACGCGACGCTCGCACAGAACTTGCGCAGGATGGCACGATTTCGCAACTTGATTGTGCATCGGTACTGGGATGTGGATGATCGGCGCGTGCTGGAAGTCGCACGCAGCAGCCTAAGCGATTTGGAAGCCTTTCTGGACGCAATCGCGCAAGCGACGGGCGTAGCCTAACGCGAACCACTGCGCGCCGCCGCTGGAGAGCATCTCAACAAGTTGGGCTGATTTTGAGGTACTCTCAAACTATGTCGCGTTATGAGGGGATGACGGGACTGGTGATGCTGGGATTGGCGCTGATAGTCATCGGCGGCTTAATCGCTGCGACCTGCACGCTTGGCGGCATTACGAACTTCGCACGGTGGGGCGACTCGTCCTTGTTGGCAATCGCGGTGCTGGGGTACATCACGCTGTTCGCGGGCATGCTCATCATCGGGGGCGTCGCCGTGTATGGGCTCTGGCGTCATCATCGGCGTTTTGAAGGGACTCCACGGACGATTGAAAATGCCTATGTGGTGGCGTGCAGCGCTATCGACAAGCAAACGGGCGAAACGGTTTACTACTGGCGCAACTATCCCGACCCACTGACCTACTATGTCCGCCTTATGGAGCCAAACGGCAAGCAGAATGAGTACGAAACCGCACGCGAGGTTTTCGAGACTGTCATGGAGGGCGTTCGGGGCACAGCAATCTGTCAAGGGCAATGGCTGTGCAGTTTTCAGCCCTATGTGGGAACTTTTGACAGCAAGAATGCGTAGTACAGTATTACGATGAGTATCCACATTTACCATATCACGCATATCGGGAACTTGGTAAACATTGTGAAGGAGGGGCGCTTGTATTGTGATGCACGCGCCGCACAATACGCACGACAAAATATTGCGTACTCTGGTCTTAAGGACAAACGCACGCGTAAACCGGTGCCTATAGAGCCGCATGGAACCATTGCGGACTATGTGCCGTTCTATTTCGCGCCACGCTCGCCCATGCTCTTCGCCATTCATACGGGCTATGTACGCAATGGACTCTCGCAAGCCGACATCATCTATCTGGTAACTTCGGTGGAGACTGTCGCAAACGCGGGCAAGCAGTTCGTGTTTACAGATCGCAACGCTGTAAGTTCCGTAGCCAGATTCTCGAACAACTTGAGCCACCTGGATCACTATGTGGATTGGAACGTGATGCGTTCTGAGTACTGGCATGATTGTGCAGAATACCCCGACCGCAAAAGCCGTCGCCAAGCGGAGTTTCTGGTGTACCAGCAACTGGAATGGCATCTGATTGAACAGATTGCCGTGTTCGACTCGGCTCGTCGCGATGCGGTGCTGCAAGTGCTGAATCATGCTCACCACCGACCGCCGGTAGTGGTGCAGCGGGGATGGTACTACTAATCGAGGTATCCTATAATTATGGAGGGTATGCGCGTGGTTCGGATTCAACGGGGCGATCTGTTCCAATCCAGCGCGGAGGCGCTGGTCAACACCGTTAACACGCAGGGTGTGATGGGCAAAGGGCTTGCTTACGAGTTCAAGAAGCGCTTTCCAGAAAGCCTCGATTGCTATCAAGAAGCCTGCAAAAACGGCGAAATCCAGATAGGTAAAGTACAGGTAATCAGGACGGGGAAACTGCACCCGCAATACATTATCAACTTCCCCACGAAAAAGAGCTGGCGCCAAAAGTCAAAACTGGAATACATCCAAGCAGGCCTAGAAGACTTGCTTCGAGTCGTGCAAGAGTATGGAATAAAGTCAATTGCGCTTCCGCCCTTGGGCTGTGGACAGGGCGGGCTGCGCTGGGAAGAGGTGAAATCGCTCGTGGAGCAGGCGTTTGCCCAACTGCCTGATGTGGAAGTGGAGCTGTACGAGCCGTCCGTGCCCGCGTTGGAACCTGTGTACGCAGGGTTGCTGCGCCTTGTCGAAGTCTACAGCGAGATTAGCCCCGCGCTTACCGAACAGGAACTGAAAGCGCTCGCACAGGTGTGGCTGCTGATGGCGGGCAACTTGCTCCCTGAATCAAGCCCGTCAAAATCGGGCAAACCCACCAAGCGCAGGAAAGGGCTGACGCCCAACAAACTCAAAGAACACCTGGTACGCGCACCGCTGCTGGATAAACAGTTCTTCGGCAAAGTCCCCGTGTACGGTCTCCGCTCTGCCGACCTGCGCGATGAGGTTCAACGCACTTTGGGGTCGCATCCCGAGTGGAAGGCGCGGGTGGAGCAGACTCTTAATTTGCTGGAGGGATGCGACAGCCTCGCGGCGTTGGAAGCGCTACAGCACGTGCTCGAAATTTACCAAGACCCCATGCATCGACGCTATTTTGTCCCCATTTGGCGACAAGTGCATGAGTTGCTAAAAAGCGGGTAGAATTGCGTTGATGGAGAAAATCCCGCGCATCGTGGTCGCCAAAGTGGGCTTAGACGGGCACGATCGGGGCGCGAAGGTGGTCGCGCGTGCCCTGCGCGACGCTGGCTTCGAGGTGATTTACACCGGGCTGCGCCGCACACCCGACGAAGTGGCGCAAATCGCCATTCAAGAAGACGCCGACATCGTGGCGATTAGTATCCTCTCAGGGGCGCATATGACGCTCGTGCCCAAAGTGATGGAAGCCCTCAAGCAACGTAACGCTGAAGATATCCTCGTGATTGCGGGGGGCACCATCCCCGACGACGACGCGGAGCAGCTCAAGGCGATGGGCGTCAAAGGCGTCTATCCGCCGGGCACGCTGATTGAGGATTTCGTGGCGGATATTCGGCGCATCTTGGCAGAACGCGATGCGCCGGTGGCGTCCTAACTCGGGGCAATTGCGGGCGCGCTCGTGTCGCCAACGCGCTCAATCGCGGTGCGCATCACGGCTTCACTCGGGGCGCGACTGCGCAGGTGCTGCTCGCACATGCGAAATGGGTATAGCAGCCGATCATAGCGTGGGTCGGGCAAACTCAGCGGGCGTGTCTCGTGGAGCAGCCACGCAGAGATTTTATCCGCCCACTCCCGTGTGTCGTCCGGGCTGGTGAGTACTGGCGTCTCAACGCGCACCAAACCGTAAGTGGGCGATGCCCCCGCCTGCCAGCGCAACCGCAGGTACCAGCTATACACCTCGCTCTGACCCGCACGCATGGGGCGAAACACACTACTGCGATAGCCCGCAGGCATATTCAGCACTTGCAGCATCCAGTTAATTTCTAAGTAGCTCGTGCGATGTGATTTGGACACGCCCACCACCTGCACCAGTTTGCGCCGCTCAAGCGCACTCATCAGGTCGGCAATCGAGCCGTCCACCAGCAACCAGTCTGTAGAGTTGGGCGGCTGTTGCTCGATCCACTGCAAAGCGAGCTTGCGTTCTAACTGGTCGCGCACACGAGCGACCGTCGCCCCGGCACGCACCAGCATCGTCGCAAAGGAGGTCTTGTCCAGTTCGCGCTCCTCCAGTGAGTCGTAAACCGTAATCCCCGCGCGTTTGAATTTGCGTGCATCAAAAGCCTTCAGCGGGAGGTAGAGTGCCTCTTCCGCCGCGGTGAGTGCCTCCACAGGATGCAACGCACGCTCGCGACGCTCCAAGATCATCGCCGCCACATACCCATAAACCACTGGTAATAGCCCTTTGTCGGTCTGCTGATAGTAGAGGAGGTGGGAGTGTTGAATGCCATCGATAAAGTGCGTGAACTGTGTCGGTTCGTCGCTGGAGGGCACGGGAAACACCCCGAACTCCTTGCGATCGGGTTCGGGCACCAACTGCGCGCGACTGAAGCCCCCTTCCTCTTCAGGTGGTTCAATCGTGTCTTCGGTGCTGACACGGCGCACCACCTGCACGCCTTCAGGGTTCTCGCGCAGAAACTGGACAACTCGCTCCAGAAAAGGCGTCATTGTGATAGCGATTCGCTACTGCCGTCGAGAATCCTGCAAGCACGGCGCATCGTCGCGGTAATTGAGAGACTGTTGACTGCCCTTGCAGTGGAGGTGAGCGTATTCGGGGGTACAATTCTTGTGGCGGTAACCTGCCGCAAGGAGGCTCCGATGGCGAACTATTTGGCTGGGGTGTTCATCGCACTGGGAATCATGGCGGCACAGGCGCAAGGTATCTGGCTCCCGCAGGACATGCTCTACGACACCAGCACGCTCAATGTCCAGACGATTCGTCAGTGGACGGAACTGGTCGGCGTCCAGCAGGTGCAGATGGTTGAACTGCGCTACGACTCGTGGGAATGCGTCGATGGGCAGTTGCGGACGATATCGATCCATGCATTTTATGCGCGTCCTGCGAGTTTGAGTTACGGTGCGGCGGTTGTGCTGGCGCATGGGTTGGGGGCGCAGGCGGAGGCGGGCGCGGCGGCGCGTTTCGCCGCGCAGCATGGCGTCGCGGCGCTCTATTACAGCGGACCAGGGTGCGGGCAGTCGGGCGGACGCCCGTTTGAGTTGCGTCTCCTGTTTGACACCGTTCCAGATCCGCGCGGCTCGTGGTTCTGGAGCCACGCAATCGCGGGTAGCCGTGCGATTACGGTACTCACAACGCTGCCTGCGACCGACCCAACGCGCATCGGCATGTCGGGCTACAGCGCGGGTGCGATGGCGACGCTGAATGTGAACGGCTTCGATAATCGTCTGCGCTGCGCCATCGCGGTCAGTGGCACGGGTGCGCTGCGTAAAGCCGCCGAGAACGACGGCTGGATGAACCATCTCCTGCGTGCGTGCGGGATGTCAAGACGCTCAACGCCCTTTCAGGTGCTGTGCGACACTGTCGATCCCCTGCGCCAAGCAGCGTCTCAACACGCTCCCGTGATGCTCATCAACGGCGCCCAAGATGAGTTCTTTCCTATCGATAGCACGCTCGACACCTTCAACGCTTTCCCGAACCGCAGTGCGCATCGGCTGGTCGTTATTCCCAATTGGGATCACGGCTTGTTCACGGCGACGCTGCCCTCGCCCTACGAGACCTTTGATAACCGCAATTTCGCCGAGCCGCGCATTGAAGCAGCGACGCGCTTCTGGATTGGGCGCCACCTCACAGGCAGCAGTAACTATCCCAACCTGCCCCCTATCCCGACTGCCGCGATGTATGAGTTTTTCGGACAAGCGGCGTTCAGCGCGGAACTGGCGACGACCTATCAGGTGGTTGAAGTGTATACCTACTACTCCAACGATGGCTCGTGGCTCTATGGTGGGCAACGTCTGACCGACCGTAGTGGCAACCTGTGGTACAAACGGGCAACGGGACTACTGTGGAGCAACTTCAATCCGAGTAATACAGTGTATTGGAGCGAGTTTCGGCTGCGCCAATCGAGTCTCGCGCCGGAGTTCTGGCTGACCAGCGTTCCGAACCTGCCTCCGAACTTCCGTCCGCGTATCCGCCCGATGCCGAACGCGCCTCGGCTGGAAGGCGATGTCAATGGTGATGACTGTGTGGACGATGCCGATCTACTGGAAACGCTGTTCCAATTTGGCGCTACGGGCACAAACCGCGCCGACCTGAACAGTGATGGCGTTGTCGATGATGCCGACCTACTCACGGTACTGTTCGCCTTCGGCAACGGGTGCTAACCAAGTCGGGTACAATATGCCACTTCGCAAGGAGGTACACCCTATGAGAAAGAAACTCTCTGCTCTGAACCGATGGATACTACCTGCGCTCGTGTTTGTCCTCTGCGCGTGCCAATCGCAATCTGTGGAACAGACTCAGGCAGACACCGAAACCACTCCCCTCGCCGTGCAGGACTCGCCGCAAGAGCCAGCACGCCCTACTGACGACAAGAAGGAGACCACCGTGAGCCAAGCAGAACAGCAAGCCAAAGTCGCCTATGTGAAGATGACCATCAAAGACAAGGGCGACCTGATTATCGAGTTAGATCTAAAAGAAGCCCCCAAAACCAGCGAGAACTTCCTGAACCTGGTCAAGGAGAAGTTCTATGACGGGATTCGTTTCCACCGCGTGGTGCCGGATTTCGTGATTCAGGCAGGCGACCCGCAGTCTAAAACGCTGCCGATGGGACATCCGCAACTGGGCACGGGCGGTTCGGGCAAAAATATCAAGTTCGAGCCGAACAACCTGAAACATAAGCGCGGTGCTATCGGTATGGCGCGCGCCCAAGACCCCGACAGCGCAAGCAGCCAGTTCTATATCTGCCTGAAAGATCTTCCGCCGCTGGACGGCAACTATGTCATCTTCGGGCGTGTGGTCGAAGGGATAGAGATTATCGATAAAGTGCGAGTCGGCGACACGATTGAGAAAGCCGTCGTGCTGGAGAAGTGGGCGCCGAAAAAAGCCGCCCCGCCATCTAACTAACCTTGAGATGAGGGAAAGCCTATGGTCGATGACGCACTGGCAACCGAAGTGATTCTGGAGGCGGAAGCGATTCTGGAGGCGTCCGATACACCCGTGCAAGAACGCCTCCAGAACCTCACGCAGTATCTCCACGACCGCTTACCCCATTTCCACTGGGTAGGTATCTACTGGCTCAAAGGCAATGAGTTGGTTCTGGGACCCTATGTCGGTCCGCCGACGGAGCATGTACGCATTCCTGTGGGGCGTGGCGTGTGTGGAACCGCCGTCGCCGAGAATATGAACCAAATTGTCGAGGATGTGCGCACGCTGGAGAACTACCTTGCGTGCAACCTCGAGACGCGCTCGGAAATCGTGGTCCTAATCCGCTGCCCCAACAGCGGCAGAATCCTCGGACAGATCGATGTCGACGGCACTGAGGTTGGGGCGTTTGACGAGTCGGACGAGGCGATGCTGGAGGTCATCGCGGAACGAATCGCCCGACTGGTTGTATAGATTGCATCGAACGGCGGTGTGGCATCCGTCGGGGTTTCTGGCTCGCAAAAATTTCAGTGATCGTACCCTCACCCCCGTCCCCTCTCCCATCGCGTGGTGGAGTGGTGTCGCCCTCACCCCCATCCCTTCTCCCACCGCGTGGGAGAGGGGTGTTGCCGTCACCCCTTTGCCTCTTCTCCCATCGCGTGGGGGAGTGGTGTCGCCCTCACCCCCGTCCCCTCTCCCATCGCGTGGTGGAGTGGTGTCGCCCTCACCCCTTTGCCTCTTCTCCCATCGCGTGGGGGAGTGGTGTCGCCCTCACCCCTTTGCCTCTTCTCCCATCGCGTGGTGGAGTGGTGTCGCCCTCACCCCCGTCCCCTCTCCCATCGCGTGGTGGAGTGGTGTCGCCCTCACCCCCATCCCTTCTCCCACCGCGTGGTGGAGTGGTGTCGCCCTCACCCCCGTCCCCTCTCCCATCGCGTGGGAGAGGGGGGCTTACCCCTGTCTCTCGCACGCCGTGAGAGATAGGTTGCGAGTAGTGTCTTCTGTGTTTCCCTTTGCGTTCGTGGAGGGTTGGGATTGGCTGACTTTCAGCCGCCGGATCACCGAAAAACCGATACCCCTGTTGACTCCAGCGCCTCGAATGTGTCATAATTTAGCCACGCTAAGTATTCAGGAGGTTATGCGAATGACAACCGAGGTTCTTAAGGAGGTTCCCCTGGGCTTGACGCGCGAACGGATTGAGCAACAGGCGCGCGCTCTGGGGGAACCCGAATGGCATATCCAGCAACGCTTGGAAGCCTTTGATCGATTCCTGCGCCTGCCACTCCCCTCGCCAAAGCAGGAGGACTGGCGCTATACGGATATAACTACCTTACATTTGGAAGATTATCCTGCCGTAGCGTGGAGCGACGCCCCACGCGGCGACGCGCCAACGCAAATGCCTGCCTTCTTGACCGAGAATCCTGTCGTACAGGTGTATCATCGTGCGGGTTTCGGCTTCGAGGCGCATATCCCCGACGCCCTGCGCGAGCAGGGCGTGCAGGTGCGCAATCTGCACGAGGTGCTAACGCAGAACCCTGAGCGGTTGGAGCGGGATTTGGGACGCCTTGCGCCTGTCCCCGGCGACAAACTCACCGCCCTCCACACGGCTGCGTGGGACAGCGGACTGTATGTCTCCATCCCGCGCAATGTGCAAATAGAAGGCGTGATGGAGATTGTCCACTGGTTCGAAACGCCCGGGTTGCACCTACCACATACGGTCATCGTCTGCGAAACGGGCAGCGCCGCGAACATCGTCCAGTCATTTTTCTCGCCAGAGGGCGTGTCGGTGTTCGTGTTGGGCGCGGTGGAGGTCTTCAACAAGCCCAACAGCGAGCTGCGTCATACTCTCATGCAGCGCATGGGGCGCGAAAGCCTGTTCATCAGCAGCATCGACTATGAGCAGCAGCGTGATTCGCGCGTGCTGTCGCTGAATGTGGGGCTGGGCGCGAAACTGGGGCGTACCGTGTTGCAGCACTTGATGACCGAGCCAGGCGCCGAAGCGCGCCCGCTGGGGCTGTTCTTCGGCGACGGCAAGCAACATCTTGACTTCCGTACCTTGCAAGACCATCGTGTGGGCAACACGCGCAGCGATTTGCTCTACAAAGGCGTGCTGCACGACGAGGCGGTCTCGGTCTTCTCGGGGCTGATTCGGGTGCATCCCAAGGCGCAGCATACCGACGCCTATCAGGCGAACCGTAACTTGCTGCTCAGCGATGATGCACGGGCATACACGATCCCGAACTTGGAGATCGGCGCGAACGAGGTGCGCTGCACGCACGGCGCGACGGTGGGCCCCGTGCAACCCGACGAGCTGTTTTATCTGCGCTCGCGTGGGATTGACCCTGCCGCGGCGGAAGCACTGATTGTGATGGGCTTCTTTGAGGTCGTGCTGCGCGAAATCAAGCCTGCCGACCTGCGCCTGTCGATCCAGAAGCTGCTGGCAAGCAAACTCAAAGGCGAGGCGCCGCGCTACTTTATGGATTTGGCAGAGTTAGACGAGCAAATTATCGCTACGAGCGCGTAAAGTCGCAGGGTCAGCGCGCGGCGGTCGGGGGTTCAAGTGAGACGCCCACGGCGTCATAACACGGGAACCCCCATTTTTCGTGCTGCCTCCAGGAGTCGCGTCGGCGTTATTGTTCGCCATAATGCTCTCCATCGGGTGCAGCAGGTACAATTCCCTGCAACCTATGGACTGGCAAACCTTATTGGACTGGGCGCAGCACCCGCAGGTCGTGCTGGGTTTGGTCGTGGTTGTGGCGGCTCTGCTGATAGCGAACCTTGTGCAGGCGTGGCGCTGGAGCCGATTCATGCGGCGCTGGAAGCAGTTGATGACGCACTCCGAAGGTGGCTCGCTGGAGCATACCCTGTACGAGACCCTGCGCCGCGTGTCGCTGATGGAAGAGACGCTGAAGTCGCACGGGAACCAATTGGAACAGTTGCAGAGTCAAACAAATCAGTGTCTGCAGCGCGTGGGACTGGTTCGCTATGATGCATTTCCCGATATGGGCGGACAGCAGAGCTTTGCGCTGGCAGTGTTGAATGAGCACGGTGATGGCGTGGTCCTTAGCGGAATCCATAGCCGCCAAGAGATGCGCGTGTACGCAAAGCCAATTCAGAAACGCACCTCGACCATCGGATTATCGGACGAGGAGCAGCAGGCGTTGCGAGCAGCCACGCAGTCGCGCGGATAGTCGTATCCACGCGACAACTGGCAGGAGGGTATGCACACTTACGACTATATCAGCGATGAGGTTCTCATCGAGCGGTTCAAAGAGGGCGATGAACACGCTTTTGATCTGCTGGTGCGCCGCTACGAGCAGAAGGTGTACCAGCTCGCCTATCGCCTGACGAACAACCCCGACGATGCCGCCGATGTCGCTGCCGAAACCTTCCTGCGCATGTATAACTCGCTCAAACGCTTTCGGGGCGATGCCCAACTTTCGACTTGGCTCTATCGCGTGGTCAGCAATGTGTTTTTCGATTTTCGCAAACGGGAGTCGCGCCATCAACATATACCGCTGGAGATCCAAACGGAAGACAGTGAGGAACCGATGGAGCTGCCCGTGGAAGATGAGAGCGTGGATATTATGGGGCACGCGCTTCAGCAGGAGCAGCGGCGCGTGTTGATGGAGGTCATCCAGCAGCTGCCAGAGTATCAGCGCGTCATGGTGGTGCTGTTCCACATCGAGGAGCGCTCGTACGAAGAGATTGCGCAAATCTTAGGGCTACCGCTGGGCACGATTAAGTCGCGTCTCAATCGCGCCCGCACCGCCTTGCGCCAACTGCTGGAACCGTATCGGGAACTTTTTGGCGTTGAGACCAGTCCTACAGTTGGAAAGCCACAGGAGGCGAGCGATGCGCTGTGAACAAGTGAAAGAATTCCTGAACGCCTATATCGAAGGGTCTGTGAGCGAAGCGTTGCGCGAGAGGATTCAGGCGCACTTGAATGCTTGCGCGGAATGCCGGCGCGAGTATCGGTTTCTTCAATCGATCTGGCAGGGGCTGAGTTTGATGCCTGAAGTCGTCCCACCTGCAAACCTGCACGAGCGGATTATGACGCATGTGCGGGCGAATGTGCGGGCGCGCGAGGCACAGCAGCGCGTTGCTTTCTGGCGTTGGGCAGGCGCCGCTGCTGTTGCTGCGGGGTTGTTCTTGATGGGCTTCTTCGTGGCTAATTCCGACGGCGTGCAGGCAGCGTTCGGCTTCGGCGGCGCGAAAAAGCCCGTAGTAGAGTCGCCACAGCCCGTGCAGGCGGGCGTGTTTATTGAGTATCGCGAAACGAAAGACGGCTCCCGGTTGCCTGTGCTGGAAGCGCGCATGAACCGCGAGGCAACGGCGGAGCTACACTATGTGGCTGGTGCTGAGCCGTCCGCGAAGCCGACTCTCATTTGGCAGGGCACGCTGTTGCCTGGCAAGACGCTCGAGATCCCGCTCCAGACGCTGCTTCAGAGCGCCAACGAGCGTGTGCTAACACTCTGGTGGAGCGTCGAGGGGCGCAAGCGTGTCTTGTTTGTGCCCGTGGGGTATCCGCCCGCTCGAATCGCCAGTGTGCGCCTGCAAGCGAAGCTTAGCGACGCCCTGCGCCAGCTCGCCAGTGTGTACCAGACGCCGATCGAGTGGGTTCCGAACGGTGAGGAGCCGCTTGTCGTGCTGGATGCCCAGGAGGCGAGCCTGGAAGAGGCTCTGCGCCAGTTGCTGGTCGGCTCCGAGTATAAACTCACTCGGCAGGGTGCGGCGTGGCGTGTGTCTGGGCACTAAGCACGCGTTTTCGCAGCGTGTTAATCGGCAGGAGCATGCCCGTTTCAGCGTCTCTATAGTACCACACCTCCCACCCGTTGCACGGCGCACCCATCAGGTGCCGTGCAACGGCGTGAATCGACCCTTCGGTACCGTCCTGATAGCGGATATGCCCGTTCGCCAGCACATAAGCAACCTGCGTCGGGGTTGCGCGAAAATAGAGGGAGGTTCCTGGCGCAAGGTACCCACACTCCACCAACGCCCCGAACGGGATAGACCGACGCGCACGGGAGCGTGAGGCGCCCAGAGCGTGCTTGGGTACTGTCGTAATCGCCTCGATTCGCTGGTGCGCCATCGCCGCATAGTGCGCATCGCGTTCAATCCCGATCCAGTGTCGCCCCAGCCGTTTCGCGACCGCGCCGGTTGTGCCCGTGCCGAAAAACGGGTCTAAAATCACATCGCCGGGGTTTGTGCTGGCTACAATCACCCGATACAGCAACGCCTCCGGCTTCTGCGTCGCGTGTGCCTTTTCCCCGTTCACCTTCAAACGCTCCCGCCCCGTACAGAGGGGAAAGTACCAGTCGCTGCGCATTTGTAGGTCGTCGTTCAGCGCTTTCATCGCGTGGTAGTTGAAAGTGTACGGTTTGCCTTGCTCTTTCTGTGCCCAGATGAGGGTTTCGTGCGCGTTTGTGAACCGCACACCCCGAAAGTTGGGCATTGGGTTGGTCTTGATCCAGATAATATCGTTCAAAATCCAAAAGCCCAAATCTTGCATTATTTTGCCGATTCGGAAGATGTTGTGATAGGTGCCGATGACCCACAGCGTGCCCGTTGGTTTGAGCAGGCGACGCGCTTCGGTGAGCCACTGAGTCGTGAAGCGGTCGTAGGCGTCGAAGCTCTCAAATTGATCCCAAGCTTCGTCGACGGCGTCGACTTTGGTGTGGTTGGGGCGATAGAGTTCTTGACGCAGTTGCAGGTTGTAGGGTGGGTCGGCGAAGATGCAGTCCACCGTTTCGTCGGGCAGTTGCTGCATCACCTCAATGCAATCGCCAATCAGGATTTGGTTCAGAGGGAGCTGGCTCATCGCTGCGGCGTATGATACCTGATGGGGTGTCTTCTGATTCGGGAGGGGAATGGTGGTTAAAAGTCCACTGCGGTTTCCGAGAGGTAGGTCGCGGGCCTGCGTCTGATTCTGCTGCTTGTGCCCGACTTTGCAGAATACCGTGAATCGATGGTAGGCGGCGGTTCGGTGTTTCTCGCGATGCGCCAATGCTTGCCCAAAGCTTGCCAGCAACGGAAGTGGTTGTGGTAAGCTGGTCGGTACTCGTATCGTGAGGATGCCACGCGCACGGCGAAGTAGTCGCCCAATACGCGCTCGCACAGATCGTCGTAGTGCGCAAGGGCAGGTAGGAATGTGACCGCTTCATCCAAAAGTGCTTCAAGGTCGTCAATCTTGCGCAGCTGCCAACCCTGTTGGGTAGAATGCCTTGAGGTACTTTTCGAGGCTTTGCTGTAAGAAAAATCCGGCGGCGGAGTAATCTTCCTCGCTGAGGTTGCGGTGTATCCGATTCCAATCGTGTCGCGCCACGCTCAGCCACGGCTCCAGGCGTAGAGCGCGTCGCGCCGCTGCCATCTGCTGATAGAAGTCGACTGATACCGACGCAATAATTAGCAAATCGATGTCGCTTTTTGGCGTGGCTTCGCTGCGCGCCGCCGAGCCAAACAGAATCACAGATTCCGCGTTGAGGGTGCGCTGTAGAGTCTCGGCGACGGCGCGTAAGAACCGCCGCTCCGCCTCGCTCAACGGCAGAGTCGCGTGGTTCGCCCATCGCTTCTGCAACTTGGCGCGCCATCCACGCATCGTGGAGGGATTGTCCATGACGATACCCAGGTTCCATGGCTGCTTACCGTGTTGAGAAAGCTATCGTCGTATATTAGAATCCAACCGATGGGAAGCGCATTCACTTCAATCCTGCGCCACTCGCGCCTCAAAATGGTTGGGCAAGGCAGTGCGGCTCCCGAAATGCTGATTCTTACACCTTCGGGCTCTCACCTTCCTGCTGGGGATGGGGGCAGCGCCTTCTGTAGAGATCTCGCGTGGTTACAAGCTACCGAGTGTGCACCTGTCTTGTCTACCAATCACTCACCCCTTCCCGCGCCCCTTTTTCAGGATGCGCTCGGCAACCAACTCCGCCGAGATGAGCGTCATCGGGATCCCGTTGCCCGGTTGCGTGCTTGCCCCCACCAGGTAGCAGTCCCGGAACGGCGTTTGCACCGACGGGCGAAATGCCGTGGACTGGAAAAAGGTATGCGCAATCCCGAACGCGGCGCCCTGCCATAAGCCCATCGCTTGCCACTCGTGCGGGGTGAGTGTCTCGACGAACTGTATCTTCTCGCGCTGAAGCCCCACACGCTGCAGAACAGTTTCCAACACGCGGGGAGCAGCCTCGCGTGCATCCTCACCTGTAAGGTTGGGCACAGGAACCAACACATACAGGTTCTCACAGCCTGGCGGCGCATCGTCAGGATCGGTGCGGTTAGAAAGGCATGTGTAAAACGAGGGGTCGCTGGGCACGCGGTTCTGCTCAAACAGTTCGCGCAGGTTCGCCTCGAAATCGCGACTGAAGTAGACATTATGATGGAGTTGGTGGGGCAGGGGTTCCGTGTAGCCAATATAAAACATCAACGCGCTGCAGGAGTTTTTGAAGGCGCGTTGAGCGTAGGGCGTAGGCGGCAGCAGTTCGCGATACGCGGTCGGTGCATCGGTGTTGATGACCACCTCGTCGGCTTTCAGCACCTCGCCCGATTCCAGGCGCACACCCACCGCGCGCCCGTCTTCAATCAGCACTTCCGCCACGCGATGATTGAGGTAGATGCGTGCGCCCTCTTCTTGGGCAATCTGGGCAATCGCTTCGGGCAGGCGATGCATCCCCCCACGCGGATACCACACCCCCTCGCCCGACTCCATATAGGTCAGCACACCATACACCCACAGCGCATCTTTCGGCGACAACCCCAAATACATCGTTTGGAACGAGAAAAGCATCCGCAGGCGCGGGTCGCGCACATAGCGTCCCACACGCTTCCACAAGTTGCCGAGCAACCGATGGCGCAGCAGCAGCCCGATCTGGTAGGGGGTGAATAGGTCGCCCAAGCCGTGATACTGCTTACGCACGAAGGCAGGCACTACAGCATGATACATCGCGCTCAAGTCGCCCATCAAGCGCAAGTAGCCGGGCGCCTCGTCGGGGCTTATCTTGCGGGCGATCTCGCGCACCATCCGCGCGATATTCGGACTGGAATCGAACACCGTGCCGTCGCCGAAATAGACGCGATACGAGGGGTCAATCAGTACCAGCTCTAAGTAATCTTCTACGCGTCGATGGAGGTCTTTGAACAACCGCTCGAGGGGTTCGAGCATCATCAGGAGGGTGGGCCCCATGTCGAACCGATAGCCGTCGCGTCGCAGTTCCCCGATGCGCCCTCCGACCTGCGAGCGCGCTTCGAACACAGCAACGTCGTACCCTGCTGTTGCCAGTCGGGCAGCGGTGGCTAACCCCCCCATCCCCGCACCGACGATAACGATGGTTTTCATAGACAGAACAATTTTACCTGGAGAGCGAGCTCGATTCAATCCCATAGCGTACTTCGCGATGCAATCAAGACCGACTGAGAGACTGTTTAGGAACCATTGCTTGCAAGATACCGCATCAACCGCCGTATCCCTGACAGCCAGACCCAAGCCGCCTCCACCTCACACAACACATCCCAACACCGAGACAAACAAGTACGGGTACGGCATGCCGTACCCCAACAACAACCAACGACGCGGTACGGGTACGGCACGCCGTACCCCAACAACCACCACACCCCAAACAACTCACACAATCCAAACCCACCTCCCACTTCCCCAACAACCATTCCAATAAACCCTCCCGATCGTACGCTCCGCCCGCTATCACCACCTGCACCGAACGATACCGACCCAACACCCCGTCCAAAACCCCATACGCCCCACGCGCATCCGACACATCGGCGCCCGACACCACCACCCCGAACAGGTTCCCCTGCGAGTCTACCACTATATGCCGTTTGCGCCCATTGATTTTCTTGCCACCGTCGTACCCGCGCACCCCCCTTTTTGGGTGGTCGGCACACTCTGACTGTCCACCGCCACCGTTTTGGGCTGCCCGCGTCGCTCCCGCCGACGCGCTTGCGCGTGTTGTACTTGTTCAAACACTCCCAACGCTTGCCAGCGACGGAAGTGGTAATAGACGGTTTGCCACGGGGGCAGGTCGCGGGGGAGGTCGCGCCAACGGATGCCGCTGATGAGAACATAGAGCATGGCTCGGTACAGGTCGTAGAGGCTGTATCGTCGGGGTGCGCCGATGGGTTTGCGTTTGCGTTTGTAGAGGGCGCGTTTGAGGACGGGTTCGATGATCGCCCACTGTTGGGGCGTTGGGTCAGACTGGTAGGTAGGTTGGACGCTCCTATTGCGCTTATACTCTATCTACCTTCCTAAACAGCCTCCAACACGCTGGTTCACCTTTGAAGCGATTCTTGAGGACGAGGGTACGCAGCGGGAGTTCTTTCAGCTGTTTCTCGGCATACATGGTGAATCGACCTGAAGAATCTGCAACGCTTAGTCGTGCCGCAATCTGTTGATACACCTCGCTAAACCGTCACCTAACCTCGGGCAGGGTAAACGCAACCCATCAAGAAACCAATTAAGGAGGAGTTTAACCATGCATGGATGCAGACGATGGTTGATTCTAATAGGCATAGGCAGTTTGCTCATCGCAGGTGTGCAGGCGCAGAGTTCCAAATCACCTGAGGTAAGCCTTTCAGGGGTTCTGCGTGTCCAGTGGAGCGATCGCGCAAATGCGTCAGGCACGGATGGGTTTGATGTGCGTTTGGCTCGAATCGCCGCCGAGGTTCGCCATCCCCGGAATTTACAGGGGCGTATCTCGGTGGAGTTCGCCGGGGGCGCGAGCGCGCGTGAGGCGCAACTTCTGGACGCTTACGGTAGATGGCAGGCTTCGGAATCGCTCACGCTCTGGGTGGGGCAACTGTTGTTGCCGCTCTTCTACGATGTACGAACTTCCAGCACACGCATTGAGGCGTTGGAGCGTACCAACTTGGTCAATACCTATTTTGCGGGGGCACGCGGGCGCGGGATCGCGCTGGATTATGCCGTCGCACCCTCAACGATGCTACAGGTGGGCTTGTGGAACAGCCTTACTAATAATGACCCCCAAGCGACCACGCGCGGCGCACGCGCACATGGGATGGCGTCCCTGAACCTACGCTATGAGACGGGCAACTATCAAGCGAATATCGGCGGGCTGTGGGGCGAGCGACCCGGATTCCAGACACGCGACCCTCAAAATAATCCGCTCCTCGTGCCCAGTGCCGCCCGTCGCACCTGGTACATCGATCAGGAACTCCGCCTGCGCCGTCCCCATCTCACGCTGCGCGGAACCTATCTCGAAGGGCGCGACAGAAACCCCACAGGCGGCGTGAGCGCCCCCCAGTTTCTCGCCCCATCCGACTACCGAGCAATCACCGTGTATGCAATCTACCAAGCGCGTCCTGACCAGCAAATAGTGCTGCGTTGGGAAGACTTTGACCCCGATACCACCCGACAAGGCGATAGCCTGCGCACACTGGGACTGTTTTATCACTACTTCCCAATGCAAGGGGTACGACTCACGCTCGGCTACGAGTGGGCAGAAACGACCACCCGTCACCGAGCAATCGGCGCCGTGCAGTACCAATTTTGAGTCCACCAACGCCAACAGCCCCCACCCGTTTTCGGGTGAGGGCTGTCGCGTCCTATACGGCGTCTATTCGTTAGGTGCGCCGTCGGCGAACAAAGAGACCCACAGCACCCACTGCTAACGCCATCAGGGAGGTAGGCTCGGGTACCAGCGTTACCAAGTCCTGTGCGGGGTCATCGCCATAATTCCCACGTAAGTAAAAGTACGGAGCGCTTTGACCCGAAGTGGCGCTCAGTAGACCATTCGCATAGTTTACAATTGTGGCGTTCTGGTTGTACTGAAAGATTCCCGCGTTCAGGTCATCGGAATTGCCTGCTGCGTGGTCGTAGGCAATTTCCCACAGCGCGATCTGGAAGGCAGCAGCCCTATCGTTGAGGTCCGTCGCGCCGGAGGCTGAAGCGAAGAAACTCGCTTTCAGGTTCAACAACGCCCCCACACGCCCTCGGGCGGTATAGAGCTCGTACTTGTTGATGTACGGCGAGTTGAGGAAGATGAAGTTCTGCAAGTCAACACAGAACGCTTCCGTAATGTTGCTGATGCTGGTCGTCAGGTTGAACTGCCCTGCTGTCGTGGCTTGCGGGTTACCTGACACACTAATATTAACATTCTGTCCCGGTGCGACGCTGTCCAAAGTTAGACTACTGACCAAACCCTGAGATGCGATTGCATCATTACTAAACAGGGTATTGTTAGCCAACGCACTGCTCCAGAGTGCCACGGTCAACGCAACCGTCGAAAGCCCGAATCGTTTTGTGTGTGCCATGATTTACCTCCTGCACCTTGGTATCTTCGATGCCAGCAGTATGTTGTATCATCTGCCATTAAAGACTCGAAATCGCTCCAAAAGCGGACAAGGATAGAGGGCGTTTTTCACTTTTTTGTGGACATCGGGTATACTACGCCCGTCCAAACCTGGGCGACACTTCGCGGAGCCTGTAGCGGTTTCGCAAAGGGAGGTCAACTATGCAACAGCGAAGGAACGCTAACAGGGGTGGATCGTGGCGATGGCTGTTGGTGAGCTTGGGTATCGTGGCGCTCTGGGCGCTCGGTTGTGCGGATAAGCCTCGCAACGATCAAAAAGAGACGGTTAAGATTGAGGAGCGGCGCGAACTCACGCCGCCGCCGACCTTGTTCGAAGTGAATCGGCGCTTACCCCCGCGCCATAAGGTGCTGAAAGCCGAGGGCAAACCGGGCGAGAAACTCGTCATCTATCGGGTGTACTATCGCAACGGGAAAGCGGTTCGGCGTGTGAAGATAGAGGAGCAGACGCTGGAGCCACCGCAACCACGCATTTACGAAATCGGCGTGCACGGGAATATCGCCTCGCGTGGCGCCGTGGGCAGAGGCGCATCTTTCCGCACGACAAAAGTAGTGGAGATGCACGCCACCGCCTATACGCCCCATCGAAGCGGCGGCGGCACAGGCTCGGGCTACACCGCCAGTGGGCTGCCCGCAGGCTATGGCTTAGTAGCCGTGGATCCGCGCGTCATTCCGCTCGGCACGGTGCTGTATATCGAGGGCTACGGCATGGCAATCGCCGCCGACACCGGGCGCGCCATCCGCGGACACAAAATCGACCTGTGCTTCGCCACTCGCCAACAGGCGCTCCACTTCGGTCGGCGCAAGGTGCGCGTGCATATCTTGCGCGCGGCGCCTGCCTCGCCCCCAAAGCCACCTCAGTAATCCAACACGCGATCTCTATGATGCCCATCCCACTGCCCCGCGCGCACTCACATAACGACTACTGGCGCCAGCGCCCCCTGCAGGACGCGCTGGAGTGTGGGTTCTGCAGCGTGGAGGCAGACATCTTTCTAATAGACGGCAAACTGCTGGTCGGACACGAGCCACGCGAGTTGCGCCCGGAACGCACTTTGGAATCGCTCTACCTGGAACCGTTGCGAGCGCGTGTAAAGCAGTTTGGCGGCACGGTGTACCCCAACGCGCCCTACTTCTATCTACTTATCGATGTCAAAAGCGAGGCACAAGCCACCTATAACGCGCTCCACAAAACGCTGGAACGGTACGACGACCTTGTGACACGCTATGAGGGCAGTCGTAAGGTGGAACGCGCTGTCCGGGCAGTGCTGTCAGGCAATCGTATCCCGCTGGAGCAGTTGCAGCGCGAGCGGGTGCGCTTCCTCGGCTACGACGGCAGGCTCAGCGACCTAAGCGGCGACGCGCCGCCTACCCTCATGCCGTGGGTGAGCGATAACTGGGCGCGTCTGTTCCGCTGGAACGGGCGCGGCGCGTTCCCCGAAGACGAACACGCGAAACTGCGCCAGATAGTACAACAAGCCCACGCCAAGGACTATCAACTGCGCTTTTGGGCAACTGCCGACCTGCCGACCATGTGGGAAGTCTTGTGGGACGCCAGCATAGACCTAATCGGTACGGATGTGCCCCCACTGCTACGCGATTTTATGTTGGGTAAACTGAAAGCGTCCAAGCGATGAAACGCATCGAGGCAATCATCCGACCCATCCGATTCGAGGCGGTCAAAGAGGCACTGAACGACATCGGCGTCTATCCGCCTCGCTCAACGGCAGAGTCGCGTGGTTCGCCCATCGCTTCTGCAACTTGGCGCGCCATCCACGCATCGTGGAGGGATTGTCCATGACGATACCCAGGTTCCATGGCTGCTTACCGTGTTGAGAAAGCTATCGTCGTATATTAGAATCCAACCGATGGGAAGCGCATTCACTTCAATCCTGCGCCACTCGCGCCTCAAAATGGTTGGGCAAGGCAGTGCGGCTCCCGAAATGCTGATTCTTACACCTTCGGGCTCTCACCTTCCTGCTGGGGATGGGGGCAGCGCCTTCTGTAGAGATCTCGCGTGGTTACAAGCTACCGAGTGTGCACCTGTCTTGTCTACCAATCACTCACCCCTTCCCGCGCCCCTTTTTCAGGATGCGCTCGGCAACCAACTCCGCCGAGATGAGCGTCATCGGGATCCCGTTGCCCGGTTGCGTGCTTGCCCCCACCAGGTAGCAGTCCCGGAACGGCGTTTGCACCGACGGGCGAAATGCCGTGGACTGGAAAAAGGTATGCGCAATCCCGAACGCGGCGCCCTGCCATAAGCCCATCGCTTGCCACTCGTGCGGGGTGAGTGTCTCGACGAACTGTATCTTCTCGCGCTGAAGCCCCACACGCTGCAGAACAGTTTCCAACACGCGGGGAGCAGCCTCGCGTGCATCCTCACCTGTAAGGTTGGGCACAGGAACCAACACATACAGGTTCTCACAGCCTGGCGGCGCATCGTCAGGATCGGTGCGGTTAGAAAGGCATGTGTAAAACGAGGGGTCGCTGGGCACGCGGTTCTGCTCAAACAGTTCGCGCAGGTTCGCCTCGAAATCGCGACTGAAGTAGACATTATGATGGAGTTGGTGGGGCAGGGGTTCCGTGTAGCCAATATAAAACATCAACGCGCTGCAGGAGTTTTTGAAGGCGCGTTGAGCGTAGGGCGTAGGCGGCAGCAGTTCGCGATACGCGGTCGGTGCATCGGTGTTGATGACCACCTCGTCGGCTTTCAGCACCTCGCCCGATTCCAGGCGCACACCCACCGCGCGCCCGTCTTCAATCAGCACTTCCGCCACGCGATGATTGAGGTAGATGCGTGCGCCCTCTTCTTGGGCAATCTGGGCAATCGCTTCGGGCAGGCGATGCATCCCCCCACGCGGATACCACACCCCCTCGCCCGACTCCATATAGGTCAGCACACCATACACCCACAGCGCATCTTTCGGCGACAACCCCAAATACATCGTTTGGAACGAGAATAGCATCCGCAGGCGCGGGTCGCGCACATAGCGTCCCACACGCTTCCACAAGTTGCCGAGCAACCGATGGCGCAGCAGCAGCCCGATCTGGTAGGGGGTGAATAGGTCGCCCAAGCCGTGATACTGCTTACGCACGAAGGCAGGCACTACAGCATGATACATCGCGCTCAAGTCGCCCATCAAGCGCAAGTAGCCGGGCGCCTCGTCGGGGCTTATCTTGCGGGCGATCTCGCGCACCATCCGCGCGATATTCGGACTGGAATCGAACACCGTGCCGTCGCCGAAATAGACGCGATACGAGGGGTCAATCAGTACCAGCTCTAAGTAATCTTCTACGCGTCGATGGAGGTCTTTGAACAACCGCTCGAGGGGTTCGAGCATCATCAGGAGGGTGGGCCCCATGTCGAACCGATAGCCGTCGCGTCGCAGTTCCCCGATGCGCCCTCCGACCTGCGAGCGCGCTTCGAACACAGCAACGTCGTACCCTGCTGTTGCCAGTCGGGCAGCGGTGGCTAACCCCCCCATCCCCGCACCGACGATAACGATGGTTTTCATAGACAGAACAATTTTACCTGGAGAGCGAGCTCGATTCAATCCCATAGCGTACTTCGCGATGCAATCAAGACCGACTGAGAGACTGTTTAGGAACCATTGCTTGCAAGATACCGCATCAACCGCCGTATCCCTGACAGCCAGACCCAAGCCGCCTCCACCTCACACAACACATCCCAACACCGAGACAAACAAGTACGGGTACGGCATGCCGTACCCCAACAACAACCAACGACGCGGTACGGGTACGGCACGCCGTACCCCAACAACCACCACACCCCAAACAACTCACACAATCCAAACCCACCTCCCACTTCCCCAACAACCATTCCAATAAACCCTCCCGATCGTACGCTCCGCCCGCTATCACCACCTGCACCGAACGATACCGACCCAACACCCCGTCCAAAACCCCATACGCCCCACGCGCATCCGACACATCGGCGCCCGACACCACCACCCCGAACAGGTTCCCCTGCGAGTCTACCACTATATGCCGTTTGCGCCCATTGATTTTCTTGCCACCGTCGTACCCGCGCACCCCCCTTTTTGGGTGGTCGGCACACTCTGACTGTCCACCGCCACCGTTTTGGGCTGCCCGCGTCGCTCCCGCCGACGCGCTTGCGCGTGTTGTACTTGTTCAAACACTCCCAACGCTTGCCAGCGACGGAAGTGGTAATAGACGGTTTGCCACGGGGGCAGGTCGCGGGGGAGGTCGCGCCAACGGATGCCGCTGATGAGAACATAGAGCATGGCTCGGTACAGGTCGTAGAGGCTGTATCGTCGGGGTGCGCCGATGGGTTTGCGTTTGCGTTTGTAGAGGGCGCGTTTGAGGACGGGTTCGATGATCGCCCACTGTTGGGGCGTTGGGTCAGACTGGTAGGTAGGTTGGACGCTCCTATTGCGCTTATACTCTATCTACCTTCCTAAACAGCCTCCAACACGCTGGTTCACCTTTGAAGCGATTCTTGAGGACGAGGGTACGCAGCGGGAGTTCTTTCAGCTGTTTCTCGGCATACATGGTGAATCGACCTGAAGAATCTGCAACGCTTAGTCGTGCCGCAATCTGTTGATACACCTCGCTAAACCGTCACCTAACCTCGGGCAGGGTAAACGCAACCCATCAAGAAACCAATTAAGGAGGAGTTTAACCATGCATGGATGCAGACGATGGTTGATTCTAATAGGCATAGGCAGTTTGCTCATCGCAGGTGTGCAGGCGCAGAGTTCCAAATCACCTGAGGTAAGCCTTTCAGGGGTTCTGCGTGTCCAGTGGAGCGATCGCGCAAATGCGTCAGGCACGGATGGGTTTGATGTGCGTTTGGCTCGAATCGCCGCCGAGGTTCGCCATCCCCGGAATTTACAGGGGCGTATCTCGGTGGAGTTCGCCGGGGGCGCGAGCGCGCGTGAGGCGCAACTTCTGGACGCTTACGGTAGATGGCAGGCTTCGGAATCGCTCACGCTCTGGGTGGGGCAACTGTTGTTGCCGCTCTTCTACGATGTACGAACTTCCAGCACACGCATTGAGGCGTTGGAGCGTACCAACTTGGTCAATACCTATTTTGCGGGGGCACGCGGGCGCGGGATCGCGCTGGATTATGCCGTCGCACCCTCAACGATGCTACAGGTGGGCTTGTGGAACAGCCTTACTAATAATGACCCCCAAGCGACCACGCGCGGCGCACGCGCACATGGGATGGCGTCCCTGAACCTACGCTATGAGACGGGCAACTATCAAGCGAATATCGGCGGGCTGTGGGGCGAGCGACCCGGATTCCAGACACGCGACCCTCAAAATAATCCGCTCCTCGTGCCCAGTGCCGCCCGTCGCACCTGGTACATCGATCAGGAACTCCGCCTGCGCCGTCCCCATCTCACGCTGCGCGGAACCTATCTCGAAGGGCGCGACAGAAACCCCACAGGCGGCGTGAGCGCCCCCCAGTTTCTCGCCCCATCCGACTACCGAGCAATCACCGTGTATGCAATCTACCAAGCGCGTCCTGACCAGCAAATAGTGCTGCGTTGGGAAGACTTTGACCCCGATACCACCCGACAAGGCGATAGCCTGCGCACACTGGGACTGTTTTATCACTACTTCCCAATGCAAGGGGTACGACTCACGCTCGGCTACGAGTGGGCAGAAACGACCACCCGTCACCGAGCAATCGGCGCCGTGCAGTACCAATTTTGAGTCCACCAACGCCAACAGCCCCCACCCGTTTTCGGGTGAGGGCTGTCGCGTCCTATACGGCGTCTATTCGTTAGGTGCGCCGTCGGCGAACAAAGAGACCCACAGCACCCACTGCTAACGCCATCAGGGAGGTAGGCTCGGGTACCAGCGTTACCAAGTCCTGTGCGGGGTCATCGCCATAATTCCCACGTAAGTAAAAGTACGGAGCGCTTTGACCCGAAGTGGCGCTCAGTAGACCATTCGCATAGTTTACAATTGTGGCGTTCTGGTTGTACTGAAAGATTCCCGCGTTCAGGTCATCGGAATTGCCTGCTGCGTGGTCGTAGGCAATTTCCCACAGCGCGATCTGGAAGGCAGCAGCCCTATCGTTGAGGTCCGTCGCGCCGGAGGCTGAAGCGAAGAAACTCGCTTTCAGGTTCAACAACGCCCCCACACGCCCTCGGGCGGTATAGAGCTCGTACTTGTTGATGTACGGCGAGTTGAGGAAGATGAAGTTCTGCAAGTCAACACAGAACGCTTCCGTAATGTTGCTGATGCTGGTCGTCAGGTTGAACTGCCCTGCTGTCGTGGCTTGCGGGTTACCTGACACACTAATATTAACATTCTGTCCCGGTGCGACGCTGTCCAAAGTTAGACTACTGACCAAACCCTGAGATGCGATTGCATCATTACTAAACAGGGTATTGTTAGCCAACGCACTGCTCCAGAGTGCCACGGTCAACGCAACCGTCGAAAGCCCGAATCGTTTTGTGTGTGCCATGATTTACCTCCTGCACCTTGGTATCTTCGATGCCAGCAGTATGTTGTATCATCTGCCATTAAAGACTCGAAATCGCTCCAAAAGCGGACAAGGATAGAGGGCGTTTTTCACTTTTTTGTGGACATCGGGTATACTACGCCCGTCCAAACCTGGGCGACACTTCGCGGAGCCTGTAGCGGTTTCGCAAAGGGAGGTCAACTATGCAACAGCGAAGGAACGCTAACAGGGGTGGATCGTGGCGATGGCTGTTGGTGAGCTTGGGTATCGTGGCGCTCTGGGCGCTCGGTTGTGCGGATAAGCCTCGCAACGATCAAAAAGAGACGGTTAAGATTGAGGAGCGGCGCGAACTCACGCCGCCGCCGACCTTGTTCGAAGTGAATCGGCGCTTACCCCCGCGCCATAAGGTGCTGAAAGCCGAGGGCAAACCGGGCGAGAAACTCGTCATCTATCGGGTGTACTATCGCAACGGGAAAGCGGTTCGGCGTGTGAAGATAGAGGAGCAGACGCTGGAGCCACCGCAACCACGCATTTACGAAATCGGCGTGCACGGGAATATCGCCTCGCGTGGCGCCGTGGGCAGAGGCGCATCTTTCCGCACGACAAAAGTAGTGGAGATGCACGCCACCGCCTATACGCCCCATCGAAGCGGCGGCGGCACAGGCTCGGGCTACACCGCCAGTGGGCTGCCCGCAGGCTATGGCTTAGTAGCCGTGGATCCGCGCGTCATTCCGCTCGGCACGGTGCTGTATATCGAGGGCTACGGCATGGCAATCGCCGCCGACACCGGGCGCGCCATCCGCGGACACAAAATCGACCTGTGCTTCGCCACTCGCCAACAGGCGCTCCACTTCGGTCGGCGCAAGGTGCGCGTGCATATCTTGCGCGCGGCGCCTGCCTCGCCCCCAAAGCCACCTCAGTAATCCAACACGCGATCTCTATGATGCCCATCCCACTGCCCCGCGCGCACTCACATAACGACTACTGGCGCCAGCGCCCCCTGCAGGACGCGCTGGAGTGTGGGTTCTGCAGCGTGGAGGCAGACATCTTTCTAATAGACGGCAAACTGCTGGTCGGACACGAGCCACGCGAGTTGCGCCCGGAACGCACTTTGGAATCGCTCTACCTGGAACCGTTGCGAGCGCGTGTAAAGCAGTTTGGCGGCACGGTGTACCCCAACGCGCCCTACTTCTATCTACTTATCGATGTCAAAAGCGAGGCACAAGCCACCTATAACGCGCTCCACAAAACGCTGGAACGGTACGACGACCTTGTGACACGCTATGAGGGCAGTCGTAAGGTGGAACGCGCTGTCCGGGCAGTGCTGTCAGGCAATCGTATCCCGCTGGAGCAGTTGCAGCGCGAGCGGGTGCGCTTCCTCGGCTACGACGGCAGGCTCAGCGACCTAAGCGGCGACGCGCCGCCTACCCTCATGCCGTGGGTGAGCGATAACTGGGCGCGTCTGTTCCGCTGGAACGGGCGCGGCGCGTTCCCCGAAGACGAACACGCGAAACTGCGCCAGATAGTACAACAAGCCCACGCCAAGGACTATCAACTGCGCTTTTGGGCAACTGCCGACCTGCCGACCATGTGGGAAGTCTTGTGGGACGCCAGCATAGACCTAATCGGTACGGATGTGCCCCCACTGCTACGCGATTTTATGTTGGGTAAACTGAAAGCGTCCAAGCGATGAAACGCATCGAGGCAATCATCCGACCCATCCGATTCGAGGCGGTCAAAGAGGCACTGAACGACATCGGCGTCTACGGAATGACGATTACCGATGTGCGCGGATTCGGGCGTCAACAAGGACACACCGAAAAATATCGCGGCAGTACCTACACCACAAACCTCCTGCCCAAGATTAAGTTGGAAATCGTCGCGCCCGACGAGCGCGTGGACGAGATAGTGAGCGTGATCATCGAAGCGGCGCAAACAGGCGAAATCGGCGACGGAAAGATCTTCATCAGTGAGGTGGAAGAGGTCATCCGCATCCGCACAGGCGAGCGTGGCGAAGCCGCGCTATAGATCGGACGGCGACCTGGGCATCAAGCGCATCAACTGCCTGCGCACCTCCGCTGGCAGCTCGCTCCACGAGGCATCCATTAGCAAGCGAAGCGATATCTGCTGCGCCTTCACGATGAGCAGCTCCTTATCCAACGGCGGGGCGGGAAAGAGGGGTACCCCTGTTTGGCGCGTGAGCTCTTGAAACAACGCGCTGACCGTTTGAGCAGGCTTTTGAACAGAGACCAATTGCTGCAAATGTGCATCATTGCCAGCGGCTAGCTGCCAGAGGAGCCAACTCACCCAGAGGATTCCTACCCGTCGCACGGTGATCACCTTCTAATTGTTTAGACGCTTAGGGAGCGGTTCCTGCTATGTAGGGTAGGTGTCGTCGCGCCTCACTGGAGACGCCTAAGATGCGTATTGGGGTATATTTTCCCCGATGGCACAGGCGACGCTCTACATCGCCGACAGTCGCTCGATGGGCGAGCTCCGCGACGAAAGTATCGCGCTGATTGTCACCTCGCCCCCGTATTGGCACCTCAAGGACTACGGAGCCTCGAACCAAATCGGCTACGGGCAGTCGCTCCACGAATACCTGTACGACTTAGCGCGCGTATGGCGGGAATGCTGGCGCGTGTTGCAAGCGGGCAGACGGCTCTGCATCAACATCGGCGACCAGTTTGCGCGGGCGGTTATCTACGGGCAATACAAGGTTATTCCACTCCATGCCGAAATCATCGCTCAGTGCGAGCAGATTGGCTTCGACTACCTTGGGGCGATTATCTGGCAGAAGAAAACAACGATGCGCCCTTCGGGTGGGGCTGTGGTCATGGGGTCGTTTCCGTATCCGCCAAACGGCATCGTGGAGCTGGACTACGAGTACATCTTGCTGTTTCGTAAACCTGGCAAGTCCTTGCCTGTGTCGGAGTCGGCTCGTGAAGCCTCCGTCCTCACGCGCGACGAGTGGAAGACCTACTTCAGCGGGCACTGGCATTTTGGGGGCGAGCGGCAGGCGTTGCACGAAGCGATGTTCCCCGAAGAGTTGCCCCGCCGCCTGATACGGATGTTCTCGTTCGTGGGCGAGACGGTGTTGGATCCGTTTGCGGGCAGTGGCACAACGCTCAAGGTCGCTCTGGAGCTGGAGCGCAACGCCGTCGGCTACGAGGTTCAGCCCGACTTTGTACCGATTATTCGCCAGAAAGTCGCTTCTGACTTGCTCACTCAGGGCGCGTTGCAGATTCGGCAGCGTACTGAGCCGTACTCTCCTGTAGAGCTGCCTGCCGACTACACGCCCAGCGTCAAGGACGCCCGCCCACTGGTGGAGCCGAAGCAACTCAATTTCGAGCCGGACGCGACCTATCGTATCACGCGCCTGTGCGATGAGGACAGCCTCCCGACGCCACTGCTGGTTGCCGACAGTGGCTTGCGGCTTGCTTTGCTGGGGATTGAAGTGCCCCCTGAGCAGCGCGAGCAGGCGCGGGCGTATCTGCAGCAGTATGTGGTGGGCAAGCGTGTGATATTACGCTTTGATGTCCCACCTGAATCCGAAGGCGCGCCCCTGCCTGCGTATGTTTATCTGACGAACCGCCTGTTCATCAACCGCAAGATGATTGAGATGGGCATCGCACGGGCGTCGCGCTCCCAGAAACACCGATACGCTCAACGCTTCTTACAGGCGGAGCAGGAGGTGCACAATGCCAAATAAGCAAAGTAAGGAATGGGTTCTGAATCTGGCGTTTAATCGTTGGCAATTCAATCGCCCCCGATATGTGGGTAAACTTTCGGAAGCAATTCGCGCCTGCGCTCCAAAAACACTTGACGATTGGATAGCTTATTACTTTTCCCAAGTAAAGCCAGAGGGTGAACCATTCGGAGAAACGATGGAAGAACACCTTATAGAAGTGGGGCGACGCCTCTATGTTAAAATCTCCGAACAACTGCATGCGGAAGTGAGTTCGATAGAGGAAGAAGACTGTATTCAGTATGTGTTCGATGTCGTTCTTCGAAGAACCTTCGACGGCTATCTCACAGAAAAACAAACTGTATATGGTCAACTGGAAAGGCTATTGAAGGTCAGACTGGAGCCTGCACCAGATGAGTGGGATCGAAAATATAATGTGGATTTCTACATTCGTGTTGGCGAAGCAAGTATTGGTATCCAGATAAAACCTACAACCTACGAGCAGACTCCTGAGCCTCATAAGTGGCGACAGTGGATGCAAGAAAGTCATAAACGGTTTGAGGAAGAGCAAGGAGGGAAGGTGTTTATCATTTTTTCAGTGAAAAAAAACAATAGTAAAGAAATTGCGAATCCTGAAGTATTAGCCGAGATCGAAGCGGAAATCCGAAGGCTTCAACCAGCGACTCAATGAGAGCGGTGCGCATGAGAAGTCGTCCTGCAGGAACTCCGCCATTTTTGACGAATCCCACCCAGCGATGACCACTCGCGTTGCTGGGTTCGTGCTGTTGTTCGTGTGGTGTGCCCTCGCGTTCGGGCAGCAGAAGTTAGATGTGGAGAAGGTTCAGGCGCGGTATCGGACGCTCACACGCGCGATTTCCGAAACGCGCCTTGCCGAAACCGTGCGCTGGATGGCGTCGCAAGGCTCGCGTGTGGCGGGCTACCCCGGCGCCGACCGCGCCGCCGACTATATCGAACAGCAGTTCCGCGCCATCGGGCTGCAAAATGTGCAACGCGAGGCGTTCCCCATCACCGTGCCCGTAGACGAGGGAGCGAGCTTGGAGTTAGTTGGGAGTCCATCGCCGCTTCGGGCGCCAATATACTCCCTCTACCCCAACCAAGTGCGCACTTCGCACCTGCCCCCCGACGGCGTGCAGGGCAACCTAATCTATGTCGGCGACGGGCAACTCCAACGCTTCCGCGGAAAGCCCGTCGAAGGCAGTATCGTGCTGATGGACTTCAACTGCGGCACGAACTGGCTCAACGCGGCGCGCTTGGGAGCGAAAGCAATTGTGTTTATAGAGCCAGAAACCACTCAACGCGGCGAGGCGGAAGCCAAATTCATCGGCATCCCGCTGGATGTGCCTCGATTCTGGCTCCCACGCCAACACGCTGCGCGGCTGATCGCCCTCGCAGAAACGCAGCCCGACCTGCGAGCCCGTGTGAAAGCCCGCATGCCGTGGCGCAAACGGGAAGGCTACAACATCATCGGCGTCTTTCCAGGCAGCGACCCCGAACTGAGCAAGCAGTGGATCGTCGTCACGGCGTACTACGACTCCATCTCCATCGTGCCGAGCCTGGCGCCGGGCGCGGAGAACGCCGCAGGCATCGCCGCGCTGCTGGAACTGGCCCGCCTGTTCAAGCAGTATCCGCCCGAAGCGCAGCGTGATGTTCGTCGCGCTCAGCGGGCACTTCCAAGCGTTAGAAGGCGTGCGCCAGTTCATCGAAAAACGCCTGCCCGACTGGAGCCGCCCGAATGTGTTCGAACGCGTCGGCAGGACGCCCGGCACGCCAAACAGGACATCTACCTGTTCGTCGGGCTGGACCTCGCGACGCGCTCCACTGGAGTCGGCGTGTTCTACAAGGGCTGGTTCTACGATATGCGCGAGGACATCCAGCGCTACTTCACCGACATCGGGCGCGTGATGCGGGAACACGCCGAGCGCATCGCCCCCGTGCTGGGCGACCACGCCCGACAAAATCTTCGCGGACGGCATCAACGCCGTGCAAGGGCGGTATTGGCGAACCTACATCCCGGGCAAACCCGCCTTCGACGCCGAAGCCGCCACCCTCGCAGGCGCATGGGGCGTCACTTTCGCTACGATCGAAGACTCGCGCCCGCTGGTCGATACGCCGTTCGACGCCTTCGAAAACTGCAACATCGCCAACCTTGCGATGCAGACGCGCACAATCGCGTGCCAGCTCGACCATGTGTTCAACGACCCGAACCAGCGGGGCGACTTCGCGCTGCGCTTCCCGATTGAGAAGCCGTCGGAATGGCTACGCATCCGCCTGCAAGGGAGGCTTCGGCAGGCTCTATGGCAATGTGTACCTGTTCGACCCGAACCGCAGTTTCTACCCGAACACCCCTGTGAACGGCTCGATTGTGGTGGTGCGCCACTGGATGAAGACCATGATGGGCGTGCGGGGCAATATGTTCCAGATTGTGGATGACAGCAGTCCCGTGCCGCGCGAGCAGGCGTATTTCAACTTCGTCGGCATCCCACCGATTACCGCCTACAACTTCCGCCGCGAGTTCGAAATCAACGCCTACAAACTCAACCCCGACACGGGCGCGATTGAGTTCGCTCCTGACCAAGGGATTCAAGGCGCACAGAACTACCCGATTAACATCCTGATGACCGTCGGCGAGAAGGAGACGCCGATTATCGTGTTCCGCTGCGTAGCGACCGCGATTTATGACCTGATTGACCCCCAGACGCTCGCACCCCTGACCACGCTGGAACTCTACGATGGCGACACGAACGCCACGCCGCGGATGTACGGCATGATTACCACGCCCAAAGATGTGCCGCTCTCGAGCTATGTGGAGGATGTGGCGATTATCTTTTCGCAGCCGGGGGCACGTCTCAAGATTAAGATGGGCGTCGGACCGGGGGCTGACCGTCTGCTCTTGCTCAACAGCACGCCCGATAACCCCGAAGGCAAGGGCTACCTTGTGGGGGGCGACCCGCGTGAAGCGCAGGGATTCACCGTGCCTACCTTCGATCCCAAGACGCTCACCAAGCGCGACCTGATTGCGCGGGGGGGCGTCCATCGCCTACACTGCCCTGCGTGTCGCCGAAGATATGTACACCCTCAACGACTACCGTATCCGCACGCTGGCGAAGCACCGCATCGTGAACCCCGGCGTCAACGAGTTGCACGCGCTCGCCAAAGCCGCGCTGGAGAAAGCCCAGAAAGCGCTGCAGGAACGCGACTACGCCGCACTGGATGTGTACGCGCGGATGTCGTGGGGCTACTCCGCGCGTGCCTACCCCGATGTGAAAGCCACCGCCAACGATGTGGTCAACGGGGTGATTTTCTACCTTGCGCTGTTGATGCCGTTCGCCTACTTTATGGAGCGCTTGCTCTTCGGCGCGCCGAACCTCAAGAGCCAGCTGGTGTACGCTTCGCTGATTTTCGTGGTGGTGTTCCTGCTGTTCCGCTACATCCACCCCGCCTTTGACATCACAGGCAACCCTGTGATTGTGTTCATCGCGTTCACGATGGGTGCGCTTTCGGTGATTGTGGGCGTGTTCATCATGGGTAAGTTCGAGGAGCAGCTCAAGCGCATTCAGAAACAGGTGATTGGCACACACACTGCCGATGTGGGACGGATGAGCGTGGCGGCGGCGGCGTTTAGTCTCGGCGTGTCCAACATGCGCCGACGCCCGCTGCGCACCTTCCTGACCAGCCTCTCGCTGGTGTTGGTGACTTTCATCGTGCTGTCGTTCACTTCAATTGTTAATGTGTTGCGCTTCAACGAGGCGCCTGCGCCCGGCAAGCCGCGCTACAACGGCATCATGATGCGCACGGTGGACTGGCAGCCCCTGCGCGAGTCGGCATATCGGCTGATGTACGACGAGTTTGGACGCGAGCGAGCGGTGGCGCCGCGGGCATGGTTTTTCGGCACGCAAATCGGCGAGCAGGCGTTCATCACGCTCCAACGCGCCGACCGACGCTACAGCGCACGCGCCATCGTCGGCATGACCCCTGACGAGGCGAAGGTCACACGACCCCAAGAAGCCCTTATCGCAGGCAGGTGGCTCCGACCCGGCGAGCGTGAGGCGATTCTCCTACCCCGCAACGCCGCCGATGCGCTCGGCATCCGCCCCGAAGAGGTCGGACGCGCCCGCGTGCAGTTCGCCGGCGTGGATTACACCGTCGTCGGCATCTGGGACAACGCACAGTTCAAGCAAATCACCGACCTGGATACCGAACCGCTCACCCCAGTGGACTTCATCCTGATGCAGCGACTGCAATCGCAAGGGCGTCAAGGCGGGCAGGGCGGCTTCCGCGAATATGTCCACCTCGAACCCGACAGCATCGTGATTATGCCCTACGAGACGGTGATTAACTCTGGGCGGCAACATCTACTCGCTCGCGCTGGAGTTCGCCTCGCGCGAGGAAGCCTACCGCATTCTCAAGGGCGAACTGATGCCGCGCTTGGGGCTGAACCTCTACGCAGGGCTGGGCGACCGCACGGTGCGCTACAGCACCATCCAAGCCGCCAGCGGGCAAGGACTGGAATATGTGATTCTGCCAATCATCATCGCCGCGCTGATTGTGCTGAACACGATGCTCGGCTCGGTCTACGAGCGCGTGCGTGAAATCGGCATCTTCAGCGCAATCGGGCTTGCCCCCAACCATGTAGCGATGCTCTTCTTCGCGGAGTCGCTGGTGTATGCAGTGCTTGGCTCGGTGGCAGGCTATTTCGTGGCGCAGCTCGTAGCGAAGGTGATAGTGATTACGGGATGGTTCCCGCAGCTCTATCTCAACTTCTCCTCGATGTCGGCGGTCTTCTCGACGGTGGTGGTCGTGGCGGTGGTTCTGCTCTCTACAATCTACCCTGCGCGGAAGGCGTCGGAAGTCGCTACCCCCGCCGAAGAGCGTACCTGGAAGCTGCCCGAACCGGAGGGCGACCTGTGGCGTATCCCGTTGCCGTTCTCGGTGACGAGCGTGCAGGCGCGTGGGCTATCGGGCTTCATCGCCGAGTGGTTCCGCGCCTACGAAGAGCATTCCGTGGGCGAGTTCATTACCCAAGAGGTGCGCACCGCCGCGTACGAAACCGAGCATGGCGTCGCCTATCGCATCGAGTGCGACGCATGGATTGCCCCCTTCGACTTAGGTGTCAGCCAGCATGTGCGCATCGACCTGCTCCCCACCGAGTATGTGGGCGTGTACGATATTCAGTTGGAACTGACCCGCCTCAGTGGGGACATCGCCAACTGGAAGCGTGTGAACCGCCGCTTCCTGAACATCCTACGCAAACAGTTCCTCATCTGGCGCACCCTACCGCAAGAGCAACGCGAACGCTACCTCCAAGAGGAGCTAGTGGGGGTGTAGCACTCATGAAGCCGTGTGCATCGGTATACTACTTATGATGAGCGCTGACGAGATTGAACAGATATACCATCAAGTGGAAGATCTGCATCAGAGACACCTCAGGTCCCAAGGTGTGCGCTTACCGAACCTGCGCAACCGAGGCGGTCGGTTCACCGTTGACGCGCTGACCTTAGCTTACCTAGCACAAGGATACCCAAATACTCGCTGGGTATCCAAGTCAGAACTGACTGAGTTTATCCGTAATTTCTACCCAAAGATCAATGATGTTCAATCTGCTCGTCATTTGGGCATGCAAAGCGGTTTCTACATCGTCTCTTCGCGTCGCGGAAACTACCTTCCCAAGGATAAGCCCCCCAAACCGAAGTTCTTATCTATTGGTGACCTTAAGCGAGCCACATCCTGCATTTGTGACGGGAAGGCGTTTGGTGAGTGATGCCGACTTAGAAGCAATCAAAGAGCGGTATAAATTCCGCTGCGCTACTTGTGGTTCCAAGGAAGGGGAACCGAACTTGCGATACCCTCGCGTGCGCACAGAGCTTCAAATGGCACATCGTAATCCTAAACAGCCCTTGACGGGCGGAAACCTTATTCCGCAATGTCAGTTTTGCAATCGTGCTGACAGAAACTATTGGGTATACGATGAGCGCGGGCGCGTAGTAGGCGTTGCTGACCCGAAACCCATTCAGAAATCTATACGTGAGGGCTATCTTGATCGTCAGCAGGTAGAATTGCTGTACCGCTATTTGCAACACTGGCTGCAACAGGAGGCGCAAAAGCGTGAAAGTACCTAGTGAAATCGAAGCCTGGTTAAACCAAATCCTATGTGCCGATGCACTGGAGGTACTTCCCCAATTGCCTGCAGAATCGGTCGATCTCGTGCTTACGGACCCTCCCTACTTCTTGGACAAGCTGGATAACGAATGGACGCCCGAACGCGCTGCGCGTCGCTACTACCAAAGCCAGGCAGTGTTTCACCTGCCACCGGGAATGAAATTCGATCCTTCACAGGGACGGCGCATGTACGAATGGTATTTGGAGGTCTCCCGTGAGCTGTACCGTGTGCTCAAGCCGGGCGGATTCTTCTTCTCTTTTGCCAGCCCGCGCCTCTACCATCGCGTGGCGACAGCCATCGAAGATGCGGGATTTCATATCCGCGACTGTTTCCTGTGGCTCTACACCCAAAACCAGCCGAAAGCGATGACTCTGTATCACTTCATAGACAAAATGCAGCTCAGCGAGTCTGCCAAAGCGGAGCTCAAACAGCGCATTGCAGGCTGGAAAACGCCTCAGGTGAAATCATGCTTTGAACCGATTATCATAGCGCAGAAACCTTACGAAGACACCTTTTTAGAGAACTTCCTCCGTCATGGGGTGGGTCTATTCAATACAGAAGTGCGCATCGGACAGAATATGTTCCCTGCGAATGTGCTGTTGGTTGAGGGGGTGGAAGCCGTCTTGGATAAATACTTTCTCGTCCCCAAGCCCAGCGTAGAAGAGCGTGGTCGTTTCAACCAGCATCCTACCGCAAAACCGCTGGCGCTGTGCGAATATCTGATCCAATTGAGTACCGTTGAGGGCGCGGTGGTCTTAGATCCGTTTCTGGGAAGCGGTACAACGGCGCTGGCAGCCCGCTCACTCAAGCGGCACTTTATCGGGATAGAAATCAACCCCGAGTATGTAGCGATTGCCCAGCGCCGCCTGCAGAATGCTACCCCCTCACTGTTTGCCGAGTCTTGATCCCCTTATATTAGGGGTATAAGAGGCTGTTTAGGAACCATTGCTTGCAAGATAACGCATCAAACGCTGTATCCCAAACAACCAGATCCAAGCCGCCTCCACTTCGCATAACATATCCCAACACCGAGACAAACAAGTACGGGTACGGCATGCCGTACCCCAACAACTACCAACGACGCGGTACGGGTACGGCATGCCGTACCCCAACAACCACTACCCCCAGAACGACCCACACAATCCAAACCCACCTCCCACTGCCCCAACAACCACTCCAACAAACCCTCCCGATCGTACGCTCCGTCCGCTATCACCACCCGCACCGAACGATACCGACCCAACACCCCGTCCAAAACCCCATACGCCCCACGCGCATCCGACACATCGGCGCCCGACACCATCACCCCTAACAAGTTCCCCAGTGAGTCCACCACTATGTGCCGTTTGCGCCCTTTGATTTTCTTGCCACCGTCGTACCCGCGCACCCTCCTTTTTGCGTGGTCGGCACACTCTGACTGTCCACCGCTACCGTCTTGGGCTGTCCGCGTCGCTCCCGCCGACGCGACCTTGCCACCAGCGCGTGCTGTACCTGTTCAAACACTCCCAACGCTTGCCAACGACGAAAGTGGTAATAGACGGTTTGCCACGGGGGCAGGTCGCGGGGGAGGTCGCGCCAACGGATGCCGTTGACAAGCACATAGAGCATCGCACGATACAGGTCGTAGAGGCTGTATCGTCGGGGTGCGCCGATAGGTTTGCGTTTGCGTTTGTAGAGGGCGCGTTTGAGGACGGGTTCGATGATCGCCCCCTGTTGGGGCGTTGGGTCAGACTGGTAGGTAGGTTGGACGCTCCTATTGCGATTATACCCTATCTACCTTCCTAAACAGCCTCTGACTTGAATCCCACAGAACTGTTAGAAAAACTTTTCTGACGCGAGAAGCAATGGCTTGATTTTCCACAATTTGCGTCGTTATACTGGCAGCGGAGGTTCTGGATTTGGAATCCCTACGCCGCCACTGCGCTCAGGACCTCCGCGCGGCTAATCTGTTCCACGATTTCGATGTTCGTGTTGGGCGCGATTTCGTGGTAGGCGATGACATGCAGTTGGGGCAGTTCTGCACCGAGCAGTTTTCGTACAGGTAGTCGGAGGTTGCCTGCGCACGCCAACACGGGTAGGTAGCCGCGCGCGGTCATTTGTTGCGCGTGGTGCCCAATCGCTTGCAGGAGGGCGCGACTGGTATCCATATCCAAGCTGAGCGCGACGCCATGCGGGGTCTGCTCGATGCGCTCGCGGAGGGAGGCTTCCAGCGCAGGTTCGAACACCATCAGGCGCAGTTTGCCATCAGGCGACTGCAGGCGGTGGGTGATGGTACGCGCCAGCGCGGCGCGGGCATACTCGCCCAGCGCTTCCACATCACGCGTGCGGCCTGCGTGGTCGCCCAGCGTTTCCAAGATGGTCTCCAAGTCGCGGATGGGCACCCCCTCGCGCAACAGATGTTGCAGCACTTTCTGCACCTCGCCCAGCGTGAGCAAATCGGGCACGACCTCTTGCACCACGACGGCGTTATGCTCCTTGAGGTTATCCAGCAGTTGCTGCACTTCGGCGCGTCCGAGCAGTTCGGCGGCGTGGCGACGCACGATTTCGGTCAGGTGCGTGGCGACCACCGCCGTCGGCTCCACGACGGTGTAGCCCAGCCGTTGCGCCTGTTCGCGCAGGTGCGGTTCAATCCAATAGGCACGCATGCCGAACACCGGCTCGGTGGTGGCGACGCCTTCGAGGGGGGGCGAGTCGGAGCTGGGGGGCATCGCCAAGAGCATACGCGGTTGCGCTTCCGCCTGCGCCACCGTCTCGCCGCGGATTTTGATCTGATACTGCAGCGGGCGTAGGCGGACATTATCGCGCACGCGCACGGAGGGCATCACGAAGCCTAAGTCGGTCGCCAACTGTCTGCGGATTGCTGCGATGCGCTCCAGCAGGTCGCCTTTTTGGTTCGGGTCTACAAGGGGCATTAGCCCGTAGCCGATTTCGAGTTCAATCGCATCCACTTTCAGCATGGGCAGCACGGCTTCGGGACCTGTGGGTGGGGGTGTGGCGGGTTCTTCAGGCTGCTCGGGCTGCGGAGGTGGGGGTAATAGATTCACGCGCGTTGCCAGATAGCCCAATCCGAACAGCGCCGCACCCACCACCACGAACTGCACTTTCGGGAACCCAGGCACGAGCGAGAGAAACGCAATCGCCCCGCCGGCTGCCATCAGCACACGGGGATACTGCAGTACTTGCCCCACCACATCCTGCCCCATCGCTTGTTCGGTGGAGGCGCGGGTCACCAGCAAGCCCGTCGCAGTGGAAATCAGCAGCGCCGGAATTTGCGCCACCAAGCCCTCGCCCACCGTCAGCAACGTGTAGGTCTGCAACACGGTCATCGCGTCGCCCTGCCCGCGCAAAAAGCCCACCGCGAACCCGCCGATGATGTTGATGAGGATAATCAGTACCGCCGCGATGGCATCGCCCTTGACGAACTTGCTGGCACCGTCCATCGCACCGTAGAAGTCGGCTTCCAGCTCGATGGCACGGCGTCGGCGTTTTGCTTCCTCTTGGGTAATCAACCCCGCGTTGAGGTCGGCGTCGATCGCCATCTGTTTGCCGGGCATCGCGTCCAGTGTGAAGCGCGCCGCGACCTCCGCCACGCGCCCTGCACCGTTGGTGATGACCACAAACTGCACCACCACCAGAATCAGGAACGCGACCACGCCCACCACGAAGTCGCCCCCCACCACGAACTGCCCGAAAGTCTCAATCACCTTGCCGGCGCTGCCCGTGCCTAAGATATGCTTTGTTGCCACGATGCTCAGCGCCAGTCGAAACAGCGTGGTCACCAGCAACAGCGCGGGGAACACCGAAAACTGCAACGGGTTGGTGATATTCACCGCCATCAGCGCGATGATGATGGACGCGGCGAAGTTGAACACAATAAAAGTGTCCAACATCCACTTGGGCAGGGGTAAAATGAGCATCGTCACCACGACGAGGATTGCCAGCGCAATCATCAGGTCGGAGTTGCGCAGTGCCCGCGTTAGCCAGTTCGCCCACGCCATACGGGAGAATTATTGGCATCGGCTGGAGGGTTCTGAAGGTACCGATTTACGCACGAATGCCCCCACTCGCTCGCCGCCGAACGAAGCTGCTTCGTCGTCGCCTGTTATTAAGCCGTTGCGAAGGAGTGAACGCCATCAGGGACTATAGGTCTGCCCCTGATGGCATCTTCACGCACGCCCTACCATGCGTATGCTTCTGGCGCAGGGCCGCCAGGACCGGGGAAGATCTCGTCGAGACGCTTGAGCGCGGTTTCGTCCAGCTTAATCTCCAACGCCCGCATGCTGCGTTCTAACTGCTCCAGCGTGCGCGGACCGATAATCGGCGCAGTGACACCGGGCTGGTGCAGCAGCCACGCCAGCGCGACATTGGCAGGCTCTTCGCCCAGCTCCTCACAGAACGCTTCGTATTGCTCGATGCGGTCGCGATACTGAGCGAGGCGTTTCTGCACCGCTTCAGAAGCGCGTCGCCCCTCCTGCACGCCCTTCAGAATGCCGCCCAGCAAGCCACTCGCCAGCGGACTCCAAGGGATGATGCCTATGCCGTAGTGTAAGCAGGCGGGGATCACCTCCAGCTCGATCATTCGAGCGGTGAGGTTGTAGAGGCTCTGCTCAGAGACCAGCCCCATAAAATGGCGTTGCTTTGCGAGTTCCTGCGCCTGCGTAATGTGCCATCCCGCGAAGTTACTGCTGCCGACATAGAGAATCTTGCCCTCGCGGTAGAGCTGCTCCATCGCTTGCCAAATCTCTTCCCAAGGGCACTCGCGGTCTACATGGTGCATCTGATACAGGTCGATGTAGTCTGTTCGGAGTCGGCGCAGGCTATCTTCGCAGGCACGCTTAATATGCAGAGCAGACAGGCGCGATTCGTTGGGCCAATCGCCCATCACACCGTAGACCTTGGTGGCAATCACCACCTTCTCGCGCCTGCCTCCACCTTGCGACCACCATCGCCCGATAATCTGCTCGGTGACGCCTTCGCCTTTCACCCAGCCGTACACATTCGCCGTGTCAAAAAAGTTGATGCCCAGCTCCAGCGCGCGGTCCATAATGCGATACGAGTCCTCTTCGCTGGTGTTGGGACCGAAGTTCATCGTGCCAAGACATAATCGGCTTACCAGTAACCCTGAACGACCCAGATGTGTATATTGCATAGTCATAGCCCTCCAAGCGCGAAAGTTCGCCGTATGCGGGGAAGAATCCTGCTTCTACAGAATTCGCAAACACCCTCCCCCTTGACAGCGCGTCAGGCGACGCCACGCGCCCAACATCACTGCCAGACCACCACCTTGGCTTAGCCCCGCCGCGATGAGTTTGCTGGAGTCGACCTCCGCTTGCGCTGCCAGCACACGCATCGCCACGATGGAATCTTGCACGAGACGCCGATAGATATAACTCTGAGGCGACTCGATTCCGCGCATGAAATAGCCGAGTTCGGGGCGATAGGGCACATTCGGTTCGACGGCGTAGCCGTGCAGGTTGATAGAAAAAGTGATACATTTCTCAAACATCGTGTTTTCGTTGATGGGCGCCGTGCCGACGCCGTAGCCGGGCAGATACAGCACCGCGGGCATCGGGGTCGGCACACCAATCGGGATAGCATACCACCCTTCCCGTGCCCGTCCGTCGACGTCCACCCAGCGTAGACGGAGCGCCTGATGCGTGGGATGGTCATCCTGTTCGAAATGCACGCGCTCGTAGCGCACGGGCGTCGCCTCGGCTCCCTGCGCCGCCGTCCGCCAGAACGCCTCAGAATCGGCGGGAGGCTGGGGCTTCTTAAGTTGAACCGCGTGCTCCATTAGCCAAAAACAGAACGCTCCGCAGGCTCAATGTGCAGCCCGGTGGTGTGCAGCCATGCGGTGGCACGCTGAATCTCCTCAAACCGCTTCTTATAAGATACCGCATCACCCGCCGTATCCTTGCGAGCCCACCGCTGTGGGGCGTTTGCGCCATTTGGTTTTCTTCCCGCCGTCATACCCGCGTACCCCTTTCGGGAGGCAATACACTTTGACTGTCCACCGCGCCCGTCTTGAGCGGCCTGCGTCGCTCCCGCCGACGCGATTTGGACTACCCGCGCGTATTGCACTCCCCACGAAAACCTACATTTTTTACCAGTCCTCCCATTTCGTATTATGGAATAAATCGTACAGAGTGGGATTGTGTGGATATCCTTGTAAACTGGTACAGCACGCCCACCCAATCGCATGGAGGTAAGAAAATGCGCTGGATATGGCGTAAAAGCGGGTATACGCTCATCGAGATTCTGATTGTCGTGATGATTATCGGCATCCTGTTGGCGGTTGCCTTGCCGAGCTTTTTTAACGCGAGTGAACGCGCGCGCGCCAATGCGTGCCGCGCCAACCTGCGACAAATCCAATCAGCCAAAGAGCAGTGGGCGATTGTCAATCGCCGTCCAGGAACCGCGACTCCCGGCTGGGGACAGCTGGTACCCCAGTTCCTGCAGCGACAGCCCCAGTGTCCCTCGGGCGGCACTTATACGCTCCGCAATGTCCGAACACGCCCGACTTGCAGTATCGGTGGAACCCATTCGTACTAAGATTCCGTATTGCTAACGCAAGGTTCGGCAGCTTGGACCGCCGAACCTTGCTCTCGGTAGTCGTTTAGTGCTATGCGGCAGGCGCCGTTGCCCCCTGAATGTGTATCTGTGAAAGCACTTCTTCTATGGTGGTCAGCCCCTCGCGTACCTTTCGTAAGGCGTCTTCTTGGATAGTAAACAAGGTACCCGGGGGCGTTGCGGCGCGAATGGCTTCACTGTCTGCTTGTTGTGCTATCAGGCGACGCACTGGGTCGCTCAGGATAAACAGTTCGTACAAGCCGACTCGCCCTTTGTAGCCGATATTATTGCAAGCGTTGCAACCGACCGCGCGATAGGACTCCAACTTCGTGCCCCCAAAGAGCGTGGTCACAGCCGGGTCGGTGATGGTAATCGGCTCCTTGCAGCGTTCGCAGAGCCGACGCACCAATCGTTGCGCCACGACGCCAATTAAAGCCGAGTTGATTAGGAACGGCGGTATGCCCATATCGGTCATCCGCGCAGGCGCGCTGGTAGAGTCGTTCGTGTGCAGCGTGGACAGCACTAAGTGCCCCGTCATCGCTGCGCGACAAGCGATTTCTGCCGTCTCTGCGTCTCGAATCTCACCCACCAGTACCACATCGGGATCCTGACGCAACATCGCCCGCAACTGCGTCGCAAAAGTCAACCCAATCCGTTCGTTCACTTGCGATTGTCCAATCCCTTCAATGGTAAACTCCACCGGATCTTCACAAGTGAGGATATTGCGGCGGTCCGATTTGATTTGCTGTAAAAGCGCATATAGCGTGGTGCTTTTACCCGACCCTGTGGGACCTGTGACCAGAATCATGCCCCAGGGCTTGCTAACAAGGTTCAGAATCCCCTGTGCGACCGCGTCGGGCATCCCCAATTCGGAGAGGCTTTTTGTGGCATTGTCGCGATTCAAGATACGCACGACCACCCGTTCCCCATACACGGTAGGCAGGGAAGAGACGCGCGCATCCAACTTCGCGTCGCCCGTTTTGATCACAAATCGTCCATCTTGGGGCAGGCGTCGTTCGGCGATATCCATTTCCGCCAGCAACTTCACACGCGCCGTAACGGCGGGCATTAGCGTTAGGGGGATCTCGCGCACAGGATAGAGTACGCCGTCTATCCGTAGCCGAATCTGCATGCGGGTCTCTAACGGCTCAAAATGGATGTCGCTCGCGCCACGCTCCACCGCCTCTAACAGCACGCCGTTAACAAGGCGTATCACCGGCGTCTGCAGAATCGCTTTATCGATGTGTGAAATATCGGCGATCTCTTCCGACTCACGCTCCTCTATCTCAACCGTGTTGCCCTCTTGTGGTTCTTCAACGCCATGCAGGCTATAGATGCGCGCGATGGCTTGTAAGATTCGTTCAGGTGGGCTAAACGCGACCTTGATAAATTTGCCCGTGCTTTGACGCAGGTGGTCAATCATCTCCACATTATTCGGGTCGGCGGTAGCGACCCAGAGAATGATCCCCTCTTCGCGAAGGGGCACGACCATAAAGCGCGTCGCCTCGTCCATCCCGATCCAGTGGCGAACGGCCATCGCTTGCTGGATTGTGGCATCCCGCAGCGGTTCGTAAGGACACTCCCACTGTTCCGCTTGCGCCTCGTAATAGTCGTCGTGCGTGATGAAGCCCAATTCAATCAGCGTTTCCCCGAGCTTTCGCCCCGTTTGGCGCTGATACGCCAACGCTTCCTCCAGCTGCTGGGGGGTGATTTTCCCCTTTTGGAGCAGCCATTCGCCCAATCGCTTAACGCCGTACATAGTACCCTCCTGCGGAAATTGTCGGCGTTTTGAGCGCATTTTTAGAGGCAAGGTAGAGGAGGTATCGTCACGGTATGTGTGTCCAACCTACCTCTTCGTTCGACCCACCATGGTGCGGTGATTGAACCTGCCCTCAAGCGCGCTCTCCACACTTGACAAACCCGCGCCGTATCGGGTATTATTTAGCCACGCTAAACAACTAAGGAGGCTATACCGTGACAGAGAAGACACCGCTTTTGGAAGTGCGCAATCTATGGGTGAAATTGCCGGACGAAGATGAGGTTATTTTGCGTGGGATGAACCTGACCATCTATCCCGGCGAGGTTCACGCGCTCATGGGACCGAATGGGTCAGGGAAATCCACGCTGGCGAAGGTGTTGGCGGGACACCCCGGCTACGAGGTGACCGACGGCGAGGTGCTGTTCCGTGGCGAGAACATTTTGGAGATGGAACCCGACGAGCGCGCACGGCTGGGGTTGTTCCTTGCGTTCCAATACCCGATGGAAGTGCCTGGCGTCACCATCGCGAACTTTATGCGCCTCGCCTATCAGCGCCGATTCAATACCGAAGTGAAATATACCGATTTCTATAAGATTCTGCTGCAGCACCTCAAGAAACTGGAGATGGACCCCAGCTTCGCAGGTCGCCCCGTGAACGAGGGCTTCTCGGGGGGCGAGAAGAAGCGCTTCGAAATCGTGCAGATGTCACTGCTGGAGCCAGTGCTGGCAGTACTGGATGAGACCGATTCGGGACTGGATATCGATGCGCTCAAGATTGTGTCGAACGGTGTGAATATGATGCGCTCTCCGGAACGCTCGTTCCTCGTGATTACCCACTATCAGCGCATTCTGAACTATATCACACCCGACTATGTCCATGTGATGGTTGAAGGGCGCATCGTGCGCTCTGGCGGAGCGGAGTTAGCCCTGCAGCTTGAAGAGAAAGGCTACGACTGGGTGCGCGGTGAACTCGCAACCGCCCCATAAGGAGGTTTCCTAACATGGCACAGCCCGATATTCTGAATCTGGATCAGGACTATAAGCAGAAGTACGGCTTCTATGACGACATCAAGCCGGTGTTCCAAACCGAGCGCGGTCTGACGCGCCGCGTAGTGGAGGAAATCTCGTACCAGAAGAACGAGCCGAAGTGGATGCGCGAATTCCGTCTGCAGGCTTACGAAATCTTCATGAGCAAGCCGATGCCGACTTGGGGACCCGACCTGTCAGGACTCAACTTCGACGAGATTGTTTACTATATTAAGCCGACCAAGCGTCGAGGACGCAGTTGGGACGAAGTGCCTGAAGACATCAAGCGCACCTTCGACCGTTTGGGCATTCCCGAGTGGGAGCGCAAGTTCCTCGCGGGGGTGGGCGCACAGTACGACTCCGAGGTGGTCTATCACAACCTTGCCAAGCAGTGGGAAGAGCAGGGCGTGATTTTCGTGGACACCGACACCGCCGTGCGCGAGTACCCTGACCTTGTGAAGGAGTACTTCGGCACGGTGATTCCGCCCAGCGATAACAAGTTCGCTGCGCTCAACTCGGCGGTGTGGTCGGGCGGCTCGTTCGTGTATGTGCCGGCGGGTGTGCGCGTAGAAATCCCGCTGCAAGCCTACTTCCGCATCAACGCCAAGAACGCGGGTCAGTTCGAGCGCACGCTGATTATCGCCGAGGAAGGCTCGTTCGTGCATTATGTGGAAGGCTGCACGGCGCCCGTCTACGCCGAAGAAGCCCTGCACAGCGCGGTGGTGGAGATTATCGTCAAACGCGGCGCGCGCGTGCGCTACACCACCATTCAGAACTGGTCGAAGGATGTGTATAACCTTGTGACCAAGCGCGCCGTCGCGTATGGCGACGCGGTGATGGAATGGGTGGATGGCAATATAGGTTCCCGCGTGACGCAGAAGTATCCGTCCGTATACCTCATGGAGCCGGGCGCGCGCGGCGAGATTCTCTCCGTCGCGTTCGCAGGCGACGGGCAGCACCAAGATACGGGCGGCAAGCTCATCTACGCCGCACCCTACACCACAGGACGCATTACCTCCAAGTCCATCTCCAAAGGCACGGGACGCGCCAGCTATCGTGGGCTGGTGCAGGTGCTGGAAGGCGCACACCATGCGAAGTGCAATGTGGAGTGCGACGCGCTGCTGCTCGATGAAGACGCCAAGACCGATACCTATCCCTACATTGAAATCAACGAGAAGGAGGTCACCATCGGGCACGAGGCGCGCGTGAGCAAGGTCAGCGATGAGCAGATCTTCTATCTGCAGAGCCGTGGGCTGAAGAAGGACGAGGCGCTGACCCTCATCGTGTCGGGCTTCATCGAGCCGCTGGCGAAGCAACTCCCGATGGAGTACGCCGTCGAGTTGAACCGCCTCATTGAATTGGAGATGGAAGGCTCTGTGGGTTAACGACTTATCGCCGACCCGCTCCCGATGCGCTCCCCAGCCTATCGGTTGGGGAGCGTCTTTTTGCAGGAGGTCGGTTTAGCCTCTCGTATCATCAAGCAGCCGACCCTATCTCGGCGTTGGGCGCATTCCCTACTCGCGTGTCATCGTTTCATCCAGATTGAGCAGAGCATTAGCGACCAGCGTGAGAGCGGCGCGATGGGCGTCAGGTTCACCCACGAGTTTTTTCGCCGCTTCGGGCTGGCGAGCATAGCGTTCACGCATCTGCTGATAGAGTTGCTCCAGTCGCTGGAGTTCCGCCGGCGTGGGTTCACGCGCGGTGCAGCGCCGGAACCCGTAGCGCAGGCTTGCCTGCAGGTTGCTTTTGCCGTGTTGCGCCATGCGCTGCGCTAAAGCAACAGCCGCTTCCATAAATGCCGGGTCATTCAACAGTACCAGTGATTGCAAAGGCGTATTTGTACGGGGGCGCATCGCCACGCAGACCTCGCGCGAGGGAGCATCAAATGCGACCATGGAGGGATAGGGCGCCGTGCGTCGCCAGAAGGTATATAGTCCCCGCCGATAGCGGTTCTCGCCTGTGTCGGTTACCCAGCGGTCGGCGTTGTAGGGAATGTCCCACACGCCTTCGGGTTGCGGCGGGAACACGCTCGGTCCGCCGATTTTGCGGCTCAGCAGTCCGCTAATCGCGAGCGCGTTATCGCGCACCAGCTCGGCGGGCAGGCGATAGCGCGGCGCACGCGCGTAGAGCTCATTTTTCGGGTCGCGTTCCAACAGTTCGGGCGTTACACGCGAACTCTGGCGATAGGTGGAACTGGTCACGATAAGGCGATAGAGGTGCTTCATGCTCCACCCGCGCTCCATAAACTCCACGGCGAGCCAATCGAGCAGTTCGGGGTGGGTCGGGTAGGCGCCTTGAGTGCCGAAATTGTCGAGGGTTTCCACGATGCCGCGCCCGAAGATGGTTGCCCACATGCGGTTCACCTGCACGCGTGCGGTGAGCGGGTTCTCACGCGCGACGAGCCAGAGCGCAAGCCCCAGTCGGTTGCGCGGGGCTTCCTTCGGGAACGGATGCAGCACCGCGGGAACACCTGTTTCAACGGTCTCGCCTTGCCGCGTGAACTCGCCGCGCGGACGCACCACCGCAGTAAGCGGTTTGTCGGTTGGGTTATCTTCCATGACCAGCGCGGTGGGGATCTGGCGTTTGAGCGTTTCGTATTCGCGGCGGAGCGTCCACAGGCGGAGCGCGTCGCTCTGAGGAGCGTGGATTCGGAACCGCCCCAGCACATGCTTGGGATATTTCTTGCCGCGGCACTCCAGCGTCAGTTCGGCTTCTGTGGGCTGCGTGAGTCGCAGGGGTTGCTCCAGCCAGAGTTCCAGCGTTTGCGGTTTGCCGAGGTGTCCATCTAACGCCCAGCCGTTTTCGGTGTTGTCGGGCTTCAGCGCGTGGCGTGGGTCAAAACCGTTTTGTACGGCGGTTGCGCGTGCCGCGCCAAACGCGAGGGGCTTGCCCTTGACGGTCATCCGCACGCCCGTTAGCACGAAATTGCCGTTGCCCGCGCGTCCGGGTCCTTTGTAGGGCAACGACTCGTGGGGCAAGACCTCCAGCAGGATCACGCGCGTCTCGCCTTTCGGCAGTCGGATGCGCACGCGATACACCTCCGTGTCGGGCGTTTCCCCTTGCGCCAACACCGAGCCGTCATCCAGCGTTTTCAAGGTGGAGCCGTTCTCCGCGCTCATCGCAATGGGCGTGAGCGTTAACGGTTTGGAGACGCCGCGTTGCTCCAAGCGCTTGATGCGCTCCTCCAGCGCCGCGAGTTGACGCTCCTGCTCAGGCGTGGGGGCAGGGATCTGCGCTTCCAGCCACTTCTCCTCGCTGACGCTGGCGTCGCCGACAGGGTAGATTTTAGAGTTATTGAAAAACGCCAGCAACTGATAATACTCTTTCTGTTTGAAGGGGTCGTATTTATGGTCGTGGCAGCGAGCGCAGCTCATAGTAACACCTAACCACACGGTCGCCGTAGTGTCCACGCGGTCGTAGAGTTTATGTTCGTGCGCTTCTGCCTGATCCACGCCGCCTTCGAGGTTCTGCATCGTGTTGCGGTGGAAGCCTGTCGCGATGCGCTGCGCGAGCGTTGGGTTCGGCAGCAGGTCGCCCGCGATCTGCTCGATGGTGAACTGGTCAAACGGCATATCGCGATTGAACGCCTCGATGACCCAATCTCGGTAGCGCCACATTGTGCGGCGCAGGTCTTTTTCAAAACCGTCTGTATCGGCATAGCGGGCGAGGTCGAGCCACACGATTGCCTGCCGCTCGCCGTAGTGGGGGGAACTGAGCAGTTTGTCCACCAGGCGTTCGTAGGCGTCGGGGCGTTTGTCTTTTAGGAAGGCGTCCACCTCTTCGGGCGACGGGGGAAGCCCTGTTAGGTCCAGATAGAGTCGTCGGATGAGCGTCTCTTTGGGGGCTTCTGGGGCGGGTGACAGTCCCTCTTGCTCCAACCGATGGAGGATGAACGCATCGATGGGGTTGCGCACCCACGCTTTGTTTTTGACCTCAGGCACGGGCGGGCGTTTCGGGGGTACAAATGCCCAGTGGACGGCGTTCTCTGCGCCTTCGGGCCACTCCGCCCCCTCGTTAATCCAGCGTTTAATCAGTTCAATCTGTTCGGGCGAGAGGGCGGTCATCCCCTTGGGCATGCGCGGACCTTCCTCGTCGGAGCTGATGCGTTTCACGAGCAGGCTATTCTCGGCGTCGCCCGGAATAATCACGCGACCGCTAATCCCCCCCTTGAACGCTTCTTCGCGATTACTCAGGCGCAACCCCCCTTGTCGGCGTTCGGGTCCATGGCAGGGGAAGCAGGAGGCTTTGAAAATCGGCAAGATTTCGCGGGCGAAGTCCACCTTGCGCTGGGGCGGGGGCGGTGCAGGCGCGTTCCAAGCCAACCCGCCTAACGCCAGCGGCAACCCTATGTAGCTTACCCATAACGCCAGCACGCTGCGCATATTATTATAAATAGATTGCCGAATCGCCGATTCCTGCTTTTTGGGGGCTACATGGGCGATGTTGTAGGTTCTTGTTTCAAGTGCGTCGCCACCGCCTCTGCTTTGCGAAGCCAAATTTGGGCAAGCAGAGTAGAAGCCCATGGTTCCCCCAGCGACTGGGCTCTGCGCGCCGCCTGTTCGAACAGTGCGTCTGCTTTCTCTCGGTCGCCCCGGCGCAGGTAACACGCGGCGACGATGCCCAGTGCTTCTGGGATTTGCCTGGAGTCGCTCAGGTGTTGTGCGGCGGCTTCCGCCTGTTGCAGGCGAAGGGTCGCCTCTTCGAGTTGACCGCTCTGCGCCAAAGCGAGTGCCCAAGCCGACTCGATCTGAAGCCGCTCCACCCCTGCGGGGATCGACGCTGCCAGTTGGCTCACGGTTTCATAGTCGCCTTGCGCGAGCCGCTGTTGCGCCAGCATTAGAGTGGCACGGGCGCGATAGCGCGGGTCGCGCAGCTGGGCGAGATGCGTCTGCGCCGCTTCTAACTCACCTTGGCGCGCCAAAGTTTCCACAAGTGCGGCGCGCGGTAAGCTCTGACGCTCCGGAGGTAAATGCTTCAGGAGTTGCTCCACAGGCGCTACAAGCCCGTAGCCTGCGACGCGATACGCCGCCTCTTGGAGCGCCTGCTCGCGCGTGACAACATCTAATGATTGCGCCGCTCGAATGGCAGCATCCAACGCCGATTGCGCGTTTTCGATCGCACCGGTAGACCACCATCCTGCGCTGACGACGGCAAGCGCAACTACCTGTTCAAATCCCGTCAGCTGCTGCGCAGTGTCATGCGCTTTCTGGATAAGCTCTCGGGCAGGCGAGACTGGGGCAGGTTCAGAGGGCGCTGTTGATGCTGGCGCCGAGAGATTCGGCGGCTCGGACTGGTGCAGTGCCAAAGCCACTGTGACCAATGCATGGCAGCGTTCAGCGCAGTCGCCCAGTTGGTCTGTTGCATGGAGTGCATCGTGGATCTGCTTGTGTTGCGCGGCAAACCGCGCAATCTGGCTCAGTGTGGCGGTGCGTATCACCGAGTCCGAGATGGACTTGGCGACTTCCAGCGAGACGATTATCTGCCCGCCACGCGCCAACGCCACCGCAACATTGGACAAAGCAAAGCTCCGCTCCTCTTCGTTCTCCAGCTTAGAAGTGGTATTGACGGCTTCCTCTCGGAGACGCTGCGCCTGTTGTGTGCAGCGTCCCTGGAAAGCGATCACGCTGAGCACTGCCAGCGCCTCTGAGCGATTGATTAGGTCAGAAATCTGGCGCACAGCACGGATAATCGGCGTCAACTCCTTCCAAAGGGGCGGCTCTTCCTGTTTCGATGGGGCGACAGGCGCTTGGCTGCTCATTTGCTTCAGATAGCCGATGGGCAGTGCGAGGTCGCTCGGTGGGGTCGCAGTAATCGCGACGACCTCACCCTTGCGATTCAGTACCGCTGCCCCCGGCAACAGGTCGCTCGGGGCAGGCGTTAACCGAAACAGACGCACACCGCTGGGAGTCTGTTGCGCACGCGCAATTACCGCAGGACGAATCACCAGCTTACCCGTCTTGTCATAGCCCATTACCCCGACGGGGTCGTTTGGACGAGCGCGGCTCGAATCACCCAAGACGCAAGGCGTTTTTACGGCGCTCCCCACCTGAATCAGGGCAAGGTTCAGTGCTGGCTGCGCTTTGAGAACACGCACGCGCACCAGAGCGCCGTCAGCGCGACGCACTAATAACGGTTGCTGGTTCGATAGGTTCGGGACCACAGCGGCGGCTTGCCCACGACGGGTGATGAAAAAGCCGCTGCCGAGATTCTGGTCGAGATTCGCACTGGAGGTGAGAACGAACAGGGCGTCAGCGTACTTGCGCTGAATACGCTGCCATGAAGGATCCTGAACAGCGAACGCGCCCCAGGCGGGGAGAATCGCTACGCTCGCCAGTGCAACGCGCCATCGTAGGAACCCTTTCCTATGCGCCTTCTTTCCCATAGTCATCTCTCCCTCAAGGGATGATACACCCCAATTATACACGATTTGGAGTCGAGGACATCGCGCGGGTGCGCGGTAATTAAGACGCGTGATAGCGCAGGGCGGTTTCGTTGGGATCCGCGCCTCCGTTCGCGATACGGTGTGGGATCAATCCCCCACTTTCAGCACGCTGAGGAACGCCTCTTGGGGCACTTCTACCGAGCCGACCTGTTTCATGCGCTTTTTGCCTTCTTTTTGGCGTTCCAGCAGTTTGCGCTTGCGCGTGATATCGCCGCCGTAGCATTTCGCAATCACATTCTTGCGAAACGGTTTGATGGTTTCGGAAGCGATGACGCGCGCGCCAATCGCCGCTTGAATGCGCACCTCGAACTGTTGGCGTGGGACGACCTCCTTGAGCTTTTCGACCAGGGCGCGGGCGCGGGGGTAGGCGCGCTCGCGGGGCGCGATAAAACTCAGGGCATCCACAGGGTCGCCGTTGATGAGGATATCAATTTTCACCATATCCGCCTCGCGATAGCCTGCTGGCTCGTAATCGAACGAGGCGTAGCCGCGCGTGCGGGTCTTAAGCTGGTCATAGAAGTCGAGCAGAATCTCACTCAGAGGCAGGCGGTAGTAGAGAATCACGCGCTGCGGCGTCGGATATTCCATCCTCACGAACTCGCCTCGACGGTTCATGCACAGGTCCATCACTGCCCCCACATAGTCGTTCGGCACCATGACCGTCGCGTTCACGATTGGCTCTTCCACGCGCTCGATTTTGCCCGGGTTGGGCCAACGGGTTGGGTTGTCAATCTCCAACACCTCGCCGTCTTCTGTATAGACGCGATAGGCGACGCTGGGCGCGGTGGCGATGAGTTCCAGCCCGAACTCGCGTTCCAGCCGCTCCTGGACAATCTCCATGTGCAGCAGCCCCAGAAATCCGCAGCGGAACCCAAAGCCGAGCGCGGCGCTGTTTTCGGGTTCGAAGGTAATCGCGGCGTCGTTGAGGCTCAGTTTCTCTAAGGCGTCGCGCAGGTCGGCGTACTTGTCGCCCTCCACGGGATACAGCCCACAGAACACCATCGGCTTCACCTTGCGAAAGCCGGGGAGCGGTTCCTGCGCGGGATTGGTTGCGGAGGTAATCGTGTCGCCCACCTGCGCGTCCTTGACCGATTTGATGGACGCCGTGATATAGCCCACCTCGCCCGTATGTAGCGCGCTCGCAGGGCACAGTTTCGGGGTGAAGTAGCCCACCTGCGTTACCTCAAAGGTTTTGCCGTTCGCCATAAACATAATCTTGTCGCCAGGCTTTACACTGCCGTCCACCACGCGCACATAGGCCACCACACCCACATAAGCGTCGTAGTGGGAGTCGTACACCAGCGCGCGGAGGGGGGCGTTCGGGTCGCCTTTGGGGGGCGGCACACGCTCCACAATCGCGTCCAGAATCTCCTCGATGCCGATTCCTTCCTTCGCGCTTGCCAGAATCACCTCGTCGGGGTCAATCAGCAGTGCGTGTTCCATCTCCTCTTTCACACGCTCTGGCTCGGCAGCGGGCAGGTCGATTTTGTTAATCACGGGCACAATCGTCAGCCCTTGATTATAGGCGAGGTTGGTATTCGCAATCGTTTGCGCTTCCACGCCCTGTGCAGCGTCCACCACCAGGATCGCGCCCTCACATGCCGCGAGGCTGCGTGACACTTCGTAGGTGAAGTCGACATGCCCCGGCGTGTCAATCAGGTTCAGTTGATAGGTTTTGCCGTCTTTAGCGGAGTATTGCAGGCGCACGGCAGTCATCTTGATCGTGATGCCGCGTTCACGCTCCAGATCCATCGTGTCCAGCACCTGCTCGACGGGGGTGCCTTTCTGGATAGCGCCGGTGAACTCTAAAAGGCGGTCCGCCAAAGTGGACTTGCCGTGATCCACATGGGCGATAATGCAAAAGTTGCGTATCAACGCCTGATTCATAGCGAGGGAATTGTACCTGAACAGCGCCCCACCAGTCATACGGGACGTGGTTATCGGAACACGCTCTTGGGTGGAACGGGCGCCCGCTCCAACATGGTCTTGGTCAGGTGGGGGGTGAAATCGCGGTATAACTTTTGCAAGTATTCCTGAATCGGTTCGCTGCTTAGATACCGTTCCAGCGCGGTCCAATCGATCTGCACGCCTTCGCGTGGAATGAGATGATACTCTTCCCGCCACGGATAGCCCCGCCAGTCCACCGCGCAAACAAGCCGCGTACCTTTCGTGTGTCCGACCACAAGGTGGGGCTGCGCGTAGAATCGGCGGAGTTGCGGCGCGTCTTCACGGCGCATCCACCACCCACTGTAGCATGTCTCGTAGTCAATCTGCCTCGCTTTCAAGTTGCGCCCCGTCAGCACAGGGACATCGTTTGGCTGGGGGACCGTGCGAACCAATCCGCTCTTGCGAAACTCGGGGCTACGCGCCGCAAAGTGAATATGAACCAGCTCACCCAACGGCACACCCGCTTGCTCAAACGCCAGCCACATGGGGGTCTCAAAGCGGATGAGTTCGCCTCGGTAGACGCTTTTTTCAACATCAGGATGAATACTGCTGTCTGAGCCTACGGAACGCCATGTGCCATCCGCTAAGTCGTATAGCGCCAAACCCTGTCCGTTGGCAGTGAACCGAAGCACCACTGCTGACACATTCACTTTAGGAAACACCCTGCCCACATAGAACACTTCCACACGACCCCGTTCTGCGAGAAAATTTCTGAGCAGCGCAAAGTCGTCCAGCACGAGCCAAGTCGTCGGCACAATCAGTACCAGTTTTCCGCGCGGCTGCAAGAGGCGCACGGCTTTCTCAATAAATGCGCCGTAGAGATTGTATTTGCCTTTCCAAGTCGCAGTGCGCCGTTTGTATTCCGCTTTGCGTTCCTTGAGCAGGTGGATAGGGTAGTGGGATGCGTCGCCGACGATGCCGTAGGGCGGGTTGCCTATGATAACATCAAACCGTTCATCGGTGTCCCAAAGCAGAAAATCTGCTTGGATGAGCTTAATCGCGGGGTGGAGGTGGGGCTTCGTCGTTGCTACGGTGGGGGCGTGGATTTCCACACCAACGAAGCGGTGATGGTCGCCATAGTTCTGGAGAAATGCGGTTAGAAACCGCGCATCGGCGCAGGCAGGCTCCAACACGCGCACCGCGGTGTTCGGGGGCGGAGTCGCAAGAGCGGTCATAAACGCCACGATTTCGGGTGGGGTGGGCACGAAACCCAACGCGCGATTGCTCCAAGGCGGCTTGCTGCCCGCAGAGAGTGCTGAGTGCGTTGCCATGTGGCAGAGGATTGTACCGAATAAGCAACCCATCCGCTGTGTCGGCGACAGAAGATTACAATAGTGAACGTAGGATTTTTACGCACCAGAAAGTATTTAAGCGAGCGGTGATATCATGTTCAAAGGCGTGCCGTTGACGCTGGGCGTCGAGGAGGAGTATCAGATTGTGGACGCGGAGACCCGTGCGCTCGATTCATATGTCTCGAAGATCCTGCCCGATGGGCGCGTACGACTCCAGGAGCAGGTGAAAGAGGAGTTCATGATGTCGCAGATCGAAGTGGGCAGCCAGGTTTGTGCAAACATTCACGAGGTACGGCAGGAACTGTGTCGCCTGCGGGGTGCGCTGATTGAGATTGCCGAGTCGCAGGGGAAACGCATCGTGGCAGCGGGCACGCACCCGTTCTCGCGCTGGATAGAACAGACCATCACGCCGCGCTTGCGCTACAAAGCCCTTGAAGAGAATATGCAGGACATCGCCCGACGCCTGCTCATTTTCGGGATGCATGTGCATGTGGGGCTGGGCGATTTGGAACTGACGATCGATATCTTCAATCAGGCGCGTTATTTCCTGCCCCATCTGTTGGCCCTTTCATGCAGTTCGCCTTTTTGGGACGGCAGGCGCACCGGGCTGATGTCCTACCGCAGCGTGGTCTTCGAGACGCTCCCACGCACGGGCATCCCCGACTCGTTCGCCTCGTATGCGGATTATGACCTGTTTATGAGTACCTTAGAGCGTGTCGGCGTCATCGACGATCGCACGAAGGTCTGGTGGGATGTGCGCCCGCATCCGAAATACAAAACGCTGGAGTTTCGCGTCTGCGATGTGTGTACTCGTATCGAGGACGCGGTATGTATTGCTGCGATTGTGCAGGCGCTGGTGGCGTTTCTGGTCGACCTGCGTTTGGGCAACCGTTCGTGGCGAATCTATCATCGCGACCTGATTCGGGAGAACAAATGGCGTGCGGTGCGCCACGGGGTGCGCGGCGAACTCATCGACTTCGGCGCGGGCAAGAGCGTGCCCTTCGACGAGCTGGTGGAGGAGTTGCTCGCCTTGTTGCGTCCCTACGCAGAGCAGTTGGGCAGTTGGGAGGCGGTCAAACACGCGCGGAAAATCGTGAAGGAGGGTACCAGCGCGGATTGCCAGCTGCGCGTCTACGACGAATCGGGCGGCGACCTGAAGGCGGTCGTGGACTGGCTGGCAGATGCTACGAGAGTAGGGGCGTGCGCTTAGGCGTATGGAATGCCTCTGCTCCCGCGCGATGAATGGGTAGCCGAGTTTTCTTGAATTAGGGGCACATGCGTTTACGCGGGTCGACGACGGGCGATTCGCACGGCAGGTCGATACCGCCACGAATGCGTTTTCCTGGCATAAATTGCGCGTGCCCATCGCAATACACGATGTTTGCGCCGCCATCCACATGGCGATAGCTGCACTCTCCGTAGCCTCCGCTCGCGCCCCAATAGCCGTTGGCGCACTTGATGCGATGCATGCCCCACTGCGGGTGCTCGCCTCGAACGGGAACCCGCGGACCGTCGTGATTGCCCCAGTTGTGGAACCAGCCGCCTAACGCGCTGTCTGCGATGAGGGCAATCTGTGTCAAATCCGCCTCAAAACTTGACAGAAACGCAAAAGTCGGATTGCCAAGCCCCTGAATCTCCACAGCGCGAAAGATATACTCGTTGTAGCCCAAGTTTACGATATAGGTATCCTCAGGAGGACCCCCCTGAAACGATGGCGGATCAGTGGGACCGTTGGGGCAGCGGAATACATCTTTGTTCTTCACATAAGGCATCAACAACGGTGCCCACATGAAGTGCCTATAGCGTTGAAACAGCGGATTACGCAAATAATCGCTGTTCACATAGAACCACAGGGTAAGAAAGGTTTCGTCGTAGTCTTGTGCGTAGGCTTGCGTGGCAATCGCAAGTTGCCGACAGTTCGAAAGGCATTGGGTCTGTCGTGCCTTTTCGCGCGCCTGCGCGAACACCGGAAAGAGTATCGCCGCCAAAATCGCAATGATGGCGATGACGACCAAGAGTTCAATCAGTGTAAATGCCCGCTTTTGCATAAGAAACCTCCAAGCACTAATAAATACGCATATAAGGTCGAGTTTCCCTGCGTGTTTTTGTGCGATACCGCGCCATGAGTTTCAGGGGAGACCGATTCGTTCGTCTGCGTATGGGAACTTTCTCATACTGATAAAGTGCGGTAAGCAGAGTGGCACGCTTTTGCCCCACGCTCGCACAGCATGGGGCTTTCCGTTTTACTCCACCGACAAGTTGCGGAAGCGTTGTGCGCTGTGGTCTAAGTGCAACAGCAGAGTTTGATAGGCTTGCTCGATGCGTTGCTGGATTTGGGCGGCTTTCTCGCGTTCGGGGGAGCCTTCGGGGAAGCGGTTCGGGTCGCTGCGCCCGATGAGTTCGCGGTAGGCGTGGCGCACGGCAGCAAGGTCGGAACCTTCGGGTAGCCCCAGTACACGATAGGCGCGTTGCAACTCGGTCTCGGTTGCGGATTTGGGCGGTGCAGCGGGCGGAGCAGGTGTGTGCGCTTCAAACTGCGGCTGCATGGCGCGTTCGAGCTCTTCCGCAGCGGTTTGACGCGCGGCACTCTCTGCCTCCTCCTCGCGGATAATGCGCTCTACGCGCTCCAGCAGTTCGTTCCAGTGCGCTTTCGCCAGTCGTGAGAGACGTTTGCCCAATGCCATTTTATAAATCCCCCTGTAGCCCGAACGCCACAAACTGAATTGTACCAGCTTTACCGCGCACGGTGAGATTGAGTTGGGCGCGTTCGCCTGCGCGTTGCTGCAACGCGATGCGCCAGCTCAGTTGCTCTGTGCGGGTTTGGTACGCGGCGGTGATTTCGGGCTGGAACGGCAGTTCATGGAGTTGGATTCGGGCAGCGAACCAGTGAGTCGCGTCGATGCGTGCCCCTTCACTGTAGAGCCACTCCAGTTGGGCTTGGACGCCGCTGAAATGCAGGGTATAGTCCGCGCCGTAGAGGTTATCGTAGCCTTGTTGCGGGCGAGCGCGTTCGGGCAACTCCCAAATGGCGAAGGCGTGTGGATTGATCCCGAAGTGTCTGCCAACCCCTACCGACACGCCGCCTGTCGCCGTGCCGATGCGCACAGAGATGCCCTGATGCCGATCCGTGCCATTATACAGATAAGCGACGCGCATCGGCAAATCGCCGATCGCGAACTGTGCTGGCGATTGGACGGCTATCACACTTTCGTTCAGCAGCAATCCTGCTCCGAACGGTGCATAAAACTTGCCGATACGCCATCCTTCCAGTCGCTCGATGTAGGCTTCATCCAAGGCGGTGCGGTCACGGTCGGATTTGGGGTTCTGAAGTCGTTGCGCAATGTAAGCGCCGTAGCCCGCTTCGTGATACAGTTGCAAAAACACCACCGAATGGCGTCCTAAATCGTCGTACCAGCGTAGGGTGAAAGTGTGCTCCTCCACGCGCGCTTGCGAGTGTAGGCGTGCGCCGAAAAAGACCGTCGGATGCTGCGCCGGAGCGATGAGGAGAGTTCCCGCCGCGACCCAAAAGAGCGCAAGCCGTCGCATCGAGGGCTATTGTACCCCATACTGTGGCAGACCTCTTGGCAGAACGCCGTCGCTATACACACCATAGCGACGGCGTTAGTTTCCGCACTAAACGAAGCAAGGATTACTCCTTTTTCCCCTCCGCCGCTTTTTTGAACTTCTCGTAGCGGTCGCGAATTTCCTTCTTCAGCGCGGCATCCATCGAATCGTCCTTCTCAATCAAGTCTACCGCCATCTTCTGGTACTTCAGCGCGTTCTGCATATCGCCGTGCTTGAAGTAGGCGTAGGCGAGCGTATCCAAAATGGAGGCGTTTTGCTCTTTGGTCAGCTCGGCGGCGCGTCGAGCAATCGTGATGGCGGTTTGGTAATCGGGGGACTTGAGCGGTGGATTCGTCTCGTCATCTACGATCATCCATGCAATCTGGTTGAGCATTTGGGCATCGTCTTTGAAGTCGTTTTGCGCGAGTTGGAGCGCGTAGGCGTAAGCCTGCTTTTCGTCCACGCGCAGCAGCGTCTGGTAACGAATCATCTTCAGTACGGGGAACTCAGTATACTGGGCAATCATCGCATCCAGCTTTTGCAGGGCGTTCTCGTATTTGCCCTGTTGCATCAGCTGCGTGAATTCGGTGAACTCTTTCTGGATGGCTTCCGTCTGTTCGCGTTGGCGTTGCTGGCGTTCAGCTTCCGCTTTCCAGTCGAACTTGCCGGCAATAACCTGCTCCAGTACCTCGTCCAGATTATCCATCGGATGCCCAATCCATACGATGCGCTGTTGCTGGTCCACGACGAACGCTGTGGGAATACCGCCTTGTCCTGCGGCTTCCATCCATGCTTTGGCGACACCTCCTTCGGCGCTATCGGCGGCGACCACATAGTTCATCTTGTCGCCCATGTCGCTTACGAACTTCTCCACCCGTTGAATGTGGGCGTTGGGGTTGTTCTTGTCGACGCGTTCCCACACGCTGACGCCGATAATCGTGACTTTGTCTTTGTATTTCGCTGCAAGTTGGGTCAAGTGGGGGATGGTCTGTCGGCAGGGACCGCACCAAGTGGCCCAGAACTCCACGACATAGACCTTGCCTTTCTCGAACTGTGGGACCGGTTGCCCTTTGACCCATTTGGCAACAGGGAGTGCAGGGGCGGGATCGCCCACTTTCAACGATTGCGCCCAGCTTGTGAGCGCGAGCAACAGTGTCGCTGCAACGAATAGGTTTCGCATGAGTTTCACCTCGTGCAGAGAGTATACCAGCATCACCCTGCAGGAAATGCAGCCCTTGCAGGGAATCTCCCAGCAGGAGGTGACCTATGCGAGTATTATGGACGATTGGCTTACTGGGCATCGCGAGCTACTGGGGGCTGAATGGGATGTCTCAAAATGCCCCCACATCACCGAAAGCGATTAGGTTATTCAACGGGCGCGACCTGGCAGGCTGGAAGGCGTACCTCGCAGACCCAAACGCGAAAATGGAAGATGTCTGGCGTGTGGAAGATGGCATCCTCATCTGTAAAGGTGAACCGCTGGGCTATATCTACACCGAGAGAGATTATAAAAACTACATTCTGAAACTGGAGTGGCGCTGGGCGCCTGGTAAAAAACCGGGCAATAGCGGGGTGCTGTTGCGCGTGCATGGCGAACACAAAATCTGGCCGCGCTCCGTCGAAGCGCAGCTGATGTACATGAACTCGGGTGATTTCTGGCTCATCGACGGCGCACCCCTGACCACTGACCCAGAATACATTGACAAAAACGCCGAACGCCACCGCTGGCGTAAAAAGACCGCTGAGAAGCCCGCGCCCGAGTGGAATCAGTACGAGATCATCGTGCAAGGAGACAAAATCACGCTCAAAGTCAACGGTGAAGTGGTGAACGAGGGCAGTGGCGCCGAGGTGATTGCAGGCAAAATCGCGCTCCAATCCGAGGGGGGCGAAATCCATTTCCGCAATATCGAGCTCACCCCTCTGGATTAGGTGGTTCTTCGATTCGCGCGGGATAGTTTGGAAAGCGGGCAACGCAGGGCAGGTTAACCCTGGAGCCGACAGTGGGACTCGAACCCACGACCTGCGCATTACGAGTGCGCCGCTCTACCGCTGAGCTATGTCGGCTCTCGTGGTGGGTGTTATTATACCCTATCTGCTAAACAGCACGCAAGGGGTTTAGGAGGTGTTGAGGGGGCATCCATGCGTTTGACAGTAATCGCTACTCCGCTTGCTGTCTCACCTGTTTGGGCGTGTGCCTCGTGATATTACAAGGTCAATTCGCCAAATAAAGCATGTTGAGCAGTTGATGGCGCTTCAGACAGTAGCGTTGGAGTGTGAGTCCTATGGTGCTATTTCGGGAGCGTCTCAAGGAGGTGTTGGAGCTGGCATCGCAGCAGGGATCGTTGTCTGAGGGGCAGTCGTAGGGCGCGCCGCTTCAACGGCTTGAGAGCAGGTGTTGTTTTGAGGTAGAATCGTACCGTTGCATCGCAAGCGATGAGGAGTGAAATAAACAAACAGACATGGCAGAGCTGAACACTCAATTGGGCGTGAATTATGCGCGTGGGTTCAAAAGCGCAGGTATCTATTGTGGGATTAAAAAGCCGGGCTTGCTCGACCTTGCGCTGATTGTGTCGGAAACGGAGGCAAGCGTCGCAGGGGTATTCACCACGAACAAGGCGTGTGCTGCACCGGTACGCTGGTCAAAGCAGGTCATCGCAAACGGTACCGCGCGCGCGATTATCGCCAACAGCGGCAACGCGAACTGTCTTACTGGGGAGCAGGGCGAGCGCGACGCCCAGCGCATGGCGGAACTGGTCGCCAAGCGTCTGGGCTGCACGCCGACACAGGTGGTAGTGGCGTCCACTGGGGTTATCGGCGTGCCCCTGCCCATGAATGCCGTTGAAACGGGTATTGCGCACCTGTTTGAACGCTTGAGCGACGGCGACGACCGTACCACCGCCGACGCGATTCTCACCACCGACAGCGCGTCTAAGCGCGCCTCGCTAACGGTGGAAACGCCTGCAGGCGCGGTGCGCATCGGTGCAATCGCCAAAGGCGCTGGCATGATTGCTCCCAAGATGGCGACCATGCTCGCGTTTATCACGACCGATGCCCAGATTAGCCCTGCGGACCTGCAAGAGTGCCTGACGCGCGTGGTGGAGCAGACTTTTAACAGCATCACCGTCGACGGCGATACCAGCACGAACGACATGGTAGTTGCACTGGCGAACGGTGCATCGGGTGTTGCGCTCACGGGCGACGCACTGCAAGCGTTCGAGACAGGGCTCTACACCGTGTGTGAGTACCTTGCCAAGCGTATCGTCAAGGACGGCGAGGGCGCAAGCCGCATTTTCGAGGTGCGCGTTACAGGCGCCACTGATACCGCCGCAGCGCGTCAGATGGCGCGCACCATCGCCGAGTCGCTGCTGGTCAAAACCGCCATTCACGGGGGCGACCCAAATTGGGGACGCATTATCGCCGCCGCAGGACGCGCAGGGGTCCCTATCGATGTGAATCGCGCTCGGCTCTTCTTGCAGGGCGTGCTGGTGTTCGAAAACGGACGCCCGACCGAATACGACGAGCGCGCTCTCATCGAACAGATGCAGACAGACGAGGTACAAATCGCGCTGGAACTCCACGACGGCGACGGCGCCGCGCGGTTCTGGAGCAGCGACCTGACCGCCGAATATGTCAAGATCAACGCCCACTACCGTACCTGAGTTGATGCGCGCCTACCGTCTCGTCGCACCGCACCAGCTACGCTGGGAACATGTCGCTGTACCGCAACCGCAGCCTCACGAAGCCTTATTGCGGGTGGTTGCGTGCGGTTTGTGTGGGACTGACCTGCATCTCAAGGCGCGGGGGCACTACTACTGGAACGAACAGCCGTTGACGCTGGGACACGAAATCGTCGCCGAGGTTGTCAGCCTGCCGCTGGACTACGACGGCGCGCTGCAGGTGGGCGATTATGTGGTGGTCGATCCGCAGTTGGTATGTGGCGTGTGCTATTTCTGTCGACGGGGGCGACTGAACCTCTGCGAGCGTCTGGAGCATCTCGGCTTGAGTGTGGATGGGGGCTTTGCGGACTATCTCGTCGCGCCGGTGCGCAACCTCTACCGCGTGCCAGATACGCCAAAGGAGCAACTCTGGCGCTATGCTCTGGTGGAGCCGGTGGCGACCTGTGTTGCAGGGATGCGTCTTGCCAACCCCCAGCCCGACGAAACGGTCGCCGTCATCGGGCTGGGTTTCTTCGGGCAGGTCTACGCGCAGTTGGCGCGGATCTGGGGCGCGCAGCAAGTGATTGCGCTGGAGGTCAACCCTGCGCGACGCGCCATCGCGCAGCAAATCGGCGCTGCAACGCCGTTGGCGCCCGACGAATGGCAAGCACACCCCATACACGCCCCTGTGGTCATCGACGCGGCAGGTTCCTCCGACGCTGCCGACTGGTGTTTGCGTGTCGCTCGCAAGGCGGGGCGTGTCGTGGTGTTCGGCTACCGACCCGAACCCGTGCAAGTGGACTGGTATCAGATCCTAATCAAGGAACTGACGGTCGTCGGCTCGCGCTCCAGCAATCACGCTTGGGAATATGCGCTGCAGCTGGTTCATGAGAATCGGCTTGCGTTAGACCCCCTGATTGCGCCCTATGCGTTTGAATCTATTGAGCAGGCGTTCGCGGATACAGAGGCGCAGCGCGTGTTCAAGCCCGTCTTACGGCTCGTCTGAGGATACGCTTCCGAACTGTCGCTCCTGCACGGGTTTCAGCAACCATGCCGATCCCAGGAAGTAGATCGGCGTGAGCAGGAAGATCCAGCGCCAACCAACGCCCAGCCCGTACTCTGTGTTCAGCCAATCGCCCAGTGGCCCAGCAATCAGCGGCGCAACGACTTGAGGCATCGTCATCGCGATGTGCCAGATAGCCATATACCGCCCCGACTCGCTGGTCGGTACAAGGTTGCTGGCTAACGCCCAATCCACCGCAGCGTAGGCTCCCCATGCCACGCCGAACAGTGCGCTCGTGAGGTAGACCCCAACCAAGCTCTGCGCGCTCAAAAACAGCCCCGCACACGCGCACATCAGCCCGATGCAGGCGTAGATAATCTGTTTCTTGCTTACTCTGTCCGCGAGCGCGCCCGCTAGCCAGTTGCCCAGCACGCCTGTCAGCGTCGCAGTCGCCATGAAACCGAACGCATGCTGTGGGGCTGCGCCTTTTAAGCCAATCGTATCGCGCAGGTAGAACTCCAAAAAGAACAGCGCGGTATAAAAGCCCATGTTGAACACAAAACGCGAGACCACCACCCAGCGGAAGTTGGGCAAGTCGTTCAGTAGAATGTTGACGAAGTGAGCGAGGCTCAAGCGCCGCGCATCGGGATGGCTGGGACGCCATACAGGTTCGTGCATCCCCAGCACAGTCCAAAGCATCGTCGCCACCAAGAACGCCACCAGCGTCCACCCCACGATTTGCAGACGTGTCAAGCGCGACAGTTCGCTCAAAATCAGCGGCGGCTCTCCCAACAGAGCCCCCGCCAAGGCTAACCCCAGCAGCGTGCCGACCAGTGTCATCATCCCCATGTAAGCCGACGCTAACCCGTGCCGTTCGGGAGGTACATAGTCGGGAATCACCGCTTGATACGGTCCGTTCGCCCAGTTCAGAAAGAGTTGGATCCCCACGAAATAGGCTATCAAAAGCGCAAAGCTCTGCGTGGTCATGAACAGCACGATGAACGGCAAGCTTAGCAGAGTGCCCGACACAATAAACGGGCGTCGCCTGCCCCAGCGCGACCTGCTGCGGTCGCTTAGAGGACCAGCAATTAGCTCCACGACAGTGGAGATGAGCGCGCCTGCGGCTGCCAGCCATGCCAGATAGGCTCCGCGCTGTGCTTCGGGCGCGAGGTCGTTGACACGCGCCTGCATCGCAATCGTCAGGAACGCCGCCCAGTGGACACTGACGCCCAACCAGAACGCGCTGATTGCCCAATAGTTCACA
>BPGO01000005.1 GCA_026003075.1 Fimbriimonadales bacterium | reverse complement strand
TGTTTCATAACTCCACTTGTGCCCAAACTCGTGATAGACAGTCCAAGCAAAGGCATGAATCCCACGCACGGTGATTTTATCCACAGCCGTTACCACATTCGCAGGCATGCCTACTGGACACTGCCCGGCTCGGATCGCAAATAGGGGAGGGTTCGAAGTGGTGTAGTTAGCCGTATGATTTCGCACATATACATGAGGACGCCCGCTAATGTAGAAACCTGCGGGATTTGTGCCATTAGGGTCCTGGTTGGTAAACACCACGGCGGGGCTGCCCATCGCACGCCAGTAGTAATAGAACCAGTTGGGAATGGTCAACCCGGCAGGCTCGCTAACAGCACCCGATGGATGACGAGACCCTGTTGCAGGGAAAAAGACCTCATATCGCGCACGCCCGACCACCACTGCAGGCGAGCCTTGACGCTCGCGAAACATCATCTCCATCACATGAGTCCCGAGTAGGTTGGTGGATGAATCCGGATTGTAATCGGGAAGAAGGGGCGCGGAGTAGCGGGCGCGCGCCCAGATGAAGATATTGCCCCGCATGCGCTGACCACTGTGGTCATGGTCAGGGTTGAAAGCCTGTAAATGATCGTAGCCGTATCCAAAACCGTACCACTGGAACGAAATGCGACTGCGCCAGAAAAGCCGCCATGCATACCATTCCACCACATCACTAATCACGGTTGCGCTGCCGTCAGGGTTCGGAATGCGTAGCAGGAACGATTCGGGTGGAGACGCGAGAAACCATGCGCTCGCCGCAGTCTCCAAGGTTACCCCTGTGGGGGTCTCTCGAAACACCAGCTCATTCTCGCCCAATTCGGGAAAGCCTAAGGGATCCAGGCTTTTGCTCCCGTCCAGAAAAGCCCGCTTACGCATTACAATAAGCCCTTTGAAGACCTCGCTGGTGGCACTGAGACGGAAATAGTCGTTCGGCGCGGGACTAAGACTTACCTGGACCCCTTCCACGACGCCTCCGCTGGGAGGTGTTTGTATGTTGCCCGTGCCTTCCGTATCGTTCCAGTTGAAGGTCAGCGAAAGCGTGCCTGCTCGCCACGACCGACGATAGTTCTCCCCATAGTAGCGGGCGGGTGGGTCAAACCACCAGCAAGCCCCCGACCCACAATTGGCGCCCGGGTTGCTGGAGTTGCGGGCAACTTGCAACTGTCCCACAAGATCGGCACACCCCTCTTGCCCCGTGATCCCCGCACAATTAGGGCTGATGGTCGCGTCCGTCGCGCTATGGCACAATCGCGTGCGCACATCGATATTGACCGTCCAATTACCTGAAGATAATGCTAACCTGCCATAAGAGACCTGTTGCACAAAGGCTAAATACGGGAGTTCAACGGAGACAGAGGGCTGGTTGGGATAGTAGATCGATTGCAGCGCGGTGGGCAGAGTGTTGCGGTACTTGAGTTCAAAGCGTGTTTGCCCGATGAGGTTGAAGCGAACGGGTGAAGTGGAATAAGTTGTGCCCTTGACAGCCCAGAAGGAACGCTCGATATCGGATAAGGTTAGGCTTTGACCTGGAGTGATTAAATAGGTCGCACCCGAACCACCCAGTAGGTTAGTGAAAAGCGCCACAGCATATGAATCGACAGGTGCACAAACCGTGAGGCTTGTTTTCGGAACACCGTCTATAAGACGCCCATAATCTTGGGAGAGGGAAATCGGTGTGATGGAGTTTGGGTCTACTTGGCTTAAATCGTCTGAGGACTCAAGTTGAGCGTAAAGCAGCACGGGGAGTAAGATTTTCAGGACAATCGCTATGCATCGCCCCCCCCCCGCTGAATTAGAGCGAGCCGTGAGGTTTCGTGCGTGTTTTGTTATTGCCCGATCGACCATCATACACCTCCGCCGTCAGTTCCTCGCTTTGTATGGCGTTCCTATTATACCCCATTCGATGCTCCTTTGTCAAGGGGGGTGGAGGGTGTTCGAAAAATCAGCGTTCACATCGACCACCCAAACCAGACACACAAAATCATTCCCATCCAACCCCCGCAACCATTTTTTTATTAGAGGGTACAATTCCCCAAGCATGCTCCCGGAATGGCTGTTGCGAATTGGTGCAGTGGCGCCTGCGCCTGCCCCTGGAACCCCCACTGTGTGGCGCGAGGTGTGTTTCGAGTCGCGCCCTGTGTTGCTCGCGCCTTGGCTGGCGGAACAGCGCGGTCCCGTGTTGGTGGTGACGCCTTCGCTGGAGCGGGCGGAGCAATGGTTAGCGATTCTGCTGCGGTTGGGCATGCCCGAAAATCGCGTGCTGCGAGTTCCCAGTAGCCTCACACCCCTGTTAGAGCCAACAGGAGTAGAGCCCGAGACCTTGCACGAGCGCTTACGCGCCCTCATGGCTCTCCATCGTGAGGACGCCGTGTGCGTGATTGCGCCCGTTGCCGCGGCGTTGCAGCGCACGATGCCCGAAGCGCTCTTTGAAGCCGAACTGGTGCGCCTACGCTTGCCCGACGCGGAGCCACCCGATACGCACGAATGGGTGTCCCATATCGAACCCGACGCGCTGCTCAAACGCCTTGCGGAAGATGGCTACGAGTATCAGGAACCTGTGCGCCTGCCAGGGCATTTCGCACGGCGCGGCGGAATCGTGGATGTGTTCCCCATGGGCGCCGGGATGCCCGTCCGCATCGAGTTCTGGGGCGACGAAATCGCTAGCCTGCGCGTTTTTGAGCCGACCTCGCAACGCTCGATAAAGCAGGTCAAGCAGATGGCGATCCCGCCGGCACGCGAGGCGCCGATGGGCAGCGAGGCGGCGGCGCAGCGTATCCGTGCGGACTGGGAAGCCCGAATCGCTCAGCAGCCTGCCGCGCTCCAGCCAGAACTGCGCCAGCGACTGGAAGACGATTTGCGCCCTCTGATGCAGGGCGCGCCCTTCGACCGACTGGAGCTGTACCTGCCGTGGCTGATGGAGCCACGCGCCTGCCTGCTGGACTACTTACACGAAAACGGGTGGCTGGTGCTGGACGAACCGCTGATGCTCAACACCGCGTACGAACGGCTGTTGGACGATGTGGCCAACGCACTCGCCTCACGCGCCGAGCGCGGCGACATCCCACCGTTAGAAGCGATGGACTATATCGAGCCGTTCGAACGAATCGAGTCCCATGCATCGACCCTGCTGCTCGGCGATCCGGTCTTCGCAAACGGTAGGCTCTACCGAAACAGGGACACCTCTCCTCAGCCTGCTATCACCGAAGCAATCCGACGATAAGCCGCGCACGCTTCACAAGTGGGATGGGCGGGAGGCGGTGTGGGGCTCGACAGAATTGACCATGCACGCTCAATCAGCGCGTCCACCAGCGCATCAACGCGCGCCACGGGCGACCAGCACGCCCGAAACTCCATCAGAAACCCGTCGGAGTGTATCTTATCCGCGCGATCGACTTCGGTAATCGGGTCATAATAGATCAAGCCCAGCGTCTCCACAGGGCGAGGAAAAGGGTAGTCTGGCTTCGTTGCCTGCAAATTCTCGGCAATGCGCGCGTACACATTCAATTGCACCTCATAGAGCGGACGCAGCGAGTCGTCTGCTTTGAAGCGGGCGGTTTTGTAATCCAGAATCGCCAGCGTGCCGTTCGGAGTTAGTAGAATCTCGTCGGGCACGCCGCGCAGGATGAGTTGACCGTTGCGCACAGGGATTTTGAACCACGCAAAGTGGGGCGACTTGATAGGCTGTCCGTGCAAGCCGAACTGCTCGAACCAGTGGGGGATACGCTGGTGCTGTGCCAGAAACGCCTGAAGCACCTTTTTGGAGTACGAATCGATACTGCTGAAGATCCCAGGAAACACTGTGGGCGGCTCGCCGATTTTCTGTCGGATCCAGAAACATCGCTCGCAGGCTTCAGGGAGCGCGAGCGAGCCGAGCGCTCGTGCGCTAATCGCGTTCCACTCGTTGCGCATAGCGTCATGAGCATACGCTATGCAAGAGAAAACTCCTGCTATGATTATTTCGCTCGCCAGACCTCCCAGGCGAATCGGGGCAGATTGCGCACTTTGTGGATTTTGCGAGGGTCTTGCAGCAAGCGCCAGAGCCACTCGCACCCGAGCCGTTGCATCCAGCGGGGGGCACGTTTGACCACACCGCCATACACATCGAAACTCCCGCCCACGCCAATCATCACGGGGACACCCAACGCCATGCGGTGTTTCCAAGCCCACTTCTCTTGGCGCGGCATGCCCATGCCCACCAGGAGCACATCGGGGCGTGCGGCAGCGACTTGTGCCACAATCGCGGGTTCGTCCGTAGGTTGAAAGTAGCCGTGCTGCACGCCCACAATCTGCGCGTTGGGGTATTTGCGCAGCAGGTTCTGTGCCGCCCTGTCTGCCACGCCGGGAGCAGCTCCCAGAAAATAGAGTCGGTAGCCCTTCTCGTGGCTCAGGCGCGTGAGCTGCTCCACCAAGTCTACGCCGGACACGCGCTCGGGGAACGGCTGATTGAGTCGTTTGCCTGCCCAGGTGAGTCCGGCGCCGTCCGCCGTGACCAGCGGCGCGGTCTCCATGAGTTGCCGAAACTCCCCATCCTCCAGCGCAATCAGGACAGCGTTTGCGTCCGCAGTGATCACCATGCTCGGCTCGCGGCGCTGGATGAGTTGTTCAATCTTCTGGAGCGCCTCCGCCATCCGCACCCGATGCACCCGCACGCCCAGTATCCGCGCCTCCTGCAACGGCGTCTCCCGTTCCTGCAACGCGCTCTCCATGCTGTCCCCTAAAGATACCCCATCGCACCCCTTCGAGAGGGGCTATAACGGGGGAAATGTGCTATAATAGGGGTGGGGGCATGCCCCCTAAAGGAGTTCTCGTTATGCGAACAGTGAGCGGAGTTTTGGGCGTTTTGACTTTGACGGTCAGTATGTACGGGCAGGCGTTTATCCATCAGAAGCTGGGAGAAAACTTTAGTGAGGTAGGTACAGGTATTCTGAGCGAGGAAGGGTTGCCCTTCTGGTCGGCGGAACTCATCGCAGGCAACCTCGATGTGTTCAAAATCACTGGCAACACGAACCTGACCGCTTCGATTCTTGGCTCGGGTCGCATCGCCAATCCCATTGCCTATCACCCGACGGCGGGCTTGATGTGGGAAGGTTCAGGCTCCGCACTGGGTGCGAGCAATACGGATGTGTTCGTGGAGACGACGAACCTCTCGGCGTCTGTGCTGGGAACAGGACGGTATGCATTCGGTTTCAAATTCACCACCACGGGACAGCCGGTCTGGTACGGTTCGGGGTCAGCCAACAGCAACCAGATCGATATCTTCCTCGGCTCAAGCAATCTGACCGCATCCGTGTTAGGCTCCAGTCGCGATGCCATCCCCGCGGCGCTGAACGCCAACGACCACCTGCTTTGGGATGGCGCGGGCACGAATCTCGGCGTTAATCGCGATGTGTTCCGCACCAACCTGACAAACCTGACCACCACGAACCTCTCCCAGTCCCCGTTGGGGAACAACCGTTTTGCCATCGCCGTCGCCCTCAACAGCAATAACGACGCTACATGGTACGGTGCTGGCTCCTCCAACGGCGACTACAACGATGTGTTCTTCAACAGCACGAATGTCAGCTTCCCTGTGATAGGCGGGGGGAATATCACCAACCCGCGCGACGCCGTCGCTTTCGATGTGAGCGGGAACAACTTAACCTGGGGCGGACGCTCCGCGACCACCAGCCAGTTCTACGACTCATTTGCCACCACCATTGGCGGCGGAACCGTGAACATGAGCCAATCGGTGCTGGGGAACGGACGGGATAGCTATCCCATCGATGTAGAGGGCGCCTCGGTGCTGTGGAACGGCATCGGTGCAAACACCAATAACTACGATGTGTTCGTCACGCGCCCCGGCACGACGCGCAATCTGAGCCAGCTGCGTTTCGGCGGCGGCAGCACACCGGGCGTGCGCGAAGGCTACGGGGTGGCGGTGTTCGCCAACGGCAACGCCTTCTGGATGGGCAAACACAGCACCACCAACGCTAAAGCCCACTTGTTCCATTACAATTGGACAAACAATAGCAGCACCAATCTGGTGCAAGAGGCTGTGAACCGTGACGCGGACGCTATCTATCTGGCGCACAACAGCGCGGAGCAGGTGCTGTGGGCAGTCCCCGACAGCGCAGGAACCCGCTATGAGGTCTACCTCTCCACCCCCAATATCGCCACGACCCTGCAGGGCACGGTCACTATCGCCGGTTTTGTGGGCGATACGGCGCAGATTGCGCTCACCATTCGGCAGTTCGATCCCTACACGGGGAGCATCGCCGCCACCCACACTGGCAACATGAATAGCGGCGGCGCCTACTCGATTGCGCTAACGCCCGGTCTCTACGACGGTCTGCGAATCACCGCGCCGCGCTGCCTTGCACGCAACTTTCCCGGGCTGCGTCGCCTGCTGGGCGCAACCACGCTCAACTTCAGCCTCACGCTCGGCGATGTGAACGGTGACAATGTGATTGACGACGCCGACCTCCTGGAGGTGCTGTTCAACTTCGGCTCCAACAGCACCGACCCCGTTGACCTGAACGGCGATGGCGTCGTGGATGACGCCGACTTGCTGATTGTGCTGTTCAACTTTGGCAATCAGGGAGACTAAAGCCATGCGCCTCAGTTGCGCAGCATACTCCTTCCGAGAGGCTCTGACCAAGCGGGAGATGAGCCTCTCGGAATTCATCCGTTTCTGCGCCGATTTAGGGCTGGACGGCGTGGAGTTGACCGGCTACTACTTCCCCGATACGAATCGCTCGACCTTGAACGCCCTCAAGCGGGACTGCTTTCGCTACGGTCTGGCAGTTGCAGGAACGGCGACGCGCAATCACTTCACCCTGCCTGACCCCGACGCCCGAAAAGCCGAGGTGGAAGGCGTTAAGCAGTGGATTGACATCGCCGCGGCGCTGGGCGCGCCGATGCTCCGAATCTTTGCCGACCGTGGAATCCCGCAGGGCTACACGGAACGCCAAGCCTATGATTGGTCTCGTGAGTGTATCGAGCAAGTTTTGCCCTACGCGGAGGCGCAGGGCGTCGTGCTGGCGCTCGAGACTCACTGGGGCTTGACCGCCGATGCCGAACGCACTCTGCGCTATGTACGCGACCTCAAAAGCGATTACTTCGGCATCCTACTGGACGGCGCGAATGCCCGCGAGAACCATTACGAGATGATCGAAAAACTCGCCCCCTATGCCGTGAGCGTCCATGCCAAAACCCACTCACGTAATCTGAAAGACGAGTTTTTTGAGCTGGACTACGAGCGCATTTTCCGCATCCTCAAAGCGGCGGGGTATCGGGGCTATGTGGCGATTGAGTACGAATACACCGATCCGCCGATGCAAGCGATCCCGCGCTTTGCCAAGAAACTAATCGCGTTGCGCGATCGGATAGCCCGCTAAAGGTATACTTTGGCTCCCTATGAAAGCGGTGGTGCATTACGCGCTGGAGCCGTGTAGTGTGGAGCTGCGCGAGATTGCGGAGCCGACCCCGCGCGATGGCGAAGTGTTGGTGCGTGTTCGCGCTGTGGGAGTGTGTGGCTCAGACTTACACCAATACCACGGCACGCAATCGTGGAAGGTGAACACACCCGTCGTGCTGGGACACGAGTTCGCAGGGATCATCGAGGCGGTGGGTGAGGGGGTTCAGGGCTGGCAAGTGGGCGACCGCGTCGCCTGTGAGACGGCGGCGGTCATCTGTGAGACCTGCGCCTACTGCTGTACGGGACACTACAACCTGTGCCCGCACCGGCTCGGCTACGGCTACGGCGTGAATGGCGCGATGACCCGCTATGTGCGCGTGCCCGCCCGCATCCTGCATCGCATCCCCGCCAACCTCAGCTTCGAAGACGCTGCGATGACCGAACCATGCTGTGTTGCCGCGCACGCAGTGATTGAATGTTCGAACCCCAAGCCGGGCGACCTCATCGTGGTGTTCGGTAGCGGACCGATTGGCTTGCTGTGCCTGCAGATGGCGAAGCTGTTTAGCCCTCGCAAGGCGATTCTGGTGGGGCTTAGCACAGACGGCGAACGCCTACGAATCGCTGAATCGGTAGGGGCAGACCAGATTCTGTACGCCGACACGGACGATATTGAGTCCGTAGTCAAGCGTGAGGGGGATGGGTTGGGCGCAGACCTAGTGATCGATGCGGTGGGGGCGTCTGCCGTGCTGGAGCCGTGCTTGCGGATTACGCGCCCCGACGGACAAATCACCAAAGTCGGCTGGGGACCCGAACCGCTGGGGTTCAGTTTAGACCCGCTGGTGGGCAAGAACTTGAAACTACAGGGAACCTTCAGCCACAGCTGGGCGACTTGGGAGCGCGTGTTGACGCTGATGGGCGCGGGCAAACTCACGCTTGCCCCTATGCGACGCGTGTTTCCCCTCGAAGCATGGCGCGCGGCGTTCCAAGCGATGGAACAGCGACGCACTGCGAAAAGTTTGCTGATTCCTGATTGATTTTCCAGGTCGACAGGAAAAATACCATGCGCTATCGAATTCTATGCCTTTAGGAGGCTCCTATGCGAAGGATAGCATGTTGGCTATTGACGGCGATGGTGGTGCCGGTGTGTGCCGATATTTCGTTGGGTGGCTCGCCGAGCACCGGCATGGGTGGCGCAGGCTTAGCCGTGATACGACGCCCCACAGCGCAATCGTTTCAGAACCCTGCGGTCATTGCCTATGTGAAAGGGTTCCGTATCGGCACAGGGAACCTCGATACAACCTCACAAGGCGCATCGCTCAGCGACCTTATCGACGATCTAGAATTGCGTCAGGGCAGTGTGGCAGACTTAGCGACCGCGGCGGATCTTCTGCGTCGCTACGCGCGTGAGGACACGCGTCTGCTCATCACAGGCGACTTCGGGTTCATCGCAAGTGGCGTCGGGATCTCGGTCGGCGGGATTATCGACGCACGACTGCTGCCCAACGCGCCCCTGCAGAACTGGGCGCGCACCGATGGGAACATCGCGAACATCCCTGCCAATGCGCGCGGTGATGTGATTGCTGTTGGGGTTGTTAGCCTGCCTGACATTACCACAGGCGTGCGACTCCCCTCCCAACAAGGCGACCTTGCGGTGGGCGTGCGCCTACGCAGCCTGAAGTTCTACTATACGCACTACTTCGCCGACCAAGCGCAGCTGCAGGCAGGTCAAGCAGCGACACCTGCCCCTGAACTGCAAGGGCGCGACTACTTAGAACGCACCGCGACCAGCGTTGACCTCGGGTTCCTCTGGCGACCGACAGGCGGTCAAAACTACACCCTCGCATTGGTGGTGGAGAACTTTGTAGAGCCGAACATCCGTTTCCAAGCAACAGACCGCAACGGCAATGTGTTCAACTTCAAGCCGCTCACGCGTACCTACAACGCGGGCGTGGCGATCGAGTTGGAAACTGGCTCGCTGATTGCTGTAGACTTTGTCGATATTGGCAACAACGCGGGCAAGGGCGAAATTCGGATAGGCTACGAACAGCGGCTGTGGCGCGGGTTCGCGTTGCAGAGCGGCTACGCCTCGAAAACGGGATGGACGGTCGGGATGCGGATGGGCGGCTTCAACATCGCCTACTCCGATAGGCTGCCCGTCGTGGTCTCCCGAACGCTGAACTTCTAAAGATGCCATTTATCGCACGCAATCCCTACACGGAAGAGGTGATTGCGGAGTACCCGTCGCACGACTGGGACTCGATAGAGGCGCGGTTGGCAGTGGCGCGGCTGGCGTTCCTGCGCTGGCGTGAGACGACCTTCGCGGAGCGCGCCCGCGCTCTCCAAGCCGTCGCCGAGCATCTGCGTGCGAATCACGATGCGTACGCCCGCCTCATCACGCAGGAGATGGGTAAACCGATCAAGCAGGCGCGGGCGGAAGTCGAAAAATGCGCGCGTGGGCTGGACTACTTCGCCGAACATGCCGAGAGCATGCTCAGTCCGATTGAGGTGGAGACCGAAGCGCGTAAAAGCTATGTGGCGTTCCAGCCGCTGGGCGTGCTCTTAGCGATTATGCCGTGGAACTTCCCGTTCTGGCAGGTCGTGCGCTTCGCCGCGCCTGCCATCGCGGCGGGGAATGTCGTCGTCCTCAAACCGGCGCCGAACACTCCCATGTGTGCCCTCGCGCTGCAAGAGGCGTTCGAGACCGCCGGCTTCGACTTCCCTCTCCTCCATACCCTTTTCGCGGAAGTGGCGATGATTCCCGAGATCATTCGCCACCCTGCGATTGCGGGCGTGACTTTCACGGGCAGCACGCGCGCCGGGCGGGAAGTCGCCAAAATCGCAGGCGAATCGCTCAAAAAATGCGTGCTGGAGCTGGGCGGGAGCGATCCCGCGCTTATCTTCCCTGACGCGAACCTCGATCTCGCTCTCCCCCAATGCGTGCAGGGACGCTATCAGAACTCCGGACAGAGTTGTATCGCCATCAAGCGATTCATCGTGGATTCGCTGGTCTATGAGGAGTTCTTGGAGCGGTTCATCGAACAGAGCCGTATCTTGCGGATGGGCGACCCGATGGATGAAGAGGTTGACATCGGTCCGTTGGCACGCGCCAACCTGCGCGAAAACCTCCATCGCCAAGTCGCCAAAAGCATCCAGATGGGCGCGGTGGTGCATCTGGGCGGCACGATTCCGAAAGGCAAGGGCTATTTCTATCCGCCCACCGTGCTGACGAACATCGCGCCCAATATGCCTGTGTGGCAGGAAGAGACCTTCGGCCCCGTGGCGCCCATCTTCCCGGTGAACAGTCGCTACGAAGCCGTTCAGGTCGCTAACGCCACCCCCTACGGCTTGGGCGCCGAGGTGTTCACTGAAAACCTGCGCTTAGGCGAGGAATTGGCGCACGCGCGTTTAGAGGCAGGAAACTGCTTCGTGAACCATTTCGTGTTCTCCGACCCGCGCCTACCGTTCGGCGGTGTCAAAAACAGTGGGTTCGGCAGGGAACTGGGCATCTTTGGGATACGCGAGTTCGTAAACATCAAAACGGTTTACATCGCCTAAGTGACGCCTCGCCTACACAGGGAACCCAAACGCTTGGAGCATCTGCTTGCCCTCTTCCGAAATCCGCTCCGGCGTCCAGAGCGGGTCAAAAGTGAACTCCACATGCACCTCGTTGATGCCGGGCAGGCTCATCACGCGGTCGCGGATTTCCTCAGCGAGCATATCCCCCACCGGGCAGCCGGGCGAGGTGAGCGTCATCAGAATCGACACCTCGCCCGAGTCCGACACTTGCAGGTCGTAAATTAGTCCCAAATCCGCGATATTCAGCGGGATTTCGGGGTCGTACACATCGTGCAGGATTTCCCACACTTGATCGCGCAGCGGGTTCATGCGATGCGTACCCCCGAAGCCATCGCTTCCAGTCGGCGGACGCGCTCCTGCACGGGTGGGTGCGTGCTAAAGAGCGTTGCAATCCCCCCACCGCGCAACGGGTTCACAATATACATATGCGCGGTCGCGGGCTGAGCGTGCGCGTTCGGGATCCGTTGCGCCGCCGCCTCTAGCTTACGCAGGGCACTCGCTAAGCCGAGGGGGGTGCCCGCAATCTCCGCACCCGTCTTGTCCGCCTCGTACTCGCGTGCGCGCGAGATTGCCAACTGCACAATCATCGCCGCCAGCGGCGCGACAATCACCAGCGCCAACGCCGCCAACGGGTTCGGGGCGTCCTCATCGCGACTGCCGAAGAAAAGCGTGGCGTAGTAGAACATATGCGCCACGGCAGAAATCGCACCCGCAATTGTGGCTGCGACGGCCATAATCAGCGTATCGCGGTTTTTAATGTGCGCCAGCTCGTGGGCAATGACGCCCTTTACCTCGTCGTAGTTCATCATCTGCAGCAGCCCCTGCGTCACGGCGACCACGCCATGCTGCGGGTCGCGTCCCGTCGCAAAGGCGTTCGGCTGCATTTCGGGAATCAGATACAAACGAGGCATCGGCATGTTCGCCCGATGGCACATCTCGCGCACCATCTGATAAAGGTCAGGAGCCTCCTGCTCCGAGAGCGGAACTGCGCCCGCCATGCGTACTACCAGCTGATCGCTGAACCAGTAGGAGCCGATATTCATTAAGGCGGCGAACACCAACGCGATGATAATTCCCGTCTGTCCACCCAACAGGTTGCCGAGAGCGACCAGAATCAGCGTTAACCCCGTGAGCAACAGACCCGTTTTCAACATATTCAGCATACGGTCTACCCTCCACCTAATATTATACCAAAGTACCGTATTAGGGGTTCCCCGCTGCCAAGAGACTCCCATCACGCCCACGCGAGCGCAAGCAGGGGTGAGGGTGTTCGAAAAGCAGGGCGCACCCACAGGTGCGCCCCTACATCCGACACCCTCTGTAGGGACAGACCTGCGTGTCTGCCCCCTGCAAAGGGAATTTTCGAACACTCGCAGAAGAGTTTGCCGATTGTTTCGCTACACCTTAATCGGCTCGCCCTCCGTGCGACTCACATGGTTCCAGATACTCTCCAGCACCTGATCGGGGGAGACGCCATCGGCTTCTGCTTCGAAGTTCAACAGGACACGGTGGCGCAGGGCGGGTTTGAGCGCGCGTTGCACATCCTCGCGCGCCACATTATAGCGTCCGTCCAGCAGGCCGAACACCTTACTGGCTAAAATCAGCGTTTGCGCCCCGCGTGGGCTGGAGCCGTAGCGCACATATTTATTGACTTCGGGGGGCGCGTAGTCCGAGCCGGGATGCGTCGCCACGATGAGTTTGAGCGCGAACTCTTGCACCGGGCGCGCAATCGGAACTTCGCGTACGAGGCGTTGCATCCGTAGCAGGGTCTCCTTATCCGCCACCACTTCGGGCTGGGGCGTCTCCACGCCCGTGGTGCGGTCGACAATTTCGCGCAGCTCCTCCAGCGTCGGGTAGCCCACCAGAATCTTGAAGAAGAAGCGATCTAACTGCGCTTCTGGCAGGGGATAGGTACCCTCCTGCTCGATGGGGTTCTGCGTCGCCAGCACCCAGAAAGGCGGCTCGATGGGGTAGCGTTTCCCCGCGACGGTGACGGCTTGCTCCTGCATCGCCTCCAGCAGCGCGGATTGCGTCTTCGGTGTGGCGCGGTTAATCTCGTCCGCCAGCAGGATATTCGTGAACACGGGACCGGGACGAAAGGCGAAGGTGCGCGCCCCAGTTTCGCTCTCTACGAGGATGTTCGTGCCCGTGATGTCGGCGGGCATCAGGTCGGGTGTGAACTGGATTCGCGCGAACTCCAGATGCAGCGCTTGGGCGATCGTGCGCACGAGCAGCGTCTTACCCAAGCCGGGCACGCCCTCCAGTAATGCGTGCCCGCCTGCGCACACGGCGACCAGCGTGTTTTCGACAACTTCTTCTTGTCCAACGACCACGCGCCCGACCTGAGTCTTCAGCGCGTTGTAGATCTCGCGGAACCACTCCGCTGCTTGCTTGCCGTTCTCCATCAGTCAGCCCCCAGCTGCATGTTGGCAGAACCTATTCGCGCCAAGTCGGGGGATTCCTGCTGAGGTGTGGGGAGAGAACTATCGACGAAAAGACCCCCTCCCCCACAAGGTGGGAAGGGGGGGATGGAGGTGTTAACTAACAGCCCCTGCCGAAGTTGAACAGCACAATCAAGAGATCCGCATCGTCCACGACACCGTCGTTGTTCACATCGGATGCGGTGATCGCAGTGCTACCGAAGTCGAACAGCACGCTCAACAGGTCTGCATCGTCCACGCAGCCGTCGCAGTTCACATCGCCCTCAACCGGGAGACGGTAGATTCGGATGTTGTCGATATCGATTGTCATCGGGCCGCCGGAGTTGATGCCGAGATTGAGCAAGCAATAATCGGGGTTATCGTCGTCAGGTAGTGCCACGCCTCGGTAGTCGAGCGCAATCGTGCGTGTGAAGGTGTTTGAACCCGAGGCGATCTCCGCCGTGTAGTCCGACTGTCCCCAACCGGCGGGGCTATTGATAGACATTATCATATTGCCCCAGCCTGCGGGCGGCGCAGAGACCACCGTTACATCCATCACCACGAGGTATCCCCGTCGCACCATCGCCGCCAAGTTGGGCACGCTGCCGTCCTCGCCGCCATTGAACAGCCATTTGAAGCCGCCGGTGCTTTCTGCACGCATCTTGCCGTCTACCCAGCTCAGCGTGATGCCCACCTGATTTGTGCCGACGTTGAACCCCTGCAGGTCGTTGTCGAAGGTGAACGCCATCATCTCGCACGCAGGGCGATACAGGCGCAGACTGTCAAAGTAGACCTCATGCGCCCCGCCCGCGTTCAAGCCGAAATTAATCTGGAACCATTCTATATTCGGGTCAGGTAGCGGCAGCGACTCCAAATCAATGAGGATGGTGCGTGTGCCCTGTTGGCGGGGCAGTCCAACAGAACCGACCGCCTGATTCCAGTCGTAGGGCGATGGCCCGTTCAGCGACACCGCCATATTCGCCCATGGCACGCTTATGTCCGCTGGCACCGTTACATCCATCAAGAGCTTCTTGCTGATTTGCAAGTAAGGCAGCAGTTCATCGCGCACACCGTTGCCAAAAAGCCATCGGAAACCGCCCGGCCACTGGACACCCATCGAGTAGTCGCCGTGCGTTACGCCAGTCTGGGCACGGAACACCTGCCAGCCATCGCCCGCACTATTTGCGAAGCCGTGCAGGTCTTCCGTTTCGAACGAGTAGATAATCTGCGCAGGCGCGCTCGTCACAAGGAACGCGCTCAGTAAAAGCCCACTAATCCAGCCATAGGTACGCTTCATCGCTCTGAACCTCCTTCGCGTCGGATTTGAAACGCTTCAACGCAATTCTATTATACATCGATTTCGATGCAGATTCCTGCAATTCGTCAGGGATTTTTTGGAAATTCGGGGGTTATCGCGGAAGGTAGTACGCGGGTGGGAGGAAGGGCTGTCCCCTCTCCTGCTGGGTATCGGCGAGAGGAGGGCGCGTGCTTGGCTACACCAAGGGCTACCAATATCCCCACGACGACCCGCGCGGCTGGGTGGAACAACAATCCCTACCAGAAGGCGAGTGGAGCGTGCCGTATTACGAACCCACTCCCCACGGCGCCGAGGCGAAGATTCGGATTCGCGGGCGCGGAGAACATTAGAGCTGCTTCCGCGCGATGACGATATACTCCGTCGGATACGCCACATAGTCCGCGTCGTGGGTTTTGGCGAATTTTCCTGTCGCTTTATCGCGCGTGCGCGGCAGAATTTTGGAAGGAATCTCGCGCAAAACCACGCGCTCGATAGAAAAGCCCAACGCCGTTAGCTGCTCGGTGAACACCTGCGCATTTTGCACCTCGACTCCGCATAGGTGGGTGTTGCCAATCACGATACAAGCGTAGCCTCCGCGCCTCAGCACGCGGCGGACTTCGCGAAAACACGCGAGCATCTCCGCGAAGTACAGCGCCACCTCACGCGCCTTGCGGGAGTTGGTCTCCATGATCTGCGCAGTGATACGTTCGGCAAGCGGCGAGTTCATCTCGTCGCTTGACCCGTGAACACTGTTGGAGCGACCAATGAATCGCTCGCGGAACATGCGCAAGTCGCTTGCCCAGCGGAACCAAAGCACGCTCAGCTGGTGCAGGTCAGCGTACTCGTAACTGGTGACATACGGGGGCGATGTAACCACCAGCGCCGCCGTCTCATCCGCGACGGGCAGCTCGCGAGCGTCCGTGCAATACGGTAGGGCAGGAATATTCAGAGCGTCCCGCTCGCACAGCAGGTTCCAGAACTCGCGATTGCCCTGCGCCATGCGCTTCGCATGACGCAAGAACACCTCGAATGCGTCAGGGATAGACTTATCCAGCTTACGCATGGGCTTCACGCTGCGGTCATGCCAGTAGGAGACGGACTTGAGGGTGTGCGACAGCGCGCAGTTGAAAAAAACGCGCTCATCCTCGTTTTCCAGTTCGTTAATCGCGTGTTGAATTCGAGCCAGTTGCCGCAGTGTCGACTCGGAAAACCAGTAGCGCAGCCGTTCGTGCCATTCGGCATTTACAGGCAGGTTGGTGTTTGGTGGCTCGAACAGGTTGGGTTGCGCCGATGCTATTAGTCGCTCCGTGAGTCGGTTCTGTGCGTGTGCGAGACGAGCAGGCTCGATGGCTTGCGTCTTTGCGTGCGCCACCAGATGGGCAACAGGGTTGATATCGACTCCGACGCTCCGACGTCGGAGCAGTTTCGCTTCCACCAGCGTCGTGCCTGAACCCATAAACGGGTCTATTACGAGGTCGCCCTCGTGCGAGTATTCACGCATCAGCCGCGCCGCCAGTTGGGGGATGAACTTCGCAGGGTAGCGGTGATAGCCGTGCGTGGCGTAGCGGGTCTGTTTCTGGGTCAGATCCAAGAACGCCCAGCTAGGGTCAGGCGTCAGCCCGTTGAAGGCGTCCAAAACAGTTGCTATCCTGCTTCCCACCATCGCTCCAAATCCTCAGCCAAAGCGTCAATCGGACGGAACACGCGCGCATAGTGATTGATAAATTCATCGGTAAGCAAATAAATCCTGTCGTATAACGCCGCTGCCATTTTCGCCTGCTTGCTGCGCAGTTCGCCTTTTGTGACGGCACGCAGTAGCACGCCATCGTTGTCAAGCGTGATGAAGCAGAATCGGAGTCCGCGCCCGCGAAACTTTTCCGCCCAGTAGAGGTCTTGCTGAAATCGTTCACGGAGCGACGCTTTACAACTGTAGCCAGCGATGACCCGAATAGGCTTGCCTGAATCCTGTTCTGTCGCCACGAAATCCACTTGAGATGCTGCCAAATACGGTTCCTGTAGTTCCCCACGCAGCCAGAGGGTTTCGCTCAGAATACGCTTTACTAAGTCGTCTTGAATAGAATCCCACTGTTGGACTCTAATCTGGTTCGCGAGATTCCGCCCATCTATCTGGCGTGTGAACTCCTGCATTACAATTTGTTCTAGGGCTTTCCCACTGGCGTTCTTCCACGCTTGTTCACTATCGCCTGTAGTATACTGCGAAATGAAGTGGGCTTTCGTCTTTCGCCACGCCTCGTGAGGCGAGAGTCCTGCAGTACGGTGGTTTTGGTACTGCTGGACAACTATCGTAGACAACCCCTGCGTTTTGCGTCCCATATTATTTTCTTTCCCCCTCCCCCAGTGGGAGAGGGGGCTGTGGACAGTTAATTAAACAACGGCGCAAACACCAGCGCGACGATGCTCATCAGTTTGATTAGGATGTTCATGCTGGGGCCTGTGGTGTCTTTGAACGGGTCGCCGACGGTATCGCCCACGACGGCGGCTTTGTGGACATCGCTGCCCTTGCCGCCCTCGTGTCCTTCTTCGATGTACTTTTTGGCGTTGTCCCATGCACCGCCGGCGTTTGCCATCATCAAGCCCGTAACGACGCCCATGCCGAGCGCGCCCGCAAGGAACCCGCCCAGCGCTTCCGCGCCGAGCGCAAAGCCCACCGCCAGCGGTGCAATCACCGCAATCGCGCCGGGCAGAATCATCTCGCGCAGCGATGCACTGGTTACGATGTCGATGCAGCGGTTATAATCGGGCTTGCCTTTCCCTTCCAGCAAGCCGAGCTCGCGGAACTGGCGGCGCACCTCTTCCACCATCTGGTCGGAGGCGCGGCTCACGGCTTTGAGCGTAAGCGCGGCGAACAGGCTCGGCAGCGCAATCCCGATGAGCATGCCGATTAGGGTTTGCGGGTTCACAAGGTTAATCGCCTGCAGTCCCGTTTGGCTCTGGTAGGCGGCGAACAGCGCGAGGGCAGTGAGCGCGGCGCTACCAATCGCGAAGCCCTTCCCAATCGCGGCGGTCGTGTTGCCCAGCGAGTCGAGCTTGTCGGTGATTTTGCGCACGCTCTCCCCGAAGCCCGCTACTTCTGCGATACCGCCTGCATTGTCGGCGATCGGACCGTAGCTGTCGGTACTCATCACGATTCCAATCGTGGCGAGCATTCCGACGCCTGCCAGCGCAATGCCGTACAAGCCATTCGTCGCGAACGCCACCCAAATCGCGCCCGCGATTCCCAGCAGAGGCAGCACGGTACTGAGATAACCTACTCCAATTCCCGACAGGATGTTCGGCGCGACCCCGAAGCGCGAGGACTTCGCAATCTCGCGGATCGGCGGTCCGCTGGTGTAATACTGGCTCACCGCGCCGATGAATACGCCCGCGAACAAGCCTGACAGCACTGCCCAGTACGGCGCAAGGCTGCCCACCAGCGCGTTCGTGATCCATGCCGCGCCCACCACAAACAGCAGGATCGAGATAATCGTCGAGCCGTTCAGCGCGAGTTGCGGATCCATACTGCGAAACACGCGGATCGAGAACACGCCCAGCACCGACGCGATTAGCCCGAACGCAATCAGCGCAAGGGGTAAAATAATGTACGGCAGCGGATTGTCGCTGTAGAAAGTCACGGCGATGACGGCGGCGGCAATCACCGAGCCGACATAACTTTCAAACAGGTCGGCGCCCATGCCGGCGGTATCGCCCACATTATCGCCCACATTATCGGCAAGCACGGCGGGGTTGCGGGGGTCGTCTTCGGGGATGCCTGCCTCCACTTTACCCACGAGGTCTGCCCCGACATCAGCGGCTTTGGTGTAGATTCCGCCGCCCACGCGGGCAAACAGCGCCACCGACGACGCGCCCATCGAGTAGCCCGTGAGGTACTGCGCCAGCGTCGTCAGGTTCGCCTGACCCAGCAAGACAATCAGCCCAACGCCGAGCAATCCCAGCGCGGCGACTGCCAGCCCCATCACCGAGCCGCCCGTGAACGCCACCACCAGCGCCTCGCCCATGCCGCCCGTGCGCGCCGCCTCCGTCGAGCGCACCCCGCTGCGCGTGGACGCTTTCATGCCAATAAAGCCCGCCAGCATCGAGCTGAACGCGCCAAACAGATACGCCACACCAATCAGCGGTGCGCTCTGATAAAACGCGTAAGTGAGCGCAGCGAACAGCACGATCGCAAATAGCGTAATCGCAATATATTCACGCTTGAGGAAGGTCATCGCGCCGTCGTGAATGGCTTGCGCGTAAGTGCGCATCGTCTCGTTGCCGTCAGGACGACGCGTGACAATCCAGTAATTCAGTCCTGCTAATAAAATGCCCGCTCCACCCAGTATGGGAGCGGCATAGGGAACAATCTGTAAAACCTCCATAGTCGCCTCCTCCTTCGTTTGTCTGCCTAAACGCGCCGAAAGTATACCCGCTTTCCACGGGGTGTCTTAGAGGCTTATAGGGATTTTCTCGATGCACTGGAAACTTTTTCAGGGCAGATGGGGTATAATAGCAGTACTCAAACAATCTGGGGGTATGACAGAATGGCACAAGCAAATACGGTCAAGGAGAAGGTCCGCATTAACGATACGGAGTTCGAGATTACGCTGAAGCCCGTTCTGCCGAACACGGAGAACGATCCGATGGTTCTCGACACGCCACTGCCCACGCCCGACGAGATTCTGGAACGGGTTCCCTCGGTTGAGGAACTGCCACGCTGGGAGGACGGGGCGACGAAGCGATGAACTCACGGATTCAGCGAATCGCCTACGAGGTCGCGCTCGCGGCGTCGCGCTATTCGCACACCAAAAGCGCGGAATTCGACGACGAGGACGGCAGCTGGGTGGTCATCCAAGACTTCCCGCTGCCCAAAGGCTATAACTACGAGCGAACCGATGTGCTGGTTCTCTTGCCGCCAAACTATCCGCAGACGCCGCCCGACTGGTTCTATGTCGACGACAATCTGCGTCTGGCTAATGGCGACGAGCCTGACCATGTGTTCTACAACGACACGCTCTACGACCCGAACGACGAACTGTTTGGTGAAGCACCGCCCCAGATGAAAGGTTGGACGGCATGCTGTCTGCACATCCGCAACTGGAAACCTGCTGCGAACCCCCTGAACGGACACTCGCTGCTGAGCGTGTGCGAGTTGATTCGCGGGGCGTTGAACCGGTGGAAAGACAGTAACGACTGGATCGCCGACGAAGACCCATTCGCATGAGAGGCGAGGTACGAGTTCCCCATGCCCTTTGGCAGCAGCTGCGCGCGACTCTGCTCGCCGACTGCAGCGTGGAAACCAAGTGTTTCCTGCTCTGTCGGACGCTGGAGAGCGAGTCGCGTGTGGTGTTTCTGGTACGCGAGGTGGTTCCCGTCCCCGACGACGCCTATGTGCAGCGCACGGCGGGGCTGGTGGAGACGCGCCCGGAGTTTGTGCATGCGCTGCTGGTGCGCTGCGCACGCGAGGGCTATGCCCTGTTGGACGCGCACACCCATCCGTGGGGATCGAACCCACAATTTTCCAAAATCGACGACCGTAGCGATTTGCAGAAATTCCTGACGACCCAGAGCATGTCGCCCCCGTTTCGGCACGGCAGCCTCGTCTTCGGCAACGATATGAGCTTTGAGGGGCGGTTCTGGGACTACCAGCACCAGCAGATGGCGCCGATCGTGCGCCTGAGCGTGCTGCGTGCGCCGCTGGAGACGCGCTACGGCACAGGGCTGAAACCCCCCTGGTTGGACAAGGCGGAGCAGACACTCTACGACCGCCAAATCCGCGCATTTGGCACGGAAGGTCAGGCGGTGCTCAGCAGTCTGCGCGTTGCGCTGGTCGGCGCGGGCGGCTTAGGGTCGCAAATCGCGAACGCGCTCACGCTGCTCGGAGTGGGGCAACTGGTGCTGATCGATCCCGACCGACTGGAATTGAGCAATTTGAATCGGGTGGTGGGAGCGAGTTATGCGCAGGCACAGCGCGGCTGGCGCAAGGTGTACGCACTGGCACAACGGCTCAATCGCACCCGCCCACCCGACGGGCGCACCATTTTTCCCCTACCGTGCGACGCCCGCAGCCCCGACGCGCTGGCACGCTTGCTCAGTTGCGACCTCATCATCGGCGCGGTGGACAGCGCCGTCGTGCGCCAGTACCTCAACACCGTCGCCATGTGTGCGCTGATCCCCTATCTGGATGCGGGCGTGGGCGTGCGCAGCGAGAACGGCGCACTCAAGCACGGCGGCGGACAGGTTCAGGTCATCCTGCCCGGCGAAACTGCGTGCCTTGCTTGCGTGGAGCGCGGAATCCGCCAAAGCGTGGAAGAGCAACTCACCCCACACCAACGCGAACTCTCAATCCGGGGCGGCTACATTCAAGGCGAAGTGATCCCCAATCCGCAGGTGGTGTTCCTCAACGGGGTGGTGGGGAACTTGCTCGCGTGGGAACTTGTCAAACTGGCAACGGGATGCGCGCCTGTGCAGACCTATGTGTATTACGATTTACTCTCGCAGCAAGTATTTCCCGTCCGCGCCGAGCGCAATCCCGAATGCCTGCTCTGCGCTGTCCACCCCGATAGCCTATTGGGGCAGGGATTGTACGGACTGCAGGGCTACTTGCAGCGACCAGGTAAAATAAAGCGCACGGGTAAACCGATTCCCGCTCCGCGAGGAGGCTAACCGATGGCGAAGCCGATACCGATCAATCGTCGCTGGCAGGAGAACCAGCGTCTCGCAACGCAAAACAGCGCGAGCCGTCCTGCAGCCCCGCAGCCGTTCGCGTCCAGCGCTCGGCAAACACTGCGCGAAGCCCTCGCTGAGATGTTCCGAGCCTTGCAGCCAGAGCCGGCGGTGGAGCGGATTGTGCCCGTGCGTGAGAATCCCCCCCGCGTGATTCAGGCACGCTACGCTCAAACCTGTTCCGGTTGCGGTATGCCCATCCGTCCTGGTCACTCCATCACGCGCCATCCGCGCTGGGGCGAGTGGGTGCATGTGGGCTGTCGCGATCGTGAGCAACGCGCCGCACAGCCGGCGATTGTGGCGCGTTATGACGGACTATGCCGCCTCTGCCTTCGTTCCATTCAGCAGGGGCAACTCATCACCCGTGTCAACCGTAGCTGGGTGCATCAACAGTGCGCCTTGCACGCGCGTCGGTAATCACAACTGCCCTCCTGCGACCCGATACGCCTCGCCCGTGATGTAGCTGGCCTCGTCCGATGCGAGAAATACCACGAGGTTCGCCACATCCTCATAAGTGCAGCCGCGCCCGAGCGGAACCTGCGCCTCATAATAACGGCGTATCGCCTCCTCGGGCAAGCCCCATTTGCGTGCGTACTGCTCAAACAGCGTCTCCTGCCACATCGGCGAGTCGAGCAGGTTGCCCGGACAGACGGCGTTCACTCGAATCCCGTACGGGGCTAAGTCCATCGCGATACTTTGGGTCAGCCCAATCCCACCGAACTTACTGGCGGCATAAGCGCAGTTCTTATAGCTCCCCTTCAAACCCGACTTGGAGTTAATCTGAAGTATCACCCCGCTTCCCTGTGCCTTCATCATTTTAGCGGCTTCACGCGCGCAGAGGAAATAGCCCGTCAGGTTCACATCGATCTGATGTTGCCACTGCTCCAGCGTCATCTCGGTGATTTCTGCCGAGTGAATGACGCCCGCGTTCGCAATCAGAATATCCAGCCTACCGAATTGCTGCGCGATCTGTTGCGCCGTGTGGACGACTGCCGCTTCATGGCGCAGGTCGCATTCCAACGCGAGGGTCTCACAGTGCGGGTTTTGCTGGCGCGTTGCCTGTGCGACCGCGTTGAGTTTCTCTGTCTGAATATCGCTCAGTGCCAGTCCTGCGCAGCCCTCTTGGGCGAGACGATACGCCAACGCCTCGCCCAACCCCTGCGCTGCGCCAGTAATCCACGCGAATTTGCCCTGAAGACGCATCGAGCGTACTCCCTACGCGGGCTGCTCGGGTTCCACAACGACAGCGGTGCCATAGGCTAAAATTTCGGCGGAGTTTTGGGTGATGTTGCCCGAGACAAAGCGCACATTCACGACGGCGTTCGCACCCAGTCGCGCCGCCTCTTCCATCATCCGCCGTTCCGACTCCGCCCGTGCGTTGGAGAGCATCTCCGTGTACTCCTTTAGCTCGCCACCCACCAGCTGGCGTAGCCCCGCCAGAAAATCTTTGCCCAAGTGGGTCGCCCGTACCGTATTGCCTTTCACAACGCCTAACACTTTTACAATACGATAGCCCGGCACTTCAGGCAGTGTGGTGATGATCATCTTTCCCTCCATCCCAAGAGTTCGGGGCGAGTCTGCCGATTCCTGCTAAAAGCGAATGGGCAGGGGGGCACTCCCACCGCTATCCGATAGGCGTACCGTCTGCTTTTGCCTGCACCAGCAGATGCTCGCGCAGCGCATCGGCGACCGTTTCCAGCTGCGCAGGCACAACTTGCCCTCGAATTTGGAAAGTGTAGCGCGTGGTCTCCAGCGTTCGCGGTCCCAGCACTTGCAGTCCCCCATACAGTGCAGGGTGGTTGAAGCGGCGCACCGTGTCGGTGAGCCATTGGCGCGCCTCCGCCAAGCCATAGTCCGCTGCGATGCCTACCTCCACAGTAAGCGTCGCTTGACCGCGGCTGTGGTTCGTCACGCGGCTGATGCTACTGTTGGCGAGGGTAATCAACCTGCCCTGATCGTCCCGAATGCGCGTAATCCGCATGCCCATCGTCTCCACCACGCCGTGAACACTGTCGATAGTGACTTCTTCGCCTACGGTGAACTGGTCTTCGACCAGAATAAAGAACCCGTTCAGCACATCGCGCACGATTTGCTGCGCGCCCAAGCTAATCGCCAGTCCCGTCACGCCAGCCGTTGCCAAAACGGGTCCGAGATTGACGCCTATGGCTGCCAACACACTCAGCAGCCCCACAAAGAGCAGAACATATCCCAGCACACTGTTGAGAAGCGCGCTGATTGTGCGGATTTGCGCCTGTCGGCGTTCGGAAATCTCGATTTTACTGGTCAGGGCGCGGGTGATGAGCCAAATCACGCGCCCACCCAGCCATCGCGCAACGATTACCAGCACGAGAATCAGCGCAATCTGCAGTGCGCTTTTGAGAATCGCATCACTTTGTTGCTCCCATAAGCGTAGAAGCGTTTCTCGCATAGCAGGGAGTTATACCTAAGGGGGGGTCATGGCGCATCCTCGCCTTCCAGATAGCGCACGCCCAGCGCGATAAACGATTCCCGATCGAGGTCCGCAGGCAAGGGGTAGTGCTGCGCGAACAGCCGCCACTCGTCCACAAGGGTCATCCGCGTCTCTTCATCGCTGCCGTCCGTCGTGTTCGAAGTATCGGAGCGGAAGCCGATACGCGGCGGGCGCGGGTCTAACTGATAATGAAGCGCGCGCATCTTGAGCTCGCGAATAAGTTCCCCATCAATCTGGCTACGCAATTCGGGCAGCAGGTTGTAGATGCGCTGCCGCACGATCGCCCCCTCAAAGTTCTCGATAGCGTTGGCACGCGATTCAATCGCATTGTTCAGTTCGGCGGCGGTCATATCGGCTGCATCGATCGGCGCAAGGTCATGTACGGCGCGCGTAGAGATTTTCTGAAACGCGTGGGTGCGCGTTTCCGTGTCGTATAGAATCCAACCTTTCGGGCTGCCCGCCTCTTCCCAGATATTCGTGCTGGTGAATTCCGTAGCCCCCGCATAGAGGGCGTTGGGCGCGACCTGCGTGTAGAGATGCCAGTCGCCCAGCGCGATGTAGTCCCACTCGTCGCGCACAATCTTCTGCTTATCAATAGGACGCTCCAGCGCAAGGGGCGTTAAACCCTCCAGCAAACCGTGCAATAACAACAGGTTCCAGCGGAATTTCGGGTTCGGCTCCAGAACGCGCTGCGTGATGTCGCCCACGCCGCGCGAGGGGATACACAGCAGGCACGCATCCAGCGCAGGTAACTCCAGTTGCGTAATCTGGTCGTAGACGACCTGCACCCCCGGAATATGCGCGAGCAACGCGAGGATACAGCCGCTCTCCGCAATGCGGGGCGTCTCATGGTTGCCTGCGATGATCACCAGCGGAGCGCCGCGTCGCTGCGATTGCAACTCCATCAAGTACTTGTACGCCGTAATAAGGCTGGAGTTCGGAGGGCGTACAGCGTGGAACAGGTCGCCCGTGATGACAATCAGATCTGGTTCGGCTTGGAGCACCCCACGGAGGGCGGTTCGGAACGCCCGCATCACATCCGCCTCGCGCTGATTGACGCCGAGTTCGTTCGTACGACTGTAGGCGCGATAACCCAGATGCACATCGCTGATATGCGCTACTCGCATCACTTGTAATTGTACCTGTCCCAGCAAGGTACAATAAAAAAACGGTGAGCGGCATGCGTGAGACTTTCGGCGCCCCATACCGTTCGAACGAGTTATTCCCGTATCCCGAAGGCTCCCGCGCCTACCCCGTGATTAGGCAGACACGCTTTCTGAGCGTCAAGGAGGCTGCTGCAGGTATTGTCCACATTCCGTTGAATGAGTTGGAGACGCGCCTGCATGAGTTGCCGCCGCCGCATCAAACGATTCGGCTCGTGGACGACTCGCTCGATGCCTATTATGCATTGGGCTGGCTGCATGCCCGTGGCAGGCGGGCACAGCTTGCGTCGGCAGCGGAGATCGAGCGTCTCGATGGAGAACCCGACACACCACCGACGCGCTGCCGCCTCTGGGAGCCAAACGAATGGCTGCAGGAAGTCGTTGCCCGCCTCACTCCCGCGCACAGCGCGCAGGCGAGGAACCTCGCTGCACTGGACCTGGGCTGTGGCAGCGGGCGCGACGCGGTGTATCTGGCGGATTTGGGCTATCAGGTGATCGCAGTCGATCGCTTGCCCGAAGCCTTAGAACGCGGGCGCGACCTGCAGCGACGCTATGCACCCGATAGCCTACCTATTCAGTGGGTCTGCGCCGACCTCGAAAAATCGGACTGGCAGCCCCACCGCGCGTTTGACCTGATCGTCATGTTTTACTTCTATTCGAGCGCCGTAATCCCGCGTGTGTGCGACTGGCTCAAGCCCGGCGGCATGCTGCTCATCGAGGCGTTTACCACAGAGCATCGTGCGCGTTTCGGCAAACCAGCGTCGAGTTTGCGCGTGGCGCGGCTTGGAGAGCTGCAACGACGCCTGTCCCCAACCATGCGTGTGGTGGACTACTCGGAAGGCTGGCGCGGCAACGGACGGCATACGGCACGCCTGTGGGCGGTACGAACATAAAACCCCCCCTCTCAGGGCGAGAGGGGGGCGGCGGAGAGGGGAGCAGGCAGAAGGGAGGTACTTACTTGCGGTTGGGAGGGAGGATGACCTTGTCGATGACATGAATCACGCCGTTGGAACACTCGATGTCCGCCTTGACGACCTTCGCGTCGTTGATACGAACGGTCTTTCCTTGAACGCGGATAGTGATAGTTTGACCCTGCAGGGTCTTCGCAGAACGCAGTTTAACAACATCCTGAGACATAACCTTGCCCGAAACCACATGGTAGAGTAGCACCTGACGCAAGGCTTCCTTATCCTTGAGCAGCGCCTCTACCTGCGCTTTGGGCAACTTCGCGAAGGCTTCGTCGGTCGGAGCGAACACGGTGAACGGCCCCTTGCCGCGAAGCGCATCGACAAGACCCGCCTCCTGAACAAGCTTGACAAGAGTCTTAAACTGTCCCGCGCTTACAGCGGTATCCACGATATCCTTTTGCTCGGCGCGTTGACTTGTCGCTACAGCACTAATAAACGCACTGACCAACAAGACGGCGGGCAAACCCCAAACCCATCGGTTTCTCATAGTCGCCTCCTAATGTTTAGCATAGCAAAATAGTACCTTGCGCCTAAAGAGCCGTTCTGTGATTTATGTCACATTCGCGGAAAATCGGGGGAATCGGGTGAATTGAGCTTACTCTTAAGACAGGATTCCTCGCTCCGCTCGGGAGAGTTGGGAACGCTGGTTCAAAAAACCGTGCGGAAGGCGAGGAATCCGACGCTATTTCTAACGCTTCATGTTCACCACATCTGCCAGGAGCTCGTCTACGACGGACACGATGCGGGTGTTTGCCTGAAAACCGCGTTGGGTTACAATCATGTCCGCAAACTCGCTCCCCAAGTCCACATTAGACTGCTCCAGATAGCCGGCGTTGATTTCGCCCAGTCCGCCTGTGGTGGGTGCGCCAATTTGGGGCAGTCCGGAGTTATCCGAGATGCGCCACATGTTATTGCCCAATCGGAACAGCCCTGCCGGGTTGGCAAACAGGCTTAAAGCAATCCGTCCCATCGGACGCGACAGCCCATTCGAAAAGACGCCTTGAATCGTGCCATCGATGCCGATTGTGAACTCCTGCAGCGTGCCGGGCGGGAATCCGTCCTGATAGACGGGCTGCACGACTGACTCCGCCGCCAGCGAGGTAATCTGGCTCAGGTCTAAGTTTACCGTGAACGGTTGCGCGCCGTTGGTGGGGGTGATAGTAATCTGCTGGGTGGTGGAGCCGATGAGTCGTCCCTGACTATCGAAATAGAGACGCGTGTTGCTGCCCGTACTGTAGTCGCCCACGGTGGTGCTCCCCTCCAACGCGGTCCACTCCCATGAGCTTACTGCTCCTGCAGGTGGCGAACCCAGTGGCGGCGTCTGACGATTGGTGAAAGTGAGCGTAATCTGGTGGGCGCCGCCCAGCGCGTCGTAGACCGTCACCGTCGCCGAGAAGGATTGCGTAGGGTCGGCATTCGCGTTCAGGTTGCCTGTGTATTCCACCGTCGTCGTTTGACGCACCGCCGCTTGCGAGCCGACCGGGAACTGTAATACCGACGCGGCGTCAATCGGCTGATTGGTATCGATACGCCCGCCCGCGTCCGCCATCCATCCCAACACTTTCCAGCCCGTACCGCGATGCACCAGAAAGCCCGACGAGTCCAGCCCGAACGCCCCGTCGCGCGTGTAATGCACATCGCGCCCGTTGGTCAGCATGAAGTAGCCGTTGCCTTGAATGGCGAGGTCGGTGGTGCGCCCTGTCATCTCCAACGCGCCCTGAAGTGTCTGCACATCAATCGCGCCGACCTTCACGCCCAGCCCCACCTGAATCGGGTTCACGCCGCCCAACACATTACTGGGACGGCTCGCAGCGCGAAAAGTTTGCGCCATCAAGTCCTGAAAATGCACACGGCTGCCCTTGTAGCCTGTGGTGTTGATGTTCGCGATATTGTTCCCGATCACATTCATTTTCGTCTGGTGCGCCTTGAGGCTGGCGACTCCCGAAAGCATTGCTTGCCACATCGTGTTCCACCTCCTCAACGAATTGTGCGCAGCGACTCCATCGGAACCGCTTCGCCATTAATGGTGAGAAATACGCGTCCTGCGCTCATCTGCACGCCTTCCACCTTGCCCGATAGGCGCGCTCCGGTGGGCAAGACGGCTTCCACCTCGCGTCCGATGAGACCAGCGGCTTGGAAAGTGGTGAACATCCCGCTCATCCGCTCCAGTTGCTGCGCAGTGTTGAGCTGCGCCATCTGCGCCAGAAAGTCACGGTCTTTCACAGGGTCCATCGGGTTCTGCGAAGTGAGTTCCACAATCAGCAGTTGCAGGAACTGGTAAGTATCCATCGTCGCGCGTGAGTCGCTCATGGCGTACGCGCCTGTGTTTGATTGTATTGCTCCGATTGTCATTCGAACAACCTCCTCATCTGAGTTTGCTCACACCCAGACGCTCCATCGTCCGTCATACCAGAGGCTGTCCGTAGCCGTTGAGGGGTGTGTTGCGGTAGGTGTTTGCATTGCAGGCGGGCGCGGTGGCTGCGCCTGCGCAAATCGGGAATGGCTCTGCCCCCCGACATCGAAATGGGTGAGCTGCAGCCCACGCGATTCGAGCTGTTCCCGCAGCTGCTGCTGAGCTTGCTGCAGGAGCTGGCGAGTCACATCGCGTTCCGCGCTCACCCAAGCCTGCACCTCGTTGCCCGACGCCTGCACGCGCAGCTCGATAACGCCCAGTTCCGGGGGGTCTAGCCGCACGGTAATCGCGTCGCGTTCGCGGTCATAGACTATCCGTTCGATATGCTGTGCCATCTGCTCCACGGTGTGCCAGTTGGGTTCCGCAAGGCGGTCTGAAGGGGCTATGACGCTCGGCTCCGTATGAACGACAGAGGCGCTCCAGTGGGTTGCATGCGCGGTGTGAGACGCGTGCGTGCGATGTCGATCGTGCTGAGTCAGGTCGGGAGGCTCATGTCCCCCACGCTTCTGCGCATTGGGCTCTGAAACCTGTAAGGCATCTGGTTCTGCGTTGGGCGAATCCAGAACGGGCGTGGAGGGCGTCTCCCCCTGACGGGCGGGCGACACAGGGAGAGTGCCCTCGTTGCCGTTTGCAGGGTGTAAGTCAGCGGCTTGCTCCCGCTTTGCGGACCCACCCTGCACGCTTTGAAAATCACCCCCAAGAACCGTCATCGGCTCTGTGTTTACCCCTCGTTCCGCTGCCTCAAGGTGGGTAAGGAAGCTGGTGTCGGTTGGCATATCCAACGCCTCTGCCGTGCTGGGCGAGGAGAAGGGTCCGATAGGCTCCACCGCCTCTCCCAAAGCATCGGCGGAGGGAGCATCAATTGACCCTGCTTGCAGCGGTTCCCCCGCCAATTGGTCAAGAGGAACGCCACTTCCTTGCTCCCACGCGATGGGAGTAGGAGAGGAGGATTGTGCGCCTCCCAACCCCTCCTCCAATACCATCGGAGATGTCATAGGAAAAGGGATCACACCGATTCCTGCTTCGTTTTCCTCTGGATCGGGGTCGAGCAAGTCGTGCAATACCTGCTCGAAGACCCCCACCTCACCCGATTCAGAGCCAGTGTTGCCTGTGGCGCAGTTAAAGTCTGCTCCGAGCGTTGGCTCCATCCCAATCACAGGCGTTAGCATCACCCCGTATTATTGGCAGCGGGATGGAATCTTTAGAGGCAGGCGCATCGGCAGGATTTTCCCCTCAAGCGTCCTAATAGAGGGTATGCACTGGCGAGTGGGCGCGTGGCTTTTGGGACTAACGCTGCTAACCACAAGTTGGGCGGGCGCACCGACTCTACAAGCACACGCAGCGGTCTTGATGGATGCCGAGAGCGGGCAAGTTCTTTATGCCAAGAACGCCCACCAGAAACTGCCTCCTGCCAGCTTGACCAAAATCATGACCGCGATTATCGTGCTGGAGCGGTGCCGCCTCGATGACTCCGTGAAAGCGTCCCAACGCGCGGTGAACACCCAGCCCAGCTCGATGCACCTGCGTGTCGGCGAGGAGGTGACGGTGCGCGACCTGCTTTATGCGCTGATGCTCCGCTCCGCCAACGACGCCGCGATCGCCTTAGCCGAGCATACTGCAGGCTCGGTGGAGGCGTTTGCCCAGCTGATGAACGCAAAAGCGCAGGAAATTGGCGCAACAAACACCCATTTCGTGAACCCCCACGGCTTGCACCATCCGCAGCACCTCTCCACTGCCTACGACCTCGCGCTCATCACACGCTACGCAATGGCGAACGAGGCCTTCCGCGAAATCGTGAAAACGCGCTACTATATCGTGACGCGTTCCATGAATCAGGAAGACCTCTGGATGGTGAACAAGGCGAAGTTCCTACAGCAATATCCGTATGCGGAGGGCGTGAAGACAGGCTACACGAACCCTGCAGGCTTCTGTTTCGCAGGCGCGGCGTATAAGAACGGGCGCCGGCTGATTACAGTAGTGCTCAACAGCCCCCAACGCGAAGCCGATACAATCGCGCTGATGGAACACGGCTTCAACGACTGGGAGCGTATCGGACTGCCTGCGGGCGAAGTGGTGGGCACTGCGCAAGTACCGAACGGCGAGCCGAATTCCGTCGCGGTGCGCCTCGATAAGCCACTGGTATGGGTGGTTCCCAAAGCGCAGCGGACACGCTATCACTGGAAACTGCTCGCCGAACCGCTCTCTGCCCCCCTGCGTGCAGGCGACCCTGCAGGCTGGCTGGTGATGTACTACAACGAAAAGCCGTTCCTCAAAGCCCCTGTGTCGGTTGCACAGGATGTGGCGCGTCACGCTCATCCCAGCACGCCGATCGGAGGCATCCTACTGGCAGGACTCATGCTGGGAATTGTGCGCTGGCGACTCCGCGGGAACCGCCCCCGACGCGCACGAATCTATCAGAAGCCCCTGCGCGAATAGGGAACCAACGGCGTTATAGGGCGCCCCACCGTAGGGAATTGGGAGAAAACCCGAACGATCGCTCAGGGTTTTTCTGGCTCGCGTACACCGAGAATATACGCCAGTAGTCCCCCAAGCGCCACCGTGCCCCAGAGGAACTTCGTCCAACTGGGAAACGCATAGAACGAGAAGAACGCCTCCGTGAACGCCGCGATGAGAATCAGCACGAGGGAACCTGCCAAAATCCAGAAGGCATCGGGCGCAACTTGACGCACCGCTTCGGAGCGCGTGAGGTCGCCTGGCGCAATCATCGCACGCCCCAACATCAGCCCTGCACCGCCGCATAAGAACACCGCTCCCAGCTCCGGTACGCCATGGGGGTAGATAGAGACCAACAGAAACCCCAGTTTGCCGACATGGTACATCTCCCCCGCCAATGTGCCCAATAGGAACCCATTGGTGATAAGCAAATAGACCGTCGGGATCGCCCAGAACACGCCCAGCCCGAACGCGAGCATCGCCACACGCGAGTTATTCACGAAGTAGAAACTGCTCATCACGGAGGCAAGCCCCGTTTCCCCCGGCTGAGACTGCTTGCCCGACTTCCAGTGTTCAAACACAGGACGCCACTGGGGATCGACCAGCGCGTGGGCAACAGCAGGGTTCACCACGATCATTGTGAAGGGAATTAACGCCCCCAGCAGCGTGAGCGCAATCGCCAGCCACACAAAGCGATGGCGTCGGCGCACCGCCGCAGGGAACGCGTACCAGAACATGCGCAGCGCGTTTTTCACACTGCCGTGTCGTGCGCGATAAAGCACCCCGTGAGCGCGCCCCAGCAGACTGTTGAGATACTCCACGACGCTGGCGTCCGCACCCTGTTGACGCGCGTAGGCTAAGTCCGCCGCGGTCTGCCGATAGAGCCTGCCCAGCTCGTCCAGCGCGGCGCGATCTAACCCCGATCCCCCAGTCCAGCGCAGCGCATCCAGCAGCTGCTCAAACCGCTGCCACCGCTCCCGACGACGCTCCACAAACCGACGAACATTCATCGCGCACCCTCGAGGATACCCCAGCAGGTACAATCGTGCGTATGCAACCTCTATCCCAAATCGACCGCGAAGCGTGGCGGTTTATCAATTCCGTGAGTATCGTAACGGTCGCTGTGGACGGTATCGTGAACGCGATGAGCGCGGAATGGTGCGCGCCTGTGTCGCTGAAACCGCCGCTGATTGGCGTGTTTGTGGGCGAAGAGCGGTTCACACGCCCCCTCATAGAACGCGCCGCCACCTTCGGCGTGAGCTTGATTGCAGAAGACCAAGCGTGGATTGGGCGCGTGTGCGGACGGTACTCGGGACGCGAGGTGAACAAGCTCGCCGAGTTCAACATCCCTATCGAGCCAGCACAGTATATTGAGGCGCCCCTAATTGCAGGCGCCGCCGCGCAGTTCGAATGTCGCGTGCTGGAGCGGCGCGTCTACGGGAGCCACATGCTCGTGGTGGGCGAGCCACTACGCGCCGTCGGCGACCCCAACAAGCGCGCCATCGCTTACTCACGCGGGCGTTTCTACCGCTTGGGCGAGGCGATTCCAGAGTAGGGTATAATCCCGCATTGGAGGAAACCACCTTGCGGTACATACCGAGCATCGGCATGGAAGTGCATGCGCAGCTCTTGACCGAGAGCAAGATGTTCTGCGCATGCCCCACGCGCTTCGGCGATTTGCCCAACACGAATGTGTGCCCTATCTGCTTGGGCATGCCAGGCACGCTGCCCGTGCCCAATAAAAAAGCGGTCGAGCATGTCATCCGTACCGCGCTCGCCCTGAACTGCTGTATCGCCCCTGTCGCGATGTTCTACCGCAAGAACTACTTCTACCCCGACCTCCCCAAAGGCTACCAGATTTCTCAATACGGCGAGGTGCATCCTATTGGCACACACGGCTTTCTGGAAATCGAAGTCGATGGGGAGCGGTTTCCCGTGCGCATCCGCCGCGTGCATCTGGAGGAGGATACGGGCAAACTGTTCCACTACCTGCCGGGCGAAAGCGAGGTGGACTTCAATCGCGCAGGCGCGCCTTTGATGGAAATCGTTACCGATTTCCCACCCGACTTGCACTCCGCTGAAGCCGCAAAAGAGTACTTGGTGCAGCTCCGCGCCGTCTTGACCTATTTGGGTGTATGCGACGGCAAGATGGAGGAAGGCTCTTTGCGCTGTGAGCCGAATATCAGCGTCGCCCCCGAAGGCAGCGACCGACTCGGCGTCAAAACCGAACTCAAAAACCTCAATTCGTTCCGCTCCGTGGTGCGCGGTATCGAGTTCGAGGTGGAACGGCAAATCCGAATCCTCCAAGAAGGCGGGCAAGTCGTCCAAGAGACGCGCGGCTGGAGCGAGGAGGGGGCGTATAGCTTCCCCATGCGCACCAAAGAGTTCGAGCAGGACTACCGCTACTTCCCCGAACCCGACATCGTGCCGATCCAAATCACCGAAGAGTGGCTGGAGCAACTCCGCGCCACCATTCCCGAACTGCCCTTACAAAAAGCCGACCGCTACCGCAAAGAGTACGGACTGGGCGAGCGCGAGACGCGCATCCTCACCGCCGATATCGACACGGCAACCTATTTCGAGCAGTGCGTCGCGCTGGGCGTGGAACCGAAGACCGCCAGCAACTGGATTACGGTCGAACTGCAGGCACGCCTCAACGAAACCAATACCGAAATTCGCGATTCGAAACTACAGCCCGCACACTTGGCAGATTTGGTCGACCTGCTGCAAAAAAATGTGATTTCGGGGCGGATTGCGAAAGAGCTGTTCGACGAGACTTTCCAGACAGGGGTGATGCCCTCCAAGATTGTGCAGGAGCGCGGGTTGGTGCAGATTTCCGATGAAGACGCGCTGCGTGCCGCCGCCCGCAAAGTCATCGCGGCGAACCCCGATGTCGTGGAGAAATATCGCGCCGGTAAGACCAGCGTGCTGGGCTTTCTGGTGGGGCAAATGATGCGCGAAACGCAGGGGCGCGCGAACCCACAACGCGCACAAGAACTCCTGCGTGAGGAACTGGGGTAAAAACGCTATGGGGGCACGCCAATTGCTACGGTACGGCATCAGCCTGGTGATGATTGGGTTGGGCGTCGGTATTATTTACTATGAGTATTTCCTCTACCGACGTTCGGAGGGGCTGTTGCTGGGCGGCTTGCTCATCCTCTGGGCGTTCGTGCGAATCTGGGCGCTACGCTACTTTGTGGAGCAACATAGACGCTGAAACGAAGAGGGACGATAGCAATGGGGCTAAAACTGTTCAACTGGAAAAAGACGAAACTGTCATCGCAGGAGGCGCCGCCGCCGAAGCGTCTACTCATACCGTTTAGCAACACCCCCGACGACCGCGAGGCGTTGCGCTTCGCCTGCGAAATGGCACAGGTATTCGACGCGCATCTTACCGTGCTATGCTTCGTGGAGACCCCACGCTCCATCGGGTTGGAAAGTTGCCCTGCGAACCGCCTGCACGAGGGCGAGTTGGCAGCGGTCGTAGCACGGGAAATCGCAGAGGAAATCGGGGTTACGGACATCGAGACGCTTGTCCGTCCCGTGCATCACTGCGGGTACGCGATCGTCGAAGCGACCGAAGAGCACCAAACCGACCTGCTGTTTATCACGGCACGCTATCGAAGCGGGCGTATTCACCCCACCCTCGACGATACCGTGAAAGTGGTGTTACGCAAAGCACGCTGCCAGGTCTGGCTCTACGGGGCGCCCCAGGAGGGAGACTAACGATGCGAATTGTGATCATGGGTTGTGGACGCACGGGTTCCATGTTGGCACTGCTGATGAGCCGTGTGGGACATGAGGTTACGGTCATCGAGAAATCGCAGGACGCATTACTGCGACTGGGCAAGCGTCATGCATGTAATCTTATCGTGGGCGACGGGCTGGATGAGGACACCTTGCGCCGCGCCGCAGTGGACAAAGCCGACGCCTTCATCGCCTGTACCAACGGCGACAACACAAACCTGATGGTGGTGCAGATGGTGCGCGAACTGTTCGGCGTGCAGCGCATCGCGGCGAAAGTAAACGATCCTGTCCGCGCCGAAGCCTATCGTGAGTACGGGATCTTCACCGTCACCAGCGGCTCCATTCTCGCGGGCTACCTGCGCGACTGGCTACTGGGCAATCCCCCACGCAACATCGAGGAATATAACCAGTTCTATCCTGAGCTCAGGCAACTGCTGGAAGACTGAGGAGGTGGCGCGATGAGGCTCCTCGTGACGCTTGGGATGAGTTTATGGCTTCTCCCTGCGTGCCGCGAGGCGTCTACCCCACCTATCGAGCCGTTCCAGTTCCCGATCGCTGTCGGTATCCAAGGCAAACCGAACGACTATTGGGATGCCGTGCTGCGCGGCATGGAACAGCGCTTGAACCTCCCTGGCGTGCAACTGGAGAAAATCCTGTTCACAGGCTCGGAGCGGGAAGCATTGGTCCAGCGTCTGCAGGAGGGCAATTGGCGTGCCGTTGCCTTCTGCGCCCCGAATGACGCTTGGGCAAAAGCGACCGTTGAGCAGATGATTCAGGCAGGCACGCCCGTCGTATTGATAGGCGTGGATCTGCCCAATACGGCGCGGCTGGGCTATGTGGGCACCTACTACTACGACGCTGGACGACGCGCCGGGGCATGGTACGCGCGGCGGATTGATTCCGGCGAGGTCGTTGTGGTCGCAGGGCATCCGGTACCGCGCGCCGTGTCGGAGTTTTGGGAGGGCTTCCGACATGGGCTACTGTTCAATCGGCGCGTTCGGGCGCGACTCGTCCCCCTCAACGATAGCCGAAATGCCCCGTCGGTGATTCAAAAACTGGCTTCCGAGGGGCAAATTAAGGGTATGTTTCTCATGGGCGCAGAAGTGGCACAGCAGGGAATCGGCGCCGCGCGTCTAAACAATAGAGGTGTCCTCAGCTGGCGCGATTCGGCAAAAGACTGGTACCTCTCGAAACAGATCGACCTGCTGATCTTAGAGCGCCCCGAGGAAATAGGCGTTCGCGCTGCAAACCTGCTACGAAATCTCAGTCAGGGACGCGGTGCGGATTTACAGATTATCTATGTGCCCTACGACTGGCGTGCGCGCTAAGGCACAAAACTCGCAATCTTACTGTAGTCAGGAACCGTAGCAATGGCGTATATTATAGGTAAAGGATTCGTGGAGGCAGGGGTATGAATCCCTCGTCGTGGCGTGTGGTGGAAACGGCGCTGGCTCCTGCCCCTGTGGAGTTACCGCGTCCGAAGGGGGAGCGCGACTTATACATGCGCACAATACAACATCTCATACGCCCCATCCGCGTGTGGGTCAATCCCGACCACACTGTGGAGACAGCACTGGTGCTGATGCGCGGGCATCAATTGCAGGGACTGCCCGTGTACGAGGGGGGGCAGGTGCTGGGGATTCTGGTCGCCGAGCAGCTGCTGGGCGTCGATCCGAATACCCCAGTACGCGCCGTGATGACTACGGAACTGCTCATCGCAGAGCCGCAAACACCGCTGCGCGTCGTCGCAGAATGGTTCCAACGCCATCGCCAAACCGTGCTTCCTGTGGTCGAAGAGGGACGGCTGGTGGGGATCATCACCGTATACGACCTGCTCTCGGAAATCGGGCGCAGCTACGACCCTATGACGGGGCTGCCTTGGTCCGACCACCTGCGCGAGTGGAGCATCGAGCGACTGGCAGAAGGCAAAGAGATTACGGTGATTTTTTTCGACTTGGATAACTTCGGCGTGTTCAATAAACGGTATGGGCACTTGATCGGTGATGAGGTGTTGCGGCGCGTGGCGCAACTGCTTATGAGCGAGATCGACCCACAAACCGATGTGGCGTGCCGTTGGGGCGGCGACGAGTTCGCCATTGCCACCCTACGCCGCCGTGAAGAAGCAGGATTATTAGCGCACCACATCAGTCGCCAAATCACCAACATCCGTATCCCCGAAGTCGATATCCCAATCTCGGTTTCCTACGGCTATCAGGGCGGCAAACGCACCCGCGAACGGGAGCAAGTTCACTACGCCGCAACGGTCGATAACTTAGTGAACCTCGCCAGTCAAGAGTGTATGATGATGAAAGGCGTCGCGACACGCGCGATGCAAGGGGGACAACTGCCGTTGCCCATCCAAGCCGTAGTCGAGACGACGCCCCCTTCTGAGAAACGCATCAAGATTCAAAGCGTCTCCTATGAGCGCGAAGGGCGACAAGCAAAAGCGCGGGTGTATCTGCAAGCGGAAAACCGCGTGCTGGAAGGAGCCGCGGAAGGCGCACCCCAACCGCAACGCCTCATCGCCGAAGCGACTTTGAACGCCCTCAAACCCCTCGCCACACCCAATGTGCAAATGAACCTGATTCAGGTCATAGAAAGCACAAGTGAATCGGGACACGCGGTGGTTAATGTCATTGTCCTGTGGGAGAGCGGGGAGACACGTCGAGAGCTGGTGGGCAGCGCGCTGCTGCGTGAAGATCCCAATCGAGCCGTCGCCGCCGCCGTGCTGGACGCCCTGAACCGTCCCATGGGGCGGATGCTGGACAATGTATAACCTCCATACGGGGAACCATTCACCCATAGGAAGAGCTGCTAAAGGAAGCCAACCTCGTGTATTTCTGTGAATTCGGCTATAATATAGTCGGTCACATGGAATAACACCTTTGGCGGCGGCTATGAGAGTAAGTATCTTTGGACTGGGTTATGTCGGAGCGGTGTCGGCGGCGTGTCTGGCGCGCGAAGGACACACCGTCGTCGGCGTGGATGTGGATCCGTACAAATTAGACCTCATCCGTCAGGGCAAGGCGCCGATCGTCGAGAAAGACTTGGAGCCGTATTTGAAACAAGCCGTCGCGGAGGGGCGCTTGACCGTGACCGACGATGCGACCGAAGCCGTCCACAACACAGATATATCGCTGCTCTGTGTGGGCACGCCCAGTAAAGAGAACGGCGACCTGCGTACAGACTACCTGGAGCGTGTGGCAAGGCAAATCGGGGAGGCACTCATTACGAAATCTGACTACCATATCGTCGTGATTCGCAGCACCGTGCTGCCCGGCACTGCGGAAGAGGTCGTGCTGCCGATTTTAGAGGAGACATCGGGCAAGCGCGTCAATGAACATTTCGGACTCGCTGTGAACCCAGAATTCCTCCGCGAAGGCACTGCGATTGCGGATTTCTATGACCCGCCGTTCACCGTCGTCGGCGCGATGCGCGAGTCGGATGCGGAAACCGTCGCCGCGCTCTACGAGAATGTGAAGGCACAGCTCTTTTTGGTGGCAATCCGCACCGCGGAAATGATTAAATACGCCTGCAACGCATTCCACGCGCTCAAAATCACCTTTGCGAACGAGCTGGGCATGCTCTGTAAGGCGGAGGGCGTCGACAGCCACGAAGTGATGCGCGTGTTCTGTGCCGATACGAAACTGAACATCTCGTGCAAATACCTTACCCCAGGATTTGCATTCGGCGGTTCCTGTTTGCCCAAAGACCTGCGTGCGCTCACCTATCGCGCCCGCACCAACGACCTGGAGCTGCCCATGCTCGAAGCCATCTTGCCCAGCAACCGCCACCAAATTGAAGAGGTCGCGAAACTCGTCGTACGCCTGCGCAAACGCAGGGTCGGGCTGTTTGGACTGTCGTTCAAGCCCGGCACAGACGACCTGCGGGAAAGCCCACTCGTCGAACTCGCGGAACAGCTCATCGGCAAGGGCTATCGCCTGCTGATTCACGACCCAAATGTCTCCTACGCCGCACTGTATGGCTCCAATAAAGCGTTCATCGAGCGTGAAATTCCCCATATTCGTGAGATTCTGCGCGAGGACGCGCGTGAAGTGATTCAGCACGCCGAAGTGCTTGTCATTGGACACCTCAGTTCCGCAGCGCGCGAAGCGCTTCTTGCGGAGAATCGCGAGAATCAGGTCATCGTGGATCTCGCCCGCGCACTGACACCAGAAGGACTCAGGGGGCGCTATGTTGGATTGTACTGGTAAACCGAAAGGGAGAATCCTGATTTTGGTGGAGAACCTGCCTGTGCCGATGGATCGGCGAGTCTGGCAGGAGGCGCTCGCGCTCACCGAGGCGGGCTACGAGGTCTCAGTCATCTCACCTCGCCCCCCCGAGGAGCCAGAGTACATGGAGCTGGATGGCGTGCATCTCTATCGCTACCCCTTGCCTCCCCCCACCAAAAGCGTGGTGAGCTTTTTATACGAATTCACCTACTGTTGGCTGCACACTTGGCGGCTCGCGCGGCGCGTTTGGAAAGAGCGCGGTTTCGATGTGATTCAGACCTGCAATCCACCCGATACCTTCTGGGTCATCGGGCGCTACTACAAGCGTAAGGGGGTAAAGTTCGTCTTCGACCAGCACGACCTGTGCCCTGAGCTGTACGAGTCCCGCTTCAACCGGCGCGGCTTTTTCTATAAGGGGCTGTTGTGGCTGGAGAAACAGACTTACCGCACCGCGGACGCTGTGATCGCCACCAACGAGTCGTACAAGCGTGTGGCGATGGAACGCGGTGGCATACCCCCCGACAAGATTACCGTCGTGCGCAGCGGTCCGTTAGCCAGCCGATTCCAGCGCGTGGAGCCTGACCCCACCTTGAAACGCGGACGCAAATACCTGGGCGTCTATCTCGGCGTAATGGGGGCACAGGACGGCGTGGACTATCTACTGCGGGCGATTGACCATGTCGTGCATACTTTTGGATTCCACGATTGCCATTTCGCGCTGATTGGCGGCGGTGATATGTATCCCGACCTTGTGAAACTCTCTCAAGAGCTCCAACTTACAAAGTTCGTGGAGTTCACTGGGCGCATTCCCGACGAGGACTTACTACGCTACTTCAGCACCGCCGACATCGCCTTAGCGCCCGACCCGCTGAACCCGTTGAACGATGTGTCGACGATGAACAAGGTTATCGAGTACATGGCGGTCGGGCTGCCTATCGTGTCATTTGACCTAAAAGAGTCGCGTTTCTCGGCGCAGGACGCAGCAGTCTACATCCCGAACAACGATGAGCGTGCCTTCGCGCAGGCGATTATCGACCTGTTGAACGATCCCGAACGACGCGCGCAGATGGGCGAGTTCGGACATAAACGCTTCTTAGAATGTTTGAGTTGGGAACACAGCCGACAGAAGCTCATCGAGTTCTACGATCACCTGATGGCACAACCGTGCAGGCGCGGACGCACACCAACCAAATGAACAGCGACGATGCGTAAACTCATAGTGGCATACGCCGGGGACTTTGCCGACTATCCGATGGGCGGCGTGCTGGAGTACACGAAAAACTTCAGCCGCTACGCCCCCGTCGAACTCTACTGCGTCGGCATCACAACCGACCCCACAATGCCACTGCGGCGGTGGACAACCGTGAAAATCAAGGAGATCGAGCGTCCGTTCCTGCCACTCCTCTATGTAGACGACGAGAAACAGCGTCGCTCGAAAATCCCACTCAATTTCAAGTTCCTGAACGCATTAAAGCGTCAGAGAGCCGAGTTTCTGCGGATGGGCGCTGCCGTCTACATTCAGCGCGCCGAGCACGGGCTGGCGTTTATGAACGAGGATATCCCTCTCTTTTTCAACACCCACGGGCAATCGGCGTTTTTTGAGCAGTGGCATTCGCATCCGCTGTTCCGTTGGAAGGCGTTCCGCGCGTGGTTTATGCGGATGGAGGCGCGGGTGATTCACCGTGCGCAGGGAGTGTTCACGATTAGCCCCGCGGATTATGAGTACTATGTGAACAAGTTCCCCCAACACGCGCCGAAAATCCACTACACGCCGCTGGGTATCGAGATCGACGAATACACACCGCCGCTGAAGCGCGAAGGAGGCGCGCCGCGTATTCTCTTCGTGGGGCGACTGGACGCTTCCAAAGGTCTGGACTTGCTGATTGCAGGCTTTGCGCGATTCCGCCAGCGCTACCCTGACGCCACGCTCACGCTGGTGGGCGGCTCGCACGATTTCAACCCGGTGGAAGCCGAAGTGCGCAACGCGATCGCGCAGAATGGAGTTTCTGAATCGGTGAAGATGACAGGCTTGCTGCCGCGCACGGCGATTATTCCGTATTATCATGAGGCGGATGTGTTTGTGATGACTTCCCTCTGGGAAGGCTTGCCCACGGCGCTGCTGGAGGCGATGGCGTGTGGCGTGCCTGCCGTGGTGACAAATGTCGGTGGAATGCCGGCGGTCGTCAAAGACGATGAGAACGGCTATGTGCTGCGGGAACGCGACCCGGAGCAGTTAGCGGAGCTGATCGAGCGCGCATATCTGAATCGTGAGCGGCTCGGTCGGGAAGCCCGCCGCACAGCGGAGCAATACTCAATCAAGGCACACGCTGAACGGGTGTGCCGACTCATGGGGTTGACGCCCTTGCCGCAACCAATCGCGCAGGAGTTGGTATGCTGAACGAGCCTGAGGTGGAGCGTTCAAGTACGCTCGAGGAACGACCGAGGAAGGTGCTCTTGGTGCTGGAGAACCTACCCGTGCCGCACGATCGTCGCATGTGGCAGGTAGCGACTTCACTCCAACGTGCGGGCTATCATGTGTCGGTCATTTCGCCCCGCCCGCCCGAAGACCCTGAGTACTGCTGTCTGGAAGGCGTCCATCTCTATCGATATCCAATGCCGCCCCCCACCCACAGCGTCGGCAACTTTCTCAAAGAAGCCCTCTACTGCCTCTGGCACACTTTTAGACTGAGCAAGCGCGTCGAGCGCGAGCAGGGCTTCGATGTGTTCCACGCCGGTAACCCACTGGATATCTTCTGGACGATAGGACTATATTACAAGGCGCGTGGCAAAAAGTTCGTGTACGAGCATCGCGACCTGTGCCCCGAACTCTACGAAGTGCGCTTCAAAAAACGAGGGCTCTTCTACCACCTCCAAGTCCTGTTTGAGCGCTGGTCGTATCAACTGGCAGATATGATTATCGAAATGAACGAGTCGTACCGCCAGAATGCGTTGGAACGCGGCAAAGCCGACCCCGAAAAGATTGTGATTGTGCGCAGTGGTCCGCGCGCGTCGGAGTTTGCCCCTATAGAGCCAGACCCCACTCTCAAAAAAGGTAAGAAGCACCTCGTTTGCTATCTGGGCATTATGGGACCGCAAGACGGCGCAGACATTTTCGTCAAGGCGGCGCATCATATCGTCCACACGCGCGGCTATACCGATGTGCATTTCCTCGCAATCGGCTCGGGCGACTGTTTGGCGGAGGTCAAACAGCTGGCGCAGGATCTCAACCTACAGGACCATATCACTTTCACAGGGTTCGTGCGCGAGCGGGAGCTGTTGTTGTGCGCTCTGAGCACTGCGGATGTGGGCGTCGCCAGCGACCCCGACAACACCTACACTGCCCGCTCCACGATGAATAAGATTATTGAGTTCATGGCGGTGGGCGTGCCGATTGTCGCCACCCGGAGCATCGAAAACAAATGGTCTGCGCAAGAGGCGCTTATCTCGCCGCCCGATGACCGTCCCGAATCGTTTGGCGACACCATCTTGGAACTGCTCCACGACGAGGAGCGCCGCCGCTTCATGAGCCAGTACGGACGGCAACGGTTTCTGGACTGCCTGAGCTGGGAGCGTAGCGAGCAAATGCTGCTTACCGCCTATGACCGCCTGTTCAACGGCTTGCCTCCGAATACTCCCTGCGCGAAATAGCTTTACGGAAGGTATAATTAGGCGCGATGCATGCAACTGTCCAAACACCGTTCCCGATTCAGCTCACAGAGCGCGCGATTGCCCGAATCAAGCAGATATTAGCAAAGCAGGGGAAGCAAGATGCCTACCTGCGCGTGGGCGTGCGGGCAGGCGGTTGTTCTGGCTTCGAGCATGTGATGCTGCCCGTAGACGCGCCACGCCCCGACGACATGGTCGCTGAGTTCGACGGCGTGCGCATCGTCATCGACCCCAAGAGCGCGCAGATTCTGGAGGGAACGACCATCGACTACACGGGGCAACTCCTTGGCGGGGGCTTCCAATTCACAATCCCGAAGGCGAAGCGACAGTGCGGCTGCGGGACCTCGTTCAGCCTCTAAGCACCCCTGCGCTCCGTTGCCGCGTGCGCTAATCGGACCCTCGGGAGTTTGGAATCGCGCGGTATAATCGTGCCGATGTCGCCGCCGAAGGTCTCGGTCATCACGCCCGCCTACAATGGGGCGCCGTACATCGCTCAGTGCATCGAGTCGGTGCAGGCGCAAACGCTGGACGACTGGGAAATGATCATCGTGGACGACGCCTCCACCGATGACACCGTATCGGTGGTGCAGCCGTACTTGGCAGACCCGCGCATCCGCCTACTTCGGAACGAGCGCAACATGGGCGCCGGATACACACGGAACCGCGCCTTAGACGCTGCCCAGGGCGAGTGGATTGCTGTTTTGGACGCGGATGATTGGTATGCCCCCCAACGCTTGGAGCGATTGCTGGCGTTTGCACAGCGCATGGAAGCCGATATGGTCGCCGACCTGCAGGTCTACTTCACCGAGTGGGGCAGTGTGTACACGGTCGGCTGGGCAACCTACGCGAAGCCTCCGCGTCACCCGCGCCCCTACACGGTGGAAGAGTGCATCCGCGCCCATCTCTCCATCAAGCCGATGATTCGACGCGCTTTTTTACAGCAGCACGGGATACGCTATGTGGAATCGATTCGCAAATCGCAAGACTATGCGTTTTATATGGAGATTCTGCTCAAGGGGGCGCGGTTCGCCCTGCTGCCTGAACCGATGTATTCCTATCGCGTGCATCCCCACACGGTGACGACTCGCTACGACCCGATTGCCGAAAACCGCAAGTCTTTCGAATACCTGATGCAGTTGCCCGAGACGACCCCCCAACAGCGTCGCCTGTTGCAACGGGCATTTCGTCGGATTGTGATGTTTTCGCTCTATCCGTCGTTTGCGCAGGCGGTGAAGCGAGGACAAATTAAACAGGCTTGGCAGCTGTTTCGTCAATCGCCTGGGGTGTTGGGCTGGCTTTTGTTAAGTGTGCCTGCTGCCCTTTATCGTCGCCTGTTCGACCGCGAGAAAATGATTGACCCGTGGCGTGAAACTCCCCAGAACCCGAAATAGCCGGTTACTGCGACGCAACCGCCTCGCGGAGGAATCGTTGCAACTCTTCCTCCGATGCGCTCCAGAAGACCCACCGCGCTGCTAACTCCAACGCCTTGCGGGGCGCGACCAGCGCGACCAACAACGGGCGCATCCAGCCCCACCGTTCGCGCCAATTCCACGGCGTATCGGTTTTCAGCACCGCCTCCACCCCCCAAATAGCCAGTTTGAATCGCGTGTCGCGTTGCATTTCGGGAAGGGCACGCCCCGCGAGCAGCAGCATCAGTCGGTAGAGATTCAACGCGGGGAGCGCATAGCTCAGTCGGGGATGGGGCTTGAGCCCCTGCCGCGCTGCGTGTTCTCGGATAATCGCCTCACGCGCTAAGCCGTGGCGCGTTTCGCGTTCCAATCGCGCCCAGTTTGGAGGCATGCCGTGGAATAAGTTCGCGCCGTGAATCCGATAGTATGTCAAAGGCTCATCGATGAACTCCAACACACCATAGAAGGGCGCCGCTAAGAGCAACGGCAAATCCGCGCTGATGCGCCAGAGTTGCTCATCCAAAGGGAAAGTTGCCTCCAAAGCGCGTCGTGAAAAGGCGTTCGCGCTGGTCGGTGTCCAAGGGTATGAAATGGTGCGTAGCAGGCGTGGGCGCAAATCGCCGCGTGGGGGCAAGCGATTGGGGAGTCGCTTGCCCATCAACTTACCCTGCGCGTCCACACACTCCATTCGCCACTCCACCATCGCCAGCCCTGGACGCCAGACGGATGCAACCCGCTCCAAAAGGTGCGGCGCCCAGTAATCGTCCGAATCTAAAAAACAGATGACCTCGCCACGCGCCGCTGCGAACCCCGCATGAAATGCCGACGCCTGCCCCCCGTTTTCCTTCAAAATCAGCTTCACGCGGTCGGCGTAGCGTTGCAGGATCTGTCGCGACTCGTCGGTGGAGCCGTCGTCCACCACGATAATCTCCTTATGCGGATAGGTTTGCGCCAGCGCGCTCTCAATCGCGTCGGGCAAAAAGCGCGCGTAGTTGTAGTTGTTGATGATGACGCTAAAAAACGGCTGGCTCACGGTTTAAGCATACCTCCTGCTTGAGGGGTTTGGGCGACGCGCAACTCGTGCAGAATCTCCCGCAGTGCGCGTCGGCTAACAGGCAGTATGAACACGCCCAACGCCGCCAAGGGCAGATAGTACGCGACGGGGGCGAAGAGCGCGATGCTGAGCGCAATCGCCCACACCAGACTGACGCCATAAATCGGCTGTCCAATAAAGCGCTGCACTCCCCGATGCAAGAAGTAGTTGTTCGGCAGGTGCGCCCAGTAGTACGCCAGGGCATAGGCAACGGGCGCCCAAGATGCAGGCGCGAGCCAGACCGCCAACGCCGTCGAGAGATACAGGTTCGGCGCAAAGAGCGCTGCGGCGCGGGTCACCACCTGCGGCTGGCGCACCGCGAACAGCCCCTGCGCATGGGAACCAAACACCGCCGTTAATAACTGCTCCGAAGCCAGCACCGCCAGCGTGAGAATCACCATCGGGATGTTCCACTGCGCTCCAAACAGCGGCGGCAGCAGGTACCACGCCAGCAGCACAAAGCCCAAGCATGCGCCGCCCAACGCTAAAATCTGCCCCAGCGACGATAAATAGAGCGCGCGGAGGAGCTTCGCAGGTTCGTGCTGAACGCGCGCGTACACAGGCAACGCCACGCGGCGAATGGAAAACTGCACGAAGTTCAGCATCTCCATCAGGCGGTTCGCCAACGCGAAGTAGCCCGCTGCCTCCTTGCCACCCAGAGGCAACAGCACCAGTGCAGGCGCGAGATTTTTCGCCATATACAGCCACTCGGCGGTCGCCTGCGCAAGGCTAAAACGCACCATGTCGCGCTGTTCGGTGCGGTTCCAGTACCAGCGCGGTCGATAGCACGACGCCCAAAACGCTCCCACGACCCCTATTAGCAGCGACGCCCAGAACGACGCCACCAACGCCCAAACTCCATACCCCAACTGCGCCAGCGGAATCCCCACGATGTAAGAGCTCACCTGCGCCGTCACCTCCACCGTGGCTAACCGCTTGTAGTTCAGCCCCTGCTCCAGCAACGCCTGAGGCGCGACCGCGGCGGCGGCGAACGGCAACCCCAAGCAGACCAGAACCGCCACGGGCAAGAACCCCTCCGTGCGAATCCAAAAATGCCCTGCGATAACGAGTCCCAACAGCGCCGCTGCCGTCAGAAGCAGGCTCCACCCCAACAGCAACCAGAATCCGAGATGGAAAAGTCGAAGCGATTCGTCACGGGGACTGCGGATAAGATACACGCGCACGCCCAACTGCGTCACGAGCGATAAATAGGTATAAAGCCCCACCGCTGACGCGAACAGCCCATAGTTTTCAGGGCCGACGATGCGCGTAATCAGCAGCATGCCCGCTATGGAAAGCCCCATCCCCACCAGTCGGCGCACCGTGAGGTACACGCTCCCTTCCACGGCACGGCGGCGCAGGCTCGGCTCAGCCCCCATCCAGCACCTCCACATCGATGCGTGCCTGAAGCCAGTTCATGTCGCGCACGCCCAGCCAGTTCTCCCACTCCGCCGCATAAGGTTCCGCCTCCACGACCGACAGACGCAACGGCTGCACGCTGCTCACCCGATACAGCTGCCACCCCCGCGCGCGCAAAAAAGTCGCCAAATCGCGTACGCGATAACCATACAACTCGGTATGCGAATCGCACACTTCCACATAGAGCAGTTGTGTCTGTTGCAATGCTTGCTCCCCACCGCGCAACACAAACAACTCATACCCTTCCACATCTAACTTGATGAGCGTGATGGACTGATGGGCGCATTCAAACGAGTCCAAGGGACGCATGGGCACACAAATCATGGGCGCATCGGCGGTTTCGGACGCCACGCGGTTCAAGTCGTCCGTGTGCAAGTCGGTGAAGCGCACCTCGCCCTCCCGCTCGCCCAAGGCGTAGGGATAGAGATGCAGGTTAGTAAGGCGATTGAGTTTGGCGTTCGCCTGCAAGTACTGAAACACACGCGGGTGCGCTTCGAAAGCATAGGCTTGTGTCGCGGTGCCCAGCCACTTCGCCAGGGGAATGATGTGCGACCCCACATTCGCGCCGATGTCTATAAGCGTGTCTCCTGCGCGTAAGAGACGCTTGAGCACTTGGAGGTCGTGTGCGCCGTGCCAGCGGGGCGCGTCAAAGAACATCAACTGCGTCATCGGGGTACTGAATAGATAGAACCGCGCTCCTGCATAGCGAAATACCCAGCGGCCGTTCAGCCCCCAGCGTCGCAACATTCGAAACGCCACATAGCGCCATGGTGATGCCCATTTACGGCTTTCGCTCCAGGTCCATCGCCACTCGCGCACGATTTGGCGCCAGCGCGGAACCGACGCCTGCTCACGCCTCACAGTAGGATTATACCAATCAATCTCGCCCCTTTTACAGTGTTCTCGCCCGCAGATGGGTTCAAATTGTGGTATAATAGGCTGTCCGAGAGGAGAGTTGTTATGAACAAAATTAAGACAGCACTGGGGTTGGTCAGTCTAACGCTGGCGTTCAGTATGGCTCAGGAAGCGCCGCTGATTAACTATGCGACCCTGTTCGGCGAATTTGATTTCGACTACTATGCGGGGAATGTCAATTCAGGGTTAGTTCGTGACGGGCGTGCCGAGGGCTTCTCGTTTAGCCTGCCCTCTGGATTTACCCCCTCGTTAGACACGGACGACAAAGTGAGCGGACTGGCTTCCCAACGCCTTCAGTTCAGTCGCAGCTCATCCAGCAGCGCGGATGGACGAATCACGATGACCATGTATTTCCCTTCGGAGGACTATCCGCAAGTGGGGGAGACTATCGACATTCGCCTCTGGGTCAAAGCCTCCAGCTGGAACAATGCGAATTTGATTGTGCAGGCGCGCGGCATTAGCGGCAGTGGAACGGCGACGCTACTCAACACAGCTACTCCCCCTACTGAGTGGACACAAATTAGTCTGACCTACACGGTACCCGCTTCCGATCCAGCAGGGATTTATCTGGACATTATCGTGCGCACAAATGCAGGCGCCTCTTCGGGCGAGATTCGCTTCGACAAACTGGAAGTGACGGGAAGCAAACGCTGGCGCAGCCACCAACCGCGCTCGCTCAAAATCATCACACCGTACTACCCCTGGGCAGAAGAGAGCCAGCGCGACTGGGTCTACTATGCTCGCGAGTTCGACGCCATTATCGCCAACTGGGCGGATATTAAAGCTCTACGCACGCATCGCCCCGACTTGAAAAATATCATCTACTACAACCTCGTGTATAGCTCGAATAACAATGATCCCAACTACTGGGGACCGCGCGACATTTTTGGGTACAATTATGCCAATCGTTTCCATCCCGAGTGGTTTTTGCTGAACATCTATGGGCAGCGCCAGCAGTTTGGTACCTCGCTCTTTCTGATGGACATCGGCAACCCTGAGGTCTCCAACTGGGGGGCGCAGAATGTAGGACTCTACATGACCTACGCTGACCCAGGTAAAGACATCATCCACTTTGATAGCTTTATCGATTTCTTCTTTAGCAACTTTTTATTACAGAAGTACCCCACCCCCGCCAGTCGCATGGCGGCGATGCGTAAGCACCTGATGAATATGCGTACGGTGCTGGATGGACGGGACATTCAGTTTATTATCAACGCGGCGGGCAATTCGTACACGCGCGATCAGCCGCACACCTATTTTATGCGCCAAGGGCTGCTGGACGGCATGCTCGTGGAGCAGGTCTTCACGCATATCTTTCAGACGCCTCCCGGATACCTACCTTTTTACATTTGGGAGAGCCAGCTCAACACGCTTGTGGAGAACCGTCCGCGCTTGCGCGTAGTCTATTCTGGGTACGGCGTGAGCGACCCTGTGGAGGGGCGTCGGCAGAAGATCTATGCGCTGGCGAGTTTCTTGCTCTGCGCCGACGACAATATCTATCTCTATCTGGATAAGCACTACTACGACGGGACGCCCTTTGGACGCCAACGCAGCTGGCGACCCGACGCCGACTTCGATGTGCCCTTAGGGCAACCGACAGGCAACTACCAAGTCTACTTCCGTTCCTCCGATTATCAAGGCGGGTTGTACTATCGTCCGTTCCAGAACGGTTTCGTGTTGGTAAATCCCACGGGCAACATTCGTCCGCTGTTCAAGGACGGCGCGGTGTTCAGTTGGATTCTGGACGCCGACTATTGGGAGCTGCGTTCGGGGCGGGTCTACCCGGCAGGCACGCGCATCAAGCTCTATCCGAAAGAGGGGTTGATTTTCGTGCGTGCGAGCAGCGCCCTCCAGAATTATCCGCCTGCGAAGGGCAAGATCCAACCCCTACCCGCCGACGAAGGGAAGCCAACACTGCCCAGCACACCACCAACCCCTATACGCTAACCAATGGTGCGCGGTGGGGCTGCCGCCGCGCACCCCCTTCGGTATCCTCTAATTATGCCTTTGGTCTCCGTCATAACTACTGCCTATAATGCGGAGCGCTCTATCGGGCAAGCCATCGAGACCGTGCTCCAGCAAACCCATACCGACTGGGAGCTCATCGTGGTTGATGACGCCTCGACCGATGCGACCGTGTCCGTGGTTCAAAAATACACCGACCCACGCATACGCCTCCTGCAACATACGCGCAACTTGGGTCCCGCTGCAGGGCGTAATCGTGCCTTAGAGGTCGCCCAAGGCGATTGGATTACTGTGCTGGATGCAGACGACGAGTACGAACCCACGCGCTTGGAACGGCTTTTACGCACTGCCGAGATGCTCAATGTGGCGCTGATCTACGATGTGTACCGCCAAATAGACGCTGACACGGGAGAACCTTTGGGGGTGTTTTTTTCGGCACACGCGCCCACCCCCACCGAACCGACGCGCCTCACCCCCATAGAAGCCATCCGCGCGCACCTCGCCTTGAAGCCATTCTTTAGACGCGACCTACTGGTGCAATCCGGGCTGCGTTATCGCGAGGATATTACATTAGGCGAAGATTACCTATTCCAGACGCTGCTTACCCTCGAGGCGGGAGGGTGCGGAGTGTTGCCAGAGCCGCTGTACCGCTATCGCATGCATCGCGGGTCCACCTACAGACGCCATTTTTTCGACCTGTCGCAACCGTTGCGCGTGTATCAAACTCTCTTCAGCCATCCGCAGGTGCGTGCAGATGCTTTACTGCGTCGAGCCCTTGTGGAGGATTATCGGCGCATTATGTGGGCGCGCGCCTATCCCCAATTCGCCGATGCGCTCAAACGCCGTGACTGGCGCAAGGCGTGGAGTGTCTACCGAGTGTATCCGCGTGTGATTATTCACTTGATACAAAGTCTACCTGTGGCGCTCTGGCGACGCCTGCGAGGAGAAAATACGCATTACGACTGGGAGGCGTTCCGTTAGCCCAGCGTGCTCCGTACTCGATTGCGCCAAGTGACGGCATCTTTGATACTGCCCAGGAATATCCAGCCGCTCAGAATCTGTCGCCAGTTGCGCATCTGTTCGTACACATACATCGCGGGGCTGGGGTACTCGGTCGCCATCTCGACTTGGTGGTGGTAGTGGAGCGCCCCATCACGCAGCCACCGCTCCCACATGAGATTCCCAAACCGGTGCCCCATCACCCGCGCCCACAGAATTTCCACATTTTCTGAAGAACTGCCGTACCCGTCCAGCACGGCGATATTGAGCCGATTCATCAGGTTCGCGCTGCTGTCGGCGTTCACCCAGAGCGAGTCGTAGGAGTTCACAATCTCGATTCCGTAGCGGCGCTCCAGGGGGTTGCGCGTGAAGGGGGCAGGCGCCATAAAACGCGTGTGCGGTGAGACGACGCAACTTCCCGACCAGATACGCACCGCGCGCAGGGGCGTCTCATCGCGCAGGAAGCGTAGATAGCGGTCGGAAAACTGGTTGTTGGCGAAGTTCGCATAGCGGTAGTGGCTGCAGTGGCAATCGCTGAAACCCATCTGCTGCATTTCGTCCATGCTGCCTTTCCAGTGGGCGCGGAACGCCGCCGGCGAGTTCATTTCGCGAAATGTACCGTAGGGGTTCGTGAAAGTGGTTACCCCTCCACTGCCCCGCGTGTCTTCAATCGTCCAGAAATGATCGTGCAGGCACACCGGGAAGTAGCGATGCTGTTCTGCCAGGAGCACTTGGTGGATTTGCTGCATTTGGCTGTTGTAGGTGCGACCATTGCGGTGGAGGTAGGGAGAGGTAGGGCGGATGTTGTTAAGCGCACTCGTCGTCGCCCCACAGTGCACCACCAGCCCTGTCTGCTGGCAAAAAGTGTACAGCCACTGGAAGGTCTGCAGGTAGTAGTTGAAGTTCATCTGCGAGTTGGAAACGCTGATGATGTGGTCGATATCCGCCGTCCAGGGGCGCGCCCACTCAGGCTCGGCGTTCTCGTTCACCAAGATCCACGGAACCACCCACAACGAGCGATTGAAGCCGTCGGTGGTGGTGGGCAAAAAGTAGCGGTTGTACCAACGCGCGACGAACACATGCGAATCCGCCGTGTGCAAGTCAGGGTCAGGGCGCAGGAGCACTTGGAGCTGCGGGTTGCTGGTATCCACGCGCAGCCCGTAGTAGACATTGTTCATCTGCGCGGCGTAGCTGGCGACATACACCATCGCGCCCGACTGCCACAAAGCGCGGCGCCCCACGCGCTTGATGTTGGTCGTGCTGTTCTCTATCGGCGTCAGCCCCACAACGCCCGTGACAGGTGTGCCCGCCGTGCCTTGCGGAATGTGATAACCACACAGATAGAGCGGCTTATCGCCCGAAGCATAGTCGAGCCAGCTGTTGATTGCCATGCTGCCCGTGAGGTTCTCCATCGTGGGCACGATTCCAAAGTCATATTGCTGCTGGAACTGGCTTTTAGAGACATCGCCTGCGACGATGATGGTACTCTCCACCCCCCACAGAAGAAGCGCGTTGCGCCACTGTCGCGCCAGTCTCAAATTGCGCGAATACGCGGCGCTTGCCCGATCGTTGTGAGGCACAATCAAAGCCACCTGCTTCCGAGGCATAGCATGTCTATTATAGCACGAAATCCCGCGTCGCAATAGGGGATGGTTCCAAAAAGGTAGAATTGAGCCAGTTATGGCGTCCGAGCCGCTGATTAGCGTGATTGTGCCCGTGTACAACGAAGAGGCGACCCTGAACGAGCTTCTGGAACGCTTGCGTCGCGCCCCGTTTCGCAAAGAGATTATCGTCGTGGACGACGGCTCGCACGATAAGACCCCCGACATCTTAGCCGAGCAGCCCGACATCATCGCCATCCGCCACGAACGCAATCAAGGCAAGGGCGCCGCCATCCGCACGGGCATCGCGCATGCTACAGGCGATATTATTATCATCCAAGACGCCGACTTGGAATACGACCCGAACGAAATCCCGCGCGTGGTGGACCCCATCGTGCGGGGCGAGGCGCAGGTGGTATATGGCAATCGTTTCGAGCATGGGCTGCCCCCCACGATGCCGCTCCCCAATAAAATCGCCAATCGGGTGCTGGCGTGGGCGGTACGCCTGCTGTATCGCTACCCCCTCCACGACGAAGCCACATGCTACAAAGCCTTCCGCGCCGACCTGCTGAAGTCCATCCCGCTCCGCTGCCAACGATTCGAATTCTGTCCCGAAGTCACAGCCAAAGTGCTGAAACGCGGAATCCCCATCCGTGAAGTGCCCTTAGAAGCCTATCAACCTCGTACCAAGCGCGCAGGCAAAAAAATCCGCTGGACGGACGGCGTTGAAGCCCTCTGGACGCTCCTCAAGTATCGAATTTTAGGCGAGTGACGCTTTCCGATCCCCCCGACGCCCCTCGGTGTTTATATCAGTTTTGGAAAGTTCCCGCGAAATCTGGGCTATAATGTGAGTCGGCAGCGGGAACTTCTCACGAATTCCGCCGCGTCTAACTCCTACTTTGGGTACATCGGCAGCGCAGGCTGCATTAAGAGAATGGAGGACATCTGTGATGAGACGATACACAAACTGGCTGATTGGAGCCTTAACGATTGCGACCACGCTGGCGCACTATCTGCCCAGCTACGCGCAGAATCAAGACCGATGTTGCAGCTACCGAGTCATGCACCAGTTCCGTGTGTGCTTGCCTGAAGGTTGTCAACCGCAAGTGTTCTGGAAGTGGAACACGCAAGCGGCGGCGTGGCAGATTGGGCAGACGCCCGTAATCAACACCAATAACGGAACAGCGCAATACAGCATCCCGAGCAACGACACACAGTGCGCCAATGCGTCTGTCGGGCAGCAGCCATGCGCTGTAGCAAGCGCCTGCGCGAGCTTCTCCGTAAACTGGCTTCCGGGCACGAACTGTGTGCAGGGTCAGCATACAACCTTTGGACGCGCCTGCGCCTTCTGCCGGCGCTACGGAGCAAACTCGCACGCCCAATCGTATATCATGATTGCCTGCCCGCAAATTAACGCCGCAGGCACTATTTTCTGGGCGCCGCAGTTTGAGGATGCCATCGGCAGCGAGTGTGGCGTACAGATTACCGACCCTGTCTATGTTGTCTATCGAAACAACAACGATGGCTCCACGCGCCGTGAACTGCTCTTCGACCTGCGCGCATCAGGACTGAACTGGATAAGCGAGGATACAAATGGCGATGGTCTCCCTGAAGCCGCTCGGGTTATTAGGGATAGAAACAGACCCATAGGTCATATTACCCTGATAAAAATGCGACATGCAGGACCTGGAAACAATGAACGATCACGTCTCCACCTAGCACATCAGGATGGCATCGTCGTCGAGTCGGAGGCGTCAGGGGAATTCGCTGGCATGGCGTGGCCCAATGTAGGCGATCCGATGCCCGACAGCATCGAAGTGCCCGCCGTGTTTGAACTGCTCTATGAGCCGATCGACGACTACACAATTGAGTCGTTAGAGATGGGCGGCGGCGGCGATTCGGGGCAACCCTTGCCGGTGGAAGGCGACTTGGATGGCAACGGTTGCGTAGACGACGCCGATCTGCTGATTGTACTGTTCAACTTCGGCAATCAGGGCGGCTCTGGCGACGCAAACAACGACGGAATCGTCGACGACGCCGACTTGCTGATTGTGCTGTTCAACTTCGGCGCCGGCTGCTAAACTTGCCTCTCCCTCTCTCGCACCGCTCCCCCTGCACACGCCTGCAGGGGGAGATTCTGGGCTATAATAGATGTGGAGAACTATCATGCGCTGGAAAGGTTGGTTTGCGATGTTATCGGCGGCGTTGTGTGCGTACTCGGCATACGCGCAAGGAAATGTTCAGCTCACGCTCAACTACACGAACCCTGCCAATACCGAGTATGCGCTTACCGTGCAAAACAACAACACGGGCTGGTGGGTGGATCAGGTGCATGTGCTTTACACAACAGCAGGGGTGCTCCAGGCGACAAACACGCCCGCGAACTGGTCGGTCACACCGGATGTGCCGTGGGACGCCATCCCCTACAATTTGCGTTTTCAGCCGACCAGCAATGCGCATCGGATCGCACCAGGACAATCGCTCACTTTCGGCTTCAAGATGAACGCGCCCACGCCAACGCCCAGGACTTCTATATCCAGTTCCGCGCGGTGAACGCCTCAAGCCAGACCAAAGAATACGCCTATCGCGTCAAGGTTCTACAACCGATCGAGGTTCCCAAGGATTCACCTGTATCGGCTTCGATGCAAACGCCTGCTGCTGGTGTTGGCGGCCCTGGACCAGGAGGCGCCTCAATCCTCTACATCGATTACGCCTTTCTCACGCCGACCACGCAATTTCACATCGAGACTCGTGATGCAAACGCCGTGCTGCGCGATCGCGTGTTCTACCCGGAGATTCCAGACCCACCTCATCTGGAACATTATTTCGTAGGGAATGTCACGCGTGAAGTGAACGCGACAGGAGTGCAGCAAGGCGACCTGTGGACGCTCGATGTTGGGGGAACGCAGTGGTGCGGCGGCGCGATGGGCTGGAACGCGCTGTACTGGCTGCACGGCGCAAGCCAGTTCCGACGCCCCACCGTGCAATGGCGCTTTACTCCTTCGGTGCGCCAGTCAGACGGCAGCCGCGCCGTAGAGGTAACCATACGCAACACAAGCTCCTCAAGCCTTGAGGGGGAGTTCTGGCTGTATACGCAAGGCAATCAACTCCTGGAAGGCGCGACGCTGCGCCAATGGCGTACTCGCTTCCAGCCGAGTTTGCAGCGACCGATTCGGCTGGACCCACGCACGGAGATTACCATCCCGTTCGTCATCCCTGCGGGCACACCCACCTCGCGCTTCTTCTACGGCGAGTTGGAGCTGCGGCAGTCAGGGGTGGACGCCACACGAATCTACTTTGCTCATCAAGAGGCAGACGCGCCCGCACTCATCGGTTACATGAGCACAGCAGGCGCGAACCGACCCGTACAGGTGCAAATTCTGAACCCGAACTCCGGCGTAGGCGCAACGAAAGCGCTCCAAGCAGATGCTCAAGGCGTGTGGCGCGTTATCCTCGAAGAGGGTGATGAACCGCTCATTGCCGACTCAGAGTTTTATGCGCCTACTTGGCAGGTTCGTGTCAAGCCGCAAGGTGCGCTCTCGCGAACTTTTACGAATGTGCTCTTGCCCGGCGGCGACACCCTGGACCCCTACTTAAGGATGCAGCTCGTGCTGGGCGATGTGAACGGCGATGACTGCATCGACGACGCCGACCTGCTCATGGTGCTGTTCGAGTTCGGCAGTACGGAGGATAGTTTTGCGGACCTGAACCTTGACGGCGTGGTGGACGACGCGGATCTGCTGCTGGTGCTGTTCAACTTCGGCGCTGGTTGCTAAACTTGTTCACCCCTCTCTCGCCTCGCTCTCCCTGCACATCCCTACGGAGAGAACTGTCTGTTCCGCGTGGTAATCTACTCGGCGCGAAACCCTTTTCGAGGTATAATCCAAACTGATGAGCAAAGTGCTGATTACCGGCGGCGCTGGGTTTTTGGGCTATCACCTGGCGCACCATTTTGCCCATAAGGGAGTGCAAGTCGCGCTGCTGGACATCGCCCCGTATGAGGAAAGCGAATATCCCGCAGGCACGGAGTTCTATACAGGCGATGTGCGCAACCGTGAACAGGTACGCGCCGCGCTGGAAAAAGCGCAACCGCGTTGGGTCATTCACGGCGCCGCGGCGCTGCCCCTGTGGAAACGCGAGGACATCTTCAGCGTGAATGTAGAAGGCACACGCATCGTACTGGAAGAGTCGTTTCGTGCCGGCGTGGAGCGCGTGGCGCATGTCTCCTCTACGGCGGTCTACGGCGTGCCCAAGAAACACCCGATTGAGGAGACCGACCCCCTGGTTGGCGTCGGTCCCTATGGCGAGAGCAAAATCCAAGCCGAGCGTGTGTGCGAAGAGTTCCGTGCAAAAGGACACATCGTGCCCATCATCCGCCCCAAGACCTTCATTGGGCAGGCGCGGCTGGGCGTGTTTCAAATCCTCTACGACTGGGTCGAATCGGGCGCGCGTATCCCAATGATTGGCAGCGGACGCAACCGCTACCAACTGCTGGAGGTTACCGACCTCGCCGAAGCCTACTGGCGCGTATGCACCGTAGACCCCGACAAAGCGAACGATACCTTCAACATCGGCGCGGAACGGTTCCAGACCGTGCGCGAGGATATTCAAGCGCTCTGCGACTTCGCAGGTTCGGGCGCACGCCCCATGGGCACGCCTGCGGGGCTTGTCAAGTTCGTCCTGCGCATTTTGGAAGCGCTCAAACTCTCGCCCCTCTACAAGTGGGTCTACGAGACCGCCGACAAAGACTCGTTTGTTTCGGTGGCGAAAGCCAAAGAGCGACTGGACTGGAGCGCCCGCTACAGCAACGCCGAAGCGCTCATCCGCTCCTACGAATGGTATCTGGAACACGCTTCGGGCTTAGAAATCGGCACAGGCGTCACCCACCGCGTCGCGTGGGAACAGGGTGCACTCAAGGTGTTCAAATGGCTGCTGGGGGGTAGGCAGCACAACATAAAGGGCGCGATGTGGTCTTGACTGTCTCAAAATTCACACAAACATAAGCAAAGGTAGGTGTTTGGATGGCTTCACTCATGGTTTTCCTGAAACATGCTCTGAAGCAGATGCTCAGTCCGCTCTCAAGCCGATGGGTGTACACCGCTCGAAGTGGACTGGCGAAAGGGATGCGCATCAAGGGCGGATTTCTATTTCTGCCAAAGCCTATCCCTAAAGAGTCTGCAGTTTTGGAGGCAATAGCCCCCTCGCTCACGGGTAAGGTGGTGTACGATATTGGCGCCAACATAGGGATTACAACACTTTTCTTCGCACGCGCGGTAGGCGAGCAAGGTTTGGTCGTCGCTTTTGAACCTGTGCCTCCAACGGCTCAACGATTACGCGACAATGTGCAAATCAATCGCCTTGATAATGTGCGTGTCTACGAGTTGGCGCTGGGTGATGAGGAAGCACAGGCAGAGATTAGCTACGCTGCAGAGGCGTCTGGGATTGCTACCTTGCGTCAAGACCTAACTCTCCATTATCAAAAAAATTACTATATGCAATCTTTTCAAATAGAAGTAGTTCCTTTGGATGTTCTTTTGAAGCGCGAGCAGTTGCCGTTGCCTGATTTCATCAAGATGGATGTGGAAGGGTTTGAGTGGCAAGTTCTACGGGGAGCGCAGAAAATTTTAAAAGAGGCACATCCTCAGCTGTTTCTCGAACTCCACGGTGCATCGCGTGAGGAACGCTATCAAACATGGCTGCAAATCTACCAATACTTGACACAGCTCGGCTATGCAATCGTTTCCGTTAACCAGCAGCCGATTACGCCGAACAATCTGCTCGATGAAGGTAATCTTTGGTTTTGCACCCCGCATTGATTGCCAAGACAACTTATGGTACAATACCCCTAATGCATCAAGTGTTGCAGAACTACCGTACTGGAGCGGTGCTGGTGGCGAACCGCTTCTCGCTGATTAGCGCAGGTACCGAACGCGTGAAGGTGGAAACGGGCAAAGCGTGCTGTACCGACGGCGTGGAACGCGCTTGCCGCTGCTCAAATACCGATTTCGCGATTGAGGAGGTACATTACCGCTATGAGTCGCAAGGTCTATGAAGCGAGGGGCACGATCGAGGATGGTGTCACCATCTCGCTGGATGCGCCGTTGCCCGTGCGTGGGCGGGTGAAAGTGCACATAGAGCCAGAAGACCGCGCTGCCCAACGCGAGGCAACGCTCCAAGCCATCCGGGAACGCCAACAAGCTCGTGGACATCAGCCCTTGTCCGCAGAGGAGATAGACGCCTACCTTCGCGAATCACGCATGGAGGACGAGCGTGTCCCGGATCTACCTTGATAGCGCGCCTGCTATCTACCTGGTGGAGCAAACTGTGCCCTATGCTGACCGAGTGAGTGTTCAAATTCAGCCTGACGATTGGATTGTAGTCAGTCAGCTCACACGCTTGGAGTGTCGCGTCCTGCCTATTCGGCTGGGCGATCACGCACGGTTGGGAGACTTTGATAACTTTTTCGCCGCCTATGTAGACGAGATTGTACCTATTACAGAAGAAGTTATTGATAAGGCGACAGAAATTCGCGCAATCTACCGATTTAGCCCTATGGACTCACTGCATCTCGCAGCTGCCGTTGTCTCAGGCTGCGAGGTGTTTCTCACCAGCGACTTGCGCTTGACCCGTTTCTCGGAAATCGTGGTAAGAACGCTTTAGAAGTAGCCGACGAGGGATGGGGTACAATACCCGTGATGCGCCAAGTGTTGCAGAACTATCGTACAGGAGAGGTGCGGGTAGAGACAGTGCCTGCGCCTGCGTTGCGGAGCGGGGCGGTGCTGGTCGCCAATCGATACTCACTGATTAGCGCAGGCACCGAGCGTATGAAGGTGGAAACAGGGAAGATGAGCCTGCTGGGCAAAGCGCGCGCCCGACCCGACCTCGTAAAAAAGGTGCTTCACGCGCTTCGCACGGAAGGCATCGGCGCAACCTATCGCAAGGTTTCCGCCCGACTGGAAGCCCCCTCGCCACTGGGCTATAGCTGTGCTGGTGAAGTGATTGCTGTCGGGAGCGAGGTGGAGGGCATCCAAGTCGGCGATCGGGTGGCGTGTGCAGGCGCGGAACACGCGCACCACGCCGAAATCGTGTGTGTGCCCCAGAATTTGGTGGTTCCCATCCCCGACGGCGTGCCGTATGAGCATGCGGCGTTCACAACCGTCGGCGCGATTGCGCTGCACGGCGTGCGGCAGGCGCGCCCCCAGCTGGGGGACAATGTCGTGGTGCTGGGGCTTGGACTGGTCGGGCTGTTGACCGTGCAACTGCTCAAAGCAGCGGGCGCGCGTGTGTTCGGCGTCGATGTGAACCCTGCGCGATGCGAACTCGCGCAGCAACTGGGCGCGGACAGGGTCGCCCTGCGCAGCGACGATGTGGCGGGGCTAATCCGCGACTTCACACACGGCTACGGCGCGGACATAGTGATGCTCACCGCGGGGGGCAACACGAATGACCCCATCGAACTCGCCGGAGAAATCGCACGCGATCGGGGCAAAGTGGTCGTCGTCGGACTGCTCAAAATGGATGTGCCCCAGCGACTGTATTACGAAAAGGAACTCACCGTACTGCTCTCGCGCTCCTACGGACCTGGGCGCTACGACCCTGTGTACGAAGAGATGGGCATCGATTACCCAATCGGCTATGTGCGCTGGACGGAGCGCGAGAACTTGCGCGAGTTTTTGCGCCTGCTGGCGGAGGGCAAGGTGCAGGTTGAGCCGCTCATCACCCATCGCTATCCGATTGACCGCGCTGCAGAGGCGTATGAACTGCTGGCAAGCCCAGAAGGAGGTAAAATCCTCGGCGCGCTGATAGAGTATCCGCCCCCGAAGCAGGTGGTACGGCGCGTGCCTGCGAGCAAACCCGCTGCTCCCAAACCCGCAAAAGTGAAACTCGGCGTAATCGGCGCGGGCAACTTCGCGACGGGTACCCTCATTCCCATATTGCAGGGCATCGCCGATGTGGAGCTGGTGGGCGTTTGTACCGCGCGCGGCTACACCGCCAAAGGCGTCGCCGACAAATTCGGCTTCCAGTTCGCTGCCAGCGACCCCAGCGAGATTTTCGACCATCCCGACATTAATGCGCTGCTCATCGCCACGCGCCACGACACCCACGCGCCGTATGCTCTCCGCGCTATGCAGGCAGGCAAGCCCGCCTTTCTGGAAAAACCACTGGCGATTAGCTTCGAACAACTCACACAGGTGGAGCAGGTCTGGCGCGAGACAGGTGGGCGCGTGCTGGTGGGCTATAATCGTCGGTTCTCGCCCTTTGTTCGACAGATCGCCGAGCATTTCAAGAACCGCACCGAGCCGCTAAGCATGCTTTACCGCGTCAATGCAGGACCGCTGGAACAGGGACACTGGATGCGCGGCACGCCCGAGGGCGGCTCGCGAATTGTCGGCGAGGGCTGCCACTTTATCGATGTGATGATGTTTTTGACGAACGCCTTGCCCAAGCGCGTCTGCGCCGCGCACCTGCGCAGCCACGAACCCGATACGACGCAACTGGTGATTGAATTCGAGGACGGCTCCATCGGCGTTCTGTATTACCTCACCACCGGCGATCCCAGCGTGCCCAAAGAGTACCTGGAAGTGCACGGCGCGGGACGCAGCGCCATCCTGCGCGATTTCCGCGAGCTGGAGCTGATCGCGGGCGGCAAGAAGAGTGTTCACAAATCGATGGGGCAGGACAAGGGGCATAAAAACGAGTTGCAGGCGTTCGTGGAAGCGGTAAAATCAGGAGGCGAGATGCCCATTCCCATGGAGTGGGCAATCGCCAATACGCGTATCACGCTGGAGGCAATTGGCAGCGATGAGCCAATGGACGAAACGGCTCGGTGAGTATCTTAAAGGGCTGGAGTTCGGCGAGCGTTTTGTAAGGCGCAATCCGCTCTACTATCCCACCGCTGTCCGTACTTTTTTTCATCTCCAAGAAGCCTCTTTAGAAGAACGCAAGGCGTTTGCCGAAAAACGGTTGGAAATCGTGCTGCGTGCCGCTGAGAAAACCGCCTATGGGAGCGCCTATCGCGGCAAGCCTTTCGAGGAGTGGCCCCTGCTTACCAAAGAGCGGGTGCGTGGACGGGAAAGTGAGTTTCTGACGCGCCCTGCGTGGCTCACCTCACAGGGGAGTACGGGCGGCACGGCAGGCATTCCCCTGCGTCTGTACCGCTCCCTGCAAAGCGTTTGCTATGAACAGGCAACCTACGACTATCCTTTGCTCAAGCGCGGCTTGAACCCCTTGAAAGCGCGTATCGCTATCCTTCGCGGTGACAACTTGAAAGACCCATCGGATCTCGAGCCGCCTTTTTGGAGATTCGCTGCAAATGGCAGAAAGATTACTTTTTCATCAAACCATCTCTGCGTCAAAACGGTCAGGCACTATGTGCAAGCTTTGCACGAATTTGCGCCTGATGTTTTATTCGCCTATCCTACCTCGTTGGAGTCGTTGTGCATCTTGATGCAACACTGTGATTTGCGATTACGTGTGCCTCTGGTCATTGCCACCTCTGAGGCGATGAGCAATCAAGCGCGGTTGCTTGCGGCGCGCGTGTTGAACGCGGAGGTGCTGCATTCCTACGGCGCAGGTGAGCGAGTCGCCTTCGCCTGGAGCGAACACCCCGATAACTATGTGTTCTTTCAAGGCTATGGGTGGGTAGAGTTGGTCCCTGTAGAAGAATCTATGGACGCCGTTACCTATGAGATCGTGGGCACGGGCTTCTGGAACTTGGCGATGCCATTGATGCGCTACGGTATGAGCGACCTAATCACCTTGCCCAAGGGTACCGATTCAGAGGTTGTACGGTGGGGATTACAGCCTTTTAAGGGGGTACAGGGACGCCAGTCGGACTTTTTGATTTCGCCCGACGGTGTGCGCTTGATGGGCATTGACCACTTTCCCCGCGAGGTGGACAATGTGCTGCGCATGCAGGTGATTCAACCAGCGCCTGACTTTGTGCGAATTCTGGTGATTCCTGCCGAGGGCTTTAGTGAAGCAAACATCGCGCAGATTATGCAGAATGTGCGGCGTAAGCTGCCTCAGAGCATGCGCGTACAGGTCGAGGTCGTAGAGGAACTTGTTAAAACGCCCACTGGCAAAACGCCGTATGTGATTCGGGAGTTTGAGGCTTAGCGCCCCCTCCGCTTTCGTGCAAGCGCCACTGCCTCTGTGAACGCCTTGGCATATTGCGCAAGGCTACGCCGCTGAAGCATTTCCTCATGGGCTTGGGTAATGACCACAGGTCGCTTTGGAGAGTGCAATACCGTGGTCACGGCATGAGCAAGCGCTTGGATATCGCCTACAGGATAGCGCCAGCCTGTGCGCTCTTGGATTACCATTTCGCCATCGGGACCAGGCAAATCGGCTACGACCACAGGCGTTCCGAGCGCCATCGCCTGATTGATCGCCAAGCCGTGCGCCCCCGGAAAGAGGGCGAGGTCTGCCGCCGCCAGCACCGCTGAGTCGTCGTCTTCCGGAACCCGACCAGTTATGTAAACGCTGTCGCTGATACCCAGTGTTTGGACAAGCTGTTCAAGAGTGCTGCGCTCGGAACCATCGCCAACCATTAAAAGAAAAACGCGCTCGCCGTGCTGCCTCAGATGATACACTGCTTGAATAGCGTCCTGAGGACGCTTTTGAGGAGTAAGTCGCCCGACGCAAGCGAGGAGCGGACGCGCCTGTCGCCAGCCAATGGATTCGAGAAGGCTCAGTCCTCGTGCACGGAGCTGCTCACGCCGGGCGGCAATCCCCTCTACATCGACCGTGTTGTAAGCGCGCACAATCTGCTCGGGGCGCACGCCATATCTCAATAAAAATGAATGCGTTTCGTCGCCGTAGGGCACGAAGGCGTCGGGGACACGCCAGAGCCACTGATTCATCAAATGGCGAGGTAGTGTCGCTGGCTCAAAATAGCCCTTAAGCCAGCAGATATTAGGAATCTGCCTGCGTCGACACCAGCGCGCTGCCAGATAACCTGACAGGTTTGCATGCACTCCCTCCCAGAAAAAAGCGTCCCATCTACCCGCGCGGAGCAACCTCAGCAGTCCACGCTGAACATTCAATTTAAGTGATCCTGCGCGGAACTGGCGCAAAGGCAAGGCGACGCACTCGAACAGGTCGCTCTTGCGCACTTCCAGTCCCGATTCGCCCTGTCCACTACGCGGAGTGAACGCAACGGTCAACTCCCATCCGTGCGCCTCTACAAGGCGGTTCATCAACGGGACACGATAATGCGGCAGGCGCGGCTGCTGAATCAGGACCCGCATCCGGAACCCTCCTTGCGCATCTGGATCGCTCGCTCATAGATGGCGATGAGCTGTTCGTAGTTGCGTTCTGGTGTGTAATTCTGCAGATATTCTGCGCGAGCATTCTGACCCACTCGACGCAGCGCCTCAGGCGAATTCCATACCTCCTGCACCTGTCGGCGAAGCGCTTCCGGATTCCCCGGCTCGAAAAGCCATCCTGTCTCGCCATGTCGGATCATGGATGCCATCGAGCCATGCCCTGAAGCGATGGCAGGCAGCCCTGTCGCCATCGCTTCTACAAGGCTCAAACTCATGTTCTCATAGCAAATGGAAGGAAACACTAAGAGTCGCGCCTCTTGCATCAGTTGCAGCACCTTTTCATGCGGCTGGTGTCCCAGCCACTCGATATGTGGGTGCTGGGCAACCGCCTGCTGCACATGCTCGGCAAGTGGGCCATCCCCTACAATCTTTAGCGGTATCGACGGCGGCATTGCTGCCCACGCCTGTAGCATCACCTCAATGCCTTTCTCCTTCGTGAGTCGTCCTACAAAGAGCGCATAATTACCTTGATGCGCTCCCTCGCCAGGATCGGGACTCACAAAGTTTGGTTTCACTACGACTTTGTCTGCTGGGAGCCCCCCTTGAATGAACTTCTCGCGCGCAAACTCGGTCAGTGCGACGAAAATCGCACGCTCCCATAAATGCAGTCGCTTTTGGTTGAGTAGCATTAAGCCACGCACGAGCGTTGCCGAACGACTGCCTCGATAACAGCCATAGAGCAATCCATAATACGGGAACGACCTACCCACACACAACTCGCACGGCTTTCCATTACGCAGAAGCAGACCTCCCAGACAGATAAGGCGATAGTTATGAAGGGTTTGTACAACGGCAACTCCGCAGTCGAAGGCCGCTTGGTAAGCCGAGGGAGAGAGCACATACGCGATGTTATGAAAGTGCGCCACATCAGGGCGATGCTCCTCGAACCACAGCCTAAGCTTGCGATAACTTTCTGGGTTCCAAATAGTTTGCCGCGTCGCACGCCACAGCGACATGTCACGTAGACTCTCGTTGGAGACGGTGTACTCAAGGACCTCGTGCCCTCGTGAGCGCAAAAGTTCGACCTCCGAGTGAAATACCGTATCCTCACCGCCAGAGCGCTGATAATAATTATGCAGCACAGCGACTCGCATTTGAGACATAGAGTTCCTCCTTATTTCCGCTCCACAACTTCACGGAACATGCGTGCATACCGTTCCACCATCACATTCACATCGAACTCAGCGAGGGCGCGCCGTCGTCCTGCCTCACCCATGCGTTGACGCAGTTCAGGGTTGCGTGCTAACTGCACCACATACTGCGCTAACTTGTCTATCTCCGACGGTGAAGCGAGAAATCCTGTCTCTCCATGTACCACGATGTCAGGAATCCCTGCAATATCTGTAGCGACCACGGGCAAGCCACACGCCATCGCTTCTATGAGGGTGATGGGAAACGCTTCCGTGAGTGAAGTCATCAGGGCACAATCAAACATTCCATACCATGTTTCGGGACTATCTGTGAGTCCTGGCAAGTGAAACTGTGCCTCTAAGCGCATCGCGGTAATCGCCGTATCAAGAGCCTTGCGTTCTGGTCCATCACCCACAAGAACAAACTGAGCCTTGATCCCAGTATCGATTACTTGCTTGGCGACCTGAACAAAACCTGGTAAGTTTTTAGAGTCTTTAAAAAAAGCAATAAGACCTACAGTGAACTGGTCGGGAGCAAGCCCATGATGTCGCCGTAGAGCAGCTTTTTCGGAATTGCTGAACGGACGAAACTTATGAAGTGGAATACCGTTCGAGATAATAACAAGTTTTTGTTCAGGTAAGCCGTAATGCTGTTGCCAGAACAGTTTGTGTCGAGGAGAAAGGGCTACGAGCATGTCTGCAGCGCGTACTGCCGAAGCGTGAATCGCACCGATGAAGCCACGCCATGTGCGTGTCCCATGAAAGCAAATCACATAACGGGACACGATTCTAAGACGCCGTAGAATCGTCGCGGATGCCATACAAATTTTATCTTCTGCTGTAAACAACAGATCAACGGGTTGCTCTCTGAGGTGTTGTATCAAACGCCTCAAGCCTCTCAGAAATTCCGTACGCCGCTGGATGCCCAGTTCTACGATGGGAACCCCTTGATTCGCAAGCAGATGCCCCAATTCGCCAGCATTTTTGAGAAAAATCGCTCGCGGCGCAAATTCAGGTTGTTGACCAAGGTATTCCAAGACGGCGCGGTTCACCCGCTCCGCGCCGCCCATGTTGCGCATCGAAGAACTCAGATAGGCTACACGCACACGAGCCATTGATTTTATTGTATTCGCGCTTGGAAAGTAAGCGTGCCTGATTGTCCCACTCGCACCTGAGGCAGCGTCCATGTAATCTGTTGGTTAAGGTATTGCCCGCCCGTGCTACTGCTGACGAACTCTAACCCTTCGGGTAAGGGCACACTGATTTTTACATTTGTTGCGTCCACCAGTCCGTTGTTGCGATACTGAACCGTAAAGGTAACGATGTCGCCAGGCAGTGCGGTTATTTGTTGGGGCGAAAGGCTCATCACTATTTCTGGAGCCGCGTAGAGCGCCACGCCCTGCTTCGGATCAATCTGCAGGCGTGTCCCGCCGGGCAATACATTGCCGTCCCAGTCTTTATAGGAACGGGGAAGCGTATATTCGTAGGTCTGATTCTCGGTGGGGTTCACCAAAACAATCCCGTTCTCGAATTCGCGAGCAAACAGCGCACCTGATGCGTCGTTTACAGTACCTGCCTGTACACGCCATCCCCCCCTGGGATTGCCTAGAGGAATCCAGACTTCAGGACGATTGACCCAGAGATGATAAAGGTTCGTCTCACCCGTCTCTCGCGCCTCAACCATTAGGTAGGTGTTTTCATGCGCCATCACAAAATAGCTCGCCAGAATGTAACGAAACATACTGGGGTCTCTGTCTGGATGGTTCATCGCCATAATCACCCACTTTTTGTTTGGATAGGCGTTGATGGCGCGTAGTGTCGCCCACCATGTGCTGTCTGTATGCGGAGAGGTGGCGCGATTCAGGCGGTAGTTTTGATATCTAAAGGTTCGAGGATCGCCTCCCAAAAAGGTGATGACATGTTCCAAAAGTACTCCATCCACATACTGAATCCATCGCGTTCCCTCATTCCCATCGAGATAGGCGCCAGCGTGACTGCCTCCATTCAAAATCACCTTGCGGTTTAGATTTTGGCGCACATGGTTGAATACCGTTTGAAAGTATTCAGTCCAACGAGGTAATATATCAGTACGGGTAGGATATTGATCGCACGACCACCAAGATCCAGCGTTGTCGAAAAAGATCCATTCAGGCATAGAAATTTCCGCATGGATTGCATTCAGTCGCTCAATCGCGCGCTGACGAACGGAGGCAAGTCCGATGTTAAGCGGCCAAAGATCCGGATACGCCGGGTTCGAAAATCGTTGCCCGCTACGAAGTAAGAACCAGTCAGGATGATTATCAGATACGAACTCGTATCCCCCATACAGGTCAAAATACGAGGGGGGTTGTCTGTTGGAGGTTTGGGCGACATTGATGTATATTGCTGTAGACACTCCGGGTAAAATGTTCGCAATTGCGCTGCTATGGGGCAGTGGCGCAATAAGAAAATCCACAGGGGGGGTCAGCAAGAGTTTCCAATGGGGCATGGGCGAGTTCACATGCGCAAACTTGAGTATATTCGGGCGTGCGCGAATAAAAGAACTGAATCCTGATTGTAGTACTTGTACACCATCGAGCCAGACTCGCCCGGACGCGTTGCCGCGAAGCGTAAACTCTATGCGCAAATCCATCCGCGGACGCCCTTCGGCATTCGCTTCCAGCGGCACTACTGCGCTTATGGGCGTCCAACCTATCGAGTTTGCGGGCAACTGCGCTAGAACGACGGTACGCTGACCAGTGACTACCAACACACGCACACTGATGTTCGTCAAGTTCTCTGTCTGAACCCAGAGCCGAACCAGCAACGGCGTCCCCAGTTCAGGAAGGAAAGCGGTATCCCAATCGGGTCTGATTACGCCAGCGGAGCAGGTGAGCATTTCCCCTTCCCCAGCCGCACGTGCAATGCGAATTTCCTGAGATCGTTGCCCCTCGACGGCGCGCGAGCGAGTAAGCTGAAAAAACAGTCCTACTTCCTCATGGGAAGCCGAACCGCCAAAATTGCGCCAGACCGACCAGCCGTCGGCAATCCCTGTACCCATCGTACTATACTCGAAGCCACCAAAGTCGGCGGCGTAATCGATTGATGTCTGAGTATATCCCTGCCCAAAGAGCCAGAGAACCAACAGTATCCACGCTCTACGCATAGTGCCCCTCCTCATTTAGGAGTTTTCCCTTTCGATGCCCCGAATCTGCTGTTTCAACTACGGGGATTATACCTTAGAATTGGAATTCCCGCTGCCATGTGCCATAATTAACCTCAGAGGCGAAAGCATGGCAATCCAAACCCGACGTGAGCGCGAGTGGCGTCTTACCGATTTATGGAACCGCCCCATAGAGTGGTTTCATACCCTAGCCTTGCGATTCCTTGGTTGGTTCAACCAAGAGCGGTGGACGGCTTTGCTCACTATCGTAGCATTGGTGCTGACCAACTCGGTTGTTTTGCTTCTTTTTTTGCAAGGACAAGAGCAACGAGCAATCGCCTTTGTGGTTTTAATATTTATCATAGTATTAGCTCTGACGCTGCGTGAATTAAGTACGATATTTTTTATAGTTTCTGGTGCGGGACTATTTGTGCATACTACTTACTACGCGATAGGCGAGGGCGGCGGCTGGACAGGGGGGCGTACCATTACATTAGCACTGTTCTTAACAGTTTTGGTATCCGCCATCTACGAGTATTCGCGCTTGCCTCGTGAGCGACGCCCGCGACTCATCACTCCATTAACTGGCATCTTGATTATATATTGGCTATACCACCTTGCCCATGTAGCCTACATATATTTGTTTCACTACCACACACCTCCAGCAAGTGAGCCGCAACAAGTGCTTGGGTATCAGAAATTTAGGTTAATGCGGTACCACGACTATCATCTCTACTGGATTGCCGTGCCACTTTTGATGATACTACTGTATGACTGGAAACGAGCACGGCGCGTTATGTGGACGCTCAGCATCATTACGGGAATAACAGCGATCATACTGATTTGGGAATACCTATCACCTTTGCCTACCTTTGTGAAAGTTATGTTTCAGTTGCAAGCGGCAGGAGAGACTACAGAAGGCTATCGTGTACGCAGTCCCGCGTCTATGTACCTAATTGTTACGGGTTTTTTTGCAGCTCTATATATGCTCGGTTACACGCGTGGCTGGAAAAGTGGCATCACTATCGCTTATCTTGTCATAGCAATTTTCGCTATACTTATAACAAAAAATAGGATTTTGTGGGCAGGTATACTTGCGGTATTGCCCTTCGCACTGCTATTGAAATCCCCTCAAGCGCTTCTTAGGCAGACCCAATTGATGTTCATAGGGCTTTTGTTAGTTGCCACTGCTGCACTACACCCTGCACTATATGATGTCGGATTCCGGATAGTGAATGAGGCAGCAGAACGATGGTCTCGTAACTATGCCTTTGCTAACGACCCTACTCTAGATCCATCCTATCAAGGGCGCGTGCGTGAACGTGAAGCTTGGGAGCGAACCTACGCACAGACGAACATGGTTCAGCGCCTCTTTGGATTGGGGTTAGAAGCAACTTACGGTCGCTACATAACTCTTGCAGATGCAGGATACGTCGGTCCCAGATTTCATAAGTTGTATTATGAAAAAGTTCACATGCACTTTGCTTGGCTGGATCGCCTACTCAAAGTTGGGCTGATTGGAACTATCCTACTTGCATTAGTTTTTGTAGTTTTCTACGTTCGCAGTGCCGTCTTGTTTGCTAAGGTGAAAACTCCCCAAATGCGTGCCATTATCATCGGACTAATCGGAGGTACTACAGGTCTTTTAGCATTTGACGCGCTTCACACCGCTTTACCGCGTGACCCAGCGTTACCTGTTATCCTGTGTTGGGCTCTCGTCGAACTAATTCCTTACTGGGAGACAAGTCAGCACCACGAAAGTAGAATATGAAAGGCAATGACCCAGAATTCGCGAAAGAGTCCTTTTCCCGAAAGGTACTCAAGGGTAGCACTTACCTAGTATTGCGGCGTGCCGTTTCTGTAGTTCTTGGCTTTGTTGGTACCCTTTTTCTCACAAGGATTGTCGGTCCACAGGGCTATGGAGTATTCGCATCCGCTTTTGGGGTTTTTCGCTTCCTCAGTTTCGTGAGCGACTTAGGAGCTCAAGCATACATTTTAAGGTCGCCACTTGAAACATCAACGCAAATTTACAGAGTGGGGCTTTGGTGGACGATTGTTTCCAGTATAGTCGCAACTGTATTTGGCATTATATTTCTTATCTTTTGGGGATATTTTTCATTAGATGATATCGAATCGTTAATTGTTTTCGTGGTAGTAGTCGCAAATGTCCCCCTGAATCAGATAGCGCAGATAGCACTGATATATATGGAAAGAAATTTCGATTATGAAAAAATAGCAAAAATAGAGATAATCTCTCAAATCATATACTACCTCACTGGAGTTGTATTAGCGTATGGTCATAGCGGAGTGTGGGCGTTCGTAGGTGCCTTCTGGGCAAGTCAAGTTGTGCAAAGCTTAGGCTATCTGTGGTTATCACGAATTGACTTCTCACCTAAATACGACAAAGACATGCTCACATCTATCCTAAAAAACAGTATCAAAATGGGTATATCGCTTTGGATATATGAATTGCGCTTGTTGTTACCTGCTCTTGTTCTACTCCCATGGGCAGGTGAACGAGCTGTAGGACACTATTCACTTGCAACACGTCTCGTAAACAGTTTAGGCTTCATACGCGATGCTGTTTGGCGGGTAAGCGTCCCTATTTTTGCTAAGTTTCATAATAACACACCCCAATTGATACAGTCGGCACAAGTCTCCTCAATTGTTCAAATTGTTTCCCAGTCTTTTGCATTTTTTATTATCATATTGCTTGGCGACTCGGTGCTACCACTGATACTTGGCAAACAGTGGAACATAAATGAAATTATATTTGTTTTCATAATCTGGGCAATATGTATGAACTTGTTCGTCATATATGAAACTAAGAAGCAAATACTCTTTGTGAAAAACATTTATAAATTATCTATTTTATCAAGTACATTCTATATATCATCTTCCTATCTATTTTCCTTTCTGACATCGCGGTTCATCGGTAATAACCAGCTTGAAATCTTCGTACTGATAGTGACAGCTTCTTATATTCCGTATTTCTTAGTACTCCACTTGGGATTTCGCCGTTTTGTAGGCAATCTAGAGCCTGAGCCACTAGTGACACTGAACATATTGTTTGCGTCTCTATTCCTGTCACACTTACTGGGTGCCTGGGTTTTGCTTGCAAATGCTATCTTAATCATTCCAAGATTTATAGTAAAAACTATAGAATCAATAATAAAAATTACGAAATTTTTTTCATAAAATGGAAAACAATATAACATTATTCCAAATCCTTTACTCGCTGACTGTGGGCGGCGCGGAGCGGCTGGTGGTGAATTTATGTCTGCACGCAAACCGCGCGCGCTATCAGCCTGTGTGTATCTCGCTGCGTGAACCTCAAAACTCTCACTATGAGCGTATCCTGCAGGAATCGGGCGTTCCACTCTACTACCTTTACAAAACCGAGGGTCAGGCGGACTGGCAGGTCTATCGCCGTTTGGACAGGCTTTTCCATGAGTACCGTCCCCAAGTGGTACACACACACATTCTGGGGTTGAACTACGCCTATCCCTTGATGCTGAAATACCGCACGCCCGTCCGGGTGCATACAATTCATAGTCTGGCTCAACGGGAAATAGGGGTGCGCGTGGGCAAATGGACGCGCATGCTGGCGTTTCGCTACCGTATCGGTAGGGTGATACCAGTCGCGATCGCCGACGAGGTGGCGCGAACGATTGAGCAGCTCTATGGCTACAAGAACCCGCCCGTCATTCCCAACGGCATACCGGTGGACGAGTATGCCCCACACCCTGAAAAACGCGCTCGGTTCCGCGCCGCGCACGGTGTGGAACCCAATGCGATTGTAATCGTGCATGTGGGGCGGTTTGTGGCGCTGAAAAACCATGCGCTGCTGCTGCGCGCGTTTGCCCAGTTGCAGAGCAAGCAGCCACTTTACCTGTGGCTGGTGGGCGACGGCGAGCTGCGCCCTGCGATGGAGCAGCTAACGCACGAGTTGGGGCTTGCCGAGCGCGTCCGTTTCTGGGGCGTGCGTAGCGATGTGGCGGATATTTTGAACGCCGCGGATATTTTCGCACTTCCCTCCCAACATGAGGGCAACCCGATGTCGCTGATGGAGGCGATGGCGGCGGGGTTGCCTGTCGTGGCATCGCGTGTGGGCGGCATCCCCGAACTGGTGGAGGAGGGGAAGACAGGGATCTTAGTCCCTCCTGGTGAGGTGTCCAGTCTCCAGCACGCGCTCCAATCACTCGTGCGCAATCTCGATTTATGCCTACAGATGGGGCACGCCGCGCGACAACGCGCCGTAGAGCGGTTCGATATCCGTCAGACCGTGAGGCAATACGAGGCGTTATACGAAGAACGCCTTGCTGATAAATCGTTGTCGAGGTTATAATACTACCGTGATGAATGAACGCTCGACCCCAACACTGCGCCAAAGAGCTATTCAGAGTGGTTTTTTTTGACAGTTCGCCAAGGCTTGGCGGTCGTTATGGGCGTTTTTGGCTTGCTCTATATGACGCGCATCGTGGGTCCGGCGGGCTACGGGCTTTATGCGGCGGCATTTGGTGTCGTACGCTACCTAAACCTTCTCAGTGATGGTGGGGTGCGCATGTATTTATTGCGCCTGCCCTCAAATACCCCCAAAGAAGTCTTTTATCAAGCATTCTGGTGGCTTTTATTTGTCTCGATAGTCTTCGTGCTGTTGGCTATGGCAGTACTGGGCGGTATCGGCTTTCTGCAGCCGCAGATGGGGAGCTTGATTGCAGTAATAGCAGTTTTGTCTGGCACTTTGCCTTTTTCACTGCTATTAGGCATTCCGATGGCGCTGGCGGAGCGAGCATTAGAGTATCGTAAAGTGGCGGTGGTGGAGATTCTTTCTCAAATCGCTTACTATAGCATAGGAATCGCCACCGCCTTGAGGGGCTGGGGGGTGTGGGCTTTCGTGAGTGCCTATTGGACAAGTCAACTGATTAGTTTCAGCGGCTATTATTTTATTGTGCGTTTCCGTCCGCATTGGCATTGGCAATGGCATGATATAAGGCACCTCACCACCGAAAGTTTAAAATTAGGATTTGCCGCTTGGATATATGAGCTGCGCTTGTTAGCACCCTCGGTGATTTTATTACCCTTAACCAGTGAGACCGTTGTTGGATACTATGGGTTAGCACAACGCTTGATTAGTTCGTTGAGTTTCGCAAGGGATGCCATTGCGCGACTCAGTGTACCTCTCTATGTGCGAGTGCGTGAGAACGCAACAAAGATCTTGGAGGTGGTACGCCTCTCGTCGCTGGCGCAGCTCATCGGATTAGCCATTTTATACCTACCGTTAGCGCTAATGGGTGGCTACTGGCTTCCTTTTATTTTTGGGGAAAAATGGAACATTCACGCCGTACTGCTGGCATTTGCTATCTTGGCAGTCAATCAATTTTACTTTGTTACTTTCGGTGCTTTAAATCAGGCACTGCTGGTTGTCGGGCAGACCCATGTGTTCGCAAAAGCTGGTGGAGCCTATGTGGGCGTGAGTTTTGTGCTTTCCGCGATTCTTGCTTCGTTGCTGCCAGAGCCATACAAGCTCTATGGCTTCGTCTTAGGGATGAGTATGGGATACATACCCACCTACTACTGGCTTATGCACCAGAGTACGAATCGCTATATTGGTTCCCCTCGCTACGGCGTCAACCTGCTTTGGGCAGCGGGGTTAGGGGCGGCGCTTTTTGCCCCGTTCACGCATTACTGGTCGCTTTTGGGGTTGCTGGTGTTCCTACACCCTGCGAGTTGGAAAGCCATCCGCGAGGTGAAAGACCTGCTTTTGGAAGCGCGTAGGGTGAAGCAGGTGCGTGTGGAACAATAGAACAGGTACACTCTTTTCGTTAAGGAAGCAGCTATGCGAATCCTACTCACCGGTTGCGCGGGTTTTATCGGCGCGAAGACCGCCGAGCTGTTGCTGGAGCAGGGACATACGGTCATCGGGATTGATAACCTCAACGACGCCTACGACCCGAAGCGGAAACAGTGGCGTCTGAGCCAACTGCAAGTAAAACCGTGCTTCTATGAGGTAGACATCACCGCGTGGCAGGCGGCTTTCCAGTCCATAATCAGTCTTATATCGAGTCGCTTCATACCTTGCTTTACTGGAGCGGGGCGCTTCTTGTGGTTGTGTACTGGGCATTCCTCATATCCCGTGTGGCACGGGTGAGGTACTCTTTATGATGTGCGTGAAGAGTTAGTCTGGCTGGACGAGGAGGTGCGTCGTCCGACCAATCCGTTGCAGGCGTCGCTGGAGTTCGTAGGCGCGTTGGGTTTGCTCCTGTTTGCCAGTGGGCGTGCGCTGTTGCAGGGGCGCATTGAGGTGCGCGAGACTCTTCACCAGATGGCGTTTATTGGCGCGGCGTCTGCTCCGATTGTCGCGCTCACCAGCGCGTTTACGGGCGCTGTGGTGACGCTCTACTCGGCATCGTTGCTGGTCGATGTGGGAGGTGGCGGGTTCGTGGGCGGCGCGATTGCGTTGGCGATGACTCGGGAACTCGCGCCGATTCTCACCGGGATTATGGTCACCGCCCGCTGTGGCTCGGCGATTGCGGCGCAACTGGGCACGATGAAAATTACCGAGCAGGTCGATGCCTTACGCGCCTTGGCGGTCAGCCCGATCCAGTATCTGGTGATTCCGCGTGTGTTGGCAGCGCTGGCGATGTTCCCGCTGCTGTGTATGATTGCCAACTTCTCAGGCGTGGGCGGTGGCTGGGTGGTGGCGAACGCCTTCGGCATCTCTGCCAATAGTTTCTTGCAGTCCATTCGCTTGCTCACGGAGCCGTTTGACCTAATTGGCGGGCTGATCAAGACGCTCGTTTTCGCCTTGATTGTAACTTTGGTGAGTTGTCAGCAGGGCTTGGGCACACGCGGGGGGGCTGCAGGCGTGGGGCACGCCACGACCCGCGCGGTGGTACTCTCGATGGTGCTGATTTTCGCCGCGAACTACTTCCTCGCCGATTTACTCTTTGCGACGCGATGAGCAAGACACCCGCCCTTGAAACACGCCAACTGGTCTACGCAGTCGACGGAAAGACCATCTTGAAGGGCATCGACCTGCGCGTGGAATACGGCGAGGTGGTGGGAATCATGGGCGCATCGGGCAGCGGGAAGACGACGCTGCTCAAGTGCCTGTGCGGTCTGCTCAAGCCGACCGGAGGCGAAGTGTGGGTTGAAGGCGTGAATATTGCGCCCCTGAGCGAACGCGAACGGATGCCGATGCGCCTGCGACTTGGGATCGTGTTCCAATACGCCGCGCTGTTCGATTTTCTCACGGTGTACCAGAATGTGGCGTTTGGGTTGGAGCGTCATCGGCGATTGAGCCAACAGCAGATTCGTGCCATCGTTCGGGAACGGCTTGAATGGGTCGGGCTGGAGAATGTGGAGCATCTCTATCCGTCGCAGTTGTCGGGGGGGATGCGCAAGCGTGTGGGGCTGGCGCGCGCCCTCGCGATGGATCCCCACATCGTGCTGTTCGATGAACCCACAAGCGGCTTAGACCCCGTGAATGCCTACCAAATCGACCGCCTGATTACGCGCCTAAACCGCGAATTGAACCTGACGGCAGTGGTGGTTTCCCATGATGTGGTGAGCCTGATGCGCACCACGCACCACATTGCGATGGTCGACGCAGGTCAGATTATCGCCGAAGGCACGCCCGACGCCATACGCCACTCAGAACATCCCAAGGTGCAGGCGTTCCTGAAGATGGCGTCCGCAGAGGCGTTGTAGGTACTTGCGGACCGAGTTTCTATCCCTTGCAGTGAATGGCGCCATTCGTGATCGGGTGTGCCATAGTCCCGAAGGATAGGTGACGGGGCGCTCCTGCTCAAGTTAACCTCTGTTTACTCTATTAAGTGAACTTTTAAGGCTTTCCAGTCTTCGCGCTCACGCTTTTCGTTATACTGCAGCACGCACACTGCCTCGACGGCAGCGTTGTCAGGAAGGTCTTTTGCGACATGCGGGGGCACAAAGTAGCGTTCGCCTGTCTCCGTGTGGATGAATCCAAACGACTGATTCGGCGATTTGCGCAGTGTGCCTTGAACCGTTTTCACGAAGCCGTCGATTTCAGAAAGATTCACAGGCTCGCAATAGAGAATCTTTCGGCGATTCTGATCGTCCGTGTAATACTCCACCTCCACAATCGTGCCCACAGGCGTCGATTTCAGGCGGGGAAAACGCTTGTGGGGCAAGGGGGTACCCTCGCGGGGTGAGAGCAATAGGTAGGTAATCTCTTTCTCGGAGTTGTGATGATCCACGACGGCGTGCGTGTGCTGAATCGCTTCTGGAGGGACAGGCGCTGACAGCCGCGCAGCGAATCGGCGGGTATCCACTTGAGGTTTGGGAGCGTTCGGGTACTGCTGAATGTGAGGGTCGTTTAGGATTTGATGCAGTTCCTGCGGGATAGACCATTCTCGCTGGGCGCGATGGTGATAGGCTTGCCGAGCGCACCATGCGGCTTCGGAATAGCGACTTTGTGCCATCAACAGTTTCGCCAAACGCTGATAGACACCCACCAACTTCGCTGGGTCGGGCATCAGGTGAGACGCATGGTAATAACATAGGATGGCTTGTTCAGGATTCACTGGTTCCAAAATCTCTCCCATCTCTTTCCACATCCACCATTCGCGCGATTTCATCCGTAAAATCGCTCGGAAACGCTCTTGAGCGGACTGATGATTGCCGCGCATCGCCTCTGCGTGTGCCATCGCGCGCTGTATCCAGACATCTTCAGGATATCGTGGGGCGGCTTGTTCTAACACGCTCATTATCCACTCACGTTGCTCTTCTGGAAGTTGTGGCACTCGCTTGAGGACACGTGCGAGGGCATAGAGCAGTTGCTGCTCCAAACTCGGAATCGTATTCCCATTCATAAGCTGCTTCGGAGTGCGGTCTTCCTCGGTCAGATGCTCTATACCCCACCACTGGACGAACTTCACAAAGCCTGCCCAGCCCGCGCGTTGTGCTTTGATTGCCATGCTGAGCATAGAGGAATAGATGAGTTTATCTTCACGAGGTAGGTCGAGGTGATAAAATTCCACAAAATAGTTATGCACTTGCTTCAGGTCGCAGCGAACCGATTGGGAATCGTCCTGTTCATCCTCTGTATCGCCCACTGCTTGCAGTTCCCGCTTGAGCAGGTCGTAAAGCACCCACCCCTTCGCGCGTCGTAGCCGCAGGTCATCTGGAGCTTGCTGCAGGGCTTGAGTGACCCGTTCATAGGCTTCTTGTAGGTTTCCCTGTTTGCGCAATGTCATGATGGCTTGGAACTCATTGTCGCCCATCACGAATAACCTCCTGATTCGATGTCGCTCTTTGCTTCTTGTGCCTTCTCGGCGATTCGGGGGTCTGAATCGCCGACCAGTTTTTCAAGTAAGGATAGCCCTGCGGGATGCCCAATCTGTCGCAGGACATTTACCATCGCTAAGCGTTGCCCGAATGCCTCCCACCGCTCGAAGTGTTGCTGAAGCAAGGGAATGACAGCGACGCCGTTGGCGGCAATGGCGTCGGTTAGGATATCTCGCACCACTGCGTGGGGATTGCGTAGCGCTTCCATCAGGGCGGGAACGGCTTCAAGCGTTGGGTATTTGCGCAGGTACATGGCGCACTCGTGCTGGATGGTCCAAGGTGCGTTGATCAGTTGCTGTGCCATCCACTCGCCCAGGTCTGGATAATCGGCATAGCGCAACGCGGTGAGGGCAGCCCATCGGTGGTTCATATCGTAGCTTTCTGCCAGTTCCATGAGGCGCTGTTTGACGGCGTCACCGCCGATACGAGCGAGGGCACGCCCAGCAGCCCACTGGGCAAGATAACGCCGTTCGATGTCCCACAGGGGTTGCTCGAACTGTTCCAGAATCGGCTCCACAGCCGCCTCACCGTGAGCCACTAACCCATCACACGCTATTTTGCGCACACCCTCGCTTGGGTCGGCCAAGGCTTCTATCAACAGAGGGATGCCCTCCTGATGCCCCAGTTCCACCACTACCCGCATAATATGACGGCGTAGTTTGAACTCTTCTGATCGATGGTATCCTTCTCGCAGGACAGGAATGACATCTGGTGCGCCAATTTGCTTAAGCGTATCAATCAAGTGGTGCTTGAGGCTCACATCAAAGCCGTCGCGCAGGTAGTCGCGTATGGCAGGCAATGCCTTCTGACCTATTTGCGCCAGTGCTTGGGTCACCCCGGGACGGGTGCGCGGGTGATGGAACGCATAGTCGATCAGAAGGGCGGCGTCTTGCGCCTCGCCTACGCTTCCGAGCGCAGTAATCACGCCGTCGATGGGAGCAGGGTCTTGCTCGGCTGCCAAGGCATTTCGAAGGTGGGGGCGAGCGCGTGTTTCACGGAGCGCTGCGACCGCGCCGTACACCGCGGCCCTGACCGCTGGCGCGGGATGCGTGATCAGTGGCTCCAACACATGCCATGCCCGATCGCTTGCCGAGTTGCCAAGCCCCATCACGACCGCAATCAGAGAAGCCTCCTCCTGAAGGCTGCCGCAGATCTCGTGCATCCGATCCCAGAGAAACTTCCATAAGAAATGGTCGCCCTCGATAGCACGACGCAGCAGCCAGAGTACATTCGCATGATGCCAATCGCGCAACGGTACCTGATCCAGATAATCCGCAATTTGCCCTGGGCTGCCCGCAACTGCCAACGCCCACTGCCAACTGAGCGAGGTGAGATCGGTGGGGTGTAGAAGAATCTGCTGTGCTGCTTGTGGTAGGCTGGGCATGGCGTCCAGCAGTGCCTGCCAGTATTGTTGGATTTGTGAGCTCTCGTGGGTGGCGTCCTGTTGCAAGAGAATCCGTTCCACCATCTGTGAAGCGGTGCGCTGAAACAGATCGACAAGTCGCCAATAACGCTCGCGGCATGCGTCGGGGATCATTCGCCCCCACGCAGTGCCGAGCGCACTGAAGGGGTCGTCCGGCGCCTGCAACTCGCCCCAATAGGTCAAGGTCGCCTGGATAGGGAATGTACTCTCTTCACACGAAACCTCTATGACTAACGGAATACCCATAGAATCCCTCTTTCATTATACCCTTAATATTGCAGGAATTGGTATCTCTAAGGTATATCTTAATGTCAGTCATGGAAGCGATTGCATATGTTGACGGAGCCTCGTTAGCCAATCCGGGCGATGCAGCGTTGGCGGTGCAGATTTACGACACGCACGGGCAGATTTTGAAGAGCATCTGCGAGCCTATCGGCAGGCAGACGAACAACTTCGCCGAGTATTATGCCATGTTGCGTTGTCTTCAGGAGGCACAAGCAATGGGGATTCAGCGTCTCACCATCTATACCGACTCGGAACTTTTGTGCAAGCAGTGGACGAGGGAGTACCAGGTGCGTTCAGAGAACCTAAGACCCCTTTACAATGAAGCGATAGAATATGCGCAGATGTTTGCTCAGGTGTCGGTGATCCAAATTCGTCGTGCGAGTGATCCGCGGGCACAGATGGTTGATCGCATGGCGCAGGAGGCAGCGCAGCATGTGCAGCGATTTAAGCCGCAACAAGGGGGCTTGACAGATGATCTATGAGGTGGTTTGCGAGCGCAGCCGTCTCGCCCGCGCCATTAAGCGTCTCCCCTCTCATCTGCGCGACGCGTTCAAAGAGGTCGTGCGTTTGTTGGAGCAGCCTGAGCTGCCTCCGAAGCTGCATCACGAGCGATTACAGGCGAATCGAGAATGGCACTCGGTGCGTCTCGACGCCGATAGTGGTTATCGCGTGATTTTTTACGAGGACGGACGCTATCGTGTGATTGCGTGGGTGGATGCTCACGACGATGCCTATCGCTGGGCAGCAAACAACCGCCCTCACTACAACGAATATGGCGAGTACGAATCAGTCCCCGTGCAAGAGCCTCCATCGCCTCCGTCAACCAGCGAACCCCAAGAACAGGTGGTTGACCCGTCGCTCTGTCCATTCTACCAGTACGGTAGGAAAGATCTGGTCAGGCTCGGTGTTCCGAGTGAAGGCTGGGCTGACTATCTCCGTCATTGTGATGCCGAAACGCTCAAGAGCGCGTTGGAGCAAATGCGTGAAGAGGCGATGATTACCGAGCCGGCTTACGAAAGGCTCTATCTCCTCAGCGAAGGTGAGGAGCTTGATAAACTGTTGCCTCCCGCCCAGCTGAACCTCCATGCGGAAGAGATGATTCGCGATTCCATTCGGCGCGGCGCCCTGTGGAAACCTGAGGACTGGCGCGAATTGGAAAACTATCTGCAATATCCGTGGGAGCGCTGGCTGGTGTTTCTCAATCCGACACAGCGCGATGCAGCAACGGCTTCGTTTTCAGGGGCAGCGCGCGTCACGGGCGGTCCCGGTACGGGCAAGACCGTCGTCGCGGTGCATCGCGCCAAGGCACTCGTCAAGCGGTATCCCAACGAGCGTATCCTGTTGACCACCTTCACAAAATCGCTTGCGCAGGAACTGCAAAGACGCGCCCACATTCTGCTCGGGGATGTTGCGGCGAGGCTCCATATCGAAAACCTCGACGCGTTCGTCTTCCGTCAAATTCAGCGCCACTATCCGGGCGTAAAGCTAATCTATGATGAGCCGGAGTTGCAACGGCTTGTCGGGTTTGAGAATCTATGGAAACAGTTTGTGCCTCATCTGACGCCGCAGTTTGTATGGGACGAGTGGAAGCAAGTGGTCGACACTTGGGGCATCCGAACGGAGGAGGCGTATTTGAAGTTTGAGCGTGTGGGGCGCGGGCGTGCGTTGCCCCCTGAAGAGCGGCGGAAACTCTGGCCGGTGTTTGAGCGAATGCGAAACCTGCTCCGCAACGGCATGTTGATGACACACGACCAAGCCTGCTACGCTCTGGCAGACAAATTCCGCGCTCGTCCCCCATACCGCTGCGTCATCGCGGATGAAGCCCAAGATTTCGGACCGGCCCAGATGCATCTGCTGCGTTCGCTGTCGCCCCCCGACCAACCCGACAACCTGTTTTTGTGCGTGGATGTGGCACAGCGGATTTACGCACGCAGTGTGCCATGGGTGCGCTACGGGATCGATGTGCGCGGACGCAGCCGACGATTGCGTATCAACTACCGCAACACCCGCGAGATTCAAGAAACCGCGGAGCGCGTGCTAAGCCCAGAAATGCAGATTCAACAGGCGCAAGCGTTGGATGACCCTGAGGTGTTGCGCGAAGCCATCGCTGCTGGGTGGCGACCCGTTCCGGTGCTGCACAATCCGGATAATCCCCCCATCCTAAAACGCTGTAGGAACCGAGCCGAAGAAACCGAGAAGCTCATCAAGTGGATCCGTAATTGCCATAAAACAGGCATCCGATATAACGAGATTGCCGTTGTGGCGCGTACCAAGCAGATGTTAGACAATATCATCGAGAAAGTGCTAAGCGAACTCGGGCTGACTGCCTGCGCGTGTGGCGCAGTCGCTACCCCAGAACAGATTTATGCGGATACGGCGCACTCGGTCAAAGGGCTGGAGTTCCGTGCGGTGGCGATTGTCGCTGCCGACTTGTTCCCTCTTAGCACCGTGGTACAAACCCAAGGCGAGGATGCCTTGCAAATGGAGCGGAACCTGCTTTTTACAGCGATGACACGCCCCCGCGAGCGACTGTACATCAGCTGGACGGGAGATTATCCCCCATTTCTAAAGGACAGAGACGCGATTGCCGAATGAGATAGGAATATGGAACCGCGTAGGCATCCCGAATGCCTCACATAAGTCTCCTTGGGGGCACGCTCGGGTTCGCATTTTCTGTCGGCGGGGCTGCGCGAGGCAATTTCAGGTATAATCCCTATTGCTATGACACCGAATGTTGCGACCCACGAGCAGAGCCATCGGTACGAGGTTCAAAAAGCTACCTGGCGCACGAAGGTCGGTCTTGCCGAGATGTTGCGCGGGGGCGTGATTATGGATGTGGTCAACGCCGAGCAGGCGCAGATTGCTGAGGAGGCGGGCGCCGTTGCCGTGATGGCGCTGGAGCGCGTGCCTGCCGATATTCGGCGCGAGGGTGGCGTCGCTCGCATGTCGGACCCGCGCATCATCGAAGAGATCATGAACGCCGTCAGCATCCCCGTGATGGCGAAATGCCGAATCGGGCACTTCGCCGAGGCGATGATTCTGGAAGCGTTAGGCGTGGACTTCATCGATGAGAGCGAGGTGCTTACCCCCGCCGATGAGGAACACCATGTGAACAAGCACGCTTTCAAGACGCCGTTCGTGTGTGGCGCGCGCGATTTGGGCGAGGCGTTGCGACGCATCGGCGAGGGCGCAGCGATGATCCGTACCAAAGGCGAGGCGGGCACGGGCAATATCGTGGAAGCGGTACGCCATATGCGTGCGATTATGCGCGATATTCGCCGCATTCACAGCGCGCCTGAAGATGAATTGATGGCAATCGCGAAGCAACTGCAAGCGCCATATGACCTCGTGGTGGAGGTTCACCAAACGGGCAGGCTCCCCGTGCCGAACTTCTCGGCGGGTGGGATTGCGACCCCTGCGGACGCCGCGCTGATGATGTGGCTGGGCGCGGAAGCGGTGTTCGTCGGCTCCGGCATCTTCAAGTCGTCTGACCCCGTGAAGCGCGCTCGTGCAATCGTGGATGCCGTGACCTACTACCGTGAGCCAGAGATGCTGGCGGAAATCTCCAAAGGTCTGGGTGAGGCAATGCCCAGCCTCGATGTGCGCAAACTCGCCGAAGATGAATTGATGGCGGTGCGCGGCTGGTAACTATGAAAATCGGCGTGCTGGCGCTTCAAGGCGACTTTGCCGAACATCGTGCGATGCTCGCGCGTATCGGCGTCGAGTCGTGCGAGGTGCGCAAGCTCAGCGATTTAGAATCGGTAGACGCGCTGATTATTCCGGGCGGCGAAAGCACGACTATCGGCAAACTCTTGACGCGCTACGAGTTGGACAAAGCCATCCGTACCCGCGTCGAACGGGGCATGCCGATTTATGGCACTTGCGCTGGGCTAATCCTGCTCGCCCAAGAGATTGAAGGCAGCACCCAACCGCGATTGGGGCTGATGGACATCGCTGTTGTGCGCAACGCGTTCGGCAGACAAATCGAGAGTTTCGAAGCGGACATCCCCTTCAAGCCGACGCCCGAGCGCCCCGTGCGCGGCGTGTTTATTCGCGCCCCAATTATCTCTAAAGTGGGCAACGGGGTAGAAGTGTTGAGCGAGTTCGACGGCAACATCGTGGCGGTGCGGCAGGGCAACCTGTTGGCGACCGCCTTCCATCCCGAACTGACCGACGACGAACGTGTGCATCGCTATTTCTTGAACATGTTGCAGGGCTGTTGACCGTCGCCTTGACGCTGTGGCTGCCACATAGTGGGTTTACTGCTTGGGGACAGGATAGTTATTTCACCTATGAAGTAGTTCCATACGGAACAGAAGGGCGCTACATACGGTCATGCGAGGGGGTGCTTTTTGATCACTCTTGGGCGCTGCAACCTTCAGATCGCTTGATAGGAGTAGAGTGGTTCACTGAGATGAAGGAAATGGCTTCTCCGATCGTGCGAACTACGCGATGGTCGTTCATGCGCCATTGGAAAACTACACATCTGTCAGTGCAGAGTATGTCTACCTGCCCCAGCGCGTTGGCGACAGGGTTCGCCCTGAACCGACTTATTTTATTGATGAGCCCGCGTGGGGAGCAACACCACTTTTATTGGCGACAAATTCCACTGATGTGGAACAGGAGATCGTCGGACGTGTCAGTGCCTCTGACACTTATACCCTGTCTACTACAATTAGTGGGGAATGCAGTGCTGGTATCGAAGGTCCCATTACCATTAATGAGTGGCTTGCGAAGATTACGTTTGAAGCGAAATTGGGGGCTTCAAGAACAGTATCCACGACCAGCAGCTACGAGATAGGCAGAGAGATTCGGACGCGTGTTCCTCCGCATACAAGAGTTACGCTTTACGCGCAACGGGCTGCCTTCGTTGAGCAGGGAACTTGGGATGCTTATGGAAGGAATGGTTATCAAGGGACCATTTACACGGAGAATCTCTCACGAAATAGCCCCGGATTCGAGTATATTTGGAAACAATATCCCCCTGATGAGGGCTGGTGACCGCTAACAAGGCTATGAGGAGGGAATAGTATGTCGCAAGGGTTGACGATAGGGCAGATTCGTGAGCGCGTTCGTCGGGCAAGGCGCTGGCAGGAACACTCGCGTCTTGTGTATGAGGTGCTGCATAGCCCAGCGGAGGATGATTTGCACCATCTTTTCGTGGCTTACCGTGAGAGCCTCCAGCAAACGCCTACGCCTCTGGTTCGCTGGGCATTTGCTAACCTGGTGGTGGAAATCTGTATCTATGACAACTACATCAAATCCGAGAAATACAGCTTCGTAAGCCTATTCAAGGAGGGCTATGTAACCAATGTATTCGACGAGCTGCGCCGTGTAGTGCGAGAATCACCCAAGAGTGTCTTTGGTTATATAGGCTTGGTGCGCGCTTACGCATCTCTGGCAGAAGACCCGGAAATAAGGAAGTATGAGCAAGTTCTCGGTGAGCGTACCATAATCGTGGAGATCGACGGGAAAAAGATCCCCCAAAAGTTAATTGAGACTGATAATCCCGAACGATGGCGTCGGTATCGCATGTATATGAACAAGGTAAAGTCTTTAGACCCCCACAACCCCTACCTCAGTTACTGGGAGGCAGGTAATCTGTATTATTACTTGGGGGGATTCAAGGATGTGACAGAAGATTTTCTTTACTACACCGAGCAGCAGCTTGCCCGGTTGAGCAAAGAGGCGATTGCTTTGGAAGGGCTGAAGCACGCGAAGGCTGCTTATGAAAATGGCTTCAAGGAGTTCTCCCCCATAGTCGCCTTGGGGTGCATTATCCACTTTGCCTATCGTGCGAATCGACAGAACGAAATGAAACGCTGGGGTGAAGTACTCAAACCGTTGATTAACGAGAACCCGCAATCCCCCTATGTGGCGTGGCTTCGCGCAGCCTATAGCCATTCCTGTCCCTATATAAAGATGCTAACGCGCTGAACCCCGTAAAGAAACGCCGATGTATCGATGGGCTGGGGCGGGGAGAACCGTCGGGTGTGGGTGGAGGACGGCGCAGGCAGGCGTGAGTATACCTATGACGCGTGGGGTCGGGTGCGCGAGCAGCGCGGCTGCTGTGGCAGTGGCGGAGGGATTGAGGTGGTCGCCGTCTCCGCTGAATATGACCCTGCAGGCAGGAAGCGGTTTGAAAAAGAGCTGCGTTCGGACGGCAGCGTGGTGCGCACGATAGAGAGCACCTATGATGCGCTGGGACGACTGCAGAGCATCGGCGACTATCGGGGCACGGTGGTCTATACCTATGACAACGCCAAAGGACGGCTAAAGCGCGAGGACTATCCGAACGAGAGTTATGTAGAGTATACCTACTATGGTGCGGACAACCCGTCGCAGGTGGGCTTTGTGTGGAAAGTGGAACACAAGAAGGCGGATGGCACTTTGCTGATTGGGTACGAGTACACCTATGACCTGTTGGGTCGTGTGGTGCAGAGCGTGGAGCGTCCGAGCGGGGATGTGACGGCATACACCTACACGCCTGCCGGCAGGCTGGCGAGCGAGGGGCGCACAGGGCAGGTGGCATACTCGCGTATCTACACCTACCGTCCCGATGGCAGCCGTGCGTTTGTGATACGGGACGATGCGGTGAACGGTTCTCACTGGGACTTTTACGCTTATGACGCGGTATCGGGTCGTTTGGCGAGCGTGCTGGATGTGTGGACGGGCGAAGTGAATAGTTTTGTCTGGAACCCCGAAGGCACTCTGGCGCGGTGGGAGAATAATCAACCGAACAGTTATGCACGGGTGTTTGGGTACGATGAAGAGGGTCGCTTGACGAAGATAGAGCGGGACTATGGGACTGGCGACTTGCAATTGGCATATGTGTATGGGTACAATAGTGATGGCGTTCGGGTGTGGAAGCAAGATGTGTTGAACCAGCAGGAGTATCGGTATGTGTGTCGGATAGGCTGTGGGGGTGCACCGATGCGGGTGTACAACAGGGCGATGGGTGGAACGAGTTGGGTCAGTGCGGAGGACTACCTACCTGCAGGGAACGCGCTGGGGTACAATCAGAACTGGCACTATCGGCATTCAGGAGGCGAGTTGTTGCTAATGGGCGCAACGGGCGAGCCGAACGGGTACTATCCGATGGACAGCAACGGGCTGACGGTGCAAAGCGCGTTGTCTGCGCCCTGTGTTTGTCCCGTGATTGCGCCTACGGCACTGCCACCATGCCCCCCGCTGGGGTATGGCGGGTGTGAAGGAGGAAAGTGTGAGGAAATTAACTCAGCACTCGTCCTCATTTTGTTCGGAGTGTGTTTGCCTATAGGAGGCGGACAGGAACCATGTTATGAACAGTTCTATCGTTCCCCGAAGGAGTCATACCTCAGTTGTTTTGGACGATGTGTAGGTATTTGTGTTCCAATGGCCATAGGTGGGCGCCTTGCAGGACGCACTATTGGCTGTGCCCTCTTCTGTGCTATTGGATGTGGCATAACTGGTGGAGGGTTTGGGTTTTGTTTTGGATGGTGTTTTCGTGCTTGCCTTGGTGCAATGGCAGGGATCCGTGTTCCTCTCATTTTGGCTGTTCTTGCTGGTTGTGCCTGGGCTTGCACTCGCGTGAGGGACTAAAATGCAGGCTAGGATGGTTGTCGAATGGCGATGCCCCATCTGTGAGAACGAGATTGACCACCTTAGTGCCAGTGGTCGGATAGGATGGCGGTGTGCGGAGTGTCAACGAACTGTCTGTGTGTTTTGTGTGGCAAAGCTCACCTCTGTTCGGAAACGGCGAGTGGTGTGTAAATCGTGCGCGAAGGCATTCAAAAAGCCAATAAAAGAAGAGGCCTGAGTTCTCGCGAGGTGATTAAAGGTAAATCTGCATCCGACCTGCGCACGGGTGCAGGCGTGGAAGCAGGATGTTGTTAGTCAGCAGGAGTATCGGTATGTATGCCGAATAGGCTGTGGGGGTATCTCGATGCGGGTGTATAACCGGGCGATGGGTGGAACAAACTGGAACACGCTGGAGGAGTATGTGGAGACGCCGACCGTGCGCTGGTATGGCGCAGGGTCAGAGAGCGGTCAGGACTATGCGTGGTTGGCAGGGCACTGGCTGAGTGGTTTGGTGCCGCCACCCAGCGGAACGATGGTGTATGAGGATGCGTTTGGCATTCGTGTGGGTGGGGACTTGAGCACGGCTGCGGTGACCAATCGGGTGCCGGAGTATCTGTTATCTGATGACTTGGGTAATCTCCTAAAGCGTATTGGGGATTTAGTCCCTAAAGATTACAAAGACTGCGTTCGCAAATGTAAGAGATTGATACCGGCGCCAATTCGCCCCCGTGGTTTTTGTGAATGGCTCTGTGCGCGTTTCTTTGACCCGACTCCTTCTCAACCAAAACCTCAACCTCAGCCGCCGCAGCCGTCACCATCGCCGACGCCCAAGGACTGTCCGCCGGGCACCTGCAAATTTGTGTGCCCTGGCAAAGATCCAGCGAAAGAATTTGGATGCGCTCCTTCAGGTACCTCTATAAAATGCCCTGATGGTACAGAGATTAACCTGCCAGGTGATTGTGAGAAGAGGCAATTACCTGTACCCTCGGAGGAAAGCCGCAATGGCTGAGTGTTGGAGGTGAAAATAATGCGAACCGATCGTGTGGAGACTGTTGTCGGATGGGGATTCAGGACCAGTGCGTGGACAGCTATAGACACACCCACAGTTTCGTCTGTTGCTAACCCCACTCCAGGTGACTTCGGCTACTACTGGATTACACCCGACTCGGTACGCATCGAGACGGGGAACCGCATCTATCTGTACAAAGAGGGACGGCTCTACGAGATGGATTCTCGCACAAAGCAAGCTCGGCGCGTGGAAGAGGAAGAAGCCGACGAAAAAGGATTAGACCCTGCGGCGTTTGTTGAGGTGGATCTGCGCGGTCCGTGGCTGGGCACTCTCTTGGCGGATAAGGTTGGTAGTTTGAAGCGCCGTTTGGCGCGGGAGCGCGTGGGAAGTTTGGTCTGCCAAATGACCGAGTGGTCGAATCGGTTCTTTGTGGAGCGTCGTTGGCAATATAAGTTGAGTAGTGGGATGGTCAGTGTGCGCTATGAGGCGGTCTACAAAGATAAAGTGTCTGGGTTTGTGGTCTTATCCGGGCTCGTAGATCCGCGGGTGGAACAGGTACCGCGCTCGTTGTTTGATCTACCCTCACCGTAGGGCGGTGAGTTGTTGATGATGGGCGCGACGGGTGAGCCGAGTGGGTACTACCCGATGGACAGCAACGAGTTAGCGAGGCGCCATTTCCTACGCGCCTATGACGCGGTACACTTAGCGAGCGCGTTGACGGTGCATTCAGTACTGGCGTCGCTGGAGGGGTATGCGTTGGTGTTTGTGTCTGCCGACCAGCGGCTCCTGCAGTGCGCCCAGCAGGAAGGACTGAGCGTGGAGAACCCCCTGAACTATTCCTGATTGGCATCGCGGAAGGAGCGACGAAGGCAGGGAGCGGGGTTTGGAAAGGGGCCGATTTGTCTGCAGCGGCGTTGCGCATGGCAAGAGCGTTCTATCCGGGCGTGCGCTTGCCATCCCGCGGCTGCCACATCACAGGACAACGAGCGATCAGACGGGAATGGCACAAAAGTTGTTGCAGGGGTGGGTGTACTGTGCAGGTACCCGAATGGACTGCAGGAGGTGGAATGAGAATGCGACGGCAGATTAGTTGCTGGAGCGCGAAGGTCGTGATCACACTGAGCATTGGACTGGCATGGGCAGGTGGAAATGCCCAGTGTGTTGCGGACTCGGTCGCCGACTTCTCGGGCGTTCAGGGGCAGAACGGATGGTACTATGGCTACTATGACCGTGACGGCGATTCGGATCGAACTTACAACGCCGCCACCGATTTTCAGCTCCTGCCGGAATATAGCGCATCGTGGGAATCCTGGTACATTCAAGATGGGGTCTTCTGGACGGGTATTTGGAATGACGGCATGCATCCGAACGGGCGTACCACCAGCGGCGGGCGTCAGTCGCGAGAACACTGGGCGGTTCGACGATGGGTCAGTTCCGTTGCAGGCAACTTCGTTATCCGCGGACATGTTGCAAAGCATCCTCATAGCACCTGTTGCGGCGATGGTACTGTTGTACACATTTATCTCGATGGGGTAGAGGTCTGGTCGGGCACACGTGACTATTGTGATTATACCGGCTACGATTACGCCTTGTCGGTCACGCTTCAGATGGGTTCTATCGTGGACTTTGTACTGGATCCGAATCATCAATCGAACGATTGGTGTGACGGCACCATTTTTACGGCGCAAATCGTGTCATCGTTGGCTGGAGATGTGGACCGCAGTGGCTGCGTGGATGATGCGGACCTGTTGCAGGTGCTGTTCGCTTTTGGGGCTACCGAACCGAATGATGCGGATGTGAACTGCGATGGGGTCGTAGACGACGCCGACCTGCTGCAGGTACTGTTTAACTTTGGCAGTGAGTGTTAGACACGTTCGCCCTCTTCAACTCTCGCTGTCTGGGACAAGGCATTTACGATGCGGGAGCGGGTGTACTTCACCCTACCATGCTGCCAGAAGAGAGCATTCCTGCCACCGGGGAACGGGTCAGTTTTGAACGGGAGCGTGGGGGCAGCGCGATTGTGGTCTCGCCGGAGGTCGCCTACCTGTTCGTGCGCGTGCCCAACCCTGCCGAAGTGCCTTCCCAGCGACTTGCTATTCTGGGACACGCTGCAGCAGGCAGGCATTAGCATCTTTCTGATTAAACTCCAGCGACAGGGCATCCTCTTTGGGGTGAAGGCAACTGAGATGGAACGCGCCCGTGCCGTGCTGGAACGCACCGGATTTCAGGTAACGGTCAAGCCCCATCGCGTGATGGTCTCGGTGTTCGCATAAAACATGCGTGAGCTGCACGGCGTGCTGGCGCGTATCGCCGAGATTATGTACGAATCGGGCACCGCCATCGAGCAGATTAGCGACGCGCACGACCGGGTCACCTGCTTGATTGAGGCGAGTCGGGCGCCGCAGGTGGTGGCGGCGTTACTCATCTCGCGCCACTCTCTTCACTCGGATTGACCTGGCATTCCCAAACGACCTCTTAACCTGTTTTTAACATTTCGTGGCGCATGATTTAACTGCTATGAAGTCTCGCTACGGTTGGATAGGACTGAGTTGCGCGGCGATTCTGGTGTTCACTGCGTGTGGCAAGCCGGCTTCGAAGGGCAACGAGGCTTCCGCGGCCGCTTCCACGCTTTCTGGTAAGATTACTATCGACGGTTCCAGCACCGTATTGCCGATTTCGGAAGCGCTCGCCGAGGAGTTCCAAAAGCAACATCCCCAAGTGGAAGTTACCGTTGGGAGATCGGGCACTGGGGGTGGCTTCAAGAAGTTTGCCAATGGTGAGATTGACATCACGGGTGCGTCGCGCCCCATTCGTGAGGAAGAGGATGCCCAGTGCAAGAAGAACGGGATCGAGTACATCGAGATCCCTATCGCCTACGATGCGATGGCGGTGGTGGTGAACCCACAGAACACTTGGTGCGACACGCTTACGGTGGCGGAGCTCAAAAAAATCTGGGAGCCTGCGGCGCAAGGCAAGATTACGAACTGGTCGCAAGTGCGCCCGGGGTTCCCCAACGAGCGGTTGGTGCTGTTTGGCGCGGGCACTGATTCGGGCACTTTTGACTACTTCACGGCGGCGATTGTAGGCAAGGAGAAGGCAAGCCGCGGCGACTACACCGCCAGCGAGGATGACGACATTCTCGTGCAGGGCGTTGCCCGAAACAAAGGTGCGCTGGGCTATTTCGGATTGGCGTATTATGAGAACAATCAGGACAAGCTCAAACTCGTTGCTATCGACAACGGCAACGGGCCGGTGAAACCTTCCCGCGAGACGGTGCTGGACGGCACTTATCAACCCTTGGCGCGTCCGCTGTTTCTATATGTGAATGTGAAGGCGTTGGAGCGCCCTGAGGTGGCGGAGTTTATTAAATTCGCCTTAGCGCACGCCGGCAAGCTTGCGGAAGAGGTGGGCTATGTCGGGCTGCCAGAGCAGGTGTATGAACTGGTATCGCATCGTGTAGAGCGGCGTATCACCGGCTCGGCGTTCGGCGCCCACGGCTCGCAGACTGGTGTGAAGCTGGAAGACCTGTACAAGATAGAGGAGGCTTCGGAGAAAGGTGCCGAATAACGCACCGGCAACGGAGGTGGGCGCAGCGTACTCACGCGCCGTAGTCCAGATTGGCGTCAGCAGCCGCAATCGAAAGCGAGTGCGCTTGGAGGAGCGTCTCGTACGGGCTTTCCTCTTCCTGTGTGCGCTGCTGGGCGTGTTGACTACCTTGGCGATTGTGTTCATTCTGTTCACCGAGAGCTTGAGCTTTTTCGAAAGGGTCTCGGTGGTGGAGTTTCTTACGGGCACGGTCTGGACGCCCACTTTCGCGAATAAATCGTTTGGAGTGCTGCCTTTGGTGACGGGCACGCTGCTCACTTCGCTGATTGCGATGCTCGTGGCGGGTCCGGTGGGCTTATTGACTGCGGTGTATTTAAGTGAGTACGCCTCGCCGCGGGTGCGCCGCGTCGTGAAACCGACTCTGGAGGTGCTGGCAGGAGTCCCGACGGTGGTGTACGGTTATTTCGCGCTCACTTTCCTGACGCCGCTGCTGCAGCGGTTCATCCCAGGGTTAGAGGGGTTCAACGCGCTTTCGGCGGGGCTGGTGATGGGGATTATGATTCTGCCCACGATTGCCTCGTTGAGTGAGGATGCGCTGTATGCGGTGCCCAATAGTCTCCGCTACGCTTCGCTGGCGCTGGGCGCGACGCGCTTCCAGACAGTGTGGGGCGTGGTGGTGCCTGCGGCGATGTCGGGGGTGTCTGCCTCGTTCCTGTTGGGCGTCTCGCGGGCGGTCGGCGAGACGATGATTGTGGCTATCGCCGCGGGACAGCAGCCGAATTTCACTTTCAATCCGCTGCGTGCGGTGGAGACGATGACCGCCTACATCGTGCGCATCACGATGGGCGATACGCCGCACGGCTCGTTGGAATACCGCACCATCTTCGCGGTCGGCTTGCTGCTATTTCTCATAACGCTGGTGTTGAACCTTGCCAGCGAAGCGATTCGTCAGCGTTATAAGGGGGCGCGCGTATGATTCAGGTCGTGAGTCGCCCTGAATGGCGGGCGCGCGAGTATCGCCGCGAGCAGATTTTTCAGTTGGTGGGTGCGTTGATTGTACTGTTCGCGCTGACCACGCTGGTGGTGCTATTGACCAAAATCTTGCTGGACGGTTTCGCGCGTTTGAACCCGGAGTTCTTCACGAGTTTCCCCTCGCGTCGCGCTTCGCAAGCGGGTGTCTTGCCTGCACTGGTGGGCAGTGCCTATCTGTTGCTGCTCACGGCGGCAATTGCTATCCCAGTCGGTGTGGGCGCAGCAATCTATCTGGAAGAGTTCGCCAAGCGCAACTGGTTCACGCGCGTGGTCGAGATTAACATCACGAACCTGGCGGGTGTGCCATCGGTGATTTACGGTCTATTGGGCTTACAGGTGTTTGTGCGCACTCTGCATATGGAGCGGAGCCTGCTGGCGGGCGCGTGTACGATGGCGCTGCTCGCGTTGCCCGTGATTATCACAGCGGCGCGGGAAGGGCTGCGCACCGTGCCGAAGAGTTTGCGCTATGGTTCACTCGCACTCGGCGCCACTCAATGGCAGACGGTACGCTACACTGTATTGCCTGTGGCGATGCCCTCGATTCTGACGGGAGTCATCCTCGCGCTCTCGCGCGTGGTGGGCGAGACCGCACCGTTGCTGGTGGTGGGTGCGGTGGTGTATATTAGCAAACTGCCCGACAGCCTTTTCTCCAGCTTTACCGTGTTGCCCGTGCAGATTTACAACTGGACTACGCGCCCCCAACACGCATTTCAAGAGAACGCCGCTGCGGGTATTATCGTGTTGCTTGCGCTGCTGTTGACGATGAACGCCCTGGCGATTTACCTGCGGAATCGGTATCAAAAACGGCTGCCGATCTAAGCGGGTACAGAGTAGGCAGTAATTGATTCACCAGAAGCGATGCTCAAACAGGTTTGGCAGGATCGACTGCCGCGGGACACACTAAGCTTCGATGTGTTGGCGATTCCGCGTCAGCCCACGCAGTTGGTGGCGCTGGATGCGCTGCGCATTCGCTTTTGCGTCTGGGAAGGTGGGCAGTGGCGCGAAGTGCGTACCCATCCCCAGCGTATGCAGCGCGATTTATATATTCTGCGTCCTGCGCACGAGGGCAAAACGCTTCTTTATACCGACGGCGCAGGCTGGCTGTGGACGGAAAAGGAACTCCTTTCTGAACCCCCGACGCGCACCGTGCCCATCGGCAGGCTGGTCGACAGCGAGGGCGTTGCGCGTATCATCTGCTATGACCATCAGGAACAAGCCCCCTACTACTATGTGCTGGAGAAGCCCCTGCTCGACGATCAGTTCTACCTAACGCCTGAGGATCTGCTTTCGGGCGAAATTCAGAGCCTTGTGATGCAGATTCCTCGTTCCGCCACGCAGTGGAACGCTTTTTACATCAACGGGTATCGGTTTGTGGCGTTGTTGCGTGCTACGGAGAAGTCGCCTGCGCAGATATACGGCATAGCACAGGATCGCGTGGCGCGCTTGGAAGTGCGTCAGGGGCGTCCGAACTCCGTGCAGCGCGTAAATTTGCCCTCTATCGGCACGCCGCGCCGCGAGATGCCCCTCTGTGTCCGCTATGGCGATCCCAAAGACGAGAAAGAGACGCGCCTGATCGTGATGCAAGCCACGCGCGATCAGGTGATGCTGACAGCGTTCAGCCTTTCAACCTAAACAGGCTACTCTCCTGATAATCCGAGCAGCGTCCAGCCTGCGACAGGGTCAGAGGCAACGAAATGCACCGCGCGGACGATTTTTTGGGGGTGCGGGTTGTGCCATTTGAGCAAGCGCGCGGTGGCGATTTCGCCGTTGGCGCCGCGCGCACGCCAGAGGGGTCGCCCTTCCAGCGCGTAGAGACGGTCGTTCCACGCGCGGATATGGCGTCCGTACACTATCGCTTGCTCTGATTGCGTCCCGTCGGCGTATTCCACCACGATGCGCCCAACTTCGCTGCCGATCTCCGTTTGCCATGCGGTGGTGTGCAGTAGGTACAGCGTGTTTACAGGTCGGTTGAGCGTGAGGCGCACCGCTTTCGGCAGCGACTCGGGGGCAAGATAGCTTGCAAGCATCACGCCGCGTGCGCCACTCAGCGCGAACCGATGCCCGCTCAAACGCGCAGTGCCCACAGGCAGCTCCGTCCAAAGTGGGCTGAGCTGGCTCAGGTCGTAATTCGTCCCTGGCGCAAGGTTCACCACGAAACCAGCGCGTGCGTGCAACGCGATTGGCTCGCGATAGTACCGCTCGATAAAGAGCCGTTCAAAATCATAGGACAACTCGTCGGGCATGGGGAGGTCGGTATCCCAAGCATAGGCGGCTGCAATCAGGTACGCAACGAACTGACGCAACTCCTGTCCTTGCAGGGTGCGCTCGTTGAGGGTGTAGCCCGCCCAAGTGCTTTGCAGAAGCCCGGTAATGCGCCTTTGCTGCGCTGCCTTCGCGAAAGTGGCGATATTGCGTGGGTTGAACCATGTGGTCGCGATAATTTCGTTGAACCCTGCGCTTTGGAGAATGGGCAGGCTGATATAGTTTTCAGGCTCGGTGGGGGTGTAGTGCCAATCGCAGATGACGAGGTCTTTGAGTTTGCCGAGCCGTTCGCGTATGAACTGTGCATCCTGTATGCTGGGAGCGTGTGCGCCCCCGTCGTTTGCTTCGCCCGGGGCAAGCAGCATATCCCCCCACATGAGCACCTTCGCGATGCCCCGCCGCTTCATTTCGCTGTGAACCCATTCCGCATGCTCCACAAAGAGTTCCGCGGCGGTGGCGCCTTGGCTCTCAGGGCGGTTTGGAAAACGCCCGCGCTGGGCGACTTCGTCCAAGCCGACATGAAAATGGCGTGGCTGGAACACCTCGAACACCTCATCGTAGAGGCGTTGCAGAAATAGGCGGGTTTCGGGGTTGCGCGGAGCAAGCGCCCACGGGGTGTCGGGGTCTTCCGCGAGGTGTTTGTGAGCATCGTTGCGGAACACCCAATTCATATGCCCCAGCGACTGAATCAAGGGGATTGGCTCGATCTGGTTTTTGCGGGCGGTCTGCACCGCCGCACGCAGGAGGGGCTTCGGCGCGGAGATGTCTACCCACGCGTCGCGAATCGTGTCCCACTGACCGTAGCCACACTCAATTACCAGGTGGTTGAGCTTGGCGTGGGCGATGATAGTTTCAATCAGGCGCGGCAGGAAGTCGGGCTGCGTGCTACCGAACAGGTGAACGCCACGCCATTTCAGGTGGGGATAGTCGATTATGCGCACGGGCGCGGCGACCAGCGCACCGGAATCAGGTTGGAACCACTGCATGAGGGTCTGTACGCCATAGAACGCGCCTTCGGGCAAGCGTCCGATGACTTTGGCGCCTGCGCTGCCTACTTCCAGATAGTAGGCGCCCTGTTGGTCGGGCACGGGATGTTTACGCTGCAGGTCGGGGCTGCCGCCAATGAAGAGAACACCCGCTTGAGGCGAGCCTAATTGAATCCTCGTGCGTAGTCCGTACCGTTTCCATTCGCGTGCGAGGGCTTCGGCGGCGGGGCGGTAGGTTTCGTCCTCGATGTGGATGTGGGCGACCTGCTCCGCTGAGAGTCGGAACGGTTCGCCAGTGCCACGCCAGAGGATTTTCGGCGGGGGAAGCAACTCGGGTTCGCAGGGCGTAGGCATCCAGCGGTCGGCAACGGTTTCTATCGATGCGGGGATTTCCAAAGGTGCGCCTTGGGGGGATAAAGGCTTGGGCGCGAGGCGCAGGCGCGCGGTTATCTGAATGCGCTCTCCGCGCCGCAACGGTTGCGCCAGAACCCCTGCCCACAGTGTCGGGACTTCACGCGACCACCAGCGCGCGCTACCCCGTCCGTCTAAAAGGTACAACGGGTCGGCTTGGAGCTCCAAATCAACTACTCGGCTGCTGAGGGTGATGCGTGTTCCGGAGAACAAGCGTTCCTCTGGAAAAGTTTTCGGCTCGCGCGTCAGCATCTCTGTTGCCAGTTCCCCGTCGCCGGATAGGGTTGCGCCCAATAAGTACTCCGCATTCCACAAGCCAAGGCACCATTCCACAATCGCAAGTTTCTCGCTGCGCCACTCGGCTTCCAACTGCCATTCCAGCGTATCGGGGGCGGTTTTGCGCAGCGTTTCGATCAGTGCGCCCAGGTCAGGATTTAGCGCATGGCGCAGGATGAGTGTGTCGCCTTCGCGCTCGGGTGTTGGGGGCGTCCCTTGCGAACTATAGTAGCCTATACTCCAATCGGGCGCAGCCAGTTGCACCCACGAGCCGCGACTCAGCAGCACGCCGCTCACGCGCAACTGCACGCCGTTGCCTGCGCGTGGGCGTACCTCCCACCCGTCGCCTGCAATTAGGGTAGGTTGAGCCGAAACGCTACTACCCAACCAGAGCAGTCCGACCGTAGCCATCAAACGCATCACATCTGTTGTAGTTTCGCCTCAGCGGGGCTATCTCCTGTTGCCTCAAGGCGCAAGGACGCTCGCCTCGGAATGGCATAGGAGTTTCGTCTCGTGTTTGCAGGCGTCCTGCGCAGCGACGGGAATCGCCTCGAACAATCTACTCACCGTTTATTAGCAGGAGTCGCTTGCAAAGTGGTGTATAATAAGACAGTCGCTTCGGCGGCTCACCATTTTACGGATCACGGAGGTCAATGATGATGCGAAAGGTGTTGGCTTTGAGCGCGCTCTGCGCAGCGATGACGATTGCTCATGCACAGATTGTTACCAATCTCGAGCAAGGCGGTAAACTCTACTGGAAATTCAACGGCGGTCAGTACGACATCACAGGATCACTCACCCTCTCTGGGAGTATCGATCCCTCGGATCCGCTTGAATTTACGCTTCAAGATCTCAACAACGACGGTTTGGCGATTGATGTCGAGCTGAGAGTCCAAGACCTGTTCCCCAACTTGGGTATCAATTACACCCTGAACTTGATTGGCACGGTTGTGTCTGAGAACTCGAATGAGGCAATTATCCGCTGGGCAGCGGATACGAACCCGAATCAGTGCGTTACGGTGAACATCGAGGGAACTCAAGCGCAAGTCTTGATTACTCGCCTTGCAGGTGCGCTCCAAGCGCGCGTGACCCCAATCGCCTGTCAACCAAATCCCTATGGCGCAACCTGGCAGAATGTTACCCTGCAGTTTGAAGACAACGGCGGCAATGCGAATAACTTTCTGCTTGTGGAGGGTTATCTGTTCTGCTTGCAACAGGACTTCGCGTTTGCAACTGCCCGCGTTTTCGACATGGACTGGGAAGCGTATGGCGGTGGGTTCACAGGCGTATTCGGGAATGTGAACGGCGATAACATCATAGATGACGCGGACTTACTGGAGGTGCTGTTCAACTTCGGCAGTGCTGGTGGCAGCGCGGACGCGAACGGCGACGGTATCGTGGATGACGCGGATCTGCTGATTGTGCTGTTCAACTTCGGCAATAGCTGCGGCTCGTAAACAGAATCACCCTGCGGAGGGCATAGGGTGTTTCGGGGATCTCTGTGCCCTCCTTTGTTTGCACTGCTCGGGCGCGCTCACTGCTGCACGGGGTTCTATTCGTCGTGCGTGAGGGAACCTATCTTAATCTGCGCTTCCTCAGTTTTCGTCTGGTTCAACGCAGATATCCTACGACTCTTCTGGTTGCTATGGGTATTTGCTCCTTCTGAAGCATCCATAAGCCTCATCGTTTAAGGTACACTCCTGCAGGAATTACGGCGCTCAGAGTGTATTTAGAAAGCAACAGATTGGAACTGCTTGAGGGTGACTCTTTGTACTATAAACGCCTGTTTATAGAGGAGGTAGTGATGTACCAGCCGAACCGATTATTAACGAATCCTGTGAATAAGTATATAGTAGAGTTGGCAAAAAACTGGGAAGGCTATGAGTTGCTGCTGCGCCCTGCGCGGCGGTTCCTGTTTCATAACCTGTACCGTCCCAGCGCCTATGTCCCAGAGTTCAATAAGCCCTGCTTTGGCGTGCTGTGCCTCCGTGACGACCTGGAGAAGCGTCCCCTACTTGTGATAGAGACCGAGTCGCAATTGAGCGAGGCGCTGCGTCAATCGTATCGCGATTGTGAGATTCTCTGGCTGGAAATCTACGAGGGACCTGCGGGCATCCATTTCTATAGCGAGAATATGGGGATCCGCTTGGAGATGAGCTGTCCGATTACGCAGATGGGTGCAGCGTTGCGGGCGCCGCTGGCGTGGGTGCATGAGCGAGTCGAACGGCACTACATTCCGCAGGGACGATTGATTCAAAGCTTTCACGAGCGGCTCCTGCGCGAAGCGATTAACTTGCTCGTGGGCGAGTTTCCCATCGAGTGCCACCACCAGATGCCGTTCGGATTTGTGACGGGCTATCGAGCGCAGATGCCCCCCCAAATCGCGCGTTCGGCGGTCGATGTGGTGCTGCTGGTCAATGCTGCGTACAACTCCGATGGCGTGGTGCTGCTGCCGATTAACCTGAACCTCCATAACGCGCATGTCTCTAATGAGCAGACGACGGAAAAAGACCGTCTGATGTGCGACTTCGCCCGCGAGATCGAAATGCCGTTTCTGACGATTCGCGCGGCGGAGCAGCCCGATGCCTATATCTTTTCGGCGCCTTCACTGAACGAGAAGTCCATCACGGTGATGGGGCGCGCACCAATCGACTGGGCAAACGCCATCCGACCATTTGTGGAAGCCGCGCTGGAGTGTTTGAACCGAACCCTATAGTAGGGTATAATGCAAAAGGAGGCAAACCATGAACAAGTTCGGTCTGATTCTGGCTTTGGCGGCTCTGCTGGGCGCAGGCGCTGCCGCGATTATCGTAGGTGCGAAGGGCAACGGGATCACGCCCGCGGCTGCGGTGTCTTCCACCGAGAAGCCGAGCTGTTGCTCCGGACATAAGTAAGCACCACGAAGCACGCCAGGAGCCATCCTTGGCGTAAGGACATCGATTCCTCGCAGCACGCGGAATACCCGATGCTTTCCGTGTGCTGCGAGGAGTTCTCCTTAGATTGCGCATGATACGCAAAGCAATAGTGCCGATGGCGGGGTTGGGCACGCGCCTGTACCCCGTCGGCGTTGTTTTACCCAAAGGATTGATGCCGTTCGTGCTGGCGGACGGCAGATTGACCACCGGGCTGCAACTTATCGCCGAGACGCTCCTGCGGGCAGGCATCGAACAGATTGGCGTTGTGGTCTCGCCCGAGAACCGCCCCGTGTATGAGGCGTTTCTGGAGGGGGGCGGGGAACGCTATGCTCCCGCACGCGCCAAACGCCCCGAAATGCAACTGATTTATGAGTCGCTGCGAACCTTGCGTGCGCATCTGAGCTTTATCGAGCAACCCGACTTATTGGGGCTGGGGCACGCGGTGTGGTGCGCCCGTGCATTCGCGTGTGGAGAGCCGACCCTGATCTTCCTGGGCGACCATATCCCCATGCCGCTGGGCGACCCGATGCCGATTCGGCAAGTGGCGCAGGCGTATGAAACCTCTCAGTGCCCTGTGTACGGGGTGCATCGCGTGCCGCTGAGTAAAGTTTCGGCATACGGCATTCTATGTGGTGAGGCGACGGACACCCCGCGCCTTTATCGTCTCCTAGCGACTGTTGCGAGAAGCCAACGCCCAACTATGCCCAGCAACACCTGCGCACGGAAGCGTTACCCCCCGATGTGTTCTTCGCGCATAGCGGAATTTATGCTTTCCCACCCGCCCTGTGGGAAACGCTGAATCAAATCGCCGCGGAGTATGACCCTGCAGAAGGTGAGTGGACGCTGACCCACGCCCAGCAACGCTTGCTGGAGCAGATGCCTGCCTATCTGTATGAGTCGGAGTATCGCTGGCTCGACTTCGGCGCCGCCCACGAATATCGACACGCATTTTGCCACCTTGCGGGGTGCAGTCATGTATAAAGCCGAGTTTCGCTATCACGAGGAGCTCCTAACCTTGATTGCGCAGCCCGATGGCAAGGGCTGGAAAATCACCCTGCCCGATGGTGCGCAGTATGCCGTTGAGCATGCCGCAGCGCATGACAACACGCTCACTTTGCGCACTGCCACCGGGTTTGTTCAAGTTGCCTTCTTGCAGACGCCTCAAGGCGTGGAGATTCACAATCGCGGGCGTGTCTATCGGTTCCAGCGGGCAGAGACGACGCGCCGCAGCATCACACAGCACTCCAGCGCGGAAGGCATCCTGACTGCGCCGATGCCCGGCTTGGTGACCAAGGTGTTCGTGCAACAAGGCGATTCCGTAGAAGCGGGTCAGCGACTGCTCACCCTCGAAGCAATGAAGACCGAGCAGTCGTTGCGGGCGCCGTTTACGGGCATCGTGCGCCAGTTGAACGTGCGCGAGGGCGAACTGGTACAGGAAGGTACGGTGCTGATTGAAATTGCGGAGGCATCGGGCGCTGCGGAATGAGAGCGACGGGGTAGCAGGAGAACCAAGCCCTGAACCGAACTAAAAATCCTATGAAGCTCGCCTGTCAGGAGGGTTTGGTGCCCGGCAACAGTTTGCCAGAACGGCTGGAGAAGCTCGCGGCGTGGGGCTACGAGGGGATCGAGTTCTGGGGCGGTGGCATCAAGGAGCGCGTTGCCGAGATACAGAGCGCACTCAAAGAGAGCTCTGTCCGAGCCAGCACGATTTGCGCGGGTTTTCGAGGGTGCTTGCTGGACGCCGACCCCACCCAGCGTGACCTCGCAATGCAAGACATTCGTGATTTGCTCTATGTGGCGGGCGACATCGGCGCGGTGGGGCTCATCGTCGTGCCGATTTTCGGAGGACCGCGCCTCCCGAACCTCACTCCACTGGCAACCCCAGAGCAACTGGAACGCGAACTGTTGCTGAAACTGCTGGAAGACCTGGTGCGGACCGCCGAGAAAGCGGGAGCGCATATCCTGCTGGAGCCGCTGAACCGCTATGAGACGCATTTTCTGCGGCGGCTTGAGCAAGCCGCCGCGATTTGCGACGCTTTGCCTCACCCGAACCTGAAGCTCATGGCGGACTTTTTCCATATGTCGATTGAGGAGGCGAACATCCCTGAGGCGATTCGTGCCGCGGGCAAGCATCTCGCGCATGTCCACTTAGCGGACAGCAATCGTCTGCTGCCGGGGCAGGGTCATACCGACTTCAAGAGCGGGTTCACCGCCCTGCGTGAGATTGGCTACACGGGCTATATGGCGCTGGAGTGCGGCATCGCGGGCGACCCTGCGGCGGAGTTGCCCCGGGCGGCGGCGTATTTGAAAGCCATGTAAGCCTCACGCCGCCTCATGTTCCAGTCGCTGCTTGGCGCGTTGTGCCCGTAGGCGTTGCTCCGCCTCGCGCAAGATTTGCTCGCTATCCTCGCAATCGCGTGGGTAGAATGCCCAGCCGAAATGCACCTGAAACCGCTGGCTTAGGGGTGTGCTGAAGGCGGTTTGCAGCCACTCCTGCAGCGTCTGCGCCACACGCTCGGCAATCTTGGGCGCGTGTTCACCCGCGTACGGCATCAGCAGCCCCAGCGAAGCGTAGCCATATCGCCCGACGATGTCGGCTTTGCGCACTACATCTCGCACGACCGCCGCCGCTTGTAGCAGCAACTCCCCCAGCGCGAACTCCCCCAGCGCGTCAAGGGCGCTCTTCTCCGCCACAAACTCGAACATAGCGAACCCTACGGTCTGGTCATAGCGTGCGGCGCGTTGCACCTCCTCGCGCAGGCGCACACTGAGATAGTCCGCCGAGAACAGCCCCGTCTGGGGGTCTAAGATACGCGCTTCAAAGTCGCCTCGCTCCAACGCGCGGGCGCGATAACGCTGCTCGTCTATCCAATCCGCCTCGCTTACAATGCGGCGCAGTTTCTGAGTTGCGTTGCGTAAGATGTGCGACACATAGTTGCACGAAATCTTCAGCTGGTGCGCGATTTCTGTCTGGTTGTAGCCTTCGTTGAAAAACAGGTGGAGCACCTGCTGCTCGATCTGTTTGAGTTGTTGCATCGCGGTCTCCACCACGACGCGCTCCTCAATCGGCAAGTTGAAGCTCTGGCACGGCTCGCAGTGGAGCTTCTCAAGGTCGTAGCCGTTCCACTCTTCCTCTTCGTCTTCATAGATGGCGTCCAGGGAACTCACCTTGAATACTTCGCGGGTCATCAGCACATCTTCCACGGCTTTGGTGGTCATGCCAAGGAACTCGGCGATTTCCTGCGTGGTGGGTGGGCGTCCGTAGCGCGCACTCAGTTCGTTCACCACGCGATTGATTTTGCTGTTCAGTTCCTGCAGCCACGCGGGTTCTTTGATAATCTTGCCCTTATCGCGCAGATAGTGCTTGATCTGCCCCACAATCAGATGCGTGGCGTAGGTGGTGAACTTAACCCCTTTTTCGGGGTTGAACAGGTCGAGCGCGTTCAGCAGCCCCAGATAGCCTTCCTGAACCAAATCTTCCAGCGGTTCACCCGAACCGATGAACTTACGGGCGATGCTCTCGACCAGACCCGAGAGTTGAATCGTGATCGCATCGCGCAGTTCCAGTTCGCGCGTCTGGCAGTATTCCAACACCAGTTCCTCCGTATCCCGTTTTAGCATAGCGCGCTCCTCCTGAGCTTCGTGTAGCACGGACAGTCCTATCCGTGCGCTCGCGGCGTGAGCCAAGCATCCCATGCCACGACTATTGAATCGCGTTAATCAGCTTGAACATCGGCATCATAATCGAGATGGCGATGAAGCCGACCACCCCACCAAGGAACACAATCAGCAACGGCTCGATCATCGAAGTCAGCCCCTTGATGGTCGCATCCACCTCTTGCTCGTAGAAGTCGGCGATTTTGACCATCATCTCCGAGAGTCGCCCCGACTCTTCGCCGATGTCCATCATATGGATGACCATCGCTGGGAACAGCCCGGTTGCAGCGAAGGGGGCGCTGAGGGGCTGCCCTTCGCGAATGCTTTGGCGTGTGCCTTCAATCGCCTGCGCCAGTACTTGGTTACCCGAAGTTTGTCCTACGATCTCGAGTGTACGCATCAGGGGCACGCCGCTGGAGACCAGAACCCCCAGCGTGCGCGCAAACCGCGCCACAGCCAACTTCAACACCAGCTCCCCGAAAATGGGGAACCGCAACTTCAGCCAGTCGTACTGGTACTTTCCTTTGGGTTTGCGCACATAGGCTTTGAGGGTGAACCCCACCCCCATCGCCAACCCTGCTAACGCCCACCAGTAGCCAATCATGAAGTCGCTTGCACTGAAGAGAAACTGTGTCATCGCAGGCATCTCCACATTCATGCTCGCGAAAATTTCCTTGAATCGCGGCAGCACGAACATGAAAATCGCCACCAGCACCAGAAACGAGAACACCAGCACCATCACGGGATACATCATCGCCGATTTGATTTTCTGGCGCACTTCCAAATCTTTTTCGAGGAAGGTCGCGAGGCGGTCTAAGATTTGATCCAGAATTCCCGCCACTTCCGCCGCGCGTATCATGTTCACGAACAGATCGCTAAACACGAGGGGGTGCTTTTCCATCGCCTCGTTGAGCGCCATGCCCGATTTGACATCTTTGCGCACGCTGTCGAGGGCGTTTTTGAGCGCGGCGTCTTTAGTTTGCGTATGGAGAATATCCAAACAGCGCAAGATGGGAATGCCTGCGTCGATCATCGTGGCGAACTGACGCGTGAACACCACCATCGCCTGTAGTTTGGGCTTTTTGGGTTTGCCCAGTCCGCTGAACAGCTTGGTTTTCTCGCGTTGCTGCTCCACGCGCACGACATGCAAGCCCTGCTCGTGGAGTTTCGCCAGCACGAGTTGCTCCGAATCGGCTTCCATCGCGCCCCTGAGCGTGCGCCCCTTGTTATCGACGGCTTCGTATCCGAACAATGGCATAATACAGCCTCCTTACGCGGTTTTGAGCAACTGCTGGAAGTTCTCGCGATCCATCGCGCGGTTCACCGCTTCCTCGTAAGTGATGTAGCCGTTGCGATGCAGGTCGGCTAACGCGCGATCCATCGTGATCATGCCCTGTCCCGACTGGGTCTCCATAATCGAATAGATTTGGTGCGTTTTCCCTTCACGGATGAGGTTGCGGATGGCGGCGTTGGCGAGCATCACCTCAATCGCGGCGACACGCCCACCGCCTATCATCGGAATCAATTGCTGGGCAAAGACCGCCTCGATCGTGTTCGCCAAAAGCACTCGGATTTGCTCTTGCTGATGGGGTGGGAACACATCGATAATGCGGTCGATGGTCTGCGGTGCGTTGCGCGTGTGCAAGGTGGCGAACACGAGGTGTCCTGTCTCCGCGAGCGTCAGCGCGGCTTGAATCGTCTCTAAGTCGCGCATCTCGCCGATGAGAATCACATCGGGGTCCTCACGCAGCACGGCGCGGAGCGCGTTGTGGAAACTCTCCGTGTCGGAATGCACCTCGCGCTGGTTCACCATCGCGCGCTTGTGGTGATGCACATACTCTATCGGGTCTTCGATGGTCATTATGTGGCACGGGCGCGTTTGATTAATTAGGTCAATCATACACGCCAGCGAGGTGGACTTCCCCGAACCCGTCGGTCCAGTTACCAGCACCAGCCCGCTGTGTTTTTTGACCACTTCGTAAATCACGCTGGGCAAACGCAGCGATTCGATGGAGGGGATGCGCGAGGGAATCACGCGCATCGCCGCAGCCACCGCGCCTTTTTGCATATACACATTGAAGCGAAACCGCGCCGTGTCTTTCACCGTGTAGGCGAAGTCCAGTTCGTGATGGCGTTCGAACTGCTCCAGTTGCTGATCGTTGAGCGCTTCATAGACCAGTCGGCGCGTGTCGTGTGGAGTGAGTGGCTGATAGGGCAACGGCGTCAGGTGCCCGCTGAGGCGAATCGTGGGCGGCAGCCCTACCGTCAGGTGCAGGTCGGAGCCACCGCGCTCCACGCACTGTTTGAGCAGGTCGTCGATCGTGACATCTTCAACGGACTGCTCCTCGCCCGCGATTTGCAGCGTGACATCGGCCGCGTTGGCGACGGGTTGCGCCTCGTCTTCCGTCGCTTCCAGTCCGACCAGTTTGCGCCAATCGAAGTGCTGTTCCATAACCGACCCCCTCAGAAGGTTTCGAGCCGAAAGTATTTTGGGCAGGGGGTCGGAAAAACTTTACTGGCAATTCACCGAGCCATCGTGGCTTATGGCACGCGCAGCACGATTTTGCCGAAAAAGTCGCGGCTTTCCAGTTTTTCGTGTGCGGCGCGGGCGTCACGCAAGTCAAACACGCTGTCCACAATTGGCTTGAGCCGTCCTGCAACCATGTGCGGCACGATTTGCTCCAGTTCCGCGCGGGTACCGATGTAGGCGCCGTGAATCTCGAGTTCGCGGCTGAAGAGATAGCGGATGTCGAAATGCGCTTCGGCGCCGGTGGTAGCGCCGCAGGTGACTAACCGCCCGCCTTTGGTGAGCAACCGAACACAGGCGTCGAAGACCGCTTGTCCCACATGCTCGAACACGACATCGACACCTTCGCCTTCGGTGGCGTCGCGCACCTGCTTGAACCATTCGGGTTCGCTGTGGTTCACGGTGAAGTCGGCGCCCAGTGCGCGGCAGCGCTCCAGTTTCGCCTCGCTGCCTGCGGTCGCGATGACCAGCGCGCCGCGGAGCTTCGCAATCTGGATCGCAGCGCTGCCCACGCCACTGCTGCCCCCCATCACCAAAACCCACTCCCCCGGTTGCAGGCGGGCTTTGGTCATCAACATGTGCCACGCGGTGAGAAACACCAGCGGGAACGCCGCCGCCTCCTCAAAACTCAAGTTGGAAGGCTTGTAAAGTAGGTTGCGCTCAGGCACGACGATATACTCCGCATAACCACCCGCACGATGGGCGCCAATCACCTGCACCTCCCGACATAGGTTCTCGCGCCCCACTTTGCAGAATCGGCATTTGCCACAAGTCACCACAGGATAGAGAATCACCTCGTCGCCTTTGCCCCACCCCCGCACACCGTCCCCTACTTCCGCTACTTCGCCGGCAATGTCACTGCCCAAGATATGCGGTAGAGGCGTTTTGTACGCGGGGATCCCGTTGCGTACCCAAATATCTAAGTGGTTGAGCGCACACGCACGCACGCGCACCTTCACTTCCCCTGCGCCGACGGCTGGCTCAGGAACGCTCTCCTCGTAGATCAGTTTATCCGTACCGCCAAACTCATGAATTCGAACCGCTTGCATGGCATAGATAGTACCTGAAACCGGGCTGCCGAACACACCAACTCTCGAAATGAGGTATACATATGTCTACTATTTCATCCTAAAGGATGGAGGCTGTGCCATGCAAGCCAAGGAGACGGATTTCTGGATTGCTTCGGAGCGCAACGGCGAATATCCGTTCACGCGCGAGGACTCCTTCGAGCGCAAGTTGCGTCGTCATCGCAAGTTGCACACGAACTTGGGCGAACCGCTGGATGCCCAGAAACAGGCGATTGCTTACTTAGAGCGGGTGGAAATGGAGTGCCTGCTGCAACGCGCGGAGCTTACCCCACGCCAACGCTATGTATGCGAACAATATCTGAATGGCTTGACTCTGCGTGAGATTGGCAAGCGGATGGGGGTTTCTAAGCAAGCGGCGGCGAAGACGCTGAAGTTTGCGCTGGTGAAGCTCAAGCGCGCATGGCGTAGCAACCCCTTTCACGGGCTGGCGGAGGTCTACCGTCGCGAGGTGAGCCGACTGGGAAGCCGACGGTAGGCTACAACACACGCACGAACGCCCCGCCTGGCATGCGCCGCGCCAGCCCATGCATCTCCAGCATCGTGAGTTCCGCTTGCGCCATGTGGATCGGCAAGCCGACCTGCCGCGCAAGAGCGTCCACATGGCGCGGCTCCAAATCCAGCGCGCCCAGCAGCTTCTCCTGAATCTCGGTCAGCATCGGTAGGCTCATCGGGCGCTCGCGCGGCTCACTCGGGATTTTCAACGCATTCAGGATGTCTTCCACGCTATCCACCAGTGCGGCGCCGTCTTTGATGAGCGCATGGCACCCTTTGCTTTTGGGGTTGTCAATGCTGCCGGGCACCGCAAACACTTCGCGTCCGTAGTCGGCGGCGAGGCGCGCGGTGATCAGCGCACCGCTTGATTCAGGGGCTTCCACCACAAGCGTCCCCAACCCCCATGCGGCGATGAGGCGATTGCGTACAGGGAACCGCCACGCGTCGGGCGTCGCGTCCCACGGGTACTCACTGACCACCGCGCCCCCCGATTCCGCAATCCGACGAAACAGTGCACGGTTCTCGGCAGGATACAGGCTCCCCAATCCGCTACCCAAGATGGCAATCGTGCGTCCGTCCGCCTCCAACGCGATGCGATGCGCGACGGTGTCTATCCCCAGCGCGCCCCCACTGATAATCGTTAACCCGGCCGCACACAGGTCGCGGGTGAACCGTTCGGCAACCATGCGCCCGTAGGCGCTCGGCCTGCGCGTGCCCACTACGCTGACAGCGAACCGATCGCGTTCCTGCAGCGCGCCCCACACAAAGAGGGCGGGGGGTGGGTCAGGGAGCGCTTCCAACGCGCGCGGGTACTCCTCCGAGACGCCTGCAACCAGCAACTGCGCCTCGCCCGACTCCAGCAACGCCGGCATCGACACAGGCGTACGCGACGCGTTTTCGATCGCCGCCACATCCGCCTCGCGGATGCCCGACACTTCACGCAACGCCGACGCATCCGCACGCAGCACGCCGTCGGGGTCGCCAAACCGCTCCAGAAGCGCACGCAACTTATTCGCAGAAAACTCCAGACTGAGTAACCGCAGCCACGCAATCAACTCATCTCGGCTCATGGTCGCTCCACAAACTCCCATTCGCGTTTTCGGAAATAGCTTAGCCCCAACAGTGCCATCCCCATGCCTCCCAGCAAGTTCAGCCCCATCAGCCACAGCGGCAGCGGCATATCGGGGAACTGCATCGCCTGCCCCAACGCGACATGCTCTTGCACAATCGTAATCGGAGGCAAAATCGCCTTGCGGTACGCCATCGTCAACGCCGCCATCGGATTGATCAGATGAGATGCCCAGAACAGCCCCTCGCGATAGGCTTCAGGAACCAGAGTCGTGTAGCGCAGCTGCTCCGAAAAGTAAATCACAGGCGTCAGAAAAAACAGCAACTGTAGCCCCACGCTCACCAGATACTTCACATCCTCATAAAACACATTCCAGCAGGCAATCAACGCGGACAGCCCAACCAGCCAGAGCAACTGGCTCAGCATAATCAAAGGCAGCAGCAATAACCCCACCTGCGGAGGCGTCCCCACAAAACCGTACAAATACACAAACAGCACCCCCATCGCCAGCAGAAAGTGAATGAAATTCGAAACCACCGCCGCCAACGGCAACAGCACGCGCGGGAAATAGATTTTCTTAATCACCGACATATACACCAGAATCGTCTGGCTGGAATCGAGCAGCGCAAACTGAAAAAAAGTCCACGGTAGGTACGCCGCCAGAATATACGCCGAGTAGTTCGCGATGCGCATCCCCATCACATACTTGAACACCAGAGTCATCACCAGCACAGTCGCCAGCGGGTTGAGCAACGACCAGAAGAACCCCAGCACGGAGTTTTTATAACGCACACGCAACTCGCGAATCACCAGCGTCCGCAGCAGCTCACGGTAGGTCCACAATTCCTGCAGCAGCTCGCGCACGACGACTCTGTTCGGCAGGCGAAAACAGAATCCTGTTTGTGGTAGACTCTTTGGAACTCTCGCCCTAACGGGAGCGTAGAGAGAGGCGGGAGACGGAGGACAAACGATGGAACTCGTCACCGGAATGATCTGTATCGGTGCAGGAGCGCTGGGGCTGGCGATTGTGTACGCCATCCTGTATAACGCGTTGATCGGTAAGAAAAACCAGGTCGAGTATGCCTATAGCGGCATCGATGTGCAACTGAAGAAGCGACACGACCTCATCCCCAATCTTGTCGCGACGGTCAAGCAATATATGGAGCATGAGCGCGGGCTGCTGGAGCGCATCACCGAGTTGCGCAGCCGTGCCCTTAGCCCAAATCTCCCCGAAACCGAACGCTTGCAGGTCGAATCGGCACTCTCGGGCGCGTTGCGCAACCTAATGGTCGCGGTGGAGAACTATCCGCAACTGCGTGCCAATGAGAACTTTATGCACCTACAGGCTTCGCTTAACGAGATTGAAGAGCAAATCGCCGCGGCACGCCGTACCTACAACGCCGCCGTAACCGACTACAACAACGCCATCGAGATGTTCCCCACGAACCTGATCGCCTCCACGATGGGGTTGAAACGGCGCGCGGTGTTCGAAGCCGAAGAATCGGAACGCGCCACGCCCAGCGTTGCGCAACTGTTTAAGCAATGAACACCCCCCCTGATCAGGCACTCCGCGAGCTGGAGCCAATTCTGCGCGAACTGGAACAGGAACGCACGCAACAGGTCCATCAGTTCGCGCAGATAACGCTTTGGAGCGTGGTCGTGGGCGGGTTGTTGAGCCTGGTGCTCGCGTTGTTTCGTGCGGGGGTGTGGTCGCTCGTGCCGCTGGGGATTGCGCTCATCGTAATCGTTGCCACCTACGCCAGCAGAGCTGAAGCATGGCGCAAAGCGTTCAAGTGGCGCGTGATGACCCGACTGGTGAAATACTTCCACCCCAACTTGGAATATCATTCCGATGGCGCGATCGCGCAACGCGAGTACGAACTTAGCATGCTCTTCCATAACGCGCCTGACCCCGACCGCTATCATGGCGAAGACCTGATCGAAGGCGTTATCGATAAAACTGACATCCGCCTCTCGGAGCTGCACACCCAATACAAACAGGTTACCTACGATAGCAAAGGGCGACGGCAGGAGCGTTGGATTACTATCTTTCGCGGGCTGTTTATCAGCGCGGACTTCCATAAGCACTTTCAGGGCATCACGCTCGTGCTGCCCGACACGGAGCAGTCTTGGCTGGGCGGGTTCGGACAGTGGCTGCAGAGCCTCAGCGCAAAACTGGGCAATCAGCCCGGCGAACTGGTCAAAATGGAAGACCCCGAGTTCGAGCGGTTGTTCAAGGTCTTCTCCACCGACCAAATCGAGGCACGCTACATCCTGACGCCCAGCTTGATACGGCGCATTCTGAACTTTCGCGCGCGGACGAACGCACCCATCCGCCTTTCGTTTATCGCCTCGCGTGTCTTCATCGCGATCCCCACCTCGCGCAATTACTTTGAGCCGCCTTCGTTTTTCGCACCTGCCAACAAACTGCTGGAGCCAGAGACCATCGCCCATTATTTTGAGGAGTTGCGTTTCGCGTTGGCGGTGGTGGACGAACTAAACCTCAACACACGCATCTGGACGAAGCGCTAAGAGGCTGGATGAAAACAAAGACAAGCCAACGATAGATCTCAACAGCCCTTACACAGAGGATACCCCCAGCATAAATCGCCACCGCCAAAACGAATACCCCACCCAGCCAAGAGGTGAAAACCCGATGGTGCAGGAGCCAGCGTTTGATGCACCCACCTGTCTTGCCCACCGATTTTGAGGCGCGGGTGGCGCCGTTTGAACTCAAAAGAGAGTGTTCGATAAATCGTGGGGTGGGATAGCAGGCGCCCCTACAGAGTGCGTCGAATGTAGGGGCAGACCTGCGTGTCTGCCCCCTGCAAGGCGTGTCTGCCCCGTGCAAAGGCAATTTTCCCTGAAAAAACCCTCCTTCCTCCTTGACAAACGCCGAAAAATGTGCTATAACTAAGGCACTGGAGAAACGCCCGCAATTTTACGAATGGAGGCTCAGTGATGAGAGGACAGACGCTCCGATGGGTACGCCGCTTTGCGGGTCGCCGCGGATACCTTGTTGCACTGGTCACTATCCTCTACCTCAGTGTAGCACTTCCATTATGGATCTCGCCGCCTGTAAAGACGCATTTGCGTCAGCTCCTCTCAGGGCGTCTTTCCCCGCCAGAAGTAGCGGGGTGTGGTTGCCAACAGTCAGATCCTCCCCGCTCCGAAGCAGAAGTGCGTGCACAGCTCAAGAACCAGATCCAGATTTGGAAAGTGAACGAGAGAAACCCGGGAGGTGAGTCCAGATGAGAACGAAAGGATTCACATTGAAGGAGTTTCTTGTTGCGATCCTAATCATGATTTTGATAATAGGGCTGCTCTACCCTGCCTTTCTGATCACACGCTCACGTGTTTCGGAGGCAAAGTGTCGTGCCAACTTATTAGCCCTCTGGACATGGTACAACACCAAACAAGCTTTAGGTGAGAAAGTAAACAACACAAATATCAGGCTATTTCTGTTCCTTCACCCGGATGGGCAAAAGATGCGCTGTCCTCTCTCTGGCAAAGCCTATTCGACGCTTCCCGCCGATGGCCAACCTTTTGTGGAAGGACCAGACTACATTCTGCGCAAGAACCCGCATATCCTTGCCTACTGCCCGTGGCATATTCATCCCTCCGCCAAGGTGACAGGCTATAATCCCGACGGTACCCCCATCGTCATGGGCACAGGATCGGATAGATGGGATAACCCCGTTTACTTGGCTGTCTACAAGAATGGTCAAGTAAAGTATGTGGACGTCTATCAGGTAGAACGCCGTACACCATCTACACAACGCTGAGGAGGTGACAGCATGTTGCTACATAGGAAGTTCTGGATTCTTGTGGTCGTGGCCGTTAGCTTAATTGGGTGGATCTTCTACGGCTTTGCAGATCCCTGTGCCAATAATCCTTGCCAGAACCAAGGCGACATAGAAGGTCGGCGTTGTGGACTACCCGACTGCGTCTATGTAATGGACCAGGAGACGGAGCGGCTCGCCGGAAGATATTGTTTTGCACACCATTCTGCCTGTCGCACACACAGCGGGCAACTGCAACCATCAGGTAGATGTGTTCTGCAAAATCAAAATATACCGGTGCCTCCATGCTAATGGAACCCAGTGTAGACCTGGCACCGAAACAAGAGAACTTGGTGTGAGCCGCACCCAACCCTCTTGGCTCGATTGCCAAGGGCATCGCTGCAGGGGGCCCGGTAGCGTTATTACTCCTCAACCTATATCCATTCCTGAGTAGCATAGGGGAATAGCGAGGAATGAGGGGTGAAATCCTATCTTGCAGGGGTTTCACCCCGGTGAGCTTCTACGCGACTCTGGTAGAACGGAGGCTATTCGAAAAAAAATCCTAGCAGCCCTTTGAACCGAGCTTCCCGTCCCCCGCTGCCCTCCAGGGAGAGGGTAGGAATGAAGGGAACAAACCCGCTGTCTACCCTGCAAAGAAGCGGCTGTCTACCATGCAAAGAAGCGATTTTTCAAACACCCTCTTCCCCCTGCAGCGCGCGCATGAGACCCCACCCGTTGCCCCTGCGCCTGGGCTGCCGCCTGCGTGGGGCGCCAGTGCCAGTGTCTATGGCGGCGTGGTGAACTTGGGCAACGGCAACCTCTGCCTGCAGATCCCGCTGACCGGATGGGCGAACGGCGTCTCCTTTAGCCTTGTGTTCAACTCCCAAGCAAACCCCAGCCAACCCTCCCCGATTGCCCCCAAATGGACACATAACTGGCATGTGTTGCTGACGCTCAGCAGCGACCAGAAGCAAGCGACGCTGCAAGAAGGGGATGGCGTCGTCACTGCGCCGAGGGGCGTGTTTGACCGTCTAACACGCCAAGCCGATGGACGCTATCTGCTGGTGCGCAAAGGGAGCGAGGAGCGATGGCTCTTTGCAGCCAGTGGCGCGTCCCGACGACTGGAGCAGGTGGTGGATCGGTATGGACAAACGGTGCAGCTGGTCTACACAGGCGGGCAGCTGACCACTGTGCGCGACCGATACCAGCGGGCGCTGACGCTGATCTACAGCAACAATCGGCTCTGGCAGGTGGTGGACTTTAGCGGGCGTGTGTGGGAGCTGGTGTACGATGGGCAAGGGCGTCTGCAGAAGGTGCGCTTCCCTGCCGTGCAGGATGAGAATAATCAGTAGTCGCTGGACAGACCCGACAGGGGTGTGGACAGAGTATGGCTTTGCGGGACCGATGGTGGTGCGCCTGACGCAAGGGGGGAATGCCACGACGGTGCGTTTGACCACGCGGTTGTGGTACAACGGGCAGTATCAGGTGGTGAAGCGTCAAGATGCTGCGGGGCTGGTGTGGGAATGGAGCTATGATACGCAGGGCAACCTGCTCTGGAGCAAGGAGCCGAACGGGGCGCAGACGAGTTATACCTATTACCCGAACAGTGATCGGGTGTGGAAGGTGACGGACGCGCTCAACCACACTTGGGAGTATAGTTATACGGCGTATGGGGATGTGAAGCGTGTCACCGACCCTGAGGGTGCGCAGACGCAGTATGTGTATGATTATGAGTTGGGCGAGCCGGCGTACGGTCAGGTGCGTCAGGTGGTGGATGCGTTGGGTCGGGTGACGGAGTATGCGTATTACGGGTCGGATGAGGCGAACTTGGCGCGTCGGGGTCAGTTGAAGAAGGTGATAGTGCCTGGTGGTTATTGGCGCGAGATGGACTATGGGGGCGTCGGGTGGCTGGTACGGCGGGTGGTGCAGACAGGCGAGAATAGCAGCGAGACGACGCTGTACAGTTATGATGCTTGGGGTCGTTTGCGTGGGATTGATTATCCTCGCAGCGCGGATGTGCGTATGGGCTGGGATGGTGAGAACCGACGAGTGTGGGTGGAGGATGGCGCAGGCAGGCGCGACTATGTCTATGACGCTTGGGGGCGCGTGCGGGAGCAACGCGGCTGCTGTGGCAGTGGCGAAGGGATTGAGGTGGTCGCGGTGGCTGCGGAATATGATCCAGCGGGCAGGAAGCGGTTTGAAAAAGAGCTGCGTTCGGACGGCAGCGTGGTGCGCCAAATTGACTATGATTACGATGAATTAGGACGATTCCGCTCCGCGACCGACGGACAGCAACAAGTGATTTATCGGTACGGTCGTGCCGGCGTCTCTGGCAGATAGAATACCCAGATAGAGAATTGATAGAACACATCTATTATGGTGCAGATACCCCAACTCAGATAGGCTACTTGAAACGAGTGGAGCATCGGGCGCCTGACGGTACGCTCCGAGACGGAGCTGAATATTTCTATGACCTGTTAGGGCGTGTGAAAACCATTACCGAGCTGCCCACGAGCAACCAAGTGCAACTAGACTATGATGGGGTAGGTCGCCGAGTGAGAGAGGAGCGCACGGGGGAACCCCGCTATTGGATTAGTCGGGTGTATCAGCGGGACGGTCAGTTGGAGCAGGAGTATGTGGAGATCGATTGGGAAGGTCGATCGGTCGTGGTATGGTGGGTGTATGACTATGATGAGGTAGGACGGTTGCGGGGCGCTTACGATCTCTTGGGTGGTGTGAACGGGTGGTTTGAATGGGAGCAGGATCGGTTGGTGCGGTGGCACGCGGACGATCGGAACTATGTACGGGAATTTATGTATGATGAAGAGGGGCGTATTCAACAGGTGTGGCTGAGTTGGGAGGTGTCAGGGCAGCGGGCTTTAGGCTATGAGTATCGGTTCAACGGGGATGGGGAGCAGGTGTCTTGGCGGGCGGCGTTGGATCGGCTGGGGTTTTATCGCTGGTGTGGGGGCTTGAGTGAGTGGTATCGGGCGGAGGGCTCTTCCCGAATGGACGCCCAGAACACTATGGTAAGGTCGTGGGGCCTAATGAACCATGCCCTCGCACAATAATAGCACCGTGGATACCGCAACCATCTCCCAATTAAGGTACACTTCCGTAGGAGTGGGTCATGGAAAGAGCTCGCTTATTTAGATTTAACCATCCTATTTATGGTTCGGTGGAGGTTCTACCCCCAACGGACTCCAGCATCGCGGATTCCCTCCTAAGCAATGTATCTAAGAGGGATCTGCTGGCGATGTGGCAACAACAGGACCTCGTAAGCCGTCGGACGGCGCTGCATGGTTTCATCAGCCGAATGCCAACTGATCCAGTCTCTCAACAAGCGGTGCGCCAAGCATTGCAAGATCCCATACTCTGTGATGACGCCTTATACTGGATACGATCGCATCGTGCGATTTCGTTTCTGTCTCTCTTGGCAGAAGCGGTTTTTGAAACGGGAACATTATGTCCCCACAGCCTTAGTTCCGCACTTGAAGTTCTTTCGGATCTATGCTATGATTTCAGCCGCCATGTACATCAACTGACGAACTGGGCGTCTCGAATGGCTACTTTTGACGATGTTAGTCCTATTGTGGCGATGGCTATTTTGTTGAAACTGCGACACCCCACATCGCGCCGTTGGCTGAACCGCTTTCTGTGTCAATCGGATCGCCATCTACTCTTGATAGGTCTACGTATTCTTAGGCATCACGCTTCGATAGCCGAAATTAAGAACGCTCTCGGACGCTTCGTATCAAGCTTACCTCCCCGAGAAGATAATCTGGAGATTTTTTTCGCAGTTCTTGAGTGGCTTCTGTCTGTTCCTCTTTCTAAGAGAACGCTTCGACAAGTATGTCGAAGGCTTGAGGAGTGGCATGATACGCTAAGTGGTTCAGAAAATTTTAAGGCATCCTTGGGTTTCTTCTACGATACTTATCTTACAAGGCAAGGTTACCCGATTGGTGACCACGGAGAGGTTTTGATAGCGCATATTCAACCTGCTCCGGCAAATGTGTCTTCAGTGCTTAGTTGTGTGCACAGACTATTGGCGCGTACCTGAGCAATATATTGCGGCTCATTGATTTGAGTGGACATGCAAGGAAATGGCAGCCTTTGTGATACGGGACGACGCACTGAACGGTTCGCACTGGGATATGTACAGTTATGACGCGGTATCGGGTCGGTTGACGACTGTGCAGGATGTATGGACAGGCGAGGTGAACAGTTTTGTGTGGAACCCTGAAGGCACTTTGGCGCGTTGGGAGACGAATCAGCCGAACAGTTATGCGCGGGTGTTTGGGTATGATGAAGAGGGTCGTTTGGTGCGGATAGAGCGGGATTATGGGGATGGCAGTTTGCAGGTGGCGTATGGGTATGGGTACAACAGTGATGGGGTGAAGGTCTTGGAGCGTAAATATATCGCCTCCCAGCACTGGCTTGAGTATGGCTTTGTTGGCTGTGGCGCGGATTGCACGCGCAACTCGCTCAGTCTGTACGCGCGTGAAAGTGCTGGGGGTCAGGATTCTGGGTGGAGGCGTGCCGAGGAGTATGTGTCTTTTCCAACGGGGCTAATGTACCGTGTTCCCCAAAGTGAGAACGAGCCTTCGTTTACATTTGTATTGTCTTCCATCGGGAACAGATATGTGGTACACTATCCTGACGGTCAAGTGATAGCATCCTATCACACGGACAGTAATGGGATGCAGGTGGGCGGCGTGGCTTTGCCCGTGTGCGCCGAGAAGCGAGATTGGACAACAGGGTGTGTACCTTACCCAGTAGTTCCTGCTCCAGAAATGCCTCCCTATGTGCCACCCTCAGTTGGTTGGGGCGATGGTGGTTGTGGTGGCAACGGTGCTGGGTCATCTCCAGATGATTGGTGTAAGAGGAATAAGGAAAACCCAAGTGCAGTCAATTGTCAGGATTGCTGCGATCAAAAAGTCATTGAAAGAATCAAAGATTTGCCCAAAGATTTATGTAAAAAACTCAAACGATGTATCGAACAACAGTGCAAGGATACCGATCGCGAAGCGCGGCTCGAGTGTTTCAAGGGCTGTCTGGTGAGTACTTTAGGTGAATGGAAAGCACTTCCCTTGTTGAAAAAGATCAAGAAGTATTTAGAATGCTGTTATCTTGAATGTGTGAATCGTGAAGGGCGTTTCGATCCGCCTGGTCATTGCAAGTTGCCGCTTTAGGAGGGAATGATAAGATGTGGAAACAGCGATGGTGGATCCTACTGGCGCTAGTGGGTGGCGTATTGATTGGATGGATCGTCATAAATCGTTCTGGGCGCGAGACAATTCAACCATGCGATGAATATTCTTTTTATCCCTCTCCCGATGGGAAGTATATACTTTTGGGGAATCCTCAAACAGGTCAGGTCGCGTTATACGCAACCGCTCCAGAGAAGGTAATAAAGTGGTTTGATAACGATTATCGGATTCCCACAGTGGGAGGAGGCATTTGGTCGCAGGATTCTAAGCGGTTTTTGCTGGTCTCTGAGGAGAAACCTGCTTTTATTGTGGTAGAGATAGACACTCTCTTGGAACGATATAAAAGCGTCCCCGATTCCTCGTTGAAGGCGCTGCTTTCACCGGACGGGGAGAAAGTGGTCGCAGAGATTGAGGACGGCGTTCTCTTATGGAATGTTAACAACGACGAAATAGATAAGATAGAACTCTCCCTTGAACAAATTGTAGATCTTAGTACAATTACATGGGTGAACTCGCAAACGATTTTGCTCATGTTTGGTTACAGTTCTCCCAGATTGGTGCTCTATGACTTGGAGACAAGTCAAAGTAGGGAGGTTCCCCCGACAGCCAAGCGGATAACTGCGTCTCCATACGCCACTGCAGAAGGGCAAGTTCCCGTTTTAATATCGTCGGCTGAACCTCAATCGGTGGGATTATTGGATATCAAGACTCATACTCTACGAGCAGTGCTTTCACTCCCTGGTCGGACAGCCGAATTTGACAAGTGGGTTTTACTGCCATACCGACAGTACAGCAGTTCAAACTTTGTAGTCCTTTCTCGGTACTTAGAACAGCAGCGAAAGTCCGAGGTTATTCGTGTAGATTTACAAAGCGGTAAGATAGTCGGTCAAGCGTATTTGAACAGTCCGTTTGGTGTCGACGCATCAGGTCGAGTTTGGCAGTGTCAGCAAGGGCACTTGACAAAAACGGTGCATTTGGCTGATAATCAGTAATGTCGTGTACAGTTCCGGACATACCGCTAAACCAGCAGGAGTATTGGTATATATGCCGAATAGGCTGTGGGGGTATCCCGATGCGGGTGTACAACAGGGCGATGGGTGGAACGAGCTGGGTCAGTGCGGAGGACTCCCTACCTGCAGGGAACGCGCTGGGGTACAATCAGAACTGGCAGTATCGGCATACAGGAGGCGAGTTGTTGCTAATGGATGCCCTTCGAAGGTAGAGGCGACTATAGAGGTTTTCGGTCTTTTATGCTTGCTCAGACGCTCTCTAAATGACTTGAGTTGCGCTTTAGGTATCTTTACATGTATGCGAAGGCGAATTGCGAATCTCGGTTGGCTGGTGTTGGCGCTGGCGCTAACGAGCTGTACCCAAGCACAAAACCGCGCGTCGAAGTACGACCCCGACCTGATTTTTGGCTACGACAAAAACCTACCGCTCAGCCCCCAGGAGACCCTCGCCGAGGAGACTGCACAGTATCACGTTTACAAGGTCACTTACCGCAGTGCGCGTGATCAGCGTGTGCCCGCATTTCTCATCCTGCCCAAGAATCGGGGCGAAGAGAAGCTGCCTTGCGTCATCCTGATGCACGGGTTGGGCGGCGATAAGCGGATGTTCCAGATGCTATGGGGACCGCTGACCCAAGCAGGCTACGCGCTGTTTGCCATCGATGCGCAGTATCACGGCGAGCGCAAACCCAGCGACGACATTCCCTTCTTTGGCATGTATCCCTATCGTGCCCGCGACGCGCTGATTCAGACCGTGATCGACCTGCGGCGCGGTGTAGACTACCTGCAGACACGCAAAGAGATCGACCCCGAGAAGATCGGCTATATCGGCGCGAGCATGGGCGGGATTATCGGCGCGATGTTCGCTGGCGTGGACGAGCGCGTGAAAGCCCCTGTGTTGCTGGTTGCGGGCGGCGACTGGAAAATTCTGATGGAGAAAAGCACGCTGTCGATGTGGCGTGACGCCTCGAAGAACAACCCCCAACAGATGGCGGAGGCGCTGCGGGTGATGGATGTGGTTGACCCGGTGAACTGGGTCGGTCGGATTGCGCCGCGCCCGGTGCTGTTCATCAACGGCGACGCCGATGAGGTCGTGCCCGTCGAGTCGAACAAAGCCTTGCACAACGCGGCGGGTGAACCGAAGAAGATTGTCTGGTACAAAGGCGGGCATGTGCCCCCGCCGACCGACTGGTTTACCGTGATTGGCGAGGTAACGCGCTGGCTGGATACGAATCTGAAAGGCAAGCAGACCTCGGGCTGGCGCGACTACCTGCCTCACTGGAGCGCGTGGCGTGACTGGCTGTCAACCCTCGCGCCCGCTTTGTCGGCGTTTTTCCGCGAGTTCGCCGCGACACTGCGCGCCTACCTGATTTCCACGCCACGATGAAAGCCCTGATTCTGGCGGGCGGTAAGGGCACGCGCTTGCGCCCCATCACCTTCAGCATGGCGAAGCAACTCGTGCCCGTCGCGAACAAGCCCGTGCTGTTCTACGGCTTGGAAGCGGTCGCCGAGGCAGGCCTCCGCGAAGTGGGCATCATCGTGGGCGACACGGCAGCGGAAATCCAGCAGGCGGTGGGCGACGGCAGCCGCTGGGGCATCCAAGTCACCTACATTCCCCAACCCGAACCGCTCGGATTGGCGCACGCCGTGCTGACCGCCGAACCGTTCCTGCAGGAGGAGCCGTTTCTGATGTATTTAGGAGACAATATCGTCACCTCCAGCATCAAGCCGCTTGTGAAAGCCTTTGAGCAACGCCAGCCGAACGCGCTGATCCTCCTGGCGGAAGTACCCAACCCGCAGGAGTTCGGAGTCGCAGAACTGCAGGGCGAGCGCGTGGTGCGCCTCATCGAGAAACCCAAGCAGCCCCCCAGCAACCTTGCGCTTGTGGGCGTGTACCTGTTCGACAAACACATCTTCGAAGCAGCGCGCGCCATCAAACCCTCTTGGCGCGGCGAACTGGAAATCACCGACGCAATCCAGTACCTCATCGACCACGGCTACACCGTCGAGTCGCAACAGATTTCAGGCTGGTGGAAAGACACGGGGAGCCTCGACGCACTTCTGGAGGCGAACCGACTGGTACTGGAAGATTTGGAGCCGACAAATCAGGGCGTTCTGGAAGCGACGCAGGTGCACGGGCGTGTAGCAATCGGCGCCGGAAGCGTGTTGAAGCGTTGCACCGTGCGCGGACCTGCCATCATCGGTGCGAACTGCCACCTGGAAGACTGCTACATCGGTTCGTTCACGGCGATTGGCGATGGCGTGCGCCTGGTGAGCTGCGAAGTGGAATATAGCATCATTCTGGAAGGCAGCTGCGTCGAGCATGTCGAGACCCGCCTCGAAGGCAGTCTACTGGGCAAAAATGTCGTGGTGCGCGGTGGGGCAAAACGCCCGCGCACGCTGCGCCTCATGCTGGGCGATAGCAGTCTTGTAGAAATCCCGTGAAATATCCACAATTTAAGGTATCCTAAGGCTGACGGAGCGTCGGATGCGAGGGATAGCGATCGGGCTGCTGCTGGGGCTGCTGCTAACACTGGCGTGGGCGGAGGACCTGCGCGAAGCGAAGCTGGTGGTACGCGCCGAAACGCTGACGCTGAATCCCCCTGCGCTCTGGGATGGGCGCGAACTCTGGCTGCCGGTCCAACATCTGACGCAACTCGGTCTGCCTGTGGAAGCGCGCGACCACGCTGTTAAACTGACGACGCTTCCCCCTGATCAACCCGCGGCGTATGTGCCGCTGGAACGGAAACGCGGTATCAATTGCGCGCCGCTGCGCGACCTTGTACGACGGCTGGGCGGATTCACCCGCTGGGACGAGTCGAGCCAGACGCTAAGCCTACTGGCGCGGCTGCAGGAGGCGCAACTCGGGCACGACGCGCTCGCCCTGCGCACCAGTTTGCCTGTCGCTTGGCGCACGCTCAAACTGGAAAACCCGAGCCGATTAGTCATTGATTTGGCAGGTTGTGCGCTGCCCGAGGCGCCTCTGCCGTTGCCGGAGCCGTCCGGCGCGGTGAAAGCGGTACGCGTAGGGCAGTTCGACCCGTATACGGTACGCATCGTGCTGGAGATGGATTCACCCTTCGCGACGCCCGAGAGCGGCTTGCACAGCGCGTGGCAGATTGCACTCACGCCCGCTCCACAAACCCCCACCGTCGCCGAATCGACCGACACACCTCCGATTATCGTCGAAGAGACGCGCCCTGCCGAACCCCCGCCAGAACCGTTCCAGATACCCACGCTTCAGCGCACTCCTCAAGGCATCGTGCAACTCACTATCCCACTGCCCGAAGGCGTGCGCCCAAAAGCGATGTTTCTGGAAAACCCTTTGCGCATAGCACTCGATGTGCCGGGCTATCTTCAGGACGCCGTCGAGCAGACTCTGGACGATCCGAACCTGTTTGTGCGGACGCTACGCGCCGCGCCGATTGAAGGCGGTATGGTGCGCCTGGTGCTGGAACTCTCGCGCTCGGTGGGGGTGCAGATCCTCTCTGGGAACGCGAGCGTCACGCTGAACCTGCGCGCCCCACGCAACACTGGGGGCAAACTGAGCGAGAAAGTGATCGTGATCGACCCCGGACACGGCGGCGCACAGCCCGGCGCACGCTGGCGCGAGGGCAACCAGGTCATCGAAGAGAAGACCATCGTGTTGGCGATCGGGCAACATATCGCCGAGCTGCTCTCACGCGAAGGGGCGAAAGTGATCCTCACGCGCTCCGAAGACACGGTCATCGGCTTGTATGAGCGTACTGCCCTCGCCAATAACGCGCGGGCGCACTTCTTCATCAGTATCCACTGCGATTCCAATCCTCGTCCGAACTCCGCGTCGGGTACGACCGTGTACTACCACAAAGACGATGCCGACAGTCGCGCCCTGGGGCAGGCAATCCTCAACGAAATCGTGAAGGTAAGCGGCTTACCTTCACGCGGCGTGCGTTCCGACTCGATGCTGTATCAGACCGGGCTTGCCGTGCTGCGCACCAGCCAAATGCCTGCGGTACTCATCGAAGTAGGCTATCTAAATCACTCCGTTGACCGTGCGAAGCTCGTAGACCCCCAATTCCAAAGGCGCATCGCAGAGGCGATTGTGAGGGGACTCAAAGCCCATGTGGAGGGGCGTTAGTCGGGCAGCAGATCGATAATGCTCAATTCAGGGCGTGTGTACCAGCGGGGCACACTGCGCCCCTGCGTGACGCCGCTGGTGATATAAATCCAAGTGTTGCCCTCTCGGTAGAGTCCATACGGGTGGCTCGTGCCGTACTTCGTTTTGGGGATGTAGCTGCGTCCGAAGAGCCGTTGCGCGGCGCGGTGGGCGGAAGTAGGCATCCAGATCTGCCCTGCGTGGGTGTGCCCCGCCACGATGAGCGTCGTGCGACAGCGATAGGGACTCAGAATTGCATCGGGGTTATGTGAAAGTAGGATAACGGGATGGTTGGGATGCTCAGGGACGCCCCGAAATGCCTTTGCCCAATCGGGCTTGCGGTACCAAAGATCGTAAATGCCGACCAGCGTAATCTGTGTTTTGCCCTTGCGTACGGTTCGGTTCTCCTCGCACAGCACGTGCACGCCCGATTCCCGCAAGGCGCGGATAACGGCATCCCTGCCTGACCAGTGGTCGTGGTTGCCCAGCACGGCGTACACCCCCAGCGGCGCGTGGATGCCCTTCAAGCGCCCGCTTCAGATAGGGGATGCCGCGCGATGTATGCACATAGTCGCCCACCAGCAAAATCGCGTCGGGCTTTTCTGACTGTACGCGTTGCAGGCAGGCGCGCGCATGCTGCAGGCTCGCTTCGTCAATGAGATGAAAATCGCCCAGCACCGCAAGGCGAATCGGCTCTTTGACCGGCGCGGGAAGTTGGAGAGAGCGCACGCGCGTCCACCTGCCCACCGCGAACCCACCCAACACCAGCACCAACCCCGTCAACCCAACCGCAAACCCCAGGCGTCGAATGCGCATAGCAAAGAGATTATACCGAGATAGGCGCGCTACTTTGACAACGGTAAACGCAGTTCCCGCGAAGTCTCATCCGCTTTGATTCGGTACACCCCTTCCTCCAAGCGTTTCCGCGCGAATTCGTAATAATCGGGGACGATTTCAAACCCGAGATAGAGCCTGCCCATCTGTTTCGCAACCACAGCCACCTGCCCCGAACCCAAAAACGGATCCAGCACCAGGTCGCCCTCCTGCGAGGAGTATTGTAAAATCTTTTTCACCAGTTCCGCAGGCAGTTTCGTCGGCGTTTTGACATCACCGTTCCAGTATTCGCGGGGAATTATCCACACATCTTCCATATCTTGATAGCGTAAACTGCGCCCTTCGGAGTCGCGTGCGTCGGCAGGGTAACGGCTTTCAGGGTAAAAACGCCGAAGAGAATCGTCTTTGCAGACATAGAGACAATGGTAATGCGAGGACACAAACCGCCGCTTTGTGAATACGCCGAACTGGTACTTCCAAATGATGTGATTGACGGTGATGAATCCAAGCGATTCGAGGGCGTTCAGGATGTCTCGCAGGTTGTTCCAACCTGAGAACACATACATACTGCCTGAAGGCTTCAATATCCTGTAGGCTTCGCGCATCCATTCCAGCGTGAAATCGTAGTATTCGTGCTGCGGGATTTCGTTATAGCCTTCCAGCACGCGCCCTGCGGTGCGATTGTAGTTGGCGCGTTTCGCGCCGAACTCGATCGCGAAGGGTGGGTCGGTTACGATGAGGTCGATGCTCTCGTCGGGTACGAGTCGCATCCCCTCACGGCAATCCATCAGGTAGATATGGTTCGGCTGGATGGTGTGCATCGGTATTATAGTGTACCTGCAATTGCCCGCGTTGCCGTTTTTCGCAATGCTTCGCGCGGTGGTAAATCGGGCGCCATTTCGGCGCAGGCGTACAGTTGCACCTTCGGCAAACGGGCAACGGTTTCCCAGCCTTCGCCCTTACGCCCTGCCAGCACGATGACAGGCTTACCCATCGCCACCGCATGTTGAATAAGTATCCCCACCCCCTTGCCCATCAGTGTCTGCGCGTCCACCTGCCCCTCGCCCGTGATGAGGCAATCGGCGTCCGATAGGAGCGCGTTCCAGCGGATGTGTTTGATCAGCCACGCGATTCCCGACACGATAGGCGCATTCAGATAGGCGTGCAGTCCGCCTGCCAGCCCTCCCGCTGCTCCCGAACCCAGGGTTGTGTGCAGGTCGGCGCCCGTCTCGCGTTGCGCGACCGCTGCCAGTTGCTCCAGCCCTTGGATGAGTTGTTCCACTTGCTGGGGCGATGCCCCTTTTTGGGGCGCGTAGACCCGCGCGGCGTCCCGCAGTGTGTTCTGCACATCGGCGCAGAGCACCAGCGATTTGCCGTTCAGGGGCGGTGTGTCGGGCGGTTCCACCCGATGCAGGTTGTGGAGTCCTGCACCGCCTTGGGGAATCGGATAGCCTTTCGCATCCAGCAATCGGAACCCAAGGGCTTGCAGTGCGCCGGCGCCGCCGTCGGTCGTCGCCACGCCGCCCAACCCCAACCAGAGTTCGCGCGTATCGGGGTGCGCCGCCGCCTGCTGAAGCATCTGCCCCACGCCGTAGGAACTTGCCGTCATCGGTTCCAACTCGGTTGCGAGGAGCCAGTGGATGCCGATAGCTTGCGCCGATTCCAACATTGCAACGCCGTTGGGCAACAGCAGCCACTCGGCGGTGCGGGGGCGTCCGAGGGCGTCTTGCACGAGGGCAGCTACCCGTTGCGCTTGCGGGGAGTGGTATGCCCAGACCTCCAGCCATCCCGTACCGCCGTCGGCGATGGGGCAGAGGTGGCAGAAGTTGTCGTCCTCGAATCTCCTTTTGCCTGCGCTGTGAGAGTGGGGCTGGGTGTGAGGGCGAACCGCTTCTGCAATGACTTCGGTCGCCTCCACAGGCGAGAGCGTGCCTTTGTAGGCGGTGGGGGCTATCAGAAAGCGCATCGCTTACTCCAGCCTGCCACGCTCGCGGGCATAGCGGGCGGCGATCGCCTCCAAGATGCCCTCGGTTGCAGCGGGGGGTGTTTCGGGCATGCCCAACGGCTCGCGCAAGCGTTGATACAGTTCCCACGCCAACTGCTCCCGCGCTTCGGCGCTCAGCTGCTCGCGCCTGTCCAGAAATGCCCGCAGCGCACGATATTCGCTGGGGCTAATCGGCAGCAGGGGTGGCAAGTGGAACTCCAGCGGATGCGGCTCCATACTGATTTGGGCGAAGGTATCCAGTGTGGGCGGCGGTGTGCGACGCTCCTTGATGACAAAAGTGCCCGCCAGCATGTCGCCCAGCCGCTGTCCGTAGGGGCTGAAAAACGCCAACACACCAGCCACATTGTAGCCCATAATACAGAGCGGAAACGCATCCACTAAGCGCACCAGCTCGCGGATCAGCACCGCGGTTGGCGTCACGGGCGCGCCGTTGAGCATCATCACGCGCAAGCCGAACGCACGCTTCGCTGGCGTCTGACCGTTCCAGAAAATCTCGAACACGATGTAGTACGCGAACCACAGGATGTACGCGAAGAAGATTAGCCCTGCAATCAGCCAGCCTTCGCCGATGAGGCTATACAAACTGGAGATTGCCTGGGTGGTCTCTTCCAGCAGCGCGAGCAACGCGCCCACGACTCCGATAATCGTCAGTACCAGCAAGTCGTCCAGCACCGCTGCCAGCGCACGCGAGCCTAACCCGGCGATTTCGTAGCGGATTTCGACCTTCTCAGGGCTTTGCAGCACGAATTCATACGGCATAAGCGTCTCCTTTAGGGTAGCTCGGCAAAGATTTCGCTCACAGGCAGGGTAAAGCGGGGCAGAATTGCCTCACAGGTGAGCGTGTCGCCTTCCTGCAGCGTCTGCATCGGTGAATCTTGTTGATAAACTTCCACCTTGCGCCGCTGGGGGTCAACTACCCACACCACCTGCACCCCTGCCAGCAAGAGTTCGTCTACCTTATCACGCACTTCTGTGTAGGTATCGTTTGGCGAGACAATTTCCACAACAAGGTCAGGAACAAACTCGGCATATCCTTCAGGGAGTGGATGGGGCAGTTTCTCTTTACGGATAAAGGCGATGTCTGGGGCACGCACCGACTCTTCATCGGCATAACGGAGAATAATCCCCAGTTCGACCGCTACTACGCCGATACGCTCGCTGAGGCTGTCAAGGAACAGGCGTAGTCGGTGACTGATCAAGCTGGCGGTAATCGCATGCCAAGTTCCGACGGGAATCTTTTCAAGAACCTCCCCGCGCACGAGTTCGCGTGGTTTGCCGTCCGCACAGAATCGCCAGAACTGCTCGGCGGTTATTTTGCGCTTGGTGGGCGTCGCGCTGGTCATACTCTCACCGCGTGTATCATACCCTACGGGGCAAAGGTTGGCGGAGGTGTGATGGCACACGAAGATGAAATACCCACTGCTGGACATCTATTCAGAGACCTCGGTGCTCTCGATGGCGGCCTGTAGCCCGCCAAAAAGCGTCTTCAAGGGGAGTTTGAATCCAGGCAACAGGTCTTCGCAGGTCAGCGTATCGCCAGCGTGGAGAATTTGCATCGGGACGTCACGGCGATAGACTTCCACCTTATGCCGGCGTGGATCCACCACCCACACCACCGTCGTGCCCGCTTGTAAAAATTCATCCACTTTATCGAGAATCTCCGCATAGGCGTCGTTGGGAGAGACGATTTCGACCACCAAATCGGGCACGATTTCCACAAATGTGGCAGGGCGCGGCTCAGGGATACGCTCTTTCCGAATAAAAGCTACATCGGGTGCACGCACCGTATCGGCATCGGGATAGCGAATGACGAAGCCCGTCTCCGAAACGACTTCCCCCAGATACTGTCGTATTTGGGTTTGGTAGTTCATAAGGAGCGTGCCAATCCACTGGGCGAGGCTTCCATGCTCCAAGTTGACAGGCATTTTTTCGATAACCTCCCCGCGCACGAGTTCGCGTGGTTTGCCGTCCGCACAGAGTCGCCAGAACTGCTCGGCGGTCATTTTGCGCTTGGTGGGCGTCGCGCTGGTCATACTCTCACCGCGTGTATCATACCCTACGGGGCGACTTGGAGCCAGTCGTCCCAGCGCGTAGCACGCGCCAACGCCGTGTTGCTGTAGCGACCTAAATACCCCCCTGAGTCGGTGTAGTAGATGGAAAGCCCGTAGGAGTGAAACACGCGCGAGCCTGCCCGTATATCGCGATTGTTGGCAATCACGGCTTGCTGGATCGCCTGTTGCAGAGCGTCCACGCGCTGCGCAAGCTCCGTATCGCCTGTGTACTGCTTGATCAGCTGCGCTGCATGCCACAGGTCGCGATATTCGGGATAGGAGGCGTAGCTTTGCGCATCCATACGGGCGCGTGCGAGGGAGGTGGCATACAGGGTGCGTTTGTTTATCAGGCTGCCTGCCAGCGCGTCCAACGCCGTCGCGACCGCCTCCAGCCGCGCGGCGTCCACCGCCGACTGCGTAATATTCCGATAACTGGGGAAGTTGGCGTTGTACCAGTTCACAAACAGGTTCGGGATCGCGCTTGCCCACTGCGCGGGAGCAAGGTCGGAGTTGTCCATAATCGGCTTGAGAATCTCATGATAGGGGTAGCCTTCGCCCGGTGGACTTTCCTCCGAGCCGACGATATAACGCGCGACATTGCGACACTCGTAGGCGACTTCCAGCATCTGCATCAGCGAGGCATCAAAAAGCAGTACATCCATCATCGGGTCAGCGTCGGTGGGGCGGATGGCGGTGGGCAGCTCCCAAATTTTGATACTCGTGCCCATCTCGTCATCGAACGACACGGCGCGTCCGCGCAACGCCGCACGCGAGCGCCAGCCCGAACCGTGATTCCAAATCACCAGCGCGTAGCGGTCGGCAGGGTAAGTTGTGCGCGCCCACCGAATGAACTCGCGCAAGGTTTCTGCGCTGCCCATGTCGATTCCTTCGCCTAAATCCTGCACCAAGCGCGAGTTAATGCGCGTAGCGTCGGGATCGTATTGAATCAGATATCGTCGCGTGCCGGTCCAACTGCCTTGGGGGGCGAACCGTGCGGCGCGTTTCCATTGCACCACCACGCGCACATTCGGGTTGGTCTGAATCTGCTCCATCTGGTTCACATTCAGCTCGCTGTAGTCGTCGAGGTCGTTGGCGGCGTTGAGGAACACCATCACCGTCCATGTGAGCGAGCCGCGCCCGCCGGGCGGGGGATTGATGGGCGAAGCGCGTCCACCGCCGCAGCTGGAAAGCAGAGGAATCGCCAAACTCAGCGCGAATAGCCACAGTAGCCAGTTTCGGTTTCGTCTCATAACTCAACCCAAAGTGTACCTTGCGATTAGACGCGCGACAGGGCGGAGCGTTTTGGGGGTGGCAGTTCCCTTTTGCTCATCAGCTGCTACTGCGCTAGAGATTGCAAGAACTTGTTGGCTGCCTCAGCTAGAAGTGAAGCTCGCTCGCGAAGAAAGTCTTCGTGGTTCGCAACATCCCATAGCTGCTTGTCACCGTTGTCCACGGCGTCGAGGAATCTGTCGGGTATCAGATGCGCCTTCAAGGCATCTTGGCTGATTTTATGTTTCTGAATGTATTCCCACGGATCCATTTGGGCAAGCCTGCTAACATTGGTCTTCGCGTTCAAGACGGTGATGTTAGCAAGGGCATGAATTTGGTCATTAGTTTTCCCGGCTTTCTGGAGCAAGTGGCGCGGGTAGATATGGTGCCACTGGGGTTGAAAGCCGCCGACGATGGGGCTATTCGTCTTGTCGTACCCAAGGCGAGTCCCGTCTACCCAGTCCGTGGCATTGCGGTGGAAGATGACCAGATACAGCATCAGCCTCAGGAAGCGATTCCCCGCCTGGTCATAGCGATTCATGAACTCGTCATCGGCAATCTGGGGGGATACACGCAAGCGTCCGTGCAAGCGGCTCAGAGCATCCTCAAAGTTCGAAGCTTCCACAATGGCTCGGACGTCCTCGTTGAGGGCCGTGATGGCCGACCTGCTGTAGCGACCATCTCGATTGGCCAAAAGGAACCAGTGCAGCGCCTGTCTGAAAGCGTAGTGCGAACTTTCCCGCCATTTATCGTGGAGCACGAACAACGGGATCAGGCTGTTTGTGGAGGGAAGCAGTTCGTCCGAGGTGATGCCGAACTCGGCAAGCCGCTTCACGACTTCCGAGATACACCCTCTCGTCTGCTTCCAGTGCGAGGGCAGATTCTCCGGATTCCAGAAATCCCTGGGCACCTCGATGAGCCGAGCACGCCCACAGCCGATGCCTGTCATCGTGCGGATGAAGACGCCGGCGTCCAGGTCCCAGCCCCGCTCCTCTAAATCGTCGCGAAACGGTAGGTAGTCCTCCCGTACCCAGCCGGGATTGCGCACCGCGGCGAGGGCGAGCACCACATCGGCTTCCTTGACCCGTGTCCCCGCCTGGTTGAGCCGAGCGAAGATCTCCGCCACATCCTCAACCTCGTGCGAGATCTTGATCAGCGGGATCTCCCGCTCCCGGATTTGCCACAGGCGCTGCATTCGTCCGAGGATTGCGCCGAAGACCTCCATGGCGGCATCGGGCTCCTGAGCGACTCGCTTGACCCGCTCCCCGGCCAGAGATGTCAAGTCTTCCACCTTCTCCAGACGCAGGATTTTGCGCACACTGACCCAGCGCGGGTCCTGGCGGCGGATCGGGTTCGGCAAGGCGAACTCCAACCGGTCGTCCCCTCCTTCGGGCAGGAGATTCACCATGACCTTGTAGCGTTTCAGCGCATTGTTCCACTCCTCGGCGTCGGGCCACCAGTAGGGCTTCTGCCCCAGCAAAAGGCATAGGGCTGTAATGCGTTGCTGTCCGTCCACGATCCAAAGCGACGCCTGGGAGCCCTGAGCCGTTTTGGACTCTCGGTACTCCGAGGAGTCCCACAGCAGGAACGAGCCGATGGGATAGTCCCGATACAGCGACTCGGCCAGGAGCTTGACCTGCTCAGGGTCCCAGACGAACTCCCGCTGGAACTCGGGTATGTCCACTTGCTTGCTGACAGCCCGTTCGACGATCTCCCGAACTTTAAGTTGTTCAATTGCCATGTTCGCCACCTCGTAAAAGCTTCGCTATTCTCACCATCTGATTCCCCACGAAAGTCAATTACCTCCATCGCAATGCGAAGATGCTCGCCGGATTGAAATCGGGCGCTATGTTTGCGAAATGCACCCGAAGAGTTGTTACCTGCGCCTCTGGCGTTCTTTTTCGCCGTGGCATGGTCATGTACTCCAGCGCGTAGGTAATCATTCCCCACGTCTTATATAGGGATTATACCTCCTAATAATATCTGTTTTGCAACACCGTGTCAATACCGTTTGCAAGTGTTTCGCAAATCAGGGGTTCAGAATCTATTTGAGAACCATCATTTGCAAGAGACCGCATCCAACGCCGTAGTCCAAATAACCATAGCCAATCGGAACTCGCTTCTTCATACCAAGGACACCCTCAAACCGCCTGTTCTTTCTTGCGGATGAGCCAGAGAGCGAGCGCCGCGCCGATGAGGTTCGGTAAGCTGCTGGCAAGCAGTGGGTCTAATACCCCGCGTCCCAAAATCACGAGGTAGCGCGCCATCACCCAGTACCCAAAAATAATCGCGACGCTGAGCGCGAAGCCACTGGCAGGGCTGGAGCGCTGGGGGCGGATGCCCAGCGGCGCACCGAGCAACGCGAAAATCAGGCTCGCTAACGGGACATTGATTTTGTTGTAGAGCTCCACCGTGAGTTGCCGAATCTGCGCTTCGTCCGCGCCCTCACGCTTGAAAAACTCGATTTGCTCGCGCAGTTGGCGGAACGAACGCTCATCCACATTGGTCAGGAGCGCTTCGATTTGCACAGGCGTGCGGCGGATAGCGACATTCAGTGTCGGTTCGGCGCGGAACACCACGAACTTGCCGTATTGCCCGTTGGCGGTACGCCACCAGCCGTTTTGGAGAATCCACTCGCTATCGCCTTCCCAGCGGGCGCGTTCGGCGTACACGACCACCTCGGGCGCACGCTGGCTACCTGTGCTGTATTTGAGCAAGGTCACCTGATACAGCTCCTGCGTTTGGGGGTCGCGTCCGCCTGCCACAATCACATAGGAATCCAATCGTCCGTCGCGGAACTGGGGGAAACCGAACGCCTGTTGCTCGGTCAGTTGGAGCTGCTCTAAGATAGCGGCGCGGATACGAGCCGCGCGCTCGGTCGCCCACGGTACCAGCGTCTCATTGAACACAATCGCCGCGAGGCTTACTAACAGGCTGAGCCAGAACACCGGCGCGAGAATACGGCGCAAACTCACCCCCGAAGCGCGTATCGCGGTGATTTCCCAATCCGACGAGAGTCTGCCAAATCCCAGCAGCGTCGCCAGCAACATCCCCATCGGCAGCGTGCGCACCGCAATCTGAGGCAAATAGAGCAGCGCGAGTTCCATCACCAGCGGTAAAGGCACGCCCTTCACCGCATACTCGGTAATCATAAACACATAGCCCCCTGCAAACACCAGCGCGGTAAAAAGCCCGACACCGAAGAGCAAAGGGGGCAACAACTCGCGTATGATGAGCCGATCTAACAGGCGCATTGGCGATTAGGATACCCTTTCGCCCCGCTTCGACGAAACGCGCCACTCCATGCCATAATATACTGGGCTACATCGCCCAGCTTCGCCCCCAACGGCGCGGGCGCGAAACCAGACGCCGCCGTCGCGCAACCGATCACAGTAAACCAATAGGAGGAACTAAGTATGAAGCGAGTCTATCTCTTTGAGGAAGGCAGCGCGGATATGCGTGATTTGCTCGGCGGGAAGGGGGCGAACCTTGCCGAGATGACCAATATCGGACTGCCTGTGCCGCCCGGATTCACGATTACCACCGATGTCTGCCGAGGCTACATGAAGCGGCAGCGATTGCCCGACGGCTTGATGCACGAAGTGCGCGAGAAGATGCAAATCGTGGAAGGGCGCGTCGGCAAAAAATTCGGCGATCCCGACAACCCTCTTCTGGTCTCCGTGCGTTCAGGAGCAAAGTTCTCGATGCCCGGTATGATGGACACGATTTTGAACCTCGGGCTCAACGACGCCACCGCCGCCGGCATGGTCAAACTCACCCAAAACCCCCGCTTTGTGTACGACGCCTACCGCCGCTTCGTGATGATGTTCAGCGATGTGGTGATGGATATCCCCAAGCGACTATTTGAAGAGCGGTTCGAGGCGTTGAAGCATCGGCTGGGCGTCAAGCAAGATACCGAAGTGCCCGCCGACGCGCTGAAGGAACTGGTGCAAGAGTTCAAGCAGATTGTACGGGATCAGGGCAAGGAGTTTCCCGAAGACCCGTATCAGCAGTTGGAGATGGCGATTGAGGCGGTGTTCCGCTCGTGGAACAACGAGCGCGCTGTGATTTACCGCGAGCGCGAGAAAATCCCACACGATTTGGGCACCGCGTGCAATGTGCAGGCGATGGTGTTCGGCAATATGGGCGACGATTCGGGCACGGGCGTGGCGTTCACGCGCAACCCTTCCACCGGCGAGCGCGAGCTGTACGGCGAGTTCCTGCCGAACGCGCAGGGCGAGGATGTGGTGGCGGGCGTACGCACGCCGCTGCCCCTCAGTGCGCTGCACGAGCGCATGCCCGAAGTGTACCAGCAGTTTTTGGAGATTGCCGACCGCCTTGAACGCCACTATCGTGACATGATGGATTTGGAGTTCACGGTGGAACGCGGGCGGCTCTGGATGCTCCAGTGTCGCGTGGGCAAGCGCACAGGGCGTGCTGCCGTGAAAATCGCCGTCGATATGGCGCAGGAAGGACTCATCGGGCGCGACGAAGCCGTCTTGCGCGTGCAACCGAGCCATTTAGACCAGTTGCTCCACCCATACTTGGACGAAAGCGCCCTCGCCACAGGGGAGTATCCCCTTCTGGCGCAAGGATTAGGCGCGTCGCCCGGCGCCGCGAGTGGGCGCGCCGTGTTCGACGCCAAGCGTGCGATGGAGCAGGGCAAGCACGAACCCGTGATTCTGGTGCGCCCCGAAACGAACCCCGACGATGTGGGTGGGATGTTGGCTTCAAAGGGGATTTTAACGGCGAGAGGGGGAATGACCAGTCACGCCGCTGTGGTCGCGCGCGGGTTCGGGATCCCTTGCGTGGCAGGCTGCGAGGCGATCAGCGTCGACGAACACGAAAATCTGTTCACGGTAGAAGTGAACGGCGAGACGCTCACCGTGCGCGAGGGGGATTACATCAGCATCGACGGCAGTACGGGCAAGGTATACAAGGGGGCGGTGCCCACCCAAGAGCCTGAACTCAGTCCCGAGTTGCACACACTGCTGAAATGGGCGGACGAGTTCCGTCGCCTGCGCGTGCGTGCGAACGCCGACACCCCCCACGACGCCGCCAAAGCGCTGGAGTTCGGCGCGGAAGGTATCGGTCTGGCGCGCACCGAACATATGTTCTTCGGTGAGCAACGCCTGCCGATTATGCAGGAGATGATTCTCGCCAAAACGGAAAAAGAACGCCGCGAGGCACTGGGACGACTGCTCCCCTTCCAGCGTCAGGACTTTTTCGAGATTTTTGAGGTGATGCAGGGGCTGCCCGTGACCATTCGCCTGATCGACCCGCCCCTGCACGAGTTTCTGCCGCGCTATGAAGACCTGATTCGCGAGACGACGCAGTTGGAAATCACCGCGCCCGACTCGCCCGAACTGGCGGAGAAACGCCGACTGCTCCAGCGCGTGGAGGAACTGCACGAGGCGAACCCGATGCTCGGCTTACGCGGCGTGCGCCTGTCGCTGCTCTACCCCGAAATCGTGGAGATGCAGGTCACGGCGATTCTGGAGGCGGCGGCGGAAGCCGCACGACGCGACTACGACCCACATGTGGAGATTCTGATTCCGCTGGTTGGGCATGTGAACGAGCTGAAACTCGCCCGCGAACACTTGGAGCGCGTCGCCAAGGAGGTGATGGAGCGCGAGGGAGTGCGAGTCGATTACAAGTTCGGCACAATGATCGAAATCCCGCGCGCGGCGCTCACCGCCGACGAGATTGCCCAGTATGCGCAGTTCTTCTCGTTCGGCACAAACGACCTCACACAGACCACCTTCGGCTATAGCCGCGACGACGCCGAGGGCAAGTTCCTCGCCTACTATGTGGAGCATAAAATCTTGCCCGAGAACCCGTTCGTCACACTCGATCGCGACGGCGTGGGTAAACTCATCCGAATGGCATTTGATCTCGGCAGAGCGGTGCGCCCCGATTTGAAGGTGGGCATCTGCGGCGAGCATGGCGGCGACCCCGACTCGATTGCGTTCTGCCACGAAGTGGGGCTGGATTATGTGAGCTGCTCGCCGTTCCGCGTGCCGATTGCGCGTTTGGCGGCGGCGCAGGCGGCGTTGCGCAAGCGCGTGCAAATCGCAGTGGATAAGTGAGACCATGCAACTTAGCCCAAAGGCACAAGAGATCCTTACAGGTGCAGCGGAGCGCATCGAACGCCTGCGCAAAGCCGATGGCACGATTCGGCTCGTGAACGCGCGGGGTAGACCCGTGCGGAACCAAACCGTGCAGGTCGAGATGACGCGCCATGCGTTTCTGTTCGGCGCGAACATCTTCCCCCTGTTCGAGTTCGACGAGAAACAGCACGCAACCTACGGACAACGTTTCCGTGGGCTTTTCAACTATGCGACGCTGGCGTTCTACTGGGGCGCGTACGAACCCGAGCCGGGGCGCAAAACGGGACGCGACCTCCAAAAACGCATCGCCGAATGGTGCAAACAGCAGGGCATCGAGACAAAGGGGCACCCCCTCGTGTGGCATGAGGTGTATCCGCGTTGGGCGTCCAACGACCCCGACGCGGTAAAACCCTTGCTTCAAGCCCGCGTGCGCGAAATCGTCCGCGAGTTTCGAGGGTTGATCGAACGCTGGGATGTCATCAACGAGGCGACCGTTGGACACCGCTACGAGAATGGGGTGGGCAAATGGCTTGCGCGTGACGGCGCGGTCAAGGTCGTCACGGAGACCCTGCAGTGGGCACGCGCCGCCCAGCCCAAAGCGTTCCTGCTCTACAACGACTACAATATCAGCCCCGAATTCGAGCGACTCGTGGAAGCGCTGGTCAAGAGCGACGCACCCCTGGACGCCATCGGGATCCAATCGCATATGCACACGGGCGAGTGGACGCTGGAGCGCGTGTGGGAGGTGTGTGAAACCTATGCGCGGTTCGGCAAGCCGTTGCATTTCACAGAAGTCACAGTACTCTCGGGGCAGCACGGGTGGCAGTTGCCGCGCCCATGGCGTTCCACGCCCGAAGGCGAGGCGCGGCAAGCGGATTATGTCGAGCGGTTCTACACCTTACTGTTCTCCCATCCGGCGGTGGAGGCGATTACATGGTGGGATCTCGCGGACGCCCACGCTTGGCAGGGCGCACCCGCAGGCTTGCTGCGTGAAGACCTCAGTCCCAAACCTGCCTATGAACGCCTGCGCAAACGGATACGAGAGCAGTGGTGGACACCGCCCCAGACGCTCACGACCGACTCGCAGGGAATCGCACGGTTTCGAGGCTTCTTGGGCACGTACCGCCTTACCGTCGGTACGAAGACGCACACATTTGAACTCCGACGCGGCGAAAACGAGGTTCGGGTGCGCCTCTGAACCAAGCGCGTCTTCACACGAGCCTGCTCACCGCCTCCGCGATTCGCTCGATGCCCGCTTGAATAATCGCTTCGGAAGTGGCATACGAGAGGCGGATGTAGCCGGGGGCGCAGAATCCCTCGCCGGGCACCACCGCCACCCGCGCCGTATTCAGGAGAAACTCGGCGACATCGGCAGACGACTCCAGCGCACGCCCCTCGTAGGTGCGCCCAATCAGCCCCTGCACATTGGCGTACACATAAAACGCTCCGCGGGGCGTCCAGCATTGGATACCCTCGATGCTGTTAAGCCCATCCACAATCAGACGTCGGCGGCGGTCGAAAATGGCGCGCACCGTGTTATACCAGTCGTTGTTGGCGTTTTGTAACGCAGCCAATGCAGCATGCTGCGCGACCGTGCAGGCGTTGGAGGTCATCTGGTCTTGCAGATGGCTCACCGCGCGAGCGACTTCAGGCGGCGCGCCCAGATAGCCAATCCGCCAGCCCGTCATCGCAAAACTCTTGGACACGCCGTTCACCGTAATCGTGCGATTCAGCACCTCTTTGCTCAGTGCGCCGATACTCTCGTGGCGGTAGTCGTCGTAGATGAGGTGTTCGTAAATCTCGTCCGCGACAATCCACAAGTCGTGAGTGAGCGCGAGCGAGGCAATCTCCTTGAGCAGTTTCCTGCCAAACACGGCGCCCGTGGGATTGCACGGGGTATTTAGCACGATGACCTTCGTGCGTCGGGTAATCGCGCGTCGCAGGGCGTCGTAGTCGGGTAAGAATTCGGTGGACTCATCGGCAGGCACGAGCACAGGCGTTGCCCCCATCAGTTTTACCTGTTCGGGGTACGACACCCAGCAAGGCGTTGGGATAATCGCTTCGTCGCCGGGGTCTAAAATCGCCATGAACACCCCGAACAACGAGTGCTTCGCGCCGCAGGAGACCACTATCTGGTCAGGGGGATAGCGCAGTCCGTTTTCGCGCTCAAACTTCGCGCTAATCGCCTCGCGTAGGGGCAAGATTCCCGGCGTTGGTGTGTATTTCGTGTAGCCTGCGTGGATGGCTTCCAGGGCGCCTGTTTTCGCGAATTCAGGGGTGTCGAAATCGGGTTCCCCTGCCGTGAAGCTCAGCACATCGGCTCCTTGCTGACGCAGCGCCTGCGCCCGCGCCGTGAGGGCAAGGGTCGGCGACGGCTGCGCCTGAAAGGCCCGTTCCGAAAGTAGACTCCGCATCGCGCTATAGAATACCCGTTCCGCTGTTTCGCTTCATCCCCCAAATATGGCAGGAATCGAAACACCATTCTGGTAGAATTATCATGCCTGAGTGCAGGAGCAATTGGGGGCAGGACGCTGAGTTGACTCAGGCTGATGGCGGTGAGTTTATGCTGAAGCAAACACAATACAGCGATGCTCTTATTTGTGTGGTGGATGATGAGCCGGGCACTTTAGACCTGCTGCAGGTCCTCCTGCGTGAGGCGGGATACTCCGCGATACAGACCGCCCAAAGTGTAAGCGAAGCGATACGGATGTTTCAGTCCTGTCGTCCTGACCTTGTTCTCCTCGACTGGCATTTAGGCGATTCTGATAGCCTGGAGGTGATTCGACAACTTCGCCTGAACTATCCTGACGAGATTATTCCCGTGATTGTGTTGACGGCGGACATCGCGCCCCAAGTACGGCATGAGGCGTTGCGTGTGGGTGCGTCGGACTTTTTGAACAAGCCGTTTGACCTGTTGGAGGTGCTGCTGCGGGTGCAGAACCATCTCGAGCTACGGCGGCTGCATGCGCAGCGCACGCGCGAGTTGGAGTTGGCGCGTCTGGAGATTCTGGAACGACTGGCGCGTGCCGCAGAGTACCGCGACGACTTGACGGGACAGCACATTGTGCGCGTAGGACGACTGAGCGAGCAGATTGGGCGGGTGTTGGGGCTGGACGAGGAGCGATTGTTCCAGTTGCGCCACGCCGCGCCTCTGCACGATGTAGGTAAAATCGGCATTCCGGACGCGATTTTGCGTAAGCCAGGGGCTCTAAGCCCTGAGGAGTGGCAGATGATGCAGCAGCACACGGAGATTGGCGCACGGATTCTGGAAAATTGTCCGTACCCTGTGATTGAGATGGCGCGGCAGATTGCCCTGACCCACCATGAACGCTGGGACGGACGCGGCTATCCTCAAGGGCTATCGCGCGACGAGACACCTCTTTGGGGACGCATCGTCGCCGTCGCCGACGCCTACGACGCGATGACCAACGACCGACCCTATCGCCGCGCAATGAGCCATGAGCAGGCGGCGGCGATTATCCGTGCAGAACGCGAGCGTCAGTTCGACCCGGAAGTGGTCGATGCGTTTCTGGAACCAGCAACTTTTGCCTATCTTTCGGAGGAGCGTAACCTATCCGCTACTTAGCGATTGACCCAGGGAGTCAGAAGGCAGGCGTCGCCGTGGCGGAGCAGACCGGCGGCGTGTGGCGCGTGCTGTTCCGTGCGATTGCGCCGATAGAAGCGCTTCGCGCGACGCTGGAGATGTGTATTCAACAGCATGCGCCGGAGCGCTATCTGGTGGGGGCAGGCACAGGAGCGAAGCGCCTGCTTCCCCAGCTGCAGGCGTGGTTCCCCACAATCCGCTGGGAACTTGCCTCAGAGCGCGAGACGACCCTGCAGGCGCGAGAACTCTACTTCCAACACCATCCCCCGCGCGGTTGGCGACGCCTGCTGCCCAAGGGGATGCGCGTCCCTCCAGAACCCTACGACGACTTCGCCGCGCTCGCGATTATTTACCGCGCCGCCGAAACGGTGCACCGCCTTGGGGACACAAAGCCGTCGGAACCGTCATAGCATCGTCTTGTCGTCGCTGTTGTCTGCGGCGCGTCCCACGCCATAGTAATAGAAGCCGAGTTTGCGCATGCGTTGCGGGTCATACAAGTTGCGCCCATCAAACAGGTTCGGCTGGCGCATCGCATTGCGGATCCGCTCGAAATTCAGCTGTCGGAACTCGTTCCACTCGGTAATCAGCGCGAGTGCGTCGGCGTTTTCGGCCGCTTCGTAGGCGTTGCGACAGTAAGTGATTTGGGGATAGATGGCTTGCACGCGCGGCATGGCGACCGGGTCATACGCGCGTACGGTCGCCCCTTCTTGGAGCAGGAATCGGATAATCTCCAGCGAGCGTGCCTCACGGATGTCGTCCGTGTTTGGCTTGAACGCCAGCCCCAGCAAAGCGATGGTGCGTCCCGACAACTCGCCCAAGCGCTCGCGGATTCGCGCCACGAACTGCTTCGGGCGTGCGTCGTTGATTACCAGAATCTGCTCAAACAGCGTAGGGTCTAAACCATACCGTTGCACCGTGTGGACAAACGCTTGCACATCTTTGGGAAAACACGAGCCGCCGAAGCCCAGCCCCGCCTGCAGAAAGGCTTGTCCGATGCGCGGGTCATACCCCATCGCCTTCGCCGTCTGCACTACATCCGCCCCCGTGCGCTCACAGAGATCGGCAATCGCATTGATAAACGAAATCTTGAGCGCGAGAAAAGTGTTCGAGGCATACTTGATAATCTCGGCGGTGGCGAGGTTCGTGATCAGCATCGGGCGCTCCAGCGGAGCGTAGAGTTCGACGATTTTCATCGCCGCGCGGGGATTATCTGCGCCAATCACGATGCGGTCGGGGTTTAGCGTGTCCGCCACAGCGGAACCCTCACGCAAAAACTCGGGATTGGACACCACATCAAAATCGTGTGGCTCGGCGCGGTGCTGCTCAATAATGCGTCGGACTCGGTCGCCCGTGCCGATGGGGACGGTGGACTTGTTGACGATAATCTTGTAGCCGTTGAGGGCGCGTCCAATCGTGGCGGCGGCGGCATCGACATACTTCAAGTCGGGTTCGCCCGTCTCGGTGGGGGGCGTGCCAACGCAGATGAAAATCACCTCGCAGTCGCGCGTTGCCTGTGCTAAGTCGGTCGTTGCAATCAAACGCTCCTCTTCTAAATTCCGCTGCAGGAGTTCGTCCAGTCCGGGTTCATAAATCGGCGACTGCCCTTTGTTGATGGCGTCCACCTTCGCGGGGTCGATATCCACGCAGATGACCTCGTTGCCCAGTTCAGCGAACACGACGCCCGTCACTAAGCCTACATAGCCCGTTCCCGCAACCGCGATTTTCATGAGAATCTCCGTTTCTAATTATGGCGCAATCCTCAAAAAAAATTGTACCTGCGTGTCGTGCGTGAGGGGGTTCGAAAAATCCGAACGCACCGCACCCACAAAAAGCCACCCCCAGACTCGCGCACCCCCCACAACGCGCACGACACTCACTCCCATACGCACCTTTCACACTCCCGAACACCTGCCCCGCACGCGCACGCAAACGCGCTGCTGATACGCCAAGCAAGAGCAGGGTGAGCCGAAGCGGTTCGGGGTACTTGGGGGGCATCCGCGTCGTGGTGGGAGGGGGGGTGTTGTGGGCGGAAGCGTTGGACAAGAGTGTAAATGTGCCTCACGGGCACGGGGGTAAGGGTAGCGATGCTTCATAGGGTGTTTGATACCCGATGCCGCCGATTTTTCGAACACCCTCCTAACCCCTGAGGGTGTTCGAAAAAAAAACGGAGAATAGCAGGGCGCACACACAGGTGCGCCCCTACATCCGACGTCCTCTGTAGGGGTAGACCTGCGTGTCTGCCCCGTGCAAGGCGTGTTGGTTCCTTGCAAAGGGAATTTTCGAACACCCTCCCTAACCCCTTGACAATTCCGTAAAAATGTGGTATAATTCATGACAGAACGCCGAGGAGACACGCGATGAAGCGATACGATATCCATCGGCTGCTAATAAGCGATGCTCATCTTCCCAGAATGCGGGGGGGGTAAGTAAACTCGTTGCGTCGTTGAAGCTTGCCCTCATCCTAATCGTTTCTGTCGTTGCGTCCGTTGGACACACGCAACTAACCGCCCAACCGATTCCGCCGTGCCCGCCTGTGTGGGATCCGAACCATCCTCTCTTTACTCCCATTTGGCTTCAAGAGTGGCAGGCGTGGTTGCCAGAGTACGCCAAAGAGGCTTGGGAACCCGATCCGCTGTTTTCGCCGAAAGATGGATTGTGGCAGACGCCCTGGCGCCCGCAGCCGCCGTCGCGGTGCATCCCCCAGTGGTCTCCGCCCCGACGGTATCCTCCCGTTGACTGGACACCGCTCCCTCCTGAAGACGAAGCCATCTACCTGGGTTCAGGAACTGCAGCGGTGGACGGCGCGGGCAGTGTGTGTGCGGTGCCCACCGAGTCGCCCTTACTGGCAGCGACCGGTCAGACGGGATTTCATATCCCAGCGCCTGCGACGAGTTTTGGACACGGTGGATGGACGCACCTCACATCGCCGACGCCTGGCGGCACTTGGCTCGCGCAGTTGTACAGTTGGGATCGGATTCAGATAGTGCGCGTGCAATCGCGGGGGCAGGGGAGACCTATCGAGGACAATCGCGCTTCATCGCCCGCCGAACCCGTTGATGAATACATTCTTTACGATGCGTCGGGGAATGCGTCGCGCTTTGCCTACCGTAATGGTCAGTTCATTCCTGCATTTGGCGTGTATGCCCAACTCATACGGAGCGGCGACACTTTTGTGGTATTCGGCGGTTCGCCCCACGCCATCCACGAGAAAGGCGCGTGGCGCTACCTCTTTACAGGGATGAGCCGATTGGATACTTCGGATCAACCGTGGGGCAGAGGGGCAAAGGCAGTGGTGTTGGCGATTCGTGATCCGTTGGGCAACACTTGGCGTCGGGTGAACTTGCCCGATACCCCGCAGGGAGCAATCTGTTGGCAGGCGCCGAACCTGACCTTCATGCGTTTTGACCCTGACGGACGCATCTATTACTCAGAGAATACGAACCCACCTCAGTGGCAACTCTTGGGGCGTCTCTATCCTGTGGTGCTTGGAAGTGGGCGACCCACCAACGAAACGGTACAGGTGGAGTGGTATGAACCGAACAGTCCCTCCATCGCTTTTCAGTGGTGGGCAGGCGTGACGGGTTCAGGCAGCGAGCCGAACACGAGCTTGTCGGCTGTGCGCTTAGAGGTGGGGGTATCTGCGAATAATCAGTTCATCTCCCAAGTACGGCAGCAGTGGCGGTTCGCGCGGGAGTTGAATGATAAGGAAGAACGGCTTTATCGATATCTCTATGGCGAGTCGCCGAACCATTTGGGGCGGTTGTTTGAAGAACAGATTGGGTTCCAGAAGCGTTCCACGATTGAGCATCGCTACTTGTCGGGCAGTGGCGCGGAAACGCTCCTGAACCGTGAGGACTTTCCCACGCGCGCCGCCGTGTCGCTGACCCATCAGTGGGACAGTCAGGACAATCGCTTCACGGATGTTATCACGACGCGCCCAAAGCTCCACGCGCGTGAAGGTGACCTCGCTCCCGACTTGATAGCGCGTGAGAAAGAAGTGGTGCGGCTCAGCGCCCTCAACGGCAAGCCAGTCTCGCGCGCTTACTACACTTTTGAAAACGACCGTGAGCCTACTTGGACCGAAGAGTATCAGTATGGATATGTCGCGAACCCGAACGCGCTGACCGGGTATCGGGATCGTCAAGGCAGTTGGTACTACTGGAACTACACCGAGCGTGAGGCGCTGAGTTGGAGCCCAGAACGCCCTGCGTTGGAGACGGTCTTAGTCAACGCATTAGACCCTACAGGCGTTGAAGTCACTCTGCACTATGGCGAGACGCATCGCGATGTCGGCTTTGGAAATTCGGCGAATCCCCCCTTGCTTCCCAGCAGTGTCCAGTTAGGCGACGATACCAACCGCCGATGGCGCTTTCAGTACACTTGGGATCCTTCGCTCACCCGTACCGCGCCGAATGGTCTCCTGACGGGTTTCGCCGAGCCAGGACGCAACTGGTGGCAATTCTTCTATACCCCTGCTGCTTTTCGGCAACCATTCCAGCTATATCAGGTGTTAGACCCCACAGGACGCGTCGTGAAGATTGCGAATTGGGACACCCTGGGACGCCCCACACGGATAGAGACCTATCCCAACGCTTCTGGCTCTGGAGGATGGCGATGGGACAACCCGCTCTATCAGGAGGTTGAATACACGAACTTTGGACAGGTCAAAAAGGTGCGCTGGGGCTACCAGGATGCCTATCAAGAAGCCCAGTATGTGTGGAACGGGTTGCAGCTGGAGCAGTTTATTGACCCAAGGGGGCGTGAAGTCCGCTTTGAGTATGTGCCCGATTCGGGCGAGCTGTGGAAAATCTGGATTGGGAACCAGCTTTATGCCCAGCTGGGCTACGATGGGTACGGTCGGCTCGGACGAGTCGCGGGAGGCAATAATGTAGGTGTGAACTACGAGTATGGCTACCGCGACGAGCTGATAGGCATCAAGCACGATGGCGATGCGAACCCCGAAAAGTTTTTCTACTCCAGCTGTTGTGGACAGGTGAGCCGCTGGCAACGCGCCGATGGCACAAACCTCTACTTTGACTACACGCCCAACGGCTGGCTGCAGGAGGTCTATCTGCGCCCCTCCCCGCTGGAGCGTCAACGCCTGGCTTACTATGAGTACGACTCGGCAGGGCGGCTGACCTTGGCGCAAGATGCGATCACCAACACGGTCTTCACTTATGACACTTTAGACGCCGACCGCACGGGCTGGTTAGAGAACAGCGTCGTCCAGTTCAATAATGGCGCGACCTATCGGTTTGACTACGCTTACTACCCCAGTGGGGATATCCAATCGGTTCGCTTGTCGCGCGGGAATGCTACCCTCTCTACCCAGAGTTTTACTTACGACGATGCAGGGCGTCTGACGACCCAGAGCTATTACCGCCCCTTACTTGGGGGATCTGTTCAACTTTCCGTCAGCTACGAGTACGACGGGGCAGGGCGTCCCATCAAACAGACCGTGCAGATTGACAACGACAAGTTGGAGACCCACATCGCCTACGCCGACCACCAGAGCGTGGGCAGTGTCTGGTGGTTCAATACCTACTTGAACAATCGCCCTGTCGGCACGTTCCGGTACGAGTACTATCCCGACGGAACCGTGAAGTCGGTTGATGAAAATCAAGACACTCGTCCCGATTGGCAGTGGGACTACTACCCCGACGGCAGCTTAGCCTATGAACAGTCCTCGCGTATTGGCGGACAACGCAGCTACACCTATGACGCGGGGGGCAACCTGATGCGCTTGCCCACCGTTGCGGGGACACCCAGCTATCAGTATAACCAGTTGCGCAGCGTGGGGGGCTGGACTTTCAGTTACACTCCGAACGGCGAACGCGCGAGCGAGGCGAACAATCCCGTTTCTGGGTATGCAGGCAACTGGAACTATGTGTATGATGTGTGGGGCAACCTGACGCAGGTGTATCGGAATGGGCAGTTGGTGTACGAGGCGCGTTATGATGCGTTTGGCAACCGCGTGTGGGCGAAGGTGGGTACCGAAGAGCGCTACTACTTGTATGAAGGCGACACTTTGGCAGCGGAGCTGGACGCGAACGGGAACCTGATAGCCGAGTATGTGTGGGGTTTGTTGGGCCCTGTGGCGCGGGTGTCTAGCGGTGGCGCAGTGCAGTTGTATGTGTTGGACGGTTTGGGTCATGTGCGGGCGTTGGTGGGGCGCGTGAACAACACATGGCAAGTGATGGACACCTATGTTTACGACAGTTGGGGCAACCTGATTGCTCGCACGGGCACGACGCAGCAACCGTTCACTTGGAACGGGGCGTACGGGTATGAGTATATCCCCGCGACAGGTTTGTACCATGTCGGCGCACGGGAGTATGACCCGCGCACAGGCAGGTGGCTGCAGAGAGACCCGATTGACGCGGCTTCAGGCGACCCGAACCTGTATCGATATGCAGGGAATGACCCGATAAACGGGGTAGATCCCGAAGGAGAACAGAGTTGGATCAAATCTCTCATAGACCTTTTGCGACGCCTGTTCAGTAGACCCCCTGCCCCGAGAAAACCCACCGTTGCTCCACAAAAACCCCCACGAGCCACTGACAAGGCGCAAGGAACCCTCGCGGACAAAGCACCTCAAAAGCAGAACCCCACACCGCGCGATATCAAGCAACAAAAACAGCAACCAGGTAGCAAAAACAAGCCGGGAACATCTGAAAAGCGCAGTTCTCCGAAGGGCGGCTGGAAAGCAAAGGCGAAATGTTCGCTGGCAAGCGGATGTGAAGAGACGGCAGGGCATCACGTTATTCCTCAACAGGTTCGAAAGGAGCTTCAGAATGCAGGCATTGGCATTAATATTGACGACTACATTATCGAGTTGGACGAGAGTGTTCACAGGCGCATCCATTCGCAAGGATGGAATAGAGATTGGCTAGACTTTGTCAATGATCCAACTGTTGAGCTTACGGAGGATGCTATTTTAGATTTTGTCAAAGAGATGCTGGAGAAATATGGCTTGAAAGGAGGCATCCCGTGCCTGTTCGGTTCCAAGAAACCTTGAACCCGCTCAAAGGAGGTATAATCTGAGTGATGCGAGCGTACTTCATACAAAGCGACTGGCGCGGTCATCCACTCGCCGAACCCGTTTTTGACCATGAGGACGAAGTTTATCTGCCAGGTGTCTTCTGCCCTGAATGCGGAGCGGACAGGCTATTTATGAAATTCTGTGCTACCATCTACACCACTTCTGAGGTAGTGGAAGCTGTTAGAGAGCTTCTCACCAGCTATCAACCCCGATTGGAGAAGGTTCGCAAATGGCTGAAGCAACCCATCGACGAGTCGCGGCTACAAAATACGCTTCTGCCCGAAGACTTTACAGAGCTGTGTCAGGAGGTTCGCCAGTTGCTTGGGCTGCCTGATGATTTCCCGCTTTCGGAACGGCAGTGTATTGCGGCGCGCGCATTCTTTCGGATGCCCAGGGTGCCTCCTGAGTGGGATGTGTGGGGAGGGTATGGGCTTGGTTATCTCACGGTGTCGCCTCCTGCGGCTCAGTTGTTGCAGTATTCGGGGTTGACTGGGTTTGAGCTGCACCCCGTAGAGGTACTGGACAAGCGTTGGCGTTTGGTGCGCGACTATGTGGTCTATGAGTTGGTGTTTCGGGGGCGTGGGGGTCTTCCTCGCACCGAGCCAGAGGGCTTTTGGCGCCGATGTACCCGTTGCAGGCACTGGCAATTGACCGACTATCGGGCGTATGATTTTGAGATTGACCCGTCTCAGTGGGATGGGAGCGATTTTTTCCATTTTGTGGATTATGGGCCGGCGTTGGTTACGGAGCGGGCGCGGGTGTGGTTTGAGCAATCGGGGCTTCGGCTTTGGGTGAGGTTCTCAGAGCCGAAGGAGGGTTGGTATTGTCGATATTTAGGTGGGGAGGCGCGTGATCGGGCACATGCGGAGAATATACGCAAGTACATTCCTAACTGGCGTGCGGACTGAGGGGTCGGCACGGTAGTCGTTCTCTTGGAGCGGGGCGTACGGGTATGAGTACATTCCAGCGACAGGCTTGTACCATGTGGGCGCACGGGAGTACGACCCCCGCACGGCACGGTGGCTGCAAAGAGACCCGATAGACGCCGCTTCAGGCGACCCGAACCTGTATCGGTATTGCGGGAATGATCCCATCAACCAAGTAGACCCCGACGGAACGGCGTGGGGCTGGCGCGACTGGCTGGATGTCGCTGGGTTCATTCCTGGTGTGGGCGAAGTCGCCGACTTAGTGAATGCGGGTCTTTATGCACTGGAAGGCGACTGGACGAACGCGGCGATTTCAGCGGCAGGCGTGTTGCCTGGAGGCGATGCGCTAAAAGCGGCGCGTTTGGGCAAGAAAGTGGTTCAGGAGGTGGTGGAGGAGGGGTCGGAGCAGGTTGCGAAACGGGAAGCGAAGAACGCCCTGCAGGAACAGGGGAAGAAACAAATCTCTGGTAATCAGAAAGGGCAACCATCAAAGAAAAATCAGTGCGCCCCACCTCCACGCAGACCTACTCGCTATTTACCACATGCTAGGGATCGAATGCGCGAACGAGGTATTTCTGAAGGGCAGGTGGAAGATATTATGCGCCAAGATAAAAGCCCGCGAAAGCAGCCCAACGGCAGGTATAAATATAAACGTGGAAACGTTGAAGTGATTGTCGAACCTGACGGTACGGTTGTAACTGTCATCGTTAAGTAGCCGAGGCTGGAGCATGTATATGACTACGAAGGCTCTGCAGATAGGGAAAACTGACGCAGATATCATCCTGCAACACACGATAAAAGCGCAGGCGTGGCGCGCTCGGTTTCTTTTTGACTCCCGAGCAATCGCGATTGGAGATACTGAGGGTAACCTCCTTGTCCTCGATTTAGAAAGAGATAATCAGGAGTCTTACACCATAGCCCGTGACCACATTGTAGCAATAGAGTGCATTGCGTCACCTAATCAGTTGCTGGTTGGCACACTTCTACAAGGAGTTTACTGGCTAAATCGATCAAATAATATGATTCGCCAGCTAAGCAGTCTATCGATCCATGTTGTGCACGATATTGCTGTTGCATCTTTACAGAATAGAATAGGCATCGTCGGGGATCATATTGCTTTGGTTAGTTTAAATATAGACGATTTTGATCAAAAGATTGTGTCAGCTCACGTGCCGAACCCTAGTTCTATAGTGTTCTCGCCTGACTCGTTCGTAATGGCGGTTGGTGGGGGTGATGAGACAGACGAAAAAGCACATTTGTGTCTTTATGAGACGAACAACTTCGAGCCTTTGAGAGTGATGACTTTTGCTGATGCAATATGTATAGATCGGTTAGCGTTTGATCACAAGGGATACCTGCTAGCCGCTGGAGGGTATCAGCAGTGTTTTTTGCTGGATGTGCGTCAGGTATTTGTATTATGCGCGTCTTTCAGAATGTCAAGTTGGGTTACTGCATTGCGATTTTCAGGCGACGGGCGTTGGTTGTTCATAGGAGATGACTCAGGTGAAGTAATCTTATATTCTACAGAAACCAATATGATACACCATGGCAGAGTAGAGGGGATCGTTTTAGATGTAGCATTTGGAATGGATGGATTTTTTTACATTGCTTATTGCCAGGATGAGTTTTCGAATGGCAATAAGAGTAGTTCAATCGTGGTAAAGAAAGTACACCCGACTAGTTGAATAATTTTACTGATAGTTAGGTGGTTTTATCATTACATAAACGGCACGGTGGCTGCAGCGCGACCCGATAGACGCCGCTTCAGGCGACCCAAACCTGTATCGGTATGCAGGGAATGATCCGATAAACGGGATAGATCCTACGGGAACCAAGCAGCCTTGTATAAAGACTCTCATCTTTACAGGAGACACGCTCAAAATCTTTGACGAAGCAGGCAGAGAGATCACTAGGGTACCAGCGTATAGTGGTCTGCCAGGTACGACAGCGGCTGAACAAAACCGACCAAACGTAGGTCCTATACCCGAAGGCACTTATTGGATTGATCCACCTGAAGTCGTTGAGCTTTCTGATAATCCGTGGGCGCGATTTCCTGGCGGCGCAGTGTACGAGCCGAACTTAGATTCTTGGGGGCGCTATCGTGCACCCTTACGCCCTGACCCTTCCACCAATACTTACGGGCGTTCGGGCTTCTATTTACACGGGGGTACAATGATTGGGTCGCAGGGTTGTATAGATGTTGGACCGGTAAATGATAGTATTCTTTCGTGGATTAAGGAACGAGGCTGCCGAAAGGTAAAAGTTGTGGTAAAATACTCCAATCCAAACAAGCGCGTTCCATCGGATCCATCCAAAGGTTCGCGAGGGGCACGACCATGGAGAGGCTACCGACACGCAGGTCCCGATTAGTCCAAGCAGCTGTGGGTACAAGCGTAATCATCCTACAAGTGATGACTGGGCTGATGTCTGTACCAGCCGACCTGGCGCCACATGGTACGGTGCTTGGCATGATAGTGCGTCCGGAGCGCACCTTGTTGCCGTGGTTTTTGATTGGGCTTAATGCCGTTGCGTTGTTTCTGCTGGTTAGAAGCCGAGCGATTGCTCGATGGGTGTTTGCGGTTACCCTGAGTTGCCTTCATGGGGTCAGCTATATGCTCGGATGCTACTTTCTGAACCCCTATCCCACTCTGGATATCGCGGCGATTCCGTTCTTTGCAGGGTTCTATTGGGTTCTCGCAGGTTGGATAGCCGTGTTGTTTTGTGGAATGAAGTGGGTTACTAAGCGGCTCGCGAAGACTTAGGAGCCGTGTAGGGCTTTTGCCTGCTGTTTGGCGCACTTGCAAATGAATCCGCACTCGCCCAGTTCACCAGGTTTCTGTTTCGCCTTCCTCTCACCTGGAACGGGGCGTATGGGTACGAATACATTCCAGCGACAGGCTTGTACCATGTGGGCGCACGGGAGTATGACCCCCGCACGGCAAGGTGGCTGCAAAGAGACCCGATTGACGCCGCTTCAGGCGACCCGAACCTGTATCGGTATGCAGGGAATGATCCGATAAACGGGATAGACCCATCGGGGCTGGATTGGCTGGATGTTACGGCTAATTTCTTTGCTGGCGTGGGCGACTCACTAACCTTCGGTCTTACGGATCGGGTGCGCGAATGGTTAGGTTCCAATGAAGTCATTGACAAGACAAGCCTTGCCTACCGTGTGGGGGAATACACTGAGGTGGGCGCTGAAATTGTCTTGACGGGCGGTTCCAAAGCACTCATACATTTGGCGCGCAAAAAAGGGCGCGATTTAATCCGACAAGAATCGCTGCGTTTCATACGCCAACTAAGGCTACCTGGAAAGTTTGTCCATCATGTTAACCCACTGAGCGGGCACCCTGGAGGCGAGGGCACTCTCTTCCCGCTGGGTGGATTGCCTCCTTCCATCCACTCTGGACGCTGGAATCTGGAGGTTTTAGATCGCACAACGCATCTCCAACGACATCGGCGTATGAGGCAGCAGGAAAAACTACTACGTTATAATACCAATCGATACACAATAACGCTGCGCACTATGAATAATTTACGGCGCGACATAGAAAATGAATGTTCAGAGTGAGCTAGAACTGTGGATGATTGGTGTAGCTATCATTTTAGGGCTGATAGGCGTCTGGTGGATAGGACGGCGCCTGATAGTTGTGTGGCGAAACTACTGGGACAGTGTTGATGAGCAACGCCAACGCTTTGAGCAGCTGAGGCAAAAGATACGCCAATTGCCTCTTGACGAAGCGCGCGCTCAGGCGAAGCAAGCCCTCCTCTCGGAGTGGGTACTCGAAGCGAAACCCGCAGTACCGTTACCTCCTGACCTAATACACTCGCTGCCCACGACGGTACGCCAGTTAGCAGAAGAATACGCGGAGATTGTCCTGCTCGATGGGTCGGTTTTGTTCCCTGGACGCCCAGAACCTACTCGCTGGCGTCCAAACTGTTATCGGATTGGATGGGTAGGCGAGGAGCAGGCTGCGGAGCTCGTCGTGTGTTCGGGTGAAGACACTCTCTATGAACTGGATTGGTTTGGTTCCTCGAAGGAACTGCCAGAGGTATCAACATACCCAAGTATTTATCATTGGATAGCTTATGACTTTGCTTTGTTTAGCGAAGAGGAGCCGTGAATACCTCTTTCAGAGGCGATCTGCAGCCTTTAGTCGTCAACGCAGGGGGCGTTCAGAATATGGGATCTGTTTGAGGGCAACTTTTCCTGCGAAACGCTGCACTCGGCTACAAATGGAACGGCTTCGCTGCGACGGGTTTGTACCATGTCGGCGCACGGGAGTATGACCCCCGCACAGGCAGGTGGTTGCAGCGCGACCCAATCGACGCGGCTTCAGGCGACCCGAACCTGTATCGGTATGCAGGGAATGATCCCACCAATAGTTGGGATGACGGCGATCAAGGACAGAAAAAGCAGCCTCAAACACAGCAGAGCCAGGCACAATCCAAAGCCCAGCAAACTACCAAAGGAATACCACCCGGCGCTGAGGTATGTCCAAGCTGCAATGGCTCTGGATTTATGTGTAACCAAGGGGTTCACATTCTTCCTTCCGGTTTATTTTCTTCTCAATATACCGTATTGTTTTGTTATGAATGTGGCGGGACAGGATATCGCCCGATTGGTGGTTGGTCAGGTACATCAGAGGATCAAACAAATCCTATATTCGCAAACGGTGTGGGAGCAAAACCCACTGCGGATCAGCAAAAGAAGATTAATGAGCGCGGCAACAAATATGGTTGTTACACCTGTGGGACTAAAAATCCAGGTACAACAAGCGGAAACTGGGTAGCCGATTATTTTCCACCCACCGCAGTGGTAAAAGCCATACAAGAACTCGATAGAGCTACTGGAGGCACAGGGGATGTACCTGCGCAAACTTTCAGACCTCAGTGTCAGGACTGTAGTCGTGCACAAGGCGGACGAGTAAAGCAACATGTAGAGACTATCAAAAGCTGGTCTCAGCCACCTTATTCTCCGCAAAATCCCAGAACCTGCCGACAGCCTCACAAACCAATAACACGAAGGCGATAAGGAGGTATCCTCTCGATGAAGCCGACGCAAGTTGGTTTATTCATAGTTACTCTTGTCATCGCTCATCTAATACCAAACAGTGGCGCTGGGAGTCAACCTATGAAGCAAACATTTTTGACTTCTGAGGCAGTATTAGCTATATTGGATAGATGGTTGCGGGCTGATGTATGGCCGCCCGCACCTCACTTCGAAACTGCTCCTGAAGAATGGGACATTGCGGATCAACGATTGACCGTCTTTCGCAACGACTCACATTGGGTCGTCATTATCGAAATCATAGAGGTAACTGGAGAAAGCATATTCGGACGACAGATCTATCTTTACAGTAACTGTCTTCGCGAAGAGTACTATTCTATTCAAGATAAAGAGTTCTTTACTCTTTTCACTGCGGAAGAGTACGAAGCATGCGCCTCTCGCCATCATATTCGGTTATCCATTGCAGGGAGGGCGGTTGAGTTTTTCCCCACCGATGAAGAATACGAACACCTGGGATTTCATTTTCCCGAAGAGGGATACTATGCCGAGAAAGGGCTGCTGCCTCCTTGGCTGCTATTGCAGTATCTTTGCTGGAAGTTGGATCATCCGTTCTTTGCTTCGGAAATGGAGCTGCGCGAGCGGATACGGCAGTATGCTAAAGAACCTACAGTTGCTGACCAGTTATGTCTCTTTTTCCAGACAAATCTGTGGGAACATCCGCGCTTGCACAAGGGGCAAACGGCTGCAGACACTGAGAGTTTTCGAATGTTGGCGGAGATGATCGCATCTGGTGATGCTTCGCTTTGGTCTCAGGTAGACCCTTCTCGGTTCAACAGTCACTGGCGCTACTGGGTAGAGAAGGAGCGTGCAGAAAGCCAGTAAGAGATCAACCTGATTGCTCGCACGGGCACGACGCAGCAGCCGTTCACTTGGAACGGGGCGTATGGGTACGCATGCATCCCCGCGACAGGCTTGTACCATGTGGGCGCACGGGAGTATGACCCGCGCACAGGCAGGTGGCTGCAGCGCGACCCAATCGACGCTGCTTCAGGCGACCCGAATTTGTATCGGTATGCAGGGAATGATCCGCTAAACCACACAGATCCTACTGGAAAGAAAGTCGTTATCTCGGCGAACTTTAGTGAAAAAGATAAGAAGGTTGTTGAAGACCAGCTAAATCAGTTGAGAAATAGTAAGTGCTTAGGAGACTTGATGAGGCGTCTTGAAGATGCAGAAGAGACAATCCTTATAGAACCAGCAAAAAATGCTCCGCCTGAGTTTCAGCTGGAGTCTCGTATCGGTCTCTTCTACCCGACCGCGCTCGATGAAGACAAAGACCGCATTCGCACAGGCACAATCTTTTACGATCCATACACGACTTTCTGGATCAAATGCGGTGGAGAAACACTACCCTTTCCACCCGATGTTGTCCTCGCACACGAGATGGGGCACGCTTACGGATTAAGCGATCCGCCGACTGACCAAGACTATCTCACAGGGCAGTGCATCGACACCTTTGAAAATCCTTATCGCAAGGAAAAAGGTCTCCCTGAGCGACCTTGCTACGGATGTGAACGTGTCAAACCGCCCTCTCCCAAGCCAGAAAAGCCGAAAGCCCCTCGCCCGAAGCGTTAGGGCAATGAACGGAGTGAGGGTACCATAAATATGCAGGAGGTTAGACGATGCATGACCCAGATTCCAGAGCCTTTAGTGATGTTTATTAGCCATGATGTAGAGTTCACGATGCCCGTCTACCCTCGTGATATAGAGCGGGTAGCTAAAAGGATGCCCTCACTAGATCCATATACAAAACAAATATTTTCCATGTTTCGTCCCAATAACCAGTTGCGACTTGCTTCCAACTGGATGGATAAGTTTGAATTCAACGGTCAGTGGGGTGGGCATATTTCGCTGGCTTGGTTCAGCGGCGGAAAATGGCTTTTCGCCAGTCGAAACGGACCGGCGGTGTTGGGTGGGCAAGCAGGCATTTTTGATTTTGCACGGTTTGAGCAGTACCGCCGACGCAGCGCCCCGTTGCGGGAAGTCCTGGAAGAACTGGCATTTCCTTCACAAATCCGAGCCATGTGGGAACAGCAGACGGGCAAACCCTTCAATCCGCCACCGCCTGTGATATTAGAGTTGTGGGTAGTAGCGAATCAAACCCCCTACCCGTTGAAGGTGCTGGGGAGCTTTTCAAGGTCATTTGGGGAGGTCTCCCCGATGGGCATTGCCGGCTTTTTGACTTGGGAAGCGGGGAGAGAAGGTTTGTCCATTATGCGAGGCGGGCGGCAGGTAGGAAGAGTTTCATCCCGATTTCTGTATGAGCGAACGGGAAAGAGCGAGGTACAGGGCACTTTGTTGCGGGTATCAAGGAGCGCGATTCCGTTCGAGGAAGCCAGGAATCTGTCAAGAGGTTCGGAGACCCTGAAGGAGGGTTCTCAGTGTGAGCACCTATTTGATTATTTTGTGCTGCTGTTGTTGGAGTCGGTATAGCGAGAGAGATGCCTTGTGGGCACGGAAAAGCAATCCTGTTCATTTTTTGGGGAGATGAAGGCGGTACTGTACCCCTACATAGGGGAGGCAGGTTGCCAAGTGCGAGGCAAAGAACGCCCTGCAGGAACAGGGGAAGAAACAGGCAAACTTGATTGGATATTCAATACCCAACTCTCATCGATTTTCCAAACACTCTCGTCGTGCGTTGTGTTGGTGTTGCGGCGCGGGTATCCTACGGGCGGATGCGTATCTTAGAGATTGTATCGGGCACGACGGCGTGCGGCGCGACGGTACACACGCTGCAGATTGCCAAAGAGTTGCACCGTCGGGGCAACACGATTATCCTGATGGGCAAGCCAGGCGCGTGGGTTATCGAGCAAGCGCGTGGGGCGGGCGTGCCCGTGCTGGAGACGCGCATGAAGCGGCTCCCATTGCACGATCTAAAGGCGGCGGCGCAGTTCGTGCGGGAGAACCAGATTGAGGTGCTGCTGGCGCATATGTCGGGTGCGAACAATTTTGCCGTATGGCTGAGTCGCCTTGCGAAAGTGCCCGCCGTGCTACGCGCCCATGCGCACACGGTGCATTTCCACTGGCGCATGGCGCACCATGTGATTGCCGTCTCGGAGCAGACGCGGCGGTATCACATCACGCGCAACCTTGTGCCCCCGTCGCGTATCAGCACGGTGCATGGCTTTGTCGACCCTGAGCGGTTGGCGGCGTCCGATAAAGGCGTGCGTCCAGCAGTACGGGCAGAGTTGGGGCTGTCGCCGTCGGAGTGCGCCATCGGCGTGATTGGCAACATTATCCCACGCAAGGGACAGATTTATCTCATACGCGCCCTGCCGAAAGTGGTTGCCCGCTACCCGCAGGTGCGCGTGTTGCTGGTGGGTGTGGTGCATCCCCCGCGGTACGGCGAACAAGTACGGCGTGAGGCGGAGCGGTTGGGCGTTGCCGACCATGTGAGGTGGTTGGGCGAGCGGAAGGATGTGCCGCGCCTGCTGCAGGCAATTGACCTCTATGTGCTGCCCACGCTGAGCGATATGTTGCCGATGGCGATGCTGGAGGCGATGTGGGCGCAGCGTCCCGTGCTGGCAACCTACGCGGGCGGTATCCCCGAAGCGATTACCGACGGCGTCGAGGGGTGGCTGGTTCCCCCCAAAGATCCCGACGCGCTGGCGGATGCGCTGTTGGAGATGCTGGCGAACCCCGACGAGCGTGCGCGCCGCGCCCAAAACGCCCATCAACGCGTGCTGGAATCGTTTACGGTGCAGCCCCAAGTGGCGAAAATCGAGGCGATTTTGCAGCAGGCGGCGGCGCAGTATCACGGGCACAGCCGTTAGAAACGCACGACACGCGCGTTCTCCACGCCGTCCATCCGCCGTATCTGCTCAAACGCTTCGGAGGGGATGGGGTTATCCACCTGCAGAATCATCACGGCGCGTCCGCCCATCTCTGTGCGTCCCACATGCATCCCGGCGATGTTCACTTGATAGTTACCCAACACAGTGCCCACGCGCCCGATGATGCCGGGGCGGTCTTGATGTTCGGTCATCAGCAAGATGCCTTCGGGGCGCACATCGATAAACAGGTCGTTCAAATGGGTGATACGCAGGTCGCTGCGCCCGAAGACGGTTCCAGTGAGTTGTTGTGCGCCGCGGGGCGTGTGCGCGGTGAGGGTAAGGGTATCGGGATAGAGTTCGGTTTCGGGGCGCACGCTCCATTCCAGGGACACGCCGCGCTGTTGGGCGATTAAGGGCGCGTTCACGAGGTTCACGGGCGCGTCGGTGGAGCGTTGGAGTAGCCCGGCGAGCGCGGCGCGGGCGATGATGTCCAGCGGCAGGTCGCCCCAATCGCCTGAAAACAGCGCATGGACACGTTCAATGGGCGCTTCGGCGAGTTGGCTATGGAATACTCCCATCCGCTCCGCGAGTTTGAGGTACGGTTCCACACGGCTCATCAGTTCGGCGGGGATAGGCGGCAGGTTCACTGGGCAGCGCGGCGCACCCCCTTGCAGCACCGCCACAATCTGTTCGGCGACATCGACCGCCACTTTGACCTGCGCTTCCACTGTCGACGCGCCTAAGTGGGGCGTCAGCACATTTTGGGGCTGATGGAGCAGTTTCAGGTCGGGTGGGGGTGGCTCGGTGGGGAACACATCGAGCGCGGCGCCCGCCACATGCCCCGACTCGATAAACTCCGCCAAGGCGTCTGGGTCGATCAACTCGCCCCGCGCACAGTTCACGATGCGCACGCCGGGTTTCGTGAGTGCGAGCGTGTCGCGGTTGAGCAGTCCGCGCGTTTCGGGGGTGAGCGGTGCATGCAGGGTGATAAAGTCGCTCTCGCGTAGCAGTTGTTCCAGGGGTGCCGATTCGACGCCCAGCGGGCGCAGATGCGCTTCGGTCACAAACGGGTCATACGCCAGCACGCGCATGCCGAACGCCCGCGCGCGCCGCGCCACCTCGCGCCCGATTTTTCCGATACCGATGATGCCCAGCGTCTTGCGCGACAACTCCACCCCGATAAACTGGTTGCGTCTCCATTCGCCGGCGCGAAGCGAGCGGTCCGCTTGCGGAATCCAGCGCGCCAAGGCGAGCAGGTGTGCGAACGCCAACTCCGCCGCGGCGATCGTGTTCCCTTCAGGCGAGTTGACCACCACAATCCCGCGTCGTGTCGCGGCGTCTACATCGATGTTATCGACCCCCACGCCCGCGCGCCCGATGACCTTCAGATTTTTGCCCGCCTCGATGACCTCGGCATCGACCCGCGTCTGCGAGCGCACCATCAGCGCATCATAGTCGCCGATACTCTGCAAAAGCGTCTCGCGAGGCAGGTTCGGACGGTAGTCCAACTCCGCTGCCCGACGCAGAATCTCCAGCCCCTCGTCGGCAATCGGGTCGCTCACCAGCACACGCATCGGTAAAAGTGTACCTGTTTCGCCGTGAAGGGTATACTGCTTCATATGGAACCCGTCAATGCGATTTTATCGCAACTGGTTTGGATTGTGTTCATCTTCTTGGCGATTATGCCGATGCTGCGGCAGCGGATGCTGGAGTCGGCGCGGCTGAGCCTGATTCGCGAGATCGAGAAAAAGCGCGGTAGCCGGGTGATTGTACTCATTCATCGGCAGGAGTCGCTTGCACTGTTTGGCGTTCCCTTGTTTCGGTTCATCAGCATCGAGGACTCCGAGGAGGTGCTGCGTGCGATTCGGATGACGCCTCCCGATATGCCCATCGATATCATCTTACATACGCCGGGCGGCTTGGTGTTGGCGAGCCAGCAGATTGCGTGTGCGCTGTGTGATCATAAGGCGCGGGTGACGGCGTTTGTGCCTCATTATGCGATGTCGGGCGGTACGCTGATTGCGCTTGCCGCCGACGAGATAGTGATGGACAAGCACGCTGTGCTGGGTCCTGTAGACCCACAGGTCGGGCAGTTCCCCGCTGCCTCGGTATTGAAAGTGCTGGAACAGAAGCCAGCGAGCGAGATCGATGACCAGACACTGATTTTGGCGGATGTGTCGCGCAAGGCGTTGCAGCAGGCGCTCGCGCTGGTGAAGGAGGTGCTGCTGGCGAACGGCATGGACGCCGAACGCGCACACGCCTTAGCCGACCAACTGACTCAGGGATACTACACGCACGACTATCCTCTCTCGGCGGAGATGCTCCGCTCGATGGGGTTGAAGGTGCGCACCGACCTGCCGCCTGAGATTTATCAATTGATGGCGCTCTATCCGCAGCCGGCGCAGCGCACTTCGGGCGTGGAGTATGTGCCTGTGCCGTATCATCCCGACACGCTCCCCCAGCCCCCACGCGCTCCTGCAGCACGCAGGAAAAGTGTGCGGCTCAAAAATTAGGGCTACTTGTCCATTCCCAGTCCGAGTTGGCTTTCGTTGGGGCGTTCGTTCTGGATTGCCCAGATAATCCAGTTTCGGATGTTGCCCGCGAACTCCACATTGGGGGGATAAGAGTCGTTGCCTGCGGCGTCTATGAACAGTCCGAGTGCGAAGCCGCGTTCGCGCAGCGTGCCCTTGCCGATGGGGTTGGCTCTGCCGAGGTTGGCCTCGTTGCGTCGCACCTGATAGAGGTCGTCGCCTGCGAGGTCTACAAAGACGCCGATCCCGTTCGCGTTCGCGCCGCCGAGTGCGAGACTGGGGGCGTTGTATTCGTCGTTGCCGTCAAAGTCTATCAGGTAGCCGATGGCGAAGTCGTGTCCTGCGCCCATCGCCATGTTCATCGCGGCGAGGTAGCGGTCGTTGCCCAAGCGGTCTTCGAGGTAGCCGAGGGCGAAGTGTGCGCTTGCGCCCTGCACATACCAGACGCCTTCGCGCACATCGTCGCCTTGCAGGTCGATAAGCATGCCGACCCCGCCCCAGTAGCCGACGCCTTGCCCGAACACGCTACAGGTATAGCGGTCGTTGCCTTGTACATCGACCAACATTCCGACCCCGCCTGCCCATGAGTGTCCGTCGAGGTAATCGGCGCGTCTGCCGTAGCCTGCGCCTTGCGCCATACTGACATTCCGCTCCGCTGTCTGAGGCGAGAGGAACTCTATGGGCGTCGGATGTGCCGTATAGGTGTCGTCGCCCAGCGCGTCGAGCAGCACACCGAACCCTTTCACCCCGCCGTAGCCTTGCGATTCATAGAAGCAGGTGTACTGGTCGCGTCCTGCGCGGTCGATGAGCGCGCCCACTCCTGCCAGCGCCGCGCCCTGTGTGCAGGCGTAGGCGTCGTAGGTATCGTTGCCCTGCAGGTCTATCAGCATCCCGACGCCGAATCGCGCCGCGCCCAGCCCCATCGATTGCGTGCGGTAGACATCATCACCTTCAAGGTCAGCGACAATCGCATAGCCGAGCGTCGCGCTGCCGAACGCCGTGCCGCTTTTGCCCCCGCGCCCCTCGCGCTCCACCAACGGCTTGCCCAGGGTGTCCGCGTCGTCGCCGTAGCGGTCGTTGCCTGCGAGGTCAATCAGAAACGACACAGCATTTTCCAGCGCGAGGGTCGCGCCGCCGCCGTAGTAGGTGTCGTCGCCCCCTGTGTCCAGCAGGATCAGATAGGGCAGGCGTGGATGCGTATCGTTCCCCCCGCCACACAGCCGAATCCGTCCCCACGGGGTGTCGATGGTGAACTCAAATGGCTTCCCGAACGCCTCTTTGGTGGGTTCGTCGGCTCTTTGGAACGCTTCGATGACTTGCTGGATGGCGAGCGCGCTATCGTGTCCACCTGCCAACAGGCGCGCCAGGTCTACTTGTTCCAGAGCGCGTTCCAGCAAGAGCAGTTCCGCGTTCGGTTCCGTGCTACCCAGCGTCGCCTCGAACTCTTTGATAGGGAGGGTGAGCAGTTTGAACAGCGCGTTGCGCTCTTCGGGGGTTAGGTCGCGCACGGCGGCGTCGCGCCAGCGTCGCGCCTCGATAGCGACATAGACCAAAAACGCCCCCTGACGCTGCACCCATTCGGGTAGCGTCTTCTGGGCGCGTTGGAGCTGTTCCCGCACGGCAGGGGGCATCGGTGCGTTTGCCTCTTTGTACACGGCTGCCACGGCGTTCTCCAGCGCGTTCGGCGCATTTGCTTGCTCACGCAGCGACTGGAGCGGATCGCCGACCAGCGTGCGTCGCATCGAGACGCCAATCGCCCCTGCGCCCGCTTCAACCGCCGTTACGGGACGCCCTATCGCCCCCACGAGGCTATTGCGCAATCGCTCTGCATAGTAGGGTAAACGCAGCGGGTCGTGCAAGAGCATTTCAAACAGTGGCGTTGTATGCTGCGTGCGGAAGAAATAGTCATACAGGCGCGGGTCAAACCGTACCTGTTGGGGGGGTAGATTGGCTTGTGCCAGCACCTCTTTGTACAGCGCATCGGTGGGCAGTTGCCCGAACGCCGTCGACGCAAGCCATACGCAACACACCACAGGGCGAACACGCATGCGGAATTAGTTTCGCGCTCGCGCGGGGGTTCCTGCGTGTGCGCACGGCGGCGTCGGTCGCCGTTTGAAAGGCAACACCGTTTTTCGGTATGGGAATCTGGTATCTTTATAGTGGCATAGCCATGACAGGGAATGTGCTGGCGGCGCGTTATGAGTTGTTGGAGCAGCTATCGGAGGGATTGCTCTTTCATGTGTATCGCGCTCGTGATTTGACCCGTTCACGCGTAGTGACGCTGAAAGCCGTGCGGGCGCCCTACGCCCACAATCAGCCACTGCTGGATACTCTACAGATGACGCTGGACGCTCGGACACGCCTACGCCATCCCAACCTGTTGGAGTTGTATGAGATCGACCTCACCGCACAGCCCCCGTTTTTCGTGGAGGAGTTCGTGCGGGGGCTGGATTTGCAGACGCGCATTCGGCGCACTGCGCCGTTCACTGTGCCCATCGCAATTGAAATCATGATTGGGATTGTGGAAGGGCTTCAGGCAATCCACAGCGCGGGGATGACGCATGGCGACTTGCGTCCGGCGAATGTGTTGGTCGGCTCGGAATGGCATGTGTGGCTGAATGGGGTGGGGATGCGGGGTGTCTATCGTGCGGAGCCGAGCCTTGCGGCGGCGCATGAAGCCCGCGCCGCTGCCTACACCGCGCCCGAACTGTTTCGTGGGGCTGCCCCCAGCGTCGCCAGCGACCTCTATGCGTGCGGTGTTATTTTGTTTGAAATGATTACCGCCACAACCCCCTTCAGCGGCGAGACGCCCGTGCTGACCGCCGAGGCGCACCTGAACGCCCCCATTCCGTCGCTCCGGCAGCGCAATCCTGCCACACCGCGCACGGTGGAGGGCATCGTGACCAAGTGCTTGCAGAAAGACCCTGCGCACCGCTACGCCACGGCGCTGCACCTGCTGAACGATTTGAAAGCTGTGCGCGACGCCTTGCGGTTCGGTAAATCGCTCGGCTGGTCGCCTATCGACTTGCCCGACTCCACCGACGCGAAACCCGCATCGGGCGACATTTTCGCGCGTAAGCCCACCCCACCCACTCCTGCCCCCGAAGAAGAGGAGGAAGACGACATCCCCAAGTGGCTACGCACGATGATTCGCCTTACGGGCGCGCTGGTCGTGTTGGGCTTAGTGATCGGTTTTGCCGCGTGGATGGCGTTGCGCTTCGTGCCTGAAGACCGTCCCGTCCCGCAAGTGGTGGGCAAAACGCTGGAAGAGGCGAACCGTATCTTGCGTCAAGCCGAACTGGAACCCGAAGTGCGATTGGAAGGCTACAACGAGCAGTATCCGCCTGGCGTTGTGTACTCCATCAGTCCACCCGAAGGGCGCGTCGTGCGGAAGGGCAGCAAAGTCTATCTTTGGGTCAGTAAAGGTTCACGCTATGTGGAGGTTCCCAATGTGAGCAATATGCCTGAATCGCGCGCCCGTCGCGAACTGGAAGGCATGGGGCTTGCAGTGATGGACAGCGTCGAGGAGCGCCCCAGCGCAACGGTCCCGCTGGGCTATGTTATCGGTACGGTTCCCCCAGCAGGCGCGCGCGTCGACCGCTCGCGCCCGATTAAACTCATCGTGAGCATCGGCTCAGGCTACGACCCAGCGCCGACCACCACGCCTGAACCCCCTCAACCCGACGCGCCCAAACGCCAATTCGAAGTCAAGATCGATCTCAGCGACCAACCCAACCGACGGATTCGCATCGAAGTGGAAGATGCTCTGGGCAAACGCACGGTGTTAGACGAGCTGCGCACCGGGGGGCAAGTGTATACGATTCCTGTGGAGGCGCAGGGGAATCCCGTGCGGATACGAGTGTATGTGGATGAGCAGTTAGTGCAAGAGATAGTGCGCTAATCCCCGCGTCAGAGTTCTTCGAAGCGGGATGACCAAGCGATTCCTCTCGCCGCTCGGAAGGTACATGCAGGGGCGTGTCTGTGCCCCCTTGAGCGGTGTGCTGGGGTATCATCTGGAGGGTGATTGGCATGGCTCTCACAGTGATTGAAGGCAGTTGGGACGAAATCCAGCAGCGCGCCGCGGAACTGCAGGGGCGTCGCCTGCGCGTGATTGTGTTGCCTGAATCTGAAACCCATCCGACTGGTACCCTGTACGAGTTTCTGGGTGATTTTGTAGGATGCATCGCAGGAAGTGCTGAACCCTTGGCGGAACAGTCCGAGCAGGCGGTTGAGAACTTGATTGCAGCAACCTATCGCTCGCAAGGGTTGGATGTATGATCCTGTGCGATACCGGTCCGCTGGTTGCAGTGCTTAACCGCAACGACCCACAACATGCCCGTTGCGCTGCCGTGTTGCGGACGCTTCCCGCTGCTCCTCTGCTGACAACCGTGCCTTGTCTCGTGGAAGCGATGTACCTGCTTCGCCGCGTAGGGGGTGCTGAGGGGCAAAGTCGCTTGTGGCAGATGCGACAAGAAGGGAAACTGGTTATCTATCTACACACAGACGCGGAGCTAGACATGATAGAGGCGCGGATGCGCCAGTATAAAGATGTTCCGATGGACTTTGCTGACGCCAGCCTTGTAGTAGCGGCAGAGAGCTTAGGGCTGCGTGAAATTTTCACTCTGGATAATCATTTCTACGCCTACCGTGTTAGTACCGGCGAGGCGTTCATCGTGTATCCCCGATTGGGAGAATAGTAAGTTCCCCTTGTGTCGCAGCAAGGCGATGTGTAAGGTATCATCTGGAGGGTGATTGGCATGTCTCTCACAGTGATTGAAGGCAGTTGGGACGAAATCCAGCAGCGCGCCGCTGAAAGGAACGATAAACGCGAGGGGGCGCGTTGGTGAACCATAGCATCCTGATTGCCCCGTCCATTCTCTCCGCCGATTTCGGCGTGATGCGCGAGGCGGTGCGCGCCCTGCAAGACGGCGGCGCGGACTGGATTCACTTCGATGTCATGGATGGGCATTTCGTACCCAATCTCACTTTCGGCGCGTCGATGGTCGCCGCCCTGCGCCCGCACTGCGATTTGCCGTTTGATGTGCATCTGATGATTGAGCATCCCGAACGCTTGATCCCCGATTTTGCGCATGCAGGCGCGAACAGTATCACGGTGCATGCCGAAGCGTGTGTACACCTGCATCGCGTGGTGCAGCAGATACGCGAACTTGGTTGTGGCGTTGGGGTCGCGCTGAACCCGCACACACCGCTGGAGACCGTGCGCTACATCCTGCCCGCCATAGATGTCTTGCTGGTGATGACCGTTAACCCTGGCTTTGGGGGGCAGGCATTTATCGACCTGATGAAGCCGAAGATAGTGGAGGCGCGTCTGATGATTGAGCAGAGCGCCCCCCATGTGCTGTTGGAAGTGGATGGGGGCGTTTCACCCGACAACGCCCGCGAGTTGATGGAGTTGGGCGCGCGGGTGTTGGTGGCAGGCTCTAGCGTGTTTCATGCCTCTACACCGCAGGAGGGCATTCGCGCGTTGCGGTTCGCCCTCGTCAGTCAAAAAGTATGAAACGCAAACTCTCGAATCGGGTCTGGATGGCGATTTTGCTCGCCGCACTGGCAGGATTAATCCCTGCGCGGCTCTTTCTGCTGCGCGCCCTGCCCCAAGAGACCGCCGATGAGAAGCGAATTTGGCTGATGACGGCGAGCGCGCTGTTGATTGGGGCGGTGGGACTGCTGTTTGCGCTGATGTGGCTCGCGCTCAAAGACATTCGCGAGATTCAAGAGCAGTACCGCAAAGCGCATCGCGCAGCCTTCGAAGAGATGACCGAGCAGATACGCGCCGACTATCGGCGCAAACAGGCGCAGTCGCAAGGCAAACAAAATGGCGCTGACTGAAACCGATTTACGCTGGATGCGTCGTGCAGTGCAGCTGGCACGGCGCGGTTTTCCCGTGCCGAACCCCCATGTGGGAGCCGTGCTTGTCAAAGACGGGGTGGTGGTGGGCGAAGGGTACCACCCTTACGCAGGCGCACCGCACGCCGAGATTTTCGCGTTTCAGCAAGCCGGCGACGCCGCCCATGGCGCAACGCTCTATGTCACGCTGGAGCCATGCTGCCACTACGGGCGCACCCCACCCTGCACGAACGCGATTATCGAGCGGGGTATTCAGCGTGTGGTCGTGGCGATGACCGACCCGAACAACCGAGTGGACGGCAAAGGGGTCGACCAATTGCGCGCGGCGGGCATACAGGTGGAACTGCTCAACCCCGACAACCCCCCTGAGGCGAAAATTATCGAGGCGCTGGAAGCCATTAATCGGATTTATCTCTACTGGCGTCGCCACAGCCGCCCCTTTATAACCCTCAAAGCGGCGATGAGCTTGGACGGCAAAATCGCGACGCACACGGGCGACTCCAAGTGGATCACAGGCGAGCGAGCGCGACGATACGCGCATCGCTTGCGTGCCGAGCATGCCGCGGTGCTGGTGGGGGTAGAGACGGTTCTCAAAGACCGCCCCCAGCTCACGGCGCGGCTGCGTGGCGTCAGAAACCAGCCCCTGCGCGTGGTTCTGGACACGCATTTGCGCCTCCATCCCGCAATGCAACAACACCACCCGGTACTGAACACGAAATCGGCGGCAACTTTGGTGTATCACTTGCAACTGCCAGAGGAGAATACGGAGAAACGCGCGCGTCAACTGGGAGCAATCGGCGTGCAGACGAAAGCGTTTTCCCCTGAGCCAGGTCAGCCCACGCGTGTCCCTGTGGTGCAGGTGGTGCAAGACCTTGCTGCGCGGGGCATTTCGAGTATTTTAGTTGAGGGTGGCGGGCAGGTTGCTGCATCGTTTCTGGAGGCGCGGTTGGCGAATCGAATCGTCTATTTTTATGCGCCCAAACTCATCGGCGGAGCGGATGCACGCACCGCGCTGGAAGGATTGGGCGTCGCGCATGTGGCGGACGCGCCCCGCGTGAACAATGTGTCCCTGCGCAGACTGGGCGAGGACTGGGTGGTAGAGGGCGATATCGAGTATCCCTAAGCCAGCACCGCTTGCACCAGCTCGCGTGCGGCGACCACCGACTCGGCGAAGACCTGCAAGGCGAACTCGGCGTCCTGCTCAGTCAGGATAAGGGGCGGCTCCATGCGGATGACTTTGGGGTTGTTGAGGGTGTATGCTGCGATGACCCCGCGCTGGATCATGTTGGTGATGGTCAGTTCGCCGAAGTCGGCTTCGTGGAACTCGATGCCTATCATCAGCCCGCGTCCGCGCACTTCTTGAATGAAGTCGGGGTACTCCGCCTGTACTTGGCGCAGCCCGCGCATGAGCCGTTCGCCGACGCGCTGCGCGTTGTCCACCAGCCCTTCTTGCTCGATAACTTCCAGCGTCGCCAGCCCAGCGGCGCAGGCAAGTTCGTTGCCGCCGAAGGTGCTGGTATGAAGCAGTGGGTTTTCGCCGAACATCTCCTCCCACAGCGCAGCCCCTGCCGAGAAGGAACCAATCGGTAGCACGCCGCCGCCCAGCGACTTCGCCAGCGTCACGATGTTGGGGTATACCCCCGAATGCTCCACGCCCCAAAGTTTGCCCGTGCGCCCCAGCCCGGTTTGCACCTCGTCCACGATGAGTACGGCGTTGTAGCGGTCGCAGAGCGCACGCAAGCGCGGCAAGTAGTCCTCCGGTGGAATACGGATCCCGCCCTCGCCCTGAATCGGCTCGATAATCACGCCGGCGGTCTGGTCATCGAATTGCGCCTCGACTGCGTCGGCATCGCCGAAGGGCACATGCACAAATCCGGGCAGCAGGGGGTCAAACGGCTTGCGGTAGACCTCGCGCCCGCTGGCGGAGAGGCTCCCCATCGTCTTGCCGTGATAGCTGCCGATGGCGCTGATCATCTTCACGCGCCCGGTGGCTTTGCGAGCGAGTTTGATCGCGCCCTCCACCGCCTCCGTGCCCGAGTTGCAGAAGAAACTATACTGCAAATCGCCGGGCAGCACCTGCGCCAGTTTCTCCGCCAGTTGCGCCTGCGGCGCATTGAACATGATTTTGCTGGGCATCGGCATCATATCCAGCTGGCGTTTTACGGCTTCCACCACTTTCGGGTGGCGATGCCCCAGCGCGAACATCCCGTAGCCGCCCAGACAGTCCAAAAACTTCCGCCCGTGCGCGTCCCAGATATAACAGCCCTCGGCGTACCACTCCACGCCCAGCCCAGCGAATCGCAGGACCTTCGCCAAACCGGGGTTCAGGTGGCGTTCGGTCAGCTCGGCAATGGTGTCGGTAAACGCCTCTGGGTTTTCAGGAAAGCCTATCATCGCTTCGTTGCACCTCACACGGGATTATACCTGCTATCGGGTTGCCACACGCCCAGTGCTTCCAAGTGTTTCGCCAAGGTCGCCAAGGGCAACCCCACCACATTGAAATAGCAGCCCTGCACTTTTTCGATGAGCAGTGCGCCGTATTCCTGAATGCCATATCCACCTGCCTTGTCAAACGGCTCGCCTGTGGCGATGTACCAGCGAATCCACTCGTCGCTGAGGGGGCGGAAGGTGACGCGCGAGCGCGGGGCATCTTGAACAATGCGCGTGGTGTGTCCGTTCTGACGCAGCAGCAGGCACAGCGCGGTAATCACGGTGTGCGTGCGCCCGGAAAGCATTCGGAGCATTTCGAACGCCTCGCGCTCGTCGGCGGGTTTGCCCAGCACGCGCCCGTCGATAATGACGAGCGTATCGGCGGCGATGATTAGGGCATCAGCATAATGCAGCGCGACCGCCTCCGCTTTGGCTTTCGCCAACCGCTTGCCCAGCAGGGCAGGTCGCGCCGAGAACGCGGGTAAAGGCTCCTCAATCTGCGCGGGGTGTACCTCGAACGGTCTGCCGAACAACCGCATCAACGCCCGTCGGCGCGGCGATTGCGAAGCCAGCACCCAGCGCAGCGTCTCCATAACTTAGTCGACGGTCGCCTCGAGGAAGCTGCGGATGTCTTCCTCGCTCATGTTCGGCTCGCCCGGAGCGACATTGTTCAACTTGCCTTCCAGCATCCACCGCTCCAACTCGTCCACAAGGTCGAACAGGTGGTCAAACGAGTCCACGATGAACAGCAGCGGCTGATAGTGGTCGATCTCGAAATATTGATTAATCACCCACTCCAGTTGGATGGGGTAGCGCTGGACATCGGGTGATTCGATCGCGTGGGCGATTTCGCCGTAGGAGCTGAGCAAACCGCTGCCGTATACCTTCAGTTCGCCGTTCTTGCCGCGCATCAACCCGAACTCAATCGTGAACCAGAAGAATCGTGCCAGGGCGCGCGTGATGCTGATAATCCGTTGCACCTGCAGTTCGGGGTCTTTGATTTCCTGCACGATACGCGCTGCGGTATGCGCCGCCTCACCGAAGCGTACGAGGGTATCGGCAAAACGCTTATCAGTGTGCATCGGCACATGCCCTGCGATGTCGTGGAAGATGTCGGGTTCGGGCAGGTAATCGAGTGAGTTGATGTCGCGCACGGTAATCGTGGTGGGGAACTCGCGGCGGCGGAGGCAATCGAAAAAGATATACGCCGGCACATATCCCGACACCGCTCTCGCCTTGAAACCTGTCAGGGGCGCGAGGAACTGGTTCACATCGTCCAGACGGGGCACCCGATTGGGGTCTAAACACAGTTTGGACACGCCTTCCAGAAACTTCTCGGTGGCGTAGCGTTGCCAGCGGTCTTGAATCCGCGCGTAGAGCCGTCGCCACGCTTCGTGGTTCTCTTCCGAGTAGAGCTCGTACGGCTGCTCGATGTACAACTCACCGCGACTGCGGGCAACCTCGATAAACGGGGCGCGGGTGGTGGTCAGCCCCATTCCTGGATAAAGTTTCGTTTCGGTAAGCGCCATTGCTCTCATCCTCCGCCCTATAGGATACCCCACCGATTTCCAAAAGTTGAAGTGCTGTGTGCCCCTCACCCACGGGGTGGGAGAGGGGAGCGCGGCGATATTCCTGCCGTCGCACCGAGTCGCTTCTACCCTATAAGCCCCAGCTCGGTGTTCCATCATAAACCTAAGGGTGTTCGAAAAAACGGAGAATAGCAGGGCGCACACACATGTGCGCCCCTACATCCGACGCCCTCTGTAGGGGCAGACCTGCGTGTCTGCCCCGTGCAAGGCGTGTTGGTTCCTTGCAAAGGAAATTTTCGAACACCCTCCATAAACCTTGCGCTTTTAGCCATCGGTGAGGTATAATTGCTAAGGTGGCCATTTGGCTGCCGAAAGGAGGTACATCATGAGATATCTTTGGACGTTACTGGCTTCGACGGCGCTACTTATTGGCGCGCAGGCGCAGTGGACGGAAACGGGCGACGCAGGCGATTTGCCAGAAACAGCGCAGGCGACAGGAACCGATACCAGCACCCCTCTGCCGTCCATCTCGGGCGCACTCGCAGCTGACGATGTCGATATGTTTGCGATTTACATCGCCGACCCAGCGACTTTCCAAGCGGAGACAAACTCCACCACGACCAACTTCGACTCCCAGCTGTGGCTGTTCGATGTGAACGGCAACGGCATCGTGCATGACGATGACTCCGCTGGTGGGCTGCGCTCGCGCATTAACAACGCGAACAACTGTATCCCTGGTCCTGGCATCTACTACATCGCCATCAGTCGCTACAATCGCGATGCACGGAACTGTGATGATGCAGCGATGTGGACGAGCGCAGCGAACGCATGTGCGGTAGCAGGCAGTGGGCGTGTAGCGTCTTGGTCAGGGACGACGGCGGCAGGCAACTACGAGATTGTGCTGACCGGTGCGTTCACCGCGCCGTTAGGCGACGACCCTGCCGATTGTCCGCCGCCTACTCCGTGGGATGAGCAGTACTATGGCGGTGGCGACGCAGGCGATCTGCCCGCAACAGCACAACTGGTGACCTTGCCCGATCAGACCCCGTGTACCACGCCGGTGAACCGCATCCGCGGCAATCTCGACGCCAGCGATGTGGATATGTATGTCATCTACATCAGCGACCCTGCCGCCTTTTCGGCGTCCACTGTGGGAGGCGCGAGCTTCGACACCCAGCTCTGGTTGTTTAACTGCGACGGTACAGGAGTTGCTTTCAATGATGACTCCACGGATGTACAATCTACCATTGATGGACTGAATAATCTCAGCTGCGCCCCGCAACCTGGAGTCTACCTGTTGGCGATCAGCCGCTATAATCGCGACGCCATAGACTCAAGCGGACAGCTGCTATGGAACAACTCTCCCTTCACGGGCGTCCGTTGCCCCGATGGTCCTGGCGCAGCGAACCCCATCGCGAACTGGACAGGTACGACTAGTGCGGCGGGGCAGTACATCATCACGCTGCAGGGCGCGTACTTCGTGACCGATCAGGGGTGTGCGGGTACATGTCCGGGGCAGTGCGAAGGTGATGTCAACAACGACGGGCAAGTCGACGACGCCGACCTGCTGATCGTACTGTTCAACTTCGGCTGCTTCGGCTTCGGCTGTCAAGGCGATGTGAACAACGACACCACAGTCGATGACGCCGACCTGCTGATCGTACTGTTCAACTTCGGCTGCGGTTCGTAAGCGTAGCCCTCACCCCCTCTCCCACGCAGTGGGAGAGGGGGCAACACCCCCTTGCCCCCTCTCCGCTAATCCGATTCCACCGCGCCCAGTGGCGGTTCTGAAGCGAAGAGCAGCACCCCCGCATAGAACCCCACAACCAGCCAAGCCGAGAGGGATACCCCCTGCAACGCGGGAACCCAACTCCCGCTAAAAGTGAACGCGACCCACTTGTACCAGGCGCAAAGCCATTCCACAGGCAACACGCCCACCCCCTGCGAGAGCCAAAGCCAGAACCCCAAGACAAGCGTCGGATAAGCGAGCGGGACTGCCAGCAGGTTCGCCACAGGCGAGAGCAGCGACAGATAGCCGAAGTGATACAACTGAATGAGGCTAATCCCCGCCTGCGCACACAGCGAAACGCTGAGCAGCGGGATGAGAAACTTGTGCGAGAATGCGGCACGTAGAGATGCTGTCCTATCGATTTTTGGCGGGACACCGGCGCGACGCGCGCAGTGTCGTAGCGTCCGTTCCAGCCTACCGTAAAACAGCAAAATAAACAGCACCGCGCAGAACGAATACTGGAACCCAACCTCAAAAATCGCGTGCGGTGCAATGAGTAGCCACATCGCCCCCGCCAGCCCCAGCGCGTTCAAACTATCTGCCTCGCGCCCCACTAACGGCGCGCACAGGGTGCAGCTCACCATCGTGGCAGCGCGCACGATCGAGGGGCGCGCCCCTGCCAGTAGCGTGTAGCACCACGCCGCCAGAATCACCAGCCCGATGCGCCCCGTAAATGGCGTCCGCGTCCACCGCAGACAGAGGTAGACCAGCTGCAACGCCATCATCACATGCAGCCCCGAAGTCGCCAGCAGATGCCCGATTCCCGACTTGTGGAAAGCCTCGCGCAACTCAGGTGGGAAATCTCCCGTTGCGCCGACCAGTATCCCCTCGATTAGCGCAGCGTCTTCGGGCGCAAGCGAATGGCGCAATCTATCTCGCAGCGACCGCCGCGCCGCTGAAAAAACGCGTTGCCACCGACCAGCACCCGATTGCACGATTTGGAACTGTCGCTCGCTGAACACGGTCGTGATGTGATAGATGCGCCTGCGCTCTAAATACCGTGCCCAATCGAAGCCCTGAAAGCGCGGGGGACGACGCCACGACGCCTCCACCCGGAATACATCGCCGAAGTCTGGCAGGTTGCGCACGGTCGAATGGAAGTAGACCAGCGTATAGGTAGGCAGTGGGGGCGATTCGAAGGCGCATAGGAGACGATAGCCGTTGCGCGTTGGCTCCAGCGTTCCTACCGCGCGGAGCGTCGCCGCCGATGGGGGCGCTTGCACGGGTGGACTGCGCCAGAGTTCATACCGTACCGCACCCAGCACAAGCCCTGCCGCCAACCACGCCCAGCCTGGCATGCTCAGTGTGAGGGCAAGAGCGAGCAGCCCCAGCGCAATCGAAGGCGCCACAGGCAAGGCGACCCATTCGGTGAGGCTAATTCCCATCGCGATGCCCAGCGCCAACTGCAGCATCGGGCGCGGACGCACCACCTCCCCTATACGCCCTGCTCGCACAGGAAACAGACCGCCGAATCGTCGCCGTGATAGCACTCGCAAACAACACACCTCCGCCAACCCAGCTGCGCCAGATATTTCTGATAGCGCAGCGACGCCATCTGGGCACGCTTCAGCGCATCGCGCAGTACGGGGTCGCCGACCGAAGCAAGACGAGATTCGATGGCAGCTATCTCGGACGCGCTGAGATTCTCATCCGCCGCCCCACCGCCAGGCTGTGAGGACGCGGAGTCCGATGGGTTCTCGCCGCCACTTTGCAGGAGGAGGTTGGACGATGCGGGCAAACTGTTCCGCACCACGAATCGAATCTCTTTGAACCGCTCTTCACCTGCTCGCTCGTTCAGGCGTCGGAGGATCGTCCCCTTTTGGAAGTTCAGTTCCTGTGCCCAAGTGTGGCTTTTGACGGCGACCCAGAGCGTGTCGGCATCGAGGCGGAGCGGACGGGCGACCTGCGCAACCTGCTTGCCAACGAGGTCGCTCCAGTGGGCTAATGCATCGTAGGTGCGGAACTGCCGTTCCAGCCCCAGTTTCTGCAGCAGGCTTTGCAAGGTGCCGCCAATCGATTGCATCTCACGCATGGCGACTCACCGTCCCCCCTTGTACTTCGAACAGCGTAGCGTCGCGCAGCGTCGACTCATCGAACGCGCTCAAATCGGTGCAGGTAATAAAAGTCTGGGTGCGTGGTGTTAGAAACTCGACCAGATGGCGTCGCCGCGTGGGGTCTAAGTCCGAGAACACATCGTCCAGCAGCACGATGGGCGGCTCGCCTCGAACCGACTCCACCAGCGCGACCTCCGAGAGGCGCAAACTGAGCGCACAGGTGCGTTGCTGTCCTTGGGAGGCGTACAGGCGCGCCTCGAAGCCTTGGAGTAGGATTCGGAAATCGTCGCGGTGGGGACCGTACAGTGTGGCGCCGCGCCGGATCTCTTCACCCGACGATTGATGGAGCGCGCTCATCAGGGCATCCGACCAGTCCTCTTCTTTTTCGGGCAACGGCTCGCGTAGGGGCAAGCCGGGCAAGTACTGCAGCGTGAGCGTTTCGGTCTCGTGTGTCAGGGCGCGGTGGGTGGTCTGCGCGAGTGTGTTCAACCGTTCCAAGAACTGCTTGCGGGCATGGAAGAGCCGTGCGCCATATTTCACCAGTTGTGTGTTCCACTCGGGCAGGCTCTCCAGCGTGGCGACGCCTTCCAAATAGCCTCTTAGGAGGTTGTTGCGTTGCTCCAGCGCGCGTTTGTAGTGCGCCAGCGCATAGAGATACCGGTGGCTCAGCAGGCTGATTTCGCTATCTAAGAACCGCCGTCGGTCCGCCGGCTCGCCGCGCACGAGGGTCAAATCCTGCGCGGTGAAGCACACCACGCTGAGTTTGCCCACCAAAGCGCTCTGTTTGGAGACGGGTTGCTCGTTCAGGGTCATTACGCGCTTGCCCTGCGCTGGCAGGCGCAGATGCAACTCGTCGGTTAGCCCGTCGATTTCGTAGCGGGCGTAGAGGCGCATCTCCGGCGCGTTCCACTGAATGAGGTCGAGTTCGCGCACAGGACGCAGCGGGCGCAGCGCGCTCAGATAATAAATCGCCTCCAGCAGGTTCGTTTTGCCCTGCGCGTTGGCTCCCAGTAGGATATTCACGCGCGGAGACGGCTCTATCTGCGCGCGTTCGTAGTTGCGAAAGTGCCACAGGCGCAGGGCATGCAATCTCATTCTGGCAAGTAAGAGTATACCTCTTGGCTACTCTTCTTGCCCTTCGTATTTTTCTTTAAGGGCTTGCACCACGGCAGGGTCTGCCAGGGTGGTGGTGTCGCCGAGGGCGCGTCCTTCGGCGATGTCGCGCAGCAGGCGGCGCATAATCTTGCCGCTGCGGGTTTTCGGCAGGTCTGCCGTGAAGAACACCTGGTCGGGTCGGGCGATGGCGCCGATTTTCTGCGCCACATGGCGTTTGAGTTCGTCTTTGAGCGCTTCGTCGGGGGTATAGCCTTCCTTGATGATGACGAACGCGGCGACACCCTGCCCTTTGATTTCGTGGTGGACGCCAATCACGGCGGCTTCAGCGACAGCAGGGTGATCCACCAGCGCGCTCTCGATTTCCATTGTGCTGAGTCGGTGTCCCGACACATTAATAACATCGTCCACACGCCCCAGCAGCCAGAAGTAGCCGTCTTCGTCTTGTCGTGCGCCGTCGCCTGTGAAGTAGATGCCCTCATATTTGCTCCAGTAGGTCTGCACGAAGCGTTCGGGGTCGCCCCAAAGCCCGCGCGTCATGGAGGGCCACGGCTTTGTGATTACCAGATAGCCGCCTTGGTTTGTGCCGACGGGCTGTCCTCGGTCGTCCAGAATTGCGGGGAAGATGCCCGGGAACGGTCGGGTGGCGGAGCCGGGCTTGGTCGCGACGATGCCGGGCAGAGGTGTAATCATAATCGCGCCCGTCTCGGTTTGCCACCATGTGTCGACGATGGGGCAGCGTCCGCCGCCGATATGCTCGTGGTACCACATCCACGCTTCGGGATTGATGGGTTCGCCCACGCTGCCCAGCAGGCGCAGGCTGCTCAGGTCGTGCTTGCGGGGGTACTGCTCGCCCCACTTCATGAAGGCGCGGATGGCGGTGGGTGCGGTGTAGAGAATCGTCACGCGATACTTCTCCACGATCGCCCAGAAGCGGTCGCGGTCAGGGTAGTCGGGGGCGCCTTCGTAAATCACGCAGGTCGCCCCGTTGGCGAGCGGTCCATACACGATATAACTGTGCCCCGTCACCCACCCCACATCGGCGGTACACCAGTAGACATCCTCGTCTTTGAGGTCAAACACCCATTTCGGCAGTGAGCGTGACGCCGGTCATGTAGCCGCCCGTCGTGTGCATGATGCCCTTCGGTTTGCCCGTGGAGCCGGAGGTGTAGAGCAGGTAGAGGATGTCTTCGCTGTCCATCGGTTCGGCGGCGCAGGTGAGCGGCGCGTCGCGCATCAGGTCGTGCCACCACAGGTCGCGCCCCGCTTGCATATCGACACGATAGTCGTCCCCGATGCGCTGATACACAACCACTTTTTCGACGGAGTGAGTATGGCGCAGGGCGTCATCAGCGTTGCGTTTGAGGGGGACGATGCTGCCGCGTCGCCAGCCGCCGTCGGCGGTAATCAATACTTTCGCCTGGGCGTCGTTGATGCGGTCGGCTAATGCCTCTGCGCTGAAGCCGCCGAACACCACCGAGTGAGGCGCGCCTATCCGCGCACAAGCAAGCATCGCGATAATCGCTTCGGGAACCATGGGCATGTAGATACACACGCGGTCGCCTTTTTGCACGCCCAGCGACTTCAGCACATTCGCGAACTTCTGAACCTCGCGGTGCAGGTCGCCGTAAGTGAGGACGCGCTCGTCCCCCGGCTCGCCTTCCCAGATGAGCGCGGCTTTGTTGCGTCGCCAGGTCTGCACATGCCTGTCCACGCAGTTGTAGCACGCATTCAGTTTGCCCCCGACAAACCATTTGGCGTAAGGGGGATTCCACTCCAGCACGGTGTGCCACTTTTCGAACCAGTGCAGCCTCTGCTCAGCGTGTTTTGCCCAGAACGCCTCGTAATCCCGTGCTGCCTCGTCGTAGATGGCGGGGTCGTTAATATTTGCCTGTTTTACAAACGCCTCACTGGGCGGAAAGACTCGCGTCTCTTGCAGCAGTGCATCGATTGCTGTTGTTTGCATCGTCGTCGCCTCCGATTAGAAGATTCGGAATAGGGCGGTAGAGTCCTACTGGCTTTCCGTACGCGCACAGGTACAATCTTGCGGGTGAATCGCATGCAGATCGAAGTAGTTCATCATCCGCTGGTGAAACATATTTTGACGCGCCTGCGGGACGAGGCGACGGAGCCAGCGCAGTTTCGTGCGTTAGCACGCCAGCTCACACTGTTGCTGGCGGTGGAAGCCACGCGCGACTTGCCCCTGCGGGAGCATACGGTGCAGACCCCGCTGGAGCCGACGCAGGGCTACTCGCTGGCGCAGCCGATTGTGGCCGTGCCCATCCTACGCGCGGGATTGGGCATGCTGGAGGCGATTACCGAGCTGTTCACCGAGGTGCGCGTGGGCTACATTGGGCTTGAGCGCGACGAGCAGACGGCAATTGCGCGGGCGTACTACTGCAAGCTGCCCCCAATTGGCGAGAGTCGTGTGCTGCTGTTAGACCCGATGCTTGCCACAGGCGGGTCGGCGGCACAGGCGGTGGAGGTGTTGCTTCGCGCCGGGGCACGCGATATTGTCCATATCTGCGTGGTTGCTGCCCCTGAAGGGGTACAACGGCTCAATGAGCAGTTTCCGCAGGTGAAAATCGTTGCGGCCTCTTTAGATCGCGGTCTGAATGACCGAAAATTCATCGTGCCGGGATTGGGCGATTTCGGCGATCGGCTCTACGGCACCGGGGCACGCTAACAAAAATGGGCTAACCGATTCGGTTAGCCCAGAAAACGGGGTGGGACCTCCGTGTCCCGGATGCTTCGTAGAGTGAGCCTAAGTTACCCTCCACGAAGGTCGTCTTCCTAACGACATCTTAACTATACCCTATCGCGTGGGGGAATGTCAACCCCCTACGCCGTTAGGGCATCCGAAACATTGCCAGTATTTCCATGGTGCGCTGATTGGCTTGGCGCAGCACGCGCAGGCGCACAGCGCGTCCCGATGGAATCTGGTTCAGAGCACGCTCCAGATCGGCGACCGTTTTGACGGGCGTGCGTCCGACAGAGATAATCACATCACCTTCAAAGAGTTCGCCTGCTGCAGGGCTATCGGGCGCGACGCTTTGCACATAGACGCCTTGCGCGTTGCCCAACTCCCGTTGGATCTCGCTCGGCGTTGCGTCAACCACGATACCCAGTCGCTCCAAGACACTCTTCTCTGAACCGCGTGCCACCTGAGCCGATTCCGAATTCGGCGCGTCTTCCGGATGCACGCTCAGCGTCGCCTCGAGTGTGAGCGGCTTACCGTCGCGCAGCACTTTCAGGCGCACTTTGGCGTTGGGTCCCTTATCGGCAATCAGCTCGCGGAACTGACTCTCGTTCTTGATAGGCATTCCATCGACTTCGGTGATCACATCGCCGGGTTCAATTCCTGCGCGTGCGGCGGGCGTATCCTTTTCGACGGAGCGGATCAGCACGCCTTGTTCGGCTTTCAGCTCCTCGCGCATATCGGCGGGGATGTCCGTCAACCCGACGCCCAAGTAGCCGCGCTTGTAGGAACCGCTTTCCAGCAGTCGCTGCACGACCACCTTCACGCGGTTGATAGGGATGGCAAACCCGATGCCCACGTTGCCGCCTGTGAGACCGCCCGCAACGATGGCGGTATTAATGCCAATCACCTCACCACGCGAGTTGACCAGCGGACCGCCCGAGTTGCCTGCGTTGATGGCGGCGTCGGTCTGAATCAAGTCGGTGTAGAGACGGGTCCGACCAGGACCGGGAATCGCCTCACGGCGTCCGGTCGCGCTGATGATTCCCATCGTCAGCGTGTTCTCCAAGCCGAACGGGCTGCCGATGGCGAAGACAATCTGCCCTGGTTTAACGGTCGAGGAGTCGCCCAGCACAGCAGCCGGTAAGTTTTTGCGATCGACTTTGACGATTGCGATGTCCGCGCTGGGGGCGCGCAATACTTCGCCCTTGGCTTTCGTGCCGTCGTAGAAAGTCACCTCGACATTGGTCGCATCCCCGACCACATGGTCGTTCGTGACGATATAGCCGTCGCTGCGGATAATCACACCCGAACCTTGCCCCTCCACACGCGGTTGCGGAATCGTGATGCGTCCGCGTCCGAATCCAAACAGAAACTCGTCCATCTCATCGCGTGGTTGGACTGTAATCTGTCGCGTGGCGCGGATATGCACCACCGTCGGCTGTACCGTCTCAGCGACGCGCGTCAGCGCCGACTCCAAACTCGTCAAGGTGGCGCGCTCCTGAGGTGTGAAGGCGACGGTTGCGCGCTCCTGGGCGATCGCGCCGCCCTGCAACGCCACATAGACGATAGTAGCCCCAATCAACATACCCAACCCCAAAACCAGATGCCAGCGTTTCATCATCGTTGACCTCCTATCGTGCTGAATCGATCATTTTGGGCTCTACCACGATCCCGCTCCAATCGCTGATGGGCTGATACCCCAGCGTCGGGTCCGTATAAGAGACGCTGGGCAACAGAACAGGTTCGGTAACGGGATTTGGAGAGCGTCTTATCCAAAAGAGCGAAGTGGGGCGATACGAAGAGAAGAGTTCTGGGGAAGCAAGCGGGTTGAGAAGGGGAGAAGAGGCAGTAAAGTTAGTTGTTGGGCGTGGCTCGGTTCCTTGCGTGGGGGCTGTTCCGTTGTCGGATTGGCTCCAGAAGATAAACACCGTGGCGAGTGCAAGACCGCCCGCCAACTGCCACCAGCGCGGAACCTGCCAAGCGATCCAAGCCGCCCGGCGCGGTGGAGGCGTCACTTGGCGCACCCGAAGCAGCACTTGCTCTGGCCCCGATCGTGAGGCAACGACGGGCATCTGTCTCAGTAACTCTTTCGTGCGGCGTAAGCTCTCAAACTCCTCGGAACACTCTATGCACTGTTCTAAATGACTGCGTATCAGTTGCTGCTCCACTCCCGATAGTTCGAAATCTAAGTACGCAGAAAGGCGAGACTGCACATAACGACAATTCATTTCAAGTCACCTCGCTCAAAGAGATTGGGATGGCGTTTCTTGATATAGTCACGCAACTGTTTGCGTCCACGATGGATGCGCGAGCGCACGGTACCGATGGAGGTCTGCATGGCTTCAGCAATCTCCTCGTAGGAGTATCCCTCCATATCGGCTAACACGACGGCGGCTCGGAACTCCGGGGACAAATGCTGCAGCCCCTCGTGGATCGCTTCGAGATATTCGTTGTTCAGCGCGAGTTCGAGCGGGTTGGGCTGTGTGTCGGGGAGGTCGAGCGTTGTGCCCTCCTCGCCGTCTTCCGCGCTGAAAGTTTCGTCGATGGAAACGGTGCGCAGACGCCCCCGACGACGATACTCGTCGATGTAGAGGTTCGTCAGGATGCGGCTGAACCAGTTCATGAAGGGCATGCTTCGGTCGTAGCGGTCGAAGAATCGGTAAGCACGCACAAACGCTTCCTGAACGAGGTCTTCGGCGTCGGCGGCGTTCCCCGTGAGGCGGTAAGCAGTATTGTACGCTTGCTGGTAATGTCGGTATACCAGCTCATCGAACTCGCGTTGTAAACGGTCTTCCATTCGATACGCGACTGCCGTGTGGGTCATCGCCGTCTCCATCACAGGGGTATACGAGTGAGCAGGCGATAAAGTTCCCCCCACAGCGTCCCATCCCTCCTTCTTCGTTGTGTTTAGACGCTGATTAATTCTACTTGGTTCCGATAGTGAGTACTACTCAAAAATGCGCAGTCCTGCCTTGTTCCAGTCGTCCAGAAACCGTTGCAAGCCAATCTCGGTGAGCGGGTGGTGGAACAGTTGTTCCATGACTTTGAAGGGCATCGTGGCGATGTGCGCTCCGAGCCGAATCGATTCTACCACATGCATCGGGTGGCGGATGCTGGCGACCAGAACTTCACTCTCGAAGCCGTAGTTCTCCACCATCAGCACAGCGTCCTCAATCGTGCGCATGCCCTCGCTGGAGACATCGTCCACGCGCCCGACGAACACGCTGATATAGCTGGCGCCCGCTTTGGCTGCTAACAGCGCCTGTGCTGGGGAGAACACCAGTGTCATGTTCACGCGAATGCCCTCCTGCGTGAGGCGGCGCGTGGCGGCAATGCCTGCTGGGGTCATCGGCACTTTGACCACGATGTTGGGCGACCAGGAAGCGATTTCACGCGCCTCACGGAGAATCGCATCGACGGTGGTACCCACGACTTCTGCGCTGATGGAGCCGTGCGGCAAGATGGCGCACATCTCCAGCACGGTCTCCTTGAAGCCGCGTCCCGCTTGCGCGATGAGGGAGGGATTCGTCGTCACGCCGTCTAAGATGCCCCATTCAGCGGCTTTGCGCACTTCCTCGACCTTGCCTGTGTCCACGAAGAGTTTCATCGGAGGCTCCTTTGTGGTGTTTGGCTGCCGGGGGTGGATTCGAACCACCACTACCAGATCCAGAGTCTGGCGTCCTGCCGTTAGACGACCCGGCAACAGTTATATTATACCCAATACGCAGGGAAATTCAAGAGGTATAATCGCGCTATGCGAATCGTGTCATTGCTGCCCAGCGCGACGGAGATTGTGTATGCGCTGGGGCTGGGGGAACAGTTGGTCGCCCGCAGCCACGAGTGCGACTACCCGCCTGAAGCCGAGTCGGTTCCTGTGATTACCTACCGCTTCATCCCACCCGATTTGCCGAGCCACGAGATCGACCGCATGGTCTCGGAGACGCTGATGACGCACGCTACCCTCTATGGGCTGAACTTGGATTTGCTGCGCGCGTTGGAACCCGATTTGTTGATCACGCAGGCGTTGTGCGATGTGTGTGCGGTGTCGTTCAACTCGGTGCAGGAGGCGGTGGCGACGCTTAGCCCCCGAACGCGCGTGCTGAGCTTAGAGCCGACGACGCTTCAGGGGGTGATGGAGACTTTTCAGAAGGTCGCCGACGCGGCAGGCGTGCCCGAACGCGGACAGCGGCTGATTGCGGAGTTTCAGGCGCGTCTCGAGCGCGTACATCGATGCACCCACCATCGCCCACCTGTGCGCGTCACTTTTCTGGAATGGATTGACCCGCCGTTCGCGTGCGGACACTGGACACCTGAACTGGTGCAGTTGGCGGGAGGTATCGACGGGCACGGCAAAGCAGGGCAGCCCTCGCGACGCATGGAGTGGCGCGAGGTGCTGGACTGGCAGCCCGAGGCGATCGTGATTGCCTGCTGCGGTTTCACCGTCGAACGCACACAGCAAGATATACCGACTCTGGAGCAACTCCCAGGCTGGAGCGACTTGCCCGCCGTGCGCCAAGGCAATCTCTTCATCGCCGATGGCAACGCCTACTTCAGTCGCCCCGGACCGCGCCTTGCCGACTCGCTGGAATGGCTCGCGGAGCAGCTCGATCGCTGTAACGAGGCAACTGGGCTGTTCGTCTAACAGATAGCAATTTCATGGTAAATTACCGTAGAGGAGGCAACCATGCGCTATTTCTGGCTAATTGGAGTTTTGATGTTCAGTTTCAGCTTCGCCGATGACGGGCTGGGTGGCTTGGTGCGCAAGACGGAGGGCAAGAAGAACGACAACAAGCCCGCGCCGTCGCGCCAATCGGAAGATAAACCGAGTCCGTCGCGCAGCGACGACAAAGGCAACAAGCCGCGCCCAATAGAGAATAAGGATTCAGGCAGCCCGCAGCAACCCGCAAATGCTCCGACGAATCCATCGGACGATAACCCGCTCCGCAAGAAGCCACGCGGCAGTGCATCCGATAGAAACCCCTCTAATGCGCCGCAGCCCCAACAAGATTCGGGGCGTGTGCCGCTGGAGGGGCGTCCTGTGCCGTTTGAAGCGCGCCCGGTGTTGACCCCGCCGCAACAACCTGCACAAATCCAGAACCGCCCTGTGCCGCTGGAGAATACCACCTTGCCCGCGCTGGTGCGCCGTACCGAAGGGCTGAACCCTCACCGCTGGCGCGACCGCTATGTGTTGGTTCCGATTGACCCCGGCTACTCCTACAGCGGTTTCTATGTCGACTATCGTTTGGGCAACTTCCGCTTCGGTTATCGGTACTACTATATCTACCCTGAGCCGTATCGGGTGGTCTATGCGCCGTACTGGTACTATGACCCCTGCCCGCCGTTTGTGGTGGTGTATCGCGTGACCTATTTGCCGCCCCGCCCTCATACGGTGCTGGTGGAAGTCCCCATCTATGTGGAGTCGCCGTACTATCTGGAGCGTCGCCCGCCTGACGATCGGCAGCAACTGCTGAGCGACCTCCGCGCCGCGTGGATGCTACGCGACCCCAGCTTCCTTGAGCGCTACATCCGCCCCAATAGCTACATCGCGATTTATCTGGATGGGCAGTACTCCTATTCGCTGCCCGCGCAAGACTATATCGAGATGACCCGCGATGCCATCCGCGCGGTGAAGACCGAGCAGATTCGGTTCGACCGCATCACCAAGCGCGGCGAGACGCAAATCGTCGTGCGTGGGGAACATCAGTATCTCGATGAGGCGACGGGCGTGCGGCGGGTGGTGTATATCTCTTACACTTTTGAGCGTGTGGAGGGACGCTGGTATCTAATTGAAGCCGGTTCGTCTGCGAATAGGCTGTAGGTTAATCCCCCTCTCCCACGGCGTAGGAGAGGGAGATAGGGGATGAGGAAACTACTCGCTGCTACCAAAGCCGAACAGCACTGCCAGCAAGTCGGCGTCGTCGATAATCCCGTCGCCGTTCACATCGCCGAAGGTCATCGTGGCAGATGCTGTTGTCGGGTTGCATACATCCGTGCTCCAGCCATCTGCTGGGCGGCTAAATGCCACTGCCAGCCCATTGTCCCAGCGACGCACCTTGATCGATGCGATCTCGCCAGAAACAGGCAGGGTGAACCGTCCGCTCTCATCGAGGTAGGTAGTGAAGCGCGAAGTGAACGGTTGCGCACCTGAATCGTTCACCACTTCCACATCGACAAGGTTGCGGCGGAGGGCTTCTGCAACGCCATCGTTGTCTCCATCGAACCACTGTAAGGCAGGATCCTTCGGCTGTGCCTGCACGCTCAGCGCGCTCATGTCAATCTGCCCCACAAAGTTGTACTTGCCACGCAGATTGATGAGGAAACTGCCTTGTGGTGCGGTGATAAAACCAAAACGTCCTGCAGGGTTCTTGCGACGGAAATCGCCACGCGACGGCATCAGGTATACGTTGCCAGGTCCATGCGCTATAATTAGCCCACCTGTGGTTGGCATTCCACCCAAAATTGTGGAGATGTAAAGCGCTTTCGACACGGGCACATTCGGAACCGGGACTGTCAGCAAGTAAATTCCCGGTTGTAAGGGTCCGTAGTTTAAGGGGGTAGTTCCCGAATCCCAAATCAGGTTTGCATCACCTGTAACATTCAGCGGGTCTGGGTATTGAGACGTTGTTGCAACCGAACCATCCCAGCCGTAGATACGGATGCGCAAGGTCACATCGCCCACCGATGCGGCGCCTAAATAGATGCCAACCGTGACTTCGCTCAAGCAAGCGGTGGAATTCGGGTGCGCCAAAGGCAAGAAGGTACTTCCACCAGCAAGAATAATGTCGTCTGCATACTCATTCGTCGCAAAATCATTGGGATTGAAGTAAGTCAGCGATACACCACCAGCGCCTGTACCTGTCGGGATAAGGTAGCCCCAGTTTGCGCCGAGATAGATATACGGGTCTGCTGAACCTGCTGGGAAGAAGATGTTCTGCGGATAGATCTTCTGAACGGACAGGGCATGCTTCGGAATCACAGCAGTGCGCACATCCACTTCGTTCATGCCGATGCTTGGTACGGGCTTCTGCGCGCCTGCAACGACGACCAACACAGTCGTCAGCGCAACCGCGCTCAGTAAAGTAGAGCCTTTCATGTGAGACCTCCTATGAGTTAGATTTGCCTGTCGAATCCACAACAGGCTACACCAATTATAGCATGGTTTTCAGGGATTTGCCCTCACCTCTAACCCTTCTTCCACGGCGTGGGAGGAGGGAGTTGGTAGCCCGCACCCTTTGCAGGGTTTTCGCCCTCCCCATGTGTGGATGGGGCATGCTGAAAGACGGTAGGTAGTCGAGTTCGTTCAAACGGCTTGGGTGGCTATTGCCCAGTAGCCTTGCTGGGTGAGGGTGTGCGCGAGGCTCTCGGCGTGCGGTTGCGATTCGCACAGGGCTGCCTGTGCGGCGCCGCTGCCACAGAGTAGTACTCTCAGGGCACCTGCGTGTTCCATCCGTTGGCGCAGGTCACGCAGCTCTGGAATGTTGTTCAGAATCGGTTCATCGAAGTCGTTATGCAGCAGCGGTGCGAGGGCGCGTGGGGTTTGAATGACTCTACGCTTCAAGGCATCAACAAGGCGTTCGCTGTGGGGCGCGCGGGCGTCGGGTTCCAGAGCGCTGCGCTTGAGTTGCGCATAAGCCCATCCTGTCGGGACGCCAACGCCATACGGCTTGGCGATGACCCACCAGAAGGGGGGCAGTGGGGGCAAGGGCTCCAGAATCTCGCCTTTGCCCCGTGCGCGGGCACAAGCGCCCTGGAGAAAGAACGCCACATCGGCGCCCAGATGCGCAGCGAGCGCGTGTAAGTCGGGGAGTGGGATGCCCCACTGCGCCGCCCATGCTGCCAAGAGTTTCAGTGTTGTCGCGGCATCGCTACTGCCACCGCCTAAGCCTGCCTGCGCAGGGACACGCTTAATCAGAGTAGCACGCCAGCCCTCATCCTCTGTCCCCCGCTCGCACGGCGCGTGAGAGGAGAGGTAGTGGCTCCCCTCTCCCACCGCGTGAGAGAGGTGCTGGAGATGGGGGCAATTCCTCACGAATGCCTCCACCGCCTTCCAGATAAGGTTGCGCGAGTCGGCAGGAATGGTGGCATCCGCACCCCCTTCCCACGGCGTGGGTGGGAGCGTGTGATGGCTCGTTTCTCCTTCCACCGAGCGGGGATAGGGTTGGTGCGCACCTATCGATATCTGCCCTTGCGCTGCATCCAGCGCAGGCGCGTCGGGCAGATGCAGGATCAGCGTATCGCACAGGCTTAGAGTGTGCATCACACTGGCAATCTCGTGATAGCCATCTTCGCGACGCCCCAGCGCCTCTAAGGTCAGGTTAATCTTTGCGGGTGCGTTCCCTTCAAGCCTCATCATCCAGCACGATTCGCAGATGAAGTTCGCGCAGCTGCTCTTCGCTCACCGGTGAGGGCGCGCCGAACATGAGATCCACCATCGCGGTGTTTTTCGGGAACGCGATTACATTGCGGATGGTCTCATCGCCTGCCAAGAGCATCACCAGTCGGTCGATTCCGGGCGCGATTCCGCCGTGTGGGGGCGCGCCGTATTCAAACGCTTCCAGTAAGTGTCCGAACCGCTCTTGGATTTCGGCGTCGGAGTAGCCCAGTAGTTTGAAGATTTTGTCCTGCAGGTCGCGCCGATGGATACGGATACTACCGCTGGCGAGTTCGTTGCCGTTGCACACGAGGTCGTAGCAGTTCGCGCGCACTTTCGCAGGGTCGGTATCCAGCAGGGGAATATCTTCCTCGCGCGGTGCGGTGAACGGGTGATGCGAGGGGTTCCAACGCCCCTCCTCTTCATCCCACTCCAGTAGCGGGAAGTCGACTACCCAAGCGAACGCCATCAGGTTCGGATCTGCCAGTCCCAGTTCTTGCCCCATGCGATGGCGCAGTCGGCTGAGGCACTCGTTCACGATTTTGGGTTTGTCGGCGACGATGGCGACCAAGTCGCCGGTGTTTGCGCCTGTGCGCTCCCGAATGGCACCGAGTTCCGATTCGCTAAGGAACTTGGCGATGGGGGAGCGTATCCCTTCGGAGGTGAAGGCGATGGTCGCCAACCCCTTCGCCCCGAAGCGTTTCGCCGACTCGATGAGGTCGTCCACCTGCTTGCGGGAAAAGTGCGCGCAGCCGGGCAGGCAAATCGCTTTCACTATCCCGCCCGCTTCGATGACGCTGCGAAATGCCTGAAACTCGGTGTGGCGCAGCAGCTCGGTCAGGTTGTGCAGTTCCAGCCCGAAGCGCAGGTCGGGTTTGTCGGTACCGTAACGCTCCATCGCCTCGTCATAAGTAAGGCGCGGGAACGGTTTCAGCACACGCTTCTCGGTGCAGGTTTCGATCATCCCGATGTAGAGTTCCTCGATGAGGTTCAGAATGTCGTCCTGCGTCACGAACGACATTTCGAGGTCGAGTTGCGTGAATTCGGGCTGTCGGTCGGCGCGCGGGTCTTCATCGCGGAAGCAGCGCGCGATTTGGAAGTAGCGCTCCACGCCCGCCACCATCAGCAGTTGCTTGAGTTGCTGGGGCGATTGCGGCAGTGCGTAGAACTTGCCGGGATACAAACGGCTCGGCACCAAATAGTCGCGTGCGCCTTCGGGAGTGCTTTTGATAAGGATAGGCGTCTCGATTTCCAAAAAGCCCCGTTCCGAGAGGAAATCGCGGATATATTTTACGATGCGATGGCGCAGTTCCAGACGTTGATACATCGCGGGGCGACGCAGGTCTAAGTAGCGATATTTCAGGCGGAGGCTCTCGTCCACCTCCAGATTCTCTTCATTCAGTTGGAAGGGCGGGGTTTTGGAGGGGTTGAACACATGGAGCGCATGGGCGAACACCTCGATGTCGCCCGTGGCGAGTTTGGGGTTCTCGGCGCCGGGGCGTCGGCGGCGCACCGCGCCTTCAATCGCAATACAGTACTCCACGCGCAATTGGCTGGCTTGCTCCACCAGTTCAGCGCTAATCGCGGGATCGAACACGACTTGAACCAGTCCTGTGCGGTCACGCAGGTCGATAAATACTAACCCTCCTAAATCGCGAACTCGATGCACCCAACCGTTCAGGCGCACCGTCTGCCCCACCTGTTCTGTCCGCAGAAGACCGCAGGGATGAGTCCGTTGCCAGTGTGCTGTCATAAGCGTTGGGAATTGTACCCGCTCAGACTAAGCTCCATGAAACATAAAGGCAGCCCACGCCCTACCCTCACCACCCTATCTGTGAACCCAATCGCCGATATGTCAATTGGTCTCGATGCGAGCGTGTTATTATGAGCCTGCGACGGGCAAGTTTCTCAGTGCAGCCCCCACATGGGATGGCGTGAACTGGACTTAACCCGCTTTGAAAAAGTGGTACATCGTAATCAAGAGATAGATACCGCTGAGGGTGGCGACACCGAAAATCGCGAACACCCACCAGCCCCTATCGCTGCCCAGCATCGAGAACATCGCTACGAGGTACAGCGTCGCGGTGATGAGCGCGACCCACGCAAATCGCCGCGCGTGCGGATTGGGCGGACGCACGATGTTGTGGCACACGGGGCACTCCTGTTCGGGCGCATCGGTAGGCAGCTCCGCGTTGCAGTAGGGGCAACGGCGCGGCATACGCAGAGTGTACCCAAAATAGGCAGGATTCATGCGCATCGCGGCGTATGGGTATCCCGTAATGCTTCCTCTTAGCCGTCGCGGTAAGGCGCTTGTGCCGATTCTCATCCAGCAGGGCGCAACGGAACCCGAGCGGTACGCCGCCGAGGAGTTGCGTGCCCACCTGGAGGCGATTACCGGGGCGTCGTTTGAGATTCGCGAATCGGACGCTCTCCCCGCACGCGCGATCGTCGTCGGACAGGGTGCGCTGACAGAACGCTTGCGCCCCGATGTGAACTTCCGCACGCTGGGCGAGGAGGAGGTCTTAATCACCTGCCGCGACGGCTATCTGCTGCTCACGGGTGGACGACCACGCGGTGCCTTGTACGCCGTGTATCGATTCCTGCAGACGCAGCTCGGTGTGCGTTGGTGGACGCCTTGGGCAAGCCATATCCCCCGTCGACGCGATTTGACCGTGCCCGAACTCAACCTGCGTGAACAGCCCGCGTTTGAGTATCGCGAACCGTTCTGGTTCCACGCCTTCGAGGGCGACTGGGCAGCGCGGAACTACGCCAACGGTCACCACCCGCGCCTCAGTGCAAAGCACGGCGGCAAAATCACCTACGCAGGCTTCGTGCATACCTCGTTCCAGCTCGTTCCGCCGCAGACCTACTTCGAGCAACATCCCGAATGGTACAGCCTCATCGACGGCAAGCGTCGCTGGGAGCGGGCGCAGCTGTGCTGGACGAACCCCACGCTGCGCGAGTTCTTGGTGAACCGAGTACGCCAATTGCTGCGTGAGAACCCCCAAGCGCGCATCGTGTCCATCTCGCAGGAGGACTGGACTGGGGCATGCCAGTGCGAGCGTTGCCGCGCGGTGGAGGAGCGCGAAGGCTCTGCCGTCGCCCCGATTCTGGAAACTGTGAACTTCATTGCCGAGCGACTGGAACGCGAGTTCCCGGCGGTGGCCTTCGATACGCTCGCCTACTGGTACACGCGCAAGCCCACTCGCGCGCTGCGTCCGCGCCCGAATGTGATTATTCGGCTCTGCTCGATAGAGTGCAGCTTCGCACAGCCTTTGGAGCAACCGGGCAACGCGGGCTTTGCGGACGATATTCGCGGCTGGAGCGAGCGATGCCAGCGGCTCTATGTGTGGGACTATACGACCAACTTCAGCCATTACCTGCTCCCGCACCCGAACTACTTCGTGTTGGGGGCGAACCTGCGCTTTTTCCATCGGCATGGCGTGCGCGGCGTGTTCGAGCAGGGCGCGTACCAATCGCATGGGGGCGAGATGGCGGAACTGAAGGCATGGCTACAAGCGCAACTGCTGTGGAACCCCTATCAGGACGACGCGCGGCTCCTCAGCGAGTTTTTGCGCGGCTACTACGGCGCCGCCGCGCGTCCGATTGAGAGTTACCTGCGGTTGATGGCAGACGCCGCACGCGATTTCAACATGACCTGCTTCACCCGTCCCGACACAGCGCCGTATCTGAAGTATCCCGTGCTGCGTCGGGCGGAGACGCTCTGGGAACGCGCGGAACGCGCTGTGCAACACAGTCCCGACCTGCGCTGGCGCGTGCAAATTGCCCGACTCCCCGTGTGGTACGCCTGGCTGGTGAACTGGAACTCACTGCAACAGCAAGCGAGCGAGGCGAACCAGGCTTGGAACCCCCCAGCCGACAAAAAGACGCTCGCCGAACGCTGGCTCCAGCGCGCGCTTGCCCCCGGACCCGAAGGATGGAAACCGATCACCCATGTCAACGAAGCGGGCTTGACCCCCGAAGAGTTCGTCAAGCGCGTGCTGGGATAGCCACTGCCATAGCGGTTGGCGTTAGCATGGCTCTATGAGTGTGGATACCACCAACACGATAGGCACCGCCGAGAAGTTATGGAAATTGCGCCCAATACAGCCCATACGTTCGGATATGGTCTATGAGCGCAGCGTAGTGCGACGGCTTCTGACTTGTAGGCAGCGACGAACTCTTCAAAATCGTCTCATCCCCCAGCACAATTAGCAGTTGCCGCGCACGGGTTAGCGCAACATTTAACTTACGATCTACCTCCTCGGTTTCGTTCAGCACCTGGATGAAGTCCATTTGCTGGGGTTTCGTAACCGCCAACGATAGTATAATGATATCACGCTGACTGCCCTGATAGCGCTCCACTGTATCGATAGTGATACTCTGCAGATAAGGGGGCAGGAGTTTATAAATCTGTGCGGCTTGGGCGCGAAAAGGCGTAATCACGCCCAGCGTGCGTTCAGGATCGAAGGGAATGGAATTGCGCTGGTAGGCTTGGTATAAGACTTCTGCCAATCGTGACACGCGCTCTGCTTCCTGGTCGTGCTTGCGCGGGGTGCGCCTTCTTGGAGGCGGCGAGGGCACAAAGATAATTCGCGCTTCTGTGAGCTTGGATTCGTAGGGGCATACAGGATTGGCGTTAAATAGGGGGCTGTTATCATTTTGATGGGATAGCCCCTGTGGGCGTAAACGCCCTGCGTAGAAACGCTGACTGGGAAACGCCGCGATTTGGGGATGCATTCGCGCTTGCTCTTCTAACATCCCGTATGCCCAGTCCCAACTGTTCTGCTCGCACCGCCGCCATAGCCGCTCAAACATCGAAACACGCATATCGGTAAGACCAATCGCTATTAAATGAGGGTCCTGAACGCGAGTCTGCTGAGGCGGTTGCACCACTACAGCCGGCAGCTGGTTCTGGTCGCCAATGAGAATGAACCGCCCCACCATACTCAGTATCCCTGCGAGGTGCGGCTCTAGCAGCTGTGAGGCTTCGTCAATAATGGCGGTTCCGAACTCCTTGATTTCAAAAATCTCGGGCATAGTTAGGCAGGTCGCCACAGTAGAGACGATCACCCTGGCTTTCTGCAGGCGTTCACGCAGCGCGTCTGCACCGTAACGCTGGGCGATGTAGTCCACACTCTTTTCAGGGTCTACAGAGGCGTCCAGCCCATCTAAGCTCCCTAAACGCAGATAGTCCATGTTGTGAATCGCGCTGCAAATCTCGTTCACTGCACGGCGCGTGAAAGCGAGCAGGAGGATATTCTCGTTGGTGTAGTTGAGTAAATAGTACACCATTGCGCGGAGCATTTGGTTCGTCTTACCTGTGCCAGGAGGTCCTTGCAAGAGGAAGTAATCGGGTGCAGCAAGGGCACGCTGAAGCAAATCGCGCTGCCAACTGGTAAGAATTCTAAAGGGTTGGTCTTCAGGGAGTTGCAAGGTGCCGTGGGGTTGACTGGGGCTGATCTGCCCCAACAGCAATTGGCGTTTGTTCGGGTCTGCCTCAAGGAAATCAGTTAGAGAGCGGTACATCGTGATAAAGTTCACATCCATCAAGTCAGACTCAATCGCCCAGACGCCTTCTAACGATTGCACATGCTCCGTGCGGAGCTTCACCACGACTCTGCACTGCTCGCGTTGCATCTCTTTGATTGTGCCTTTAAGGATGGGTTGGCGCAAAGCAGGCTGTAAAGACGCCACATCGTGACGATACAACACAACGATGTCTCCTTCGCGAAAGTTGGAAACACGATATTTCTCAGGGAATTCAAGCGTGACCGTGTTATTGTGAGGGTCGCACCCGATCACGCGACACTCCCCAATGACGCTGAAGTTCGCAGCCTTCGCAGGAATCTCTCTGCGCCACAGATCGGCAAAGCCGTTATTGCGCTCGCTCTGGGGTTCGGCGCCGCCCAATCGCGCCAACCAGTGTTCCCGAGCGATGAATCCCGTAAATGCCAAAACATAAGCTCTTTCGCAATCACTGGCGTCTTCAAGTATATGATACAGGAACTTCAAATCATCTTTCAGATAGCGTGGCACTCCGCTACTATTGATATTTACAAGAATGTTCAGATCATCAAAAGCTTTTTCAGGTTGGTGCGCCAATACATACTCATAGAAAGCAAGAATGTTGCGTAGCCAAACAAGCCGCTGGTTCTCTCGAGTGTTTGCAGGCACATACCGCAACGCCGTCTCTGGAGATGCACTTGAATACAGTACGGCTGTCGTCGCGCGGATTTGCCCTTCAGAGAAGGCGTCCAACATCAACTGATAGCACCGCGCTTGCGCCGCATGATTGGCCCAAGCATCATTCGAAGGCACTCGTCCGCTCTTTAGCTCAAACAGTGCAGATTCACCGTTCGGCATTTTTAACAAAACATCTAACCGACCTTGTAAGCCATACTTAGGCGCGAGAATCGTAGGCTCAATATACAAAGGGGTCGCCTTAAGAGTTTGGAGAACACACCGGATGGTTTCGAAATGTGGTCTCAATTGCCGCTCGATATAGGCAGCATCTATCGTCTTTTCTGATGAGCGTAGCTGTAAGAGCGCTATCTTGAGCGCGTTGCGCCTGTAAGAAGCCTCAAAACAGGTTTCAAAGGACGCTTGGGGGTTTTGCAAGAGGTCATCATATAAATCGTTCACCATTGTACCGATGAGCATCTGCTCCGAGATACCCGAACGCAGGAACCGCCTATATAAGAATAGTTCAGGGGTTGCCGATTTACCTTGCACACACTCAGCGACATCGGTCGCATTAATTAGCAGGTCAGGTTCCACCACGACGAAACTATCGCGGTCAGATGTGTAAGATCGATCCCCACTGTCCGAAGTGGTGAGCTGTTGCAAATTGAGAAAGCTTATCTGCGCATACTGCCAAATGGGCATCTTTGCCCAGAGGTCATGCAAAAACACAGTGACTATGCCCAAACCTGCGGGTTCCTCCACACGACAGCGCAAACGCACATACTTGTGCCCGCGTTTGTCGTTTCCCTGTTGGGGTTCATCCAACACATAGCCTCTTAGGTAGCGGATGCGTTGCGCGGTCAGGCGTTGTGGAAGCGGGAAGAATTTGTCGCCACACCGCTGAGTAAGCGAGTTCGGCGCAGAAACGCCGCTTAGATGACTGACCAAACCGCACAGGGCATTAGCACCTGCCAGTAGCTCATCGGGTTTCGGTTCAGCGTTGCTATAACGCAGGAGGAGTCGGAAACTGTCTACCTGGGATACCAACACTTCGGGAATTTCATACTTGATTTGCACAAACGACCAACGCGCAAAGCTATCCGGAAAGAGGTAAGGCTCGTTTTGCGTAATCTCATACACGATGTTCTCAAATACCTGTTGCAGCGCAAATGAAGCATCCGCGGCGTCAAAAGGCTCAGCAACCGCGTCTTCAATCATCCCGTACAACTCGGAAGCGATACTTTCTGACAGCATGATTCGGCTCCGTCAGCAATTATACCATAAACAGTAGAATTTGCAGATGTTTGCTGTAGGGACTGCTAAGGATTGCTCCGCGCAACGGAAAGGAGAAACATCCACGACTGCGGGACAGCCCCAACAAATCGTTGAAAAGAACTTTTGGGTAGCCGTTGAGTGAGTCGGATATGAGGAATAGATTACCATGCAATTTCTCGAACACCCTCCTTAGGGGTTGACTCCCCCCATTTCGAACGGGTATACTTCCCGCGCTTTGCGACCGAGGTCGCAGGGTACGAGACTATCACCAAGGAGGGAACTATGGTCAACATAGTACGCTTGGGATTGATGATCCCGCTCGTGAGCCTGATCGTCGCAGCCTCGGCGCAGCAAACGATCACTTACACGGTTAAACCGGGCGATTCGTTATATACGATCGCCCATCGGCACGGCTTGCGCTTGCCCGACCTACTGAAGGTCAACAATCTGCGCAACCCACATGCGTTGCAGGTTGGCGACAAAATTAAAATCCCTATCAAGGGGAGCGCAGCCTCTACAAAACCGTCCTCGGCTCGGTCGGATTCCCCCGCGTCTGGCTGGGCGGAGATTAACAAAGACCGCATCAACATCCGCAGTGCGCCAAGCACCAGCGCCAAGCGCCTCACCATCGTCGATCGCTGGACAAAGGTGCAGGTGCTTGGGCGTCAAGGCGACTGGAGCCGCATTCGGCTCCGAGACGGTCGTATCGGCTGGGTATTTAGCCAATACCTCAGTTCGACAAAGCCCCCGCAAACGAAGCAACTCGCGAACGCATCTACACCAAAGCGCACATCCTCATCGAAGCCGGCGTCGAAGCGTACTCCGTCGTCCCGCGCAGATACGCTCGCCAGCACAGGCAAGACGCACAGCGCGGTACGCCACGCGCTCTCCTATCTCGGTACACGCTACCGCTATGGCGGCAGCAGTTCACGCGGCTTCGACTGCTCAGGCTTCACAGCCTACATCTATCGGCGGCACGGCATCAACTTGCCTCACAACTCATCCGCGCAGTACCGCGTCGGCAAGCCCGTCTCCCGCAGTGAACTCCGTCCGGGCGACCTCGTGTTCTTCCGAACTCGCGGCTCGCGAGTCTCACATGTGGGCATCTATATCGGCAACGGCAAGTTTGTGCATGCCTCCAGCGCGCGGGGACGCGTGCGTATTGACACACTGGACTCTGGCTACTATAAGCAACGCTATGTCGGTGCGCGACGCATCACTAAGTGATTGGCACGGACGCTGTAAGGCTGCGACAATCGCCCCCTGTCGCTCGGCAGGGGGCTTTGCTGTTTATAGCGCGGCGCCGTCAGATAGAACCGCTTCCCCATCACCTGTGCCTCGGCTAACACGAACACCTCCGCACGTCGAACAAAGGCGGCGTCGGTGGTCAAACAGTAGGCTCCCGTCCGCTGCATTTGCTGAAGCGTCGTCTCCGCGTCGTCCGATGTGGCATAATGCCCCTTGCGATAAAACTGTATACTGGGATAACCTGGATTCACGCGGTAGAGGATGAGCGTGCGATAGGGAGGCGGTTTGAGCGCCAACTCGCGCACAGGCTTGAGGGCAAGGCGGTCGTATCCTGTGAGTGCGCCGTTCCAGCCGATAAGCAAAGCAAGAACGCCCAAGACACGCGCCCCCAGCGGCGCCACCGGATTCCAGAACGCAAAGACCGTCAGCGGCACGCCCACTACAAGCGTAACCACCCAGAACGCATTCTGCCACAGAGGCGCATATAACGCGACGGTACACCACACGGCGGCGCCGAGTATCAAGCCAAAAGACACCCCAAGCCGCACCCACCTCGCACCCGACTGCGTAAACGGGGAGGGAGAATCGGGAGCGATGACTCGAAGCCGAATGCGCACGATCTCCGCCCCCGCCAAGAGCGCAAACACAGGGAACATGGGGAAGATATAGGCGGGCAGTTTCGTGAAACTCAGCGTGAATAACCCGAACACCAGCCACGCCCAACGCCGAAGATACAGACGCACCGGGTCGCCCTCGCCTCTCCATAACACACTCCCATAACCGACCATCGGCAGCGCACCCAACCACAACACGACCCCATAAAACAGCAGATACACCGCCACACCGGTCAGCACACCCCCAAAATCGCCGCGCTGAATCAAGGGTAGCACCGAGTGCGCCGTGTCGCCCCCCGCGAAGCGCAGCAGGTTCTGCTTCACAACAAACTCACTGAAAAACTCCGCCCCATGCTGCAGATACACCCCAACATACCATGGCAGCGCCGTGAGCAACGCCACAGCCAGTGCAACCCCAACCCAGCGAAAACGCACCCCATGCGCATAGAGCCGCTTCGCGTTCCAGAAGTAGAGCAACCCCACCAACCCCAGCCCAAAAGGACCCTTGGTGAGAACGGCGAGACCGAGCGCAATACCGCCCAGCAGGCTCCATCCCAGCCCACGCGCTTCCCACAGCGCAATCACAGCGAGCGTTAGGAAAAAGGTCAGCGCCATGTCGGTAATCGCGAGGCGTGCGAGTATCAGGCTCAGCGGGGCAACGGCGAAAAGCAACGCCCCCCAACTCCCTGCGCCCTGCCCCAATCGCCGATTGCCCCACCACGCCAGTAGCCCAATCGTGAGCGCGTAAAACAGCACGGAAGGCAGACGCAGGGCGAACTCATTCTCTCCAAAGACGCGCATGCTGACCCCCATCAGCCAATAGAGTAGGGGCGGTTTCTCGAACCATGGCTGATTCAGAAAAGTCGGCGTGAACCAATCGCCCGACTGACGCATCTCCCACGCGACGGAAGCGTAGAAGCCCTCGTCCAAGTCGGTCAAGCCGAACGCCCGCAGGTCAATCAGGGCTGCCAGAATACACAACCAGAGGAGCCAGCGCATTTCAGGGCTTCAGCACGCTCACGCCGTCCATATACGGGCGCAACGCGTCGGGAACCACCACACTGCCGTCTTCCTGCTGATAGTTCTCCAGAATCGCCGCCATTAGGCGCGGCGTGGCCACCCCCGAAGCGTTCAGGGTATGCACAAATTCAGGCTTGGCGGTCGGCTCGGGGCGATAGCGGATGTTGGCACGGCGTGCCTGAAACGCCTCAAAATTACTGCACGACGACACCTCCAACCACATCTGCACGCCCGGCGACCAGACCTCAAGGTCGTAGCACTTCGCGGCGGCAAAGCCCAAGTCGCCCGTACACAGCGCGACGATGCGATAGGGCAACTCCAGCCGTTGCAGCACGGTCTCGGCGTCACGCAGTAGTTTCTCGTGTTCGTCGTAGGAGGTTTCAGGCGTTGTGAACTTCACCAACTCCACCTTGTTGAACTGGTGCAGGCGCAGCAAGCCGCGCGTGGCTTTGCCTGCCGCGCCTGCCTCGCGCCGAAAACAGGGCGAATACGCCGCCAAGTAAATCGGCAACTGATCCGCGCTCAGAATCTCCTCGCGATAGAGGTTCGTCACGGGCACCTCGGCGGTTGGGATTAGATACAACGGGTCGTCTGCGCAGCGGTACATCTCCTCTTCGAACTTCGGCAGCTGCCCCGTGCCTACCATGATTTCGGGACGCACCAGAAACGGCGGGAAGATTTCCGTGTAGCCGTGCTCGCGCGTGTGGAGGTCTAACATAAAGTTGATCAACGCGCGTTCCAGCCGTGCGCCCAAGCCAGTGTAGAAGTGGAAACCACTGCCCCCAACCTTAGCGCCGCGCTCGAAGTCAATCAGCCCCAGCGATTCGGCGAGCTCCCAGTGCGGTTTCGGCTCGAAGGGCACCGGGTGCGGTTGCCCTCCGCGGCGCACTTCCACATTGTCGCTCGCGTCCTTGCCGACGGGCGTCGTCGGGTGGGGAATGTTGGGGAACAGCAACAGTTTCGCTTCGCGTTCCTGCTCAACGGCACGCTTTTCGCTTTCCAGTTGTTCGATCTGCGCTTTCAGTGCGCGCAACTGCGCCAAAAGCGGCTCCGTGTCTTCGCCTGCCTTCTTACGCTGGGGAATCTCTTTGGACACACGGTTCTGCTCGGCGGTCAGGGTTTCCACCTGCGTGGTCAGCTCGCGCCAGCGAGCATCTAAAGCGAGCCATGCGTCAAGAATCTCCGTTTCGTAGCCGCGTTTCAGGAGCGCATCGCGTACAAGGTCGGGTTCACTGCGCAGGAGTCGGTAGTCCAGCATAGCAGTAATTCTACCGAATCCCCCCTTCCCTGCAAGAAGTGGGAAGGGGGATTCGGTTCATGGGTGCGAGACGGATTAGTTCATGCGCTCCATTTTGATCGTGCCGTTGAGTGGCATCGGCGCACCTTCTGCGGGAAGTCCCTTGACGCTGATTTCGGATTTAACCAGCATCCCCGTTTTGGGATCGATCCAGTTATAGCCGTCTCCAGAGAAGCCTTCGCCCTCTTTCGTGTCGGCGGTGCGGAGGGAGACCTTGATTTTCAGGACCTCGGTATCCCCGACTTTTTCCACACCCACCAGTTCGAGGGTGTTCACAATGTCGGGTGCACCATTCTGCCCCTTAATGGTGTGGCTCCATTTGTCGCCCACTTTGACGGGCTTATCGGGGAACGCAGCGCTGAAATTGTTGGTGGGGAGACCGCCTTGCGCCGATTCTACCTTTTCAACAGCACCGTTGGGCTTGTAGGTGATTTTAGACGCGGGCGGCGCGGGCTGGGGCATCTCTTGATCGCCGAATTTGATAAGCATCTCCCCGGCGGCAGACTCCATCACAATATTGCCACTCTCCTCTATCTTGAGGACCTTGTTGG
>BPGO01000004.1 GCA_026003075.1 Fimbriimonadales bacterium | reverse complement strand
ACGCCGCTTCAGGCGACCCGAACCTGTATCGGTATGCAGGGAATGATCCGATAAACGGGATAGACCCATCGGGGCTGGATTGGCTGGATGTTACGGCTAATTTCTTTGCTGGCGTGGGCGACTCACTAACCTTCGGTCTTACGGATCGGGTGCGCGAATGGTTAGGTTCCAATGAAGTCATTGACAAGACAAGCCTTGCCTACCGTGTGGGGGAATACACTGAGGTGGGCGCTGAAATTGTCTTGACGGGCGGTTCCAAAGCACTCATACATTTGGCGCGCAAAAAAGGGCGCGATTTAATCCGACAAGAATCGCTGCGTTTCATACGCCAACTAAGGCTACCTGGAAAGTTTGTCCATCATGTTAACCCACTGAGCGGGCACCCTGGAGGCGAGGGCACTCTCTTCCCGCTGGGTGGATTGCCTCCTTCCATCCACTCTGGACGCTGGAATCTGGAGGTTTTAGATCGCACAACGCATCTCCAACGACATCGGCGTATGAGGCAGCAGGAAAAACTACTACGTTATAATACCAATCGATACACAATAACGCTGCGCACTATGAATAATTTACGGCGCGACATAGAAAATGAATGTTCAGAGTGAGCTAGAACTGTGGATGATTGGTGTAGCTATCATTTTAGGGCTGATAGGCGTCTGGTGGATAGGACGGCGCCTGATAGTTGTGTGGCGAAACTACTGGGACAGTGTTGATGAGCAACGCCAACGCTTTGAGCAGCTGAGGCAAAAGATACGCCAATTGCCTCTTGACGAAGCGCGCGCTCAGGCGAAGCAAGCCCTCCTCTCGGAGTGGGTACTCGAAGCGAAACCCGCAGTACCGTTACCTCCTGACCTAATACACTCGCTGCCCACGACGGTACGCCAGTTAGCAGAAGAATACGCGGAGATTGTCCTGCTCGATGGGTCGGTTTTGTTCCCTGGACGCCCAGAACCTACTCGCTGGCGTCCAAACTGTTATCGGATTGGATGGGTAGGCGAGGAGCAGGCTGCGGAGCTCGTCGTGTGTTCGGGTGAAGACACTCTCTATGAACTGGATTGGTTTGGTTCCTCGAAGGAACTGCCAGAGGTATCAACATACCCAAGTATTTATCATTGGATAGCTTATGACTTTGCTTTGTTTAGCGAAGAGGAGCCGTGAATACCTCTTTCAGAGGCGATCTGCAGCCTTTAGTCGTCAACGCAGGGGGCGTTCAGAATATGGGATCTGTTTGAGGGCAACTTTTCCTGCGAAACGCTGCACTCGGCTACAAATGGAACGGCTTCGCTGCGACGGGTTTGTACCATGTCGGCGCACGGGAGTACGCCCCGCCTGCGAAAATAAGAAATGGGAGATGCCCGTTGGGTATCCTAAGTAGAGGAGGTGGAATACTATGAAATACTGGACATGCACCCTTGCAGAGGACACTGGATTCATTGAAAAATTTGAAGGTATCCCGTTTGAGGATAAATCGGCGCTGAAAAAACGTCTCTATAAGCCGCGCCCCTTTTCCCCCAAGGAGTGGTCTTCCGCAGCCACAGCCGTTTTTGACGAGGAGTGGATAGAAGATGTGGACGATTGGAGCGATTGCGATACCTTTACTTTTGATCTTTACCCCGTGGTTTCGCCGCGCTTCAAGGCGTTGTTGGAGACGCTTGTGGGGTCGGATGAGATAGAGTTTCTTCCGGTGCAGATGCGTGGGCTCCAGAGCGGGCGGGAGTTGGGGGTCTACTATATCCCGCATTTTTTGAAAAGCTACGATTGTCTGGATCACAAATATATTCGGCGTACCTGGGTGGCGCGGCTCTTTCGCGCTCGGTTTCCTGCGGAGGCGCGTCTGTTTATCGCGCCCGACCCGACGCATACTCATTTGGTCTTTCGCGACGATGTGGTGCAGGCGATCAAACGCGCTCGGATAACGGGCATCGATTTTTACGAGTTGGAGTTGGACACGGACGCGCCGCGGGCGCAGGTTCCGTTGGGGATGATTTTTTATGCGACGGTTTCGGAGCAGCGGGAGTGGCTGGAGGCGGTGTTGGGTCAAGGGGCTTATGGATTTGTGTTTTGGCAGTTATGGTTGCCTGGTGAGGATCGGATTCGGACGCGTGTGTATCAGTTGCGTGGGGTTTCGGATGTGGAGAAAGTGCCTTGGGAGTTGTCGGAGGCGGAGGCGGAGGCGACTTTGAAGTTGGCGGTCTATTTGTCGTGTCCGCAGTGGCGGGATCGGGTGCGCTTTGCGGAGGTGGAGGGCGAGTTGTCGAGTGGTGGTTTGGGGGAGTTTATGGAGTTGGGGAGTTTGGATGCGGTGGGTCAGGCGTGGTATGGTCGTTTGGAGTTGGGGGCGCAGGTGGGTTCGGTGTTGTTGCGTGGGGGTTGGTATTTGCCGTATGGGTGGCAGGATGCGGAGTTGCGTGTGTTTGAGGATTTGTATCGTTGGTGGGATGGCTGGGCGGATGTGTGGTCAGCGCGTCGTGCGTCGGATGTGTCGGCGCGTTCGGGTCGTCGTGGGGATGCGTTGGACGAGTATACGGTGGTGACGGTAGGTGCAGCGCGTTGGTGGTTGGGGGGTGGTGAGTTGCGTGCGGGGTGGGGCGCTAAGCCTGTGCGTTTGGTAGGTCGTGGGTTGCGTCGCTTGCGGTGAGGGGGTGTATTCGAGGGTTTGTGCGATTGGGGGTTAGGAGTACGACCCCCGCACGGCACGGTGGCTCCAGCGCGACCCGATTGATGCGGCTTCAGGCGACCCGAACCTCTATCGGTATTGCGGGAATGATCCCATCAACCAAGTAGACCCCGACGGCGCCGAGTGGGGCTGGCGCGACTGGCTGGATGTGGCGGGGTTCATTCCAGGGGTAGGCGAAGTCGCTGACTTAGTAAACGCAGGGCTATACGCATTAGAAGGCGACTGGACGAACGCGGCGATTTCAGCAGCAGGCGTGTTGCCTGGAGGCGATGCGCTCAAAGCGGCGCGTTTGGGCAAGAAAGTGGTTCAGGAGGTGGCGGAGGAAGGGGCAGAGCAGGTTGCGAAACGGGAAGCGAAGAACGCCCTGCAGGAACAGGGGAAGAAACAGGCGGACAGGAAGAATAAGTCTAAGCCATCTGCTCGCCCTAAAGTTCCTGAAGAGGCTAAAGAAACATTAGAGTACCTAAAGACCCACAACTGGGCTCCCCCTCGGGGCTATAAAGGGGGTAGAGTTTTTCAGAACAGGGAAGGCAAGCTACCTGCTTGTGGGAATTATCGCGAGTATGATATTCACCCTTATGTAAAGGGGCAAAATCGTGGGACTGAGCGTATTGTGGTGGATATAAACACGGGACGCGCATGGTATACTCCCGATCACTACGAAACCTTCATAGAGATCAAGAAGTGAATGGCAGGTGATGTTGGCATGGCTTGCGAAAGCTTTGTTAAGATGTTGATAAGTGCCTCGCCTCCCTGGCTCCACTTGGTGATTTGCCAGTATCAAACAATCACCGAGTGGTTTGCGTACCAATTTCGTGATCAAGGGACTTTCCCTCAGTTCGTGATTCATACTTTACAGGGGCGTAGGTGCTCAACGAAACAGTCCTGCTTGAGAGAGTTTGCAAAGGTTTTGGAATTTCCACCATACTTTGGGCATAACTGGGATGCTTTGGATGAGTGTTTAGCAGATTTGGCAGATTGGCTCCCTGCAAAGGGTTATATTCTGGTGTTCTTGAATAGCGATCAATTATTAGCCGATTCTGAGGAAGATTTTAGAACTTTGATTAAAGTCTTACAGACAGCTGCAGAGGAGTGGGCAAGTCGTCAACCACCCGTTCCGTTTCATACCATTTTGCACTGTCCTCTCGGGGCAAAAGACCGCATGTTAGCGCGGATGCGAGCTACAGGAGTGAGTTTTTCTTTCTGGGATTGGACTGATGAAAGTCTCTAGCTGGTTCTGGTTTCCTCTGGGCTCATAGGTTGCATTAGTGGGCGAATTGTGAAGGATCTGAAGTAAGCAGCCCTTCCACTGGAACGGGGCGTACGGGTACGAATACATCTCAGCGACCGGCTTGTACCATGTCGGCGCACGGGAGTACGCCCCCCGCACGGCACGGTGGCTGCAGAGAATCCCAATCGACGCCGCTTCAGGCGACCCGAACCTCTATCGGTATGCAGGGAATGATCCTGTGAACCAAGTTGATCCCGAAGGGTCAGACGCTGCGTACGCAAGAAATATAGTTTGTAGGTATAGAAAGTTGATAAAACAGGTGGCTGATGTTGTTGGCATTCCTGCCGAACTCCTTGCAGGTGTTGTCTATAACGAAACCTATGGTGGTAGGATGGGCGAAATCATTTTAGACCCCAGCAAGATACAAGGCTGCAACACTCGTGAGGGGCGTTCCCAGTTTATACTTAGGTACAACGCAGACATATATCTGCAGCTTGTCCTTGCTGCAGTGAAACTCAGAGAACTCATTAACCGCCCTAATCGATATCCAGGTCGTTCTGGTCATCTCACTGCGCGGGAGATGGCTGTCATTCTTACGGAGTATAATCTTGGTCCAACGAATACACGCGCCGCGAAAGTGCGCCCCAACGAATATGGACAACGGCTTATGCACCCGCTAAAGACCATAAAAAATTGATTGGTTGCAAAGGGATGTGAAGAACGAAAGCCAAATATACAGTACGGAGGTTTTCCGAATCGATCGTACCTGTAGTGCCAATAGGAGGAATCGCTATGCTTGAGTTCCTAATCTATTGGATTGCTTGCGCTGTTTGTGTAGCCGTTACTGCTGTGTTAGTAGGATATTGGCAGCAACGGGCAATTACTTTGCTGGCGACTACTGAAACGCCCCCCACTTCCTCAGAAGTTTCAACCGTCTCCTGCTTATTGGGTGGGCATGTATCATACTGTCTTTTTTATTACCCTATATATTTGTAGAGATACAGACACTACTTATGCGCTCTTGGGTGTATCCTTCGTATTCCATCCGGGTGGCTGGCATGTTATCTTTCTGTACCTTCGGTTGAGCGTGCTCGGTTAGAATGGAGGTCGCTTCTGATGAGAATAGTCACAAGGAGTGTGAAAGAGGAGGGCGCACCGAGTGAGCGAAGCATCTGGGATTTCCTTGACGAACTTGCCATCGACCTGGATTACTATGAACCAAACGAAATGTATCGGGTCCGCAGCGAGCAAACACAGTGGATTCCCTGTTTAAAGCCTTGCGCTCTCTGCGTCGTTGCGTTCGCCCCGAACACTACTCCAGCAGCGCCGCCGCGATCTGCTCCCACTCGCTCTCCAGCGAGCCGTTGTAGGGTGGCTTGCCCGCGCGCCGGTACCAGTAGTGCGCGTTGCTGAGGTCGCCCTCCTTGCGGTGCAGGTAGGCGTGAACCCATGCGCTCTCGGGCGAGTTGTCATTTTGAACGGTTTGATGCGCCTTATCCCAGTCGCCGCGCGCGTCGTACCACAACCCCAGCAGCGGTGGGGTGAGCGCGGGCGGCGCCTCGCCCGACAAACTTGCCTTGAACTCCGCGAGCGTCATACGCTTCCTCCCTCACAAGCCCCGTGTGTCGCGCCGCAATTGTACCTTACCGCAACTAAAGTCCCAACTGATCCCAAATGGCGTCGATTTTCGCTTTCACTTCGGGCGCCATGCGGATCACCTCGGGCCACTCGCGGGTGAAGCCCTCCTCTTTCCACTTGGTCGTGGCGTCGAAGCCGATTTTGCTGCCGTAGCCCACATACGGGCTGGCATGATCCAGCACATCGACGGGTCCCTTGACAATCAGCGTGTCGCGCTCGGGGTCTACATTCGCGCCGAGCCGCCAGATGACCTCGCCGAGGTCATGCACATTCACCTCTTCATCGAACACCACGATGAATTTACTGAACATCAGCTGCCCCAACCCCCAGAGGGCGTTCATCACTTTGAAGGCGTGCCCCGGATAGCGCTTGCGAATGCTGACGAAGCAGAAGTTGTGGAACACCCCTTCCACCGGCAGGTTCATATCGACGATTTCGGGTACGGTAAGGCGCACCAGTGGCAGAAAGATTCGCTCTACCGCCTTGCCCATCCAGCCATCCTCCATCGGCGGGATGCCGACGATGGTCGCAGGATATACAGGCTTGCGGCGGTGGGTGATCGCCGTTACATGGAACACAGGGTAATAGTCCGCAAGGCTGTAGTAGCCTGTGTGGTCGCCGAAGGGGCCTTCTAAGCACCGCTCGCCAGGGTTAATATAGCCTTCGATGACAATCTCGGCGTTGGCGGGCACTTTGAGATCGACGGTCTTGGCAGGAACGAGTTCCACGGGTTTCTTGCGCAGGAATCCTGCGAACATCAGCTCGTCGATGGCGGGCGGCAAGGGGGCGATCGCGCTGAAGGTAAGGGCGGGGTCGTCGCCCAGCACGACCGCGACCTGAATCGGTTCGCCCTGCTGCTCTGCGTGCTGGTAATGCTCTGCGCCCACTTTGTGAATTTGCCAGTGCATCGCTGTGGTGCGCTTGTCTAATACCTGAATCCGATACATCCCCACATTCCGCTTGCCTGTGTTGGGGTCGTGCGTGAACACGAGCGGCAGCGTGATATAGCGTCCCCCATCCTGAGGCCAGCAATGCAGGATAGGGAACTCAAACAGGTCTATCTGATCGCCGGTTTTGACCACCTCTTGCGAGATGCCCTCTTTGACCGTGATTGGCGGCGCACTGCGGGCGACTTGCAACAGCCTGCCGAGCTGGGGCATCACTTCGGGCAGCGCGCGCAGCTTGCCCAGTAGCCCGCCTTCCATCTGCGGTAGCTCTGGTTGGGTGAGTGCTGCGATTTCTTGGGCAATCGTTTCATAATCGTCCACGCCCAGCGCTAGGCTCATCCTCCGCTTGGAACCCATCGTGTTAATGGCGACCGCAATGTCGTAGCCTTTGGGACGCTCAACCAGCAGGGCAGGTCCTCCCGACTTCATCACTCGATCGGCGACCTCGGTAATCTCAAGGTAGGGGTCTAACGGATAGTGAATGCGCTTGAGTTCGTTCTCTTGCTCAAGGCGTAGCAGAAACTCTTGAAAATCACGATAAGCCATAGGGTTACCTCCATAGTCCGTAGAAACAAAGAGTCGATACGCTTAGAGTATACCTTGGTGGTGCAAACTCGTAGAATTCGCAGGCAGGAAATCCCCAAAACTTGCGTATATAGAAGTAGGCGATTGCCGCAACCTTGCGACACTCTGCGCCGTCCAAACAGGTAGGTGGGTCCATTGCGATTGGGGATTCTACTGCTGTGTCTCTTGGGTTCGCTAATCTATCAGGGCTACTGGCAGGAGCCGAGTTTTCTATCGGCGCATGCCGCCACGCTCCCAAAACCGCAACCGATGTCAGGCGAATCGGTAAAACTGCTGTATCGCAAGGTAGGGGGTGTGCCTGTGCGCTATGTCGTCGCTGACCTGAACAACCCCAATGTGCGGGTGAGCGTCGTCACAGCGCGGCGGTTGGGCAGGGACGAATCGATTTGGGAGCTACTGGCACGTTCGCGTCCTACAGCCGCAATTACAGGAACTTATTTCAGCACCAGCACGAAGCTGCCCGTGGGAGATATTGTAATTGAGGGCGAGCGTGTGCATTTCGGCGGCGTCGGCACCGCGCTCTGCATCACCTACGACAATCAGGTGCGCTTCATTCGGCAGCAACTCCATCGCCAGCGCGACTGGAGCGACTATCGCTTGGTGTTGGGGGCGGGACCGCGCTTGCTGCAAAGGGGGAAGGTTTCGCTCTATCCCCAAGGCGAAGGCTTTCGCGACAGGCGCGTCTATGCCAACAGCCAGCGCGTGGCAGTCGGTGTCACGAAACAGAATAAATTGCTGATGGTGGTGGTGGAGCGCCCTATCTCGTTGCGCCGTTTAGCGTGGGTTCTACGCACGCTGGGTGCAACCGACGCAATTGCATTGGATGGCGGCGGATCGAGCTGCCTCTACTACCGCCGCCAAGTGAAGGTGTTGCCCCGACGCAAACTCACAAACCTGCTGGTAGTCTACGACGACAGTGCAGCCTATGACGCACGAGTAGCGCAACTGAAGCCGTTGTTTCAATCTCCCTCGCGCTCTCAACGGGCAATGCTACGGTAAGATTTAAACAACACCTGCCCTCAAGCCGTTGAAGCGGCTCGCTCCAATCACACTACGACTGACCGTTGGAAGACGGCTCCTGCTGCGGCGCCGACTCAAGCACCTCCTTGAGACGCTCCCGAAAAACAGACATAGACCCACACTCCAACGCTACTGCCTGAAGCGCCATCAACTGCTCAACATCCTGAATCCCACGAATCGTCCTTATAACATCGCGAGGCACGCGCCCAAACAGATGAGACAGCAAACGGATTAGGGACTGCTGGGCACCTTGTTGAATGCCTTGTTGAATGCCCTGCTGAATGCCTTGCTGAATGCCCTGCTGAATGCCCTGCTGAATGCCCTGCTGAATGCCCTGCTGAATGCCCTGCTGAATGCCTTGTTGAATGCCCTGCTCCAGCCCCTCGCGCAGCGTCATCTCCACAATACGAGGCACTATCTTGACCCCCGTCTCGCGTTTGTACTCCTCAATCGCGCGCTCGTACTCGCGCTCCAACAACTTCGGCAGATCCATAATCCACTCCAAAAACCCCAACAGGTTCGTCGTCTGTTCCTCATTATACCCTCGCTCCACTGTCAAACGCAACAACTCCAAACGCGCCTGAAGACGCAACTCGGCGTTGCGCTTCGTCTCTCCAGCACGCTTGAACGCCAATATCACCAACGCCGCAGGCTCGGGATCCGCCAACAAATCGCCCTCATCCAAATCCATCAACTTCAACGACACAAACTCAAACAACAGCCTATGGTTCCCCAAAGCGCGTTCGTAGCGCGTCGGACGCCAGTGGCGGCGTGTATCCGCTAAAATCGCAAGGCTCAACACCTGCTGACGATACCGCAGCCAAGCCGTCGCGTTGTAGGCGTACATCCGCTCCGCAAAAAGCGGATTAGGCTGCGACTGAACCTCTATATGCACCAGCACCCACTGCTCGGCGCCATCCGCCAAGAAAACGCGCACCAACTTATCAACAATCTGACGCCCCGTGACGCTTTGGGGGGCGATTTGTTGCAGTTCATTGTCCAGATACTCCACGCCGCGTTGCCAGTCGATGAGTTCATACAGTATCGGGTCAGCACGGCGGATGATGGAGCGTAGATAGTCTGGTTGTTCCAGGAAGAGTTTCCAAGCGGTGTCGCTGCGCGCCATAGAGGGATTATACCGAGTTGATTACCCGATAATCTTTTTGAGGTAGCGTTGCGTTTCTGGGAACGGCGGCACACCCCCGTAGCGTTGCACATTGGTAGGTCCGGCGTTATATGCCGCCAGCGCGAGACGCACATCCCCAAATCGCTGGATGAGATGGCTCAGATACCGCACGCCGCCCTCGATGTTTTGCACAGGGTCAAAGGGGTCGTTTACCCCCAAGGCGCGGGCAGTATCGGGCATCAGCTGCATCAGCCCCATCGCACCTTTGGGTGATACAGCACGTGGGTCGCCTCCCGACTCCGCCTCAATCACGCGCAGAATAAGCTCCGTGTCCAAATTATAACGCGCGGCGATAGGGGCGACCACAGGTTCCCACGCTTGCACGCGCGGCTGGATTTGCATCCCCGGCGGTGGCGTGCCACCCACAGGGAATCCCACGGGCGCCACGAAGGCTGTATCGGACGTGCTCGGCGGCGCCGAACTGCCCCGGAGCTCGCGCACGCGAGCCTCAATCTCCTGTACTCGTTGTAGAGTCCTCTGAAAGGCGTCGCTGATACGCATAAACCGCTGCCTCGTCGATCTCGTTTTGGATCAGGCGTTGGAGTTCTTGCTGGTAGTGTTCATAAGCGCGGATGCGCAGCTGGGTAAGTGCCTCGCGTTCCCGCCGCGCCTGTAAGTAGACTTCGCGGGCGTGCGCCTCTTGCTCCTGTAGGAGGGACAGCGTATCCTGTAAGCGTTGCAGGCGCGTCGCCATCGCCTCTAAGGTGCGTTCTCGCGGCGCCCATTCGTCGGGGTGAAGCGCCGCGCTGGCAAGCTGACGCATCTGCTCGGTAAGCGCACGAATCTGTTCCTGCATTTGCACGCGCTGCTGTACTGCCTCCTGCAGGGCGCGATAGGCAATCCCCTCGCGCGTCTCACGATAGCGCAACACCCGTTCCAAGCGAAATCGAAAGCGTCGCATGCTCACAGAGAATTTCGGGTGATGAAACCATTCTCTGCAGAGGCTCCCCCTCACAACACGCCCCCCGTGAAACGATGAACCCATGAAGAGCAATTGGGGTAAAATGCGCTCCAACAAATGGCTCAAACGACGCTCCTTGCTCTTGAAGCCACTGGTACGGTCAGCGGCATCGCCCTCATGCAGGAGGGCGCATTACTCGGCAGCGTGCGCCTCGTGCATGGGATGAACCTGTCGGGGAACTTGCTGCACGCGACGGAATGGCTTCTGGAGCGACAGCGACTCCAACTGGCCCAGGTGAACGCAATCGCCGTAGATGTTGGACCAGGCGCATTCACCGCGCTCAAAATCGGCGTGACGATGGCGAAAAGTTGGACACACGCGCTCGATAAGCCCTTAATAGCCGTGAGTGCCTTCGAAGCGTGCGCTGCCGAGATGGCTGAGGGGATCCCTACGCTGGTGGCGTTACCTGCCCGACGCGATGCGCTCTATCTCCAGTGGCTGCTCCCTATGCATGATGCGGTTCCGACCCCTCTCTGCGAGCCAGCGTTCGTCGTGCAAGGTGAAGTCGAGGCGTGGCTGGTGCAGCATACGCCGCCGACAGAGCCTTTGCAAGCCATCGGCGTCGAGCGTGCCCGCCTATGGATTGCGCCGCATTTAACCGGGGCGCACTGGAAGAGGATTGAATCCCCGTCACCTGAAGGCGTTGCCCATGTCGCATGGCGACGATGGCAACAAAAAGAGTTCGTGCATCCGTTTAGCCTCACACCGCTCTACATTCAGCCTCCGTCGATTCATCCTTCGGCTTCTTTCAATCGTCATCGATAGTGATGCAACGGTAGGATTCTACCACAGCGGAAGCGTTGATTCACCAGCTCGTGGCGGAACCTTTTGCAACTTGGGAAAGCAGATAGCCTAACGCATCCGCAAAACAGACAAACGATATCTGAGGACTGAGAGACTCATAATGCAAGTAATAAACCGTTCCCTCGCTGTCCTCATCTTTGACGACCAAATAGCGCTCCCCATCTGTAGCCATCACCCAATACTCGCCGTCCGACAACGCTACCGAATAAATCTCAGCCAGTCCCAACACGGCAATCCTGCCTATGCGAAAACCATCACAGACCTCTAACAACGCCCAATAATCCTCAGGCAAGCGTGTTTGCATCTCCGACAGTCGCTTGCGACGAAACGACGCCTCCAGCGGCGCGCTAACCTCGGTAAGCGGATAGACCTGTCCCAGCTGGACAAGCCAGTCGGGAAGCACTATTGGCGCATGAACCTGTGAAGGGGGTATCCTCTCTTGCTCACGCAGCTCTAAGGCATCCGCGTGGAACTGCACGCGTTCCGCAGTGAGTTGTTCTGGGGCGGCTCGCAACAGATCAGGCGGTGTAAAATGCATACTAAACAGATAGCCACGCACTAAGTAAAGGCGTACACGCCCTTGGGAGCCATCCGCCGAGTGTAGCTGGAGCGTGAGCCACTTCAGTTCCAGCTGGCGGTTGGGAAAGGCATGGATCTCGCGATTCTGACAACGATAAAGTAGCACCTCTCCTACTGCAAAGTCCCGATAGATGCTTTGCCAGCAGGTCGTTTGCTGAGCCAAGATGGCTCGTGCCGTTTCAGGTAGGTGCCGCATCGCCTCGTTGATGACCCACTGCTCAACAGGGGATAACTCTCGCCGATAGCGCCATCGGTTCCATAGAGCGCGTAGCATCCGAGTCCCTCGCCACAACTTTACCCCCGAGAAGGACGCTGTGTTATTTGCCTCGAAATCTTATAGAAAAGTGATCTCAGCAGCCACATCAGTAAAACCAACGCTACAAAGTATACCAAAATCTCTACCACTACAATGGCAGCGAAGGCTAAACCCGCATAGAAGACGAGCTCCACTCCCATAGCGCGTGGACCTTCACGAACGCCAAGCCCTTCTACCACCATCAAGCTGACTGCTGCAGCACTTCCTGCTAACACGCAAACTTTTAGCAACACACGACGCCATATAGGAACGCTCCAATACACAATGCCTAACACCGCGATAAGGGAGAAATGGAGCGTATTGTAAATAACGACATAGTTCTTGAACCCTAAAGGGAGCCAACGCCAAGGAGGGGGGAGTGAGTGCCGCGTCACCACAAATAGATCCAACCCCAGCAGCTTGGAGCCATATACCATACCAAGCAATAATCCGAGTCCGTATGCACTCCATAGAAGGAGTGGCGTAAGGCGCTGGAGAATCGAGCGTCCTGCGTGTACCCAACGATGCATGTGTCTACCCTTCCAGAACTTTGTAATTGTACCTGTGCATTTAGATGTCTCAGGGGTAGTACCTCAAGCGCGGATCCGAGAGGATCCGATACCACCCCTCACGAAGCTGAGGGTGCAAAGTATTCAGGCTTACTCCACAGGAACGGATTGACAGTGGCTGATTGCACGGTCTTAGGGTCAATCCAGTAAGTCCCCTCAGGGATAGGGCCGTAGCCCTTTCTTGCCTGATCTGCAGGTGTTGCTTCGGGCTTCCCGCTGTAAGCAGATACCTGCTCAACCAAATTGCCTTTTTCATCGTAGAACTTCAACTTGTCTCCAGTGAAGACAAGTGTCTTTATACACGGTGGCTTCGTTCCCGTAGGATCTACCCCATTTATCGGACATTCCTTGCATATCGATACAGGTTCGGGTCGCCTGAAGCCGCGTCGATCGGGTCTCTCTGCAACCACCTGCCTGTGCGGGGGTCATACTCCCGGGCGCCGACATGGTGTAAGCCTATAGTCCTGTCCTACATATGGTGTGTTGGCTGATGGCATATGCTTGTCATCTCTATAGCCGTTGCCTGCGCTTCAAATCTCCTTCTCCAGGCGCAGCTGGGTCAAAGTAAACTGGTGCCATTCATACAGTTGCTGCACTGCCGCCTCCGATGACTGCTCCAGCAACGACATCATCCGATTGACACGCTCCGCCATCTGTCCCATCCAAGGGTAGTTAGGCATATCCCGAATCAACTCAGGGTAGAGCTTCCGCATATCCTGCGCAGCTTTTTTATAGTCGCCCGTCAGCACCCTTGAATAGGCGATCGCCTCCCGTACATACGGATCATGAGGCACTCCCGAAATCTTTGCGCCCCGCACCACAAAATCCTCTGGTGTCGAAAGACGCTCTATAAAAGGCAAGCCAACCTCGTGAATCAACTGTAGTATGTTCGCGAAGACCTGCTCTACATCAGCGAAATCAAAGTCTTCGCGAATGTGTCGTAGCATCTGCACAACATCTTGTTCTGCTTTAGAAGAATCAAACTCTCTCAAGCGCCACCAGATGTCCTTATGATATTTGAGCTCCGACAGCCGAGCTCCAAAGGTGTAACAGACACAATCGTTTGGCACATACAACGGCTGAGCAAAGACCTCTACAGTGAAAGCGGCTGGATCCATATAAGATGGCGTGAAAGCAAAACCACGTAAAACCATTCCAACAGGGGATGAATAAACGAAAGACCGATGAGTGCGAAACCCCGGTAGATGTGGAAGCACCTGTTCCTTGACTAAACGCATTAGCTGCCGTGTTCTCATCTTGGTCGTACCTCCCGAATAGGGATATTTTCGCAACCTTTGGGCAGATGCCGTCGTATCTGCTCAATCCGTTTCGGTGTCAACCGCGCACCTCCTGTCTTCAGATCATATGTTTCCTTTGGTTGTTGGGGATTGCCTCTTACGACATCAACACGGATAGAGCCGGGGGTGTTTCGATTGACTCGAACACCATTCCTATAGGCGACTTCTGTCTCCAATTTTCCCTTAGAGGCTGTTTAGGAAGGTAGATAGGGTATAAGTGCAATATGAGCGTCCAACCTACCTACCAGTCTGACCCAACGCCCCAACAGGGGGCAATCATCGAACCCGTCCTCAAACGCGCCCTCTACAAACGCAAACGCAAACCCATCGGCGCACCCCGCCGATACAGCCTCTACGACCTGTATCGTGCGATGCTCTATGGGCTCGTCAACGGCATCCGTTGGCGCGACCTCCCCCGCGACCTGCCCCCGTGGCAGGTGGTCTACTACTACTTTCGTCGTTGGCAAGCGTTGGGGGTGTTTGAACAAGTACAACACGCGCTGGTGGCAAGGTCGCGTCGGCGGGAGCGACGCGGACAGCCCAAGACGGTGGCGGTGGACAGTCAGAGTGTGCCGACCACGCAAAAAGGGGGGTGCGTGGGTACGACGGTGGCAAGAAAATCAAAGGGTGCAAACGGCACAGAGTGGTGGACTCACTGGGGAACTTGTTAGGGGTGATGGTGACGAGCGCCGATGTGTCGGATGCGCATGGGGCGTATGCAGTGTTGGACGGGGTGTTGGGTCGGTATCGTTCGGTGCGGGTGGTGATAGCGGATAGGGCGTATGATCGGGAGGGTTTATTGGAATGGTTGTTGGGGCAGTGGGAGGTGGGTTTGGATTGTGTGGGTCGTTTGGGGTGTGGTTGTTGTTGGGGTACGGCGTGCCGTACCCGTACCGCGTCGTTGGTTGTTGTTGGGGTACGGCATGCCGTACCCGTACTTGTTTATCTCGGTGTTGGGATGTGTTGTGTGCGGTGGAGGCGGCTTGGATTTGGCTGGCAGGGATACGGCGGTTGATGCGGTATCTTGCGAGGAATGATTCTTAAACAGCCTCTAAGGAAGGCGGAAGCAAGTAATCCATGATCGATTCGCTGAATAATAACACACCCGACCGAGTAGCTCCGAAGGATTAACCAGCGGCTTTTTTGTTGTGGGATCATACCCGTAAAGTATTTTAGGCTTGTTCGTGCGCGAGTTCTACCCCAGTTCTCTTTAGCCACTTCAATAATAAAATAACCAATATACTGACAGGTACAGTAAACAACAGCCAAGCCGCCTCGTAAGCAATAAAGAAGCTCGCTATGCCACGAGAGATTTCATCAATGCCACTGAGGGGAACACCTATCAGCCCTGCCAATACAATCACACTGACTGCAAGCAATCTCGTAAATCTATCAAGATAACCCCCAAAGGAACTAAGTTGTCGGTCGGCGCGTTCTATAATAAAGTAAGTGTAAATAGACTTTAACACAAGGTAAACAACATAGAGAACACCCTCTGGCTCCTGTTCCACGAGAGTCTTAACAACGAGTTCCAGCCAACTTGCCATTACGAGAAGGCTCGCAAGCGAGAAGTCCGGAAATACCTCGAACGACACAATCTTTACAGGATCGGTGGTAGCAGATAGGACGCACGCTCGGAAGCAAAGGCAGAGTTTGACAGAGTATAAAACGGTGAAAATCGCTAAACTGGTAAGAGCATACGATGCAAGCTGCTTGAATGAGAACCTATTGTCATTCTGGGCTAACGAGTGCAAACACAAAGCAGCGACCACGAGAAACAGCCATCGCGAAGCTGCTGAAATCATACTGAGAAGCAGCATCCCTTGACCGTACCCTCTAAAGCCCGTCAGCAGAACCCAAGCCAGTCCCCAGGCAATCAGAGGCGCCAGAAACCAGCCTGCTAACAGAACCCATAGAAGCCCCACTCCTAAGTAGATTGCCTTCATCTTGTTGCCTATGGAATCAACGGTGTGCTTATTCTCCCCCACCATTTTACCCAAAAAAGGTAGAGAGCTACCTGACTGTTTCAAACACCTTTTGTTTTGATAGCCGCGTGTGAAGTTGTAGGTCTACCTGCCTCAATCAGGATGTTCATGTCGAACCACGGACATGCCCCTGGATCAGGATAGGCGCCTTTTAGGCGTGCTGCATACGTGATGACCAAATCATCAGGATCATAGAAGTTGAAAATAATCGCATTTCCTATTATTCCCCAGTAGGCTGCGTCATTTGTGGGTAGTGGAGAACCAAGCCGAACAATAAGGCCAATCAAAGCATCCCAGTTGATGAAAACTTTTTTGGTTGCGAACTTGGTGAGTCAACCATTCGGTTAGGGTTTGACTCTGACAAACCACCAAGTGAATCCGAGGAGGCAAAATGCCGATAAATACTTTACAAAATTCTCGGAATTCATCTCTCTATTGCCTAATACTTGACTATGCACAAACTATCGGTAGCAAGATGACGATTGCTTCTGAACCCACCACCTCTCAATTCTATCCAACCAATGTTGCAGTTTTGGTCCTAAATGCAACCGAATATCTTGGTAGCACCTATCCGCCAGCCAAAGATTTTCTAAAAATGAGAACAGCACAAGTTCGTTGACACGTTCGTCGTCAGAGTCAATACACAATTGAATGAATCGCGTCAACCTTAAAAAAGTATCATAATCACTTGGGTTTCCTGTTTGTTGCCATCTCTTGAAAAGCTCTATTGTCCAACATGTTAACTCGCCAAATAGAACATGTGGCAACAACTCCCCATATTCCTCGATGTGCTTATCGAGGACGGGCTTAAATTCTGGAACTGATTCAACCAAATAGCTCGCTATGTTTTCGTGACGCAAGCCCACTGCCTTCACTTCCAAGTATACCCCAACGTTCGAAGCTCCGGATCTTGCACATTAGGCTTGGGGACCTTACTCCATGATACTTTCTTTAGGGACTGCGTTATTTGCCATGCACGCTTTAGCTGGCTTGCTGTTGCTGATATGCCCTCATACGCGCGGTTTGCGAGACGAGAAGTGGTCTCCGTGTCGGTCGGCAGGGGATTGCCCCAGCTATCGTAGTGATACAGATCGGCCGGCACGCCTTGAGTGTTCACCAGCACCCGCACATGACCCAACCCGTCCAGCACATAGTAGCCGGTGTTGGCAGGGTTGTTCAGGTCGATCCGCGCAATCGGACCCAACACACAATCACCGTCACCCAGCACCCAACACCAACGCTACCCTAGCCATAATGGGAAGCCTATTGCAAAACCAATGCGAGGGCAAAAAAAGTTTGCCCTCGCATGCGCGTGCGTTTTTTACTGATCCTCACGCGGTCCCCACTCGTAGCCCCAGCAGTACCATGTGTAGACTGCCACAGAATCGTTCAGAAAGCTCTTGACAAATCCAGAAAAGTGTGATATAATATAGATACCCGGTGATTATACTGGGAATCCACAGAAGGAGGTAGAGCGATGAACGATTTGAGGTCCTTAGGGCTTCGATATCTCACTTCCCTGCGGAAACGCGGGGGGGGGGAGCAAGCAAACGGTTGTTATGCGTTGCTACCGTTTGTCTCTGCTTCTCGATAAATAGCGGAAATGCAGATGGTGGACTCTTCTATTACTCTGTGTCTTACAGTCACGCTCCAGGAGTTCGTCTTGAAAGATGTCCTGTGCCATCATCTGGGACATCAGGGTCTGGGGCTTTCCCAGTCAATTCCAACAGTTGGGTTCTCTCTGCGCCAGGACTTACAGCAGTAAACAGTCCATGCGACGATACGACCACGGGGTGCGCTTACACCAGTTATAGTGGGAAAGCTGTCAACCATAGCCTGCTGCACTCTGTGTACGGTAGACCTGACCTACTTCAGATTAGACATAATTCCGCGAAAGGTTTTTTGTACCGTGAAACCCTATTCCTTGAGTGCTACTGGGGATCAGCAAATGCTGTAGGAGAAACTGCTAACGACGCCCAAGTTCAGACCGTCTTCACAGTTTCACATTCGGGAACCGTTCGACTTGTAGGATGCGCAGGATACGCTTTTGGTTTGCAGGGAGGGAGTACAATTCAAGAGAGAACTGGCTCCCAAACTACGAGCGTGCTGATTTATGACATAACGGATCCTCTCAATAGGGTATTAGTCTACTCATGGGCTGGTACACTATATGAACCTGGCGGGATCTTAGAGTTTGATGACAGGGTGAACCTGCATTCAGGTAGAATCTACCTTCTCAGTTTGCATACTTGGTCTACAGAGCGTATATCCGCATCAACCGGTCCTGCAGGAGCCCCGGCTGAACTGTCAGCCTATGTCAGTGGATCCGGTGGGACGGCAGCGGCCTTGTCCATGTTCTATGAAAAGGGCGGTTCCACCGGTGTTCCATCGGAAATCATACGTAGTGATGTGAACGGTGACCGCTGCGTAGACGATGCTGACCTGTTGGCGGTATTGTTCTGCATAGGGAACCTTGTCAATATCGATGACTCTGACGATCCTGCAGTTATTATCAATCAAGACTGTCTTGCCGCCGATGTAAACATGGATGGTGTAGTCGATGATGCGGACTTGTTAATGGTCATGTTCAATCTGGGAGCCTGCTATTAAACATGATGCGAGGGCAACACAGATTGCCCTCGCATCGCATTATCTTTTTACTGATCCTCCGGCGTTCCACCAAGTAAGCCCCAGCAGTACCAGATGTATGGGTCTTGAGTACATTCAACTTCGCGCCCTCGGGGATACAGGAAACGATGCTGGTACCACTTTGCGTGTCCGTCCAAGTGGATGACCACAGAACCTTCACTATGACGCCCCTTGAAGTTGGCTCCGTGACGGCGCGCCCAGAATCCTGGCGACTCAGTCTCTGGATAATGGTAGACCGCGGGAGGCAGATCAATAAACATTACAGCACGGGCGGGGCGTGTCACACGACCACCGTCAATCATCGTCGGGTCGTAGCTGTAGCCGTACATGCCTCTGCCCCCTAAGTCATCATGCACTTTGTAGTCCAGATGGGGATAAATGTCGTCAAAATCATTAGCGCGTCCGCGTGTTGAGACGCCGAGTCCTACTCTTGGATGGTTAGGAGCGGTCATCCTGTCCCAATTCTCGCCAGGAAAGTTAGAGGCAGGACGCTGAACCGTCTGTACGGCGCCGCGCGGAAACGGCCAACTTGGACAGCGGAACACATCGCGATTCTTGATGTAAGGAAGTATTCGCGCTGCAGCTTGATAGCCTTCTCCAAAGGCAAAGATGGCGAAATAGTTGTCGTAGTCATTGGCGTACATCAGCGCGCCCAAGCCAATCTGCTTGCAATTGTTCAAGCAAGCTGTCTGCCGTGCTTTTTCACGGGCTTGCGCGAACACAGGGAACAGTATCGCCGCGAGGATGGCGATAATCGCGATAACGACCAGCAGCTCAATCAAGGTGAAGCCGCGTCGCTGTAGAGCCTTCATTGTGCATTACCTCCTATAGATGGATTACGGTCGGGAACCAGCACGGTTCCCGCAAGGGGCGGCAGCGTAATCGCCACACGCCCATTCGCAGCAGGATAAATCGCCTGCCCGAATTCGGTGGTGCTGACGGCGATGCGCCAGCGGGTGGAGTCTCCCAGAACGGGCAACTCGACGGTTTGGGGCTGGGCAGAGGTGTTGAGGACGACCAGCACAGGATTAGCCCTCACCCCCTGCCCCTCTCTCACAGCGTGGGAGAGGGGAGCCGCCTCTCCCCCTCTCCCACGGGGCTGGGAGGTGAGGGCATCTTCTATGTATCGCCCAAACCCGTACACGCCTTTCGCGTCGTCTGTCAGAAGCGTTTGCCACTCGCCGCGGCGCAGGGCAGGCTCCGCCTTGCGCAGGGCGATCAGTTGCTTGACATAGTCGCGTAGGGCGCGCTCTTCGTCGGTCAGTTCAAAGCGCATGGGGCGTCGGTTATCAGGTGTGCCGCCGCCGTCCATGCCGATTTCATCGCCGTAGTAAATCGCAGGAGCGCCGATGCCCGTGAACTGTAGCAGCAAGCCCAACCGCACACGCCTTAAATCGCCGCCGCACTCTCGGCGGAAGCGAGGCGTGTCGTGGCTGCTGAGCATGTTATACATCGCGTACAGGCTCTGGCGCGGATACATGAGGCGCAACTGCGCCATGCGCTGATCAAACTGCGACGGTTTCAGGTTGCCATGCGCAACGAACCCCAACACCGCCCCGCGCCATACATAGTTCATCACGCTGTCGAACATATCCCCTTGCAGCCAGCGCCCTGCGTCGTCCCAGATCTCCCCGATGATGATGCGCGTTCGGGTTCGCGCGGCGCACTACGGGGCGAAACTCGCGCCAAAACACATCGGGCACTTCGTTGGGCACATCCAGCCGCCAGCCGTCTAAGTTCAACTCGCGCGTCCAACGCTCGATCACGCCCAGCAAGTAGCGGCGCACAATCGGATTGTTGTGGTTTAGTTTCGGCATGTAGGGAATGTTCCACCACGCCCAATAGTTCGGGTTCGGCTCAACGGCTACAGGGAACCGTTCCACGATGAACCAATCACGGAAGGGGGAGTTCTCCTGGTGGCGCAGCAGGTCTTGGAACGCGAAAAAGTAGATGCCCACATGATTAAACACGCCGTCCAGCACGAGGCGCATACCGTGCTGGTGCAAGGCGTCGGCGAGCGCTTTCAGGTCTGCATCGGTGCCGATTTCGGGGTCGACGCGCTCGTAGTCGTCGATATCGTAGTTGTGGTGCGTCACGGAGGCGAACACAGGGGTGAGATACAGTGTATCCACGCCCAAGTCGCGCAGGTAGTCCAGTTGTTTCAAGATGCCCTGCAGGTCGCCGCCGTAGAAGCCGTCGCCTTCGATGCGCCCGGTGAAGTCGATGGGCTTATTCGCATCGGGGTCGTTGGTCGGGTCTGCGTTGTAGAAGCGGTCGGGCATGATTTGGTAGTAAATCGCATCTTGCGCCCAGTCGGGCACTTCAAAGCGATGGTCGCCGATGCGGTGTCGGTATCGAGCGTTGCCGTCAGGCAGGCGGAGGCGTGCGTTGCCGTCGCGTAGTTCGAACCAGTACTCCAGATTCGCTTCGGGTATGACCGCGCGATAGTAAGTGTAGAGCGCATCGCTCACGAACGGGGTCATCTCAATGCGTTGCGTGCGTCCGTTCTGGCGATAGAACAACAGCCCCTGCGCGACATCGTCCTTGCGGGTGCGCAGACGCAGGTAGAGCTTGCCGTGAACGGGATTTCTGTCGCGCAGGTCGTTGGGGTTATGATGTACGCCGCTGCGTGTGATGTGCCCATCGCCGAGGCGTGCGGGGCGACTATAACCGTCTGGCTCCACCCACACCACGGAGTTGAGATTGCCGTTGCCGTCGTCGATGGTGGGGGCTTTCGGGTCGGTTATCCAGTCGGTTCCGTTGACCACGAACTTATACTGGTGTGCGCCGGGGGGCAGCTGCAGCGTGAGTGTCCAGACGCGCTTTTCGGCATCGGGTTGCATGGGGGTGGCGCGGGGTTGCCATTCGTTAAAACTCCCTGCGAGGTAAACCTTTTCGGCGGGGCGTTCCAGTTCCACTCGAAACTGCACGGGGTAGGTGGACTCCTGTGCCCAACCTGCCCAGAGCGTCAGTAGTATCAGTGTCGCTATCGCCGCGCGTCGCCTCATTGTCGATATGCCCCTGCGCAGTGCGTGGCTTGGACGGATAAGATCGTCCATACCACAATGAGAAATCGTATTCTGAACTATATTATAGCATGGATTGGCGGGGATGTCAAGCCGTTTAGGGGGTGTTCAGGCGGGCATACTCTTCGCGTAGGGCCGCTGCCTCTGTGTTGCGTCCCTGCGCTTCGTAGAGTGCGGCTAATTCGCTCAGGGTTTGCAGATGTGCGCTCAGGATTTGTCGTTCGCGTTCGGGGTTATACATGCCCAGCGCGCGTCCTGCGAGGTTGAAGGGGTAGGTAACCTCGCGGTAGTTGCGGAACACTGCCAGCGCCTGTTCATAGTGTCCTTGCGCTTTGACGGTCTCGTTCAGGGCGCGGTAATGTCGCGCCAGCGCAAGGTGGGCGAAGCCGTAGGCGGTCTCCACGATTTCGGGCACGGCGCGAATCTGTCCGTAGGGGCTATTTTTAATCTCAACGACGCGTTCGTAGTATCGTTTTGCCTGCTCGCTCAGTCGCGGATTATTGGGGTCGGGTTGCGCCAGTTGCGCCAGTTTGAGGAGCGCCGGTAGGCTATGCGGGTCACGCGCCAGCGCGGCTTCGTACTGGGCGCGCGCTTTTTCTAAGTCGCCTTCGCGCTCGTAATACAGCCCCAGCCGATAGAGATTGCGCGGCGACGGCTTGAGTTTGACCGAGCGCGTCATCAGTTCGAACGCCGTTTCGCGCCTGCCCAGCGCGTAGTAGAGTTCGCCTGCATCCATCAGATAGTCGGGGTTCGTGGAGTCGAATCGGCGTGCGAGGCTGTAGAACTCCGCCGCTTGGGGCACATGCGTTACGAGTGTTTCGTAGCGTCCTTGATTGGCGTACCACTCGCCCAGTCCGAACGCGGTGAGTGCGACCGCTACGGTTAGCCCTGCTGCCAGTGCTGTGCCGCGCCGTTCAATCGCACGGATTGGTATCGTGAATACGCCGTCCACGGCAAGCGCGATTCCCAATCCCAGGATTGCCCAGAGCGTGAGCAGGTTCGCGAACGCCTGCAGGTCGGAATCGACGGCGTTATGCAGTGCGGCGCCTGCAACGCCCGCCAGAATGCCCACCCGAATCGGTCGCCAGTCCATAACGCGCGTTACGGGGCGGTTGGGGTCAGGGGATTGCTCGCGTTGCGCGGCGCGCACCAGCCAGCCAAGCGATGCTGCGAGCAGTAAGAGCAACGCGGGCAGTCCCGATTCCGCAGCCATTTCCAAATAGGTGTTGTGGGCGGAGCGGGTGTAGCCCACCTGGGCGTAGCGTGGGTACTGCCATTCGAACGCGCCTGTCCCGACGCCCATAATCGGGTTCGCCAGCGCGGCGCGGAGAGTGCCTTTCCATGTTTCGATGCGGAACGCCCCAGAATGGACATCCTGGGTTGCTGCCTGCGGTGTGAGGCGTTGCGTGGCGGGGGTACTGAGCCAGAACACGCCCACCAGGAGCACGCCCACCACCATCAGGCGCAGGATGAAATCACGTGCGAGCAGTTTCCACGCGCCTGCCACCCCCATAAACACGCCCCCTGCACCCAGAAACGCGAGCATGCCCAGTCGCGAGGCGGTGAGCGCGAGCGCGCTGAGTTGTAGCCACACCGCTACCGTGAGCAGAGCGGTATACACTCGGCGACGCGGTTCGGGCAACTCACGTCCCAGCATCAGCAATGCGCCCAGCGTCAGCGGCGCGGTCATCGCCAAGTAGCCCGCCAGCAAGTTCGGATTGAAAAAGGTCGCGAACACCCGCCAGTTCGGTACACCGCTCAGCGCGTTGATGAGATACTCTGTGCAACCACGTAGCCCAATCAGGCTCGCGCTGACGAGCATCGGTGCGATTACCAGCCACGCGGAAACCCCGCGCCGCACCACCGCGACGATCGTGAGCATGGCAATGAGCCCCACGAGCCACTGCACAACGCGCAGCAGCCCCGCCCAGCCCGATTGCATCACCGCAGCGGATACGCCCATCCAGAGAATGAGCAACACGCTCGGCAGCAGGAACCGTCCGATGGGCAACCGCCACATCTCGGCGTTCCATGCGGCGATGAGGAACCCCGCCAAGATTAGCAGGCTTGCCAAAAACATCCCCATCAAGGGCATATCGGCGCTCCAGAGCAAGGCGGTCAGCGTATCGTCGGGTGTAACGGGACGCGCCCCCACATACACGCTGCCCGACAGCCACGGCGCGAGCGCGACCCCGACTCCAGTCAGCCCCGCCGCCCACGATGCCCACTGCGGCGCGCGCGCCTTAACTTTCGCCCTGCCGTTCCCAGAGAGCTTTGCGCCGTTCCTCTGCATAGCGAAATACCGCCTCAATTAACGGTGACCAGTCGTAATAAATCGCGGGGAGTTCGGCAATCGTCGCCCAGCATATGCCCTGCGATTCCGAGCATGCGTGCAGTGGCTCAATCCGCTTCGTATGTGCCAAAAACACGGGCGCGCTGCACGGCAACGGCTCCTGTTCACTACACGGCTCTAACAGATAACTGCCCAGGTAGTACAACGCGCTCAGAATTGCTCCTGACTCTTCGCGTGCTTCGCGGTGGGCAGCGGCGTCGGGCATCTCGTTCGGCTCGATGCGTCCGCTGGGGGCGCAATAGCCCCGCCCACGAATGTCCGCCAAGAGGTACCGCCCAGCGCCATCGGTAATCAGCACGACCACGTAGCGCGGGTTGGGCAGGTTCAGTGCGTTTTTGGAGGGCACGAAGCGCATCTGTCGCCCTGCCCACACCGCTGTGAGTGCGTTCCAGTCGGTCACGGCACCTCCCTCCAGCCGCCGACGATTTTGCCCAGTACATACCTCATGGGGATTGCCCCAATCTGACGACTGTCTTCCGAGTGTTCCAGGTTATCGCCTACGACGAAGATATGCCCTTCGGGAACGCGCCCTCCCATCATGTAGACCAGAGGCGACCAGTAGTCGCGGGGCACTTGATCGCCGGGAAGTGCAACCACGCGCTTGATAAGCAGCTCCCCTGATGGGCGCATCACGACGACGACATCCCCTTTTTTAATCTCGCCGAAGAGCCAATAGGCAGTGGTCATGAGCAAGCGGTCGCCGTTTTTGTAGGTCGGTTCCATAGAGGGACCGTTCACCACCACGACGCGAAAGTTCAACGCGAAAAAGAGCGTGATTAGCCCGAAGAGGGTCAGCAGCATCAGCAAGCGTGTGTTGGCGTTTCGGCGTTCCATCGTGTCGGCGGCGCTCATGGCTTAGCCTCCTCCGTAGCCCACGGCGAGTTTCTCGGCGCCTTTGGGCGGTCGCCATCGGTCGCGTGGGTGGTAGAATCGCCATATCTCGCGCGCGACCTCACGAATCGCGACCTCGCCCTCGTTGTCGGGCGTCCAGCGCGTGTCCTCGTTCTCTTTAGTATACACCGCAAGGATGTAAGTTCCCGACGGCGCATAGACAATCCCCACATCGGAACGCGAGCGGTTCACCGCTCCGGACTTAAGACATGCCACCACCCACGGGGGTACCGAACTGCCGATCAGGTCATCATAATATTGATGGCTCATGATGCGTAGCATCCGTTCGCATGCGGCGGGTGAGGCGGCGCGCCCCGTGCGAATGGCGTCCAGCAACTGCACCATCTCGTTGGGGGTACACATGCCCATGCCCCATTTCTCGCGCAGGGCTTTGAGTTCGGCGTCATCGGGGGGGTGCAGCGCGAGTAGTTTCGTGTTGCGCAAGCCGAGCCGCTCCAGATGACGGTTCACCTCCACGGTGCCCAGACGCCGCGCCAACATTATCGTCGCCGTGTTGTCGCTCACAGTAATCATCAGGTGGAGCAGCATCTTTACTTCCACCGACTGGTTCTCCTTGAAAAACTGCAGCAATCCAGAGCCTTCGCGAATGTCGTCGGGGGTGATGGGCAGTTTGTCCGCATAGCCCAGGCGTCCTGCGTCGATCTCTTCCATTGCCTTACTCATCACGGCGACCTTGATTGTGCTGGCGGTGGGGAAAATCGTATCGCCGCGATAGTCGATGCGGTGGTTATGTTGGGTGTGGTAGAGGCTGTAGCCCATCACACCGCGAAACTTTTCACAAATCGCGTCTAACTTCGCTTTGAGCGGTTTCGGGTCGCGTGCCATAGCAGAAAGTGTACCTAAATCGCGTTTTGCCCCTTCTCTGCAGGAAACTGCCCTATCCGATTGAATTGAGGATAGAGATGATTATTCTCGGGGTTGACCCGGGCACAGCGACGATGGGCTACGGTGTGCTGGAGAAGACGGGCAATCGCTATCGTGCGCTGGCGTATGGGGTGATCGAGACGCCCAAGACGCAGCCTGGTCACGAACGGTTACTGACGCTCTATCGGGGTCTAAGCACGCTGGTGGCGCAATACCAGCCCGATGCGCTGGCGACGGAGCAGCTGCTGTTCAGCACGAACCGACGCACGGCGATTCAGGTGGCGCGTGCGGCGGGTATCGCGCTGTTGGTCGCCGCGGAAGCGGGCGTTGAATGGCGCGAATACACCCCGTTGCAGGTCAAACAAGCGGTGACGGGTTATGGCGGCGCCGATAAAAAACAGGTGCAGACGATGGTACAACGCTTGCTTGGACTGGAAAGCGTTCCCAAACCCGATGACGCTGCGGATGCGCTCGCCATCGCTCTTTGTCATGCCCACCATGCAACGATGCTGAAACTCGCCAAGCCATGAATGTCCCCTTTGTGATCATATGCTTCGGGATAATCGCGCTGCTGATTTACTCGGCGGTACGACTCAGCCGGCGCATTAACGAGCGTTTGGCGGAGTTAGACGCCGAACGAGAGCGCAACCCCTTAGACCCGTTCTCCGCACTGATGGAGCTGTACCGCCTGCAGGAGGAGCGCAAGCGTGGCCGGGGGCGTTAAGGGGCGCGTCGGGCGTTGGGCAGGCGTGTTCCTGGGGATTGTTGCGCGCACGCTGGGGGCGGGGGTGCTGTTCTGGGCAGTGTTCCCGCTATGGCTCAGTGTGTTTTGGAGTGTGCAAGGTTATCCCCCGACGCTGCGCGATTTGCCGCGCTGGTACGCGCTGGGCGCGTTCAACATCGCGCCGATAGTGGGAATGGTGTTGGTGAGTCCGGGAGCATTAATCGCAGCGCGCTGGGTGGCACGCCTGTCGGCACGAAGCGCCTTCATCAAGTCGGGGGTCATCGCGGCGATGCTTTATATGTTCCTGACTCCTCCGATGGCGTACGCGCTGCTGTTAGTGTACGCCGACATGTGGCAGTACCGGGCGTGGGATATGATAATTCCGACTCTTGTCAGGGCATATCTGATGCTTGCACCTGCGTGTGGGGTAGTGGGTGGGGTGATCGGATGGTCGCTTCAAGATACAAACGCGCGAAAAAGACAGCATGCCAAGGGGCGTGGAACGGGTTTTTACTGAACGGTGGTTCAGAGTCGGAGCGATTGTGAACTTAAATGGAGCGGGAGACGGGATTCGAACCCGCGACCCTCGGCATGGGAGGCCGATGCTCTACCCCTGAGCTACTCCCGCAACGCCTTTAATTATACCCTACGCCACGGCGAGATTCAACCGATTAGGGGCAGGCACTACTCTATCACAAAGGTGCGGCTCCCCTCTATGCGTGGACGGTGTTGGGTGGGGGATGTGGCGACCTTCCCCACGCGCTGGTTTCGCGGGGAGCAGATACGGACGCAACGCTCGCATGGGAAGGCGGTGGTGTTGGGATATTGGCAAGGGGGGCAGGTATGGGGGGTGTGTTTGTGTTGTGGAACTTGGTGGGGTTGGTTCGGGGTTGGGTGGGGGTGATGTTGTGTGTTTGGTCTGGGTGGTCGGTGTGAAAGCTGCTTTTTCGAACACCCTTCCACAAAATCCCTCCGTTAGGCGGTACAATTATACTGTATCGCCGTCTAAGAGAATAGAGGCGCACCTATGGGCAAAACGCTGCACTGCCCCGAATGGGAGGAGAAGTTAAGTCTTTATGTGGACGGGGTGCTGAACCCGTTCGACGAGAACGCGGTGACGGCGCACCTGTCGCGTTGCGAGTCGTGCCGTGCGACGGTGGCACTGTGGCAAGCCGTGGGTCAGGGCGTGCGTCGGTTGCCACGGGAGTTGCCACCGCCTTACTTGCGGGAGCGGATTTTGGCGTCCACAACGCGCCGTCGCCGTTTTGCCCGCCGCTTGATTCCCGGCTGGCGTGTGCTGGCGCCTGCGTTGGGCGTCGCGCTCTTGCTTGGCTGGCTCACGCTGCCCCGCCCGCAACCTGCGCGTGAAACTTTCACGAGCATCCTCACACCGCAGGTGCAGGAGACCATTCCCGTTCCTGCCGCGCCGATGCACAATACCGTTCAGGAGTCTTTCCCATTTGCACCGCTGGTGATTGTTTTGCAGTCTGCACCGTCGTATCGCACCGCCTCGCTGTCGCCACGCTGGGTACCGCAGACACGGATCAGCCCCGTGCCCAGCATCCCAGAGCCATCGTCAACCGCTATCGTGGTTAGCGATTCCACACCCCGCTTTACGCAGACCGTATCCACCCCGCCCGTTATCGTCACGGAAGTCGCGGAACCCAGTGAGCTGAACCCGACCACCACTCCGACCGAAACGATTACCGTGAGTGCACCTGCGCGCCCCGTGACGACCGCAACGCGCGACCTGAGCAACTGGCTACAGCAACTCAACCAACAACTGCGCGAAGAGGATCGACAACAAATTTCTGGTACAACACGCCGCGACTCGAACGCGCGACGCTTTTTCGTGCCGATTGTCACCGTCGATTTGAAATAAAGGGTTCGCATGAGACGCTTCGCGCTGGTGGGGCTGTTGGGACTTGCGCTCAGCGGTTGGGCGCAAGAGAATGCGGTGCCGCTCTTAGATTTGAACGGCGCGGCGAAATCGGCCACGCCCACCGCCTCAAAAGTGATTGGCGAAGCGACTGCCGATCTCCTTCCTGGCAACGGCACGCGCGGCGGCTATATGACCCGCTATGCTCCAGTAATCCCCTACTCGGAATCGGTCTATGTGGACGGCAAACGCTTGCAGCGCGATCTGGACTACTGGTTCGACTACGCCTCAGGCAACCTCGCCTTCGCGCAGCCTGTGAGCCGCCTCTCTACAATTCAGGTCTACTATCGATATGATCCGAAGGGCAAGCGCGAGAGTGTGGTGGGGGCGCTGCCCATCCTTTCCCTCTCGTTTGGGCAAGGCGGTAATCTCAGTGCGCTCTATACGCCCGGCGTCACAGAGACCACCAAGGAAGGCGTGGCGTATCGTCTCAGCGCGTATGGCGTGCAAAACGCTCTGCGTTTTGGGAGCGGGAGCAGCCTGCAGGGCTACTTCTTTATCGGCTCACGGGAGGCGGTCAACGCCTACGCGGCGCCGAACGGGCGCGACTCGCACCGCGCGTCCATCGCCCCGTCTGAGACCACGCAGTTCGTTGTGCAGCAACTCCAGATGAACGCCGGCGCGCTCCAAATTCAGGCGAACTATCAGGATATCGGTAAGGGATTCTCCGCGCAAAAAATGCTCGGCATGCAGAGCGGGCTGGATGCGAACCAAATCGCCGCGTGGGAGCGCGAGAAGGGCATCAAACGCTACGACTACGCCATTGGGCTGAATATGGGGAGCGCGTCGCTGCAACAATCGCAGTTGCGCATCCAAGACGATAAGGGCGACATTAAGCAAGAGGGTTGGCAGTTTAAGAGCAACTGGCTAAACCTAAACTGGGCACGACGCGAAGCCGACGCCGAGTTCCAACGATTCAAAGACTTGGGCGACCCACAAAAAGGCGACTGGCAACGCGAGCGTGGCTTGGTGCGCGAGCAACTTGGCTCCAGCCTCCAGGTTGCGCCGAACAGCACGCTGAAGTTCGACCAACTCTTGCTCAAGCAGGGCGGCGCGCGACTGGAACGCGATGTCTACGCGCTGGAGACCCCGTGGCTCAAAGCCTCGCGCATGCAGCAGCGCGTGGGCGAGGGATTCACGCGATTTGGCGACCTTGCCGAAGCCGATAAAGGGCAACTGGCTCGCGAAGTCGGCATGAGCCGTGACCAAACCCAACTCGAAATCACGCAGCCGAACTTCAAGCTCGCCGCTGTGGAACAGGAAATTCGCGCGCCCACGGGGCAATTGGAGCGCGAACAGATTAAAATCGAGACGGAACATGTGGTCGTGGAACACATGCACCGTTCCGTGTCGCCCGACTTTGGCAAATTGCCCAACCTTGCGCCTCAAGAGCATCAGCAGTTGGTGGAAGAGGTGCGCCAGTTCCACGATACTGCGAACGCTGTGCCCTTTGACCCCAATCACGACCTCCCCCTGCTGATGCGCGAACAGGGCTTGGAGCGCACGCTACAGCGTGTGGAGGTCAAACCCTCCAAAGCGATGAGCCTGCAGATGCGTCGCTACGAGACCGTGAACCATGCAGGCGAGGGCGAACTCAAGGGTGTACAGTGGCAACTGCGCACCCCTAATTTGCAACTGCGCCTGCACGAGCGCAACATCAGCCCCACCTTCGGACGCCTGCGCGACCTCACCCGCATCGAGCAGATGCTGTTCCACAACGAGCAGGGCATCCACCGCTTCGACTGGGATGCCGCCATCACCACGAAACAGTTCGGACTGGCGTTCTCGCAGATGCGTGTGCGCGAAATCGGGGCAGGGCTCTACCGCATGAGCGCACGCCTCATCCATCCCGTGCTGGAGCTGCACTATAACCAGCGCCAAGTGGACGCCGACTTCGCGCGGGCGCACGACCTCGCCGACCCCGAACGCGACTTTTTCGCCCAACTGCGCGGCTATAACCAGCACGACTGGACGGCGAAACTACGCCCCGCACAGAACTTCCAACTGGAGCTGTTCGGATTCGGCGCGAGCAACCCCCTGGAGAATATCGACAACCGCCGTCAACGCTACCGATTCGTATGGCAGCCGTTCAAAACCCTCACCTTCGGACGCCAACAGGACGAGTACGAATCGGACAAAATCATCGAGCGGCTCTACCAAGACGAATATGAGCGCAACGACTTGCAATACCAACTGGGCTGGGGGCAACTGAACGCTTATCAAGAGCGGCGACGCATCGGCGGCACACTGGCGAACCCACTCTATCAAGACACCGAGTTCTGGCGATTCAACACTGCGGCGATTCGGAACCTGAATCTCGCGCTGGAGGAGCGGCGCACCAACGCCACAGGCGTGCCCAGCGAACGCTATCGGCATTACCAGACCGCGTACACACTCAACCCACGCACGAAACTCCAGTTTGCCCATATGGAAGCGAACCGTGAAGGCGCGCCCGATGAGAGCGCCCAGCAATTCGGGTTGGAATACGCCATTACGCAGGATACAAAACTGACCTTCTCCGAGACACGCAACGCCAAAGAGGGCGCAAACGGTACGCGCCTGCTTTCTGCGGGGCTGACCCAGACCGCTTTTGGTGTGCTAAGTATCGGCGGCGCCTACCAAGAACAGCGCATCGACCGCACCAACACCCGCGCCCAGAGCCAAGTGGTGATCCAGAGCGCCAAACCGTTCAACTTCCTCGGCTTGCAGGCGTTGCAGTTCGACTTCCGCTATGGCGCGCTTGCCGACCGCGGCGCGTGGCAACAGGAGAACAAGCACTTCACGGCGCAAGCCATTGCCCTTCGCCATAAACTCGCCGGCGGCTATGTGGGGCTGTATGTGCCCGGTCAGGGACGCGCCATAGATCGCTACTATCAACTCGAATCGCCGCCCCATCCACAGCTCACCTACCGCCTGCACTATAAAACCCGCACCTATCAAGACGGTAGGCTGTTCCTTGTGCGCAATTACAATATCTCCTATAAACTGGATGGTCGATTCACTCTCACGCACGAGTTCCAGACGCACCCCGAGCAAGCGAACGCGCAGGTCGTGCTGGGCAGTGTGCTGCAGCCGACGGGCTTCTCGGCATGGGGCATGGAGTGGCGTTGGACGCCCCGTATCTTCCTGCGCGGCGACTATCGCATCGAGTGGAACGACCAACAGAATCGGCGCACGCGGCGCGGCGGTCTCACCCTCAGCGCGAACCAAAGCGACAACCTGCAATACAGCGTGGGCTATCGCGTAGATGCGGAACGGTTTGGCGAGCGCAACGGCATCGCGCACACCTTCTTCCTCTCCACCGAACGCAAGCTGGATTCGGAAAACTTCCTGATGTTCGGCTTCCAGTGGACGCACTACGAACGCCGCCCCGACCCCAGCATCCCTCGCGACCAGCAGCGGCTCGTGCTGGAGTGGCGCAAGCCGTTTTAGATACCCCTTACACCTCAACGCGCAACGCGGCCGCGGGAGGCATCTTCGCCGCGCGGATTGCAGGCAAAATCGTGGCAACGACCGTCACCACCACGCCCACCCCCATCGCCTGACCCAATAGCACCAAAAGTTCCATCGGCGTCGCTGCGCTGAACACACTGGAACCTAAACGGAACAGATTAATCAAAAATACCAGTCCCCAGCCGACCAGAAAGCCAATCACCGAAGCGACGATGCCCAGCATGCCCGACTCCAAAAAGAACAGTTTCACGATGAACGAGTCGAGCGCGCCCAAGCACTTCATCGTGCCGATTTCCTTGTAGCGCTCGGTGACAGCCATCAGCATCGAGTTCGAGATACCGACGGTGGACATCAGGAGGCTCATAACCACGAGCCAGGTCTGGCGCGTGGCGGTTTCCAGCGCGGCGGGGTCGTTGGGGTTGAGGGGAGGGGCATAGAGCGCCGCGGCGCGCACGGCGGTGAAAAACGCAATCCCGAGCATCACGCCCGCCGCCGTAATCAACGCCCGAAGGAAACGCACCCGGATATTCAGCAGGCTAATCCGAAACGCTACAGAAAGCGGTAGCTGTACCTGCTTGCGTATCGCGCCCTGACCTGACTTCGTTGCGTTCATAGCCGTTTCTTCGAGTACGCAATAAACCCACGGCGCGAGAGCGTATTCAAAAAGGCGAACAGCGAGTACTCCGCCTCGCGCCGCTCCAACTTATACTGCTGCGTGAGCCGCTGGACAATCGCATCGACATGATGCCGACCATCGCACAGCGACCACACCGTGCTGCCGATTTCATCGAGTTCGATTCGATGTTCGTGGGGCAACTTGAAAATCCTGCTAAACCAGCCGAAAAGCCCACGCGGTTTGACGGGCACAATCAAGATGCACACGCCGTCATCCCCTTGTTCGTACTGGACAGCCGCATTGCGCAGGGGGTAGAGACGCAACACCTGTTTGCGATCTAAGGGTGGGGGGCTGTTGCGCCGAAAGAGGCGTTTCAGCAGCATACGGTACGCGCCATCACCTCCTCGATGAGGTCCGAGCGGAACGGCGAGAAGTGTTGAATGTGGAACACGGCGTTGCGCTCTCGACAGAACCATGCAACCGCGCGGACACGCCACGCGGGGAGACGCCATCGGAGCGGACTGGTGATGCACTCGGTGATGAGCGCGCCTCCGCCGAGCCGTGTGCTTAGGTGAACGCCGTGGTCGTTCTCGCTCCAGGTGAACGGCTCGCGTTCGCCTTGCCAGCCGCGCCAGCGCAACCAGAAGTCTACCCACTCGGTGAACTCGTAGCCTTTCATGAGTTGCTCCGCGCGGGCGACACGCTCGATCACTAAACGCTCGTGCCGACGGCGCAGCGTCAGGCGTGTTTGCCCCGTCAGCACTTGCGATTGCTCCAAACGGAACGCCGCGGGCGCGGCGGTCTGCAGTCCGTAGAGGCTCCACTCGACCCAGCCGTCTTCGTCGGGCGCGACGCGCACACTTTCGAAAATCGGGCGAGCAATCTGAAACAGGGCATCGTGCCGCGAAGCCGAACGCAGTTGCATCAGCACAATCGTGTGATGTTCGGGATAGCGTTGGATGCGTCCGACGGCGCGCTCGTCCGCACGCCAGCGAAACTCGATGCAGTTCTCATCAACGGGGTGGAGGGTTCCTGTGAATGGGTGGCGCGCTTTGCGCTTCGCGCGCTCTACGGTTTTCAAGAACTGTTGGAGCACATACTGCAGGTCGGTCGTGCGGCGCGAGCGGGTCCACTTGAGGTCTAATTCGGCATTGTGAGGTGAGCCGATTTGCAGAAAGCCGTCGCGCCATTCCCCCGAATACCCCTTGAAAAACCAATCTGGCGGCGCATTTAAACGAATGCCCTGCCAGCCGATGAGGGTTGGCAGGGCAGGGGAACCGCTTGTAAGATGTGCGGAAGGGCGAGAATTGCCGTGCCCCGTGCCTGCCTGACTACCCGTTTTCACTTGTGTGTCTGTTCCGCTTCGTCTTCAGTACGGGTCGCGCGGCGGAACTCGGTGAGGGCTTCCCCGATCGATCGCGCCAGCGCGGGCAAGCGTGATGCCCCAAACAGCACCAGCACGATGAGCAGAAGAATCATCCACTCCTGCGTACCCATGTATCCCAGAATCGGCATGCTTGGTTCTCCTCCAATCGATAGTATACCCCATTGCGCGGCGGTTTGTGCCCTCGGGATACGCCAAGGAGCGCGTTGGGGCTATAATAGTGCGTGGAATGCGCGAATCGGGATTCGATATTCAGCGAGTGATTGAACTCATCGCCGAGCGCAAAATCGAAGAGGCGATGCAGGAGGGCAAGTTTGACGACCTGCCCGGGAGGGGGAAGCCGCTGCCGTTAGATGAGGAGTGGTTCGCCCCGCCTGAGATGCGCCCGGCGATACGGCTGCTCAAAAGCGCGGGAGTGCTGCCTGACTGGTTGGAACGCGCCCGCGAGATCGAACGCCTGCGTGAAGACGCTCAACGCCTCTGGCGCATCGCCGAACGCGAGTATCCGCGCGCCTGCCAACTCGGCGCGGAACGGTTCAACGAGTGGCGCGAGAGCAGCTGGCAACGCATCCTCGCCGTGATGCAGCGCGTGAATAGCCTCATCTTAGCCTATAACTGCAGCGCACCCGCCAACGCGAACCCGCAAATCCCGTTCCAGATTGAAAGAGAGCGACAACGGTTTTATGCCGCTTTCGTGCTGGAACTAAGCGAAGCGGACCCCCAAAGCTCGGAATGACCTCTCCGATCATTCCGAGCAGGGTAGGGGACTGAGCTGCGAACTGAAGTTTTATACCAGTGGCGTCTTGCCAGGGATCGGCACGGGGTCTTGGGGCGCCGGCGAGTCGTAGTTGAGGTTCATCACGCGCTCCACAAGGTTGAGTTTGGAATTCATCGCCGCGTCCCAGGTCACAATCTTGCCTGTGTAGGCGGACATACGCCCCATAATCGCCGTGAGGGTGCTTTCGGCGATGGTGCGGGTCTCGTTGATGGGATCGCCTTTGCGGATACTCTCGATCAGCACGCGATGCTCCTCCACATAGGGGTTAAGCCACTGCTTGCCGGGCTCCCAGGTTTCCTTCCCGCGCACATAGAAGTTCGTGAACTGCTCCATCAGTGCGGTTCCTTCCGCGCCGACCACGAGGTTGGACACCCGGTAGGCGGTGTTGTCCATCTGGCGGCACATCGCCAGCACTCGAACGCCGTTGGGGTATTCGTACTCGATGGCGAAGTGGTCGTAGACATCGCCATACTCGGGTGCGGTGCGTACCTGCCTGCCGCCCATCGCCATCGCGCGGAGGGGCACGCTGCCCATCACCCAGTTCATCACATCGATATTGTGGACGAACTGTTCCACGGGTTGGTCGCCTGCCAGCCATGTGTAGAAGAGCCAGTTGCGCAGTTGGTACACGACATCGCTCCAGTTGGGCTGTCGTGGTTGGGGGGCAGGGCTGGCGGCGTTGTAGTAGGCATAGGCGGCGCGAATCGCGCCGATGTGCCCCGCGCGAATGCGCTCAATCACCCCCTGATAGCCCGGATGCCAGCGATACTGCGTGCCGGGCATCACGCCGAGCCGTTTCTGTTTTGCGATTTCGTCCCCGCGCAGCACCATCCGCACGCCTTCGGGACATACCGCGACGGGCTTCTCCATGAACACATGCTTGCCCGCCTCCATCGCTGCCAGGAAATGCACTGGGCGGAACGCTGGGGGGGTGCAAAGCAGCACCAGATCGATACCGCTCTCCAGCACCTTTTTGTAGGCGTCGAACCCCAAGAAGCGTCGTTCGGGGGGCGCCTGCACGCGCTCGGCGAACTGCTCTTTGAGTCCCTCATAACTTGCGTTCAGGCGGTCTTCAAAAATGTCGCCCATCGCCCAAATCACAGTGCCTGGATCGGCGCGTAGGCAGTCGATGGCGGCTCCTGTGCCACGCCCACCGCAGCCCACTAAGCCGACTTTGAGGGTGTCGGAACCCTGCGCGTGAGCAAACTGCGCAATCGGCAACACGCTCAGCGCTGCGCTCGCCTTCAAAAACTCCCGCCGTGTGATGGTGTGGTTCATAGGTCCCCTTTTCGCCTTGCACGCACGGATTCCTGCAGAAGGGGTATACTTCTCGCGCCTATGACCTTTCAGGAACTGCTCTTTCGGCTGGAACAGTTTTGGGCGGATTACGGGTGCCTTGTGTTGCAGCCGTACGATGTGGAAGTGGGCGCGGGCACGATGGCGCCTGCGACGACCTTGCGCGCTCTGGGGCCCGAGCCGTGGTATGTGGCGTATGTGCAGCCCAGCCGCCGCCCCGCCGATGGACGCTACGCCCGCAACCCGATGCGACTGCAACATTACTATCAGTACCAAGTGATTCTGAAGCCCTCGCCCGATGATGTTGTGGATGTCTATCTGGAGAGCCTGCGCGCCTTGGGAATCGACCCACGCGCGCATGACATCCGCTTCGTGGAAGACGACTGGGAAGCCCCCACGCTGGGCGCCTCGGGCGTCGGCTGGGAAGTGTGGCTCAACGGCACCGAAATCACCCAGTTCACCTACTTCCAGCAAGTCGGCGGTATCGAATGCGACCCCGTCTGCGCGGAAATCACCTACGGTCCCGAACGACTCGCCATGCTGCTGCAAAAGAAAAACAGCGTGTGGGAACTGGAATGGAGCCGTGGGGTCTCTTACGCGGATGTCGACTTCCAATCGGAACTGGAACATAACTACTACAACTTCGAACACGCCGACACCGAGATGTTGTTCAAACTGTTCGAGATGTACGAAGCCGAGAGTGCGCGTATCGCGGAGTTGGGCTATGTGCATCCCGCGTTCGACCTCGCGCTCAAATGCTCGCACATCTTCAACTTGCTCGATGCGCGTGGCAGTATTTCAGTTACGGAGCGGGCGAGCTACATTCAGCGCATTCGCGCGCTCTCACGGGCGTGTTGCTTGAAACACCTCGAAAAACGCGAGGCGGAAGGGTTCCCCCTGCTCCAAAAGGAGTGGCGCGTGGGTCTCAAAAGCCATTAGTCCCTGTCGTCTTGCATAGGGTACACTCTACCGCGTATGGAAAGCGTGGAGAAATTGATTATTATCGGTTCGGGACCTGCGGGCTACACCGCCGCGATTTACGCCGCCCGCGCCAGTCTTCAACCGGTGCTCTTTGCGGGGATTCAGCCCGGCGGACAGCTCATGATTACCACCGATGTGGAGAACTACCCCGGCTTCCCCGAAGGCGTGCAAGGGCCGGAACTGATGGAGCTGTTCCGCAAGCAAGCGGAGCGGTTCAGCACACGAATCCTAGATGAGACCATTTCGAAAGTGGACTTCAGCACGCATCCGTTCCGCCTGTGGAGCGATGCGGGCAAGGAGTATCGTGCCCTTGCCGTGATTGTCGCCACTGGGGCGTCGGCGAAGTGGCTCGGCTTGGAAAGCGAGGAGAAGCTAAAAGGGCGCGGCGTGTCGGCGTGCGCCACCTGCGACGGGTTCTTCTTCCGCGGCAAGAGGGTCATCGTGGTCGGCGGGGGCGACACCGCGATGGAAGAAGCCACCTACCTCACCAACCACTGCGAGAAAGTCTATGTGGTGCATCGACGCGATGAGCTGCGTGCGTCTAAAATCATGCAAGAGCGCGCCTTCCGCAACCCGAAAATCGAGTTCATCTGGAGCACGGTCGTGCGCGACATCTACGATGTGAACGCGGGCAAAGTCACGGGGGTGCGCTTGCACAATCTCAAAACCGATGAAGAGTACGACTTCCCCATCGACGGGGTGTTTATTGCGATTGGACACACGCCCAACACCCAAATCTTTCAGGGCGTCTTGGAGATGGATGAGCATGGCTACCTCATCACGCGCAACGGCACTTACACCAGCGTGGAAGGCGTGTTCGCCGCGGGCGATGTGATGGACAAGGTGTACCGTCAGGCGGTCACGGCGGCGGGGACAGGCTGTATGGCGGCGCTGGACGCCGAACGCTGGCTCGCCGCCAAGTTTCACTGAGACGCCCCGCACGGGTACACTTATCTCGGAGGCAGACTGATGAAAAAGCTCTTCGTACTCATCACCGCTTTTGCCGTGCTGGTTGTCGGTGGGGCGCAGCGAACGACCCCGAGCCAACCAAGCGCGCCGCAAGCGCAACCCCAGAAAGCGCAACCGACGAAACAGCCGCAACCGAAGCAAGGCGCGCTCACCGCACAGGGGAAGCCGCTGCAATTCTTCACGCGCGGCGAAGGGACGCTTACCGTGCGTGGGCGCGGCTATCTGGTGGTGAATACCGTTCAGGGCAAAATGCAAATCGAAGGCTTTCAGGAAGTGAAAGAATTGCCGCGCGGTGTGCGCATCAAGCCGCCGCTGGATCAGCGACTGAAGGTCTACATGGGTCAAGGCGTGCTGCGCATTCAGGGTAAATACGACTCGGTGCGTGCCGTGCTGCGTGAGGGTCAAATCGAGTTCAAGGGTGTGGCGGCGTTCAACTTATCGGGGATGGGCGCCGCGTTCGTGGACGGCGCACGACGCGACCTGACCCCGGTCAGCACCTTCACCCTGCTGGTGCCCGAACCGAAGTGGCAACAGGAAGACGAAGTGAAGCCCATCACGCCGAAACAAACCCGTTAGCCGATGCGCCTGCTTGCGCTGGAACTGGAGAACTTCCGACAGTACGCGCACGCCCAAGTCGCCTTCGAGCAGGGCGTGACGGCGATTGTCGGCGCAAACGGCGCCGGTAAAACCACCCTCGTCGAGGCAATCCTGTGGGCGTTGTATGGCGCGCGCGCCCTGCGCGAAGGCGCGGATACCCTCCGATTCCTCTGGTCGCAGGGCGGCGCGAAGGTGCGCGTCACGCTGGAGTTCGAACTGAGCCGACGCCGCTACCGAATCCGACGCACCCCCACCGAAGCGCTCCTCGAGCAAATGAACGCAGACGGCGCATGGACGCCCCTCGCACGCGGAACCACCAGCGTCAACGAGTCCGTCCTGAAACTGCTCGGCATGAACCTGCTGCAGTTCCAGACCAGCTTCTGCGCCCGCCAAAAAGAACTGGAGTTTATGGCGTATCAGCCCCAGAAACGGCGCGAGGAAATCAGTCGCATGCTCGGCTACGAACGCATCACGGAAGCCTTCGAGCAAGCGACGCTGGCGACGCGCGCCCTGCAAATGGAAGTGGACGGGTTGCGCCAAAGCATCGGCGATCCCCAAATACTCGAGCAGCAACTCCAAGAGGTGGAGCAGTCCCTGACGGAGACGGAAACCGCCCTCCGCGCCGACGAAGCCGCCCTGACCACAGCGACCGCACAACGCGATGAGGCAAAAGCCCACTACGAAGCCCAACACGCCCTGCGCGAAGCGCATGAACGCCTGAGCCGACAGCGCGACCTCCTGCAAAACGATTGCCAGCACGCCCAAAGACGCCTCGACGACCTACGCCGAAACTGGGAACGGGTCAAAACCTCCTACAACCGCTACAAAGCCATCGAAGCCGATGTCAAACGCTATCGCGAACTCGCCCGAGAACTGGAACAGATGAACCAACTCGAACAAGCAGAGCAGGAACGCCGCCAACTCCTAACGCAATACAACGCGCTCGAAGAGCAACAGGCGCGGCTCCACACAGAACACACGGAACTGCTCCAGAAGCAAACCCAACTCGATGCCCTGCAGCCCAGCCTCCAGCAGGTAGAACAAATCCAGAATCAACTCCAGCGCGTGCGTCGCATCGCCCAGCAAGCCCCCGAACGCGCCCGTATCGAAACGCAAATCCAGACCACGCAGCAACAGCTCGACGCCCTGCGCCAACAAGAGACCGAGTACGCGCAGCTCCAGCAAGCCGTACAGCAGGCACAGCAGGATCTCCAACGCCATCAGCACGCCTGCGCCGACGCCGAGAACCAACTCCAACAAAACCTGCACGCATGGAACCAACAACGCGCCGACGCGGAAGCCGAACTGCGCCGCCTGAACACTACGCTGAAACAGCAGCGTGAGCGGATTGCCGAGCTGGAAGCGCTGGGCGCGGAGGGCAACTGCCCCACCTGCGGACAGCCGCTGGGCGCGGGCTACCACGAGGTGGTGCAACGCGCCAAAACCGAGGCACGAACAACGGAACAGCAACTGCGCGCCGCCCGACAGAAACTCGAACAGCTCCAACGCGAACCCGACGCGGTGCAGGCGCTGCGGACGCAAATCGCCCAGCGTCAACGCGAACGCGACGCCGCGCAACACACCTACGCCCAACTGCAGGCGCAACTCCGCCAACTCGAAGACGCGCTCCAACAGAAAGCCACGCTGGAACGGCAACTGCGCACCCTGCAGCGACAACTCGCGCGTATCCCCCCCTATGACCCCGCCGAGGAGCAACGCCTGCAGACCGAACTGGACGCCCTGCAACCCGTGCTGCAACACGCGCAGCAACTGCAGGGCGAACTGCGACGCCTCGCCGCCGTCGAACGCGAACTCCAGCACACCGAAAAACGGCTCGCCGCACTGCAACAGCGCCTTAACAGCCTCCCGACCGACTACGACGCCGAACGGCACCAAACCCTGCGCCAGCAAACTGAGCAACTGAAACCGCTCTACGAGGAAGCGCTCCAACTCCTGCCGATTATCCGCCAGCGCGAGGAACTGCGCCAACACATCGAAACCGCCAAAACCGAACTGAGTTCGAAAACCGAGCAGCTCGAGCAGGTGGAGGCGCAGCTCCAGCAACTGGGCTACTCGGAAGCGGTCTACCTACAGGCGGCGCAAGCCTATCAGGAAGCCGAGCAGCGCGTGAACACCCTGGAACGCACGCTCGCCGCACGCCGCGCCGAATACGAAGAACGCCTCAAACTACGCGACCACCTGAAAACCCAACAAGAGCAACTCGAACACCTGCAACAGCAACTGCGCACCAAAGAAAATGAACTGAGACTCCATCAAGCTCTGCGCAAGGCATTGCAAGATTTCCGCACAGAACTCAATACGCGCCTGCGCCCCATGCTCGCCAGCATCGCGACCGAGTTCCTCAGCGCACTCACCAACGGACGCTATACCGAACTTGAAATCGACGAGGAGTATCGGTTCACCGTCATCGACGAGGGGCTGCGCAAAGCCGTCATCTCAGGCGGCGAGGAAGATATCGTGAACCTGAGCCTGCGCCTCGCCCTCGCCCGCCTCATCACCGAACGCGCCGGGCAACCCCTCTCGCTGCTGATCTTAGACGAAGTGTTCGCCTCGCTGGACACCGAGCGACGCCAGAATCTGATGCAACTGCTCAATAACCTGCGCAACTGGTTCGACCAAATCTTGGTCATCTCACACTTTGAGGAGATCAACGAAGCCGCCGACCGATGCCTGCGCGTGCAACGCAACCCCCAAACCCGCGCCAGTGAACTGGTGGAGCCAGAACTCCCCTCCGTCGCCCTGCTGGAATCGTTAGCGTGACGCGACTGTGCCCGCCACGGTACTTCGCTTCGGTTCTTAACCGCTGGGACATCCACGCTTCATGGAACTTTCTCGTGATTATAATCGTATAACCGTACTGCTATTAATGGGGGGGAACGCAGATGACTTACGAGGTCAACAATACCATTTACATCACCCTACAGAACGCGCATCTACGCCTGAGTAACGAGAATCTGATGATTGAGCATCCCGATGCGCCGCTGCGGATGGCGCCCCTGCACCATCTGCAGGGGATTGTGGTCTTGGGCAATGTGCAGCTCAGCTCGCCGCTGATTGCCTATTGCGCGCGCCACGGCATCGCCGTCGTCTGGATGGATTCGTACGGACGCTTTCAGGGACGGTTGGAAGGGAACCTGAGCGGGAATGTGTTGCTGCGCCGAGCGCAACACCTCGCCCTGTCCGACCCCGACCAGACCCTGAGCCTCGCGCGTCAGTTCATCGCGGGCAAAATCAGCAACCAAATCCAAGTCCTCAGCCGCCACATGCGCAACCATGCCGAGAACGCAGAAACTCTGGAGCCTGCCATCAACTCCCTGATGCGCTATCTGGAACAGGTTCCCGAAACGCGCACGCTGGATGACCTGCGCGGCGTGGAAGGCGGCGCGTCGCGAGTCTACTTTGGACACTTCGACCTGCTCATCCGCATGCAGCGCGAAGCGTTCCGCTTTCAAGGACGCAATCGCCGCCCCCCGCAAGACCGCACGAACGCGCTGCTCTCGTTCCTCTACACCCTCTACAGTCAAGAGTACGCCAGCGCATTGGAATCTGTGGGGCTCGATTATCAGGTCGGCTACCTGCATGCGCTGCGCCCCGGATGCCCCGCCCTCGCCTTAGACCTCATGGAAGAGATGCGCCCCGCATTCATTGACCGATTCGTCATCAGTCTTATTAACCGTCGACAAGTGCAATCACATCACTTCGAGTCGCCTCGACCGAATACGGTTTATCTGAATTCAGAGGGGCGACGCCTTGTCTTACAGGCTTATCAAGAGCGTAAGCGCGAGAGGGTGCATCATCCCGATGCCGCCGAACCCGTGCCGTGGGCGATTATTCCCCACTTACAAGCGCGCCGCCTCGCCCGCGTGTTGCGCGGCGAAGCGCCTTACTACGAGCCTTTCGTCATTCGCTAATAGGAGAAACGCCTATGCGCCTGAACATTCTCATCTGCTACGATGTCGAGACCACCACGCCGCAAGGACGCCGGCGTTTGCGCAAGGTGGCGAAAGCGTGTGAAGCCTACGGACAGCGTGTCCAAAAGTCGGTGTTCGAGTGCCGCCTGACCGAAAACCAACTCAACACCCTCAAGCTGCGCCTGTTGCAGATTATCGACCGGCAGATGGATAGTTTGCGGTTCTATCGCCTGCCCGGCGAGCGGGGACAGTGGGTGGAAACCTATGGGCGCGACACTTATGTCGACTATGAGCAGCCCTTGATTATTTAGCTACGCTAAACTCTGCGCGAACCTCCCACCCCGCTGAACTCAAAACAAATGTCTACCGAGGTTCGCGCACTATTTAGCCACGCTAAATAGTTGAACCCAAACCCAAACACCACCCACAACACCCCAAAAACACTCCCCAACTTTGAACTCAAAATCACCCCCAAAAACACAACAAAACCCCACCGTTATCCAAACCGACATTTTGCGCGAACCTCCCACGATTCAAGAATTTGAGTTCAAACGCCCATGAGGTTCGCGCAAACGCTGAGTTCAAAATTTTGGCGAATTGTTAAGAAGCGGGCTTAACCCCTTGACAAAGGCGTCTGTGATGAGGTAAACTATACCGTAGCATTCACCCCCAAGGGTGGGTGCCCATTGAAACTACTGGGCGACTGCATATCCGCAGGCTTGCGAGTAGCATTCACCCCCAAGGGTGGGTGCCCATTGAAACACGTCCGGCTGCAACTCGCGATCGCGCAGTAGCATTCACCCCCAAGGGTGGGTGCCCATTGAAACTACGCCGAGCGTCTGTCGCTCGGCCGCTCACGGTAGCATTCACCCCCAAGGGTGGGTGCCCATTGAAACTCGCCATCAGTGACGACTCGCCGCAGTCGAGTAGCATTCACCCCCAAGGGTGGGTGCCCATTGAAACTAGCGTCGCACGCTGGCGTGAAGACGCTAGGTAGCATTCACCCCCAAGGGTGGGTGCCCATTGAAACTGCTCAGGCGATTCGCCAGAGCGCGTCATGACGTAGCATTCACCCCCAAGGGTGGGTGCCCATTGAAACTCGTCAGGTACCGCGCTTCGAACGCTAGCGGCGTAGCATTCACCCCCAAGGGTGGGTGCCCATTGAAACTGGCGAAGTCTTGGACGTCTGACGACGTAGACGGTAGCATTCACCCCCAAGGGTGGGTGCCCATTGAAACGCCTGTCTCGAGACGTAGCGCCTAGCGTTGCAGTAGCATTCACCCCCAAGGGTGGGTGCCCATTGAAACGCTGAGCGCCGATATCGAGGCGCTACAGCGCAGTAGCATTCACCCCCAAGGGTGGGTGCCCATTGAAACCGTACGTGCCGTTCAATGGACTTTGGCATGTAGCATTCACCCCCAAGGGTGGGTGCCCATTGAAACTGCCGAGGCGTAGCTTTCGCCGACGCACGGTAGCATTCACCCCCAAGGGTGGGTGCCCATTGAAACTGACGAGCTTGCAACGTCGCAAGCGATCGCAGTAGCATTCACCCCCAAGGGTGGGTGCCCATTGAAACTCGCTTCTGGCTACGTCGAGCGCTGCATCGATGTAGCATTCACCCCCAAGGGTGGGTGCCCATTGAAACTCGCGTGACGATGACGGATGTCTTGCATAGTAGCATTCACCCCCAAGGGTGGGTGCCCATTGAAACTCGCGATTCGCGAAGTCTGACGCCGAGCGAGTAGCATTCACCCCCAAGGGTGGGTGCCCATTGAAACACTCGAAGCTCGTAGCTGGTGCGCAGTCGATCGGTAGCATTCACCCCCAAGGGTGGGTGCCCATTGAAACTATCGCGTCGAAGCAGTCCGCAGCGTGCAGTAGCATTCACCCCCAAGGGTGGGTGCCCATTGAAACTCAGCCGCTGGACTCGTGAAGACAGTCGGCGTAGCATTCACCCCCAAGGGTGGGTGCCCATTGAAACTGCGCGTGATCGCTTAAGCGTCCGATCGTGGTAGCATTCACCCCCAAGGGTGGGTGCCCATTGAAACCTGTCGAGGCACGTTGCTGCGACGTCGTGCGCGTAGCATTCACCCCCAAGGGTGGGTGCCCATTGAAACCGGTACAGCTGCGGTATGACGGACTTCAGGAGTAGCATTCACCCCCAAGGGTGGGTGCCCATTGAAACCATCGTACCGAGTGACGACGCTGTCGCAGAGTAGCATTCACCCCCAAGGGTGGGTGCCCATTGAAACCTCGACGTACGCAGTCGTCGGCGATGCTGAGTAGCATTCACCCCCAAGGGTGGGTGCCCATTGAAACTGACTTGCGTCAGTCAAGCGTTGCCACGTAGGTAGCATTCACCCCCAAGGGTGGGTGCCCATTGAAACTCGGCGACTTGGGCAGCGATGACGACGTGGCGTAGCATTCACCCCCAAGGGTGGGTGCCCATTGAAACCTGTGACGTGGATAGCTATGACGGCTAGTCGGAGTAGCATTCACCCCCAAGGGTGGGTGCCCATTGAAACCTCGTCGCGTCGACGACGCTTGCAGGAGCAGGTAGCATTCACCCCCAAGGGTGGGTGCCCATTGAAACATCGACTACGCTCGATTGCAGCTTCGACGCAGTAGCATTCACCCCCAAGGGTGGGTGCCCATTGAAACTCCGCGAATCGCGCGTGCAGACGCTTGCAGAGTAGCATTCACCCCCAAGGGTGGGTGCCCATTGAAACGCATGCTCGTGCTGCAACAGACTCATGCAGCGTAGCATTCACCCCCAAGGGTGGGTGCCCATTGAAACTTCGCGCGTCGATGTATGAGGTAAGCGATGATGTAGCATTCACCCCCAAGGGTGGGTGCCCATTGAAACAGCGCTGCGCAAGTTCTGCGACGTGCTCCGAGTAGCATTCACCCCCAAGGGTGGGTGCCCATTGAAACTGTCGATCGAGCGCGTAATGACGTGCAGATCGGTAGCATTCACCCCCAAGGGTGGGTGCCCATTGAAACCGCGACTAAGCCCGCATACTCGCCGATCGCGGTAGCATTCACCCCCAAGGGTGGGTGCCCATTGAAACCATGCCGAGCGTTCGCACTACGCGAGCGTCGCAGGTAGCATTCACCCCCAAGGGTGGGTGCCCATTGAAACCATGGCGTCGATGTCTGACGAGGCTCAGGTGTAGCATTCACCCCCAAGGGTGGGTGCCCATTGAAACTAATGCGAGACAGTACGTGTCTCTTGCGTAGTAGCATTCACCCCCAAGGGTGGGTGCCCATTGAAACCGACTACGCGCGTACCATCGCCTTCAACAGATGTAGCATTCACCCCCAAGGGTGGGTGCCCATTGAAACTACGCATAGCGCGTCTGAATCGCGCCGATGCGTCGGTAGCATTCACCCCCAAGGGTGGGTGCCCATTGAAACCGGCGTGACTTGGCATACGCCAGCCTGCGTTAGCAGTAGCATTCACCCCCAAGGGTGGGTGCCCATTGAAACACACGAAGGGTACATCGCTGCGCTAAGCTTGTTCCTACACTTGTGGTTCAGGGTTGCGTAAAAGCCACTCCCCTCTCCCACGCTGTGGGAGAGGGGTTAGGGGTGAGGGCAAAACAGAGCACAGGTGGGAGGGCACATAGGGTGAGCGCACGCAATCACGCGGTGGGAGAGGGGCAGGGGGTGAGGGCAAGCAATCACGCGGTGGGAGCGGGGCTGGGGGTGAGGGCAAGCAATCCACGCGGTGGGAGAGGGGGCAGGGGGTGAGGGCAAGCAATCACGCGGTGGGAGCGGGGCTGGGGGTGAGGGCAAATCGGGAGAAACGCCCGTTGCATCAGGTATCCTTTTTGCGGAGGCGGTATGATGCAGCGTCTGTTTGGGGTTTTGAGCGCGTGGGTTCTGCTGTGCGCGGTGTTTGCGGACGACGCCGCGACGCGGTTCCAGCAGGCGATTGAGCAACACGGCGGCGACGCCTATCGCGCATTGGCGCAACGCGGTGTGAAACTGGAATACGACATCACCAGCGAATACGGGGGCAAAAGCGCCGCCAAACGCACGCTTTACCTACGCGGCACAAAGCGCGTGACGGAAACCCGCTACGGCGACGATGAGAGCATCGTCGGGTTCGATGGCAACAAGGGCTGGCGCAAAAACGAGTATCTCAGTTCCAGCATCGCCCAGGAAGAGGAGTGGGGGCTGAAAGATACGCTCTATATGCACTTTGTCCACATACCGCACTGGCTTTCGGTGGGGACGCTGGTCGGCGGCGAGGCGAGCAAGCTGCCCGATGGACGCCCTGCCTACCGTATCACGGTGCAGTTGCCCCAGCCTGAACATCAACGCAACCTGCCCAAAAAGCCCGACAATAAACTGCACTGCTTCCTCAACGATCAGAACCAGATTGTCGGGATGGAGTATCAGCAGGTGGACTATGAGACCGACAAGATTAGTCGCATCGGGGTGGTGTATCACGGTTTTCGGGCGATGGCGACGCCCAACGGCGAGGTGCTGATGCCCCTCGAAACGCGCCTCTACAGCGACGGGGTGCATGTCGCGACCTATTTTATGACCTCGATGGACGCGCAGACCGAGCTGGACGACGCGCGGTTCCAACGCCCTCCCCACGGAACCTCGCCCGCCGTGCGCGACAATCTGCCTGTGAAAGTGCCCTTTCGCTTCAGTGGGAACTCACTCTATGTGCAGGTCTGGCTCAACGGCAAGGGACCGTATTGGATTATCTACGATACGGGCGCTTCCAGCACTTGGATTGACGACTCCATCGTGAAAGAGGCGGGGCTGGAGAAGGTTCCCAACAGCGATTACTGGTCGACGATGGTGTATGGCGCGTTCCCGTCGTATCGCGTGCGTGTGAAGAGCCTGAAGGTGGGCGAGGCGGAGGTGCGCGACATCATGATTAGCGGGGGCGCGGTGTGGCGCACGCCGCTGGGCAACGATTCGATTGACGGCAAGCGCGTGATTGGGTTGCTGGGGCGCGAGACCATCGCCGCGTTCCAGACGACCGTGAACTTCGCCGACCGCACGATTACTTTTGAGGCGCCCGACGCGCCGTTGCCCGAAGGCGTCGTCATCCCCTTCGAAATGGCGGGCGACCATGTGCTGGTAACGATGACCGTCGGGCAAAAAGAGCAGCCGATACGCATGATTGTCGACACGGGCGCGTCGACGAACCTGCTGCCGCCGTCCTATAAACATGACGCCAGCGACGGACCCGCGCTTACCATTGAAACATGGTACAAACGGCTCGGTGAGTTCTTTGAAGGCGACGAGTATCAGTTCTTCACGGGCGACCTGCGGGTGTATCGCATCAATCGCATGCGGCTGGGTTCGCTGCAGTTCAATTCGGTCTATGCGTATCATAAACTCTCGGAGAACGCGCGTTCCGATTCGGTGACGGCGTTGCAGACGCGCTACGGGCTGCTCGGCGTGCCGATTATGCGCCACTACAAGGTGACCTACAACTATTTCCGCGAGCAGATGGTCTGGCGTCCGAACACGGAAGCCGAGCGCGCCGCCGATAACGCGGGCTACGGCATCTGGTGGCGCAAGCAGGGCAAGGACTTAATCGTGCGCTGGGTGATGCCGATGTCCGATGCGGATATCGCCGGGGTGAAGGCAGGCGATAAGATTCTGCTCATCGATGGGCAGTCGCCTGCCAACTGGACGGAGAAGCAGTTGGTCAATCGGCTCTCGTATACGAAGGTGGGGCGTCCGCTGAAGCTGACTGTCGAGCGCGCGGGCAAACGGCTGGAGTTCCATCTAACGGCGAGCAACTACGAACTGTAAACGCGCCCACGCAAGGTATACTGAGGGCGATGCGTATCTTGGTTGGCGTCGACGGAGATGGAGCATACGAACCCGCGCTGGCGTGGGTTCAGGCGTTAGGGTTCGCGCAGCCTCAGATTATCTTAGCATCGGTCATCGAGCCGCCGCGCCCGCCCGTGGTGGGGGTTGTGGCGCCGTTCTCTGAGGAGGTGTTTCGGGAGGCGACGGCGGCACAGACCAACGCCATGCTGGAGCGTCTGGACGCCCTCAAGCAGAGGCTTCAGGCGCACGGCATCGAAACGGAGACGGTCGTGCTGCAGGGTCAGGCGGCGACGCGCCTGCTGGAACTGGCAGAGGAGCGGGAGGCGTCGCTGATTGCGCTGGGCGGTACCCGCAAAGGGGCGCTGCAGGCGTTTTTCGTGGGCAGTGTTGCTCGCGCGGCGCTCACCTCCGCGAAACAGAGCCTCCTAATCGCCCACACACCGCCCCCGACCGACCAACCCCTGCACGCTGTGCTGGCAACCGACCATTCGGAGTATAACTCCCGGTGTATCGACCTGCTGCTGCAGTTCGCGCCCACTCGAATCGAGCGCATCGCGATTACCACCGCTTTCGACCTCGACGAGGAGACGCTCCACCTGCTGACGCGCACCGCGCCCGCCGTCCAGGAGTCGGGGGTGGAGTGGATTATCGAGCAGCTGCATGAGCGCAATCGCCGTGTGTGTGAGCGCCTGCGCCCCCTGAACGCCGCGTGTGAGTCGGTGGTGGTGGAAGGGTTGCCCATCCCCTCCATTCGCGAGGCGATGGAGGCGACCCAATCGCAGGTGTTGATACTGGGCGCGAAGGGGCACTCGCTGCTGGAGCGGCTCTCGTTGGGGAGCGTCTCGTATCACTTTGCGGTTGGGGAGCGGGTGAACCTGCTGCTGCTGCGGGCTTGAGTCGTGCGTGTGCGCAAACCGCTGATTGGGGTGATCGGCAGTTCCATCGGGACGCCTGCGCAACGGGAGTTGGCGCGGGCGGTCGGCAAGCGCATCGCGGAGCGCGATGCCATCCTTGTGTGCGGCGGGATGACGGGCGTGATGCAGGCGGCGGCGCAAGGAGCGCAGGAAGCAGGCGGGCTGACCCTGGGGATTCTCCCGGGCACCAACGCCGCCGAATCGCCCCCGAACGAGTTCATCGAGATTGCCCTGTTCACAGGGCTGCGCGAGGCGCGCAACTATCTCATCGCCTGCGTGTGCGACGGGCTGATTGCTATCGGCGGCGGCTATGGCACGCTCTCGGAGATCGCCCTCGCACTGCGCCTCGGTAAGCCTCTGGTGCTGCTCCACAGCTGGCAGTTCCAGATCGAAGGCGAAACGCTCTCCGTTCCCACTGCCCACACGGCGGACGAAGCGGTGGAACGGCTTTGGGCGATGCTGCCCTAACGGTTGCCTTTGCCCCACGCTGCCGACGGAATCGGCAGGGGGGAGTGATGTTTCTGATTTCTGGCTGGCGTCCCCATCCGGGGCAACAAGCGTTTCTCGCGTCTGAGGCGCCTGTGCGTGTGCTGGCGTGTGGGCGACGCTGGGGCAAGACGGAGGTCATCGCCGCCGAAATTGCCCGCGCTCTGCTCAGCGACGCGCCGAGACAGGTGCTCCTCGTCGCGCCTTCGGTAGAGCAGGCGTCGCTTGGGTTCGAGCGGGCATTCGCGTTTTTGCAACGCCTCGGCGCACGCCCTACCGTCCGACGCGCTCCCGCACCCACGCTTAGCCTGGGCGAATCGAAGCTCTGGGCGCGCCCCGCTACGCGCGGTGGGATGCTCCTGCGCGGACGCAAAGCGCACCTGATCCTCGTCGACGAAGCCGCCTATGTGCCCGAATCGGTGGTTCTGGAGACGCTGATGCCCATGCTCGCCGATACCGGCGGCAAACTCGCCTTGGTCTCCACTCCACGCGGCAAGAACTACTTTTACCGACTCTATCGGCAGGGGCAGGCGGATGGCGTCCGTGTCTGGAGCCTGCGCAGCCCCTCATGGCATAATCCGCTCCTGTCGCCCACCGTATTGCAGATACAAGCCAGCATCATGAGCACACGGCAGTTCCAAGTGGAATACGGCGCACAGTTTCTGGACGATACCGGTCGGGTGTTCCGCACGGAGTGGGTCGACCGCGCGTTGCTGCTGCGTCGCGACACGGAGGGGCTGGTGGTTGCCGGGGTGGATTGGGCGCGAAGCCACGACTACACCGCGTTGGCCGTTTTGCGCGGCGTGCGTGAAGGCGCCCAACTGCTCCTGATTCGCCGCTGGCAGGGACTGTCGTGGAGTGAACAAGTCGAAATCGTCGTGCAGCATCTGCGTCTGCATAATCCGGTGCGCGTGCTGTGCGACCGCACGGGTTTGGGCGACCCGCTCTTGGAGGCGGTGCAGGCGGCGGGAATCCCCCACGCGGAGGGGGTCGTGTTCACCCGCGCGTTCAAACAGAATCTGATCGAGAACCTTGCCCTCATGCTGGAGCAAAGCAGGCTACAGCTGCTGCCCGACCCCGAACTGCTGCGCGAACTGCATCATTTTGAGGCGACCCCTACCGAGCGTGGCGCCCGGCTGCAAGGCGGGGGTGGGGTGCATGACGATATGGTGATTGCGCTCGCTCTGGCAGCGTGGGCATTGCCAGAGTTAGCGTGCGGCGCGATACGCACCAGCGGACAGAAACGGAACGGATAACTCGCAAAGCCTATGCGCCTGCAGGCTCAGCGACCGAGACTTCGTGCGACTCGGCAGGCGCAGGGGCTCCCTCTTCCAACTCGCGTACGCGCTGGAGCGCCGCCACCGCGACCTCGATTTGGTCGTCGGTCGGCTCGCGCGTGGTCAGGTACTGGGTCCACAAGCCGGGCGCCAGGAGTACCCGCGCCAGAAAGCCGCCTTTGTACATCCCAGCAAGGCGGATAATCTCGTAGGTGAGGCTTGCAATCACAGGCAGCAGCGCAAGGTGCATCGGAACACGAAGATACACAGGCGGTCGCCCCAGAAACGCGAACACGAAAATACTGAGAATCAGCACGAGCAGTACGAAACTCGTGCCGCAGCGCGGGTGCAGTCGTGTTTGGCGTCGCGCTGCTTCCACCGACACCGCGCCTTCCTCTTCCAGGGCGTTAATCGCTTTATGCTCCGCGCCGTGATATTGAAACACGCGCCGAATATCGGGCATCAGCCCAATCAGCCCGATGTAGAGCAGAAAAATTGCAATCCGCAGCCCGCCGTCCACCATATTCCGTGCGACGCTCCCCCAGCCCTCGCGTGCCAACCAGTCGGTGAGCAGGGTCGGCAACACGAAAAACAGGAAAATCCCGATTGCGAAGCCTCCCAGCGCCGACGCCCCAATCGCAATCTCTTGCACCGGCTTGGACACAGGCTTGATTTCGGGGTCGTGCTGAATCTGTACCTGACTGGAGAAGTGGAGCGACTTGATGCCCAGCGCGAGCGCGTCGATAAGCATAAAAATCCCGCGCAGCAGCGGGCGGTTCAAAAACTGCAACTTCCCCAGAATCGTTTTCTCGATGGGTTCCGAATGGAGGATAATTTCGCCATCGGGCTTGCGGCAGGCGATGGCGAAATAGCGGGGGCTGCGCATCATAACCCCTTCAATGACCGCTTGACCCCCATAACGCCAATAGGCGGGCTTTTGGGGATTCATCCGCGATTCCCGTAGTTCTGGTACTTGCGTTTGAACCGCTCCACACGCCCTTCGGTGTCCACCACGCGCCGACCGCCCTCGCCCGTAAACGCAGGGTGGCACGCAGCGCACACCTCAACGCGAATCTCCTCTTTGACCGAGAGCGTCTCGAAAGTGTTGCCACAGGCGCAGTGAACGGTCGCTACCACATATTTCGGATGGATTCCTGGTTTCATGCGTTCAGACCTCCGTATCGAGGTATATTATACCCCGATATCGGTGAGGTGCTGCGTTATGCGGTACACGGCTGCCTGGATGCTGATATTAGGTGGGGCGATGCTGCTGGCTGGATGCGGCGGTGGCGCACAGTCGGGGGCGGATCGTGTTTGTTCGGCGAACACCTTCACCCCGAACTATGTGCCGCAACTGAGACGCCTACTCTATTGGGAACGGTTTCCCGTAACGGTCTACTTCGAGCGTGATGAGAACTATTCTGATTATTACCGCACCCTCGCGCTGCAGGGCTTCGATCAGTGGGTGAACGCGACGGGTTCTGTGGTGCGCTATGTCGTGGTGGACACTCCCGACGCAGCCAAAATCAAGGTGTACTTCAACCCTGCCACAAAGGATGGGCTAACGAGCTACTCATATTATCCCAGCAGCGGGCGATTGGTGAGCGCAAGGGTCGAAATCGGTACCAAGGGCGACAGCGCCATTGACATTCGCAGCGTGTCAGCGCACGAGTTTGGGCATGCCATTGGGATTGATGGGCACAGTGCGAACCCTGATGATATGATGTACCCCACCTATACGCCGAATGTGCCCCTGCAGATTACCCAAAGCGACCTGAACACGCTCAAAACTGCGTATTGCAACTACTTTATCGGGCGTTCTCGGGTGGCGCCGCGTCCTGTAGAGGAAACGCCTGTTGAGGGGACGATTGTGTGTCCCGCTTCTCCATGAGCATCTTTAGCACGCTGTCTTCGGGGAAGCGTTGCAAGCCCCGCCATGCCCAAGTGCGCATCTTGCCCAGTTCGCCCTGCTTGTACGCCTTGAGCGCAAGCCAGCGATAGGCATACAGCAGCCCCTCGCGTTCAAAGGGATTCGTCGGTGTCCAGTCCGCGCCGTTCTCGATGGCTTTTTGGAGATAATGTTCGCTCAGGTCATAGCGCTCTGTGTAGACCAGATGGTATCGCCCCAGTTCCGTGAAGAGTGCGATGCTTTTGGGATTCTGGCGCGCACCTTCTTCCAGAAACGCCAACGCTTGCGGCAGGTTATTGCGGTTGTCAAACAGAATCATCTGCGCTCCGACCAAGTAGCCGGGCACGAAGGTCGGGTCGACCCAGGTCATAAATCGGTACAGGGGCAGCACTTCGCGCACGGGGCGATGGAAGTGATGGCGCACATCGAAGTACGGCTTGACGGTGCGCTCGATATCGCCCCAGAGCCAGCGTGGGTCGCGTTCCGGTTCCGGGATGACGCCGGTTTCGTCGTGGTGGTCGTGCAGTCCGTCTGCGCTGTGGGCGGCGTGGGCGGTTCCGTAGTGTTTCTCGCGTTCGGTCATCGAGCGCAGGCGCACCCCGCCGTGAGTGTATTCGTCCGTTTTCGCCCAGAGATAGCCCGCCACACTGCCCCGAAACTCGCCCACTACCGATGCCATCGCCTTCTTGTCGTAGATTGTCAGGGCATCCAAAGTTTCCGCGCGTTGTGTGTGATAGGGCGTGGCGAGGCGCACCAAGACACCACTTAGAACCGCACCCAACCCGACGCCGACCATCGCCAAAAAGGCAGACACACCGCTCATCGATGCTCGATTTTCGGCATGCCCGTCGTATTTTTGTATGCGCCGATGGCTTCACCGTCGGCGCAGGCGCGGGCAATGGTCGCTTAGGGACGGCGCGTCGCTGGCTCCAGAATGGTGAGTTTGCCGCGTTCGGTGTCCAACTCCGCCAGCAAGCCATACGGCAGGGTGAGGGGATCACGGATGTGCCCGAACGGGAAGCCCGCCATCGAAGGCTGAGGCAAACCACCGAAGTAGTCATTCAGGATGTCGTCGGGGGTAAGCGTTTGCTCGCCCTCCTTGACATGCTGTTCCCAGCGGGTATCCTCGCTGAATGCGACGCCGCGGCACACTTCCCATTTGCCCGCCAGTTTAAGGTGGTTCAACATCGCGTCCAATCGATACGGCGGCTCGTCCACATCCTCTATCATGACGATCGCGTCGCGTGTGTCGATTTCGTAGGGAGCGCCGATCGAGTCCGCCATTAGGCAGAGACAACCCCCTGTGAGGCGTCCCTGCGCTTTGCCGGGTACGATAGTTCGGTACGGTGGGTTCCAAGTGGGGAGTTCGCCCAGCGGTTCGGGAACCTCCAGCGCGCGCCAGAACACCTCCATTGCGTGGTCGGGGATGTAGCGCGTCATCGTGATCGGCATCGGCGCGTACAACCCCACAAGCCCCACCTGACGCAACAGCCAAAGATGCAGCACAGTAATATCACTATAGCCGATGAGCAGTTTGGGATGGTTGCGGAACACCGACGGATCTAAGTAGGGAATGAGCCGCGCCGCGCCGTAGCCCCCACGCGAACACAGCACCGCATCGATATCGTCACGGGCGAACATCGCCATCAAATCACGGGCGCGTTGCTCATCGGTTCCTGCAAGGTAGCCCCGACGCGCGAGCACATGCTCCCCCAGCACGATGCGGTAGCCGCGCCGATAGAACGGCTCCAGCCCTTTCTCTAAATCTTCCGAGTCAATCGCGCTTGAGGGGGACACAATGCCAATTGTCGCACCCGGTTCTATTGCCTTCGGTCGAAGCAGCTCCATAGCATTGCCTAATACGATGTCTGGACTGCGACTCCTGCTCCCCTCCAGAAGGCTCTGTAAAATCCCGATAATTCCCTCAGGAGGCAGAAGGAGATGCAGATTCCCTCTAATTTGGCGGAGCAGTTGCGTGTTAACGAGCAGAACTTGCACCAGCGCAAGCAGTTCCTGCGGCTGAACTCACGGGAAGTGGAGTTATTGCGTCATTATGCGTCTTGGGCGGAGCAGATTGCGCCTCAACTGGCTCAGGAATTCTACGATTTCCAGTTCCGCTTTCCCGAGACGCGCGCCTTCTTCGAGCGCTATGCTCAGCGGAAAGGCATTTCGTTGGAACAGCTCCGCGCTGCGCTGGAGCGAAGTCAAGCCCACTACCTGGTAGAGATCTTTCGTGAGGCGCAACAGGGCGGCCACTTCGGCGTTGACTTTTTCCAGAAACGGCTGCGGATTGGCTATGTCCATAATGTGATCGACCTGCCGATGAAGTGGTACCTTGGCAGCTATGGGCTGTATATTGACCTGCTTACGCGCTTTATTCGCGAAGCAGAAACAATTCCCCCCGATGAAGGGCGGGAACTGTTTCAAGCGGTGCTGCGCGTCTTTTTCTACGATATCCAGGCGATTACCGACTCGTTTATCGTGATGCTGCTGCAGGATTTTGGGCTGGATACCAGCGCGATCCGTGTGGATTCCCCGTTGCAGGACATCTCCGACTGCTTGGGCGATGTGCGTCGTGTATTCGCGGAGGCGATTCGTGCAGCGATCGGCGCCAGCGACGAGATTGCTCGCGCTTCGCTCACACTCAGAGAGACCACCGAGCAGACGCAACTGGCAGTGAACCAGATTGCCTCGGCGATTGAGCAAGTCGCCCGAGCGACCACGCATCAGGCGGCGCAGATTCACCATGCAGCGGAGTCGACACGCTCCCTAAGCGAGGGCGTTCGAACCGTCTCCCACGGCGTGGAAGAGCAAGCGCAAGCGGTTCAACGCGCCCTGCAGTCGATCGACCAGGTTGGCGGTAAGATACGTACGACCGCAGAGAAAGTGCGCACCATGGGGGAGCATTCTCAGCGTATCGGTGAGATGATCGAGGTCGTCAACCAGATTGCTTTCCAAACCCATCTGCTCGCGCTGAATGCGGCGATTGAGGCAGCGCGTGCGGGCGATGCAGGGCGCGGGTTCGCGGTCGTCGCGAAAGAGGTGCAGCAGCTAGCCGAACGCTCCGCGCAGTCTGCGAAAGATGTCGGCAGCCTCGTGAACCAGATTCGTGCGGTGGTCAGCGAAGCCGTCCTTGCTATGGAGCAGTCCACGCAGCAGTTTGAGCAAGAGCTCGTCACGGCAGTGCATGAGGTGAGCCGCGTGGTCGAACAGTATCGTGAGGTAGCGCATCGGATGGCGCTGGGCGCAGAGCAAGTGCGCGTTGCGATGGACGAGGTCGCCAGCTCGGGAGAGCAGACCAGCGCCGCGGCGCAACAGGTCAGTGCATCCAGTGAGGAACTCTCCGCACAGGCGCAAGAGGTCGCCCGCTGGGCAAATGAGCTGTATCAAATTGCAGAGCGGCTCCACCGGGCGCTCAGCGCGTTCCAGCGCACCGACGCGCACCCGCCGGCGCGCGCCGCGTGAACCCACGCCGGCTTACGACATCGATCTCCCTCTTATCCCCAGCCCCCTCCTCACGCAGAGGGGCTGGGGATGAAGCGCGATATTACGGACACACAATCCGACGCACGACGAAGTGGTCGACGCCCGCCTCCGTGATGGAGTCGTTGGGATTGTCGCTGGTGGCGAAGCGCACGCGCACCTGCGCGGTGGGAGTCACATAGTCGCTCACGCGGAAACCGCGACGCACCCACTGGTTCTGCCCACCCGTGAAGGCGACGGTCTCCACGCGCGTCCATGTCGCGCCGTTGTCGTTGGACACTTCTACCCAGAAGGTGTCGTTCAGCACGGTGCCGTTGTAGAACCAGCGGGAGTACTCGATAATGGCATCTGCGCCAGCAAGGTTAATCGCAGGTGAAATGAGGTAAGTAGGACCGCCGTCGACATCGGCTTCGCCGACCGAGCCCCCTGAACTGCCTTGCCCCGTGAAGAAGCATTGGCTGCCTGCATCAGGCGAATCGCTGCCTGGGTTGGCTGGCTGTCCGTTCTGTGAAGTGCCGCGGGGGACGCCGCGCGTCCATGCGCCCGAGGTGAGCGAGGAGTCGTTCTGAACCGTCCAGCCGAGGTTCGTTTCAAAAGTGTCCTCGAAGACGGTTTCAAAGCTCAGGGCAACCATCGTTTTGAGTGGCGCATTGGCACCGTTGCGTGGATAGAAGGTCGAACGCCCCTGCGTGTCCCGTGCCTCGATGTAATATTCAAAGCTACTGCCGCAAGGGGGCACAGGGACCACAGTGAGCGCACCGTGGGTTCCCGCGCGATTCATGCGCACGGTCTGCCACGCGCCCTGATTCACACGATGGTGGAGAAACACCGCGTTCATATCCCGCTGCCCGAGCAAGTCGCTTACGCGAACACTGAAGCGCATCAGCGGCATGGCGAAGCTGCCCGGAATCGGCGGCGCGACGACGGCGCCAGGAAGCATCAACGGCTCGATGCGCACCCAGTCCAACTGGGGCGCAGGCAGATTGTGTCGGGCAAAGCCTGTTGCGATCTGCTGGTAGTGTGGAGTGCCGTTGTAGATGTCGGTATCGTCATCGTCCAGCGTCAGCACATCGATGGTAATCTGCGGTGTGATGCCGGTGGGGCGCAGGAGGATGCTGTTGAGATACCACTCCCGCACGCGCTCTAAAGCATACTGCGGGTTGCTGGCGTAGCGGTTGCGCATCTCCAGCCAAGTCTGCCAGAACGCGCCACTGATTACCTGACCGCAGTAATGCACGCCGCCAGAACAGGGATACCGGCGGTCGTTCACGCTGTTGCGAATACACCCCGTGCCAACGCCACGGAACTCAATCCCAAGACACGGGTCGACGGTCAGGAACGCCGCCGTTACATCCGCGATTCCCTCATGGTAGTCGCCGCTGGCGTTCGGGTGCCCCATCGCGATCACAAAGTGCCCGTACTCATGGTACACCACCGTGGAATAGCAGGTGTTGACACAACCGCCGCCCGAACGATAAAAGTTGATCGTGCGATTGCTGTAGTAGGCGTTGCAGGTGTTGGCAATGTTTACATTACACGGAATCTGAATATCCACGCCGGGATAGTTCGGATTGATGGATTTCACGAAATCATAAACGATTTGCGTCTGGAGCAGACCGTTCAGCTGCGCCGTGGTGAACTCAGTCGGGGTGGCGTTGAACAGGAAATCGACGAAAGCGGGCGGGTTAACGGTCTGCTGCAAAGTCATCAGGTTACCGGCTTGGTCTGCCACGCGCACGGCAGGACCAATCAGTTCGGCACGCACCGTTACGCTGCTTGCACCACCCGACGACAGGACGAAACTCCCGTCGATTGCACTAAAGATACTGTTGCCTCCCACGACGCTCACGTGCAACTTCGGGATTGCCCGCAGCACGGGTGGGTTCGCCGAAGTATCGGGGCGTAATCCGGGCGTCGCATAGCCGCGTACTTGCCCCGTGATGTCGTTGTAATAAATCTCCGAGCGCCACTCAAGCAGTGCGCCTGTGTGCGCATCCACAAATACCCGATACCGTTCTGGATTCTCCAGCGAGTGCTTGTCGACAGAGAACGCCCATGCCAGATAAGTCTGCTCCTCGGCGGGGTAGATGATGAGTTCAGGTTTCGTGTCGGCATGCAAGTCGGGGCGGAGTTTTTTAACGATTTGCACCGCCTCATCGGATGAAAGCTTCGGGGTGGTCGCGACAGGGTTTACAAACCGCACAGCGTTGCTGGCAAGCACCAAGGGATAGCCCTCCGTCTCCCGCACCAGAAGCGTCAGCTCGCCCTTGTCCACGGGAATGCCGTCCACCTGCTGCTGGAAGTAGACCGCGGTGAACTTGCCGCGCATGACATCTTGAATGCCGTTCAGCACCAGTTGGCTGGCGCCATGGGTGAACAGCTCCGTATAACGGTTCACGAACGCCTGCGCCGAATCGATCGCGGAACTGCCGTAGCCGAACGGCTTGCCCCATATTCGGCGCACCTGATCGCCTTCCGTGTAGACCAAAACACCCGGATATTCGTGCTGGAGTTGTTGAATCAGCGATGTCTGTTCGGGCGATTGTGCCCAAAGACGAACCACGAAGCTTGCCACGAATAAAAGCCATAAAAACCTGGATGCCCTAAACATAGAAGACCTCCTTCAATAAGGATCTCTTTATTCGACGGGCGATGCGTAATTTCCTCTCGCGATAGGGTACAATCAGGGGCGTTGGAGGAGTCAAGGAATGAAGCGAACTTATCAACCCAATAATCGTCATCGGCATAAGGTTCATGGGTTTCGGCGTCGGATGCGCAGTAAGGATGGTCGCAATGTGCTCAAGCGTCGCCGTTTGAAGGGGCGCTGGCGACTGGCTGTGGATTAGGATGCTGCCGCGCGCGGGGCGACTCCGCAAGAAGCGCGAGTTTGAGCAGGTTTATCAGCAGGGGCGACGGGTCAGCATGGAATCGTTCACGATGTATGTGCATGCGCGAGGGGATGACGCCCCGACACGACTGGGTTTCGTGGTCGGGCGTCGGTTCGGGACGCATGTGCAACGGAATCGGGTGAAGCGTCGCCTACGGGCGGCGGCACGTGAGCTCTGGGAGAGCCTACCCGCCGGCTACGATATTGTATGCGTCGCCCGCCCTGCTGCCGCCGCCGCGCCCATGGAGCAAATCCTAAAACAGATGCAGCAGGCGTTCGCCCAAGCAGGTGTCACGGTACGGGGTAAGATATGAGGCGAGAACCAGATCACACGGTGCTGTCGCTCTGCTCTGCTCCGAAGAGGGAAAGGGTTCCATCAACCCATCCGAACCGAGAATCGCACCCCTCGCTAATAGCACGGTTGCTCATCGGCGCGATTCGCGTCTATCAGTGGTTCTCGCGCCTCACACCGCCAACCTGCCGCTATTACCCGACCTGCTCGCATTACACGCTGGAGGCACTACAGCGCTACGGTGCGCTGTGGGGACTCTGGCTGGGGCTAAAACGCATCGTGCGGTGTCATCCCTTCGCTGCAGGTGGGTATGACCCAGTGCCTGACCTTAGTAACGATAAAAACACCCGTGCCAAGAGACTTTTGAAGCGAGGAAACCATCATGGCGCAACAGGACCCTATTGATCAGCGTAAACTCTTCACGCAGACGCTGGTAATCTCGATGATTATCTGGCTTATTCTCATCATGGGCTGGAGCTACTTCTCACGCCCACCCGTATCCAATAAGCCACCCGAAGAGATTGTCGCGGAAGTGGAGAAGTTACGCGCGGAAAAAGATTATGTGGAAGCCACGCGCCGCGCACAGGAACTGGCGACCCGCTATCGCGGCACAGAGTACGGCGCGTTAGGCATCTTACTGGAAGCAAAAATCTATTATGAAGATAAGCAAGAGCCGCGTGAGGCGTATAACCGCCTGCGCCAACTGGAGGAGCTGTACCCCAACACGAAAGTCTACAAGGAGCAGGGGCTGCCCATGCTGGAGCAGGTGTCGCAGAAAATCGACCAGGAGATGGGACAGCTGCCCAGCTATCGCGCTCTGGACGCCGTCATGCGGTTATTCAGTTTCGCGGGTGATGCGCGATTCATTCTGGGGATCCTCTTTATCGCTGCGGTGATCCGCCTCATTCAGGTGCCTCTTGTGAACCGCCAGTTCGCCAGCATGCGGAAAATGCTGCAGATTCAGCCCATGCTCTTGGAGTTGCAGCAAAAATATTCCGGTCAGGAACTCATGCAGCGACAGATGGCGCTGTATAAAAAATACGGCGTGAACCCGATGAGCGGATGTTTGTACGCGCTGCTCCCCATCCCGTTCTTGATTCTGGTCTACAACGCCTTTCTGGTGTATCAGGTACAGTTTCGCCAGGGGCATTTCCTGTGGATTAACCCCGACTTTGCCGCGCGCTTTCCGGGCATCGTGGGCGCCCATTTAGGGCAGTTCGATGCGCCTTTAACACTGTTGTACGCCGCCAGCATGTATCTCACCAGTCGCCTGACGATTACCGACCCCTCGCAGGCGCAGATGCAAAAGACCATGGCGGTTTTTACCACGCTGATGCTGTTGGTGTTTTCGTGGCAGTTTCGGTTCCCCGCAGCATTTATTCTCTACTGGTTGCTAACGAATCTGTTTTACACGGTACATTACAAACTTTACATGCGCACGCCTGCTCCTGAGCTGACCCCTGTGGACGATTCGCAGGCGCCGCGCAACGGTGCGGTCGGAAAAACCAAACCAATTGGCTATCAGCCACCCAAAAAACGATCGAAGCGCAAATAAGAAGGAGGGCATGCACACTATGACAACGGTTGAAGCGACTGGCAACACCATCGAAGAGGCGAAGAGCAAGGCATTAGGGATGCTGGGCGTTGGGCGCAACGCGGAGGTGGAGTTCGAGATTCTGGATGAGGCTCCGCCCCGAGTGCGCGCCACGCTGATTAGTGAAGAACAGCCTTATGTCGTGACCCCGCAGGTTGCCCGTAAGACCGCAGATTATGTGGATCACTTCGTGCGTCGCCTGCCGTTGCAAGTACAGGCGACGCTGCGCAGCGCGCATGGACGCTATGTGGAAGTGGAGATTGTGGGACGCGATGCGAATGTCTTAGTCGGCAGAAACGGCGAAGTGTTAGACCAGTTGCAGTTCTTGCTGAACAACATCGTGCCGCGCGTGATAGAACCGCAGGTGCGCATAGTGCTGGATGGCGCGGGGTGGCGCCGCCGTCGCACGGAACGCCTGCGCAATCAGGTCATCGCCATCGCGAACGAGGTCAAATTGCGCGGTGAGGAGGCAGTACTGCCACCGATGCCGCCCCACGAACGGCGCATCGTGCATCAGGCACTTAAGGATGACCCCGAAGTGATAACCTACAGCGAGGGCGAGGAGCCGAACCGCTATGTGGTTATCTCGCCGCGGGGATAGCTCACAGCGAACTGATGGAGCCGACGCACAGTCTCCAGCACATCGGCTTCCGTCGCGCGCGGGTTGAGCGTACACATCCGCAGCGCAACGCGCCCGTGCAAAACCGTGGAACTCACCAGCGCGAAACCGTCTTGGAGCATCGCCTCGACCAGCGCGCGATTGAGCGCGTCCGCCTGCTCTGAATCGAGGTGCGGCGGTGCGTAGCGGAACGCGACAATCCCCATCGTCGCAGGCGAAACGATGACCCAGTCGGGGAGGCGGCGAATCGCCTCTTCGGCGACGCGCGCCAGGTGGAGGTTCCACTCCATCGCCTGCCGAAACGCCTCGACGCCATGGGTCTTGAGCGACATCCAGAGTTTGAGGGCGCGAAAGTTGCGGGAGAGTTCCACACCATAATCGCAAAGGTCGATGCCCCTGCCTCGCTCCTTGTCTTGCAGGTACGGGGGCAAGATTCGGAACGCCGCACGCAGATGCTCGAACTCGCGCACGAGGGCGCAACCCGCCATCATCGGCTGATAAAGCCACTTATGTGGGTCAATCGCGAGCGAATGGAGCCGTTCGATGCCCCGCAAGCGCTGCTTCCCCTCCTGCGTGAGGATGGCAGCTGCACCGTAGGCGCCGTCCGCATGCAGCCATAAGCCCTCTGACTCGCACAGGTCGGCTAAGGCGTCCAGTGGGTCTACGGCGCCGGTGTTCGTCGTGCCCGCGTTCGCCACAACGCAAAACGGGCGCCATCCTGCGGCGCGGTCGCGCTGGAGCTGCTCCGCAAGCGTACTTAGGGGTATCTGGAACTGCTCATCGGCGGGCAACACGCAAAGTTGCTCCTCTCGCAAGCCCAAAATGCGCCATGCCCGCGCCACGCAGGAGTGGGTCTGGTCAGAGTAGTAGACCCTGCCGCGCGTCAAGGCATCGGGATAGCGCTGGCGTGCGGCAGCAAGGCAGACCAGATTCGCTACCGAGCCGCCGCTCACAAACAGCCCACCCGCACTGTCGGGGAAGCCGAGCCAGTCGCACAGCCAGCGGATGACCACGCGCTCCACCTGCGTTGCACCTGCCCCCACCATCCAAGTGCCTACGAATACATTCATCCCAGCAGTTAGGAAATCCCCCAATACGCCCACATAGTCGTTCGGCGCGGGCACGAATGCAAAATAACGCGGATGGTCTACCTTAACGATGTTGGGCAGCACTTTTTGCAGGAACGCGTCCAGAACCGTTTCAAACGGCTGCGGCTGCTGGGGCGTCGGCTCGTCGAGCAGGTCCTCTAAGGTCGTGCGGTCGGGGCATTTGCCCAAAGGAAGCGATGGCAAACGCTGCCAGTAATCGACCAGCGCGTCCACCACGCGGTAGCCCATCTGACGCATCACATCGGCATCAAAGTCCAGCGGCGATTCGCGTTTCATAGCCTAATTAAACCGTACGCCTCTTCAACACTCAACTCCAAGACGGCAGGCGTTCGCTCCCTTCGCAGGAATCCATCGCCCTAACGGCGACTATACAAATGATGCGGTTACGAAGAGAGTGCATATGGATGACTCCCGCGGCTGCTAAGCGCGTCCAATGCTCAATCGGTGCGCTTGTCCGAAGGCCCACTCTTGCAGAAGCCCATAACCGTTTGGTTCAAGCTGGAACCGATGCGCGATGTTTTGCAAACGATTGCCCGTGAGACCGGGGTAGCGCTTCGCTGCCAGGAGAGCATTGCTCAAGAGAAGGTGGCTCTGTTCGTAGAGAACAGCCCGACGCATGAAATACTGAACAGATAATCTTTGTAGGAGAACGCATTCACAAGCACTTTCTTTTTGTGCTCTCTCACTACGAGCCGTTCAAGATATCGGGGGAACCAAACGAGGACAACCCCTAAAGGTTCTGCTCCCAAGAAGATGGAACGCCTCCAAAGGCGGAAAGGTCTTTTTGCTCCCAAATTTGGTATTTTTACTGGGTCAGATTCAAGACAAAATGGATTATAATAGAGACATCGGTGCTGGCGGATAGGTTTTGTTTCCGCATGAACCGAAAGGAGGCGTTGCGGCTGGGCGCGTGGGTAACGCTTACCCAGTGCGCACCATCTCATCGCAAAACATTTTCAGAGGAGGTCTATGCAGATGAAACGAGCGATTGCTTTGTTAGGCGTGTTAAGCGTGATGGCCCTTCATGCGCGCGCGAACACTTTGGATTACGATGCTGACCCGGGCGCTGGCTACCTGTTTTACTTTGGTGGCGGCGCGAACTTGCGCGTTCTCGATGATGTAAACCGAACCTCTGTCTTAGGCATCAAGCAGATTAATATTGCTTTCTTCAACGCGAATTCGTCTGCGGTAGATGTGACGCTTTATGTGTACGACACAGGCGCAGGCGGCGTGGTCGGGAACCTGCTTTACACGGCGACCATCACAGGGGTTCCCAACGGCGCCGCTCAGCTTCAGTTTGGCGCGCCGGGAATTGCGACTGGCATTCAAAGCCTGTGGATTGGCGTCTCTGCAAGCGCAGCGAATGCGGGGATGCTGCTCAATCCAGCGGGCGCGCCCTTAATAGGGACCAGCGCAGATGTGTTCGCATGGGATCGAAACGGAGACGGGAGTATCGCCACTAATGAGTACTTCTTCTTCGGCGGTAATCCCGTGTCGAACTTCGCGATTGAAGTGCTGGTTCCCGAACCTGCGAGTATGCTGGCGTTGGGCAGCGGTCTGGCGGGCTTGCTGGCGCTGCGTCGGCGCAAAGCACGCACCGCGTAAATCCGTCCTGAATCTTGGCTATGCGGAACACGCGCCGAGTAATACCGCTCGGCGCGTGTTTTTTATGCGCTCACTCTTGCGACGCGCCTACAGGCGTCGGGAGTGCTTCCGACTCCTCGGTAAGACGCAAAAACACCTCCTCCAGCGTGCTGCCGTCCATTTGGGCGCGTTGCTGTAGTTCGCTCAGGGTGCCTTCGGTCAAAAGGCGTCCCTTATGCATAATAATCACGCGGTCGCAGAGGCGTTCGGCGGTGTCCAGCTGGTGCGTGCTGACCAGAATGGCGCAGCCTTCATCGCGTAGGCGTTGCAGCTCCGCCTTGAAGGTGTATTGCCCGCGCGGGTCGATGCCCATCAGCGGCTCGTCGCACAGGAACACCTTCGCGTCGTGCACCAGCGCACAGACCACCGCCAGTTTCTGTTTCATGCCTTTGGAGAGCGTGCCTGCCAGCGCGTTCGCTTTATCGATAAGTTCATAGCGTTGTAGCAGTTCATCCGCGCGTTGCTCATACAGCGGCAGGGTATCGTAGCACATCGCCACGAGTTTCATATGCTCGCGCACCGTGAGCAGTTCATAGGGGTTCGGCAGTTCTGGGATGAAGGCAAGCAGGTGTTTGGCTTGCTGCTCTTGGGTGGCGAGGTCGTACTCGCCGATGAGGATACGCCCTGAATCGGGTTTGAGGATGCCTGTGATGCAGCGCAAGGTCGTCGTTTTGCCTGCGCCGTTGGGTCCCAGCAGCCCCACAATCTCGCCCGGCTCCACGCGGAAGCTCACGCCATCCACCGCGCGGAAGCCTTTGAACGACTTGACCAAGTTTTCGACAACCAGCATTTCAGTTTTTGGGCTTGCGGAAAATCGAATCGCTTACAGCTGCGTTATGGCGTACGCGCTCTATCTTCACCACCGCTTCGATGTTGGCGACCTGTTGGCGCGTGGTGAAGGCATACATGACGCCATCTACTTTGCGGTAGTCTTCAAAGAAGGTTGCTGTGTTTAGCTTGCCTTGGGGTGTGGCAACTTGCATGTCCATGCGCAGGGGCAAGTAGCGTTGCGTGTCGATAAACAGTTTGACGGGTGCGCCCGTAGGCGACTGCCCTGTAATCACAAAGGCGTCGCGGCTGCCCACCTTCTCTTGCCCTTGCAATCGGGGGTTGCGCAGCGTTTTGCGCACATCGTTATTAGCGCCCATCGTGGCGTTCTGACGAATCTGCTCCAGTTCCGCGCCCTTCAGTTCGCGCAGTCCTGTCAGCGGGCTCTTTTCCCAGCCAACCTTGCCGTCGTAGCCCTGCTGGATTTCGCCGATACCCTGAATCGTCACTTTCAGCAGGTACTTATTGGGACTCTGGTAAAACGCTTCGAAGCGTCCTTGCATGCCTTGCGCAGGATACTGAAGCGTGCCTGTGACTTGAATACTGCGGAACTTTGCGGCTTGCGCGGCGCCCATCGCTTGCGCCATGCGATCTAACACCTGTTGCGCATTTTGCGGTTTCGCTTGCTGCGCCGTCGGCTGCAAAGCAAGGAGACTAACGATTCCAACCATCAATGTCCAGAAACGCATCGTGTTCATCGAATTCACCCGCTAACAGTATACCTCGTGTGCGGGAAGGCAGCAGTTAACATGCTCTGAACGCAAATGGTGTATAATAGAGGGTGGAGGCATCAATCGGAGTGCGAAGTCGCAAGGCGACGGTCTCGTTTGTGCATCCCAGCGAGGAGGCGTTCGCACGCCTGCTGGACTACTATCGGATTCGCTGGGAGTATGAGCCTCACACTTTCGTGCTGCGCACCGACGAGGACGGCAATCCCAAAGAGTGTTTCACCCCCGATTTTTACCTGCCTGACTATGACCTCTATGTGGAGTTGACGGTGCGTCGTGCGAATCTGAATCGGCGCAAGCGGCGCAAAATCGCGTTGCTGCGCGCCCTACGCCCCGACATCAACATCAAATTGATGAGTCCGCGCGACTTTGAGAAACTGATGGTGAAGTATGGGGTAGAGCGGGCGCCGCTGACGCACGGGAAGGAGTGAGGCAGATTGATTCGTTACGCCCTGTGCAACGAGGTGCTGCGCCACAGGCGCTGGGCGGACGCCTGTGCGCTCATGGCGGACGCGGGTTACGAGGGCGTGGAGCTGGCGCCTTTCACCTTCGTGGAGCGGGTCGAGCAACTGGACACGGAGGCACGCTCTGAGATTCGACGCACTGCCGAGCGGTACGGACTGCGCATCGTCGGGCTGCATATGTTGCTCTGGTCGCCTGCAGGACTGCACGCCACCCATCCTGATCGCGTGATTCGGGAAGCGACCGCAGCGTATCTGGCGGAGTTGGCGCGATTCTGCGCGGAAGTAGGCGGACAGGTGATGGTGTTCGGCTCACCGAAACAGCGCGAGGCGATTCCTCCCATTGCTTCGGCGGAAGCGGCGCCACTCTGGCTGGAGACTCTGCAACCTGCGCTGCGCGTATGCGAGCAGGAGGGGATTACGCTACTGCTGGAACCGCTGCCCGAAACGAATGTGGTGCGACGACTGAGCGAGGCGGTTGACCTGGTCGAGCAGGCGAACCATCCCAACCTGCGCACGATGCTCGATGTGAAAAGCGCGCTCGCGGAAACCGACGATGTGCCCGGATTGATACGCCAGTACGCGCCGTGGATTGCCCATGTACATCTGAACGATTCCAACCTGCGTGCGCCGGGGTTCGGGGCGACCGATTTCGCGCCGATTCTGCACGCGCTCCACGCGGTCGGCTACCAGGGTTGGGCGTCGCTGGAGCCATTTGATTACTACCCTGACCCTGAGACGCTGACGCGCGACTCGTTGCGTTATCTCAAGCAGCTCTGAGCATGGTGTTGGGCGTTTCAGACACCCATCTGTCCGTAGTCGCGCAGCAGTCCGATGACCTTGCCGATGACCCGCGCGTCTTCGATGGGGGCGTAAATCGGCTCGTAAGCAGGGTTCGCCGATTCCAGACGCACGCGCCCGCGCTCGAAAAAGATGCGCTTGATCGTCGCCTCTTCGCCTATCAGGACGGCCACCAGCTCGCCGTTGTAGGCGGTCTGCTGCGGCTTAATAACTACCAAGTCGCGCGGCAGGATATGCTCGCCCACCATACTGTCGCCTTTAACACGCAGCAGGAAGGCGTTTTCCACATTGCGCACCATATCGGCGGGTACGGGGATCAGGTCTTCCACATTTTCGTGGGCGAGGATTGGGCTTCCTGCGGCGATGGTACCCACCAGGGGCAGCATGCGGACGCGCTCGCGGTTCGGCTGGTAATCGGGGTGTATCACGCGAATCGACCGCGCTTGGTTGCCGCGCTCGATATAGCCCTTGCGCTGCAGCGCGTCCAGATGGAGCGTAATCCCGCGCAAGCTCTTGATACCGCCGATGCCTTGCAGAATCTCACGAATGGTCGGCGGGTAGCCGTGTTCGCGCGTGAACTGCACGATAAACTGTAGTATCGCCCGTTGCTGTTTCGTCAGTGCTTTCGCCATCGTCGCCTCCTATGAGTAGGGAGGGGGGGGAGGAACCCCTCCCCGTTGCTCCGCTCAGAACAGTCCATGAAACGGCGGCTCACGCCTTGTAGAATATTGTACACTATCATTTGTCTACAAGTCAAGGGGGGGATAGGGTGTTCGAAAATTCCCTTTGCAGGGAACCAACACGCCTTGCGCGGGGCAGACACGCAGGTCTGCCCCTACATCCGACGCCCTCTGTAGGGGCAGACCTGCTGTTTTCCGTTTTTCGAACATCCTCAGGGGGGGAGGCTCGCCCCAGCCTCTCTTAGGGTGTGGGAGAGGAGGATGCACCTTGCGAAGTTTCCCCTTTCGCTGGGAGGAGGGTTTGCTCATCTTGAACGATGATTTCTGGAACAACCTCAAGTTAACAACGCACCTTTAGGTACAATTGGCATGCTATGGGACACTTACTATTAATCGGTGCAGATAGTTCTATTGGTCAGTCTGTTGCGAAAGCGTTTATCGAGGATGAATGGGAAGTTTGGGCGATTGGGCGGCACACGGAGCGGTTTGTGTCCAGCGTGCCGTGGGCACACCGAGTCGACGATGTAGCGGATTTTGCGCAGATGGAGCAGGCGGCGCAGTCGCTGGAGAGCCATCTGCAGGCATTGGGGGGGCGCTCGGTGGATGCGCTGGTGTACGCAGTCGGCGACATTACCGCGCAGAAAGTCCACGAGATGGATATCGGCGCTTGGCAGCGCATTCTGAACGCGAACCTCACGGGCGCATTTGCGGCGACCCGCGTTTTCAGTCGGTTTTTCAGTCCCGAACCGCATCTGTTTTACATCGGTGCGCTGAGTGAGAAACTTATCTTGCCCGGTTTGAGCGCGTATGCAACAGCAAAGGCAGGGCTGGAGGTCTTCGCGCAGGTTGTCGCCAAAGAGCAGCCTCGTTGGAAGGTAAGCGTTGTGCGTCCGGGTGCGGTCGCGACGCGCTTTTGGGAGCGTGTACCGTTCCGTATGCCGCCCAAGACGCTCTCGCCCGACGATGTTGCGCTGCGCATTCTGGAGGCGTACTATAACGAGCAACGGGGCAACCTTGACCTGATACCCGAATGAGAGCGATTGAGCCGATTCCCGAGGTCATGCGTGCGGCGGTGCTGCACGCCTACGATGGCGCGCCGGAATCGTTGCGCATCGAGGCGCGCCCTGTGCCCAAGCCTGAGCGGGGACAGGTGCTGGTCAGGATGGTCGCTGCGCCGATTAACCCTTCCGACTTAATGTTTCTGAAGGGCTTTTACGGCGTGCGCAAGCCGTTGCCTGTGGTGCCCGGTTGGGAAGGGATGGGGCGCGTTGTGGCAACCGGCGACGACTGGCTTAGCCGTCGACTGCTGGGCAAGCGTGTTGCGTGCGCTGCGCCGAACAAGCACGATGGCACCTGGGCGGAGTATATGCTGACCGCGGCTACGCGCTGTATCCCTCTCGAAGACACCGTGCCCGACGAGCAGGGGGCGATGCTCATCGTGAACCCGCTCACCGCTTGGGCGCTGATGGATATCGTTCGTAAAGACGGCGCACGCGCTTTCGTGCAAACAGCCGCTGCCAGCGCGGTAGGACGGATGTTGGTACGGCTTAGCCAGCATTTTGGAATCGCGGGCGTGCATATCGTGCGACGCGAGGAGCAGGCGGAGCTTCTGCGGGCGATGGGTGCAACGCATGTACTTAATAGCGAGACGCCCGATTTCGATGAGCGGCTCGGGGAGGTCTGTCAGCAACTCCGTGCGACGATTGCGTTCGAAGCCGTGTCGGGCATGCTCGCCGCGCGCGTGCTGAAGGGGATGCCTGAAGGGAGCCGTTTGATACTCTATGGCGCGCTTTCCGAATCGCCCCTGATGGCGGACCCACGCGACCTGATTTTTCAGCATAAGCGTGTGGAGGGGTTTTGGCTGGCGGACTGGCTCAGCGGGCGCAGCGTCCTCGGGCAAATTCGGCTCGGCAAGCAAATCCAGCGTGCGCTGGGCGATCTGCTGCACACGGAAGTGGCAGCGCGCTATCCCCTGAGTGAGGTGCATCGCGCCTTGGCAGATTATCAGGCTTCGATGACAACAGGTAAGCGGCTGATTGTGATGGAACCAGCGTAGCGTGGCGCGCCCGGAGGGATTCGAACCCCCGACCCCCAGATCCGAAGTCTGGTGCTCTCGTCCGCTGAGCTACGGGCGCAGGTCATGGTCGGGGCGCCCGGACTCGAACCGGGGACCTCTACCACCCCATGGTAGCGCGCTAACCATACTGCGCCACGCCCCGACAGGGGATATTATACCCCACCCATCGGGCGAATGCAAGATGCATCATGAAGGGGGGAGTGGGCCGCCTCTCCCTTACAGGGGAGGCGGCAACTCCCTAAAACAACCGAAACGGCGTGAACGCGAGATAGACGCCGAACAAGTCTGCATCCCGCGTCTGATGATGACGCGCGTAGTAGGTGTAGAGGTACACCGCATCGTTAATCGGGCGTCCCGCACCGAAACTGGTGTATCGGGCGCCGTCCGGGAATTGGAAGTATTCCATCGCGACATCCAGCCCGAAGGGAAGCGTCGCTTGGTAGGCGCCACTCCAGCCTGTGCGATCACCCTGACGATACGCTCCCAGATGGAACCGCCCGAACGAGGTGGTCTGCGTGCCCACCAGATAGAATATGGGGTTCATGTTCTCGGCGATGTTCAACGCACCGACCGAAATGCCGGGCGCGTGCTTCGTTTGCGGGCTGAGTACAAACCGTGCGTTGGCGACGGTCTGACGCGGCTGGTTGTTGTCGAGCCCCAAAAAGTCCACGCCGAAATCGAATCGGTCGGTGACCATCAACTGGGTATAGAGGCAGCGGGTTCGGGTCTGGCTGTAGTAGCGCGGTACACCGTACTGCTCGGTTGCCAAATAGACCGAGCGCGGCGAATTCAGGTTCGCGGTCGGCATAAACACCACCGTTTCGGGGATTGCCAGCGCCCCCGACAGACCAATTAAGCTCAGTGAAAGCGCGATCGTCCAGCGTTGCATCGGTTTCACCTCGGGGGAGTTATTCCACAATGGACGGGAATTTGCTCATCGGAAATGGACGTTATCGTCAGGTGGGAAGCGACCGCGAGTGATTTTGTGGATTCCCCCCGCCCTCATCATAGGGGAAGAGGGCAGGGGGTGAGGCGCGAGAGCGAATTGTCTTGGAAGCGCTATGCGTCGTATTTCGCGCGGAGGTTATGTGCTGCCTGAACCATGTTTTTCAGCGCAGGCACGACCTCTTCCCACTTGCGTGTCTTGAGACCGCAGTCGGGGTTCACCCAGAACTGCTGCTTGGGGAAGACGCGCACGGCACGCTCCATCACGGTCTCGATGGACTCCACACTGGGTACAGCGGGCGTATGCACATCGAACACGCCGGGTCCAATTTGTCGTGCGTAGTTGTAATGTTCGAACGCGCTGATGACCTCGCCTTTGGCACGGGCGGCTTCGATGGTAATCACATCGGCGTCCATCCAGTCGATGTAGCGCAGCACCGTGTTGAAATCCGAGTAGCACATGTGGGTATGGATTTGCGTTTCGGGCTTGGCGCGTGCGGCGAGTTTGAACGCCTGTGCCGCCCAGCGGAAGTAGGCGTCCCAGTCGGTGCGTTTGAGCGGGGCTTTCTCGCGATAGGCAGGCTCGTCGATTTGCACGATGGCAATCCCTGCGTTTTCCAAATCGCGCACCTCGTCGTTGAGTGCAAGCGCAATCTGGTAGGCGACCTGTTCGACGGGGATATCCTCGCGCACATAGCTCCACGCGATAATCGTCACGGGACCCGTGAGCATGCCTTTCACAGGTCTCTGGGTGAGGGACTGCGCGAAGGCGGTCTCTTTGACGGTCATCGGCTCGGTACGCGCCACATCGCCGTAGATAATCGGGGGACGATAGACGCGCGTGCCATAAGAGAGCAGCCAGCCGTGTTGCGTGAACGCGATACCCTCCATCTTCTCCGCGAAGAACTCCACCATGTCCGTGCGCTCGAACTCGCCATGCACCAGCACATCCAGCCCCAGCTCCTCTTGGAACTGTATGAGGGCGCGAATCTGGTTCTGGATATAGGTTTCGTACTCTTGCGGGGTGATTTTGCCTGTGCGATAGGCTTGGCGCATCTGGCGCACTTCAGGCGTCTGCGGGAAGCTGCCGATGGTCGTCGTGGGGAACAGGGGCAGTTTGAGCCGCGCACGCTGGAGTGCATCGCGCTCGGCGTAGGGGAGCTCTCGCTCGAAGTCTTGGGGTTGGAGCGCCGCCACGCGCTGCTGAACCGCCTGCGAGTACCAGTGGTCGGCAGGGTGTTGGTAGGCGTTCCAGGCGCGCGTGGCGTCAGTTTCGCCTTCGGTGAGCAGGGTTTTCAAGAGGCGCAGCTCGTGCAGCCGCTCTTTCGCGAAGGCGATACGCTCGCGCAGGGCGGGGTCAAGTTTGGTTTCAGGCTCTATAGTGACGGGCAAGTGTGCCAGCGGCGCCGCGTTGGAAAGCCAAATCGTCGCGCCGGTTTTTGCCTGCAGATTTCGAACCTGCTCGGCAGCGACGGCTAAATCCGTTTTCCACACATTCCGCCCATCCACGATACCCGCGATGAGTATCTTATCGCCGGGGAAGCGGTGCTGGGCAAGATGGTCATAGTTGCGCTTGCCGTGAATCAAGTCCAGCCCGATCCCCGCGAGGGGCAGGTCGTACAGTGCATGGAGGAAGTCCACGCTATCGTAGTAGGTGAACAGCAGAATCGGCGCGGTGTGTCCCAATGTCTGGTAGGCTGTGCGAATCGCCTGCACATCGGCGTCGGATACATCGAGTGCGAAGGCGGGCTCGTCGATATGCACATAGGCTGCGCCCGCGTCTTTCAGACTCTGCAGAATCTCTGCATAGACGGGTGTGAGTTTCTCCAACATCATGGGCAGTTGCTCAGGTTCCAGCCCACGACTGAGACGCAGGAAGGTGTAGGGCCCGATTAGGTACGGAGAGCCTGAGCGGTTCTGCAAATATGCCTGCAGCGGTTTGTTCCAGTGCAGGCGGAACTCTGTCTCAGGCGACAGGCGTGAAACCAGATAGTGGTAGTTCGTGTTGAACCACTTGGTCATCGGCAGAGCGTCCGCGCCACGCGCCAGTTCGAAGTAGGCGTTCAGGTCATTAGGGTCAATCGGATAGACGCCCAACATAATCGCGGTGTCGAGCATGGGGTCGTACAGGGTCAGTTCACCGACGGGATAAGCATCGACAGTTTGTGCGTAGGTTGCCAGGCGGCTCTGCTCCAGTTCCTCGATGCCTTGTCGCAGCACCGCTTCGCTCACTTTGCCCTGCCAGTAGCCTTCAATGAGTTTTTTGAATTCGCGGTTCTCGCCCAAGCGGGGATAACCGTAAGCATAGGTCTGCATAATCGCCTCCTTATTTCTGAGTTGCGCGTGTTTCCAGCGATTCGCGCTCGTGGGAAGAGGATACCTGAAATGGCGGTAGAGCGCGACAGGGGCAATTGGCATCCTCCGAAACCGCGCTCCTTTCATCAAAACCACCAACTAATGTGCTATAATACAGTGTGGAGGCTCGAATATGCAACGGCGAAGAGGCTTTACCTTAATCGAACTGTTGGTCGTCATCGCGATAATCGCCATCTTGGCGGCGATTCTGTTCCCTGTGTTTGCGCAAGCGCGTGAGAAAGCGCGTCAAACGACTTGTGTGAATAACATGAAGCAACTGCTCACGGCAGGAATGATGTATATGCAAGACTACGACGATAAGTTCCACCGACTGCTTACTGGCGCTCGTGTGTTGAACAACGATCCGAACGGTCCTGACCAAGCATTCGGCATGGAAAATGCGTTAATGCCATATATCAAGAATGAAGGTATCTTCTCTTGCCCGAGTGACAATATCCGCCGCGACGATTGTACGGGTCCAACAGGCATTGGGTTTCCTATCAGCTATTCGTGGACACATTATCAAAGTGGGCAATGGGCAGACACAGCCACATTTGGGGTCTGTGCGTATTATGCTACGGAAGACTCGCGACCTTTAGCAGTGATAGGGCGTCCAGCAGAGACGATTGTACTGTATGAACTCTGGACAACTGTCAGTTACAGTCGTCATATGGCATGGTGGCGTTGGGACAACACAAACATAGCGAATCCTTCCTGGCCAGATGCGCCGAATAGCTTCGCGTTCAACTGGTGTGGATCGGGGGATGCACGCATGACCATTGGCGCCCACCAACAGAGAACAAACTTTGGCTTCGCTGACGGACATGTCAAGGGAATGCCTCGTCGCGCTATCATGTACTGGCCTTGGGATGCAACCGCTGTTCAGCAACTTCGCAAAAATCTGATACACTGGGATGAAAGATTCAAAGGGGAATGAGCCATGGACGATCGAACAAAAACTATTCTCCTGATTATCTTCGTTGTAATCGCCTTAGCGATAGCGGTCTTTTCGGGGTATCGCACCTTCCGGCAGGAACAGGGCGAGGTACAAGGACATATTGACTTGTTCCCTGGAGGAAAGCAGGGAGAAATCCAGCGTCAGAACCAGACTGCGCCGCCTTTAACACCTGCGCAATCATCTCCCTGACTGTGAACACAGAGCCGTTGGCGTAAACCCCCTGCCTTAAGGAACGCCATTCCCAGAGGGCAGGGGGGCACACTTGATTATGCCCAAGCGAATCGCCTTTGCAACTGCTTGCACATTGCTACGAACACCCAGCTTAGAAGCTGTGTAGGAACCATCGCTTGCAAGATGACGCATCAGACGCCGTATCCCAAACAACCCTATCCAAGCCACCTCCACTTCGCACAGCACATCATAACACATAGACAAACGACATATCGACACGCTGTCGAGCGGGTATAATCTTTTTTGGTCGCAGGACGCACATCTTGGGCAAGGAGGACAGACGCTTTTGGAGAGCTACAAAATCGCAGGTGGAACGCCCCTCACAGGCGCAGTGACGATTAGCGGTAGCAAAAACGCGGCGTTAGCGTTGATGGCAGGCGCGCTCTTGATTGAAGGCGAGGTGTTGTTGCACAATATGCCCCAAATCGAGGATGTGTTTACGATGATCGCCTTGTTGGAGGGGCTGGGTGTGCGCACCGCGTGGCAGGGGAGCTCCCTCTATCTGGACGCGCGTGTGCTGCACCATGCGCAACCGAACCCGCAGCTGGTGAACCGTATGCGCGCCTCGTTTTATATTTTCGGACCGCTGCTGGCGCGGCTGGGTTACGCCAAGATGCCTCACCCGGGCGGTTGCCAGATTGGCAGTCGCCCCGTAAACTTCCACATCAACGGGCTACGCGCGCTGGGCGCGACCATCACGCAGAACGGCAACTCCTACACGGCGCAAACGCTCGGTCTCTCGGGCGCACGGATTTACTTGGACATGCCGAGTGCAGGCGCGACCCAGCAGATTATGACGGCTGCAGTATACGCCAGCGGGCTGACCATTATTGAGAACGCCGCGATGGAGCCGGAGGTCGTGAACCTCGCGAACTTCCTCAACGCGGCAGGAGCGCACATCGAAGGCGCAGGCACAAGCACGGTCTATATCCAAGGTCCAGCGCAACCGCGCAGTCAGGTGGAGTTTTCTGTGATCCCCGACCGACTGGAGGCAGGCACTTTCGCGCTGGCAGCGGCAATAACACGCGGCGAGGTCACCCTTGAGAAAGTGGTACCCGAGCATTTGCATGCGCTCTTAGCAAAACTGCGCGAGGCGGGAGTGCATGTGCGCGAATGCGAGGACAGCATCACCGTACGAGCGTCCGACCGCCCGAAACCGCTCGACATCCGTACGATGCCCTATCCCGGCTTCCCCACCGATTTGCAGCAGCCGATGTGCGCGCTGCTGACGCTTGCGGAGGGCGCGTCCAAAGTGCTGGAAACCATCTATGAGAACCGCACGCAGCATGTGCCTGAACTGCAGAAGATGGGCGCCGATATCGTGGCGGAAGGACGCACGATTCTGATCCGCGGTGTGGACAGGCTCAAAGGCGCACGGGTGAGGGCGACCGATTTGCGGGGGGGCGCAGCGCTCGTCATCGCCGCGCTCGCAGCCCAAGGCGAAACCACTATCGAGGAGATCGAACATATCGACCGCGGCTACGAGCAACTGGAACAGAAGCTGCGGTCGTTAGGAGCGCAGATTGAGCGAATCAAACCGTATGCGCTTGCAACTCCCCTGATCGAGGAGGTACAACAGACTCCGTGATGTTTCGCTTGCACACTGAGCTGGGTGTGGATTTGGGTACGGCGAACCTGCTGGTGTACCAGCGGGGGCGTGGCATCGTACTGCGTGAGCCGTCGGTGGTCGCTATCTCGCAGCCCTCGGGCAAAGTGTTGGCGGTCGGCGAGGACGCGCGCCTGATGCTGGGGCGTACGCCGGGCAACATCACCGCCGTCAAGCCCCTCGTGAACGGTGTCATCGCCGACTACACCATCACGCTGGAGATGCTCCGCTATGTGATTAACAAGATTCTGGGCAAGCGGCGGCTCTTCGCGCCGCGCATGCTGGTGTGCGTGCCCTCCAGCGCAACCGATGTGGAGCGACGCGCCGTGCAACAAGCAGCCAAAGAAGCGGGCGCCGGCGAAGTGCATCTCATCGAAGAGCCGATGGCAGCGGCGATCGGTGCAGGTCTCCCCATTAGCCAGCCCGGCGGCAACATGGTCGTGGATATTGGGGGCGGTACGACCGACATTGCGGTCATCTCGCTGGGCGGGATTGTGATTAGCCGCAGTATTCGGGTCGCGGGCAACAAACTCGATGAAGCCATCACCCGCCATGTGCGCCAAGCGTATAACCTGATGATTGGCGAGCGCACAGCGGAGGAGATCAAAATTCGCATCGGCTCTGCTTATCCGCTCCAGCAAGAGTTGACGATGGAGGTACGCGGGCGCGACCTGGTGGAGGGCTTGCCCCGCACCGTAGTCATCCACTCCGAAGAGATTCGGGCAGCGTTGACGGAGCCCGTGAACCAGATTGTGGAAAAGGTGCGCTCGGTGCTGGAGGAGACGCCGCCCGAGCTCGCCTCGGACATCATTGAGCGCGGGATCGTGCTGACGGGCGGCGGCGCGCTCCTGCGCGGCTTCGATAAACTGCTCCAGCACGCGACGGGCATCCCCGTCTACATCGCGGAAGACCCGCTCTCCTGCGTGGCGATTGGTACTGGGCGCGCCCTGGAAGAGATGGACGCGATTATGAAAGCGGCGCAGTAGCCTCGCCTCAGCGGGCTACGCGGACTTCCAAGAGGCTATCGTTGTCGATTCCCAGCGTGCGTGCTGCCGAACCGCCATTTACGGCAACTTCCAGATAGCCGTTGCTCCCCCAATACGCCAGCGGCGCGCCCCATTCCACCTCGCCGAAGGTCCGCACCCACGGTAACGGCGTTTCGTGGGCGTCCTTGCCAATCAGCACAACTGCGGCGCCTGTGCCACGATGAAGCGTTTCGAACCTATCTCGTCGCAGGTTGAAAACGACATTCCCGAAATGGTCGATATGGAGCGGTTTACAGCGAACAACTCCTTTGCGAAACTCTGGTTCGATGTCGGGCAGCGAAACCAGTGTTGTCGCCTCGATAGGCGTTCCCAAGCGTTCGATAGGGACGCCGTTTGCCATGTGCGCTGCGCACGGGGCAAAGAGGTCGCGCCCGTGAAAAGTCGCGCTCACCTCCGACAAGTGATAGCGCGGATTGTCTAGCGCGACGGCGCATTGCGGAGGGTCGTCGCGCAACGCGAGGCTAAGTAAGCCGTTATCGGGGGCGATGTAGGCGTGTCGCACCCCACGCACAGCCACTGCCCGACGCGCCGTACCTACGCCGGGGTCGACCACCGCAACGATAATCGTGCCTTCAGGCAAGTAAGGCGTCGCTGTTGCCAGGAGATAAGCCCCGCTGCGCACATTTTGGGGCGGTACGCCATGCGTCAAGTCCAGAATCTCGCAAGTGGGGCACAGGCTGATCAACACCGCTTTCACTTGCGCGACATAGGTGTCCTCGTAGCCGTAGTCGGTGAGCAACGCAACGAGTCGGCTCATACTATCACCTGATTTAGATTCTGCGTCGATACTGGCGTGTCATCCCGATTCTGCCGTCTCCAGAATCGCCTGACAGCAGTCCACGAGCCGTATCGTTCCGATGAGTTTGCCCTCGCCTTGCACGGGCAGGGTATCCAACTCGTGCTGGAGCATCAGCGCGACTGCTTCCTCGATGGGGGCGTGTTCGCTGATGACGGGGGGGGCGGGCGTCATCCACTGTGTAATCGGGCTGTCTTTTCGGGCAAGGGCGTACTGGCGAAACGGGTCCAGATGCGGCAGAGGCACTTGCTGTGCAGCGGTTAGCCACTCCGCGTAGAGCGCGTTCAGTAAGTGCCGCTCTGTAATCAGCCCGACTACGATGCCGTCCTCATCCACTACGGGCAGCGTGGTGGCTTTGTAGAGGTCTAATTTATCCACCGCGTCCTGCAAAGTAGCGGTTTCTCGGAGGTACGGCGCGTGCGTGTCTACGAACTCCAGAACGCGCATCATCGCATTTCTGCCACCTCACGAATGATCGCAAGGGTCAAATCGACGCTCTTGGCGAGGTCTTCGATGAGGACGAACTCCTCGTGGGTGTGGATTTTCTGGTGGGGTGTGCCGACGACGCAGCAGGGCAGCCCTCGTGCGATGAACACATTTGCGTCCGAGCCTCCGCCGGTGGGGCGCATGGGTGCGTCCATGCCCAACCTGTGTAGGGCACGGCGCACGACTTGCACGGGCAGGTCGTTTTCGGTGAGTGTGTAGCCTTCGTAGTGGCGATCGATTTCGATAATTGCCTGACCGCCGAACTGCTGTGCCGCCTGCTCGAACAGTTGCGTCATATGGGCAATTTGTGCGTTCACCTTGTCGGGGTTAAGGCTACGCGCCTCTGCCGTGATCACGACCTCAGGGCAGACGACATTCGTTGCCTGACCGCCGTGGATGCTGCCGATGTTGGCGGTGGTCTCGGCGTCGATGCGTCCGAGTTTCATCTGGCTAATCGCGTGCGCGGCGATTTGAATGGCGTTGATGCCTTTTTCTGGCTCCACGCCGGCGTGCGCTGGTTTGCCGATGAGGCGAACCAGCATCGTATCGTGGGTCGGGGTTTGGGTGATGACCGTGCCGACGGGCGGTCCGGTATCGTACACGAAGCCGAAATCGCTATCCACCAGCGAGAGATCCAGCGCCCGCGCGCCGCGCAGCCCAATCTCCTCACACACAGTCAGGAGCAGTTGAATTTGCCCGTGCGGCAGGTTGTTCTCCACGATGATACGCACGGCTTCCAAAATCGCGCTCATGCCTGCTTTGTCGTCCGCGCCCAGAATAGTGGCGCCGTCGGTTTTGATGATGCCGTCCTGCACGATGATTTTCAGGTTCGGGTTCGGCTCGACGGTGTCGAAATGGGCGCTGAAAAAGATTTTGGGCGCGCCGGTAATGTTGGCGGGCAGGGTCGCGATGAGGTTATTGGCGTCGCCGCCCACGACTTCGGCGGCGTTGTCCTCGCGAAGTTCCAGCCCCAGCCCGCGTAGGAAGCCCTTCACATACTCCACCACCGCGCGCTCCTGACGCGGCGGCGAGTTGATACTACACAGCGTTGTGAAGAGATCCACCAAACGGTCGTTCTGGATAGGAATCTCGGTCATAGGGTTCCTTTTCGAGACATAGCGGCGATTCCCTGCTATCATGGGGTGTCTCGCGTCAACGCGCAGAGCAACGCCTATCAGGTACACTCCTATAGCGGAGGAGACAACCTATGACCACACGAACCACATTGCAAGTGGATGGACAGAACTACACCTATTACAGTTTGCCCGCCGCAGAGAAGCACGGCTTGGGCAGTATCCGCCGATTGCCGTTTTCGATTCGTGTGCTTTTGGAAAACATGCTGCGCCTTGCCGAATCGCCCGAAGGCGCGACGCTTTTAGAAGACCCCGAAGCCACCCTGCGCGCCTTAGCGAATTGGCAGCCTCAGCCTGAAGTGCGCGAGATTCCCCTCATGCCTGCGCGTGTGGTGTTGCAAGATTTCACGGGCGTGCCCTGCGTGGTAGACCTCGTCGCGATGCGCAACGCTATGCAGGAACGCGGCAAAGACCCCCAGCGGATCAACCCCGTCGTACCCGCCGATTTGGTGATTGACCACTCAGTGCAGGTGGACTACTTCGGCACGCAGTACGCCTTTTTCTTGAATGTAGAGAAAGAGTTCGAGCGCAACCGTGAGCGTTATATGCTGCTGCGCTGGGCGCAACGGGCGTTCGATGGCTTTCGCGTGGTGCCCCCCGGCACAGGCATTGTGCATCAGGTGAACTTGGAATATCTGGGCAAGGTGGTGCAGACCAAACAGGTGAACGGCGATCTGTTGGCGTTCCCCGACTCGCTGGTGGGCACCGACAGCCACACCACCATGATAAATGCGCTGGGTATTCTCGGCTGGGGCGTGGGTGGGATTGAAGCCGAAGCCGTAATGCTGGGACAGCCCTACTACATGCTGATTCCGCAGGTGGTGGGCTTCAAACTTACAGGTGAACTGCCCGAAGGGGCGACGGCGACCGACTTGGTGCTGACCGTCACGCAGATGCTCCGCAAAAAAGGCGTGGTGGACAAGTTCGTGGAGTTCTACGGACCAGGGCTGAGCAGCCTCACAGTGGAAGACCGCGCGACGATTGCGAATATGGCGCCCGAATACGGCGCGACGATGGGCTTTTTCCCGGTTGATCAGCGCACCCTGGACTACCTGCGCTTCACAGGGAGACACGAGAGCCTCGTGCGACTCGTGGAAGCCTACTGCAAGGAGAATGCGTTGTTCCGCACCGACGACACGCCCGACCCCGAATACTCCGACACGCTGGAGTTAGATCTTAGCACGGTGGAGCCGAGCCTCGCTGGTCCGAAACGCCCGCACGACCGCGTGCCCTTGCGCGAGATGCAGTCCAGTTTCCGCAAGGCGCTCTATACGCCCATTCGCGAAGGTGGTTTTGGGCTGCAACCCCCGGAGACCAATCAGTGGGATACGGAATCCCCTGTGGAAGACACCCCTGCCGAGCGTGGGCATATCGGTGTGCCTGTCGTGATTGAGGGCGAGGAGGTGTTCCTGAAGCACGGTGATGTGGTCATCGCGGCGATTACCTCGTGCACGAACACTTCCAACCCCGCGGTGATGGTGGCGGCGGGGTTGCTCGCGAAGAAAGCCGTCGAGCGTGGGCTGCGCACCAAGCCGTGGGTCAAGACCAGCCTCGCGCCCGGCAGTCGCGTGGTGTCGGATTATCTCGCCAATGCGGGGCTGCTGCCCTACTTGGAGGCGCTGCGCTTCCATGTGGTGGGCTACGGCTGCACCACCTGTATCGGCAACAGCGGTCCCTTGCCGCCCGTGATTTCGGAAGCCGTCAAAGAGGGCGACTTGGTGGTTGCAGCGGTGCTGTCGGGCAACCGTAACTTCGAAGCGCGTATCAATCCGCAGGTGAAGGCGAACTATCTTGCCTCGCCGCCCCTCGTAGTCGCCTATGCGCTCGCAGGCACGGTCGATATCGACCTGCTCAAAGACCCCCTCGGCTGGGATCCGAACGGCAACCCTGTGTTCCTGAAAGACCTTTGGCCCAGCCCGCAAGAGGTGCGCGACACGATTGCCCGCGCGTTGCAGTCGGAGATGTTCAAGCATCGCTACGCACATGTGTTCGAGGGCGACGAGCACTGGCAATCGCTCCCAGTGCCCGATTCGGATGTCTATCAGTGGGATCCGAACAGCACTTATATTCAGCGTCCGCCCTACTTTGACGGCATGCCCGATGCGCCGCCTGCACTCAGCGACATTCACGGGGCGCGCGTATTGGCTATCTTCGGCGACAGTATCACCACTGACCACATCTCGCCTGCAGGCAGCATCCCCGTGGATAGCCCTGCGGGTCAATACCTCATCCAGCACGGTGTAGACCCGCGCGACTTCAATACCTACGGCTCGCGACGGGGCAACCACGAGGTGATGATCCGGGGCACTTTCGCGAATATCCGCATCAAGAACCTACTCCTGCCCGGCGTGGAGGGTGGCTATACCATCCACTGGGATACAGGCGAACGCACCACCATCTACGAGGCGTGTCAGCGCTACAAGGCATCGGGTACGCCGCTGGTGGTGCTGGCAGGCAAGGAGTACGGTTCGGGCAGCTCGCGCGACTGGGCGGCGAAGGGCACAGCACTGCTGGGCGTGCGCGCCGTGATTGCCGAGAGCTTCGAGCGTATCCATCGCGGCAACCTCGTCGGTATGGGCGTGCTGCCGTTGCAGTTTATGCCCGGCGAGAATGTGCAGTCGCTGGGATTAACAGGCGAGGAAGTGTTCCACATCGAGGGCATCGCGAGCCTCACACCGCGCAAAGTACTCACCGTGCGTGCGGTCAAGCCCGACGGCTCCGAGAAGACCTTCCAGGTGCTTGCGCGTGTGGACACGCCGATTGAGGTGCAATACTATCAGCACGGTGGGATCTTGCCGATGGTGCTGCGCAAAATGATGGCATAACCCAGTTTGGTGGCACGTACAACGCGGTGCGTGCCACCAAACATGCGAAACACCGCGGCGCAAATCGCACTCTATGGAGTAAAGGCACGCTCTTAGAGACTGTTTAAGAATCATTCCTCGCAAGATACCGCATCCACCGCCGTATCCCTGCCAGCCAGATCCAAGCCTCCTCTACCGCACACAACACATCCCAACACCGAGACAAACCTGCACCGAACGATACCGACCCAACACCCCGTCCAACACTGCATACGCTCCCTGCGCATCCGACACATCGGCACCCGACACCATCCCCCCCGAACAGGTTCCCCTGTGAGTCTACCACTCTGTGCCGTTTGCGCCCTTTGATTTTCTTGCCACCGTCGTACCCACGCACCCCCTTTTTGGGTGGTCGGCACACTTGGACTGTCCACCGCCACCGTTTTGGGCTGTCCGCGTCGCTCCCGCCGACGAGACCTTTAGGTTTGCGTTTGCGTCCATAGAGGGCGCGTTTGAGGACGGGCTCGATGATCGCCCCCTGTTGGGGCGTTGGGTCAGACTGGTAGGTAGGTTGGACACTCAGACCGTGATTATACTCCACCCACCTTCTTAAACAGACTCTAAATTCTGTCTCCGACAAGAAACAAACTACTCTGCGCCTCAATTAATCCACCCCAGACTGTCGTGCCTCTTTGCGACTAACCCGCCGCGGCTTAAGATATTGCCGATTCCACGCAAAGACCAGCGTCAAGATGAGCGCGATGATGGTGAGGGGGATTACAAAGTATTGCATCGCGAAAGCATACTCATCCAGCGCATCGTGATGGCTGGAGTTGAGGAACAGGTAGACCGTGTAGGCGATATAGTAGCCCACAAACAGCGCGCCTTCCCAGCGTTTGATTTCGAAGCCGTTGAAGAACACCGGAAAACATGCCAGCGAGACGCCAATCATCACGAGCGCGTCGAAACGCATCACCGCGGGGGCGACCGTCAGCCCATCGGGCGCAACCAGACTGCTAAAGCCCAGCACAGAGAGGATATTGAAGATATTACTGCCGACCACATTTCCCACCGAGATATCGCGCTCGCCCCGCATGCTGGCAATCACGGAGGTCGCCAATTCGGGCAGGGAGGTGCCAACCGCCACAACCGTTAATCCAATCACCAGTTCGCTCACGCCGATCGCGCGCGCTGCCGCCACCGCACCCTGGATCAGCCACTCGGATCCAAGCACCAGCCCCCCCAGCCCCGCAGCAATCAGCCCCATCAGCTTAAGGTAGGTCCAGCCGTTGCGCGGAATTGCGCCCACCTCTTCCAGTTCCTCTTCCAGGATTGGTTCGGAACGCGCGGTACGCGCCATCCACACCAGATAGGCGATGAAAATCCCCACAAGGAGTGCGCCATCGAGGCGGGTGAGTTTGCCGTCGTAGCCCAGCGCGAAAAACAGCAACGCGGTACCAATCATCAGGGGTACTTCGATTTTGATGAGGCGAACGCTGACCGCCAGCGGTGCAACCACGGCCGACAGTCCCAAGATGAGTAGGATGTTCACGATATTGCTGCCGACCACATTCCCGACGGCGATGTCGGGCTGTCCACGATAGGCAGCGAGTATCGAGACCGCCAGTTCGGGCGCGCTGGTGCCAAACGCGACCACGCTCAGCCCAATGACGACGGGTGGCACGCCCAGCAGCGACGCGAGCCGCGACGCGCCCCGCACCAGCCACTCGCCGCCGCCGATGAGCAACAACAGCCCCGGCACAATTAGCCACGCTTTTTCCAAACTTTCAAGTACCTCCTATCGCAACCCATACACGAACGCTGCCACAAGCAGCAGAAACGCCCCCAACATCATCACAAAGGCATACGAGCGCACATACCCGCTCTGCAACGGGCGCAGCCAGTTGCCCACCACCCGCGCGGACGCGCCAATCAGGTTAACCAGCGTGTCGATAAGGCTCTCCACGATTACGGCGAGCACCATCGCAATCGCGCCGCCGAGGTTCACACCCACCACGCGCATCACAGCATCGTAGCCCCATTGCTTATGCGCAGCGCCCCATACGCCTTGCAGCTGCGCCTCGGCAGGCGGCATGCCACGCCGATACCGCCCGATGCCAAATAGTATGCCCAGCACCGCTGCACCCAGCGCAATCCCGAACACCAAGCCTTTGCCTGCGTCCTCACTGAAGAAAAGTTGCTCCCGCGTGAGAATGCTCGGCTCTGCGACAGGCTTGAGAAACTCGTGGAACGCCTTTTCGCTCGGCAGCAGCCATCCGAACACGATCGAGCCGAGTGCGAGTAGCCCCAGCACGCTCAGCACGATGGCATACCGCTCGCGCACAGGTTCGTGATGATGGTCCTCGTGTTTCTGTTGGGGTGCAGGGGGCGCGAAGAACACCAACCACACCAAGCGCGTCATGTAGGCCGCGGTCAGCCCCGCCGTCAAGATCCCCACACCGAACAGCACGGGTGCGAAGGTCACCAGCTTCGCGTTATACACACTCAGCAAAACCGCTTCTTTTGACCAGAAACCCGACAGGGGCGGTATGCCTGCAATCGCGAGCCAGCCGACCAGCATCGTGGCGGCGGTAATCGGCAACGCCTTCGCCAAGCCGCCCATCTTGCGGATGTCGCCCTGGTGGTGCAGCGCAATCAGCACCGAGCCTGCGCCCAAAAACAGCAGCGCCTTGAAAAACGCATGCGTGGCGACATGGAACATCCCCGCCCAGAATGCGCCCACACCGCACGCCAGAAACATATAGCCGAGCTGGCTCACGGTGGAGTATGCCAGCACGCGCTTGATGTCGGTTTGAGCGATTGCAATCGTGGCGGCGAATATCGCTGTCAGCGCACCGACCCCTGCCACAATCCCCATCGCCATCGGCGACATCTCGAGCAGCGGATGCACGCGCACCAGCAGGTACACTCCCGCCGTGACCATCGTGGCCGCGTGAATCAAGGCGGAGACGGGCGTGGGACCCGCCATCGCGTCGGGCAACCAGAAGTAGAGGGGCAACTGCGCCGACTTGCCAGCCGCCGCCAGAAAGAGCAGTAGCGCAATCGCCGTCGCCGCCCACCCCACATCGCGCAACACGCTCAGCGCTAAGGCATTCACCTGACCAAACGAGAGCGTGCCAAACAGCGCAATCACCAGAAACATCGCCAGCAAATAGCCTGCGTCGCCGATGCGGTTCACGATGAACGCCTTGTTGGCTGCGTCGGTATTTGCCTTCCATTCCGAATTGCGATAGAAAAAGCCAATCAGCAGATAGCTACATAGCCCCACGCCTTCCCACCCCACAAACATCACCAAAAAGTTGCCCGCCAGCACCAGCGTCAACATAAAAAATATGAATAAGTTAAAGTAGGTAAAAAAGCGTGAGTAGTCCTCGTCGTCTGCCATATAGCCTGTGGCGTAGAGGTGAATCAGACCGCCCACGCCTGTCACAATCAGCGTCATTAGGATCGAGAGCGGGTCGAGGATGAATTCGATCGGAATGCTCAGGTTGGCGATTTTAATCCAGTCGGTCAGTACGAAGTTAGTGGTGCGTTGGTCTTCGGGCTGCTGGAGCAAGCCTTGAAGCAGCTGCCATCCAAAGGCGAACGCGCCCAAGACCACACCTGTGCCGATTGCGCCGATGAGCCATTTGCCTGCCTTCTCGCCCAGCGTGCGGATTAGTAGCCCACCCAGCAGCGCGTGGAACAGGCTCCCTGCCAAAGGCAATACGAGTATCCAGAGAATGAGTTCCGTTGGCAATCCATCCATAGCGCCGCGCTCCAACAACATAGATTATACCTGCTCTTCCAAGTAGCACTCTCCATCCCCACCGCTGTGGTGCTTGAAAAAAGAGTCGTGAATAAGTACCGAGCCATTAGGTTCAAAGGCTAAGGTATACTTTCTGGGGATGAATGCAGGCAGCATTATGGAGCGACTGAGTGCGTTTGTGAAGCGTGTATTCAAAACGAGCCTCGAGGTCTTCTTGGAAGCGCTTCGCTACAGTCCCAACGCGCAAGGTTATGTCGCAGGCTCGATTACAGAACTTTTACTCAAGCGTCATCTTGATTCGCTAGGATATGAAACTCTTCGTATCAGGGAAAAGTGGGAGGGTAAAAAGCAACATCACGGCGACTTTTACTTTAGAAAACGCGATAGCGAAAGCGGATGGTACATTGTAGAAGCGAAGGGGGTAAAGTCTAATTCTGAGAAGTGGCACAAACTTTACAATCGCGACAAACTTATTAGCTTCCTTTATATGCACGCAGATAAAATCCGTTGGCTTGATCATCATGAGAACACAAAGGAAGCAGCGATAGAGGCTTGGATACAGCGAGAACTACCTGAATTTTACGGTCGCTATTCCGAGCCACTCTATGACTACGAAGAAGTGAAGAATTACACCCCGCCCAGAAATCAACGCGAAACTCCCAAAAGCCGCGCCATCCAAAATCTTAAGAGACTGAGTCGGGAGGAAATTAACGAACGCATCGAGGAACGCATCCAGTATCTCAATTCGAAACTAAGAGTGTTAGAAACACACTTTGTCGCAAGTGCTGGCTCGGGTGGACGCGAAATTGCTACGCCTCGCAAAGATGAATTTCATATTGTCGCGGTGGATATTTTTCTCAAGTATTATGAACATTATTTTTTGTTCGCTAATCCACGCAACCTTGAAGGAGCAGAAGGTTATCCCGATCATTTACAACAAAACTATGTAATCGGCTTTGTGTTTGTAGAGAATGGAGTCGAGAATCTCCATTGTTCTGAAGACTGGAAATCAAACTTTGAAGACATCGCCACTACTCTAAGTGGGGCGGACGCTGTGAAAGAATCTGAGATGCAAGTCGACTATCGGTACATGAAGGAGGCTGACAACGATGCGGACTAAGCCCAATTGGGCAGGACACCAACCTGAGCTGTGGGAATTCGATGATTTCCTACCCGAGTCACTTCCTCGTCGTAGTGAGTTACGACCTGCAAGTAACCTCATCAGCTTGCTTGAAGAGTGTCATAACCACATTTATGCAAACGAGGGTATGCTGAAGGAAAAAGTTTTCCGAGAAATCGTCAAACTCCTTGCCATCAAACTCTATGAGGAGTGCTATACACAGAGGCTTGTGATGGAATTCGGGATTACGGCTTCCGAATATCGCGCTATACTTAATGGAGAGCCAAGTGAGTTTGTAGCACGGCTGCAAAGGCTGTACGAACAAATGCGTAGCGACTTCTCGCAGTTCTTTCCAGACCCTCGGATATACCTCTCGCCGCTTAGCTTAGCGTATGTGGTGCACAAGCTCCAGTTGGTTTATCTCTCTCAGACCCCGGCGGATGTAAAAGGGGAAGCGTTCCAAGTGTTTTTTACGCGCTATCAACGCGGTGATCGGGGGGAATTCTTCACACCGCAGCCGATTGTGGAGTTAGCAGTCGAAATGATTGCTCCCAAGCCTTGGGAGACTGTAGTAGACCCGGCCTGTGGGAGTGGTGGCTTCCTAATACAAACAGTTCGCTATATGCGTGAAAACTTTCGCGATGTTAACATTCCAGAGTATATTTCCGAAAAGCTGCGCGGTATAGAGTTCAATCCCGATATTGCGACCGCGGCGCAGGTGCGTCTTGCCTTAGAAGGGGCACAGGGGATTCAGATTTTGTGCGCTAATGCGCTTGAAGTAGGCTTGATAAATGAAGGTCGCTATGATATAGTGTTAGCAAACCCGCCCTTCGGTAGTCGTGGCAAGATAAGCGATCCACAAATACTCCAAAGGTATGCGCTGGGCTATCGTTGGCAACGAAACACGTACGGATGGCACCCGACCCAATCGTTGCTTTCCGGACAAACGCCCGAAATCTTGTTTATCGAGCTCTGCGTAAGGCTGCTGCGCCCAGGAGGGCGTCTCGCAATTGTTCTGCCTGACGGCGTACTTCAAAACGCAACCACAGAGCATGTACGCGCCTGGCTACGCACATCGGCTGAGTTGGCTGCAGTTGTCTCGCTCCCGCAGCACGCTTTTGTGCCTTACGGAACAGGAATCAAGACCTCGCTCCTCATTCTCGTGAAGCACCCTGTGTCCATAAAGTATGTATTTATGGCAATCCCCCAAAAAATTGGTTATGATGTGAAAGGGCAACCTTTGTATCAGTGTGATGAACGCGGGCAGATTACCTACGACGATCAAGGCAATCCCATATTGGATACAGATCTGCCTGAACTAGCAAACCTGTTCTGTGCAGGCCCACAGGACACTGCTCCAAATCCAAAGACCTTTTGGACTCCTGTGGATATGCTTAATCATCGTCTAGATGCTGAACACTACCTTCCTGAAGACGCTCTTATGCTCCGACAATTGCATACTTATCCCTCACGCCACTTGCGCGAGATTGCAGATATCGTCACGGAGGCGGAGCCGCTGCACACAGCACCAGAGCAGCTTATTCGTTATGTAGCTATTTCTGATGTAATTCCTCAACTAAGTATCATTGCCTCTACACAAACGCTGCGCGCTTGTGAAGCACCTTCGCGGGCAAAGTACCGTCTCAAGAAGGGGGACATCATCACTGCTATCTCTGGAGCAAGTACGGGAACCATCCAGCATGCATCTGCAATCGTTACTGAAATGGAGGACGGGGCAATCTGTACCAACGGTTTCGCAGTTCTTAGGAACTTTCGTGAGGTGAACCCATATTACCTACTGGCCTTCTTGCGTTCAGAATTCTTCTTAAGGCAGGTGCGTCGACTACTGCGGGGGCATGCAATTCCAGCGATTACGCTTGAGGATCTCGGCGAGGTGATTGTACCTCTTCCCCCAGAACCGCAACAATCCGCAATTGGGCAACTGATCAGAGAATCTATCGTCGCTTACAGAAAAGGTATCCAGTGCGCTCAAAATGCTGCATCCATGCTGCAGGACATACTTGGGATCGTGGATGGAGCAACCACTCCTGCAACCTTCGAGGTACAATTGCCGTAGTATAAGGTGAGGAGGTCCTATCTGAATGGCACGGCGTTATGAAGATGAGTTTGAGTTGCCCGAGACGCAAATCCGCGCTCTGGCAATTCTCGAAGAGATTATGCGTATCGCGCCCCGCGACGACCTGCGCCTGCGCCAGATGCTCCGCCTGCTCCAACACCAGTTGGAGGTGGATGAGCGGCAGATGCAGGAGGCGATGCAGGCAATTCAGGAGTACGAGGAGGCGTATCAAAAACTAACCAGCCCCGCGAACCGAATTGGCGTCTTTTTAGACCAGCCCGACGAAGGCGTTGCGTTGATCGCGCTGGGCGATAGCGAATATTATGCCAACATCGACCCCAAGTTAGAGAACCCTACATTCAAAGTGGGCACGCGCGTGAAAGTGAACGAGGCGTTTGCCGTCATCGGCGACTTGGGCTATCACTCTGCAGGACCGATTGTCAAAGTGCAGGAAGTGCTGGAAGGGAATCGCCTACGTGTCGGGGCAGACCCACAGGGCATGACTTCGCGCATCGTGTTCCGCTCCACCGACTTGGCGGATGCGCCCATTAAGACCGGCGACGAGGTACGCCTCGAACCGAACTTCAAAGTCGCTATTGAACACATCCCGCATCAGGAGGTGCGCGATTACTACTTCGAAGAGGTGCCACCGCTGGAGTGGAACCAGATTGGTGGGCAAGACGAGGCGATACGACTTATCCGTGAGACGATCGAACTGCCTCTGCTCCACCCCGAGGTTTTCAAGAAGTTCGAAAAGCAGCCGTTAAAAGGGATTCTACTTTACGGTCCGCCTGGCTGTGGTAAGACGCTCATCGGCAAAGCCACCGCCTACAATCTGACTCGCCAATACTCGGAGCGGCTTGGCAAACCCGTGAAAGAGTATTTCATGTACATCAATGGACCCAAAATTCTGAATATGTGGCTGGGCGAGACGGAGCGGATGGTGCGCGAGATTTTCGCCATCGCCCGCGAGAAGGCGCGTGAGGGCTACCTTGTGTTTATCTTCATCGACGAGGCAGAGTCCATTCTGCGCACGCGTAGTTCTGGCAGGTGGCTGAACATCTCCAACACGGTTGTACCGCAGTTCTGCGCGGAGATGGACGGTTTGGTGAGCCTTGAGAATGTGGTTGTCATGCTCACCTCGAACCGTCCCGACTACATCGACCCGGCGATTCTGCGACCGGGACGCATCGACCGCAAGGTGAAGGTACGCCGTCCCGATCGAGACGCCACGCGCGAGATTTTCGGCATTTATCTTACGCCCACGCTGCCGTTAGACCCGGAATTCGTACGCGAGTACGACACTCCTGCCGAAGCGCGCGAATGCCTGATTGAACAAGCCGTGCAGTATCTGTGGCGCAAAGCCCCCGATACGGAGTTCTTGCAGGTGTACCTGCGCAACGGCGGCGTGGAGACGCTCTATTGGCGCGATATGGTCAGTGGTGCGCTGATTAAGTCGGTTGTCGACCGTGCGAAAGAGTTCGCCATCCGCCGTGCGATTGAGGAACCCCATGTGGAACATGGTATCCGCCCCGACGACCTTAAACGCGCTATCGAGATGGAGTATCGCGAGAACGAAATCTTCCCCAAGTCCGATGTGATGGAAGACTGGCTGAAGCTCATCGACTACGAACCCGAGTATGTGGCGAGCGTGAAGCCAATCCGTCCCGGCTCTGGCGCGGACGATTTACGCCGCACGGTTATTTAAGCGCGGGCAGGCGGAACCGCCTGCCCGCATCGGGCTTGACTGGTTCTAAGGTTACGAATCACGCCTTCAAGAGGATTGCTTCGTTTTCACTCTCCCGTCTCCCCCACAGGGTATCATACAACCATGCGACTGGTCGGCGTTTTGGTTTCCATCGCGATTTTAGCAGTGTTGTTGATGGTGTGGCTCTATCATGGGACGGGCAGTTCGGGGGCGAGTAGTGCATCGCCTCCTGCGAGTCGGGTTGGCGAGGTGCGTCAGGCAGCGGAAAGCGTGGAGTGTCGCAACAACCTGAGCCAAATCCGCACCGCAATCCAGATGCGCACCACGACCGAGGAGACCTATCCCGCCAGCCTACAAGAGCTGGGCATACCTGCGACGATGCTGAGTTGCCCTGTGTCGGGGCAAGCCTATCAGTACGACCCAAATACAGGGCAGGTACGCTGCTCCGCGCCAGGACACATGAGCTATTGACTGGTAAAGGGTGCGTCTTTCCTCCAACAATTTTATGGGGCAATTGGGATGACTGGGGTATAATAGCGATATGCCACGCAACAAGTTTATCTATGTGGGTGTGCTGGTGGTGGCGGCGTCGGCGCTGCTGTACATCGGAGGGCAGATTATCCGTACGATTGAGTGGTTTCTGCCCTGGTCGGCAGGCGTGGGGATCGCCTTGATTCTGATAGGGCTCTTTGTCGAGATGCGCAAGAGCGGCAAGCCGACCCCGATTGCGTCGGGGAGCGCCGTTAACGAGCAGAAGTCAACGACTGCGCAGACACAGGATACAGCATGAATCGTTGGGTGCGAGTCGGGTTAGCCCTCCTTGTGTTGGCGATTCTGGCGCGGTTTGGGCTGGCGATTTTCGCGCTGGGGCTGCGGATGGTGCTGGCGCTCTTTCCGTTAGTGATTCTGGTGGGCGCGGGATTCGTGGTCTACGGTTTATATCGCCACTGGAAACGCCGTGCCGCCCTGCGCGAGCGTGACTTTTACGAGATGCTGGATGATTGAGATGCACGACCTCGCTGCAGTTTGGCAATTTACACGCACGCGGCTTGCCCAAGCAATTGAGGGGCTCACCGAGGCACAACTGAACTGGCGAATTTTTGAGGGTGCGCACTCGATTGCCGAGTATCTGTATCATGTCGCGGGTGTGGAGCTTTATTGGGCGCACCACTTAGCTGATTGGCAACCTGCCGACGAGTTTGAAGCGGGTGTGCTGGCATGCGCGACCGATTCGTTCCTCAACGAGAAGCCTTTCCCGTTGCCGCAATCGGTCTGTACCCTGTATGATGTAGAGCGTGCTTTGAATTTGTCGCGCGCGCACCTGTCGCCGATTCTGGAATCGCCCACGCCGGAGCAGTTAGCCAAACCCGTACGCAGTCCGATAGGCGACCCAGTCACGGGGCGTGAAGGGCTTATCCGCCTGGCACAGCATGCCGCCTATCATACAGGGCAAATCTGGCTCATGCGGATGCATCCCGCGTTTCCCAAAGGTTAGTCTTCGTCGTCGTCCGCCGCCTCAGGCAGTCGGCGGAACTCCAGAATCTTCTCGGAGAACTGTTTGGCGATGAGCCACTCCACGCCCTCGCTTTGCGCCAGTTCGCGTGTTTCGTCCATCGCCCAATCATCGCCAATCACGACGGGGATTGCGTTCACGCCAGCACGGCGCAGGAGCTCGGCGCGCTGCTTCGCTCGCACCACATCCAGTCGGTCAACTTTGATGGAGATTTCCCCCACGATGACGGTTCCGTTTTTCCACCAGATAATGTCGGATAAATAGACATCGCCAGGGTCGCCATTGAAAGGGATTTCATTGAAGGCGGCGCGTAGCCACTGTTTGAGCCGTCGTCGTACGGCAGGGCTTTCGGGTGAGCCGCCGCTGCCGCCATTGAAAATCGCCGTCGCGCGTTGCAGGGTGCGCCGTTCATACTCTGCGCCATCGAAACGCCCCGCCAGCCCACGAAACTCGTTGCGCAACAATTGGAACTCCATTTCCAAGCGGTTCAATTGGGCGGTATGCTGCTCCAGGGTGGCTTCGTGGCGTTGCTGGGTTTCAATCAGCATCGCCAACTGACGGGTATGTTCTTGCAAGATGGCTTCGTGGCGTTGCTGGGTTTCAATCAGCATCGCCAACTGACGGGTGTGTTCTTGCAGGATTTGGGTATGTTCTTGCAAGATGGCTTCGTGGCGTTGCTGAGTTTCAATCAGCATCGCCAGTTGCTGGGTATGCTGCTGCAGAATACGGGAATGCTCTTGCAGGATTTGGGTATGTTCTTGCAAGATGGCTTCGTGGCGTTGCTGGGTTTCAATCAGCATCGCCAACTGACGGGTGTGTTCTTGCAGGACTTGGGTATGTTCTTGCAAGATGGCTTCGTGGCGTTGCTGTCCCTCAGCCAGCTGGCGCAGGAGGGTCGGTATGTCTTCCCATTCCTCGCCCAGCACGATGCGGCGGATTTCGTTGCGCTTTTCAGGGTCGCGTAAGGCGCGCTGAATCGCTTCCGCGTCCACCAGCTTTTCCTGGAGAGCGCGTTTCAATTCGGGGTTCGCTTCTACGATCCGAATCAACTCATTAATGTCCTCGACCGTGAAAGGCATCGCTGTTCAATTATACTCTACGCATATAAAGCCCTGTAGGTTGCACAAGCACGGTAGTCTGCCTGTTCAGGGTCGTCTGTGCCAAACATGCCCCATTGGTGTGGGCGGAACACGCGCTCTGGGGCTACATTGTGCATCGCGACAGGGATTCGCAGCATAGAGCACAGGGTAATCAGCGCGTCGCCGATATGCCCGGCGCTCAGCACGCAGTGGTTTGCGCCCCAGTGCGCCATCACGGTATACACATCCCGAAACGCGCCGTGCCCTGGGGTGCGTGGCACGAACCAAGTGGTGGGCCAGGTGGGATTCGTGCGCTCCTCTAAGACAGTGTGTACTTCATCGGGCAGATCGATGGTGTAGCCCTCGGCGATTTGCATTACCGGACCCAGTCCTTCCACTAAGTTCAAGCGGAACATGGTGGCGGGCATCCCCCCGCGTGTGCGGAAGCGCGTACTCCAGCCGCCGCCGCGGAAGTATTCCAGCATGCCGCAGTGCCATGTGGTCGCTCGAAGGCAGCGCTCAGCCTCGTCAGGCAGCACCTCCCACCACGCTTTCATCGTTGGGGTTCCATCGGGTGCGCTCTGCTCGCCTGTGCCGTCCAGTGCGGCGGGGCCAGAGTTGATGAGATGGAGAAAGCCGCTTTCCGCGATGCCTGTAGGTGTCCAGCCGGTGGCGCGCTTGACCGCCTCGGGCGACCAGTAGGTACGCACATCGGCGAAAATCTGCGCTGCGCCTGTAAGTAGATGCCCAAAAAGCATGCCGATGCCGTTCAAGTAATCGTTCTCAGTGGCTAAGATATACGGCTGGCGAATCCCGTTCCAGTCGAAACTGGAGCAGAGAATGGCTTCCATAAAGTCGCCATTGGGGAAGTGGTCTGTCCACTGCCGTTGTCCCTGAAATCCGCCTGCGATTGCGTTGAAGCCTTGCGCTTCCTCCTCGTAGCCCATTTGCGCAAGCGTAGGATTGCCCACCATCAAGTCGCGGGCGATGAGTGCCATTTGAATGCTTTGGCGCCAAGTGCACTCTTTCTGTTCGGGCGTGAGCTGTTTGTCGGGTGGGTTGTAGTCCTTGCCTTCTTTACAATAGGTGCGCACCCACTGATAGGCGCGTTCAAACTCAGCATGGTCGTAAATCCCGCGCTCCATCCGACGCACAAACTCCACCATGTCAATCGTCATCGTGCGCATGCCCAGATAGTGCTGTAGGAAGTTCTGATCGACCAGCGAGCCGACGATGCCCATCGAGACATTGCCCATCGAAGCGTAGGTTTTCCCCTGCATCGTGGCGACGGCGATCCCGCAACGCACGAACTGCAGGAGGCGCTCTGCGACATCGGGAGGAATGCTGAAGTCATCGGCGTCTTGCACATCGCGCCCGTAGATACTAAAGGCGGGTAGTTTTTTGTTGGCGTGTGCTGCCATCGCGGCGGCTAAGAACACAGCACCGGGGCGCTCTGTGCCGTTGAAGCCCCAAATGGCTTTCGGGCGTGTGGGGTGTATATCCATCACTTCGTAGCCATAGCACCAACTGCGGGCGACCGTGAGACTTACGCCTACGCCCTCACGCTCGAACTTCGCCTCACATGCGGCGGCTTCGGCTATCCCACCGATGCAAGTGTCGGCGATCACGCACTCCACAGGCAGTCCACAGGCGTGGCGCAGATTCCAAGATGGCTGGGCAAGGCATGGGGGTGTCTGAAACGCTGGTTCTTGCACCGTCTGCTTCTCACCTCCTTGCTGGGTGGGGTATTCGTTTTGGGGGTGGCGATTCATGCTGGGGGTATCCTCTGTGTACGGGCTATTGGGAGGCGTTCGTGGCTTGTCTTCGTGATTAAGTAGCCTCATTGGTCGGTTCCCCAGTTATGCTTCCGTCGCCTGTCCGATTTTCGCATCAATTCGAGTCTTACAGCATGGAGGTGCAAATGCGCTTTCCCATAGGAAATGAGAGGTGGAACTATGCAACGGAATCGTTTTCTTGGCTTGTTTGTGAGCAGCGTGCTTACGATGTCTGTTACGCTCGGACAGCAGTTTGAGGTAATCAATAATAGCGGTCCGAACAATGTGGACTTTAGCCTTAGCCGTACCTATTCTGGCCCTACCAGCGGAGTGTTCACCAATGCCGAGTGGGTGTTGACGGACACATCGTTCTCAGGTACAGGCAACGGCTGGACATGGCGCCGTGATGTATCGCCTTTCAGCAGCGGCGATCCGTTTGGGCGGCTCGTGATGCGTTTTTCAGGCGACGGTGGTACTAGCGCTGGGAGCTACTGGCGCTTGCCTTCCAACCGTGCTGGCGGCGTGACGGGAAACAACCCTACGGGCGTGGTAACCTTCACGACTTGGGTTGGCTCTGGGCACTTTTTCCGCACGGAGCAACTCTCCAATAAACCGGCGTTTGGCGGTGATGTGACCACGCGCACCCGTGCCCAAGCGAACAACGCCGCGAGCTTGAGCGTGAGCACCTCGCCTACGGTAAGCATCGCGGGTATTCCTGATGACGACTTGATTGCTCCTGGTATACAGGTAGACAAGTTCTCGAACCCCATGATTACGGTTAGCTGGAGTGTGCTGGGCGCGCAGGTGTTCCGCGGACAGGTTGCTGGCGGCGCGTACTTCGGCGCAATCAACTCGCCTTTCCGCGACGACGCCTATCTGGTCGCGGATTTGAAGATTAACGCCAGCACGGTGCAGTCGGGTAGCAGCGGGCTGACTACCTTCGCCGTGAATGAGGGAGCTGCTACGAAAGCCATCAGTGCGGTGGGCAACAGCACTGTGCTGGATCTCTCTTCCTACAACATTGGTGACATCGTGACCGTGCGTGTGGAGTATACCATCCGCTGGGACGGTTATCACGATGTGTACGCTGGCACCACGAACCTCGCCAGTGGGTTTCAAGAGGTTCAGTTCGAGGTGGTGCCAGAGCCTGCGAGCCTAATCGCGCTGGGCACAGGCTTGGCGAGCCTGATTAGCCTGCGGCGCCGCAAGCGTTGAGGTGATCTCCTTTCGCATACCGACTCGTCAGAAGCCCCTTTCTTCTGTGAGGGGGCTTCTGGTGTGCACGCTCCGCAAGTTGGGGCACGGGTATACTCCCGTGTTGCGATGGGCATCGTGGTCGGAATAGAAGGCGGCGGCACAAAAACGGGATGTGCCGTACTCAACGAGCAGGGGGAACTGCTTGCCTACGCCGAGGGCGGACCTGCGAACCTGAACTTTGTGGACGAAGCGACCCAGTGCCAATCCTTTGAAACCGCTCTGAACGGTGCATTGCGAGGCATCGAAGCACCTGTCCTCGCATTGGGCTACACGGTCGCTGGCACACGCGCGAACTGGGAATGGCTCCTGAATCGGCTGGGGAATCCCCCAGCATTTGCGATCGAGGAGTCGCGTATGGCGATGCTCAGCACGGGCGTGAAGATGGCGCACGGCGTGTCGGTTGTGGCGGGCACTGGTTCGCTAATTGGCGGGTTCAAGCAGGACGAGTTGGTGCTGCAGATGGGGGGATGGGGCGCACTGCTGGGGGATGAGGGCAGCGCGTACGATGTTGCCATGCGCGGAATCCGCCGCGCCTTACGCGCTTGGGACGGACGCGAACCCGAGAACGGGCTGATTCCAGCGGTGCAACACTTCTTGGGCATCAGCGACCTGCGGGAGTTAGTCCCTCTGTTCTATCAGCAGGGGGTTCCACGCCACACCGTCGCCGCGTTTGCTCAAGCGATTGTCCGCACTGCCGAACAGGGCGACGCCGCCGCTAAGCAGATACTGGAACAAGCCGCTACCGACCTCGCCCACGATGCCCGTGCATGCGCGACGCGCCTATTCACGCCTGACCAGGAGTTCACCATAGCGATGACAGGCGGCATGTTCCGAAGCGAGCGATTTCGCGATGTTTTTCGGAGCGTGCTGGAGCCGCTTTTCCCGCGTGCTGCGTTTCGGCTCCCTATAATGGAGCCTGCCACCGCAGTCGCCAAGGCAGCCTTGAGAAAAATCTCCCAAGCGGATTAAGGCTCTTTGGCAGGCAACCAGACAAAATCGCCTATTGCGGCGCGCACCTGCATAGGTTTATCGCTGGGGGGTAGGGGTGTAATGATGCGCGTGGGCAGGTTCGAGCGCATGCGGATCCGTAGTGAGATGCCCACATCGTACATCACATGCCCGTTCCCTGCGATAATCACAAACGCGAGTCGAGGCGAGGGCACGGTGCGCTCCAGATACCGCAACGCCGTGTCTGCCATCGCCGTATCCCAGACCACTTGCGCCGCATAGAAATTATCGTTCTGCGGTTGCCCTGCTGTGTGTCCGTCGCCTAAGAGCGCGTAGAACAGTTTTCGATGTTCTTCCACGCTCAGATCGGGGTCAGGAACGCCCATGCGCTCGGCTTCGGGCACGCTTTGCCAACCACCGCGTGCCGTTTGCCGCACGAGCGCACGCGGCACATTCAGCCCCACCAGCCGTAGCCGATAGCGGTAGACCACTTCGAAAATCGGGCGATACAACGCGAAGTCGAAACCCCACTGCGTTTTCCACTCACTCTGATCGATAAACTCCGCCTCGCTCAGGCGGTTCAGCGTCCACAGGTTCAGCGGATATTGCTTGGTGCGGTCAAACATCTCCATTCCGACAATCACACTGCGTCCTGCCTGCACCAAGCCCTCGATGACTTGCGCCTGAAACTGGTGGTGCTGGGCATTATCGTGTTGTTCACCTATGAGAATAAAAGTTGCAGGCTCCAACAGACGAATCATTTGCTGGAAGCTTACCGAGCGACGCTGGTGCGTATCCACGATTTTGTTGGGGCGAACCATCATCAGATACTGACGGCGCGGATCGCCAATCGCCAGCGTATAAATCGAGTCTTGTGGTTGGCTCATCGGGATTATGTTCGCGTCTGCGAGAACGGTTCCTGCTTGTCTGGTGTGAGAGCGCTTTCCGCCACACGGGATGCGCTGTTTCTGCGCTGAGGGAAGAGGAATTTCTTCAGGTTGCTCGAATCGATAGCCGTTCGGGTTACGGACAGGTACAATATCTTTGGAGGCGAACGCATGAAACAAGGTGTGGATCCGATTGGGATTGGCGTGATTGCGCTCGGCGTGGTGATGCTGATTATTTTAGTTGTCATCAGCAACAATATGATGCCCCAGCCACTGCCCGCGCCGCAGATGCCTGATTTGAACGGGTTAGCGCGTAAGATTGAAGATCCGCTCTCGGCTGCGGTTGGCGCAGCGGGCGGAATGGGGGCGCCGATGATGGGCGGACCGGCGGCTCCGGGTGGGTTCGCGCCGCCCGCACCCACAGCACCGATGGGTGGTCCTGCAGCGCCTGCACCACCATCGGGGGGGCTTGGCAGACGCGGCGAAATGCCCGAAGATTACTAAGATTCTCGGAACACAGGCAGAGCAACCCCGTCTATATAGGATGCAAGGGTCGTCCTGCTCTCAAGACACAACAGAGAGCATCTCTGCCAGAGGCTCGCATGCCGAGCCTCTATTTTTTTAGCCGACGTAGGAGAGCATCTTTGTAGTTCTTCAACAAGAACAACGACGCCCTCAGCGCCAAGCCCACCGGCACCAACGGGCGTAATAAGATAGAGGTCTGATCCGCGTAGTGCTTCTTATAAAACAGATACATGCTTTTGTGGAAGGTGATAATCATTTTGTTGGCGACCAAGTCGGTGCTGCGCCCGATAGCGTGTTTGATTTTCGGCTCTGGATAGTAAATCACCTTATAGCCCGCCTGCCAAGCACGATAGCACAGGTCTGTATCCTCGCAGTACATGAAGAACCGCTCGTCGAAACCACCCAGCTGGGCGAACACCTCGCGCCGAATGAAGAGCGCGGCGCCCGACACCCAGTCCACCTCACGGATGCTGTTGTGGTCCCAGTCGGTCATCAAGTAGTCGCGTGTATAGGGGTTATTGGGGAACAATTTGCCCAAGGGGGTGTTGCGGAATAGCGCCGCGACCGGGTTCGGAAAGCGCCGACAGGAATATTGCAGGCTGCCGTCAGGGTTCAAGATTTTGGGACCGATGATCGCCACATCTGGATGTTGCTCGGCGTAGGCTACCAGTAAGTCCAGTGCATCTGGGAGAACTTCTGTGTCGGGGTTCAGGATGAAGAGATATTCTCCTTGCGCGGCGCGGGCAGCGAGATTGTGCCCTCGGGAGAAGCCTAAGTTCTGCTCGCTCACGAGGAGCTTCACCTCAGGGAACTCTTTTTCCAACATTTGCACGCTGCCGTCGCTCGAGGCGTTGTCCAGCACGATTATCTCGTATTCGCATCGGGGAGGGTGCGCCAGGATGGAGCGCAGCGCGGCGCGCAAAGGCTCACGCGCGTTCCAGTTCACAATTTGCACGGTCAGCTGCGGTTTGGACATCACTACGAAGGATACCTGAGTCGGTATAATCCGCTGGCATGCCATGAAGTGGACCACTCGCGTGATTGCGCTTTTTTGGATGTTGGTCGGTGCCAGCATCTGGTGGACGGCGTTGAGTGGCGCGCCGACGCCCTTTAGTTTGCGCTTCTTTGCCACGATTCAATTGTTGGGCGGCGCCTTTCTGCTGATGCGTTTCACACTCGGTTGGATATTCCTGATTACCATGTCGGTGTTCACGATGGTGACGGCGCTGTTTGCCTTGCTGAGTGCGCTTTTGATGCCTGCGGAAGTGCTTCAGAATGCCCCGCGTATTCTGGGTATGGAGCCGCGCTGGGTTATGGCGATTTTGGCGGTGTTGGGGGTCGTTCTTGGGCGTCTCAGCTGGTTAGGCTTGCGCTCCGATTCCCCCAGCCAGTGGGCGGCGCGAAGCAACGAGGAAAACTCCCAAGAGAGCCGCAGGGGGAGAAATAAATAGATTAGCCCCCCGCTTTCGCAGGGGGCTAACTTGGATGGAGCAGGCTCAGCCTGCCCAGAAGCGTTGGTTAGAACTTGACGCTCAGCGTGGTGGCTGCCACCGCGCCGCTGTTCTTACCCGCGGCAGGACCGCCGCTGAAGTTCGCATTGCCCTTGCCGTCGGTGTCCAGGATCTGATACAGCACATTCAGCGCGGTGTTCTCACCGAGGTTGTAGCCGACGCCCAGCGTGAAGTAGTTCCACACGGGCTTCACACCACCGACCTTCCAGTACGCGCCCTCATAGTTGAGCGACACATTCCAGCGGTCGGACAGGCGGTAGTCCACGCCAGCCAGCACATGGATCAGCTCGTCGTTGCCAGTGTAGCCACCTGCCACGCGCCCAGTGCCCTCATAGAAGGCGCCCTGCAAGTTCACATTCAGATCTTGCGAGGCTTTATAGTTCACCGCTGCGTACGGACCGCGCAGGTCGGAGGGGTTATACACGTAGCCGATGCGACCCCACGCCCCCGGCGCGGCGAAGTACGGGCGCACCTCGCGGTAGCCAGCCACTACTCCGAGGTTCTCGCTGAAGTTGTAGCCGATATTGGCGTCCAGCGCCCAGTTGTCTTGGTTCAGCACGCGGGTCGTGTCACGCAGGAAGTCGCTCTGCGCATACTCCACGCCGATGTTGAAGCCCGCGAACTTCGCCTTCACATCCGCGCCGAACACATCCACGCGGTCGATGTTTGCCGCCTCAGCGGGGCCGCCAGCGAAGTTGAAGTTCTGTCCCGCGCCGATACCCGCAGCGTAGTAGGTTGCGCCGATGGTGAGGTTGGTGTCCTCGCCGCGGATGGCATCGAACTCAAGGCGTGCGCCTGCCATCTGCTCCATCGAAGCACTGGTGGTCGAATTGTGGTTTGCGAAGTTGACCACATTGAACACGCCGTTGTTCGACTGCTGGTTCACCTGCGCTGCCCACAGGTTCAGGCGGAAGGTGTCGAAGTTGAAGCCGAGGGCACCGCCGTCCACGCGGAACGCGCCGTCATCGTAGCGTGGGAAGTTCAAGTAGTAGTTAGGCTTGATGCGCTGCAGAGTGAACGGCGTCAGCTTCGCAGGATAGCGACCGACCGTCACATCGACTTTCGCACCAAACACATCGATGGGTGCCTTCACATAGGCTTCCCAGATCACGATGTCGGTATTGCCAACGGCGAACGGTACAGTAAAGGTTGTAAAGGCGTTCTTGCCCGCGCCGCCGACATAGGGCAGGTAGTTGCCCAAAATGAAGGTGGCAGAACCAGAGACCTGATCGTTAATCTGACCGCTGAAGGTCAGTCCGAGTTCATGCACCACATCGATGTTCTCAAGCAGCTTGCCAGTGCCGAGCGTCGTGCGGTTCAGGGTGTAGACATCCTTGCCGTCGATGCTGTGCGCGCCGTAGACGCCGAAGGTCAGGTCGCCGCTCATTTTGAACTTCTCTTTCTTCCCTTCGAGGGCTTCCACGCGGGCGCGCAGGGACGCCATATCGCGCTTCAGTGTGTCGATGTCCACGCCCATCCCCGCCAGCTCCTGCTGGAAGGTCTGCGCCAGACGCTGCAGGGTCTGCACCGCTTCGTTCAGCTTGCGCAGCTCTTGAATCTGGTTGCGCAGCTCATTGATCTGGTTCTGCATTGAGCTCATATCGACAGGTTGCTGAGCGCCTGTTTGGGGTCGCCCTGCGATTTCCTCGATGCGCTGGTTCAACGCGCGCAGTCGCTCGTCGATGTTGCGGTAGGCACGTGCAATCGCCTGCGCAAACTCTGCACGGGTCATGGTGCGGTTCGGGCGAAATGTGCCATCGGGATAGCCCTCGATGATGCCCATTTGCACCAACTGCTCAATCGACTGATACGCCCAGTGCCCAGGCGGGACATCCCGCATCTGAGCGAAGGTCAAGCCCGTAATCAGGCTCAGACCGGCCACACTAATGAGTAAACGCTTCATAGAAGCATCCTCCTCCATGAGTTTAGATTAGAAGGATGTTTCTGAGGCTTGGGGGAAGAGGCGCGTCAGCCGTTCCAAGGTTTCCTGAAGCGCATTCCCTTGCGCACTCCGAAACTCCTTCGCCCTACATAATACCCCATCTTTGCAACAAAAGTCAAGGGGGTAAGGAGGGTGTTCGAGAAAAAAACCGAAAGCTCTCCCCACGCCGTGGGGAGGGCAGGCAATCACACGGTGGGAGAGGGGTTGGGGGTGAGGGCATTCCGATTTTCAATCCCCGTGCGATTCGCTTTTCGAACGACGAGTCAAAATTCAAGGTATAATAGAGGTACTGCCGAGCGGAGCGCGATTTTTCACGCCATGCGCGGAGTCGCGGCGACCGACGGCAAACCGAATACAGGAGGCAGCTTATGAGACAAATTACTCTGCGTGGAGGCGAGTTTCTGTTGAAAGCGGTGGAGCCGTCGAAGGTGTTCACCCCCGAAGATTTCAGCGCGGAAGATCTTGCGTTAGCCCAAGCCGCCGAGGAGTTCGTGCGCGGCGAAGTGCAGCCCCGCAACGCAGCCATCGAGCGCCAAGAGGAGGGACTTACTGTCAGCCTGCTCAAGAAAGCGGGACAACTCGGACTGCTGGGCGCCGACCTGCCCGAAGCCTTCGGCGGGTTGAACCTGCCTAAGACGACCAGCACGCTTATTGCCGAGCGCATGAGCCTGCAGGCGTCGTTCGCCGTGTCGTGGGGCGCGCATGTGGGTATCGGCACGCTCCCTATCCTCTTTTTCGGCACGCCCGAGCAGAAGCAGAAGTACCTCCCCAAACTCGCAACTGGTGAAATGATCGCCGCCTTCTCGCTCAGCGAGGCGAACTGCGGCTCCGACCCTCTCTCCGCACGCACCAAAGCCACTCTCTCGCCTGACGGCAAGTATTATCTGCTCAATGGCGAGAAGATGTGGACGACCAACGCCGGCTGGGCGGATCTGTTTATCGTGTTCGCAAAAGTCGACGGCGAGAAGTTCACCGCGTTTGTCGTGGAGCGCACCTTCCCTGGTGTGTCGGTCGGACGCGAGGAGCATAAACTCGGCATCAAAGGCTCCAGCACGCGCCGCGTGATTTTAGACAACGCGCAGGTGCCCGTCGAGAATGTGTTGCATGAGGTTGGCAAAGGGCATCATGTGGCGTTCGGCGTGCTGAATATCGGACGGTTCAAACTCGCGGCAGCGGCGTTGGGGGGCGCGAAGGAAGCCCTCACCATCGCCACACGCTACGCCAAAGACCGCCAACAGTTCGGGCAGCCCATCGCGAACTTCGGCATGATTAAGCACAAGATCGCGGAGATGGCTATCCAAATCTATGCGCTGGAAAGCACCGTCTATCGCACGGCGGGCATGCTGGAGGAAGTCACGCACGGTATCGACCCGCTTGCCCCCGACGCCAACGCCCAGTATCGCGAGGCGGACGAGGAGTACCCCGTGGAGTGCGCCATCCTCAAGGTGTTCGGCTCCGAAGTGCTGGATTATGTCGCCGACGAGACGATGCAGATTCACGGTGGCTTCGGCTACACGGAGGAGTTCCCCGCAGCGCAAATCTACCGCGATAGCCGAATCAACCGTATCTTTGAGGGCACGAACGAAATCAACCGCCTGCTGATGTTAGACCAGCTGATGCGCCGTGCGTTGAAGGGCAAACTGCCTGGCTTGATGGAAGCCATCGGCGCGATTCGCAGCGAGCTGAACACCCCGCAGATGCCCACGCCCGACCCTGTAGACCCGCTGGATGCCATCGAACGCTACATCGCGAACGCGAAGAAGGCGGTTCTGGCAGTGGCAGGGATGGCAGCCGAGCAGGTCGGCGCCGAACTCGAAGAGAAGCAGGAGATTGTGGGGCACTTGGCGGACTGCCTGATCCAGCTCTATGCGATGGAGAGTGCGTATTTGCGCACGCGCAAGTTGCAGCAGAAGGGCTACGATATTACTCTACCGCTGGCGATGACGCGCGTGTTCGCCTATGACGCGATGGACGCGATTGAGGCGCACGCCCGTCGCGCGATTCACAGTTTCGCCGAGGGCGACATGGCGCAGATTCTGCTTACTGCTCTCAAACGCTTCATGCGCCGCACGACAGAACCGAACACGATGGCGCTGCGCCGTCAGGTCGCCGAGTATGTGTTGCAGCATGAGCGTGCGTGGACGGCGTCCAGCGCAGCCCGAGAGATGGTGGGCGTATAAGACTGCAACACCTCTACCGACACAGTAATTACCAAAGACATGCTGCCGAGAGCGGGAAATTGCTCTCGGCAGCATTGCTTCTTCGAAGTACGAAAATTTTACTGCCCCTGCGGTCGATCCAGGGGGATCGTGTAGGTCTCTGGCGCGCCGGGCGGCTGAATACCGTATTGCCCTGTCTGAGGGTCTAACTTCACATCGCCCACGGCGGGCGGCGGCGATTGCACAGGCATATCACTGCTCGGCGGGCGCGGCGCATCGTACCGATTGGGCGCCGGGATCTCAAAACCGTTTGAATCAGGCGATGAGCGTTGCCCTGATGGGGGGGCGCTGTTTTGAGTCGGGTTCTCTACGACGATAGGCGGCGCAGCGCGCACGCCCTGCTCAATCTCCATCTGCGCTTGCCCTTGCCGTTCTGCGATCGCTTCTTGCACATCTTGTTCCGTGTACGAGGGGCGTTGACACCCTGTAATTAGGGTGAGGACTGCCCCAATTCCCAGAAGACTCCTTCCGAATTTGCGCATCGCCGCCACCTATGGCATATTATGGCACATTCACGCCCTCTTCCCAGTCCCCAACACGCAGCACCTCACGCTCCAGTTGCACCCCATAAGTTTCGTACACAACGCGCTCGATATGGCGAGCGAGCCGGTCGAAGTCGCTGGCGGTCGCCCAGCCGCGATTGATGAGGAAGTTCGCATGTTTCCGCGAGACACACGCGCCCCCGACGGCATAGCCCTTGAGCCCGCACGCTTCAATGAGATAGCCTGCGGGCACGACGCCTGCCTCCCGCATCGGCGTTGGGAGGTTCGGCAGCCGCTCTGCCAAAGCGTGGTCATACACATTTTTAAAGAAGCTCCCTGCCGACGATTCGGGAGGCTGCTTGAGGATGCGTTGTCGTTGAAATTCGCGTGCGCGCCTCAGAATGTCGCGTCGGCAGTCGGGTTTGAGGCGCAGGCGCACCGCCAGCAGGCTGGTCGGCGGCGCGTTCGGACGACGCAGCAGGCTGTCCCGATAGGAGAACTGCATCCAGCTGGGTGGTACTCGCTTGCGGACGCCTTCGGAAACAAGATCAATTTCAATGAGCAAATCGGCGATATTGCTGCGATAGGCGCCCGCATTGGACACCAGTGCGCCGCCCAGTGTGCCGGGGATCCCCACCGCGAACTCCAACCCGCTCAGCCCCGCTTGTGCTGTTTTCAGGAACAACTCGCGGAAGGAGACGCCCGTTTCGGCATAGGTTACCTCGCCGATTTCCATGCGCTCGCAAGCATTATAGAGCACCAGCGCGGGGAGACCTCTGTCGCTGACCAGAATGTTGCTCCCGTGCCCCATCACGAACACAGGCACGGCGTTTTGGTGCGCCCAGAGGCTAATGCGGGCAAACTCTTCGAGGTCGCGCGTTTTATAGAACAGCGCCGCCGGACCGCCGACGCGCAGGGTGGTATGACGACGCAACGGCTCTGCACGGCGCGGTGTGCCGATGCAGAGCCGTGATAGGGGTTCCAGAAGAGCGTCCCAGTTCATCCGACGGCGCGCAGCACCTTGCCCGCCTTCAAACAGCGTGTGCAGACCCGAATCCGCTGGACGGTCTTCCCGCCGTTTACATAGGCGCGCACGGTCTGCAGGTTGGGCGACCACTGACGCTTTGTTTTGGGAGCGCGGTATCGCCACTGTCCCGAGTGCTTGTGCTGGATGCTGTTGCCGAACATCGGTCCCTTGCCGCAGATTTCGCAAACCCGTGCCATAATCGTATTGCCTCCTTCGTCGTCGGAAGTTTATTGTACCCGATTAAGCCCCGCGCGTTTTCAAGGTCTCCAGAATCTCCCGGAGTAGTTTTACTTCTTCCGATGGTTCTGGGGGTGGTGCGGGGGTAGCGGCAGATTGTTGGCGCTGCTGCATTCTTTGGAGCGGAGCGACCACTATGAGGTAGATCGCCGCTGCGACTACGAGAAAGTTAACAATCGCGTTGATGAAGTTGCCTATCTTGACAGGTCCGAGCGCCCACTGAGAGAAGTCGGGGACACCTCCCCATGCGCCCAGCATGGGGGTCAGCACATCTTCCACCAATGAGTTGATTATCTTGCCGAACGCGCCGCCGATAATCACTGCCACCGCAAGGTCTACGACATTCCCTCGCGTGATAAACTCCCTGAATCCCTTCAGCATGGTCACCTCCAGAAGGAGAATACCCAAGATCGGCGTAGTCGGGCGAATGTGTTGGTTGGTGGTCTTTTAGGTGCGCATCTGCTCCACCACGAGGCGGGGGGTTTGCGCGAGTGCGTCGGCGAGTTTTTCGGGCTGCTTGCCGCCGGCTTGCGCGAAGTCGGGACGCCCGCCGCCCGAACCGCCCACCTGCTGCGCCAACTGTCGTATCAGGTTCCCCGCGTGTAAGCCACGCTGTACCCACTCGGGCGCGACTTTGACGACCAAGATCGCCTTACCGTCCTGCGCGGCGCCGAGCGCCGCCACGCCCACACCGCGCTGGATCAGTCGGTCTGCAATCGCACCGAGCGACTTGGCGTCCACGCCAGAGAGCGCGTGCGCCACCACCTGCACGCCGTTCACTTCGATGGGAGTGATACTTTCGATGGCTTGTGCCGCCACGCGCTGCTTGAGTTGTTCCAGTTCTCCTTCCAGATGTTCTATCTGGTGCTGGAGCCGTTCGACCGCGTGGGGCAGTTCGGGCACGGGGGTCTGCAGGCGTTCGGCGGCGGCGCGGACGGCATGCTCGCGCTCGCGCAGCCACTGATACAGCGCGCGCCCTGTGAGCGCCTCGATGCGCCGTACACCTGCAGCCACACTGCCTTCATGTACGATTTTGAACAGTCCCGCCTCTACCGTGTTGCGCAGGTGCGTACCCCCACACAGTTCGAGCGAGAAGCCTGGAATCTCCACCATGCGCACGCGCTCACCGTACTTCTCACCGAAGAGCATCATCGCACCGCGCTGTCGCGCCTCCTCGATAGGGACATCGGTGTAGACGCGCACTTCCAACTCTTGGAGCAGTTTCTCGTTCACCAACGCTTCGATGCGCTCCAGCTCGTCGGGTGAGACGGCGCGCGGGTGGGTGAAGTCGAACCGCAGTCGGTCGGGCGCCACCAGCGAACCTGCTTGCACCACATGCGTCCCCAGCACCTGCCGTAGCGCGGCGTGCAGCAGGTGGGTCGCCGTGTGGTTGCGCTGGATGTCGAGCCGTCGCTCGGCGTCCACCTGAGCGTGCACTTGCTCGCCGAGACGCAGTACCCCCTCCACAATCCGCGCGTGGTGCAGGTAGTAGTCGTTCGCTTTTTGAGTATCCAGCACTTGCGCGCGTCCGCCGTGCCACTCCAGAGTGCCCGTGTCGCCCACTTGTCCGCCCGCTTCGGCGTAGAAGGGGGTGCGGTTCAGCACAACCTCGACGGTCTCGCCGGCGTGGGCTTCAGGTGCCAGGTTCCCCTCACGGATAATGCCCACCACCTGCGCTTCGCCTGCGAGTTGCTCGTAGCCGATGAACTGGGTGGGGGCAGCACTCTGTTGCGCCAGCTCGGCGAGCGCAGCGCCCGTCTGCACGAACAGTTTCTCCGAGATGCCACTTGCCTCGCGAGCGCGTTGGCGTTGCGCCTCTAATGCCTGCTCAAAGCCCTGCATATCCACCGCCACGCCCCGTTCGGCGGCGATTTCCTGAGTCAGCTCCAGCGGAAAGCCGTAGGTGTCATAAAGCATAAACACACGCTCGCCAGACAGTCGCCGCTGTTGCTGAGTCTCGGCGTCGGCGAGTAGCTCTTCCAGGCGTGTCAGCCCTGCTTGGAGCGTGTGGCGGAACCGTTCCTCCTCGAAGCGTAGCGTTGTGGTGATGTAGTCCTGCCGTTGCACGATTTCGGGGTACTGGTCGCCTAACGCTTCGACGACGGCTGGCACGAGGTCCGCGAAGAACGGCTGTTCGAAGCCCAACACGCGCTGCCCCCGCAGAATCGCACGGCGAATGATACGGCGCAACACATAACCGCGCCCCTCGTTTTGGGGGATGACGCCGTCGGCAATCGTGAAGGTCGCGGCGCGGATATGGTCGGCAATTAGGCGGATAGCAGTGTCGGTCGGCTCGCCCGCGCCGTAGCGCACGCCTGCGAGGCTCTCAATGCGCTGCACAATCGGCGCGAAGACATCGGTCTCAAACGGGCTGCTGAAGCCCATCAGCACCGCAGCGGTACGCTCCAGCCCCATGCCTGTATCGATGTTCTTTTTGGGCAGGGGCGTCAGGATCGGTTTGCCGTCCTGCTCGCTGCGCTCGTATTGCATAAACACAAGGTTCCAAATCTCCAGCCAGCGTCCGCAGTCGCACGCGGGCCCGCAGTTCGGATTCGTACAGCCTGTGTCGAGGCGCGTATCGTAGAAAATCTCGGAGCAGGGACCGCACGGACCGTTGGGCCCTTCGGTAATCGCGTTGGCGGGCCAAAAGTTCGTCTTCTCGCCCAGTCGCCAGATGCGGTTCTCGGGGATGCCCACCTCGCGATGCCACACGGTGAACGCCTCGTCGTCGTCTTGGAACACGGTGAACTGCAGGCGGTCGGTGTCGACTTTGAGTCGCTCGGTGAGGAACTCCCACGCCAAGAGGATTGCCTCACGTTTGAAGTAGTCGCCGAAACTGAAGTTGCCCAGCATTTCGAAAAAGGTCAGGTGCGACAGGTCGCCCACGGAGTCGATGTCGGTGGTGCGCAGGCATTTTTGGACGGTGACAACGCGCGTGGCAGGAGGCTGCGCCACCCCGAGAAAGTAGGGCTTGAACTGGACCATCCCCGCGCTGGTAAACAGCAGCGACGGGTCTTTCGGCACAAGGCTGTCGGAGGGCAGCTGCAAATGCCCTTTTTCCTGAAAATAACTCAAAAACGCCTGTCGTAGCGCACGCGCATTCCAGTGCATAGTCCTCACTCCGCTTCCTTCGTAGATGGTCGCACGCGCCGCCTCGGCGGGAGTCCCTGCACCGACTCCGCCTTGGAGAGTACGCGCTGTGCCAACGGCTTGTAGTCCTGTGGCAGTGGCATCAAGTCGTCCATCGCTGTATGCAATAATCGCGCCATGAGTATACCCGCGTGGTTTCACAGCATGTACACAATCGATTTTCGGGGCACGGGGCGTAGAAAAGGTCGGACCCAGCAAGGTTCCGATCCTTCAGAAATTCGCTATTTGCCCAGCAACAAGCAGGAGCCCCCACCGCAAGGGCGAAAAAGTCAATAGGTGAAAACCATGCGTACTGGAGTGATTGTTTGGGGAGTTGTGACGATGCTTTGTGTTGCATGGGGGCAGATGGCTCTCGATGCGCCATTGATTATTTTGCGACTCGTTGACTCTGACGGACGCCCCGTAACCCAGGCGTGGGTGCAAGGGAACGCTGTGCTGCAGGGTGATGATACTATTTACCCGCTGACACAGCCTCGATGGCAGCGCGTCAGTCCGCGCGGGCTGTGTGTGATCGATGGCGATTTCGTACATCGCCAGCGCGCCGACGAAATCGTGCAGGGCAAGCTGGGAATGAAATGCACCTTACTCATCCACGCGCCTGGCTATCGTCCTGTAATGCTGCAGCACGAGGGCGCGCTCCCCCGTGAGGCGACGGTTGTGCTGCAACCCGCACGAACGCTGGAGCTGCGCATCAGGGATGATGCGAACCGAGCGTTTGATCCGAACCGCGAGCCAAGAGGTTTTATTGCCGAATTCTATGGTTCGCCTATCGTTATTGCCCATGAATCGCCCGAGCTCCTTTACGATGTACGCGATCTACAGGGCAATCCCAAGCGCCTACCACCGTTCGCGGCTCAGCCACTGTTTTTGAGTTTCGGTATCGAGCGGGCAGCAGAAGGCGTCTACCGCGCCTACTTGCCGCCCAGCCTTGAAGGCGACGCCTATGTGATGATTAACGCGCAGGGGCAGATACGCGGCTACCACCGTCGCATTAGCCCTGAGGAACTGGAAAGGGGCGTTATGGAAATCCGATTGCCGAAAACTGCCCGCGTCGCTCTCTCGGTCGATTTTCAAGCGCCCGCTGCTAAGGAGGCGGATCGAGCCATGATTACTTTCTCCCCTACCGATCTCGGGCAGAACCTGAGTTATTATAACTGGATGTTTGATGAGACACCGCAACTCTCGCCTCAGCAACCACGCCTTGTGATTTCCGACCTCGCGCCCGGCGATTGGGAGGTCAGCGCTTGGTTAACGAAAGGCGAATGGCAGCGGGTGGACACTGTCCAAGTCCGAATAACAGTGCCCGAGGGGGGCTCTATCGAGCAGGTGCTGCGTCCTGAGCCGTTTGACCCCAATCAGTACCGGGGCAAGCGCACGCTCACGCTGAAGGTGCAACGTGTAGGAGGCAGACCCGCCGCGAGATTGCCTTACCGAATTGTCCTCAACCTCTGGCGGCGCGGTAAAAGCGCAACAATCGCGCAGGGCAAACTCGACGCCAACGGAACCGTGCGCCTGACGAACCTCTACGAACTGCCCCAGGACGCTCACGATGAATTGAACTACTCGGTATATATCGATAACGCCCAGAGAGCCAATTTTACCTTGCGTGCTGGTGATGGGCAACGCGAGCTGAAAATCGTTCTGCCCCCCAGCGTCAACGAACCCGCGCCGAACATCACGGTGTCTGATCTGAAGACGGGGAAGCCCATCACGCTCCAGTCACTACGGGGCAAGTGGGTCTATCTGGAGTTCTGGGCGACTTGGTGCGGTCCGTGCCAAGGGGCGATGCAAGCCCTCAAAGAAGCCGTCGATAAGCACGGGGCGCGCTGGCGCGGGAAACTGGAAATCCTTACCGTGAGTATCGACGACACACGCGAGGTCGTGATGTCCCACCTCAAAAAGAACGGCTGGGAGAATTTTGCCCGTCATGCTTGGGACGCCGAAGGGCGAGCCGCCACCGCCTACGGGATTCAGGCGATCCCTACAGCATTTCTGATAAACCCGAACGGGCGCGTGGTGTGGACGGGTCATCCATTAGGCGAAGACCCCGCCACAAAAATCAATCGCTACTTGCAAGGAGGAGGTCAACGATGAGAATTCTCTGCGTACTGCTCGGGGGAGGCTTGCTGTGGGGAATGTACGCGCAGGACGCGCTGCCCCCTGCGCGGTTGAACTTGCGAGTCGTTGATGCGGAAGGGCAGCCCATACCGAACGCTCAAGTGGGCGCCCTGCTGATGGATTACCGTCGTCTTGCTTTGGCGCCTGCAACGGAACCGTTTTGGCAATCGACCGACGCCGCCGGGAAATGCGTTCCGCAGTGGCATCAAGCTCATGAACCTGCGCTGCGCGAGGTGTGGTATGGCGAGCGCCGCGGCGGAGTAATCATCTTAGTGAGCGCAGCAGGCTATCAGGCGTGCGCGATAGACATCGGCTATCCCGCACCAACAGACTATACCGTCACTCTCGCGCCTGCCCAGCCGTTGGAGATTAAGCTCTACCCTGCGCAAGCGCCACCCGACGATTTCGGCACGAATCCGCCCGTGCGTGAACTGACGCCTCTGACGGAACAGTTGTATAGACCTCTTGGCGAGCTGTCTGTCGCCAGTCAAGCAGAGTTGTTTCAACGAGTCGACCTACGGGAAGACAGTTCGGAAACATATCGGTATCTGAAGTTGTGCGTGGGCTTCGGGATTGAGCGTCTCTCCGCGACTCATTACCGCGTGTGGCTCCCGCTCGATGTACAAGCGCCGCTGGTGCTATGCATTCAGCGCCCCGATTGGCTGCAAGGCTATCTGGCGCGCATCGATCAAGAGGCGCTCACAACGCGCCGCGTGTCCTTCGACCTCCCCAGCCCCGGACATTTGAAACTGCACATCGACCTGAGCCAATGCTCCAATTGGAAAGCGAGCGAGCGGCGCCTCATCGTTAGACGAACGGACTACGCATCGCTGGGCGTCGCCTGGGGGCAGATCTTTACAATCGATTCGCCCACGCACGAGTTCACAGTAATGAACCTGGCGCCCAGTCAGGCGTGGCAGGCTTCGCTCCATCTCTTCGCGCGTGAAGAATTCTACCAAGGAGCAAAGCCATTCCGAATCCTGCCCCAGGAGACGCGCACAGTGCGCATGCGCTACGAGCCGTTCGACCCCAATCGCTACAAGGGCACACGGCAAATTACGCTGCGCCTGATGCGACGCGATGGCAAACCCGCTGCAAATGTGCCTCTTCGCGTAGAAATGTACATCCCCGAGTACGCTCGGACGGTTCCTGTAGCCCGTGCCAGAACGGATGCGCAGGGACGCCTACGCCTACAGAACCTCTACGAGCTGCTTCAACCACTTCAAGACTCTGCCGAAACACCCCAATACAATGTCTATCTGGCAGATGAAGACACCTATGAGCCTATTGGTGAGTTTAGACTGGTACGCGGCGACGGGCAACAGGAAATCCTGATATTCGAGAGACTGCGTGTGGGCGACCTTGCACCCGATGTGGAACTGATCGACTTACGCACGGGCAAAACGCGTCGCCTCTCGGAGTTTCGAGGACGCTATGTGCTGCTCGACTTCTGGGCGACATGGTGCATGCCATGTCATCGCGCTCTGGAGCGACTCAAAGCGAGCTGGGATGCGCTCGACCCGGCACAACGTGAACAGATTCAAGTGGTGCTTGTGAGCATCAACGACGACAAAACGGGCGTGCTGGAATTCCTAAAACAGCGCGGTTGGGATACTCTTGGCGAGTTGCTGTGGGCGGGCGCAGGCGGCTGGAGATCGGCGGTGGTAGATGCCTACGATGTCTATTCAATCCCCCGTTATATACTCCTCGCTCCCGACGGGCGCGTTGCGGTGCTTAATACGCAAGAACCGCTGGAGGTGGTTCTGGAGCTCATCCAAGAGGCAAAGCGCGAGATAGGACCCTCGAACGCGCGCCCAAACTAACGCTCGCGCGAACGCGATTCCTGGGCAAGGGTGAAACGCCTCAAAGCGGTTCACCCTCCAGTAGCGACCACGCCGCCATAGCACGTGCGTAGTAGCTGCCGCATTCAGGTTCGTTGAACGGGTTGCGTTTTGCGCCGTCGTGTCGGGCACGCACGGCTTGCACCACCTGCAACGCCTCCGCGTGCAGTGGTCAGCTGCCCGCCTGTGTAGACCAGCTGCACCGTTTGTCCATACCGATCCACCACCTGCTCCAGTCGTCGGGACGCGCCACTGGCTGCAAAGAGCCATCGCTCCTCTCAGTTCAGCTCTGCTTGTGGCAGCGCCGCTGACGCCACCCACGCCTCAAAATGGTTGGGCAAGGTAGTACGGCGTTTTCATCTGGATTCCCCCCAGCCCCAGGCTACTTCCTGTAAGTGTAAGTGATGGAGGCATCCTCAGTGAAGCGATAGTCTTCCACATAAGCCTGCTCCACATCTTCTAAATGAAGCCGACGCACCACTTCCTGATACCACTGCTCTTGAAATGCCAGATCTACCCGATCAAAGTAGATAGTCACGCGAAACAGGTCAAAAGCACGGTAGCCGACCGCTGCTATCGGCAAACGGGCGCCCCGTGTTCCTTCCGTGCGCATCATCAGCTTCCCTGCCCAGTAAGCTTCACGCACTAAATAGGTAGATGGCTCAATAATCAAACGCCACTCCGCATACAGCCACTCGTTCTTATCGGATAAGCGATCGGGGAAAAAGGGATAGTTCGGATAGTAGCCCTTGGCACGCAGCTCCCACAGACCGTCCTCGCGCTTCTGCAGAGAAATCGGGCTTAACTCGGCATAGCTAAAACCGCGCCCCGAGCAAAAAAGCACAAGGTCTTCTAACTTAAACGGCACATAACCGCGTCTGCCTGTCAGGTCGGCACGATAGAGCGACAACTGGTGGCTGTGAAACTTGCGCTCCTGAATGCGCCCCTCTGGGTTGAAATAGAGGAGTACCTGGTGGAGGCGCTCGGCATAGAAGGTGGGCGTCTTCAGAGCGTACATCCTGTCGCTCAGATAAAGGGAAGGGATGCTGCCATCCTCTTTGGGCGTGGTGTATTGCGCAATCACCTCTGGGTCTAACCATGCGTAGTCCAGCAGTTCGTCCATCCAAACGCAGGTTTGCCCCTTCACAGTCGCCTGGTACTTGCTGAGTGCGTAGTGATTGAGGACAGGCTGGCTCCAATCGTAGTCGCGAGGTGTTTCAGCCGGCATCGTGACATGTAAAGTGAACTGCTTGAAGAACTGCTGGTCGTGCTGTTTCATCTCTGCGATGACAAGAGCCGCTTGAATCTGGGAGAAGTTCAAGCCCCCGACAAAGGGTGCTGCATCGCTAACGGCGGTGATCAGGCTTATCAATACGCCAACTCCCATAATGCGTCCCAGGGTTCGCATGATTTCTCACCTCCGTCATTATCTGCCTCATTCGGTTCCTCATCGATTGTTTCCACCCTCGTTTCCACCACTCGTCAATCCCATCACCTTCATCACCGTTGCCTCCATCGTCAAAGGTTCGCCTTTCTTTATAGCCCATCCTGTAGGGCTTTGTCAAGGGGGGAGCCAAACGGGCGTTTTGAGTTCAAAAGGGGGCAAAGAGAGCCAGAAGATGCTAACAACTGCTGACTGCCCGCACTTTTTTTCAAATTTCCGAGCAATCTCGCACGGCAAGGACACTCTTGCCCTGAACTGCGTCTGCTGCCGCCCCATCGCTCCCAAGCAGTTTGCTTGGGAAGCGCATTCGCTTCAACTCGGCACAGCGACACGCCGCGCCGCTGGCGCCACCCGCGCCTCAAAATAGTTGGGCAAGGCAGCGCGGCTCCCGAAATGCTGGTTCTTGCACCGTCGGGTTCTCACCCCCTGGCGTGGGGGATGTATTCGTTTTGGGGGTGGGGATTCCTGCTGGAAGCATCTTTTGTGTAGGGGTTGTTGGATTGTTTTTTTGTCATGAAACAGCCTCTACGACCTGTACCGCGCCATGCTCTATGTCCTCGTCAACGGCATCCGCTGGCGCGACCTGCCTCGCGACCTGCCCTCGTGGCAAACTGTCTGTTACACTTCCGTCGCTGGCAGACATTGGGGGTTTAGGAACAGGGACAACCGGCTTTCGTGGTGCAGGCACGATGCAGCAGCCGTTCACTTGGAACGGGGCGTATGGGTATGAGTGCATTCCTGCGACAGGCTTGTACCATGCCCGCGCACGGCATGGTGGCTGCAAAGAGACCCGATAGACGCGGCTTCTGGCGACCCGAACCTGTATCGGTATTGCGGGAAATGACAAGACCTTGCGAAAGCAGGGGAGAGAGCCTTCTCTCCCCTGCCTGTGTTGCTACTTCTGTGCGCCGATGCCCAGCAGGTCTGCCAGCGACGGCACGCGGATTTCAGGCATGCCCAGCATATACTGCGCGTTCAACGCCTTGTCGATGGTCTCGATGGCTTCGCTGTAGTGGGCGCGGGTGTAGGTGTCCTGCACGCGCGGGAGTTGCTTGGCAAGTTGTTCGCGCAGTTGTCGCAGGTGGTAGCGGGCGAGCATTCTTGCATCATCGGGTGCGCCCGTGTTCTTGGTAATCATATCCACGAGCGTCTGCAGGTGCGCACGCTGTAGTTGGCGGCGCAGGGCTGGCACAGCGCGATTGGACTGCGCTTCCGACCAGATGGCTCCTTGGAGTGTATCGAAGAGCTCCGCCATCGTGAGGGCGTTGCGTTCGTCGACCGCTTTGAACTCGTTGTTCGCGACGCGGCGCAGGGTGTCGGGCGCCATTAGGCGCGCCAGCGTGAGCCGTTGAATGTTGCTCAAGAAGTCGCGTACAGGTGCATCGGGCGGAATCGCACCGCTGCTCTCATACGGGTTCACGCCGAGATTCAGATACAGCCCTTTCGGGATGTTGAACGCGCTTTCCGAGAAGATATAGGTCGCCAGGAGCTGCAGGGCGCGGCGCTGCTTATCCGCGCTCACAGGCTCCAACGGCGGCTGCGCGTTCGGGTCAGTGGCGAAGTTGCGCCGAATCTGCAACGCGCCCACAAAACGGCTTAGTTGCAACGCTGCACGACTGAAGCTCGACAAAGTTCCAAAGAACAGGCGCGTGAAGTCATAGTAGCTTTCTCCCGGACCCGGCACGCGCGAGGGCAGTACTTGCAACAACTCATGCGTGTCCTTAATGACCAGTTCCCAATAATCCAGCGGCTCTTTGCCGAGGTCGAAGCGCGTCACATACGGGTCGAAGCGATCGGCGTAGTCGTCGGTTTCATACGCCAGTCCTGGTTCCGTATTGCGTCGCGCGATTTCCAGTAAGTGGGGGCGCTCCGCTTCAGGTGTTTTCGCATCGGGGAAGATACGATAGCCATATTCTATTGCCCAGTAGTCGTACGATCCGATGGTGGGGTTCCAGTAATAGGTGTTCGGGGCGTGAAGCGCCATCTGATTGAATGGGTCGTACTCCATCACACTGGCGACCGTGCCACGCTGGCGCACCAGTTCGCCGTTCTTGAGTTCCTCCAGTGTGTTCTCGCGGCTGGCGACAAAGTTGTGGCGTAGCCCCAAAATGTGCCCCATCTCGTGCATGACGACTGACTTGATGTAGTCCTTCACAAACTGCTCTTCCGTGATTTTGGTGGCGCCGCGCCTGCCTGCCAGCAGTTCCATCATCACGAAGCCCTGCCAGGCGCGTTGCAGGGTGTCCTGAGCAAAGGTGCAAGCTTGGGGTAAGTTATAGTTGTGTTGGTCACAGCAGTTCTTTTCGCGCTCCTCCGCCTCACGGAATGCCGCCAGTGGGTCGATGTTGCGAATGAACTGCACCCGGGTGAAGCGCGCCATATTGCCGTCGATGGTGATGCTGGCGTTCAGAATCTGCCCCGTAATCGGGTTGGCACGGAACAGCGCGACGGCATAGCCATTACTGGGCGAGGTCACCCAGCGTACGACATTGTAGCGCATATCCGCGTGATCCCAGTCGGCATCGTCGGGCATCTGCTTGACCACAATCGCGTCCTTGATACCGATCTTTTCGAACGCCTTGTTCCACTCTAAAATGCCCTCGCGGATGGCGTCGCGGTACTCATACGGCACCGCGTTGTCAATCCAGAACACAATCGGCTCTTTGGGGGGCGAGAGTTCGGCGTTCGGGTCGGCTTTTTCCAAGTGCCAGCGCAAGATATAACGGCGCGTCTGGTCTTCCTTCTCGCGCGTGAAGTCCTCGTAGGAAGTAATAAAGTAGCCCACGCGGGGGTCGTAGAAGCGCGGCACATAACCGTTGTTCACGGGCAGCTCCCACAGGTTGTAGTTGACCGTGATGGGCACACTACGGGGATCCGCGAGGTTCGCGCTCCCTGCCAAGCCACTCAACAGACCCGCCAAGCCGCCTCCGCGCTGCGGCCCGCCCGCAAAGTGATAGGCGGTTTGAATGAAGATGTTATTGGGGAACGCCTTCACTTGGTTATACACGGTCTTCTCGCGGTCGATACTATAGCTGCCGCCCGCCGCGAGGTTTACTGCCTGCTGAATCTGAATCAGGTCGGAACGGAAGAGGTTGCTCACATCGATCAGCAGCCGCTTGCCTTCGTCCGATTTGGCTTCGATTTTGAACGCCTCAAGATACGCATCCGCGAACGAACGCCGCACGGAACGGGCAATTGGGGTGTTCGGGTCCGCTTGGAAACCGATATTCGGCACGACCAGCAGGATCTGCTCATCGCGCTGCACGAATTTGAACAGGATGTCATTGATGGGCGTCCCCGCTGCGAGGAAGAAGGTGGGCAACCCGTCGCTCACGGTTGCTTGCAGGAAGTAAAGCTTCTCCAGCTGGTCTTGGCGGATTTCCATATAAATCGTGTCTTTGCCCGCTTCCTTCTTGCGATAGAGCGTAAACAGCCCTTCCAGCTTCTCGAAGTCCTTGGTGACCTCTTCGATGGTCTTTTCTTTCTTCTTGGCGTCTTCTTTTTTGGTCTCCTCTTTCTTTTCGCCCTCAGCCGGTTTCTGCTCGGACTCCTTCTGCTGGGTAGGCTGTTGTTGCGCTGTTTGCGCATCCTGCTTTGGAGTGGGTTGTGTGCCGTTCACACCTTCGGGCAGCGGGCTACCGCTAATGCGCTCATATTCCAACTGCGCGGAGGCTGCGGCGGAAACCTCGCCCTGTCCCCATTTTAAACCCGTGATTTTGGTGGTGGCGTACACCGTATCGCCAGTACGCACTTCGACGAGGATTTCGCTTTCGGCAGAGACTTTGCTATCACCGCCCGCTGTGTAGGTGCTTGCAATGCGGGCAACGCGAATGCCTTTCCAAGTCTCAAAGCCACGCACGGTGTATTCAATCGTAGCCGGCACCGTGCCGAGTTTGGAGTCCTCTTTAAAGGTGTAGCTCCACTTGTCGCCTGTGCCCACGGGCTTATCGCTGAAAACCACCGCGAGGGTCTGTCCCAGATGTTTCTGGTCGGCTTCCTCGCTCTCTTCTTCACGGGTACTTTCGCGGCTTATAGGCTCCCCGTTGGGTTTAGTAACTGTGATCACCTTATCGCTCAGTGCCTCATCGGGAGTAGGCACCTTCTGCCCGTTGAAGCTCATTTCGTAGGATTCGGTGGTTTGTTCCTGCTTGATGTTGCCTTCGGGCGACACTTCCAAAATCTTCTGTACGACAACGGAACTGATCTCCAGATTGAAAGTGTTGCCTGCGGCTTCAACGCTCAGCGTTCCAGACAGTCGGTAGCGCATCGTTTGCCCGGGTTGGGCTTTGTACTGGAGCAGCACTTTCTCCTGCGCGTACGCACCCAGCGACACGAAACAGAGCAACAACCACAGTAGTACGAACCGTCGTTGCTTCAGCATAGTTCCCTCCAAGTATGGGTTATGGGTTTTCCCACAGGGATATTGTACCTAAGTAGCCCTCACTTTGTTCCCCTGAGGGTTTAAGTTGTTTGCGTCTTGTGATTCTCGTTGTCTTTTTTGAACTTAGGAATGTTTTTGTTCTCTGCTGGACAGGAGGCTGCAGGATGTGCTGTACATGAAGCGAAATTGGAATCGGTGGTGATGCATGTGCTGAGCATTCGGAGCAAAGCTGTGTGGTGGAGGGAAGACCTTATGGAGGCGGTCTTCCCTCTTCCTGATACTGCTTGTTTGAGCCTGAACCGATCCGATACTCTAAGCCGCCTCCCCAGCAGGGTGAGACGACGAGGCAGTCAGAACCCATAAACTGTCGGACGGGTCCGCCTTTGCGTTCGATCCTTAGAGCCGCCGCACCAAACCCCGTAGTTCGTCGTAGCGCAAGCGTGGGAAGAAACTGCCCTCCGCATAAGCGCCCACCGCGTACGGCTCAAGCACCCAAACAACCGCGTTCGGGGTCAGTATAAAACGGTTCCAATACTGTTGGGGGATACCCTCTTGCGGCATCCATGGCGCTTGCGATGGGTCGCGCTTGCGCTTGATGGTTTCCACTTGTTGTGCAACGCGCTGCATCACGGTCTCTGGCGTTACGCCTGGCTCCAGCATATCGCGCAACTGGAGCACACGCGGCTTGCCGTTCACCGTGCCCACATTGACGACGCGATAGAAAGTGTTCGGATGGGCGCCGCCTGTCCACCAGAAAATCTCCAGATACAAACTAACCAAGTCGGCACGGGCAATAGAGAGCGTGGGGCGTACCTGTAGCAGGAACGGTTCGGGCATGCGTCGGAGGTATTTGTTGTTGCGGTTTTCTGCCATCGTCTTCAGGAACTCAATCTTGAACTGCTTAACGATGGATTCCACCTCTTGGTTGGCAAGCGCCCCGACGGGGTTCTCTTTTGGAAACACGGGCATGCGGATATCGATAGTATAGAAGTCGCCCTGCCGAGTGCGCTCGGTGTGGTAGTTCACCTTCAGTGGTTGTGCGCTGGCGAGCAGCATCAGCGTCGCGGCAAGTCCGAAACAAATTCTTGGTCGCATGGAAATAGTGTACCGATTGTGAGAGGCACAAAGAACTTCGCATAAGGGAGTTCTCGGGGTGTTTCCGTCGCATTTGCGCTCTTGAATCAGGTACTATCGATATCCGAAATGGAAACGCTGGCTTGCACCATTCGGCTGAACACGATTTTGCCTCCTGAACTGCAGGCGCGGTATCAGAACCCCGAAGTGATACGGCGCGTGCTGCGCGAGGCGCGTACCATCGCCATCGTCGGCGCATCGACCGACTCCTATAAAGCGAGCCATATGGTGATGAGCTATCTTCAGTCGGAAGGCTACCGATGTATTCCTGTGAATCCCAACGCGGATGCAATTCTGGGCGAGCGGTGCTATCCCGATGTGCGGAGCATCCCCGAGCCGATTGATGTCGTGGATATATTCCGCCCTGCGCACGAGTGCCCAGCGATCGTGGAACAAGCGATCGCGAAAGGCGCTCGATGCGTCTGGTTCCAGCTGCGCATTGTGAACTTAGAAGCGGCGCAGCGCGCTGAGCGCGCGGGGCTGACCGTGATTATGGATCGCTGCATTAAGATGGAACACGGGCGCTATGCAGGAAGCCTCCACTGGGTGGGCATGAATACAGAAATTATCACTGCACGCAAGATGCGACGCTGGTTTTAGCGTTGGGTACACTTAGGGCGAAACGCCCGACGCCCTGGCGAGTCTAAATTGGCAGAGCGGGGACGCGAGAGTGCGATGGATGGACGAAACGATTGAGTTCGAGGCGCTCGTCGCGACCTATGAGCGACGAATCTACAATTTGCTCTTGCGGATGGTGAACGACCCAGAAGACGCTGCTGACCTAACGCAGGAGACCTTTTATCGCGCCTATCGCGCTTTCGAACGCTTTCGGGGCGACGCGCAACCGTACACTTGGCTCTATCGGATCGCGGTGAACTTGGCGAACGACCATCTCGAAAAGCGTGCCCGCATCCGCAAACGCGAGGTGGAACTGGCGGCGCTGGAGTTCACCGAGGACGGCGAGCCAACGGGCTGGGACCCGCCCGATCCGGGGCTGTCGCCCGAAGAGCACTTGCTGCAGCAGGAACTGGTGCAAAAGGTGCGACTGCTGATCCAGCAGATGCCACCCGACTATCGGGAGATTATTCTGCTGCGCGAGTATGAAGAAATGTCCTATGAGGAGATGGCGGAGGTGTTAGGGATTACGCTGGAGGCGGTGCGGAGCCGTTTGGCTCGCGCCCGTGCATGGCTGCGCCTACGCCTTGCGCCCTATATGCAGGAGGAGGAACACTGATGTTCATCAGCAACACTTACCGCTACGGGATGGCATGGTTGATTCTCTGCGTGAGCTTGTTATTGGGTTTTGCTCAGGAACGGCGCGTGGAAAGCGTCGTGATACGGGGGCTACGCAACATTTCCGAAACCGCCGTAACCACTGCACTGCGCCTCAAACCCGGCGAACCGTTCACCGAAGCGGCGTTGGAAAGCGATCGCCGAACAATTGAGGGAATGGGACTGTTCAGTGCGGTGCGCCCCAGCGTGGAACAAACGGAAACGGGCGTGCGCGTTACTTTCGATGTCGTTGAGAACCCACTTATCCGCGAAGTGCGCTTTGTGGGCAACACGGTGCTCACGAATGCACAGCTCCTGGAAGTCCTCCGCAACAAGCCCGGGTTCGTATTCAACACGAACTTGGCGGAGTCGGACATTCGCGCCATCCGTGACGCATATCAGCGCGCAGGTTATATTGTATTGCCCGAAGGCTACACCGCGCCGGACTATGAGACGGGAGTGCTGACCATCACCCTCTCGGAACTGCGAGTCGGGCAGATTCGCGTGGAGGGCAATGTCAAGACACGCACATCGGTCATCCTGCGCGAGTTGCGCACCAAGCCGGGAGAACTGTTCAACATCAATCGCTGGCAACGTGATATCAACCGCCTCTATAACACTGGCTACTTTGACCAAATTACGCCTGAAGACACGCTGGCGGCGCCAGGTGTCATCGATTTCACTTTGCGCGTCAAAGAGCGACCTACAGGCAGGCTGAATGTCGGTTTCGCTATCGACTCGCATCGACGGCTCATCGGGCTGGCAGAAATCTACGAGACCAACTTCCAGGGCACGGGACGGACGGTCGGAGTGAACTTTCAGAGTACTGGAGGGCGCAACGGGAACAGTATCGAGCTGCTGTTCACCGAGCCGTATCTCGATCGCCATCGCACCTCGCTTTCTATTTCGCTCTACAATAAATTGGTTTATCGTTTCACTTCCAACTTCTTCGGCGGTTCCATAGACCCCAATTTGGAGCGTCAGTACGACGAACGACGACGGGGAATTACGCTGGGACTCTCGCGCCCACTGAACGATCTCTTGACCGCGTCCATTGGGCTGCGCACCGAAGATGTCAACACCAATCGCGTCGCCACGAATCTGGGCGGTGGCTTCATCCGACAGGATGGCTCGCTAACCAGCGTCTCCTTGCGGGCGGTCTACAACAATCGCGATTTCGACTTAGACCCCGCCCAAGGGCAGTACTTGGCGGTAACGGTGGAGCCGGGCATTACGAATGTGCGCTCGGCGGAACAAGAATTTCTCGACTCTGGAATCGTGAAACTGGGGCAGTCGAACTTCCTGCGAGCCTCCATCGATTATCGAATCTTCTACAGTCCGCAGGGGCGGCGCACGCAGCCGGATGACCGTCGCCAAGTGTTCGCGATTCGGGCGTACTACGGAACGATTTCAGGCACCGTGCCGTTTTTCGAGCAGTTCTTTATCGGCGGTGCAGAGACCCTGCGCGGCTACCCTGAAGATCGGTTCTGGGGCAAGAGCGCTGCCTTGCTGAGTTTCGAGTTCCGACAGCCCATCGAAAAAGCGTTCACTGCCGTGTTCTTCGTGGATGTGGGGCACGCCTGGGGCGGCTACCCCACGGTCAACGACTTCACCCAAAGCCGTAGTTTCAAACCCGAAGTCGGCTATGGACTGGGCATTCGCGTGCGGACACCGCTCGGACCGCTGCGGATCGACTATGGCATCGGACGCTATGGCGGACGCACGCATTTTAGCGTGGGACAGGTCTTCTAACATGGGTATACTTTCCAAGCAACTCACTAGACACGGAGGTTAAAATGAAAACACTCATTGGATGGCTACTGACATTCAGCTGTTTGGTCGCTGCGCATGCCCAGGCGTTTGGCGTGGTGGACTATGAGCGCGTGATCAACGAATCGACCTATGTCAAAAACAACCTTAATCGGCTTCAAGCGCTGGAGGCGCGCTATCGGGGCGTGCTGCAGACCCTACAGGAAAACCTTGTTCTCACCAACGAAGAACGCCAGGAATTGACGAACCTGCTTCTGGCGGATAACCTGAACGAGACGCAGCGGAAGCGTGTGGAGCAGCTGACCCAAACAGCGCGTCAGCGTGCGGGCGAACTGCAGCAGCTGCGCCAAAAACCGCAACCGTCGGAAACCGAAAAAGCCGCCCTGGATCGATTCACTCAGATGGAGACGGTGGGACGCGAAGCGCTTCAAACCCTTGCACAACAACTCGGTCAGCAACTGGAACAACAGATCCAGCAAAGTCGCGACCAAGTGAACAAAGTGGTGCGCGAGGTTATCGCGCAGGTGGCAAAAGAGAAAAAACTGACCGTTGTGTTCAGTGCGCAGGTGGTTTTCTACGCCGAGAACGACATCACCAGCGAGGTGATTAAGCGATTGGACGAGCGGAAATAGCGAGTGGGGCAGGGAAGTGCTTGGTAATAGGAGCCTTACTCTGCGCCGTTGCGCTGCTGCTTTCGGCGTGCCAGAGCCGCCCTGAGCCGATGGCAAGAGTGGATTTGGAGCGTGCGGCGCATGCGCTGGCGCAGGCTCCCGTTGTGCAGGTCTCGATCCCACCGCTCCCCGCTCAGCAGGCGGCGATGCCTGCTGATTCCGCATCGCTGGATTCGATGGAGGCGCCGCCTCCCGCCGAGACTCTCCGACGACGACGCGAACTGGCGCTCTTTAGTATCGAACAGCAGCGCAACGCCGTGCGCCAGCGGCTCCTTCAAGCACGCCTCCAAAACCTCTCGGAGCTGGAGCGACGCTGGCGTGTGGAACTGCGTGCTGAATACGACCTCGATGCCCTCCGTGCGGAATGGGACGCCCAGTGGCGGGAGGCATTTCAAGAGTACGGGCGGCGCCGATTTCCCTTGCTGGTTGCGCTCATTTTCACCGCACCAGACAGCGAAGCACGACGCCAAACGCAGGCAGAGTTGGACGCCCTCGATCGGGCATGGCAAGCCCAAGAACAAGCCTTAAAAACGCAATATGAGACTCAGTTAAGACGAATTGAACAAGAAATTACCGTGCGGGTGAACGCTCGCAGACGCGAATTTATTCGCAATGCGGACGCGGAGGTGCGTGAGCAACTGGCGCAGCAACCCGATGGGGCAGATCTCTACTTGCCGCAGCCTCAAGCGTTGCCTCCCGCCCCGCCGCGCAAAGAAACGCTCCCGTCGACAGCGGTACAGATGCCCGCGCGCGATACGAACGCCTCTGTACGAACACGCTACGCCCAGACCGAGACACTGCGCCGTCAGATCCTCAGCCAACTGGTTCAAGAGTGGGCGCAAGCGCGGGGCTATCGGCTCACCGACGACCCAAACGCTCCCGACAGGACCGATGAGTTCGTGCGTTATCTCGCAAGGAGATAACGCAGCATCGCCCAAAGCCAGTATTGCCCTGCGGGATGGTAGCGCAGCGTGATGGGCGTGTCACCGTGATTCCCTGCGAAGTGGAGCGTGGCGATCAGCACTTTCCCTGAGCCTATGGCTGCCTCCGCCAGATAGCTGTGCGTATACCCTGTCCGCGTGTCGACGCGCTGCCAGAGGGGGATCAGGGGCGCATCGCCGAGCGTGTTGGCGCGAAGGGCAATCTCCGTGCTGAAGGCAAATAACCGCTCGTCGAGATAGTCGGGGCGCGGAACAAGATCCCAAAGCGGATGCGGCAAAAATCGGTGCGCCGCTTCGCGCCAGAAGGGGACGCGCTCACAGCTAAGGGAAGGCGTTGGCTCGGCAATGAGCCACAGAACCCCGCCGCCTCGTTGAGCAAACTCTCTCTGCGCTGGCTCCAGCGAGGTCGTAAGCAGTACGCGAATGTCAGGAGGTGGTTCACCGTTTTGAAGCCGCGGCAGATCAGGGGATAACCCCCATAGCCGTTCGGCAGGGTCGTAGACAGCGACGGCATCCAGCGACGCCCAGTCAGGCACAGGATAAATTCCCCAACGCCAGCGGTTTGCAGCCAGCGGTTCCCCCCTCGGCGAAAGCAACTCCACCTCAAAGCGAGCAGGGCAGGGAGCTTCCACAGCGGGAAGTGCGAGCTCCAGCTGAGCCAGGAAGCTGATACCCTGACCGCTTATCTCTCGCGCGTGCTGCGTGGGAGAACAGAGGCTCGTCTCTCCGATGGTGTGGGCAAGCGATGCACCATCAGGGCTGTCTAAGTCCAATCGCCATCGGAGTGTCGTGGACTCGATCGGTTTGCCGAAGTGTGATACAGCGATGCGCGGATAGACGGTGCGCCCGCTAAAGTGGTTATAGGGGTCAGGGTTCGCAGGTCGATCGCCGCCCGCAACCCAATCACGCCGCCGATGCCAATCCAACAACAACACGGTATCGGCATTAAAGCCTGTATAACTTTCAGGTGAAATCTTTAACTCACTGCGCTCGTCGAGGATGCCCGATGTGGCGATGGGGGTATCTTTCAATCCCGTGACCACATAGCCCGAAGTCTGGGGCAGGCTACGCATCGTTTCCAGAACGATCTTGTGATACGCGACCTCCTCGAGTCGGGAGGTCTGCACAAGGTGGGGCAGGGCATCCCAAACATCTGTTTGTTGCAACCTCTCTTCCACAAACGGTGTTTCGTAAAACCAGCGTACCCCCTGAGGATTGGTGTCGGGGTCGCGCTCCAGCCACCAGAGCTGCTCTGGCGGCACGGTCTTTCGGAGGGTGAGGAAATCCCGCTGCGTGTCGTGGTCAGCAAATTCGCCTTGGAGCCAAGGGGTGGGTTCCCGAAGGGTATCCAAAAAGGCGCGAAAAGTCGTTCGGGCAAAGTGGGCGTCACCGTAGAGGTGGTAATCGGCAAAGTCGGCGTACTCGCGCAGGGCGCCGCCATAACACTCGCCCCCGCCGCTGTTGTCGCGCACCAGCGGACTCCCCGTAAGCCGTTTCACCAGTGCGTACAGCTCGCCCAGCATCTCGCTGGGGAAGCGCGTGGAGAGTTCGCACCCCAACGTCCAGATAAGAATCGACGGATGCCCTCGCACTTGCCGCACAATGGCTTCGTATTCACACTTGGTCTGTTCTAATTGCTCGGCGTTCATATTCGGGAGCCACAGGGGTAGCTCCAGCCAAACTGCAATGCCCAATCGGTCGCACAAGCGCAGATAGTCGCGACTGGGAACCCACAGGCACGCTTTAAGCAAGTTAAAGCCACAAAGTTGTACCGATTGCAACTCCCGCTCTGCAAGTTCCAGATCGGGATTCGGAGCATGCGTGTGGAGGTACCAGCCCCAGTGTAGGACGCCACGGGGGTAAAACGGCTCACCGTTAATTAGAATCGTGGCGCCTTCCACCGAAACGGTGCGCAGTCCGAACTCGGTCTCCACCCGATGGCTCAGTGTGCCGTTGCCATAGACCTCCGCAATCAGACGATATAAGGAAGGCGTTCGCGGATGCCAAAGGAACAGGTTTGTGCCTGCGCCTTTTCTCTTAGGGGAGCTAACCTGAAACCGATGCTCCCAATGCTGATGTGCCTCGAAGCGTGCCGTGTAGATTTTCTGCCCGTCAGGCGAGTAGACCGTTAGCCGCACTTCTGCGGGTAGCTCGCCGTCCAGCGTGCCTTCCACAATCACGCTTCCGTCCATTTCGCCGCGCGCCCAGAGGTCGGTCAGCCACGATGCACCCGTTTCAAACAGGGAGACAGGCTGCCACAGTCCGCCAAAGGTGGCGCTCACATACGGCAGGAACCCACTCAGAACTTGGGGCACAGGGTAGGTCGCACCGCCGTTTTTGATGATTTGCAAACGCAGGGCATTTTCACCGGGTTGAAGAGCGTTGGTAATGTCCCAACAGAAGTGGTCCCAAATGCCCCGATGCGCTCCGAGCGGGATTTCGTTGAGAAACCCCTTGGTCTCGTAGCTGGCGCCGCCGCAGTGGAGCCAATATCGTTTGTTGGGTTCGGGTGTAATCTCCAGCCGGTACAAGTAATCGCAGGGACCTTCAAAATTTTTCGGCAATCCGTAGTCTTCCCATGCGCTGGGAACCCGTACTGTGATGTGCCGACCAAAGGGGGGCGCGACAAACGTCCACTCCGTCAGGCGTCGGGCGCGCGCGTCCAAAATCGCCATGCTCAGTCCAAAACGGGCACTTTCTCTATTTCGCGGGTCGCGTCGCGCGGGTTCAAGACAGGCTCATCCGATACGATTTTACCGTCGCGGAAACGAATAATGCGCTTGGCGTGTTCTGCGATGTCTGGCTCGTGGGTTACCAGCACGATGGTGCGCCCCTCGCGGTTGAGGCGTTGGAAGATAGCCATAATCTCTTCGCTGGAACGCGAGTCGAGGTTGCCTGTCGGCTCGTCAGCGAGGATGAGGACGGGATCGGTCACAATCGCGCGGGCAATCGCGACGCGCTGTTGTTGCCCCCCTGAAAGTTCGTTCGGTTTGTGGTGGAGGCGTTCGCCCAGCCCCACCATCTCCAGGGCGCGCCGGGCGCGTTCGGTGCGGTCGCGCACTCCTGCATACAGCAGAGGCAACTCCACATTCCGTATCGCCGTCACGCGGGGCAGTAGATTGAAGGTCTGAAAGACGAAGCCGATGTAGCGGTTGCGTATCTGGGCCAGTTGCGAGTCGCTCATCGCGCTCACCAACTCGCCGTTGAGGTAGTATTCGCCATCCGTGGGACGATCCAGACAGCCGATGAGGTTCATAAAGGTCGACTTGCCCGACCCCGACGGTCCCATAATCGCCACGAACTCACCGGGCATCACGGTCAAATCGACCCCTCGTAGCGCGTGGACGACGACCGTGCCCATCTTATAGTCTTTTTTCAGATTGCGCACTTCGATAACGGGTTTCATATGTCTGGAGTATACCTCTCTAAGTGTTGAAAGGGGGTGCGATGGCGGGAATGCCATCGCACGCTTGTTAGGGCGTTTCGGGAATCACTTGGATTTTAATCTCTTTGCCCTCGCGGATTACGGTGAACTCGACGGGTTTGCCTGCCTCCATCCGTTCGTAGAGGCTGGTAAGCTCTTCGATATTCTTGACGCGCTGCCCCATCACGGCGATGATACGGTCGCCTGCTTTGAGCCCTGCCTTTTCAGCGGGCGATCCGGGAGCGACGCCATCCAGCAGCACGCCCTCCTGTTCAGAGTAGGAGGGGATCAGCCCGATGCGCACGCGGAAGCCGCGCCGTGCGCCTTGCTGCGGCTCGGATTGCTGCGGGCGCGTGAACTGCAATCGCGCTGGACGATTGGCGATATCGTACACCACGCGCTCCGCCAGCGCAACAATCTGCGCCTGACCCTCGTAGTTGATTTTATCCCAGGTGTCGGAGGGGCGGTGGTAATCGGGATGCATGCCCGTGAAGAAGAACAGCACAGGGATATTTGCCCGCATGAACGGCATGTGGTCGCTACCGCCCGAGGCGGACTGGCTCAGTTGGAGGGTTAGGTTCTCTGTATTCGCGGCTTTGAGAATGCTTTCCCACTCGCCGGCAGTGCCCACGCCGCTGACCGAAACTCGATTGTTGCTCATCCGCCCGACCATGTCGAAGTTCAGCATCGCGACGATGTTCTCGCGCGGTACGGTGGGGTTCTGGACGAAGTGGGCGGAACCGAGCAAGCCCTCCTCTTCTGCGGAAAAGGCAATAAACAGCACACTACGCTTGAGTCGCTCGCGATTCTGGGCAAGGACACGCGCGAGTTCCAGAATTGCCGCTGTACCCGAGGCGTTATCGTCTGCGCCGTAGTGAATGTCGCCGGGTTCCGGCGCGAGCGAGCCGACTTCGCCATAGCCGAGATGGTCATAGTGTGCGCCGATGATGATGACTTCGTCGCGCAGCTGGGGATCGGCGCCCGGAATGAAGCCAATCACATTGCGTGCGACTCCGCGGTTCGGCTCAAGGGAAGTCGCCATCTCCACGCTGGCGTTGAGGTTTGCGCTCATGGGCTTTCCGCTTTCGTTGATGCGCTTGACTGCCTCCGCGACCGTCAGCCCCAGGGATTGCAGCAGTTTATCGCCTACGGAAGCACTCACATTCAGGGCGGCGACATTCGCGGCAGGGGCGCGTCCGCGCATCCCTACGGGCAACAGACGGTCATTCTCAGGTAGGTTCACCAGAATCACGCCCACCGCGCCTTTCTGGAGGGCGGTCTGTACCTTCTGAGCGATGCGTGCGGCGCGCTGAATGTCCTGACTGACCCCCTCAAAGCGGGGCGCACCTCGCAAAATGACCGCGACCTTGCCCGTCACATCTACATTCTCATAATCGTCATACCCAGCATTCGGCTGGGAAATCCCGAACCCGACAAACACCAACTCGCCCTCGACCTTTGTGTTGCTGGTCAGGTTCAGAGGGCGAATCGCGTCGGCGGGGGCTTCCCACACACTGCCGCGCTTGAGTTTAAGAGAGTTTTCGCCGCCCGGCTTGAAACCTAATGTCAGTTCCCAGTCCTGAAAGTAGCCGTTCGTGCCTTTCGGCTCCAGACCCGACTGTTCGAACACACGCGCGATATAGTCTGCCGCCTTGTATGCGCCTGGCGCAATCGCGAATCGCCCTTCCAACTCAGGCGATGCAAGATATTTCAGATGCGCCTGAAGATTACTCACGGACACGCTGGAACGGTCGGCAAACGCCAGTAAGAGCAAAAAGCCAACACCTATGACGAAACTCAACCTTCTCATAATTACCCTCGCTGCGGGGATTGTACCCTACGAAGTCATAGACTCTCCAAAAAACGAAATGTTCTGCAATAAGGTATCATGAGCTGGGAGCGTTTTGTCGCCAAGCGAGGATGATGGAGCTGTCTTCTGTGGCTTCCGAACGCATCAGGATAAACTATGGACAAGCTATCGAAGTCTTCCGACGCAGAGGAGGTCACTGCCTCCTCGGAGCAGCGATTGCGCCTCATCTTGAGCCAACTGCCTGCGATTATGTGGACAGTAGACCGAGACCTGCGTTTTACCTCCTCGCTGGGCGCGGGATTAGCAGCGCTGGGGTTAAAAGAAAACGAACTGGTCGGCGTCTCGCTCATGGATTACTTTCAGACGCAGGACCTCGAGTTTCCCCCTATCCATCAGCATCGGCGCGCCCTGCAGGGCGAATCGGCTGAGTTCGATTTTCAGTGGGGGAAACGGCTCTATCAGGTGCGTTTGGAGCCGTTGCGTAGCATGGACGGCGGTATCGATGGAGTGCTGGGGTTGGCGGTCGATGTTACCGAGATCCAACGGCTTCAAGAGCAGGTCGAGCAGGCGACGCGCATGGAGAGCATCGGGCGACTGGCGGGTGGCATCGCCCACGATTTCAACAATGTGCTGGCGGCGATTAATGGGTTCGCCGAGCTCGCGCTCATGCAGCTGTCCGAAGACCATCCCGCACGTGCCAATCTGCAGCATATCTTAGAGGCGGTGGAACGCAGCAGTCAATTGGTGTATCAACTGCTGGCGTTTGCCCGTCGGCGCGTGGTCGCCCCCCAGGCGATGAGCGTTAACACACACTTACAACAGTTGATGCCCTTTCTACAGCGCGTGCTGGGTGAAGATGTGGAACTACAGTGCCTTCTGGATGCACAGACGGGCAATGTGCGCGCCGACCCTGTGCAGATCGAGCAAGTGTTGATAAATCTCGTCTCGAACGCCCGCCAAGCGATGCCCAACGGCGGGAAGCTCATTATTGAGACTCAAAATGTCGCTCTGGACGCTGACTATGTGGAACAGCACTGGGGCGTGCAGCCCGGCGACTATGTGCTCATCAGCGTCACGGATACGGGGGTCGGCATCGCGCCAGAACACTTGCCCCACATCTTCGAGCCGTTCTACTCCACTCGAATAGCAGGCGGCGGCACGGGGTTGGGACTGGCGACGGTTCACGGGATTGTCAATCAAGCGCGGGGACATATCTGGGTCTATAGCGAGCCGGGCAAGGGAACCACCTTTAAAATCTATCTTCCACGCGTTCCCGACGCCGCCGAACCGCTCCCCGAGCGCACCCCAGAGCCTGCCGCACAGCCGGGGAGTGGCACGCTCTTAGTGGTAGAAGACAACGACGATGTGCGCCAGATAATCGCTGCACTCTTACGCACGCTGGGCTACACGGTTTTGGAGGCGGGTCATCCTCAAGACGCGCTCCGACTTGCTGCGATGAATACCCCGGATCTGCTTATCACGGATGTGATTTTGCCGGAAATGCGCGGTGCAGAACTGGCGCGCGCACTGAGTGTAATGCACCCCGAAATGAAAGTGTTGTTCATTTCGGGGTACACCGAAAACACAATTATCGAGCAGGGCGAGCTAAAGCCGGGCGTGGAGTTCCTTGCGAAGCCGTTCACGATGGCACAGCTCTCCGCTAAGGTGAAACAGATCCTTCAAAACGGCTAACCGCCCTTGCGCACGCGCTCGACATAAACCCCTTCGCGGGTGTTGACTTTGAGGATGTCGCCCACCTCGATATGGAAGGGCACTTGCACGACCGCGCCTGTTTCGAGCTTAGCGGGTTTCGAGCCACCCGACGCAGTATCGCCCCGAAAGTTCGGATCCGTCTCAGCGACGGCCAGCTCAACAAACTCAGGCACATCGGCGCCCACAATCTGGTCGTTGAAGTAGAGTAGGTAGACATCCATACCGTCTTTGAGGAACTTTGCTCCCTCACCAAACTGCGACACGGGCACATGGATCTGGTCGAAAGTATGGGTATCCATCACCACCCAATCGTCGCCGTCGCGGTAGAGGGTTTGCATCTGTTTGCGTTCTAAATACGCCTGTGGGAACCGCTCGCCCGATTTGAAGGTGCGCTCGAAAATCGCGCCGTCGCGCAGGCGTTTCAGGCGCGCCCGCACGATCGCGCTCCCGCGCCCCTGATGCGACTGCTGGTACTCCAGAATGGTATGAATTTCGCCATCTAAAATAATGTTTAGTCCACTGCGGAAATCGCTCGTATCGACCATAACTTGCCTCCTTAAACGCCCCAATTGTACCCGACTGAATGGAAGAGCAGTGGCAAGGGCAATCGAAAGGTTCGAAGAGGGACACCCGACTCCGCGTTCTGCCCAAATTCTGGCAGAATCCGCAGGGATTCACGGCTTCAACCCTTGACAAGAGCCTTCGAATGGGGTATAATGCAGAATCATACATCACATAGGAGGTTCGAACCGATGATCAATCGTCGTGGTTTTACACTGATTGAGTTGCTGGTCGTGATTGCGATCATCGCCATTTTGGCGGCGATCCTGTTCCCTGTATTCGCGCAGGCGCGTGAACAAGCGCGGAAAACTACCTGTGCGAGCAACTTTAACCAGGGAGTCAAGGCTGTCCTGATGTATATTCAGGACTATGACGAAACAATGGTTCCCCTAATGACTTCCCCAGCGGCATTTTTCGTAACTTATGACCCTAATCAGGGGGACAAGGTTTGGCCGCAGTTGGTACAGTCGTATGTTAAAAACTGGCAAGTCTTTCGCTGTCCCTCGGATCCACAAGCCAATGACAGCGTGCTCATAGAAGCCTGGTGCCGCGTAGGAAACGATGTTTCTTATTGTTACGGTATCAAGACTAATCTAGGGTATAACCACCTCTATCTCAGTCCCATGGATAGTAATGCCAAGAGCATCGGGATTTCGCTTGCAGGGGTCTATCGTCCTGCGAACACGGTAATGCTGGTCGATAGCGTCTGGGATACCAGCAGTGCAGGCGAAGGCATTGGTGGAGGCAACTGGTTTGTGGAAGCGCCAAGCTATGTTGGGTCTAACACCCGCTATTGGTTTGGAGGATGGGCGATTAACGAGCAGCCGGGTAGTCAGAACTACTGGCGGAAATATGGAGGCACTTGGCCGTGGCACAACCGCCAGAGACTGGTGCAGAGCGGTCCTCAGTTTCCTCATCATAGCGGGGTTGCGACTGTTGCCTGGGTCGATGGGCATGTCAAAGCGGTACGCCATCCCTATGACCTGATCAAAGGCGTCAATCCTGCGACCTATGCGATTACCGATCCCAACGAGTATGTATGGGGCGGACAGCCATAGGAGATGATGGCGATGAACAAGACCTTAATCTATGTGCTGATTGCGGTCGTCGTCCTGGCAGTAGGTGTGTTTCTGTGGCAGTCGATGAGCAGCCCTCCGTCGAACTTTGTGGATATCGACGCGAATGGGCCCCGTCCTTCGGAGCCGCCTCCGGGGACGGTCTCTGGACCAGGCGGAGGCGCCTACTCTGTGCCCCAGCAACCTGCTTCAGGACTGCCAGCTCCTCCGGGCAAAGGAGGACGGTAGACCTCCAAATACGAAGCGTGGGAAAGCTTATTATGCTTTCCTACGCTTTATTGATTCACAGTTGACACGGGAGGTTGTGTAATGATTAGGAACATGTACATTGGGTTAACAGCGATACTACTTATAACAACGGCATCGTCTCAAACAAGCCCTACACGTTGGCGGGTTGATTGGCTAGGAGTTTTGCCGAATGGAAATTACAGCAAAGCAACTGACGTTTCCAACCAAGGTGATTGCGTGGGATATGGGGACTATTCTCCTTCTAGTGATTCTGGCTACTATACTCGTGGCTGGATATGGCGAAACGGCACGCTGAACATACTACACTATGGTGCGATAACAGATAATAGCTGTGCTTTATGTATATCTCCTGATGGCGGGCTTATTGGCGGTGCAGGCAAAATACAACTTGTGTTTCCAGACTATCTCGTCGGTGGTGTGCCTGTAATTTGGGGGCACTCTTGTACTGTGCAAGCTTTTCCAGAATCAACCGCCTTCAACCGAGTGGGGGCTGTCTATGATATTTCTGCGAATGGCATTGCTGCTGTAACGCTCGGTACTGCAACAGCAGGTCCTGGACAAGCATATTGGTGGCAAGTGTGCACAGAGAATTATGGACGATTACCGATTAACCACCCATGTCATCCCGCACAAATATCCCCAGCGGATGTGTTTTCTGTATCTTACGATGGGGCAGTGTTTGTTGGTGATGCGAGTTGTGCAAGTGATGAAGCCTTTACCCGAGTTAATCGGATTGGTTTCGTATTTACTCATACCGCATCCCTTTTAGGATCTGGCATTACCTGCGATAATCTGTGTAATAGTTCCGTCACGATGAGCATTTCAGGAAACAATCGCGTGATATCTGGTAGGTTGAATCAGCAAGGGGGAGTTTGGCTGCGCACTCAGACCGGGTGGGTATTCGAGATATTCCCTCAACCTGATTTCATTCCTGCGGTTTCTAATGGTATAGACTATCACGGTGTGACAGTGGTTGGAAGTTTGGGACAAAGAGCAGTCGCGTGGGAAAACTCAGATGCTGGTTGGGTCAAGTTAGACCTGACAGATATCTGTCATCGGCTCGGTATATTGAGTCGTGATGATCGTCTCATAACAGCTACTGCCGTCTCGCCAAACGCAAGATACATTGTAGGGGTTGGCTTACGTAAGATTCGAAATGAAAATGGACAAGATCAATACCGTGCAGAGGCATTTCGAATCGATAGAAGGATAGCACGGATTTTACCTATCCCGATTCCGTGGGAATAGTGTCTCACGGAAATAACTTTCGCAACCAGAGTTCATCGACGCGGTTCAGTTCCACAAACGCCGCGCCGATATACCACATCCCTGCAGAGATTTCCCGACAGTGCCGCACTTGCGCTCGCACCTGCAACGGATGCTCCCCGCCTAATAACGGCAGTGTACATTCCAACTCTTGCCCACTCTCTAACTTCAGAAAAGAGCGCAACCCCATCCCAGCGATGCTGATGTTTACTACGCGCATGGGGATGCTGGATTGATCGACCAAAACCTCTATCGGGATGTTCACAGGATAGCGTTTGCGCCTGCGACGCTCGCAGCGCTGCGCAGCGGAAATCGGGATTAGTTGCACACTGGTTTCATCCAAGGGGTTAACCGTAACCGTGAGGATGCGCGGTGTACCGCCCACCATCAGCACCGCCTGCGCCAACATATTCGGACGCAACGACTCCACCCCCGATTCGATGCGTGCGGTCAACTGCATTGACTGTTTATCGAGTGCGGTCAGAACCCCTTCCAGCACGCGATTCGTGTTGGGTATCTGTATCTGCACATTCGCGACATTCGCGCCCATGCGCAACCTCCAACAGGTTATTCCACAGTTTCCCGATGAAGATACGAACGCTTTAAAGCCCACTCGCCCCGCGCCTCAGGGCACGCTTGCTCTCATAGCAGTAGCGGGTATCGGGGAACAGCTTGTCTGGGTTGAGACGGTCAAGGGGATTGAAGACCGCTTTGATGCGCTTCATCGTGTCGAGGTCGTGCGCGGTGAACATCGCGTGCATCATGGCGCACTTTTCAACGCCGATACCATGCTCGCCCGTGAGGCTGCCCCCCTCGCGTAGGCAGAGTGCGAGGATTTCATCGCCTGCTTCCACCACGCGCGCGACTTGGTCGGGGTCGGAGTCGTCGAAGAGCAGTACGGGGTGCAGGTTGCCGTCGCCAGCGTGGAACACATTTGCCAGTTTGAGCTGGTACTTCGCGGCGATGTGTGCGGCTTCGCGCAGCACTTGGGGCAGTTTCGAGCGGGGGATAACGCCGTCCTGGGTGACGCATGAGGGTGCGAGCCGTCCGAGTGCGCCAATCGCCTTTTTCCGCGCTGCCCAGAGCTGAGCGCGTTCCTGCGGTGTGGTGGCACGACGCACCTCGCGGGCGCGATTGCGCTGGCAAATTGCCATCACTTTCGCCTGCTCGCCCTCCAACTCCGCCTCTAAGCCGTCGAGTTCAATCAGCAGCACCGCTTCCGCATCCAGTGGGAAACCGTAGCCAAACGCGGCTTCCACCGCTTGGAGCGTGAGCGCGTCCATCAGTTCCAGCGCCGCAGGCACGATTCCGTCCGCGATAATGTCGGACACGGTCTGGCTGGCGTCTTCCAGTGTTTCGAACACCGCCAGCAGGGTTCGCACACCTTGTGGGTTGGGCGTTAGGCGCGCCACAACTTCCGTCACAATCGCCAGCGTGCCCTCGCTGCCGATTAGTAGTCCTATCAGGTCGTAGCCAAGCGATTCTTCCTCCACGCCGCCCAGTTCCACCACCGCACCGTCGGGCAGGACGATTTGCAAGCCGGTGATATGATTCACCGTGACCCCATATTTGAGCGTATGCGGTCCGCCCGAGTTTTCCGCCACATTCCCACCAATCGTACATGCCCCCTGAGACGATGGATCCGGTGCGAAGTGCAAGTTCTCGTGTTGTACCGCTTTGCTGAGTTGATAGTTCACCGCACCTGCTTGTGCGCGCAGGCGTCGGTTGCGAGCGTCCACCCACAGGATACGGTTCATGCGGCTGAACCCGATCACAATCCCGCCGTGAACTGCCAGCGCGCCGCCCGATAGTCCTGTGCCCGCGCCGCGCGGCGTTATCGGTAGCCCTTCGCGATTTGCCAGTTTCACAATTGCTGCGACCTGGTCAGTGCTTTGGGGCAATACGACCACCGTCGGCAACGATTTTTCGATCGTGTAGGCGTCGCAGTCGTACGCGAGCAACTGCACGGGGTCGGTAATCACCCCCTCCGCGCCCACAATCTGTTCCAGTTCTCTGCGCAACGCTTCCGAGAGGTTCATCGCAATCCTTGGATCGCCAAGCCGATCAGTACAGCGACGCCGAGCAGCACCAGCGCTGTCCAACTGTAGCGCGCCGCCCGTCGGTCGCGCTCTTTCGCGAGCCACGCCAGATGCGCCAACGCAACCAGAGGCGTCAGGAGCAATAGGCCCAGCCCCAGATTAATCAGCCAATTCGTCGTATCGCCCCGCGCGAGATGCCACACCCAACCCGCTGCCATCAACAGTGCGCTGGCATAGGTCAGTCGCCGATATGTCTGCGCCAAACTCTGCTCAATCTCGCCGCGCATGGCTGGATTGTACCTCCTGCGACACTGGGATAAAATGACCCGCTTCGTACCGCAACAGCGTATAACGCTGCGCAAGCGACCTGTGTATCACCAGTTTGTCGGGCAAGACGATCGGTTCATCACCTGCTGGAATGCGCACGCCCTCTGGGGGCAGGAATATGTCGTATGGGCTGGAGAGAGTCGCAACGCCATTGGCGTATTGGACGCTGGTATCGGTGCGCAGGCGCATCGTGAACCGACTGGCGATGAACATCGGCTGCGACGCGCGCTCTGGCAACAGGATTGCCACGCCTTCGTGGAAACCCGCCCGCCAAATGTAGGCGCCGTGAAAATGGTCGGGCAGGCTTAGGATGAGTAGGGGCTGGTCGGCGGGCGTATTTGCCAGCGATAATACACTCTTACATGCCAGCATCCCCGCTTCGCGCCAAGCATCTACTTGACGCACTGTGCCAAAGTAGTAAGCCAGAGACACCATCACCCACGCGACCCCCATGAGTCGGCTGCGTTGCCCCCAGCGCGCTATCAGTGTGCCGACCGCCATTGTCACGAATGACGAAGCCAGATACGAGTAGCGACTGTTCAAAAAATACCACGGCGACGGTTTGAAAATCAACACGGGGACCAGCGCAATCACAGCGAACCCCGCCAGAAGATACCAGTCCACCTTGGGAGCATGCTGAGGAGCCGCTTTGCGCCAAGCGTAGAAGCACAGCCCCACTCCTACCCCCCACAAGCTCCACAAGAGCGTATCCCATCGGTCGCGTCCCAAGCCGTACAATGCTGCGGGCATCCCCATTTGAACGAGGTACGCCGCCATATTGATTCCGAGCTGCCAAGGGCGTTGGAGCGTTGTCCACGCCTCAGGGTAGGCGCCCACCCCGCCCACCGCGACCGTGCGCATCACGAGATACCCCAACAGCACCCCGAAAAACGGCGCCGCGAGCCGACCCGCATGCGCTACGCCCAAGTATCGCAACTACAACCATACAATCACGGGGAAGGTCAACAGCGATTCCTTGCAGAACAGCCCCACGGTGAAGCAGGCGAGCGCAGCGAGGTAGTCTCTCCAGTATCCCCGCTCTTGGAACCGCATCAGCAGCCATAACGCCCCCAGCGCCCCTGCAGTGGCGACCATATCCGCCCGTGCTGCAAACCAAGCGACCGCTTCCACATTGGCGGGCAACACCGCAAACAGGGAAGCCCCCAAATAGGCGGCAACGCGGGCACGTCCCCGATTCCAGCCCCAGCGCATCAGAAGCCGATACGCCAGCCCATACAGCAATACAGCGCATCCCCCATGCCACAGGAGATTGACTCCATGCGAAAACAGGGGCGACATGCCCACCCAATAATCCAGAGAGTAATGCAGCGAAATCAGTGGGCGAAAAAAACTCGTGGGGGGCTGGCTCGCGAAGCCGAATATGCCGTTCTGTTGTAAGCGGTAAAAAATAAAGTGGTCGTCCGCCACATACGGCGCAGGCAGGCGTATCGCGTAGACCATCAGGCAAGCACTCCCTATTATCAACAACGGCAGGGCGCGCACACGCTGAGAATACACTTCCCAACGACTGTTTCCTGCAGGGCAGGAGATTTTCCAGCAGCGCCGAACCGAATTGCCGTGTTAATCCCGATACGCGACCATAATCCGTCGCAACGGTTCCCGTTCGTGACGGTCGGGCTAATCGTGGTGAATGTGATCGTGTTCCTCATGCAGTGGCTCGACCCGCGTATTACCTATGTGTATGCTGCCATCCCTTACGAAATCACTGGCGCTGAGTTGACTCCGATGGCGCGGATGTGGCAGTTTCAAGCAGGCGCGCGTACCGAGCCTATCGTTAATCCTTGGCTGACGATTTTCACCAGCATGTTCTTGCATGGAGGAATCCTCCACATTCTTGGCAATATGTGGTCGTTGTGGATTTTCGGCAACAATGTGGAGGACGCGCTGGGGCACTTGCGGTATCTGGTGCTGTATCTGTTTTGGGGTGTTGTGGCTGCGTTGTCGCATATTCTGTTCAACTGGGGTTCGCCTGTCCCGGTGGTGGGTGCGAGCGGCGCGATTGCGGGCGTGATGGGCGCCTATATGCTGTTGTTCCCCCACGCACGGATTGACTGTGTGCTATGGTTTTTCATTATCACCTTCGTGGAGGTGCCTGCGATATTCTTTCTGATTTTCTGGTTCGTGTCGCAGTTTGTTGTCTATAATCCGGGGGTTGCGTACCTGGCGCATATCGGTGGGTTTGTGGCGGGGTTTCTCACGGTCAAACTGCTGGGCGGTCCTGAACGACTGCTCTATCGACGCAGGTGGTACTAATGGCTTCATCGCGCGTTGGGTTGGCTTGCTTGCTGGTGTGGATCGCGGCGGCTGCGGAGCGCACGCCGTCGGTGCAAACGCAGACTCTCATGTTGCCGATGCGCGATGGAGTACGCCTTGCGACGGATGTGTATCTTCCGGAAGGCGAGCCACCGTTTCCCGTGATTCTGATACGCACGCCGTATGACAAGCGTGTGTTGAAGCCCCTCGGTGAGGACGGCGCTCGGCGCGGCTATGCGATGGTGATTCAGGATACGCGCGGACGCTTCGCTTCGGAAGGCACGAACCTGCCCTTCGAGGGCGACGGCTGGTGGGAAAATCGAGCAGACGGCGCGGATACTGTGAACTGGATTGCGCGACAGACTTGGTGCAACGGTCGAATCGGCACTTGGGGCGGCTCCGCGCTGGGAATCAATCAACTCATGCTGGCAGGCGCGGGGGCAAAACCCCTCACATGCCAACACATCACGGTTGCCGAACCCAATCTGTATCAGTCACTGTTTCCGGGGGGTGTGTTCAAGAAATCGCTGGTGGAAGACTGGTTGCGCGCCACTCGCCACGCGCCCGACGCCCTACAGCACTGGACGCGCCACCCCGCTTACGATGACTTCTGGCGAACGCGCGATGTGAATCGGCGCTATCCGTATGTCAACGCGCCTGCGGTGCATATCGGCGGCTATTATGATATTTTCGCGCAGGGGACGCTCGACGCCTTCATCGGCTATCAGACGCGCGGTGGGCGCGGCGCACGGGGCAAGCAAAAACTGCTGATGGGACCGTGGGCGCACGGCGTACTCCAGAAAAAGGTGGGCGACTTGGAGTTCCCCAACGCAGACCAGCCCCCTTGCACCTTCCAAGACCCTTGGCGCTGGTTCGAACGCTACCTGAAGGGCATTCCTAACGGTGTAGAGAACGAGCCTGCCGTCGTCTACTATGTGATGGGCGCCGTCGGCGAGCCGAACGCGCCGGGCAACGAGTGGCGCACGGCAACTCGGTGGCCCCCGCTGCCCACGCGCACCACGCCCCTCTTCTTGCACGGCGACCGCTCGCTGGAATTCCGCAAACCGAACGCTGCCAGTGCGCCGCTGCGCTACACCTACGACCCCCAAAATCCCGTCCCGACGCTGGGAGGACGCGAGCTGAGTATCCCCGCAGGTCCACGCGACCAGCGCGCGATCGAATCGCGCCCAGATGTACTGGTATTCACCAGTGCGCCGCTAACGAAACCGATAGAGGTTATCGGGCGTGTTAAAGCGGTGCTGTATGTCGCCTGTGATGCGCCCGATACCGACTTCATCGTGCGCCTGTGTGATGTCTACCCCGATGGACGCTCTTATAATATTGCTGAAGGCGTGCTGCGGATGCGGTATCGCGAGTCGCTCTCCCAAGAGAAGCCGTTGCAGACAGGCAAAGTCTATCGCGTAGAGGTAGACCTCTGGACGACCGCGATTGTGTTCAACCAGGGGCATCGCTTGCGCGTCCATGTAACTTCCAGCAGCTACCCCGCTTACGATCCGAACCCGAACACTGGCGAGCCGTTCCGCGCCAGCGACCGCATGCGCCCCGCCCAGAACGCCGTGTATTGCACGCCGGAATATGCCAGTTGCGTCCTATTGCCTGTTGTAATGAAGTAGTCGTGTGTTCTGTTGCAAAAAGAGCGGTTCCCCGCTTCCAGCAAAGGCGAGGAACCGCTCTTTGCGTTTTCGGGATGTTTGGGTTATCGTCCCGGCTTCATCCGGAGTGCCGCCTCGTAGCGGGCGTTGACAACATTCCAGTCAATCGCCTGAATGAAGGCGTCGATGTAGCGGGCGCGTGCCGTCTGGAAGTCGAGATAGTAAGCGTGCTCGTACACATCCATCGCCAGGAGCACGGTGCAGTGCCACACGGGGAAGGTGTTCTGGGCGTCGCCGATGTAGTTGAACAGGCTGCCGTCGTCGTGGTCGTATGCCAGCCACACCCAGCCGCGTCCTCCCATGCCCGTGCCCTTGAGGTCTTCCAGCCAGCGCTCGTAGGAGCCGAAGTAGCGTGCCAGCGCCGCCCGCAACTCACTGCTCGGCTCCGAACCGCCGCCACCGAGGTTCTCGAAGTAGAGTTCGTGGTTCTTGACCCCGCCCAAGGCAAAGGTGTAATCGACTTTCAGCGAGCGGATGAGGCTATAGGTCTGGTTGCCTTTGCTGAAATCTTCTGAGGTGAGTTGCGCCAGTGCGCGGCGGATTTCGTTCGTCTTGTTCACATACCCCTGATAGAGTTTGTAGTGTTCCTCGTGCGTTTTGCGGGAGATACCGAATTTCTCGGTCTCGAACACTTTTTCGGGTAAGGGCTTCGCCTTAACCTCAACGACCTGAATCTCAGCCATAGTGGATACCCTCCTGTTTGTTGGAATTGCCAGCGCGTAGGGAGCCAGTGTCGCCAAGGCGGTGGTTGCTGCCGCATGCTGTAGAAACTCCCGACGCGAAAGGCGTTTTGCGCTCATAGCAGCAATATTATACCTGAGTATCCCTGCTCGATCTACTGGGTTGCTCTCTGGGAGTGGTTCCAATACGCTTATGCGCCCCTCCACGGGCGGGAGTCTACCTATCCTTCCGCAGCACATCGTCATAGGTTTCGCGTTCCACAATAATCCGCGCGTTGCCGTCGCGTACCGCGACCATCGCTGGGCGTGGGTAGCGGTTGTATTGGCTGCTCATCGAGTAGGCATACGCGCCTGTGGTCAGCAAGGCAATCACATCTCCCGCGCGCGTTTCTGGGAGCATGGCGCGCTCGACCAGCGGGTCGGTCTCACAATGCTTGCCCAGAATGCGATAGGGGTGGGTGTGAGGTTCCGCGCGGCGATCGACATGCACGGCAGTGTAGCGCGCGCCGTACATCTGGGGGCGCGGATTGTCCGAGACGCCGCCGTCCACAATCAGATACTCGCGTGGCAAATCGGGGTGTTCGTGGGGGACATGTTTCACAGCGCCTACGCGATAGAGCGTAATCCCTGCTTCCGCAATTAGCGAGCGTCCTGGCTCCACACCGAGCGCAGGTTCGGGAAAATCGTGTTGCCTGCACGCAGCCCGCAACGCATCCACCAGCGTTCGCGCGTAGTCTTCTATGGAGGGCGGCGCGTCTTCGGGGACATAGCGCACCGCCAACCCACCCCCGATATTTAGCAAGGGCGCGACATAGCCGTACTGTTGCCGCACGCTCTGCGCGAACGCCGCCATCGCCTGCGCGGCAGCGGCGAACGCGCTCAGGTCGCTTATCTGGGAGCCGATATGGCAGTGGAAGCCGATGAGTCGGAACCGTGAGTCGCCGAGAACCCGTTCCACAGCGCGGTAGGCGTCCCCGTTGAGCAGGTGAAAGCCGAACTTGCTATCGCGTTGCCCCGTGCGGATAAGGGGATGGGTCTCGGCGTCCACTTCCGGCGCGATTCGTAGGAGAATCGGGAACCCCGCATCCACTTTGCGTGCGGTTGGGGCAGGGGAATCGGAACTCGCCTTGCCGTCGCTGTGGGCGCAGGGCAGGGAGGTGAGAATCTGAGCCAACCGTTCTATCTCCTCGAAGTTATCCACCACGATGGCGCCCACGCCCGCCTCGATTGCCATCTGAATTTCGGCGTCCGTCTTATAGACCCCGTGCAGATGGATTCGGGCGGGTGGGAATCCTGCTTGTAGCGCGGTGCACAGTTCGCCTCCCGATGCGACATCGAGTCCCAGTCCTTCTTCTGCGATCATCTGGCAGAGGGCACGGTTCAGTGCCGCTTTGCCAGCGTAAACGATTTCGGTATCGGGTTTGAGATTCTCAAACGCGGTGCGATATTCCCGACAGCGCAGGCGTAGGGCGGTCTCATCCAGCACATAGAGCGGCGTGCCGAACTGTTCCGCGAGTTCCAGCGCGTCGCAGCCGCCAATCTCCAGGCGACCGTGTGCATTGATTCTCTGCGTACCCAGCCACATCGGCGAGGGAGTATACCTCGCTTCACCGTACCAGCGCGGTATACTATGCCGGCATGCTCGACAAGCGCGATCTCCAGAAATGTATTCACTGCGGGTTATGCCTGCAAGCATGTCCGACCTATGTCGCCACAGGGCAGGAAGCCGAGTCGCCCCGCGGTAGGATTTACCTGATGCGTCAAGCGCATGAGGGGCGCCTCGAGTGGTCGCAGGCACGCCCGCATATCGACGCTTGCATGGGGTGTTTGGGCTGTCAGACGGCGTGTCCCTCGGGGGTGCCCTATGCGAAGCTGATCGAAGCGGCGCGTGCGGAGGTCGAAACCCATGCCCGCACGCCTCTGCAACGCTTTGCGCGACGGCAGGCGATTAGGAACTTCACGACGCCCCAGCGGCTGCGCCTGATGCTTCGGTTGGCGCAGCGTGTGGGGATGCGTCAGCCCCCGCGCTGGCTGGCGAGCATGTTAGGCGCCAATGGCGTCGCCCTGCGCTTGCCGGCTCTGCCCGCCCAAGCGTGGCGACCGACGCGCACGGTGTATCCCGCTCAGGGAACGCCCAAAGCCCGTGTGGGGTTGCTACTGGGGTGTGCGATGCAGGTGCTGTTTGACCGCGTGCATCGGGCAACCGTCGGTATGCTCACGCTCGCTGGCTACGAGGTGCATGTGCCCCGCAAGCAGGGATGCTGTGGCGCGCTGTGGGTGCATAACGGCTATCCGCAAGAAGCACGGCGCAACGCACGCGCCCTCTTTGAAGCGTTCCGCACGGTGGACTACATCGCGGTGAACGCGGCTGGCTGCGGCTCTACGATGAAAGAGTACGGACTGCTGTTTCAGGGTACCCCAGAGCAGGCGGTCGCCGAGGAGTTCGCCCATCGCGTGCGCGATGTGCATGAGCTGCTCTCCCAAGCGGATTTACCCGCGCCCAAACGCGCCGATTCGCTAACCATAACCTACCATGACGCTTGCCACCTTGTGCATGGGCAAGGGATTCGGGTTCAACCGCGTGCTTTGCTCCAACGCCTGCCGAGCGTCAAACTGATCGAGATGGACGGCGCGGAGATGTGCTGTGGTTCGGCGGGGATTTACAATCTGCTGCAGCCCAAGTTGGCGCGTGACGCGCTCCAGCGCAAAGTGCAAAACATCCGCAATACAGGCGCAACGATTGTCGCCAGCGCGAACCCTGGCTGCACGCTCTGGATACGGCAGGGGCTTCAAGAAGCAGGAGTGCCTGTTGAGGTACTGCATCCCGTGGAGATTCTGGCGAAAGCTTACGACGCCATGCCATAATAATCTCTATGCGGTTTCGCAAGCACGCGCCGCCGCGCTGGCTTCGGCGCTGGTGTCCCGATGAGCATGTGCAAAGCGTTGCGGAAATCACGCCGGAACACCTAAAGGCGATGGGCATCCGGGCGCTGCTCCTTGATTTAGACAATACGATTACCCCGTGGCGCAGTCGCCAAGTGCCCGCTGAGATTGCCGAATGGGTGAAGCGGATGCAAGCGGCAGGCATCCAGCTTTGCTTCGTTTCCAACACGCGCAATCTGGGCAGGCTAAAGTGGCTGAGCGAGCAATTGAACATCCCCTATGCGCGCGGACCGATGAAACCCCGTCGCTCGATGCTGCGCCGTGCGCTGGCGATGCTGGATGTGGAACCGCAACACGCCGCGATCGTCGGCGACCAACTGTTTACCGATGTGTGGGGGGGCAATCGACTGGGGATTTACACGATCTGGGTGCGCCCGATGCACCCGCGCGAGTTCATCGGTACCCGCGTAAGCCGTCAAGTAGAGAAGTGGCTGCTGAAACGACTGGAGCGCTATCAGCAGCACGACGGCGAATCGTGATGGCGGAGCCTTAGAGCGCGGCTTCGGTGTGGGTGATGCTTACAGGCTCGCCGCGCCGTACCGACTCGTAGCCTGCGATGGCGACTGCGGCGGCTCGGTAGCCGTCCTCACCCGTCGCTAAGGTTTGCCGCGCCTCGCCCGCGACGACCCGCAGAAACTCGTCCACCATCAGGTAGTCGATGTTGTCGCCCCAGAAGACCTGCTTGATGCGCCCGGCGCGATCGTCGTAGTGGATAAGATGCTGCGCGAACATGTCCATCTCAATGATTCCGCGTGTACCGACCGCCGCGAGTGTGACATCGCCCCATGTGGGGAAGGTTTTCGGGCGCGACCAGCTCGAATCGAGCGTGGCAAACACGCCGTTTTGCAGGGTCATGGTGAGCATCGCGGTGTCGTCGAAGGCGCCGTGGAACATATTGTTGCCCGTTTCGGCGTACACTTCGGTAATCTCCTGACCCGTGAGCCGTCGAATGAGGTCGGCAACATGCACTGTGTGGTCTATCATTGCGCCGCCGCCCGCCAGTTCGGGGTCGTTGAACCAGCCGCCGGGGTTTGAGCCGCGGTTGGTTCCTCGCAAAGCGAGCAGCTCGCCGATGGCGCCCGATTCCACCATCCGCTTCATCTGCTGGAACGCGGGGCTGAAACGGCATGGGAAAGCCGTGAAGAGATGGACACCCGCTCCTTGCGCCGCCGCCAGCATCGCCTTGCCATCCTCGAGGGTGGTCATCAGGGGCTTTTCGCAGAGGATATGCTTGCCCGCGGCTGCCGCCATCTGTGCCAAGCGCGCATGGTGCACATTCTCCGAGCAGATAATCACCGCGTGCACATCCGACGCAAGGAGCGATTCGTAACTGTCGAACGCCTGCACTTCGAACTGTTGAGCTTTGGCTTGTGCGCGCGCCGTGTCGTGGTCGGCGATCCCGACCAACTCAGCGCGTGGGTTGCTCTTCAAGCAGTGCGCATAACTGTCGGCGTGTAGGTGCGCGAAACTCATGATGCCTACGCGGATTTTCATAGTGACACCACCTTCCCTGTTTGCGCCGATTCGATGGCGGCGAGCGCGAGCCGCACCGCGTTGTAGCCGTCTTCTACCGTGATTTCGGGGGTCTGACCGGTTTGCACACAATCGATAAAGTGGCGCAACTCCAGATAGTATGGGTTCTGCACGGCGGGGCTTTCGGGAATCTGCACGCCGCCGCCGACGCCTCCGTCCGCTCGGGTGGCAATCTGCAGCGCGACCTGTCGCGTCGAGTCGTACTCGATCATCCCCGAATCGCCACAGACTTCGAAGTTCACCTTGAAGCCGCCGGGGTCGCACCAAGTGCCTTCGATATGCCCGACAGCGCCGTTTTTGAACTTGAGCGTGACCAGCGTGTAGTCCAGATGTTCCAGTTGGCGGAAAGTGAGCGCCTTGGCGTACACCCGTTCCACCGCGCCCAGCGTCCAGAGCATCCAGTCGAAGTCGTGAATGATGAGGTCTAAAATGACGCCGCCGCTTTTCGTGAAGTCAGCGTACCAGTCGCTTTTGGTGCGGGGGAAGTCGCCGCCGCGTCGCATGCGCACCGCAGCGACCGTGCCCACTGCGCCGCTTTTCACCAGTTGATGCGCTGTGCGGTATTCGGGGAAGAAACGCAGCACATGCGCAGGCATAAAAAGGGTCTTGTGCTGCTTCACGGCGTTCACGATTCGCTCGCACTCTTCGAGGGTGCGTGCGAGAGGCTTCTCGCACACGACCGCTTTGCCTGCCTCGATTGCGGGTAAGGCATACTCCGCATGCCGATAGGTAGGCGTGCAGATGTCCACCACATCGCATAGGTGGAACAAATCGCTTAGAGTGCCTGCCACGCGCACGCCGTATTCCTGCGCGAAGCCCTGCGCCCGATCGAGATGGTGGTCGTAGACCGCTGCCACCTCCACATCGGGCATCTGGCGGTAGGCGTCCATATGTTGACGCCCCATCGTGCCTAATCCGATAATGCCGACTCTGGTCATACCTGCCGACAGATTCGGCGAGTGGAGCAGGTTTCCTGCCCCTGCAAAAAGCCGCTCGACACGCCAGAATTACCTGTATGAGCCAAAGCGAGGTGCTGGAGTTGGGGCGTCAGGCGATGCTGGTAGGCTTGCAAGTCGCGATGCCCGTGCTGATTACCGCGCTCGTGGTGGGGCTGATCGTGAGCGTGTTTCAAGCGGTTACCCAGATTCAAGAGATGACGCTCCAGTTCGTGCCTAAAATGCTGGCTGTTGGTCTGGTTGCGCTGTTTGCTGGAGGATGGATGCTGATGCAGATGGTGGAGTTTATGGGGAGAGTGCTGGCGAACTTGCCCCCGTAGCGAGAATTTGAGCGTGCTTTCCTACGAGGATGAGTCTTGATCTGGACTGGTTCTGGGCGTTTTTGGTGGCGTTTGTGCGGGCGTCGGGGTTAACGCTGGTGGCGCCCGTGTTCGGCAGTCGGCTGGTGCCTGTGCCGATTCGGGTGGGGCTTTCGGCGGTGATTGCGCTCGCACTGGCGCCATTGATCCAACGCTACACAGGGACGCCGCCGACTGAGTGGATTCCGCTCATGGTGCGTTTGGCAGGCGAAGCCGTAATAGGCATTGTGATGGGCTACGGGGTCAGCCTGATTATCGGCGCAGCGGTGATGGCGGGGGAGGTGCTGGACGCGATGATGGGGTTCAACCTCATGCAAGTACTCAATCCCGTAGCGTCGTTTCCCACGACGCTGCTGGCGCAGTTCCATTACATGCTGGCGATGACGCTTTTTGCGCTGGTGAACGGGCATCATTGGCTCCTGTTGGCGCTGGCGCGCAGTTTCGAGACGAGCGCAGGGCTGGGGAACCTCAGTGCCTGGGCAGATGTCAGCCTCCCCATGGCGGCGGAATTGGGGGGCGAGGTGATGATGCTCTGTGTGCAGATTGCGGCGCCTGCAGGGGGCGTGCTGTTGGTGGTCGATGGCGCGATGGCGGCGGTCTCGCGCGCCGTGCCGCTGATTCCTGTGTGGCTAATCGGGTTGCCGGCGAAAATCGCGGTCGGCATTATTGCGTTGGGGGCGAGCCTGCCGGGGCTGCTCGGCGTGAGCATGCGCATGACCGACTTGAGCCTACGGTATTTGGAGAACCTGTTGCGCCTGTTGGGAGTGTGAAACGCGGTTATAACTCGAAGCTCTCGCCGAAATAGTATTTTCGCGCCAGTGGGTCGGTGATCACCTCTTCGGGCGTGCCTTGCGCTACAATCACGCCGTCCGCCAAGATGTAGCTGCGGTCGGTGATGCGCAGGGTCGCGCTCACATTATGGTCAGTAATCAGCACGCCGATGTTGCGCTGGCGTAGCCCCAGAATGACCTCTTGGAGCTCCTCGATAGTTTTGGGGTCGATGCCTGTGAACGGTTCGTCGAGGAGCAGGAACGCGGGTTGCAGGGCGAGTGCGCGGGCGATTTCCACGCGCCGCCGCTCGCCACCCGAGAGCGCATAGCCCTTGCTGTGGCGCAGGTGGGCGATGTGGAACTCCTCCATGAGCTGTTCGGCGCGTTCGCGACGGGTCGGGAGCGGGATACCGCGCATCTCCATCACCAGCAGCAGGTTCTGCTCGACCGTGAGCTGGCGGAACACGGAGGCTTCCTGGGGGAGGTAGCCCATTCCTAAGCGCGCACGCTGATACATCGGGAGGCGCGTAATCTCTTGATCGCCGAGAAAGACGCGCCCCCCATGCGGGCGGATCAGCCCTACAATCATATAGAAGGTCGTGGTTTTCCCCGCGCCGTTGGGACCCAGAAGTCCGACCACCTCGCCTTGCCCGACTTCGAGCGACACATCGCGCACGACGAGCCGCTTCCGATAGGCGCGTTTCAGGTTCACCGCGCGAATCGTCATCGCCCCGATTGTACCTCCTGCACGAGTTGGCGCGTTTGCTCCACATCGCGCGCCATCTGCTCCAAAAGGGCATCTACGCTGTTGAACTGGTGTTGTGGGCGCAAGCGTTTCAGGAACTGCAGCGTCATGACGCACCCATACAGGTCGCGATCTGCGAAACCAATGAGGTGCGCTTCGATGTGGCTGCGGGCGTTCTCGAACATCGGCGGCTTACCCACACTTACAGCAGCAGGGTAGACCGACTCACTACCGGGCTCAGCAGTGGGGAGCGAACGACGCTGTACCCGCGCAAGGCAGGCGTAAACTCCCGACGGTGGTGTGATCAGGGGTTCTACGGGAACCAAGTTCGCTGTGGGGTAGCCGAATCCGCGTCCGCGTCCATCGCCGCGCACTGCCACGCCTGTCCAGTGCAACGGCTCGTCCAAGAGCGCGCTTGCTCGCTCCATGTCTCCCGCCTGAATCAGCGCTCGGATGCGCGTGGAGGAGATTCGTTCGCCCGATTCATCGGAGACGCCCTCTACGATAATCACTTCGAACAGCCCTGCGGTGCGTAAGGTCTCCACACTCCCTTTGCGACCCTGCCCGAACCGAAAATCGTCCCCCACGATTACCGCGCGTGCCTGCAGACTCTGACTCAGAACTCGTTCGATAAATGCTTCTGCGCTCAGTTGGGCAAACGCCGCCGTGAACGGCTGCACGATGACATAGTCGATGCCCTGTTGCAGCAGTCGCTCCACGCGGTGGGCAAGGGTACAGAGCATGGGGGGACAATGCTGCGGCGCGAGTAGGGCAGCGGGGTGGGGGTCAAAGGTGATTGCCACCGCAGGCACGCCGTGGGCACGCGCCCAGCGAGCCGTCGCTTCAAGCAGGGCGTTGTGCCCGCGATGCACGCCATCGAACACGCCCATCGTCACTGCGCAGCCGTCGGGGAACGCGCCGCGCATTCCCTCTGCACCGACAATCCAACTCATCCCTGAATCACCCGTACAGGACGCAGCAGGGGTGGCAGCCAGCGTGCAATCAGCGCGACCCTGCGCTCAGAATCGAGAACCACCACATGCCCTCCCGGCGCCCAAAGCGGATGCTCCGCTTGCACATAGTTTCCGTGCTTGAGCCGTTCCAGCACCGCAGGCGTGGGCGACCACTGCGGTAGATGCGAAAGCGCGTCGGCGATCGGGATAAGCCGACTTTGCAGACTCTCAGCGTCCGCAACGGCGTCCAAATCGCAAGCCTCTTCGATGCGGAATTGGCCGACGGCAGTGCGCGTGAGCTGCTTCAGGTGTGCCCCTACCCCCAGAGCGTCCCCAATATCGGAAGCTAAGGTGCGCACATAGGTTCCCTTAGAGCATTCTACTGTGAACTCGGCGGTGGGGTAATCTCCTGGCTGGAAGCTCAGAATTTCCAATTTGTAGATATGCACAGGGCGCGGCTCGCGCAGCACTTCCTGCCCTTGGCGCGCCAGCTCGTGCAACTTTTTCCCCTCGAATCGAACGGCGGAGAACATCGGCGGAATTTGGAGAATGCGCCCTATGAACCGCTCGGCGGCGGCGCGCACCTGTTCTTCGGTGAGTTGGGGTGCAGGCTTCTGATAGAACACCTCGCCCTCGGCGTCCTGTGTGCTCGTGCGGATGCCGAACTGGATCACACCGCGATAGGCTTTGGGCAGTTCTTGAAGATAGGGCGTCAAGCGCGTGGCGCGTCCGAGCAGGCAGACCAACACGCCCGTCGCCAGCGGGTCTAGCGTGCCCGCGTGTCCTACCTCCTTCTGCCCTGCAACGCGGCGCAAGTAGTCCACCACATCGTGGGAGGTCATTCCCGCAGGCTTGTTCAGGTTGAGGACTCCATCCATCGTTGCGCCTCTCGCACTAAAATCGTTTCTGCTTCCTCCAAGCTGGTTTCCAGGGTGCAGCCGGCGGCGTTTTCGTGTCCGCCACCCCCGAACTGCTGTGCCAGTTGGGCGACATTGACCTTGCCGCGACTGCGCAGGCTAACCCGAATCTTGTGATTGGGCGACTCGCGCAGCATCATCGCCACTTCCACGCCCCGCACCGAGCGCACAAAGTTGACGATGCCTTCCGTCTCTTCCTCGTGGGCTTGGGCGGCTTCAAATGCACTGCGCGGGATGGTAATCCACGCGATTTTGCCGTCGGGAGTGCGCTGGAGACTTGCGAGCGCCAGCCCCAGCAGTTTCACCGCGGAAAATGAGCGCGTCTCGAATACCTGCTCGCTGATGAAACTCAAGTCTGCCCCCGCCTGCTGGAGCGCCGCGGCGATGCGCAGCGTGCGCGGGGTCGTGTTGGGGAACTTGAACGAAAAAGTGTCGGTCACGATTCCTGTAAGCAGACAGGTGGCGACCTCAGGAGTAATACGCATGCGCATAGCTCGCAGCAGGCGATACACCAGCTCCGCCGTCGCCGCCGCGCTTGGATCGACAAGGCGCACATCCGCGAACGGCTCTAAGGGCACATGGTGATCGATCTGCAGGATGCGTCGCGCGGCACGCGCCAATGCTTCATGCCTCCCGGCACGGCTGAGCTGGCTCTGATCGACCACCACCGCTAAATCGTAGGTGGTCTGTTGCGGATGTTCTAAGTGAATCTTCTCCCAGTCAGGCAAGAATCGGTAAATCTCGGGCACGGGGTCGTGACTCACCACCACGGCGGTTTTGCCCATCTGTCGGAGCGCATGGTACAACCCCAGCGCACTGCCCAGCGCGTCCCCGTCAGGATGTAGGTGGGGCACAATCAGCAGCGATTCCGCTTCGCACAGGAGCTGCGCAGCGTGCTTGAATGAGTTTCGTGAACGCATTTCGCGCCGAATTGTACCCGACAACGGGAACTTTTCGGCGCGAATCTGCGTCTATATAGGTAGCAAGCAACTACACACCTCTCTTGGGGGCGGCAGGTTTTGCTCTCCTTTGCCTGTCGTCCCCTTTTTTGCATCATTAAGATACCTCCCTGAGCGTCCGATTCCTGCCGTTTCGCATTGGAAAATTGCCTGATTTGGGAGGGTGTCTGCTTCAAAGGCTCCAGAGTATCCCATAGCGCAGCCCGCGTGCGCTAATCTGCACCCGCTCACGGCGCAGGGCGAACAGGGCACGCTCCAAGATGAGCGCGCCGATGGGGAGCAGGGGCGCACGGTCCGGTTCGATGCCCGCGAGGGCGCGCCGTTCGGCGTCACTGAGGCGGAGTAGCTTCTCCAACAGCGCAGCCAGCGTTTCATAATCCAACCAGACGCCATGGGCACAATTGGGGTCAAACCGATTCAGACCCAGCGCAAGCATCGCCAGATTGACCCCAGTTCCCCCAATCGAGACCACTCGTTCTGGCTGGGGCAGGGCGCGCAAGGGTTCAAAAGCCTCATCCAGAAAGCGCACTGCGTGGAGAATCTCGCGCGGATGGGGCGGGTCGGAAGGCATCAGCGTCTCTCGGATACGCCCTGCGCCCACAGGGAAACTGAACCACTGCTCGACGGTAGCGCGTCCCAGTGCGACCTCCACGCTCCCGCCGCCGATATCCACCACCGCAAGCGGCGCATTGCCGATGCCCAGTTCTGCATCGCGCGCCACCGAGAGAAAACTCAGTCGCGCTTCGTCGGCTTCGGATAAAATATGGAACTCTACGCTTTTTATCGCTTCCCAGCCCGATTCTGGCATCGCACCACCAAAGCATACCCGAACCGCATCGCGTGCCGAAACTGTATTCTCCTGTAAGGTGTAGACTGTATGACTCCAAACTGAACCCGAACCTATCCAAAATCGTCAATAGGAATTGGGAGAAGGCGATGCAGTCGAGTCTGCGGGAACGATTGGCGCACGTACGGCGGCGCACAGGGTTCAGCGCGCGTGAAAACGAAATCGAGCCGCTGATCCCGCTTGGCATCGAGGGCGCGGTAGACAAACTGCTGGAGAACCCTTACGACCACACCATCGATGACGAAGCTGTGTTGCGCTTGCTGCAGGGCGATATGAGAAACTTAGACCCACGTGCGGTGAGTGCGTGGTGGTTGTATCGGATGCTCGTCTCGCAGCAGCCTATTCAGGAACGACTCGCGCTGTTTTGGCATAACCATTTTGCCACCTCCGCCTCCAAAGTGCAAGCGGGGCGGCTCATGCTAATTCAAATTCAACTCTTTCAACGGCTGGGTTTAGACAACTTCAAGACGCTAACGCTGGAGGTTGCCAAAGACCCCGCGATGCTGGTGTGGCTGGATGGCAATCGCAATGTGAAGGGCAAGCCGAACGAGAACTTCGCTCGTGAGCTGTTTGAGCTGTTCACCATGGGCATCGGACACTATACGGAGCGCGACATTCGAGAGGCGGCGCGTGCGTTTACTGGATGGTCCTTTAGTCGTGTGTCGGCAAGTTTCGTGTTCAACCGCAGCCAACACGACGATGGCGAGAAGGAGGTATTCGGCAAGCGCGGGCGATTCACAGGAGAGCAAATCATCGAGATGGCGGTGGAGCACCCGGCGACTGCACAACACATCGCCCGCAAGTTCTACCAGCATTTTATCAACGATGTGGAGCCGCCCGATACGCGCACGGTGGAGGAGTTAGCGAAAGTGTTCCGCGAGTCGGACTATAGCATTCGAGCGCTGATGCGTCGCTTATTGCTGACGCCTGCGTTTTGGAGTCCTATGAACTGGCGCAAGCGGGTGAAAAGCCCCGTGGAGTTCGTCGTTGGTGCGTTGCGGCAGGTGGGGGTGGGCGAGCGGCTGCGGGCGATTAATTTGAGCGATGGCGCAGGGCAACGCCTCCTCGCGGCGTATCTGCGTCTTGCTACGCAGTGGACGCGCCGCATCGGGCAGGCGTTGCTGTATCCACCTGATGTCTCAGGTTGGGAGTGGGGCAAGGCGTGGATTAGCTCCACCACGATGCTGGAGCGTATGCGTTTCGCGGAGTTTTTACTGCCCAATCGGCAAGGGCTGGGTGTTGCCGCGCTGAACGAACTTATCGGCTTACCTGCCCCACGCACACTGGAAGAGTTCCTCCAGCGTCTCGAGACCGCGCTGGATGTGCCCCTGCAGCCCCGCACTCGCCAGAGCCTGCTGGAGTATTTGGAGAAACGCGGCGGTGTGAACGCCTTGCGTCAACGCGACCGTCAAACCGTGCAGGGAGCGTTGCAAATCGTCTTCAGCTCGGCGGAGTATCAGATGTTATAAAAATACCCGAGGAGAGACTGGTCTGCTCCCCTCGGGTTTGGCAGGCACGGCAGGGACTTTGCCCTGTTTGGTTTGTAATAAAGCTTCGAGACTATGTGCAACCGCATGGTTCAAGGCGGCGCGGAAACCCACGAAGCACCGTATTCCATCCCATGACGCCGCACATATGCCGCCTGCTTTTCAACACTATAATACAATTCTCAGGAGCGCCAGCGTTAGGGACTTTAGTCCTAATTTGGGGGATTCAGGTAGAATTGGGGCGGTATGCAGACCGAATTGTATGATGTCACGATTATCGGCGGCGGTCCCGTGGGCTTGTTTGGCGCGTTTTATGCCGGCTTACGGGGTATGCGCACCAAGATTATCGATAGCCTGCCCGAGCTGGGCGGGCAGCTCACTGCATTATATCCTGAAAAGTATGTGTATGATATGCCAGGATTCCCCGAAGTGCTTGCGAAAGACCTCGCCGCGCAGATGATCCGCCAAGCGATGCGCTTCAAGCCGACCGTGTGCTTAGAGGAGCGCGCGGAGCAACTCCAGCGTACCGAGGACGGCTGGGTGATTATCACCGATAAGGGCATCGCTCACCCCACGCGCACGATAGTCATCTGTGCAGGAGCAGGGGCGTTCGCGCCGCGTAAACTCAACGCGGAAGGTGTCGCTGAGTTCGAGGGCAACGGTGTCTACTACGGCGTGCGCGATAAGTCGCTTTTCGCGGGCAAACGCCTGTTAATCATCGGCGGCGGCGACTCGGCAGTGGACTGGGCGCTGAATTTATATCCGATTGCGCAACAGGTCACGCTCATCCATCGTCGCGACGAGTTCCGCGCCCACGAACAGAGCGTGCAGGAACTGCGCCATTCCCCCGTGAGGATTCTAACCCCTTACGAACTACGGCGCGTGTGCGGTAACGGACGGCTCGAACGCGCCGTCCTCTTCCACAATAAGACGCAGGAGGAGCTCGAGTTGCCCGTCGATGCCGTGATTCTGAATCTCGGCTTTGTGGCGACGCTGGGACCTATCAAGAATTGGGGACTGCAACTGCAAGGCAATCAGATAGTCGTGGATGAGTATATGCAGACGAATCTCCCCGGCGTGTACGCTGCCGGGGATGTATGCACGCATCCGGGCAAACTGAAACTCATCGCAACGGGCGTGGGTGAGGTATGTACCGCCGTCAACCACGCGAAAAGCGTCCTCGACCCCAACGCGAAGATGTTCCCCGGACATAGCAGCGATATGGAGTTGCCGAGCCTTTAAAGCCTGTCAGGTATCCTTCTCGCGTATGTTCACGGGGATTATCGAAGCCACTGGGGTCGTCGAATCCGTTCAGGTTTATCCCGACGGTGGGGCACGCCTTGCGGTGCGCGCATTCCCAATGACGGTGGGCGAGAGCCTCGCGATTAACGGCGTCTGTTTGACGGTGCAGCAAGTGGAGGACGATTTACTCTATTTCGACGCTGTGCCCGAAACCCTGCGCCGTACCAACTTGGGTGATCTCAGGGTAGGGGATTGTGTGAACCTCGAACGCCCCCTTACGCCCGAAAGCCGTTTAGGAGGGCACTTTGTGCAGGGGCATGTCGATACAACAGCCCGACTTATCGAAATCCGCACAGAAGGCAACGCACGCATCCTGAAATTCCAACTGGATGACACGACCTATATGCGCTACATCGTGCCGAAAGGTTCCATCGCCGTGGACGGGATCAGCTTGACGGTTGTGGAGGTGGGAGCGGACTGGTTCACGGTCTGGATTATCCCGCATACATGGACTGTTACCAACCTCGCGCATCGCCTTGTGGGAGCGCGCGTGAATATCGAAACGGACATCTTGGCGCGTTATGTGGAGCGACTACTGGAGGCGCGTTTGTAGATCAATACCGTGTTAGATGCCCAATCGTCGCAGATAGGTCTCCAGTAACAGCGCGGCGGCGACAGCGTCGACAGCCTGCTTGCGCTTATCGATTCGGGGATTGCTCTCGCGCAGGCGGCGCTCCGCTTCCATCGTCGTCAGCCGCTCATCGAGCAGTTCGACGGGGATACCCGACCGCTGACGCAGGCTCTCCGCGAACTGTTCAATCTCCTGAACACGCTCGCCCTTCTCGCCCCACAGTAGATAGGGCGCACCGACCACCACACACTCGATGTTCTCTTTCTGGAGCCAGTTCACAATTTGTTCCATGTCGTTGGGGAGTATGCCTGCGGGTAAGGGGATGCCGAGTTCTGTGTTTGCGACAGCGACGCCCACGCGCTTCTCACCGTAGTCCAGCGCAGCAATACGCATTTACACCTCCCAGTTCAGCACGATTTTGCCTGACTGTCCCGAAGCCATCAGTTCAAAAGCGTGTTCGTATTCGTGCCAGGGCAGCACATGCGTAATCGCGGGACGCACATCGAGCCTGCCTGAGTGGAGAAGATTCTGCATCACCTCCCAGGTTTGGAACAGACGCCTGCCGATAATCGCGTGAATCTCCACGCCTTTGAAGATAAGTGCGTTCAGATCTAACGCAACCTGCTGCGAGAACAGCCCCAGCAGGCTCACTTCACCACCGGGACGGATTGCCTGAGTGATTAACTCGATAGACGCAGGATGTCCCGACATTTCCAGAGCGACATCGACGCCCAGCCCGTCGGTAGTGCGCCTCACATAGCCCAAGACATCGTCCGTTGTGGGGTTCAGCACGGCGTCTGCGCCCATGCGCATGGCGAGTTCTGCGCGGTAGGGGCGCACTTCGGTGGCGATGACACGCGCCGCGCCCAGCGCCTTCGCCACGGCAATACTAAATAGCCCAATCGCGCCACAGCCGGTAATCAGCACCGTCGCGCCACGCACATCGGTCGCAGCAACCGTATGCACCGCGTTACCCAGCGGCTCCTGCACCGTCGCGACTTCGGGGGGCAGCGCAGGGTCGGTCTTACAGGCGTTCACTGCAGGGATTGCCGCATACGGCGCGAACCCACCGTCTACATCTACCCCGAGGATGCGCGTGTTCAAGCACACATGCGCCTGCCCCAGCTGACATGGTTTGCAATAACCGCACACGATATGACTCTCCGCCGCCACGAATTCGCCCACCTGCACATGCTCTACTTCGTCGCCGACCGCCACGACGAACCCGCAGAACTCATGCCCGATAATCAAGGGAGGCTTCAACCGACTGCTTGCCCAAGCGTCCCACTGGTAGATGTGTAAATCTGTACCACAGATGGAGGAACGAGTCACGCGAACCAACACCTCGCGCCTGCCTAACGATGGTTCAGGAACATCCCGTACTGCCAGCCCGACGCCGGGCTGGGTTTTGCAGATCGCCTTCATCAGTAGCGGGATTATACCTGAGCCATCGGAAGGAATATCCCCTGGAAATCTACGCCGAATTAGCAGGATGGGGATCTGTTTTCTCGAAATTAAAACCTTGCTATGAATACGGTCATAGGCTGGAGCGTTTCAGCGGTGGCATTAGCACTGATGCTGATTGGTGCGGGGCGCACGATCGAGAGCATGCCGGCTCAGTCTCAGACCGAGTTGCCCAAGACGCGCGGTGATTGCCAAACTTGTCATCCCAACGAAGCGCGTGACTGGGCGGAATCGCGCCACGCCGCCGCGTGGGAAAGCGAAACTTTTGGGCAGACCTCACGCAATCGCACCCTCAAGATGTGCCTTCCGTGCCATGCTCCTGAGCCGATTCTGGTCAAGGGTTTTGGCGAACACCCAGCGTTGCGCGAAGCCGACCGAGCGCACGGCATCGACTGCATTAGTTGCCATCAGGACGCCAACGGCGCGTATCATAGCACCCTCGGCACCAAGACCGACGCCCACCCCACCGTCAAAAACGAAAAGTTCGGCGCCGTCGATATGTGCGCCACCTGCCACGAAATCTTCGGCACGGTGGACTGGTACAAGCAAAGCGAATGGGGGCAGGACCCGAATGGGTGCGTGAATTGCCACATGCCGGTGGTGGAGCGTCCCATCGCGACTGGCGAAGGGCTGCCTGCCCGCAAGGCACGAGTGCATAAGTTCGAGGGCGCAACGCCCGCGATGTTCCAAAAAGGCGTCAAAATGGCGCATGAGCGACGTGATGACTACCTACAGATCAAGATGGAGAGCGTGGAAGTGGGGCATACCGTACCCACAGGTCCGGAGTATGTGGTCGTGATTGTAGAGGCGCGGTTTCTGAAGGGCGACTCGGAAATTGGCAAGCATCAGACTCTGCTGGCGGACAATGTCGCTATCGACGGCAACGACACGCGCCTCAAACCCGGCGAACGCAGGGTCATTCGTGCGCCTATCCCCGAAGGCGCGACGAATGCCATCGTGCGCGTCCTCCACAAGCGCAATCGCGAACTGCCCGACGAGCAGGCGCGCGTGCTCTATGAAGCGAAAGTCAATCTCTAAGGGCAGGCGATGACGAAACTTGGATGGGAGTGGGTTTTTCGCGATGCGCGAAATGGTGTAGGCGAAAAACCTCTGTCATGCCGAGCGCAACGGGAAGTCCGCTCCTCTTGGAGATGGATGATGGGGCTTGTCTGCGCAGGGACCCTCTTCAGCGTTGCCTGTGCTGACCGACTTATCGAAATCCCCACGGGCAAACTGATTTATCCAGAGCGTCTCACGGTCGAAGCAGGGTTCTTGACAGGCACACCTGAGCGCGAGCGAGTCTTGGTGAACTTTCGGGTAGGCGGCTTGCTCGAAATTCAGGGGGCGCGCACTGGGTTTGAGAAGCGCCTCGAGGTCTACGGATTGCAGTACAGCGTCTATCCCGAGATTCCGGGCTATGCGCCGGGGATCTCGATGGGCGTGTCGGATGTGTTTAATCGTACAGCACAGGGCAGGGGCTATTATATCGCCTTGTCCTACAGCATCGCTGCGCTGGGGCAAACGCCATTGGATCACGACCTGCGGGTGCATCTGGGCTTTGGGTGGGAGGGGATGCCCGGTTTTTTTGTCGGCTTCGATGTGCCCTTGACCAACCAGATTTTCCTGCGGGCGGAACACACCGGAAGCCATATCAATGCGTCACTGGCGTGGCGACCGAGCAATCAGGTGGAAGTGCGCGCATCTGTTATCCGCGAACGCACCTGCTGGAGTATCATGATTCGGCTATGGGAGGAATGACTCAGGGGCGGGCCGTGGTCAGGGGTTCATGGATTGAGTTTACTTCGGTATCAGGGTGGGCGCGGTGGAGCCATGCGCTCTTGGTGCTGGGGGTGTTGATTATGTTGGGCGTGGGGTGGTATCTTACTCCCAACCCCGAAGGGCATGGCACGCATCAGCAGTTGGGGCTGCCGCCTTGTACGATTTACTTTCTCACGGGGCGACCTTGCCCCTCTTGCGGCTTGACCACCAGCGTGAGTGCGATTGTGCATGGGCAGTTTGGGCTGGCGTGGCGGGCGAATCCCGTTGGCTATCTGGTGGCGGCGGCGGCTGTGGGAGTAGGATTAAATAGCCTTCTTGCGCTGGTTTCAGGACGCACACTCAGAATTGATATTCATCGTCTCAACCGGATTATAGTCGTGTTGTTATCGCTGTGGCTGCTGCACGGGCTGGCGCGGTTCGTTTTGGCTTAGACGCTGGCGGAGCGGGTGGGATTCGAACCCACGAGACCCCTCTTCGGAGCCTACACGATTTCCAGTCGTGTCCCTTCAGCCACTCGGGCACCGCTCCACGCCTCTAAAAATATACCCCAATCGATTTCCAAAATAGAACGCAGCCGTCAGAATCAACGGGTATACTTTACGCGGCGAGTTCTCGCTGGCGGTTTGCTAAAACGCGGATTCTACGGAGGGAAGCCTTGCGGAACAAGAGCACATTAGGATGGTTGTGGCAGATACCCCCCCGACGCTGGGCGGAGTTTTTGAGATCGGTGTTCACAGATGTTCTGCTTATCTCAGCGTCGCTAATCATTGCTGTTGGTTTGGTGCAAGATTTCCGCTATACTGTTGCGGATCAGCGGATGCTGCAGTGGCTGGCGCCCCTGATGAGCGTGATAGGCATCGGCGCACTGTTTACGCAGGGAATGTATCGGGTTCATAGCCGCTACGCGGGGATTATGGATTTGTTTCGTTTGTTGAAGGCGAGTGTTGGAATCCAAATAGCATGTCTCGTTGGGATGCTGGGGTTTGCTTACTACGGTGGGCGACCGTTCTCGTTGGCGGAATGGGTCCTCTTTAGTTTCTTATCGACAAGTTCGCTCTCTGCGCCGCGCATAGGACGGCGCCTTTATGACTGGTACATCGCCTACACCAAGAATCAAGCGCCCCGACGGCGCGCCTTAGTGGTGGGTGGGGGTGATATGGGCGAGGTCGTGATGCGCGAGATACGCCGCAACCCGCAGGCGGAACTGCGCTTGGTGGGCTTCGTAGACGACGACCCGCAGAAGCAGTCACTGCAGATTCACGGCTACCCCTGCTTGGGTACAACGCAGGACATTCCGCAGATTGTGGCGGAACACGGGGTGCAGGATGTGATTATCGCGATCTCTTCCGCTGATGGCGAGGTTGTGCGTCGGATTTTTAATATTTGCCGCTCTACCAAAGCGCGTGTACGGATTGTGCCTTCATTTCAACCGACGGCAGAGCACGGTTTTCAGCTGGCTCAGATCCGCGAGGTGAACATCGAGGACTTACTGCGCCGCGCGCCGGTGCAATTTGATCTGCGTCCCGTAGCGGACTATATCGCGGGTGAGCGCGTGCTGATCACGGGCGCAGGCGGCTCGATTGGCAGTGAACTGGCGCGGCAAACCGCAGATTTGGGACCTGCCAGCTTGGCGCTGCTGGGCAAAGGAGAAAACAGTATTTACCAAGTTCAGCAAGAACTAATCACATGCATAGGCTATGAGCCTGAATGTATCATCGCCGATGTGCGTGACGCCACCCGTATCGAAGCGGTGTTCCGCAGCCACCGCCCCACGCTCGTGTTCCACGCGGCAGCGCATAAGCATGTGCCCTTGATGGAGGCGAACCCTATCGAAGCGATCAAAAATAATGTGCTGGGTACATGGGTGATGGCGGAAACTGCATTGCGCCACGGAGTGCGCAAGTTCGTCTATGTATCGACCGATAAAGCGGTGGATCCTGTGAGTATTATGGGAGCGACAAAGCGCGTGGGCGAGATGATTGTCAGCGCGCTGGCATGTGAAGGGGAAACGGAGTTCGCGATTGTGCGCTTCGGCAATGTGTTGGGCAGTCGAGGGAGCCTTATTCCCACACTGCAGGCGCAGATTGAGCAGGGCGGACCCGTCCGTATCACGCACCCAGATATGAAGCGCTATTTCATGAGTATCAACGAGGCTGTTCACCTTATCTTGCGGGCAGGGGCGTTTACCAGTCGCGGCGACATCTATATCCTCGATATGGGGGAGCCGATTCGGATTATTGACATGGCGCACGACCTCATCCGTCTGTATGGACTGGTGCCCGGTCAGGATATTGCTATCGTGTTCACGGGCACGCGCCCTGGCGAGAAGCTTCACGAGCAGTTGTGCTACGACCAAGAGGTACTGGAAAATACACCAAACCCCAAAATTAAGCGCGTCCGTAATCACACGGCGCCCAGCTGGTGTTGGCTTCAAGGACAGTTGGAGGCTTTGCTCAATCTGTGTGAGAAGGAGCAAGCCGAGGCGGCGCGTGCGATGCTGATGGAATTGGCAACTTCTAAGTTGGCGATGAACGAACAAAAGGTGGTGCGAGGTTGAAGGGCTGGAGTGCCCTTGTTGTTCTAATACTTGTGGGAGTATGCTCTGCGCAGCAACTCCCCTCGCACGATGACCCAATCTATGACTGGCTGGCAAGTCAACGACCTACCCCCAGCACGCTGTTGCGCCGACCCCGCAGCGCCGACGAGTTTTTGAACGTTTTGAACCGTGAGTCAACCCCAGTTTCGCCGCTCATCCGCTGGAAGTTGGGCGCCACAAACACCTTGCCTGAAGACGCGAAATGGCTCGTTGTGGAGGTGCAAGGGGTCGCCTTTTTCGATACAGATAGTGCAGATACCCCCCAAGGAATCTATCGCGTGGCAGGCGCGTGGACAGTTAGCAAGCAAGCCCTGCTGGAGGTGGTTTTGAGCGATGCACGTCGGCACGACGGCGCGAACCCCGGCGCGTTCGGAACTATCCCCTACGCCCAGCTCGCCCTACAGACGGGTGAGTGGCGCTGGCAAATAGGCTACCGTACTGTGCGCTGGCTCGGCGGCTATAGCGGTGGGCTTCTGGTCAACGACGAAATGCCTGCCGTACCCGTTGCCAGTGTGCAGTTCCCCTTGCGCATTCCCCTGCTGGGTGAATGGCGATTTGAACAGTTTCTGAGCCAGTTTGAACAAGATGGGGAGCGGACTTGGTGGGGGGCGCGGCGAATCGAGCGCGACTTCGGCACGCGGTGGACCGTCGCGCTCGCGGAGGCGTTCAAAGCGTTGGAACTGCCTGGCGGCGCCGTGAGCCAGATAGCGCCCTATTATCTCTACCAAAAATGGTACAGCAATGCCCAAATAGGCTCTGGGTGGTTCAACTACTTGGCGGAAGTGGGTGTTGTGTACCGACCTGATTCCCAGAACCGCCTGTACCTGTTTTGGTTGATGGACGATTTGCGCGCACCTACGGCGTTCGGCGGTTCCTCCATTACCCCTCGTAAAGTCGCCACGCTTATGGGGGCGCGAATCGCGGCTACGCCCAACACGCGCCTGATTCTGGAATGGGTGCGTTCTGATGGCACGCCCACGGGGGGCGTGTATGACAACTCGGGGCATGCTCTCCGCTACGCCTACTCTTATAAAGGTCTGCCGATGGGGCACCCCATTGGCGCGAACCGTATTGGATTCTATGCGCGTGCGGAACACGAGCGTGGGCGGTGGTTCTACGCCGTCGACTATGCGACGCTGCGTCGCTTTCATGAATACCGCCCTGGTGTGCGGGGCTACACCCTCGAATTGCTGATTGGCTACCAGCTAACCGAGCGTGGTATGCTCTGTCTGCGGTATCGTGCGAGCCATCTGCGCGATACGGGTGCGCCCGATGTTCGCGCAGGCTGGTCGCTGCAGGCGGTCGCCCAGTTTTGACGCCTCAACGATCCAAACCGAGTGCCCAATGCTGTTGCGCTCCCGATTCAGGTATACTCCGTATGCTATGACTCGCTTCGCGAAGTTTGCCTGGTTTGTGCTGGGGTTGAATGTACTGGTGATTTTGGGCGGAGCGTTTGTCCGAGCGACTGGCTTCGGCGCGGGCTGCGGTAGCCACTGGCCCACCTGCAACGGTCAGATTATCCCTCTTTCTGGCTCGCTGGATACTTTCGTTGAGTTTGGGCATCGTCTTACCAGCGGACTCGCCTTCCTACTGATGGTGGGGATGCTTGTTTGGGCGTTTCGGGCGTATCCACGCAAGCACATCGTGCGTTTCGGCGCACTGATGAGCATGGTGTTTATGATGGTAGAGGCGTTGATTGGAGCGGGGCTGGTACTGTTTGAGCGCGTGGCGACGGATGTTTCTTACGCGCGAGCGGTGTGGATGGCAGCGCACTTGCTGAACACCTTCATCTTGCTGATGTGGCTCACCCTCACGGCGTGGTGGGCGTCTGGCGGTGCGCGATTCAGCCTGCGTGGGCAAGGCTGGGCAGGTATTGCGACGCTGGGGGCATTACTGCTGATGACGCTAATCGGCGTCAGCGGCGCCGTCACTGCGCTGGGCGACACGCTGCTGCACCTGAATGTAATCCACACGAACCCGGTCGTGGGTGAGACCCTGCTTGCGCTGCGTGTGTACCATCCGACTCTGGCAATCGGTATCGCGCTCTATATGATTGTGGTGCTAACGCGCCTGATGATGGATCGCCCCTCGCCCACCGCCTATCGATTGGGCATCGGCTTCAACCTGCTCTATGTGACTCAACTGGGGCTGGGTTTCCTGAATGTGTGGCTCAAAGCCCCTATCTGGATGCAACTGGTTCATCTGTTAGTTACGGATGCCCTGTGGATTATGCTGGTTCTCTTCAGCGCGACCATCCTCGCCACGCGCCCGCAGGAAAAAGTTTTCCCTGTTCGGGTACAATCTTAACGAGCGACCGATGGGGATTCCTCGCTGCGCTCGGAAAGACAGCGTTCGGGATCTGTTGCTGTTTTTGCAAGTGTAGCGAGGAATCCCAAGGACGCAGTTACGGAGGCTATATTCATGCGCGTTCTTGAGGTGATTCTGGGGCGAGAGTTGATGCCCCTTTATGAAAAAGTCGTTCATGGTGAGCGGCTCTCGTTCGAGGAGGGCGTGCTGCTTTACACAACGCCGAACCTGTCGGGCGTGGGCTACCTGGCGAATATTGTGCGTGAGCGACTCAACGGCGACTATGCCTATTACATCCGCAATCAGCATATCAACTACACTAACATCTGCAACAAGGGCTGTAAGTTCTGCTCGTTCTACGCGCAGAAGGGCGGTCCGAAGCCCTACACGCTCACGATGGACGAGGTGCGCGAACGATTGCAAGCCTACAAACACATTCCCATCACCGAAGTGCATATCGTTGGGGGGGTGAACCCGCGCCTGCCCTATCAGTATTATTTAGACCTCGTCCGCACGGTCAAAGAGGAGCGTCCTGAGGTTCATATCAAGGCGTTCACTGCGGTCGAGTGGGAAGAGATTGCTCGCGTCGCTAAGAAGCCGCTGGCGGAAGTGCTGCACGAGATGAAAGCGGCGGGGCTGGGCAGCGTGCCCGGCGGTGGGATTGAGGTGCTTAGCGACCGTATCCACGCGGAGCTGTTTCCCAAGAAGATTAACGGCAAGCGTTGGAAAGAGATTGCCCGTGAAATCGCAGCCGCCGGGCTGAAACAGTACGCCACCTTGCTTTATGGTATCGGCGAGACGGTAGAAGAGCGCGTTGACCATTTCATCCAGTTGCGTGAGTTGCAAGACGAGACAGGGCACTTCTTGGCGATGACGCCGCTCTCGTTCCATCCCGAAGGCACGCAACTGGCGCACCTACCGCACCCCAGCGGCGACGACGACCTGCGCAATATTGCCGTGGCTCGCCTGATGCTCGATAACTTCCCACATATCAAGTCGTTCTGGATTATGAACACCCCCGCCATCACGCAGATTGCCCTCTGGTACGGCGCGGACGATGTGGACGGCACGATTCACGAGTACGAGATTGTCTATCAAGACGACGCGCCGGGCGTGCGCCAGCAGGTACTCACCCGCACGGAACTGATTCGCCTCATTCGCGCAGCAGGGCGTGTGCCGGTCGAGCGCGATAGCCTGTATCAAATCGTGCATCGCCCGGACGACGAGGAGGCACCTCCTTCGCCGAAAAAGTTGTTACGGGTATTATAGAGGGGGATGAGAACCCCTTGGTTCCTCTGGAGCCTTGCGTACTTTGCGCTGCAGTTAGGCACGCCGCTGATTACGCTGCCGAAAGGGTGGCTGTTGATTGGCGGCGTATTGCTGACCACGCTGCTGTTGATGGCGACTCTGCTGGGGTTAGTGTTCGCGTGGGCGCATGAAACCGAGAAGGCGCCATGGCTTGCGCCAGTGATGCTGGTAGGGGGCGTGGGGGCATGGTGGCTGTGGGGGCTGGTACCGTTCGTCTTGGGCTGGAGCCGTGAGAACCCGCCTGCAGAGGTTATGTTTGGGGTCTACCGCGCGGTACACGGCTACCTGCTGATGCTCGCTGCGGTCGGGTTGGGCGCCACCTTGTCCAAACTCATCCGCGAGAAGAATTTGCTGGCGCCCGTAATTCCCTTTGCGGCGATGGTGGATATGCTGACCGTGCTAACGCCTGGCGGATTTGTCAAACAAGTGATGGAAAAAGCCCCTGAAATCGCCGAGCGTGCTTCGGTGGCGGTGATGGCAGCCCCCAATGCTCCCGAAGCGGTCGCGCGACTGACTCCTATCGCGATTATTGGCGCAGGTGATTTCATCTTTCTCGCGCTGTATGCGGCGTGCCTGATACGGTTCAGTCTGCGTGTACGTGCTACGATGATTGGTCTGTTCGTGGCGTTGTGGGTTTATTTGGGGGTGGTGCTGTGGGTGCTGCCGGCGTTGGGGGTGGCGCCGCGTCTGCCTGCGCTGGTACCGATGGCAATCGTAACCCTGGCAATCAACTGGCGTGCGTTTCAACTCAGCCGTCAGGAGACCGTCGCGAGCGTGGTAGTGACGACGCTCGCGTTGGGCATCATCGCTTGGCTCTTCACGCAGGGCAATTAGCGAAATCCCGTATTTCCCGCAGTGTTGCCCGCGTTTCGCAAATGGAACAACCTCTTCAGCGGGGAGAAGACGGCGCCAATCGCCGCCCGAAAGGCAAAGTTTTCTCCCCAGCATTCCGAAAATTCGGACATGGAGGGACAGATGATGATGCGCAATTTGATGAACCGACGCCGTGAGCGGGGCTTCACGCTCGTAGAGATTATGATTGTGGTGCTGATTATTGGCATCTTGTTGGCAATTGCGGTACCGAGCTTTATGAATGCTCGCGAGCGTTCGCGCGCCAACGCATGCCGCTCGAACCTGCGCCAGATTCAAGCCGCCAAAGAGCAGTGGGCGATGGCTACGAATCAGGGCCCCACAGCCAGCCCAACTCAAGCCGACTTGTCGCCTGACTTTATTCAGAACTGGCCCAACTGTCCTTCGGGTGGGACTTACACGATTGGCAACATGAGCACCAACCCGACTTGCAGCGTTGGCGGGCAACACAGCCTATAATCAGCAGTCGTACGACACAGCGTTTAGGCTCCCCCAACCCTGGGGGAGCCTATGCTTTTAAACCCAGCGATGGATGACCCCCAGCGCTTTGCCCACCTTCTCAAATGCTTCGAGGGCATCGTCAAGGTCTTTTCGGGTATGAGTTGCGTTGGGCATGGTGCGCACCCGTGCTTTACCCCGCGGCACGGTGGGGTACACAATCCCGACGACGAACACGCCCGCTTCATAAAGTTGACGCTCCATTTGCTGCGCGATTCCTTCGTCGCCGCAGAACACGGGGGTGATGGGCGTCTCGCTGCCCATGGTGTCGAAGCCCAGTTTTTGAAGGTTCTCTTTCCAGTAGCGCGCGTTATCCCACAGGCGGCGCATCGGTTCGGGGTCGGTTTGGAGAATCTCGATGGCTTTGAGGATTGCGCCCACGGCGGCGGGGGGCAACGCCGTGCTAAACAGGTAAGGTCGCCCCCGGTTAATCAGCCACTCTTTCAGCAGTTGGCTCCCTGCGATATAGCCACCGATGACCCCTATTGCCTTCGAGAGCGTGCCCAGCTGGATGTCTACGCGCCCATACAGTCCGAAATGGCTCGTGGTGCCGCTGCCGTGCTCGCCCAGCACCCCTGAAGCGTGCGCATCATCCACCATGACGACCGCGTCGTATTTCTCAGCGAGCGCCACAATCTCTGGTAGGGGTGCAATATCGCCGTCCATGCTAAACACGCCGTCGGTGACAATCAGTCGCTTCTTGAAGTGCCCGCAGCGCTTCAAAATGTCTTCCAAATGATTCATATTTTTATGTTCGTACACATAGCCTTCGCTCTTTTTGTATTTCGCGCTGCTGAGTCGCACCCCGTCGATGATGCTGGCGTGGTTCAACTCGTCGGAGATAATCACATCGCCTTCCCCGAAGCACGAGGGGATGGCGCCTGAATTTGCATTGAATCCCGACTGGAACACCAACACGGCTTCTGTTTTCTTGAACTCGGCGAGTTTCTGCTCGAGTTGCTCATAGAGCGTGTTGGTTCCGCCCAGCCAGCGCACAGCACCCGCGCCTGCGCCGAACTGCTGCACCGCTTCGATAGCTGCCTGTTTCAAGCGGGGGTCGTTTGCCAAGCCAAGATAGTTATTCGAGGCTAAGTTAATCACTTCACGCCCGCCGATACGCACGCGCCCACCCTGCGGCGACTCTAAAATCGGCGGCTGCTTATAGAGATTTTGCGCCTTGAGTTGATCGATGCTCTCACGAAGCCATTGCTGAAAGCCTGCGTTCATAGGTGCCTCCTCGCAACAAGAGTGTACCTGATGGGGGTCATGGGAAGAGGGGGCTACGGAGAGGTTCTAAAGAATCTTTTGGTGGGCCCGGCAGGATTCGAACCTGCGACCAAGCGGTTATGAGCCGCCCGCTCTGCCGCTGAGCTACAGGCCCCACCATGCTTAATTATACCCACCGTTCAGGGTTGCTCTTCCCACTCCACCAGCAATTGATCCACCAGTAGTTGCGCACTACCTCCTGCGCCTTCAATCACGATGCGCAGGAACAGATCGCCCTCATAGGAGATGTATTGAGCGGGATTGGACAACGAGACCGTGCTGGACACATAGGCAGCGGGCACAGGTTCGGAAAGCACAGTGGTGAACGCTCCATACGGGTAGCTGCCTGTGTCGAAGTTGTAGAGTTCCAGTCGTTCGGTGATATTCGTGGGCATGTTTTGCCCCCGTCGGCGATAGGTCAAGCGCAGTGTGCTTTGAGCGCGCTGCTTGTCTAATCCACGCACTAACAGGTAAAGCACCAAGTTGCCGTTATCGTCGCGGGCTTTTGCAACGAGGGCAACGCCGTCGGCTTGGCGCAGATCGGCGAACCCACCACTCACCGATGCGCCCGCCGTGTAGCCCTTGATTTGTCGGTCATGGGGCGCCGCGGCGCGGCGGTACGGCTGAAAAGCGCGCTCCAGACGGAATCGGTTCGTCGGGACGCCGCGCACAATCACCTGTACCTCACCTGCTCGTGCGCCGGGGGGCAACTCGGCGACGATTTTGCTATCGGTCCACTCTAACACGCGCAGGGGGCGGTTATCCAGCATCACGCGCCCCCAAAGCGGGTTCCATCCGAAATAACGCCCGGCAATCGTGAGCCGACATCCTTGTATAGGCACTTGATGGGGGCTCACCCAGTGGATGACGGGATCGATGGGGTTCCAGAGTGCGACGCCATTTGGCAAAAGAGTCGCCTCGCGCAGATACTGCAAGGCGCGATTCGCATTCACAATCCCATAGTTCACATAGACGCCCACCGTAGGGTCGGGGATTGGCTCGGACGAGTATTCGAGGGCTTCGCGAATGGTCTCGATACGCGCGTTGGGCAGCCACGACCAGAGCAGGGCAGCGACGCCTGCGGCGTTCGGCGCAGCAGCAGAGGTGCCGGCGAAGGAGCTGGTATAGCCACCCCCTCGTGTGGTCGCGTAAATTCCGACGCCAGGCGCCGCCACATCGACCCAGCTGCCAAGGTTCGAAAAACTCGCTTTCCGGTCTGCGCTGGTGCTGGCAGCGACCCCCACAGCGCGGTCGTACCCTGCTGGGTAGAGGGGCAGTGGCTCGTTGTAATTGCCCGCAGCGACGACAAGAAGCGAGCCTTGATTCCACGCATAATCCGTGGCGGCGCGCAGGGCAGGCGTCAAATCGTCGCTGAAGTAGCTGATGCTTTGCACCTTCGCGCCCATCCGCGCAGCGTATATCACCCCAGGCGCGAACATCGAATCGTAGCTATAGCCGTTTGACAAGCCGATTTTGACGCACAGAATTCGGCAGTTGTACGCCACCCCAGCGATCTGAAGATTGTTATCGCCTAATGCGGCGACAATCCCAGCGCACGCCGTGCCGTGCCCGTGGTCGTCCGCAGGGTCGGCGTCGTCGTAGGCGAAGTCGTAGCCCAAATAGTCGTCGATGAGACCGTTCTGGTCATCGTCGATTCCATTGTTCGGAATCTCGGCGCTGTTGACCCAGAGGTTCGGCGCAATCTCAGGGTGGGTATAGTCCACTCCGGTATCAAGTACCGCGACTACCACCTCTGGGCGACCGCGCGTCCAGTCCCAAGCGAGGGGCAGCTGCATCCGCTGGAGATTCCACTGCGAGGGGAACAGGGGATCGTTGGGTGTGTATGCCAGTCGATAAGCCCTGTCGGGGTAGGCTTCTTTTGCCCAACCCCGCTGCTGGAACAGGGCGATCGATTCGTCCACCTGTCCCCACGGTACCTGCACGACGGTGTAATCGATTTCGGGGATTTCGCGCAGTATTCGGAATCCTGCCTGCTCGCAGAGTTTGCGTGGCTCCGCGCCTGCGAACCGCACGATGATACGATTCGGCGCCGCCAGCACACGCGTCTGGCTCGTCAGCACGGGCAGATCACCCGTGCGCGTCAGAGCCATCAAGACAGCGACAAGCCACTCCAGCATCGATTCTCAGGGGTTGAGTGAGGCGTTTCGGGTCGCATAGCGCAGCTGGAACCCTGCTGGTGGGTTGCCGCCTTGCAGCGCGAGCCAGAGGGTGTCCGTAGGCACCGTGTTCGGCACAACCAGCACACGCAGTGCGGCGTTGAGGGGCTGCCCACGCTGTAGTGTCCAGCTTGCGTTCCATCCTGAAAGGTTCGAAAGAACGGGCGTACTGTAGCGATTCGCGCTACCGAGCCAGCTGCGCGAGATGAGAATCTGATAGCGCGCAGGTTGACCATCGCCTGAAAGATCCAGCAGGTAGCCGCGCACGGGTGACTCACTGTAGTCGAAGCCGACCACATCCACCACAATCGCCCCGGTGCTGTTGACCGAGAACGACGGGTTGCTAAAGGGTGCAGGCAGAGTGTAGTTCTGACTGCTTGGCAAGGATGCCACAACCTCCTCGATACCGCGTCCCGCGTCCGAGATCAATCGCACGCGGAACGACTCACCCGCACTGAGAACGGTGTTCGGAATCATTGGGTATCGTATAACGGCTCCGTCCTGCGTGGCTACGCCTAACCCGATGATACTGGAGCGCACTGCCGATTGAAGAGAGACCTGCGCCGTGATATTCTCGTTTGCGCCTGTATCGATTCCTGCGATAGTCAGTGTGCCGCTGGAAACATCGAACACGCGCACGAGGCTACCGTCGGTTTGGTTGAAGTTGATATCGTAGGTTGTTGAGGTTGTAAACGTCCGTCCGCGCTGCAACCAGACGCGATTGGGAGTCCCACTGGCGAGCCGCACAGCGACCACATCGTAGGTGCCCGCAGGCATGCTGGAAATCGTGTAAGTGCCTGCTACGGACACAGCGGTTGATTCGCCGATTGCGATGAGGGCTTGACCGCCCTCCAGTCCCTGCACCGTTCCATTAACCGTGATGGTACTGGGGGTACTGCTGCCGCCACATACCGCGTTGAGCTGCGGTGCCTCGCTAACGGTTGTATGGACTACATGCACGGTTGGTTTTGCGCCGCCGCAGACATATGCCAGCGAGTAGCGTCCGTCCGCCGCTGTGACGCGCGGGGCGCCGTTAAAGTCACCGGCGCCTGCAAGCGTTTGCCAAGCGCCGTTTGCGCCATCTTGAAAGCCGATCCACTGTGCGCCGCGTATACTGACCTGAACAGCGGCGCCTGGCAGGTTATTGTCACCCCCGCCGCCTCCGCCGCCACAGCCGGAGAGCCACAGAGCCAATCCGAAGACACCTGCAACGCCGAGAACACGATAGGAATTCCTGTACATCATCGCCTCCTTACGGGAATTTTGACTTTTGTAGTGATTCTATGTTCCCCGTAGAAGCGCGAGATTCCTGCCAAATGGGGGACAGAGGTGTTCTGTTAGCCTCGCACTTTGCTTTGCAGGTGTTGGATACGCTCGCGCAAGCGGGGGTCGGTGCGGAGCCGCTGGGTCGCTTTCCGGTAGGCGTGCAACACCGTGGTATGGTCGTTGCGTCCGAGCGCTTCCGCGATGCGCGTCCATGGCTCGCCGGTTGTTTCCCGGACAAGGAACACAGCGATTTGGCGCGCCTGTACAATCTCGGCGCGGCGGCTGTCGCCCGTGAGCTCTTCGGGGGGCACGCCCAGCTCGTCGCACACGAGGCGCAGGATACGCTCCAGTGAAGGCGTCTGCGAGGGTTGGGGGTGCGCATTCACCAGATACGCCTGCAACGCCTGCGACGCCAACTCCAGCGTGATGGGTTCGCCGGTGATCGAGCTTTGCGCAATCAGGCGGGTCAATACCCCCTCCAGCACCCGAATGTTCGACTGGATTTTATCGGCGATAAATTCCGCAATCTCGATGGGCAACATGGTGCCGTCGCGCATCGCCTTGTTCATCAGAATCGCGATGCGTGTCTCTAAATCGGGCGGTGCAATGTCGGCGCATAGCCCCATTTCAAAGCGCGTGCGCAACCGCTCTTCGACCCCGATCAGGTCGCGCGGCGCTTTGTCACTGGTCATCACCAGTTGCCTTCCCGCGCCATAGAGCATGTTGAAGATGTGGAAAAACTCCTCCTGCGTGCGCTCCTTGCCCGCGATGAACTGCACATCGTCGACCAGCCAGAGTTGCACAGGGCGGTAGCGTTCGCGAAACTCGTCGGCTTTTTGACAGCGCGTTGCTTGCACATAACTGCGCAGGAATTCCTCGCCACTGATATAAACCACCGCGGCATTGGGAACGCGCTGGAGATACGCTTGTCCAATCGCGTGGAGCAGGTGGGTTTTGCCTAAACCGGGTGCGCTGTAGATGAACAGCGGATTGTAGCGACCGCCTGCGCCTTGCGCCACGGCGAGCGCCGCCGCGTGTGCCAAGCGGTTGCTCTTGCCGACCACGAAACTCTCGAAGGTCAGTTGGGGGTTGAATTCGGGGCGTGGGAACGCGGGCTGTGGCGGCGCCGTGACGACAGGCGCAACCACTACAGGAGCAGGTTCAGCATCGGGAGTCGCGTCTTCGCCCACGAATAGAATCACGACGGGGAACCCCAGCTGCTGGCTCAGGAGCTCCTGCAGGTCACGCTGGTAGCGTTTCTGAACCCAATCCCGTCCGAACGCGCTATCGAGCTGCAGGCGCACCTGATCGCCGTCGATACCGACTGGCACGATCGACTCCAGGTATCGCCGACTCGACAGAGGAATACGCGGCGTCAACGCTTGAAGCACATTGCGCCACGCCCGACGCAAACGCGCTGCGTCGACATCCTCTCCAAGGTGCAACTGTTCCACTGCATGGTCGTCCGTGCGCATGGCTGTTGATGCGTCCCTGCTCTCGCCTGCGGGGTGGCTATTATATTAGCATGTCCCGCACCCGAATCCTGCAACGATTAGGATACATTCAAACGCCAAAATCGTTGTTTGTCTCCCTACAGAGCCAGTAAAAATCCCAAAGCGATTTTTTATGGGCATTTTGGGGTTTTATCGTTTGTTTTCTTTGCTAAACCAACCTGTAGTGGTGGGTGTAACCCCCTATACAAGATTTGCCTCTGTCGCCCGTGAATCTTGGAACGGAATGCGTAATTATCAGGTATAATCGCTAGTTATGATGACGCGGCAAGCCTTTGATGCGGAACTGCAGGAGTTAGAGACCAAAGTCCTTGCGATGGCAAGTATCGTGGAGGGGATGGTCGCGGATGCGGTAGAGGCGCTCTGGCGCAACGATAGGCAACGCGCCGAGCAGGTGCTGAAACGGGACGACGAAGTGGATCAGATTGATGTGGAGATTGAATCGAGCTGCTTGCGTCTGATTGCCTTGCAGCAACCAATGGGCAGCGACCTCCGGGTGATTGGGACGATTATGAAAATGATTACTGACATCGAGCGTATTGGGGACTACGCCGTCGATATCGCCAAAGCCGCACGCAAAATTCAAGATGAGCCGCCTGTGGAGCAACTGGTCGACATCCCACGCCTCGCGAACGCCGCACGCCGCATGCTGTTGGACAGCATCGAAGCCTATGTCAAGCGCGACCTACAGAAAGTGATTCAAGTGTGTCAGCAGGACGATGAGGTGGACGAGATTTACCGACGCATTCGTACCCAGCTGCAAGAGATTATGCGCGAGCATCCCGAAAAGGTTACCGCGGCGTCATGGCTGCTGCTAACAGCGCACTATTTGGAGCGCATCGCCGACCACGCGACCAATATTGCCGAGCGGGTCTGGTTTATGGAAACGGGACGGCTTGAACAGCTCGCCAAGAAGCACAAGAGCGGCGCCTTAGAGGAGGCGCTTGCGGAAGCGGCACAGCACGCCGCAGAAACACAGACCAGTCAGAGCGATTCCGATGCTCTCTCTGTCTGAGCGCTGGCAGGCGTTACAGGAACGGATTGCTGCCGTGTGCGCCCGCTGCGGACGCGACCCGTCGTCGATACGCATCGTCGCTGTGAGCAAGGGCGTTCCCCCAGAACGCATCGCAGAAGCCTACGCACTCGGGCTGCGCGACTTCGGCGAGAACTATTGGCAGGAAGCCCGCTCCAAACTGGAGCTCCTTCCACACGATATACAGTGGCACTTTATCGGGCGCCTTCAAACCAATAAGGTCAAATATGTTGTGGGGCGATTTGCATTAATACAAGTGGTAGATAGGGTATCCTTACTGGAGGAGATTCGGCGCGTTGCTATGCGCCAACAGACGGTGCAGCCCGTGCTAATCGAGGTGCGCCTCGCGGAGGTAGAAGGAAGGGCAGGCGTGTCGCCAAGCGATGCGTCCACGCTCATCGAAAAGACGCTGGAGACGGAGGGCGTCACCCTACAAGGTCTGATGGGGGTCGCGCCCTACACGGATGACGCGCGCGCCCTTCGCGCCGCGTTCCAGAGCCTGCGCCGTCTGTATGAGCAACTGCCCGTGCCGAATCGCCAGTGGCTCTCGATGGGCATGAGCCACGACTTCGAAATCGCTATCGAAGAGGGTAGCACGATGCTACGGCTCGGTACCGCGCTCTTTGGGGAGCGGTTGTAGCACAAACGCTTGGACTTCCAGTCCAAGCCTGACGACAGGGAGGTTAACCGTGAGCCATTATTACGAGGAGATGGAGGAACAGTACGAGGATCGTCCGAGCGTGTGGGCGCGTTTGCGTTCGCTGGTCGGATGGAACCGCGAGGAAGAAGACGCTGAATCGCTGCCGAACCGCGCGACCGACACCCGCTACCGTCGTTTCCACGCCTACCATGTGTGCATCCGCAAGGAGATTCACAGCATCGAGGATGCCCGTGTCGCCGCGGATGGGCTAAAAGAGGGCGTGCAACAGATTCTCAATCTGGCGTCCACGCCGCAAGGGGTGCGCGAGCGCGTGATTGACTTCCTTAACGGTGTGGTGTACGCCATCGAGGGGAGCGTGGAGCGCGTGAGCGAGCATGTGTTCGTCTACGCGCCACCGCAGGCGATTCTGGACGCTCCGAACACCACGCGCACGGAACGCCCCTGACACTACAGCGGAGCCCGGCGGCATAGCAGGGATCGCGCCCCATAGCGCGTATTAAGACGCTCGGGTAACAAGCGATGCCCTCGTGTCTCCCGCGTTTTGTTCGGGTCGTAGAGGTCGGCGCACGGGACGGTTTGCAAAACGAGCCGACGCCTGTGCCGACCGAGGTGAAGGTACGCTTTATCGAGATGCTCGCCGAGTCGGGCTTACCGGTCGTAGAGGCGACCGCGTTTGTCAGTCCGCGCTGGGTGCCTCAGCTTGCCGACGCCGAGCAAGTGATGACGCAACTCACACGGCGCGCAGGCGTGCGCTATCCCGTGCTTGTGCCCAACCTCAAGGGGCTGGAACGCGCCCTGAATGCAGGCGTCACCGAAATCGCGATATTCACCGCCGCCTCCGAAAGTTTCTGCCAGCGGAACCTGAACCGGAGCATCGAACAGTCGCTGCAAGAATATGAGATGGTCGTGCAATCCGCGAAAGCGGCGGGCTGTTGGGTCCGCGGCTATATCTCCACCGCGCTGGTGTGTCCTTATGAGGGTGAAATCGCGCCGGAGTCGGTCAAGCCGATTGTAGAACGCCTGCTCACGATGGGCGTGGACGAGGTAAGCCTCGGCGACACCATCGGCGCCGCGGTGCCAACACAGGTGGCGCGGCTTACGGACGCCTTGCTGCCTATCTTGCCCCCCGAGCGGTTTGCCTACCATTTCCACAACACCTACGGCGTCGCACTGGCGAATGTTCTCACCGCGTTGGAGCGGGGAATCTTTATCTTCGACTCCAGTGCCGGCGGACTGGGGGGCTGCCCGTTCGCGCCGGGGGCTTCGGGCAACCTCGCCACCGAAGATTTGCTCTATATGCTGCATGGCATGGGCATCGAGACGGGCGTGAAATTGGAAGGGGTTGTAGCGGCGGCGCAGTACATCCTGAGCCATCTGCAACGCGCCACACCACCGAGCAACTACCTAAGAGCCTGCCGCCTCGCGAGTCCTGCCTGATGGCGATTGCGCCCTCAATGGAGTATAATTTTCGCGCTATGCAAGAGCCGATTATCCGTATTACCGAGCGCCCGAAGCCGCCGCGTCCCGAAGAGCTCACCCTGCGCTTTTCGGAGCGCGCTATTAGGGAACTGGAGGCGCTGCTGTCCCACTATCCCGACAAGAAATCGGCGATGCTCCCCGCGCTGTGGATTGCGCAACGCGAGTACGGGGGACACCTAACCGCTGACGCGATTGCCGAAGTCGCCTACCGGCTGGGACGCTCCTACGCGGAAGTGGAAGGCGTAGCCACTTTCTACACGATGTATAACAAGACGCCCGTCGGAAAATACATGCTGGAGGTCTGTACGAATCTGACATGCATGGTGTGCGGCGCGTATCGGATACTGGAGTACTTGGAGCAGAAGCTGGGCATCACACTGGGTGAGACGACCCCCGACGGGCTATTCACTTTGACCGAAGTGGAGTGTCTTAACAACTGCGGCGATGCGCCCGTGATGCAAGTCGGGGACATCTATTGCCGTCGCCTGACACCTGACAAAATAGACGAGATTATTGAGCAACTGCGCAATGGCGAGGAACACACCGTCGTGCAACTCGCAGACGCCGAGGTGCAGCTTCACCTCAGCGAAGCAGAGCGCCGACAGATCGAAGAGGCGACCTCGCTGTAGCGGCGCGGGGGCACCATCGAGAGTGCCCTCTCATCGGGTATAATCTTAGCCACGCTAAATATTTGGCGTAGGAGACCGACGAGGCTTATGGTGACACGCGAGCATGTTTTGGACGCCCTTAAAAATATCGTTGATCCCGATTTGCATCGCGATATTGTGTCGTTGGGGTTCGTGAAGGAGGTCGTGATTTGCGACGGCGCTGTGAAAGCCGTGATTGAACTCACCACGCCGGCATGTCCTGTGAAAGACCAAATGAAGGCAGAAGCCGAACGGCTCATCGCGCAGATTCCGGGCGTGACGGCGGTTCATGTGGAGATGACGGCGCAGGTGCGGGGGCGCAGCGTTGCTCCAGAAGACTTATTGCCCGAAGTGAAGCATGTGATTGCCATCGCCAGCGGGAAGGGGGGCGTGGGCAAGTCGACGGTCTCGGTGAACTTAGCGGTGGTGCTGGCGCAGTCGGGCGCACGGGTGGGACTGCTGGACGCCGATATTTACGGTCCCAGCATCCCCAAAATGCTGGGGTGTCAAGGCGAGCATCCCTTAGTCGAGTCGGGGCAGATTATCCCGATACGGCGCTATGGCGTGTCGGTCATGTCGATCGGGTTCCTCTTGGAAGAGGAGCAGGCGGCGATGTGGCGTGGTCCGATTGTGGCGGGCACCGTGCGCCAGCTCTTCGCCGATGTACGTTGGGGCGCGTTGGACTATTTGCTGGTCGATTTGCCGCCGGGCACGGGCGACGCTCCGATGACCACCGCGCAAACGGCGCCCCTCACAGGCGTGGTGATTGTGATGACCCCACAGGCAGTAGCGGCATCGATTGCGGGGAAGTCGGTTGCGCTATTTCGTCGGCTCAATGCACCCATATTGGGCGTGGTGGAGAATATGGCGGAGTTTGTATGTCCTCACTGCGGCGAGCGCACAGCAATTTTCCCGGGTCCTGGGGCACGGGCGTTCGCACAGAAGTTGGGCGTCCCGTTTTTAGGTTCCGTGCCGTTAGATCCGACCGTCAGCGTCGCCAGCGATGCGGGGCAACCCGCGGTTATTGCTGCTCCCGACTCGGCACAGGCGCAGGCGTTTCGCGAGATCGCGGGCAAACTCGCTGCGGAAGTGAGTGTCGCCAGCATCGCCCGCAGTGCGCCGTTCTGAGGGGCGCCGCTGGAGGTACCATCAACGCGGTGATGTCTGGAACATACCGTTTTTTTACCGCTGTCGGAAGATCAGTTGACTTGGGGGCGGCAAGTTGTACAGGCGACGGTCAACGGTTAGCCGCGAGGGTGTGAAAACTCTCTTTGCAAGGGGGGCAGACACGCTGGTCTGCCCCTACCGATGCGTCTACCGATGCGTCAAAGGTAGGGGCGCACCTGTGTGTGCGCCCTTCGATTCCGTAGACCCTCTTTTTTTTTTTCGAACACCCTCGTTAGCCCTTGACCACGCCGATGGGGCGCAGCCGTGCGACTTTCCGCGCGATGCCCGCATTATGCACCACCTCCACCACATCGGCGACATCTTTGTAGGCGTAGGAGGCCTCTTCGGCAAGGGTAGCTTTGTTTTGGGCGCGCACGATAATCCCTTGCTGTTCCATCTCTTTGGCGATGTTGCGATTTTTGGCTTCGCGCAGCGCACCCTTGCGGCTCATCTTGCGCCCCGCGCCGTGGCAGGTCGTGCCGAAACTTTCGCGCATCGCGTTCTCGGTGCCTACCAGCACGAACGAGTAGCGCCCCATATCCCCCGGAATCAGCACAGGCTGTCCTACTGCTTTGTAGGCATCGGGTGTTTCGGGGTGCCCTGGCGGGAACGCTCGCGTGGCGCCCTTTCGATGCACGCACACACGCACGGGCTTGCCGTCCCACACATGGTCTTCTATCTTCGCGATGTTGTGCGCCACATCGTAGACCTGATACATGCCGAGACTTTCGGGGGTGGATTTGAAGATTTTCGCGAACGCTTGGCGCGTCCAGTGCGCAATCGCCTGACGATTGGCGAACGCGAAGTTCGCGGCGCAGTGCATCGCTCGTAGGTAGGTTTGCCCCTCCTCCGAGTTGATGGGCGCACACGCCAACTGGCGGTCGGGTAGGCTGATGCCGTATTTCGTGTGCGCCTCCTCCATAATGTCCAGATGGTCTTGGCAGGTCTGGTGTCCGAACCCGCGTGAGCCGGTATGAATCATAATCGTGATCTGTCCGACCTGGGTGATGCCCATCGCGGCGGCGGCGTGCGGGTCGTAGATTTCGTCTACAACTTGAATCTCGAGGAAGTGGTTGCCTCCGCCGAGGGTGCCGAGTTGGTCTTTCCCGCGTTCGATCGCTTTTTCGGTAATCACATCGGGGTCGGGCATATCGAGCCTGCCTGTGGCTTCAGTATGTTTTAGGTCGTCCTCCCAACCGTAGCCGTGTTCCACCATCCAGTGCGCGCCTTTGAGCATCACTTGGCGCAAGTCCTGACGGGTCGTTTTGATAAGCCCTTCACCGCCGAAGCCCGCAGGCACATCACGGAAGATTTGGTCAACTAACTCTTTGAGGCGGGGGCGGACTTGTTGCTCGGTGAGTTCAGTGCGCAGCAAACGGACTCCACAATTAATATCGTAGCCTATTCCCCCCGGCGAAATCACGCCCTCGTCCAAATCCATCGCCGCCACACCGCCCACGGGAAAGCCATAGCCCCAGTGAATATCGGGCATCGCGATGGAGTAGCCCACAATTCCGGGCAGAAACGCCACATTCGCCACCTGTTCGGGCGCTTGGTCTTGCTTAATTTGCTCAATCATCGTCGCGCTAGCGAAGATGAGGCCATCGACGCGCATGCCCGGTTTATAACTTTTCGGTATACGCCAGCGATGGTCGTCAATCTGCTCCAGGGGTCCCTTCCAGTATTGGCTCATCACAGGTCCCTCCCCAAAGGAGTATACCTGTTCCTAAAATTCAATACCGCCCCGCTGAACGCTCAGCGTGTTGAAAAGCCGTCACACACACATTACCCACAGTGTATCATTTCACAGCGAATGCGTAAACTGGGAGGCGGTCTCATGACAAGGCAGCACGAGAGTCTGATGAATGTGGCTTCTGGAGGCTTTGGGCGCAGGAAATTATTGACATGGTTGGGCGCGACCCAGGTCGATCTCTGCGGCGAAACCTTATTCTCTAACTTACGAATTATGCCCATGCACAATTTCTCATGTGATTCGAGGTATAATAGAAAATCAAAGGGTGTGAGAAACCAATTGGACACGAAAGAGTGGGAAACGATCCAGTCGCTCGTGGAAAGGGCGCTGGAACTGGAGTATTTACCTGAAGAGGAGATCGATAGGGAGCAGACCCGCGACCGCCTCTTTAGGTTGTTGCGTCCTCAGCTCTATCAAATGGTTCGCGCCCTTGTGCATGACCCACATTTAGCAGATGACATCACGCAAGATGCGCTTCTCAAACTTTGGCATCGGCTCACACTGTACAATCCGAAACGGGCTCCATTTCGTGTCTGGGTTTCGCGCGTTGTGATTAACCTTACCTACAACGCGATTCGCGGCTACAATCGCACCGCTCAACACGAGATTCGCGAATCGGACTGGTCGAACCCCGACTCTGCGGAAGAGCCGTTCTCGTTTTTCGAGACCGCGACGGATACCGAACCCGACCCCTCCGACCAAGTGAGCGACAGGGAGCGCCTGGAATGGATCCTGACCTGCGCTCGTGAGGTGCTGAGCCCGGATGAGTATTTAGTGTGGCTGGAGCAGGTGACGAACGGCTCCTCGTATCAGGAGATTGCGGAAATCTTGGAAAGAAACGAGGCTTGGGCGCGCCAGACGATGCTGCGCGCCCGTCAGAAACTTGCGGCAGCCATCATTCTGCATCCCAAAATCCTGAGCGACGAGGAAATTCGAGACGCGATTACACGCTGTCAGCAATCGGACGAACCGCTGAGTGCAGCAGAACTTGAAGTCGTGCAAGACGCTCTGCGATTTCAAGGGGCACGGAAACCTCCTGGCTGGCGACAGATTAACCTGTTTCGTCGCGCGTGCCACAAACTGCTCCCCTACTTGCTGGGCTGTCTTGTCCTCGTGCTATGGTGTATTTGATGCAAGGACGGTGATGACAATGACACAGACACGAATAAGTAGCCAGGATCGCCAGACGCCGCTGGAGCGACGGTTAGCCGTGCGCATGCGCCATGCGCCTATTGGGCAGTGCCTCACTTTTGAGCAGTTCATGGAGTTAGCGCGGCGGGGGCGGCGTGCGCCAGAGTATCATACGCATATGCTCCATGTAGTGTCCTGCTCTGCATGTCGTCGCGCCTACCTAAATCTGCGCGCGCTACTGCACCTCCAGCGTCCCAGCATGGCGCGCTGGCTGAAGCGTTTCAGCCTGCCGAGCATGCCCCAATGGGCGCTGGCGTCGGGGGTCGCCGCCAGCGTTTTCGCGCTCGCCTTGTGGACGTTCTACCCTAAGTCCAATAACCCGAACATGGCGGCAACGCGCCCGAACAACCCCTCGCGAGTCGAGGTGGCTCAAAACACGCCTGCGGACACGAACGCAAAGAGCCAGTCAAAGGGCAACCTGACGGGAACCCCTGACAGCGTCTCCAACCAGGCAGAGCCGTCAGATACAGGAGGTATCGCCGGCACAAGGAATCATCCCTCATCGCCGCTCGCGGACGGAGAACCCAGCGGTCTCAAGCGGGCGCAAACACCCAGCACCCCAAGAAAACAGGTCGCACCGCCGTCAACCCCTGGTAAAGCCTCTGGCGCGTCAGCAGGCGGTGCGCAGCGGCCGCCGAAGGAGACCGCCCCTGACCGTCAAGGCGATGGCGAAACCGTGTTGGCTCAAACGCCTCCCAACACTCCAAACGAGCTTGCGCCCTCGAAGGAGCCTTCAGAACCAGCCAACTCTGCCCCCAACACCCTCACTCTGGAGCAGCGGATTGCCCGTGCAAGCGGTCTCTTCAGGACGCCCGTCAGCAAGTTATCGGAAGCCCTCGCGAGCTTAACCAGTAATTCGGCGAGGCGCGGCGGCAACAATACCCCTTCTACAGGCCAGGTGAAGTTCATCGAACCTGATTTGAGCGAAAGCAGGTTGCTGGAAGAGGCTCAACCGCTCTTTAAGTGGGAACCTGTGAACAACGCTACGCAGTATGTGATCACCCTACGAGCGCAATCTGGCAATCTGGCGCTCGTGGATGAGCTGTCGCCTGAGCAGACCGAGTACCGCCCCTCCACCCCTCTGGAGCGCGGAAAAAGCTATACATTGACCCTTGAGGTGGTGCGTGAAGGGCTGTCTACCCTACGCGGGACGCTGCGCTTCGAGGTCATGTCGGCAGATGATCTGCACGACCTGAGCGTTGCGCGGGCGAATAGGCATAAACACCCTGAACTAAGTGGTATCGTTTTCTATCGCCTACAACGCTATAGAGACGCGCTGGAGGCGTTCGAAATCGCCCAGCAACGCAACCCCAAAGACCCAGAAATCCAACATATTGTAAAACGGCTGCGGGCGCTAATCAGGTAATATCTACTCACGCAAGATGAATATTGGTGCATGTTCGTGCAGACAGGAGGGGTATTGATGAAACACCATGACTGGAGCCAAGTGGATCAGTTAGCATTTGAAATCGCCAAATTGGAAGCGGCGTTGCGGGATGGCGCGAGTGTTGCAGAAACGGAGTTGAATGCCGCCTACACACGCCTGCAAGCACTTCTGCGCCCCGCAGTGATCCAGATAGTCGATGCACTGATACGCGATTCGAAAGCCGTGGAACGGATTGCGAGTGAGTTCCTTGAGCGCGTGCCGCACATCCTACCAATGCGTTCGCATCCTGAAAACCCGTGCTCACGCTGGATTGCAGGCGCAGTCATCGAATTTGTTTATCACACCAACACGGAGGCGCACCATCTCCTCAGTGAGCAAGAGCAGCAAACGCTTCAGAGTCTGATGGGTGTAGAGCCGCGTCATATGCTGAGCGCGGAAGAGCTCGATTTAATCGACCGAGTGCGCGGTGTTCTAACGCCCGATGAGTTCTTAGTATGGTACGATTACATCGTTAATGGTTACGCCATTCCCCAGATCGCCGAACTGCATCAGGAAAGCTGCAGGTGGGTCGAGCAGACCCTCCAGCGGGCGCGACAGAAGCTTTGGGAAACCGTCACGACGGATACAGCACATCACACTTATACCGATGTGTTCGGTCAGAGCCTGACCTGGTTAGGGGTGTTGCGCCTATACGACCACAGCAGTGTGGCGCACAGTGTCGCCAGCAACGGCGCTGTGGTGGGTGTGGCGTTCGCCGAAGAACATCGTTATGCAGAACGAATCGGCAACTATACTGCCTACATTGCCTCTGCTTTCCGCTGGCACGATCACCAGCTTGTGGAGCTGGGGGAGCTGGGCGAGAATTGCAACCCGCGCGGTATGATTAGCCTCGACGGCGAGAAGGTGGTCGTTGCCAGTGACGAGTGCCAGATACACTGGGATTCGGAGCGTGGGGCGCAACGAATCCTCGCAGATGGTTCTGTGCATGGGATGAACGCTTGCGGCGATATCTTGGTCGGTGAGTGGAAAGGGCGCGCCGCGTGCTGGAGAAACGGTGAAGTGGAGTGCCTTTGTGATGAAACACCCAGCGTCGCACGTGCCGTCTCGCCCGACGGCAAATTCATCGTGGGACGGATAGGCAGTCATGCAGTGTGCTGGGACACCGCGTCTGGCGTCGTGCGACGCCTGGGCACGCTCGGCGGTGAACAGAGCGAGGCGCTGGCGGTCGCCCGAGATGGATCCGTCGTCGGCAAAAGCGATGGACGCGCCTTCCGATGGACGCCCGAAACAGGGATGTGCGCGCTGAACCAACGCGAGGAGGACCTCAGTCAGGCGCATAGCGTCTCGTACGATGGGAAGCGCATCGTGGGTGAAGCACTGGATGAGAACGGTGATGTTTTTGCCTTCCTGTGGACCGAAGAGGACGGTCTGCAGGATTTGAATGTGCTCTTCGCGCATTTGCGCACGATAGGAACACGGCTTGAACGCGCTTATGGGATCTCACCGCACGGACGCTACATCGTCGGCGAAGGCTACCGCGCAGAAACGAATCGTAAAGAAGCATTCCTGTTAGATCTGGGCGAACTCTCCTGTTAGATTAAGGAGCGGACTATGCGTGTGTGGATTATAATCGCAGTTGCGGCGGCGATAGCGGGGCTATTGAGCTGGGGACAAGCGCATTCACCACCTACGAATCGGCGCGACAAATCGGGGACAGCGCCTCAAATAGGTTCGAGCGTGGACGACTTGTGGCGCGAGCTAGAGCAGAAGTTCGAGCAGCGTCAGTACGAAGAGGTACGCAAAATCGCGGAACAAGCGCGTCAAGCGCGTACCAATCCTCTGGAGCGAGTCTTTCTGGATCACTTTCGCGCTCGCGCGCTCCATCGCTTGCGCCCACAAGAACCTGCACAACGCGAAGAATTGATGCGACTCTGGGAATCGCTGCGTCAGCAATATCGGCGTATCGAAAGTACGCCTTATGAGGTTGAGGCGACCCTCGCATTAGCGTTCTGCTACTGGCAAACGGATCGGGCGAGGGCAGAGCAGTTGCTGAGCGAGGCACTGGCGCGTGCCGCGGCGCCTCAAACAAGCCCGCTGGCGCTTGCCCAAGTACTGAGCTTTTGCGCAGAAGACTGGTTCGAAATCAAACAGTGGGCGCTCTGCCAGCAGGTGTGGGAGCGCACGCTCGCCCTGCAAGAAGCACACGGCGCCGACCCACTGATACGGGCGCGTACCCACTATAATCTGGGCGTCCTCGCGCTCAAACAGAACCAGTTCCCAATCGCACAGTCGCATCTACAAGAAGCGCTCTCGATTCAAGAACAGCAAGCGTCCGATTCGCTCGCGCTGGCGCGCACGCTGAAAGCGATGGGCGAGTTGGCGCAACGCCAAAACCAAACGACCGAGGCGCAGCGCTACTATCAGCGCGCGTTAAAGATGTTTAGTGCGAATACAGCGACCGACCCCGAAATCGCGCAGGTCTATCTGGGATTGGGCGAACTGGCGCGTCAGCAACAACGCTGGGAGGACGCCCGAAAACACTACGAACGCGCCCTTCAGCTTATCGCCGACCCGCAAGCGCGGGAAGCCGCCCAAGTGCAAGCAGGCTTAGGAGTCGTCGCCTTAGAACGCGGCGAACTGGATTCCGCATGGGACCATCTGCAACAGGCGGTGCAAAATCCCCGCCTGGACCCCCTCGAGAAAGCACGTATCGAACACGAGTTAGGGCGCGTCGCATGGCGACGCGGTCAAACACAAGATGCCGAGAATTACCTCAAGCATGTCCTGGAACTGCAGCGACAGCACGGCGACACGCCCTTAAACATCGCGAAGACGCTCTACAACTTGGGCACACTGATGCTGGAGCGCGGGAACCTGACGGAAGCACGCGAACTGTTCACGGCAGTGCTGGAGATACGACAACGCGAAGCACCGAACTCCCTCGCTGTAGCCCACGCCCTCATAGGAATCGGATTCGTCGCGTTCTACGAGCAAAACCTTGTAGAAGCGCGTCGTTTATTTGCGGACGCACGCACTCTTTATGAATCGCTTAAAGCAGAAGCCGTCGACCTGAGCCGAGCCTTTATGGCGTTGGGGCTGGTCGCTGTGGAAGTGGGCGAGCTGGAGCCAGCGCAAGCACTGCTCGAACAAGCGCGTCGCCTCCAGCAAGAGTCGCAACAAAAGGACACCGCTTTGTATGCGCAGACGCTCATCGGGCTGGGCAATCTGAATTTGCGGCGCGGTGCGTGGAACCAAGCATTTCAAAACTACTTCCAAGCGGAACGGATTGCCAATCAACTCGCTCCAAGAGGATTCGTTCGGGCGCAGGCGCTAGTGGGGCTGGGGAACCTGGCGTTGCACCAACGAGACCTCCAACGCGCCCAAAGCTATTACCTCCAGGCGCTTGAAATCCTGCAACAGCAGGCGCCGAGGGCACCCCTCCTCGTCCATGTGCAGACGAATCTGGGGATTGTCGCGCTGGAGTCGGGCGATTACCGATATGCCGAGCAATTGTTTAGCAAAGCCCAAGAAAATGCCACGCGCCTCCTCGGTTCGGATCTGGCGGAACGAGTACGCCTCCACAGTGTCGTGCTCCAAATCCGCAGGGGTGAAGAGAAGCAAGCGTTTCCAGATATCGAGCGCATTATCGCCTCATTAGAAGCACCTGGAAAAAACCGTTTACTGCGGGGGCAGGCATACTTCTATCGCGGTGTCGTGCAGATGCGGCAAGGACTCGATCACGCCGCACGCAAGGATTTCGAGCATGCACTCGAACTGTATCAAAAGGTTGCGCCCCACACGATGTTCGTCGCCTTGACGCATCTTAATCTGGCGAAACTCGATTACCGCGCGGGCGAGACTAATCGCGCGCGGGGGCATCTGGAAAATGCCCTAGCGATCATCGAACAGCAGTACGGCTCGATTATCGACCCCGATGTCCAAGTCGCGTTCGGTGAGAACTATTTTGAAGCCTACAGTTTGCTGGCGCTGCTGGAGGTGGCGCAGGGGCGGTATGCACGTGCTGTCGAGTTGCTGGAGCAGAGCCGCGCTCGGAGCCTACGCGCCCAGCTCCAACGCAACCAGCAAGCCTTGCTCGACGCCTCCCCCGCATGGAGCGCACTGTGGAGCCAAATTCAGGGCGCAGAAGCAGAGCGTCTTGAACTCCAGCGCCGAATCGCCGGTCTCTACGCCCTTGCGGAGTCCGGCGAAAAGACGCCCGAAGAGGCGGAACGAGCGGCGCGCCTCCTCTACGCACAACTTCAAGAGTTGGAGCAAAGACTGCAGCAACTCGATCATGCGTTACGCACCCAGTTCCCGAATGAAGCGCGCCTTGTCGCGCCGCCGCGTCTGAGCCTTGCCATGATTCAGCAACAACTGACGCCCGATGAGGCGCTGCTCTATCACGCCCTTGTGGAAAAGAACCTGCTCATACTGGTCGTAACGCGCCAAGAAGTCCATGCGCATTATCGTCCCGTGGAATCGTTCATGGCGCTTCGCGCGGACATCGAGGATTTCATAAGCGCTGTCAAAGAGCAGGGTGAGACCATAGCACTGGGCGCGCGGCTTTACAAGACGCTCATCGCTCCCGTCGCAGACCTCCTGAGAGGGTATCGGCGCGTCTTGCTCTGTCCTGAGGGGGAACTCAGCCTGTTGCCCTGGACGGCGCTGGTCGTTGAGAGGCACAACGGCAAGCCTGTATACTGGGTGGAGCGCGTCGCAGTGCATTTGACGCCCTCGATGGGCGCGTATCGGTATGCGCGTATTTTAACTCCATCATCCCAAGGCGCATTGATTGCCGCCGTTTCCAATTACGAGATGGAACGGGCGGAACAAGAGGCGCGAACACCGTCTACCCAAGTAGTACAAGAGCTGAGTCGGCGTGGGGGCGGGTTGCTAAGCAACCTTCCCGCTGTTGCAAAGGAAGTCGACAGTATTCAGCGGCTGATACCCAGCGCAAATGTGATCCGTGAGGAAGCCGTTCAGCCTGATAGACTGCGCGAACTGGCGGCGGGTGTGCGTATCCTTCACTTCGCTTGCCACGCCGAAGCGAATAGCGCGAATCCGTTGGATTCGGTGCTCAAGTTCGATGCCTACAACGAGCGTCAGCTTACCGCTGCCCAGATTATGACCCAGTGGCGATTGCAAGCCGACCTGGTCTTGCTCAGTGCATGCGAAACCGGTACGGGTAAAGTCTACCGCTATGAGGGTGTATATGGGCTGGCGCGCGCGTTCTTGCACGCCGGCGCGAAATCGGTGATCGCCACTTTGTGGCAGGTGAATGATGAGCGCACCGCCGACCTCGTGACCGAGTTCTATAAAGGCTATATCGCCCAGAAACTCCCGAAAGACCTCGCTCTTCAGCAGGCACAGAGACGCATGCTGGAACGAGGTTACGAACCGTATCACTGGAGCGGTTTTGTACTCATAGGCGATGGTCAGTGAGCAATTCGTGGCGATTCGCGAAAAATCCTGTCACAAAGAAAGACTCCAAAGGGTATGCTCTCATAGCGGAGTGATCGGCATCGCTGTCTTGCGCAGGCAGAGACGAGCAAGGTCTGGCTTGTAACGAGCTCTGACAAGCACGGTGTTCGCCTCCTGAAGCACAGAGGTGATAGGATGGGTTCAATACACAGAGACTGGCAGGCGCGAACGCCGTTGGAGCGGCGTCTTTCAGCGCAACTTCGGGGTGTACCAACAGGTCCATGCCCTGATTTTGAGCAGCTTTTGAACCTGGCGCGACAGGGGCGGCGTGCGCCGAACTATCACGCTCTGATGGTGCATGTCGTGTCGTGTCCTGCATGTCGTAGATCGTATTTGCAAATGCGCACAGTGCTGAGAGCGCGGCGCTCTCGTTTCAGGCGTTGGCTGAGCCGCTTCTTTGCGCCCAAAATCTGAGCGCACGCCCGTTGCTACACCTTACGCATCGCGGCTCGGATTGCCTCCAAGCACGCGCGCAGGTCGGGCAGCGGGTCGTCGGGGTTCTCTTCGTACTCCAGAGCGAGGCACTCCTTGAAGTCGATGCGTCGCAGGGCACGCAAAAAGCCCACCAGATCTAAGTCGCCCTGCCCCAGAAGGGTGTAGCGCGTGCGGTCTTTGACATCCTTGATATGCACGGCATACACCCGCTTCCCGAAACGGCGCACCGCCTCCACAGGGTTCTCGCCGGAGCGTAGAAAATGCGCTGTGTCTATGCAGACGCCAATCCAGTCCGGTTGCCCACGCAGAGCGTCTTCCACGCTTCGAATCGTATCGTAGCGGGTGTTGGGTCCGTGATTGTGGATGGCGATGCGGATTTTGAACTCTTCGCAGAGACGGGGCAGATAACGGAAGCTTTCTGGCGCAGGGTCGGCGGTAATCACGGGAATGCCCATCGCTTTAGCGAACTCGAACACGGTGCGGGCGAGCTTCTCCTGCCCATCGAAGCCGACCACGCCATATGCCCGTACATCCACACCGAATCGCGCGACGGTGTTTTTCATCTCAGCCCACTTTTCAGGCGCGCTGAAGTAGGGCAGGTGCGCCATGAACGCTTCAATAGAGCGGAGCCCCAGTTCGCGGGTCGCCCGCAACATCGCTTCGAGCCCCATCTTGCGCATCGAGTAGCTCTGTACGCCCATCGTGAACGGAGCGTAGGGGTTCTCTTGAAAACGCCGTCCGAACATAGTCCCCAATTTCTGCGTTCGGCGTGCCGTTCCTGCAGATATCCGATTCCCCCTCCCTCATATGTGGGAGAGAGGGGGAATCGGGTGAGAACTAACAACCGTTGCCGAAGTTAAACAGCACGGTCAGCAGGTCCGCGTCGTCCACCACTTGGTCGCAGTTGGTGTCCACGCGCCCCAGATTTGCCCCTGTATTGCCGAAAGCGAACAGCACCGCGAGCAGGTCGGCGTCGTCTACGCAACTGTTGCCGTCCACATCGCCGTTATGCGCCACGCAGCAGTCAGCAGGGTTGCCGCGTGAGGCGCCCTGAGCGTTCGTCAACGAGATGGTGTAGATACCTCCCGCCGGGGTCGTACCTGACCATCCATTTACCCGGTACAGTTGGTCGGGTCCGTCGGGGCAGCGTACCGTGTTATAGGGCGTGTTGTTCCAGATGGGCTGATTCTGGCACCCCAGCGCGTCGCGATTGTAGCGGCTAATCGCCAGATAGTAGACACCTGCAGGACGCCCCGTCAAGCAGCTGCTGCTATTGTCGATCGTGGAGAGAGTGCCCGAACTGTCGTCGTTGAAGGCAACTCCTTTTCCGTCGGGACCGAAGAGCCATAGCTGCGTGTCAAAGCTCGCGCCGCCGACAGTGGTCGCGGTGAACGCGGCGGGGTTGGACAGATAGATCGCGTACATGTCGACATCGGTCGCGTCCAACACGCCGTCGATCACGCTGAGCGTGCCGCTGGGCGTTGACTGGGCGGTCTCAGGGAGGTCGCCTGCATCGCCTTGTTCCAGCAGCACGCGCAGGGTACACTGCGAGCGGCTCCAGGAGTAGTCAGCGTTCGCAGGGCAGTAGTTGAACTCGACCAGGATATTATGGTTGCCAGGCGCCAGTGCGTTCGGGACGGTGTAGTTCAAGGTGGCAATACCCGATGCATTCGTGGTTGCTGAGCCGATGTAGGCGCCATCGACCCAGAAGGTCACCGCCGCCCCTGCGATGCCCGCATTGGTATCAGTGCGCGTTAAAGTTGCGTTTAGGGCGACCGTATCCCCGCGCCGTCCCGCGGCATGATCACAAACGAGGTTCGAGCGTACCTTTCGCAGAGTAATCTCATGGGCGGAGGTCATCCATGTGCCCGAACGAGCGTGTTCCCCAGCAAGCCACACCGTCCGATAGTCGCACGGGTCGAGATGCGAAGCAGAGTAGTCGCCCCAGCGGTCAGCCGTGCTTCCACCCGCCACGCCACTGCCGAATCGCAGCCCAATGCCTGGTCCGATGGACGCGCTGCCTTCCAGCCACTCGTACACGAGGAAACTCACATAGTAAGGGCTACTCAGATTATCGTTGGAGGCGTTCAATCCGAGCGCCATATCCTCGTCGCGCGTGACTTCCAACGTGGGGAAGAAGGCATCGAACGCAGCGTTGAATACGAGCAGCCCGTCCCGTGGCGCCGTGTTATTCGAGACATCCAGTCGATAGTACTTACATGCGACCGATTGCCCTGAATTGGCGCCCACATGGTGGCTGGTGTAGAGGTAAGGATAGTTCAGGCGCGACTTGTCGGTGATGCGGCAGTCGACCGTCCACAGCACGCGCCCGCGTCCGGGTTCACGCGCGTTGGGCGGTGGCGAAAACGCACCGACGCCGATATCCGCTTGCAACACTAAGTTCGGTGTGCCCGAGCCGCGATGCCACGCGGTGGGATTTTCGAGGCGATACACGCGCACGAAGTTGCCTCCACCGCCAGGCGCATACGCACAGAAGTGGTGGCGCGGGTTAACAGGTACCCGATACCCCTGCGCGGGCGCAATCGTGTCGGGTAAACTCCAAAAATCGTACCAGGCTGCCGCTTGCGCGTTGTAGATTTGATCCTTCCACAGGATACGCACCTTGCCGTAGCGGAACCCACCGCTTACATTGTACATGTTGCCCGACAAGTAGACCGCCTCGTTATCGAAGCCGATATGCGGGAAGTCGACCCATTGGTTGACGAAATTGCTCCCGTCGTACTTCGCATCGAAGTTGTAGATTGTCCAGTTGCCATTCGGGTCGGAGTCATCGGAAATCATGAGCGTCCACCACGAACCGCTTGAACCGTTCGTCCCACGCATGCGCAGATAGAGGATCAAGAAACGCCCGCTCCAATAGTCGTACACCACGCGCGGGTCAAACATGAAGTCCGTTGTGTTGAGAAAGGTTTGGACATCGACGCGGTATTGCAGGTTACCGTGTCGGTCGTAGTACGCGAAGTCGTCGTTGGTGGCAATCACCACATGGTAGGGTCCCACACCGATATTGGTGTCGGGCGGGGTCAAGTCATTGGGGCCGATCGCATCGAACCACCGAAAGGCATCCAACGCCTGCGGGAAAAAGTCGCCGGGTTCCAGTAGGAAGATTTGCGCCGCGGTCGAGTCGCCTGGAACGAGGTTCTCCCGTATCTTGTGCTTGGGTGCTTCACGCACGCGAAACGGTTGTTTGAGCAGGGATTCTGTGCGTACTTGCTCGGTCGAGACGATGATTGGCGTCACGAAACCAGGCGAGCCGCCTTGAAAACGCGGGTCATGGGGGATGCCTTCCAGAGCGGTCTCAGGGACCTCATACACCTGCTTTTCTCCGTTCGGGGTCAGCGTCTCCACCTGCAGCTGGGCTGAAACAACACTCAAGCTCGCAACACATAAAGCGCACCCGAAAAGGATGCGTCGCATGCAAAAATTCATTCGCTTTTCTCCTTTGTCTGGCTTCACGCTCCAGACAGGCGGGCTGCTCTGCCGCAGCAACCATTGGTATTATACCCCAACAATCATTTTTTAAACCGTGATTGTGATTTCGATTCGTACGGCGCTCAAAGTCTTCGGGGGAATGGATTTTTGAAAAAGTATCGGGAGTATCGCTTCGTTTTGGGGTATGATTCTGTCGGTATGAAAACGCGCCTATCGCTACCAGATGTTGCTGCTGAAATCGACTCGCGTGGGGTGGCGCTGCACGCAGTGGGCATTCGTGGATTGCGGTTGCCCGTATCGCTGTGGACGCCTACAAACACAGTACAGCAGGTGATTGCTGTCGCCGATTTGAGTGTGGACATCGAAGCGGAACAGCGGGGCACACACATGAGCCGCCTTGTCGAGTCGCTCTACGAATGGGCATCGACCCCCCGCACGCCTGCCGAAGTCAAGGGATTATTGCAGTCCACGCGCGACCGACTCAACAGTCGCTCGGCACAATTGCGCATGGGATTCCCCTATTTTCTGGAGCTGCCTGCGCCCGTAACGCAGACCCTCGGCTTGCTCGATGTCGAAGTCGAGTGGGAGTGTAAGCTCAATAATGGCGCATCCTACGCGCTGAGTAGTTTTGTGTTTCCTGCGATGACGCTTTGCCCGTGCAGCAAGGCGATTTCGGAGTATGGAGCGCACAATCAGCGGGCGCTGGTGCGGTTGTGGGTTCAGACGAAAGACAAACTGCCCCGCCTGCCTGACGAGTATCTACCGCTGGTGCAAGAATCGGCAAGCTCGCTGGTCTACCCTGTGCTGAAACGCTTGGATGAGAAGTTCGTGACGGAATACAGCTACGAGAACCCGCGCTTTGTGGAGGATGTGGCGCGTGAGTTAGCACTGCGGCTGGGCGAGCGCGAAGAGCTGAGCTGGTTCCGCGTGGAGTGTGAATCCATCGAGTCGATTCACAATCACAACGCCTTCGCGATGTACGAGTCGCCGCGCCGCAAGTGAGGCGTGTTCTATGCGCTTAATCACGGCGTCCGGTGTGGAGGTGGTTCTGGGAGGGCGCGCCGTATTGCAAGGCGTGTCGCTGGAGCTGCAATCGGGCGAGACGGTCGCACTGATTGGTCCTAACGGCGCAGGCAAGACGACCCTGTTGCGTGTGTTGCTGGGGCTGTTGCCGTATCGGGGGCGTGTGGAAGTATTGGGCAAGCCCCCTGAGCGACTCACCCGTGCCGAGCGACAGCAGATTGGCTATGTGCCGCAGGCGTTGCAGTTCGATCGAACGACCCCGTTGCTCACACGCGAGTTGCTCTGGGCGTTGTTGGGCGAGCGGGCGCAGACCCATGCCCAACTGCATGCGATTCTGGATGCCGTCGATGCGACGCACCTACTGGAGAAACCTGTGCGCACGCTTTCGGGGGGCGAGCTACAGCGCGTGGTCATCGCCGCGGCGCTTGCCCAACAGCCCAAACTGCTCCTGCTGGATGAACCGGCTACGGGGATCGATGTGGGCGTGCGCCTGCAGTTCTACGAACTCATCGAACGCCTCCGCGCCGAGCAAGAGATGGGTGTGCTGATTGTTTCGCACGACCTGAGCGTGGTCAGCCGCTACGCCACGCGCGTGGTCTGCATCCATCACCGCCTTATTTGCACGGGCAGTCCCGAAGAGATTCTGCAGATGCCGATTCTGGAGGAACTCTACGGGCATCCCGTGGGGATTTATCAGCATCGGCACGAGTGATGCGCTCAAGTTGCCCCCCCTTTGCTCCCGTAATCGGTCGATTCGATGGGTTGCTGCCCTGTGAAAAATGGTACAATTCTCTCACTGGAGGTTATTGGTAATGCGCTACGATGTGAAGGACTTATCGCTGGCAGAGCAGGGCGCGTTGCGCATGGAGTGGGCAGACAACGAGATGCCCGTGCTGCGCCTGATACGCCAACGATTTGAGCAAGAAAAGCCGTTGCAAGGCATTCGAATCGCGGCATGCTTGCATGTCACCACCGAAACGGGGAACCTGATGCGCACCCTCAAAGCGGGCGGTGCGGAAATCGCGCTGTGCGCCTCGAACCCCCTCTCGACCCAAGACGACCTCGCCGCGGCGTTAGTCAAGTACGAAGGGATTAGCGTTTTCGCAATCAAGGGCGAAGACAAAGACACCTACTACAAGCATATTCACCAAGCGTTGGATATCCAGCCGCAGATTACGATGGACGACGGCTGCGACCTGGTGAGTGTATTGCATACCGACCGTCGCGAGGGACTTGCGAATGTGATTGGCGGCACGGAGGAGACCACCACGGGCGTGATTCGCCTGCGGGCGATGGCGAAGGAGGGCGTGCTGCAGTATCCCGTGATTGCCATCAACGACGCCTACACCAAACACCTGTTCGACAACCGCTATGGCACGGGACAAAGCACGATGGACGCGATTATGCGCGCCACGAACCTGCTGATTGCCGGGCGCAAGGTGGTCGTCATCGGCTACGGCTGGTGCGGGCGCGGTGTGGCGATGCGTGCGCGTGGATTGGGGGCGCATGTTATCGTGTGCGAGGTGAACCCCTTGCGGGCGCTGGAAGCCATCATGGACGGCTACGAGGTCATGCCACTTGCCCAAGCCGCTCAGGAAGGCGACATCTTCATTACGGTCACGGGCAACTACCATGTGCTGCGTGAGGAGCATTTTCGCGTGATGAAGTCGGGCGCCATCGTGTGCAACACGGGGCACTTTAATGTGGAGATCGACATCCCTGCGCTGGAGCGCATGGCGACGGGCAAGCGCACCGTGCGCGCCTTCGTGGACGAGTATCAGCTCAGCGATGGGCGACGCCTCTACCTGCTGGGCGAAGGACGCCTCATCAACCTCGCTGCCGCCGAGGGGCACCCCGCCGCCGTGATGGACATGAGCTTCGCGAACCAAGCCCTTAGCGTGGAGTATATCGTAAAGCGCCACAGTCAACTGCCGAAGGATGTATTCCCCGTGCCCGCCGAGATCGACGCACAGGTCGCGCAGCTCAAACTGCAGGCGTTGGGCGTGCAGATTGATACGCTGACCGACGAGCAGGCGAAGTATCTCGACTCGTGGCAAGAGGGAACCTAAGCCCTCTGGATGGACGATTGGAAAGCGACTGAACTGGAATCGCTGACCGCTTGCCCCGTGTGCGACGCATCGTCGGGGCAGGCGGTTCTGTATCGAGGTTTGCGCGATAAGGTGTATCCCCAAACGCCCGGCGCATGGGATTTCTATCGTTGTGGCGCGTGTGGCTCGGGCTATTTCAACCCCCGTCCGACGCCAGAGGCGGTCGGCAGGCTGTATGAGGCGTATTACACCCACGCGCACGCGACGCCCCCCACCTATGAGCAACTGAGCCTCGCTGGTAAAGTTCGGCGCATGCTGGGCAACGGCTATCGGAACTTCCGGTTCGGCATGCAGGAGCGACCTGCCAGCGTGCTGGGCGTTCTGGTCGCGAGGACTGATGCCCGACTATCGCGCCTTATTGGACGCAGGGGGACGCCACCTGCCGAAACATCCCAAAGGCAGGCTGCTCGATGTGGGCTGCGGCAACGGCGACTTTCTGGAGTTCGCAAGCCGCGCCGGGTGGCAAGCCATCGGCGTGGAACCCGACCCCAAAGCGGTCGAGGTTGCCCGCGCGCGGGGGCTAACCGTCCACTTGGGCGGGCTGGAAACGCTGGGCGCTGAGCGCGAAGCGTTTGAAGGGATCACGATGAACCATGTGATCGAGCATGTACATCATCCGCGTGCGACGCTGGAGGCGTGTTATCGGTTGCTCAAGCCCGGCGGTTGGCTGTGGATTGAGACGCCGAACTTAGACGCGCAGGGGCACTCACGCTTCCGTGAGAACTGGGTTGGGCTGGACATCCCGCGTCATCTGGTGGTGTTCACTTATCGCGCGCTCACGAGCCTGCTGCAGGAGGTGGGCTTTGTACGGATTGAGCCACTGCCGTATTATCCGCTGTGCGAGCGCGTGTACGCGATGAGTCGGGCGATTGCCACGAGCGCGTCGCCGCACCATCCGCCGCCCCTGTCGCAAGAGGAGCGGATCATTGCCTTGCAAGCCGAAGTAGATGCCCGTCACCGCCCCGAAATCCGCGAGTTTGTGATGATACGGGCTTGGAAAAGGGGCTAACTTAGGTACAATTAGGCTGCTATGGCGCGTAAGCGAGGGACTGTGCTGCTCGCGATGAGTGGGGGCGTGGATAGTTCCGTGGCGGCGGCGATTCTGCAAAAGCGTGGTTTCGAGGTTGTCGGCGTCACGATGCAAATTTGGCAGGAGTCGCATCCCGACCCGCGTCACGGCGGTTGTTGTTCGCTGGGCGCGGTGGAGGATGCGCGTCGCGTCGCACGGCGATTAGGGATCCCGCACTATGTGCTGAACTTCCGCCGCGTGTTCGCCGACACGGTCATTCGCGATTTCATCCACGAGTATCGACGCGGGCGTACCCCCAATCCATGCGTGCAGTGCAACCGCTTCGTGAAGTTCGATGCGCTCTTGCGCAAGGCGGACGAGTTAGGCTGCGACTACATCGCCACAGGACACTACGCTCGCACGCGCTTTAATCCCCGTACGGGACGCTATAATCTGCTTCGCGCCGTGAACAAGGACAAAGATCAGTCCTATGTGCTGTATATGCTTAATCAGGAGCAACTGCGTCGGGCAATTTTCCCATTGGGGACGATGCCCACGAAGACGGAGACGCGCCGTCTCGCCGCCGAGTTAGGGTTGTGGACAGCAAACAAGCCCGACAGCCAAGAAATCTGCTTCACCGCGCACGCTGGCGGCTATCACCAGTTCCTGCGTGCGGTGACTCCTGACGCCTTCCAGCCGGGCGAGATTCGCGACACCGCTGGGCGTGTGCTGGGAACGCATAACGGCATCGCTCTCTACACCATCGGGCAGCGCAGGCGCTTGGGAATCCATACTAACGGCAAGCCGATGTTCGTGCTGCGTATCCTGCCCGATGAGAATGCCATCATCGTGGGCGAAGAGCGCGACCTCTACCAGCAAGAGATGATTGTGGGCGATGTGGAATGGAGCAGTATTCCGTATTTGGAGAAGCCACTCCGCGCAATGGTGAAAATTCGGTATAATGCTCCTGCAGTGCCGGCGACCCTATATCCGTTAGAGGCGCCGAATCGCGTGCGTGTTGTCTTCAAGGAGCCGGTACGTGCGATTACGCCGGGGCAGTTTGGCGTCTTCTATCGGGGCGAAACGGTGGTCGGTGGCGGGGTGATTGAGGCTCCACACGCCGCGCACCCCGACGCGGAGACGACAGACCGCGCGGTGCGTCGTGCCTTGCAGATTGTGCAACCGTTCCTACTGGAGGGGGCAGAGCTATGAACGACACTTTGCTGATGATTCTGATTGGGCTGATGAGCCTGACACTGCTCGTGTTGTCGTGGGCAGTGATTGGGCTGCTCATCGTCGCCAAGCGGGAAATCCCGAAACTGCAGCGCCAGACGGCTCGGTTGCTGGATGAAGTAATTCCGACAATCCAGCATACCACGCTCACACTCCAAGAGGCGGAGCGGGCGATACGCGAGGCGGCGGAGACCTTAGAAAACTTCCATATCGTCAGCGACAACATTCGTCACAAGTTAGAAGTCGCCGATGCGGTTGGGGCAAAGTTGCGCCGCGTGCCCGAAAAGACCGCGCGGCTGCTGGGCAGGCTGATCCACCGCGGCTTCCAATTGGGCGGGCGCATAGTGAGCCAGCAGGTTGAAAAACGACTCAGCGCCAAGCGTGCTACCATTTATGACGGCGCACACGACTTGGCAACATCGCCGAAACAAACGGTGCCCGCGCCAGCGGATACGGACGCGAACATAGGCGAAAAGGGCACAAGCGTGGATATGCGTGCCGCAGTGAGCGAGAATTCCGCCCCACAAGTGGCGGAGAGCATCCCTACAGGGGAGGCAACGACAAACACCACACACAAGGAGGGATAACCATGCAGAACCATGATGAACGCAGTGGCGTGTTGTACCTACTGGCAGGAATCGGGTTGGGCGTGCTAATCGGCGCCGTGATTGGGTTGCTGTTCGCGCCCAAGTCAGGCGAGGAGATTCGCGGTGACCTCAGCCAGCGACTGCACGAGCTCAGCGACAAGGTGCGTGATCTAAGCCAGCAGGTCTACGAGCGTAGCGGCGAGACGGTGCGCAACTTGCGCGAGCGCATAGGGCGCAAGGCGCACGAAGTCGCCGAAGAGATCGAACCAGATCAAGCCTAAGCAACCATGTGGCGCTACTTGGCATGGGCAGCGGTCATCGCCGCTGCCCTCTACTTTCTGTATGTCGTACGGGCGTCCCTGGCGCCGTTTCTCATCGGGGGCGTTATCGCGCTGTTGCTGAACCCGTTCGTGGAGGCGCTTTGCCGTAAAGGCTACTCCCGAGGACGCGCCATCCTAAATGTGTTTCTCGCGTTTTTATTGCTCACACTGGGGTTGGGGTTGATGCTCGCGCCTGCCTTCTACACCCAAACGCAGGAAATTCTACAGACCTTCAACCAGAAGGGCAACGGGGACATTACCAAAGTGGTCAATCGCTGGGTCAGCGATGCGCAGAGCTACCTTCAGCGGGAGATTCCCAAACGCCGCGAGTTGATAGAGCGCAACGCGGAGCTGTTAAAGCGGTTGGGATTGCCCACAGAACCGAACTTACTGGCACAGGAACTGACCGTCCGCATGCAGCAACGCGTGAACCAATTCATTCTGGATAACGCCGCGCAGTATATCAACTCGTTTCTGAACACGCTGCTCGGGTTGCTTTCCAAAGCGCTCTGGATTATTCTGATTCCGATGAGCGCGTACTTCTTTCTGCTGGACATGCCGGCGTTGCAGAGAAGTTTCCTGTTTATGGTCCCGCCTGCGCAACGGGCGGCGGTACGTCAGCTGATGAGCGAGATTGGCGCGCTCTTTTTCCGTTATATTCGGGGCATCGTTACCGCGGCGCTTGCCTACGGTGCGACGAGCATGCTCTTTTACTGGCTGGTGGGTGCGCCGAACCCTGTGTTGCTGGGGGTCTTGGCAGCGATTCTCTACCCGATCCCCTACTTAGGGGCGTTTCTGATTGCACTGAGCTCGTTTGGGTTCACGCTGATTTTCGGTCCGGCGCATCCACTCTTTTTCGTGGTGTCGCTCAGCACGGTCTGGCATGCGATTGCGGTTGTTGTGGGGGCAATGGTTGTGAACACGCTGTTTGACCTCATCATTACGCCGCGTCTGCTGGGTGGGGCAGTGGGCTTGCGTCCGCTGGGGGCGCTGATTGCGATTGTGGTCGGCGCGAACTGGGGCATCTGGGGTATGATGCTTGCTGTGCCTGTCGCCACGACTCTCAAGATTATTGTGGAACGCCTGCTCCATTTCTTCTACGGCGAGGCAGATTTTTTGGAACTGCCTGAGGCGCCGTCCACCGCCCTGCAAGAAACTTCTTCAGAGCCTCAATCTGTCTCGGCGGCAACGGAATAGAAACCCTCATGTGCAGGCCAGGAGCAGGGCAGTCCAAACAGACAGGGGCTGTCCCGCACTCAGAGACAGTGCGAGGCAGCCCCGTGCTGCCGAGAGGAGGTATGAGGTTAGCGACGGTAATCCGGTCCCGTGGTTTCGGGGAAGGTGTAGATGCCGTTTCTGCGCATGGTTGAGCCTCCGCAGGAAGCGTGCCGATTAGGATGTTAAGGGTGGGTAAAGGCTTCGGGGATGTTCGGATTGTTGTCACAGCAGCGACGACTAATGGCGCGAGGAGCTGGCTCTTTTCTCCCGCCGTATCTTTGCGTTTCGCTTCGGAAACCTGTTGGATTTGCGATTATTCATAGACATCTTTGGCACAGAAGTTGCGCTTTATGTTTGCAGATGTCCGCTTTTGGGTGTTTTTTTTGAGTCTTATGTATGTAGAGGGTTCTTCGGATCTCTTGCTTGTCTAAGCTTCAAAACACTACACAGGAGGTGTAAATCAATGAAATGCAAAAGCATACTCATAGCGATCGGCGTGATGGTTACACTGTTTGTCATCAACGCGCATGCAACCACGAGTTTCGTGTTTAACACCGTTTACACAGGGGGTACGCCCAGTGGAACCTCGCCGTGGGCGAAGATGACCATCCAAGACATTACTGGGGGCGTCCAGATCACCCTTAACCATAGCCCCCTGAGTGCGTCAGGGCAGTTCATCAGCGAGATCAACCTCAAATTCAACACGGCGCCGACTGGCTCTAATTTTGCAGGCGATCCCTATGTTATGAGCATCGGAGGCTTTGGCGGCTATATTGATGCGGGCTTAAGCTTCAACGCCTCGGTTCGGTTCAAAGTAAGTCCACCAGCCAGTCGCCTCTTGCCCGGAGGTAGCTCCACCTTCAAGCTGTTCGGTGTTTCCGAGTCCAACTTTGTTGGGGGGGACACAGGCGCGATGATTCACATTCAGGGTCTGCCGGGTGGGGATTCCTCCAAGGTAGTGGCTCCAGAGCCAGCGAGTATGCTTGCGTTAGGTGTAGGGCTAACGGGCTTGCTGGGGCTGCGACGACGGAAGAGGTGAACCGTGCGAAGATGCTACAGCCAAAGCCCCGCGCCCACTCGGTGGGAGCGAGGCTTTGGATTTAGTGGGCGATATGATGCGCACGCACCTCGCGCACGACGGTGACCTTCACCTGTCCGGGGTACTCCAGTTCGGACTGGATTTTATGCGCGATGTCGCGGGCGAGTTGATGAGCGCGTAGGTCATCTACCTCGTTTGGTTTGACCAAGACGCGCACTTCGCGTCCGGCTTGAATAGCGTACACCTTCTCCACGCCGTCGAAGCTCAGCGCGATGCGCTCCAGCTCCTGCATGCGGCGCAGGTACTGCTGGAGCGATTCGCGTCGTGCGCCGGGGCGCGCTGCTGAGATCGAGTCGGCGATAATCACCACATGGGCTTCCAGGCTGGCCGGTTCGATATCGTGGTGATGTGCGCCGACGGCGTTGCAGACGATTTCGCTCTCGCCATAGCGACGCAGGAACTCCATGCCGATAAGCGCGTGGGGACCTTCGGTGGTGTTCTCCAACGCCTTACCGATGTCGTGGAATAACGCGGCGCGTTTGACGACGCGCGTGTCGAGTTTCAGCTCCGCGCCGAGTAGCCCTGCCAGCATCGCTACCTCGATGGAGTGATCTAACACATTCTGAGCATAGCTAGTGCGGTAGCGTAGTTTTCCGAGGGTGCGCACGATTTCGGGGTGAACGCCTGTCAGCCCGACCTGCAGCACGGCTTCCTCGCCTGTTTGCCAGATGCGGCGCTCCACCTCGTTTTTGGCGCGTTCGTACTCTTCTTCGATGCGTGCGGGGTGGATGCGCCCATCGTTGATGAGGTTCAGCATCGTGATTCGAGCAATCTCGCGCCGTATCGGTTCAAACGAGGATAATACCACCGCTTCGGGGGTGTCGTCGATGATGACATCGACCCCCGTGATATGCTCGAAGTGGCGGATGTTGCGTCCTTCGCGCCCGATGATGCGCCCTTTGATATCCTCGCTGGGGAGGTGGATGACGGTGATGGTGTTTTGCGCGACATGATCGACCACGCAGCGTTGCACGGTATCGAGGATCACCTCGCGGGCGCGGCGCTCGGCGTCGCGTCGGGCGTCTTCTTCGATTTGGCGTGCGAGGATAGCGGCTTCGTGTTCGATTTCGTCGCGTATCTCTTTGAGCAGGAGTTCTCGTGCCTGCTCCGCGCTCATGCCGCTGATACGCTCCAGTTCGAATCGGCGCTGGTGCATGAGTTCACGCAGCTCGCCCTGTTTCTTGGTGAGCAGTGCCTCGCGTTCCATGAGGGCATGCTCTTTTTGCTCGAGGAGTTCGAAGCGGTGTTCGAGCAGTTCCTCACGCTGGAGTAGGCGTTGTTCCAGTCGCAGGATTTCCGCGCGTTTCTCGCGGGCTTCCTGTTCGGCTTGTTCGATGATTTTATGCGCCTCTTCACGGGCTTGCAGGCTTGCCTCGCGTTTGAGGGTTTCGCATTCACGCTCGAGTTGGGCGCGTTGTTGGGTGAGTTGCTCTATTTCGCGTCGCGTCGCGTCTAAGACGCGCTGGGTTTCCGCGTTTTGTTGCTGGGTATGTAGGGAGATGCGCTGTTGCATGCGCCAGCGGGCAAGCCAGTAGCCTACGCCTGCGGCGACCAGCGCGACAACGACGGTTATAACTCCGAATATGAGTTCCATAGTAAACCTCCTTGAGCGTATTTGGGTTAGGGTTCGTCGTTCAGGCGCGGGTTCCAGCGGCGCAGGGCATTCTGAGCGAGTTCGGGCTCGAAGCCGCGCTGCACCAGGAAGCGGAACCAGCGTGCTGCTTCGCGCGGCGTCGATACGGCGGGTGGCTCGCCGAAACGCTCCTGAAGAGCGCGCACGGCGCGGCTCTCCTCATCGCCCTCCAAGGGGGGCGGGTGTAAGCCGCGGCGGGCGAACTCTTGCTCGATACGCAGGCGACCCGAGGGCTGCTCCTCGGTGTAGCGCTCGATCAAGCGCTGAGCCAGACGCTCGTCGGAGAGATAGCCTTCGGCGCGAAGCCATTCGATGGCGTCGCGAGTCTCCGAATCGCTGTATCCTTTGGCTGCTAATCGCTGCGCCAGTTCACGAGTTGAGAGATCGCGGATTCGTAGCCAGCGCAGCGACTGCGCAATCGCCTGCGCCAGGCGTTCCGAATGCTCCTGCATCGCTCGCCTGCCTCCAGAACGACGGACGCTTCAAGGCGACACTCGCATCCAACGGAAGATGGTTCAATTGATGATACCCTATCGTTTAGCGTTTAGTTCCATCGGACGGGCGAACGAAAATCTGAGTCAGATAATAATGCTGGTCGCACTTAGAGCCGTTTTAACAATCCAACAGGGAATCCCAACAGTCCTTACACAGAAGATGCCCCCAGCAGGAATCGCCACCCCCAAAACGAATACGTCCCCCAGCAGGGATGTGAGAACCCGACAACCTCTTTTCCAGAGGACACTCAACCTGTTTATCGCAGACGCCAAATACAGCAACGGCAAGCAGTTTCTGCAGTTGTGTTTGTGCAGTGTCAACGCGGTGTGTTTGGTGCGTTTACGTTCCAACGGTGTGTTGTATCTGCGTGCGCCTCAGTCTGCTACCCCCCAAGCGGGGTCATCCTCGCGGGTATGGACAACGTTAATCTTCCCAACGAATATGATCGTTAACACCGTGTTCTTCGTAAACTTTCAGCACTGCCTTGCAAAAACGCGCTGTTTTCTCATCGCCTTCGCGTTCGGCTAACTCAAGCAGGCGTATAAACATGCGTTTGCCCGTTTCTGTTTGTTTATAGACCTTCTTGCGGAAATTACACTGAGCGCATAGCGTCTGACCATTTTCTACCACAGACTGCCCACCCAGATGGCGAGGCTTGATGTGGTCTACATGCAATTCAACACCGTCTGCTTTTCCCTTGCCACAGATGACACAGCGGTAGTTATCGCGTTCCAAGATTATCTGCTTCTGTTCAGGCGTAAAATCGTCCAGCGCTATCTTGCCAGCCGTTTCAGGGTCGTATCGATAGACGCCTTTGCGAACCTTGATGAGCCAACCTTCCTGATGGAGCTTGCGCATCGTGCGCCACGGATCTCGTGGCGGCGTCTTACTTCCTTGTAGCATCCACTGCTCTGTGACCCAATCCACGACAGGTCCGTGTTCGAGGTCTTGATTCGGATGCTGTTGGAAGTACTCTTGCACCAGTTGGCGAATTGTTTTTCGTGGTTTATGGCTCATAAACAACACGCTCCTCAGCGATATCGAGCGTTAACTGGCGTGAGCGGAGGTACTCTTCAATACGCTGGCGAGCGAGCTCACAGTAGGCAGGCTCAATCTCAAGACCAACGGCGCGACGTCCATGCATTAACGCGGCAATTAAGGTGGTTCCACTGCCTGCAAAGGGGTCTAAAACGACATCCCCCACATAGCTGAAGAGCTTGATACAGCGTTTGGGCAGTTCCAGCGGAAAGGGCGCAGGGTGTCCGACGCGCTTGCGACTTTCGCCATTGAATGTCCATAACCCATTTGTCCACTCCATGAACTCTTCGGTGGTGATATCCGACTGCTTTGAGCCAGAAGTTTTCTTCCATTCGTACTTATAGAGTACTACAATCAGTTCCACGGGGGCAATCACATAGGGCGCAGAAGCGCTGAGCCACGACCCCCACGCCGTACGACGAGAGATGTTCCCCTCGTTCCATACGATAGTGGAGTGATAGTGAAAGCCTATGCGTTTGGCAAGCGTCGTGATGTCCGCGCCCACGCTCTGCTGCCCACCCTTGTTTTTATCTAATGGAATATTAAGGCAGAACCGTCCATCCGGCTTGAGCCACTCATAACAGCGTGCTAGCCACGCCTCACAAAACTGGAGATATTCCGTGTAGCTCAGATCGTCGCGATGCGTGCCATAAACAACCGCCACATTATACGGCGGCGAAGTGACAATCAAATCGATAGAGTTCGGCTCCAGCGACGCTTGGAGAACATCCACATTATACAGACAACACTCCGGCTCCGCAAGTTCATAGTAGCGCATCATCGGCTGGATTATACCTTCGCACTATAACGGCTTGAGACAGCGCCAGTAGCCTCGACTTCCCAGTAGCAGGATTCTTCGTAGAACTGGTGTATTAGTAATATGACTTATGGAGGTAAGCCATGGAGCTGCCCACCGAAGTTATCGAAGCGGTTCAACGCTGGCATAACAGCGCTATGCATTTTTATCGCGGAAAAGGGCTCAGCGCAGCAGACGCTGAAGATTGCGCGGCGGAGATGCGCCTGCGCCTGCTGCGGGTTCTTCAGCGTGGGGGTGTGCTTTCCGAAGCTTACTACCGTTGTGTGCTGTGGGGCGTCTTGGCAGATTTTTTGATCCTACGGCAACAGTGCGCCACCGTGCCTATGGAAGAGACTATGGGCTACGCCGTAGAGCCGCCCTCGGTTCAGGCGCTGGCGTTGCGCGAGGCGTTGGAACGGCTGTCGCCTGCGGATCGGGAATTGCTCTGGCGGTGTGATGGGGAGGGCTGTTCGGTCAAGGATTTGGTGCAGGAGTGGGGCGTTCGGGAGGATTGCCTGCGTCAGCGGTTGCGCCGCGCCCGCCACCGTTTGCGCCAACTGCTGGGGGTGGAGTGAAGGAGCAAAACCATTCACCCCGCAAAAATACCTGATTTTGCCCAATTTCCCCCCAAATTGCCCCTTCCCCCTGTCACATTTTGCCCCTTTCGGGGGATTCTATTATTGGAGGTATACGAAGATGCAACAGAAGCAACGAATGACGAAGGCAAGTAAATGCGTGGCGATGATTAGTGTACGCACGGCGTTGCTGATTCTACTCCTGCTGGACAGCGTGTTGGCGCTCAACGCCCAGCGAGTTTACTGGCTGGGTACTCTGTATCCACCCTACTATGGGGAGGAGCGTCCAAGTGCAGCCTATGATGTCTCTGAAGACGGACGGGTCGTCGTAGGTAGATCTGAGTATGAGGCGGTGCAGGGATGGTGGTATGATGTGGTATGGCATCCATACGAGGGGACCATCCAGCGCGTCTTAGATTTGAACCATCCAACGATCCGGCAATCATCTGCAATCCGTGTCTCTCGAGACGGGTCTGTCATCCTCGGAAATATCGTGAGGGTAGTTTGTGATCCAGCGTGCCGCCAAATCGACACTGGATTTGTATGGGATGCTGTGAGCGGCGCACGGTTTTTCCTGCCCAATATACCATACTTTGCTACTGCGGTTGATATGAATCGCAGCGCCACACACGCAGTAGGCAGAGCAACGCCTGCAGGGGGATCTCGGTGGGATTTGCCAGATCCTGCAGTTTGGGAACTTGGCAATAACCCGATTACCGTGGTGGCGTATCCCGGACTCCCCTTTTTGTATTATGGACAGGCAACCGCTATTTCCGAGGATGCAAAGACGATTGCTATCTATGCTGCTTTCAGCAATGGATCCCGGAGGGGTTCCGGGATCTGGATTCTTCACCCAAACGGTGAGATTTCTCAGATTTATCTTGGCGACAATACTTATGTAGGGGATCTGTCAGAGGATGGCATGGTGGCAGTGGGGTACATCGATACTGATATCGACTACCCGGTGATGTGGCGCGCGGCGAACAACTGGATCGCTGAACCCTTGGCCAGGCTCAATGCCTCCTCGCCCGCTTACGCCGTCGCCATTCGAGGCAATATCATAGTTGGATATGACGCTGGTGGCGCTGGAAAAGCACTGCGGTGGCGTTTGGAGACGGCGACCACTCAGGTAGAAGACTTGAACGCAATCTATGCAGGAGTTAGCGGGGGGATGTTGAAGAGAGCATATTCGCTTTCTGCTGATGGGCGTTATATTGTCGGAAGGGGACGCTGGTACAGCCGCCCTCCAGGGGAAGCCCAAGACGAGGCATTTATGCTGGACACTTGGCGTGAGGGCGATACGAACGGCGACAGCTGCATCGATGATAACGACTTATTAGCCGTACTATTCGCCTTTGGTACACCGGGCACTGGCTACACCCGCCACGAGGATATCAATAAAGACGGCATCGTCGACGACGCCGACCTGTTAATCGTGCTGTTCAACTTCGGGCAGGGGTGTTAAACCCCTATTTCCAGCAGCAGGGCAGGATGGGGGCATAATGTCCTTCCTGCCCCGCTGTTTTTTAGACCTCTACCCCTTTAGACATTTCTACTGTCAGGGAGCGGTCGTCGCGTGGCGGGTGGGCAGAAATGAGCAAAACCGTTCACCCCGCAAAAATATCTGATTTTGCCGATTTTCCCCAAAAATGGTGATTTTGGGAGATAGGAGGTTCTGCGGGATGAAAACTGTTCGGCGGCTTTGGGCGATGGGGTTGCTCGTAGGAACGCTTGGGTGGAGCCTGGCGCAAACGCCAACCCTCATCCTGACCAATGGCGATGTGAACGGCGATAGCACGATTGACGATGCGGATCTGTTAGCCGTATTGTTTGTGATGGGGCAATCGTGTCCATCGGGCTGTCCCGAAGACCTGAACGGCGATGGCAGTGTGGATGATGCCGATCTGTTGATTACGATGTTCAATCAAGGGCAGCAAGGGGCATCTGCGTCGGGAGTGTTTCGTGTGTCCCTGACTGTGCGTTTGGGCGATTGGTCAGGTGCAGATCAACCCGTGAAGGTGCAGGTCAAGCCTGTGGGCAGCGAGAACGACCCGAATGTTCCGATTTATGAGTACACCTTCTCGGTGGGGGGTTCCGACACGCAGGTAGAGCTAACCAACCTCCCCGTGGGGGTCTACACGGTGCGGGCGTTTCCTGCCGATGCGGGTCGCTGGTTGCGGACGGAGGGTAGAATCATTACGGAGGCGCCGTGGGTTTTTGCGGCGCCGACGGGAGCGAACAAAGTGACGGTGTATTGGGACGAGGTGCCGAGGCGCGACAGGGTATCGGGTGCGCTGGGGTACGGCAAGCGGGGTGTACCCGAATGCGTCGGGCGTGCTGCCTGCGGATGCGCGTCGGTTTACGGTAGAGGGATTGGTTTCGGATCAGGAGTACTATTTTGTGGTGGAGGCGGAGTACAACGGGGTCTGGAGTGCGCCTTCGGAGGAGGATAGTGCCGTGCCCCATGTGGGGGCAATCCCGTGGGATAGTGAGGATGTCAATCAAATCATCCCCGCAATCCGTCAAGCTTTGGGTTACCCGTTCGGCGACCTGAGTGTGGTGTCTCCCGAGGGGCGGTACTACACAGAAATCAGTGGTGAAGGTCGTCAGGCTCAAGCCACTGCGCCATTTGTCTTCAACGAGTCGGCGAGCACGATTGAAACAGTGGATGGACTTTTGCTTCAACCCACGCAGCGCGTAGGAAAAGATCATACAGGTCCTTACCGCCGAGTGAGAACGAGTGGACCCTCGCAAAGCACAGGAACGCGAGGACGCTTCTTTATCCCTCCCCCCAGAAATCCTTCCTTGAATATTTTCTACATTCATGTCAATCCAGCCACACATGCTTCCACGAGAGACACTCCGCATGTCTACTTCGGGATCGCTTTCGGGAATGTAGACATGGAAGGTGGTATTGCTTTTCACCCCGCGGGGCGGGGAAATAGACATCGACAGACAGGGGAGGAATATGGTGCGCCTTCCTACGACCGATGGGTTCCTTATCTAAAGGTTCGAGAAGGGAAAGATGAACGATACTTTCCTATCGTAGGCGATTCAAATAATCCCAAGAACCATATTCGGTATGACCAACTGGGGCAAGAAGCCTATTACGGCTTCTATGTTGACCTCGATCTGCTCCCTATTGGGCGTGCCAAGATAGTTCAGCTCCATGTGGTAGTGTATCGAGTGCTTTTGGGTGAGCCTGAGGAGTATGTCTTGGAGCATCTTTTCGTAGCTCGTGCGCGTGCCGTGCCCAACACAGGGGTTAGGGTTCGGCGAGTAATTTCTATTGCTCAAAACGGCATAGGTGAAAACGACCCATTTGGCTACGAATTGAGTGGTTCCTATCTGCTCAACCTCGGTGTTGCCTACCAGCCACTTTTCGATATTCAGGATCTCTATCCCGTGATGCAGGTCTACCGTCAAGGCGGCTGGCAGTGGTGGACTCCGGACATAACCGATGAGGTGCGAAACTTTCCTAACGATACCATTGTAAGAGCGACCTATCTTCAGCCCGAGCGATGGTATCGTGAAAGAACTGTCTCAATTGATCTTCGGAGGTGATCCCGATGTTATTTGCCAAAGAGCCATCAACGGAACAGATACCCCCTATTTGCTGGGAAGCGATGCAGGCAATTCGCAAGACGCCGCTGAACGAGAATGATTACTACCGCCCACCAGATTGGTACGAGCTGCGCTCCTACAGACTCGAAAAAGGGCAGATTACTTTCAAAAAACTGTTCGTTATCGGAGATATAGAGTTCCGCGATGATGGTTTTTCACCTGACTACCGCTATTACTACATGACTGGCGACCGTACCTATCTCGGTGAGGTCGGCAAGCCCAAGTTCCGGAAACTTTCGAAGGTCGGCGAATATTATCAATGTCGGTTCTCCCCTAACAGCCGCTATCTGGTCGGTAAAAATTTGGTGGATGGCTCCCTAAGGTGCTTTGAGGTACAGCGCGAGAAGCAGTGGTCCCTTGCAAAAGACAGTGTAAGCATTTTCGGTTGGTATCCCGATAGCCGTCGGGTGTGGTACAGCGTCATAAAAGGCAAACGCCCTCACTTCGAAGTGGCTTACTATGTTCAGGATGTAATCGCTCGCCAGCGTCGTCGCTTGACGCAGCAGGAGGCGCAGCAGATTCACACCCGTTGGGATTTGCTGAACCCACACTTTCGGCTCGCGTCTCCTCTGGATCAGGGCAACAAGGTGTATGCCTATTCGCGTGATAATCGGATGCGCTTGAAGGTAGCCCCGTTTGGGGTTCTACGAAACGCGCACGATGGGTGGGATGACCGCCCCGATCTCTATCTGCAGTGGCGCGAGGGACGCTCTCAATGCTTGTTGAGGTCGTGGGAACACCCATGGGGGCGGATTTTTCCTCAAGATGTGTCGCAGGAGGGTCGGTGGGCGCTGTTTATCGGAGCGCGTTTTGTTCCCGTGGAGCCCGAACTCAAACGGTTCTATCCGCAAGATGAAAAACGGCTCGATTTTGAACTTGTATTGCTTGAAACAACGAGTGGGGAGAGGCTCTACCCCCTGCAAGGGAAGTGGAGGGTAGGACCTGGGATCTGGCCACCGCTCTCCCCAATCTATAGGTTTGGAACCAATTAAACAAAACAAGAAGGAGCGATACCCTCTTGCAATTACCGCCAGTTTCGGCTGAGGGCGCCAGCAAACACGCCCGCTTCGGAAAAAGAGGCGATTCAGGCTAACGCCCTGAATACCTCCGAATACGCCCACGCTGGACAATCCAGAGCTGCCCTTCAATAGGGGTTGATTTCAGCCCTGCAATCAGTGAACGCGCCAACGCAAGGATGTCCTGCAGACTGGCTTGGGCGGGCAAGCGCAGCACCGCGCTTTCCCCCAGGTTCTCATCGAGCTTGAGACGCATCAACCGACCGCCATAATCTGTTCACGCGCCATCTCGGCGGCGTAGGCAAGGCAAGCGCGAATGTCCGCCTCTTCCAGCTGCGGATATTCGCGCAGGATGTCCTCGACGCTCATCCCGCTCGCCAGCAGGTCTAAGATGAGCGCGACCCAGATACGATGTCCCCGAATACAGGGCTTGCCGAAGCAGAGGTCAGGGTCTACCACAATCCGCTGCAGCAGCTCCTCGCGCGTCATAGTGCAATTGTACCCTTATGGGCTGTCAA